>NZ_JPLW01000001.1:0-44051 GCF_000754115.1 Amycolatopsis sp. MJM2582
AAATTTGATCGAGGCAATTTAATGCTCTCAAAGGAACCTCAAACGAGGTTCATATATAAGCTCTACTGGCTTAGTTCACTAGCACACTGTTGAGTTCTCAAGCAACACGCTTTGTTTCAAAGCGATATTCGCAAGCTTTTTGGTCGAGCATGCCGAATCCTACGGTCTTAGTCGTAGGGGGTCGGCGGCCGCTCGTGGGCCGACGCTGAACGTTACCTGGTCCGGTTCGCGGTGTCAACCCGCTCGGCCCTGGTTCCTGACCTCGGGGCTTTCGGCCCCGGCGGCCCGGTGTTCCTGGCGACGAAGAGAAGATTACATGCCCCGGAACCCCCCGAAAACAGGGGGGTCACTTAACGACATCGCCGCAGGTCAGCCGGTACAAACCCCCGTCATCCGACGGTCTTCAGGTAGCGAGGCGGTTTGCGGGCGGGGACGACGCGTTCGAAGTCGGCCGCGTAGGCGAGCACTCGGGCGTCCGACCACTGCCCCGCCATGAACGAAATCCCGACCGGGAGCTCGCCGACGAAACCGGCGGGCACGGTCACCGCGGGATAGCCGGAGACCGCGGCCGGCGTCGACGACGGGATCACGTCGTTGTCGCCGGTCTTGCAGTCGGTCTTCCAAGCGGGCGGGTTCGTGGGCGCGGCGATGGCGTCGAGGCGGTACTTCGCGAGGGTCTCGTCGATCGAGCGTCTCGCCAGATCGGTCAGTTCGCGGCGGTTCGCCTGGTAGGTGGGGTCGGACGGGCCGGGCGCGGCGAGTGCCTGTTCGAAGAGTTCCTGTCCGGCGAAGCAGGTCTGCTCCAGCGGGTCGGACCGGTTGTAGGCGATCAGCGCGGCGAGGTCGCGCGGACCTTCGGGGCGCGTGGCCAGGTAGCGATCGATGTCGCGGTGGAACTCGGTGAGCAGGGCCGGGAACTCCAGTTCGCCGAGCCTGGCCTGGTACGGCGGTGTCACTTCGACGACCTCGGCGCCTGCTTTGACCAGCGAGTTCTTGGTCTTCGTCATCACCGCTTCGACGTCCGGGCCGAGGACCGGCAGGCGCCAGAGCCCGATCCGGGAGCCCTTCAGCACGCCGGGCCGCAGGTGCGCGGCGTAGTCGGTCGGCTGGTTCGGCGGGTACGTGCCGGTGGCGGGGTCGCTCGGGTCGCGGCCTTGGAGCGCGGACAGGGTCAGCGCGACGTCGACGACGTGCCTGGCCATCGGGCCGGCGGTGTCCTGTTCGGCCGAGATCGGCACCACGCCGGTGCGGCTGACCAGGCCGAGGCTCGGTTTGTGGCCCACGGTCGAGGTCATCCCGGCCGGGCAGACGATCGAGCCGTCGGTCTCACTGCCGACCGCCACCTGGGCGAGTGACGCGGCCACACCCGCGGCGGATCCGGCGGACGACCCACACGGGTTGCGGTCGAGCACGTACGGGTTGTTCGTCTGCCCACCGACGCCCGACCACCCGGAAGTGGGTTTGGCGGCGCGGAAGTTCGCCCACTCGGACAGGTTCGCCTTGCCGAGGACGACCGCGCCCGCGTCGCGCAGGCGGCGGATCAGTGTCGCGTCCTTCGCGGGTTTGCTGCGCAGGGCGCGCGACCCCGCCGTCGTCTGCTGGGAGCGGGTGTCGACGTTGTCCTTCACCAGGACCGGGATGCCGTCCAGCGGTCCGCGCGTCTTGCCGGCGCGGCGCCGGACGTCGCTCTCCGCGGCTTGCGCGATCGCGGCCGGATTGACCGCGATGACCGCGTTCACCTTCCGGTCGACCTTGTGGATGCGGTCGAGATAGGCCGAGGTCAGGCCGACCGCGGTCAGCCGACCGGAGGACATCCGGGCCTGGAGCGCGGGGATGTCGGCGGCGTCGAGATCGAGTGCTTTTCCGGCGGCCGATGCCGCTGGTGCGGCACTCGCCGCGATGGTCGCGGCGACCAGCGCCGTCAGAACTCCGAACACCGGCCGCCGCACCATCAGGTCTCCTTCGTCTAGAGAACCGGAAGCAGGGTCCGCAGCTCGTACGGGGTCACCGCGCTGCGGTAGTTATCCCATTCAACACGTTTGTTGCGAAGGAAGAAGTCGTAAACGTGCTCTCCGAGCGCTTCGGGCAGAAGTTCCGATTTTTCCATCTCCGCCAGTGCCTCCCCGAGGTTCTGCGGGAGCTGGGCGTATCCGGCCGCACGGCGCTCGGCGTCCGACAGCTGCCAGATGTTGTCCTCGGCGGGCGGCGGGAGCTCGTAGCCCTTCTCGATGCCCTTGAGACCGGCGGCCAGGATGACCGAGTACGCCAGATAGGGGTTGCACGCGGAGTCGAGCGTGCGGATCTCCACGCGGCGTGACGACGCCTTGCCCGGCGAGTACATCGGCACCCTGACCAGTGCGGAGCGGTTGGCGCGGCCCCACGAAACGGTGGTCGGGGCCTCGCTGCCGCTGATCAGCCGCTTGTAGGAGTTCACCCACTGGTTGGTGACCGCCGAGATCTCCTTCGCGTGGTGCAGCAGCCCCGCCACGAAGGCCTTGCCCGTCGCGGACAACTCGTACGGGTCTTCCGCGTCGTAGAAGGCGTTGCGATCGCCCTCGAACAGGCTCACGTGGGTGTGCATGCCGGAACCCGGCTGGTCGGTGAAGGGTTTCGGCATGAAGGTCGCGCGGACCCCCTGGGTGAGCGCGACCTCCTTGACCACGTAACGGAAGGTCATCACGTTGTCGGCCATGGTCAGCGCGTCGGCGTACCGGAGGTCGATCTCCTGTTGGCCGGGCGCGCCCTCATGGTGGCTGAACTCGACCGAGATCCCCATCGCTTCGAGTGTCTCGATGGCGTGGCGGCGGAAGTGTGTCGCGGTCGCGTGGCTGGCCTGGTCGAAGTAGCCGCCGTTGTCCGCGGGCTCGGGCTCGCTGCCGTCGTCCGGCAGGTTCGAGAGCAGGAAGAACTCGATTTCAGGGTGGACGTAGCAGGTGAAGCCTGCTTCGCCCGCCTTCGAGAGCTGCCTGCGCAGGACGTGCCGGGGATCCGCCCAGGACGGGGAGCCGTCCGGCATCGCGATGTCGCAGAACATGCGCGCCGAGTACGGACCGCCGTCCGGGGTCTCCCAGGGAAGGACCTGGAACGTGGCGGGGTCGGGCTTAGCGACCATGTCCGACTCGTAGACGCGCGCGAATCCTTCGATGGCTGATCCGTCGAAGCCGATGCCTTCGCTGAAGGCGCCTTCGAGCTCGGCCGGCGCCACCGCGACGGACTTGAGAAACCCCAGCACATCCGTGAACCAGAGCCTGACGAAACGGATGTCGCGCTCTTCCAAGGTACGGAGCACGAACTCCTGCTGGCGATCCATGGCCGCACCCTAACGAGAACGTGTTAACGACATGTTTCGCGACGCGCCGATCGACCGGAAGTGGTGGATCACCCCACGAGGACCGGCTCGGGCTTGGCCGCCTTGGTGATCGACAGCGAAGCGACCGAAGCGAGCACGGCGAGACTCGCGGCGATGTACCAAGCGAGCGCGTAGCTGCCCGACGCGTCGCGGATCGCGCCGGCGCCGAAGGCCGCGAGACCGGCTCCCAGCTGGTGGCTGGCGAAGACCCAGCCGAAGACGATCGGCCCGGCGGCGCCGTATTGCCGGACACAGAGCGCGACGGTGGGCGGAACCGTCGCCACCCAGTCGAGGCCGTAGAAGACGATGAACGCCCACATGCTCGGTTCCACCGTTCCGCTCAGCAGTTGCGGGAGCAGAGCGAGCGAAACGCCGCGAAGGGCGTAGTAGACGCCGAGCAGGATCCGGGGATCGACGCGGTCGGTGAGCCAGCCCGAGGCGATCGTGCCGGCGACGTCGAAGATGCCGACGAGGGCGAGCAGACCGGCGGCCGTCGTCTGCGGCATGCCGTGGTCGTGCGCCGCGGGCACGAAGTGCGTGCTGACCAGGCCGTTCGTCGTCGCGCCGCAGATCGCGAAGCCGACGGCGAGCAGCCAGAACGTCCTCGTGCGTGCCGCCGAGCCGAGAACCGACAGCGCGCGGCGGGCGGAACCACCTGTGCGGGCGACGGGAGCGACTTCGCCTGGCTCCGCTCCGTAGGCGGTCGTTCCGACGTCGGACGGGTGATCGCGGACCACCAGGAGAACGACGGGAACGACGGCCAGCGCGGCGATGGCGATGACGAGCGACGCCGTCCGCCAGCCCTCGTCGACGGCGAGGTTCGCCACGATCGGCAGGAAGATCAGCTGGCCGGTGGCGCCCGCCGCGGTGAGAACGCCGGTGACGACGCCGCGGCTGCGGACGAACCAGCGGGCGGCGACCGTGGCGGCGAAACTCATCGCCATCGAGCCGGTGCCGACGCCGACCAGGACGCCCCAGCAGAGGATGAGCTGCCAGCTCGCGTTCATGAACACCGTGCCGCCCGCGCCGATCGCGACGACGAACAACGCCGTCGAGGCGACGCGTCGCATGCCGAAGCGCTCCATGAGAGCCGCGGCGAAGGGCGAGAAGAGTCCGTAAAGGACGAGGTTCACGGAGACGGCTGACGCGATTGTCGCGCGTGACCAGCCGAATTCGTTGTGAAGCGGGTCTATGAGCACGCCGGGGGCCGCGCGGAAGCCGGCGGCGGCGAGCAGGGCGATGAACGCGGCGGCGGCGACGAACCACGCGCGGTGGAGACGGGTCTCGGTTTGCACGGATACAGCGTCATCGGCGGCGACGTTCGGCGAAAGCGGCCGGAAGGACACTGTGCGCAAGATTCGGGCCATGGCCATAGGCTCTGGCCATGCGCTGCCGTCACCTCGTGCCGGCGCTGCTGCTCACGGTCGGGCTCATCGGCGGCTGCGCGGGGTCTCCCCAGCTGCCGCCTGCCCAGGACTACGTGAGCGCGGCGGCCGACTCCCTCGTCTCGTTGCGCAGCGTGCGGTTCACGCTCGGGGTGAACGGTGTCGTCACCGGGTTGCCGGTGCGCGGGCTCAACGGCGAAGTCAGCCTCGAGGGTGGCGCGGTCGGCAAGGCCGATCTGCAGGACGACTTCGAACGGGTGAAGGTCGACTACCGGCTGTCCGGCTCGGAGATCACGCTCAGCGGGCCCGGTGGGGAGCGGGTGATTGCCGCTTCGCCGCCGTACACGCCTGAAGCGATGCTCGGGCCTGAAGGTGGGCTTCGGCGGCTGCTGACCGGGGCGACCGAGTTGCGGGGCGAGCGGTGGGAGCGGGTGCAGGACACCGATTCGTTCCGGATCGCCGCGAAGGTGCCGGCCGCGGTGATCGGCGGGATCGTGCCGGAGATCAAGTCCGACGTGTTCGTGAAGCTGTGGATTTCGCGGGACGAGCCGCGGCGGCTGGTGCGGGTGTGGTTGCAGGTGCCGCCGACGAAGCCGGAGGAGTTCGCGGTGATGCTGGAGCTGGCGTTGACCAGGCATAACGCGGTGGTGGTCGGGGCCGGGCGGTAGCAAAGGTCCCCTGCTCCCTTTTGGGCGGGAAATGCCTGGTCAGCGGCGTCGGTGGTAGCAAAGGTCCCTTGCTCCCCCGCTAGGGGCAGCGGGTGTCGGGGGCGGGCAGTTCGCCATCGATCAGGTAGGCGAGACCGGCGCTGTCGACGCACTCGTTGCCGTCGAGGAACACAGTGTGCTGCGCGCCCTCGAACGTGAGCAAAGCTCCCTTGAGGTCCCTCGCCAGGTTCACACCGGACGCATACGGGGTCGCCGGGTCGTCAGTGGTCGAGATGATCAGCGGCCGCGGCAGGCCGTCGACATCCGGCTTGTGCACCTCCGATGTCGCGGGCACCGGCCACACCGAGCAGATGTCCAGCTCGCTCATGTCCGGGGTGCCGCCGGTCAGGAACGGCGCGCCCTGAAGCATCCGCTGGTGAGCGTCGTCGATGACGCGTCTGTCGGCGATCCGCGCACTGTCGACGCAACGGACGGCGAAGTACACGTCGAGGATGCCGGTGTACCGGCCGTCCGGCTCGCGGCCGTAGTAGTTGTCGGCGAGCGCGACCAGCGTCTTGCCACTTCCCCGCTTGAGCTCGGCGAAACCGTCGTTGAGGAATTTCCACGCGTCCTGCGAGTACAGCGCGGCACTGGTGCCGGTGATGGCGTCCTCGAACGAGAGCTTGCGGTTCCCCGCGGGCACCGGGTCGGCGATCAGCGGCTGGACCAGGTCCTGGAACGCCTTCGTCACCGCGTCCGCGTCACGGCCGAGCGCGCAATCCGGGCGAGCCACGCACCATTTGCCGAATTCGGCGAACGTGTTCTGGAACCCCGCCATTTGCGTGACCAGCGATTCGGCGGTGTCGAGTTCGGGATCCACCGCGCCGTCGAGGAGCAGCGCCCGCACCTTGTCCGGATATGCCTCGGCATAGGCGGTCCCGATCTGCGTTCCGTACGAAAAGCCCAGGTAGGTGAGCTTTTCGTCGCCGAGGGCCGAGCGCAGGACGTCGAGATCGCGGACAACGTCCCTGGTCCCGATGTTGGCGAGAAGCTCTGTGCCGTGCTTCGTGCGCTCGGCGCACTTCGCGGCGTACGCCCTGGCATCGGCGAGCTGCTTCGCGATCCCGGCGGGCGTCGAGTCGCTTTCCGAATCTTCCGCGCGGTCCGCGTCGCGTTCGGCATCGGTGAGGCAGACGAGCTTCGGCTCGCTGGTCCCGACCCCACGCGGATCGAATCCGACGATGTCGAAACGCTCGGCCAGCGCCGCCGCGGGCCGGGACTTCGCGATCCGCGCCGCGGCCGAGACACCCGAGCCGCCGGGGCCACCCGGATTGAGCACGAGGGAGCCGATCCGCCTGCCGGGGCTCTTCGTCTTGTGCCGGAGGACGCCGATCGAGATCGTGTCGCCGTCCGGCTTCAAATAGTCGAGCGGCACGGTGAGCTTCGCGCAGTCGAACGCCTTGTCCTTGAACGACGCGCACGCGCCCCACGCCAGCTTCTGCTTGCTGAACTTCTCGAGTGCCTTCGGGTCCGGAGTCGGCGACGCAGTGGTGGTCGGCGATGCCGACGGCGCGGGCTGTGGCTGCTGCGTCGTGCAGGAGGCGACCAGCACGGCGACGACGAGCACGGCCGGAACGCGGCGAAGGCTCATCTCGCGATCTTCGCAGCGTCCCGGCCGCTCAAGGCCCTTCGCGCCGAACTCGTTACTTGGCGGCGCAGCGCGTGCCCTCGTCCGGCAGGGCGCCGTTCACCAGGTAGTCGATGCCGATCCGGTCGACGCACGACACGCCCTGGAGGAACACCGTGTGCTGGTTCCCCTCGAACGTGAGCAAAGCTCCCTTGATCGCTTTCGCGAGGTTGACGCCCGCCTGATACGGGGTCGCCGGGTCGTTCGTGGTCGAGATGACCAGCGTCTTCGGCAGGCCCTCGACGTTCGGCTGATGCGGTTCCGAGGTGTTCGGCACGGGCCAGAAGGCGCAGGAGTCACGCGCGGCTCCGTCCGGCTTGCCGTCGTCGAGGAACGGCGCCGCCTGCGCGTACCGCTTCTGCGCGTCGAGGATCTTCGCCGGATCGGTGACCCGGGGGTCGTCGACACAGCGGATCGCGACGAAGGCGTCCTGCGTCGTCCCGTAGCGACCGTCGGCGCCGCGCTCGTTGTAGAGGTCGGCCAGTTTTTCGAGGCCGTCGCCGCGCTGGCGTTTCAGGTCGTTGAGCGCGGTGTTCAGCGGTTCCCAGAGATCTTCCTGATAGAGGGCCTGTATCACGCCCGTCGTCGCGTCCTCGTACGACAGTTTCCGGCCGTCGCTGACCGGCACCGGGAAGTCGATCAGGGGGCGCACCAGGTCCTGGAACGCCTTCGTCGCGCCGGCGGCGTCGCGCCCCAGGGCGCAGTCCTCACGCGCGGCGCACCAGTTCGAGAACTCCCCGAACGCCTTGCCGAAACCCTGTCCCTGCGCGACCAGCGACTCCACCGCGTCCTGCTCCGGGTCGACGGCCCCGTCGAGCACCAGCGCGCGGACGTTCGCCGGGAACGCCTCGGCATAGGCGGACCCGATCCGCGTCCCGTAGGAGTAGCCGAGGTAGTTCAGCTTCGGCTCGCCGAGGACCGATCGCAGGATGTCCATGTCCTTGACGACGTCACGCGTGCCGAGATTCGCGAGCATCGCGGGGCCGTGTTCGGTCCGCTCGGCACACTTCGCCGCGAAGTCCTGCGACTCGGCCTCCTGCTTTTTCACCCCCTCGGGTGAGCCGTCGGTCTCGCTGTCGTCCGCGCGGTCCGCGTCGCGTTCGGCGTCGGTCAGGCAGCGGACCTGCGGCTGGCTCGCGCCGATGCCGCGCGGGTCGAAACCGACCATGTCGAAGCGCTTGCCCAGCTCGTTCGTCGCCGTCCGGGAGGCGAGACCGGCCGCGGCCTGCATCCCGGAGGCGCCGGGGCCGCCGGGGTTGACCACGAGCGCCCCAATCCTTTCGTCGGTATCCAGCGCCTTCCGGCGCAGCAGGCCGAGCGTGATCGAGTCGCCTTCGGGCTTCGCGTAGTCGAGCGGGACGGTGAGCCGGGCGCACTGTGCGTCCTTCACTCGAAACGCCGCTTTCGCGTCATCGGATGTCGCGTAGGGTGCACAGTCGGCCCAGGTCAGGCTCTGTCCGTAGAACTTCTCGAGTCCGGCGGGCACCGGTCCGGTCGGAGCGTGCGACTCGGTGGCCGGAGGCGGCGGCTGGGTTCTACCCTCTCCCGACGAGCACGCGGCGACGGTGACCGCGAGCAGGCCGGACAGCGTGATCGCGGCGAATCGGCGGGCACGGGACCTGGCGCTGACATGAGTGGACACGGTTGGATCGTGCCATCGGCCGTGGAACTCGGCCGCACCACCACTGCGTTGGTGATACGGGTGCGGACGGCAGAAGAGCAGACGGGAGCACAGGGGTGGCAGCACTGATCAGCCGGGTGGGCAAGAAGCTGCGCCGGATCATCCAGCGGCCGGGCAGCGTCGAGCTGACCCGCTACGAAGCGCTGCTGCCGGCCATCGAGAAGCTCGAGCCCGAGTTGGAGAAGCTCTCCGACGAGGAGCTGACAGAGCGGGCCGGCAAGCTTCGGGAAGCCGCTTCCTTCGGCAACGAACAGCTGATCGAGGTCTGCGCGCTCGGTCGCGAGGCCGCGCGGCGGGCGCTCGGCGAGCGTGCCTTCGATGTCCAGTTGCTGGGCACGATGGGCCTGCTCAGCGGGCATATCGTGCAGATGGAGACCGGTGAGGGCAAGACGCTGGCGGGTGCGCTGGCCGGCGCCGGATACGCCCTGCGCGGGAAGCACGTCCACGTCGTCACGGTGAACGACTACCTCGCCCGTCGTGACGCGGAGTGGATGGGCCCGATCTACGCCCTGCTCGGCGTCTCCGTCGGCTGGGTCGAGCCCGCGCACTCCCGCGACGAGCGCCGCGAGGCGTACGCGAAGGAGGTCACGTACGGCGCCGTCAGCGAGATCGGCTTCGACGTGCTGCGCGACCGCCTGGTGACGCGCGAAGAAGACCTCGTCCAGCGCGAGCCGGAGGTGGCGATCGTCGACGAGGCGGACTCCGTGCTGGTCGACGAGGCCCGCGTGCCGCTGGTGATGGCCGGATCGATCGACCACACCGACGCCGACGAAGAGGTCGCGAACATCGTCCGGCGGCTGCGGCTCGGGCTCCACTACGAGACCGACGCCGACGGCCGCAACGCCTGGCTGACCAAGGCCGGCGCTTCGGTGGTCGAGAAGGCCCTCGGCGACGACATCAACCTCTACGACGAGACAGGCTCGGACAGGCTGCCCGCGGTGAACGTGGCGCTGCACGCGCACGCGCTGCTCACCCGCGACGTCGACTACCTCGTGCGCGACGGCAAGGTGCAGCTGATCAACGCCGCGCGCGGCCGCGTCGCCGAACTCCAGCGCTGGCCGGACGGCCTCCAGGCCGCCGTCGAAGCGAAGGAGCAGGTCAAGGCGACCGACCGGGGCGAGATCCTCGACTCGATCACCGTGCAGGCGCTGCTGGCGCGCTACCCCGAGGTCGCGGGTATGACCGGTACCGCGGTCGCGGTCGCCGAGCAGCTGCGCGAGTTCTACAAGCTCGAGGTCGCGGTCATCCCGCCGAACACGCCGAACATCCGTGAAGACCAGGAAGACCGGATCTTCGGGTCGCCGTCGCAGAAGCTGCGCGCGATCGAGGAGGAGATCCGGCGGGTGCACGAGACCGGGCGGCCGATCCTCGTCGGCACCCAGGACGTCGCCGAATCCGAAGAGCTGGCCGAGAAGCTGGCGAAGGTCGACCTCGAATGCGTCGTGCTCAACGCGCGCAACGACGCCGAGGAGGCCGCGATCATCGCCGACGCCGGCAAGAAGGGCGCGGTCACCGTCTCGACCCAGATGGCCGGTCGAGGCACCGACATCCGGCTGGGCGGCAAGGACGGCGAAGGGCGCGACGAGGTCGTCGAGCTGGGCGGCCTGCACGTGATCGGCACCGCCCGCTACCCGTCGAGCAGGCTGGACGGCCAGCTGCGCGGCCGGTCCGGGCGGCAGGGTGACCCGGGCAGCGCGGTGTTCTTCGCCAGCCTGAACGACGAGCTCGTGCTGTCGAACGCGCCGGACATCCCCGAGGGCATCAGCTCGGACGTGGGCAGCGGCGAGATCGTCGACCCGGCGGCGTTGCGGCAGATCAACCACGCGCAGCGCGTCGCCGAGGGTGTCGACCTGGAGATCCACCGGAACACCTGGCGCTACACGCGACTGATCGAGCGGCAGCGCGGTGAGCTGCTGGAGCACCGGGACAAGGTGCTGCGGACGGCGCACGCGGCGGAGATCCTGGAGAAGGCGCACCCGGAGAAGTTCAAGGAGCTTTCGGAGAAGGTCGACGACGAGGCCCGCGTCGAGCAGCTGTGCCGTGAGGTGCTGCTGTTCCACATCGACCAGCTGTGGTCGGACCACCTGGCGTTCCTGACCGACGTGCGGGAGAGCATCCACCTGCGGGCGCTGGCGCGGGAGACGCCGATCGACGAGTTCCACCGCGCGGCGATCCCCGAGTTCCACAAGATCATCCCGGAGGCGGCCGAGCGGGCGGCGAAGACGCTCGAAGAGGCCGAGATCACCGACAACGGGATCGACCTCGGCGACGCGGGGGTGCGGCGGGCGAACACGACGTGGACGTACCTGGTGCACGACAACCCGTTCGACTCCGACTTCGAGCAGACCATCAAGAAGGTGCGGAGCATGATCAAGCGCAAGTAGCGCGCGGGGAGCGGGGGACCTTTGCTGTCCACTCTCTTTTGGAGAGCGGTAGCAAAGGTCCCCCGCTCTCTTTTCGCGCCGGCCGCACCCGGGTGGGCGATTCGGCACATCCGGTCGTCCCCGCGGACGCCGGTGGGTGAGAATGTCGGCATGCCGCAACTGCGCATCGCACTGGCCCAGGTCAACACCACCGTCGGCGACCTCGAAGGCAACGCCGAGCTCACCGTCGAGTGGACTCGCAAGGCCGCCGAAGCAGGCGCCCACATCGTCGTCTTCCCGGAGATGTCCCTCACCGGTTACCCCGTCGAGGACCTCTCCCTCCGCCCGACCTTCGCGTCCGCCTCGAAGCAGATGGTCGAGGCGCTCGCCCGGCGGCTCGAAGAAGCCGGCTGTGGCGAGGTGCTCACCTACATCGGGTACCTCGACCTGGACGAGACCGGCCCGCGCGACGCGGCCGCCGCGCTGTACCGCGGCGAAGTGGTCGCACGCCAGTTCAAGCACCACCTGCCCAACTACGGCGTCTTCGACGAGCACCGCTGGTTCAAGCCGGGCCAGGAGCTCGAGATCGTCCGCTTCCACGGCGTCGACGTCGGCATGGTGATCTGCGAGGACGTCTGGCAGGACGGCGGCCCGATCTCCGCGCTGGGCAAGGCCGGGGTGGACCTCGTGGTCGCGCCCAACGCTTCGCCCTACGAGCGCGCGAAGGACGACATCCGGCTGCCGCTCATCGCCCGCCGCGCGGCCGAGGCCGGGGCACCGCTGGTGTACACGAACCAGATCGGCGGTCAGGACGACCTCGTCTTCGACGGCGACTCGATCGTGGTCGGCGCGGACGGCAGGCTGCTGGCGCGCGCGCCGCAGTTCGTCGAGCACCTGCTCGTCGTCGACACGGACCTCGTCGCCGGTGGTCACACCGCCGAAGGCGAGTTCGAGGGCCTGCGGGTCAAGCGCCGCGTGCTCAGCGAAGACCCGGTCCCGGCGTACACCCCGAGCACCGAGTCCGCGATCAGCGAGCCGCTGTCGGACGAAGCCGAGGTGTGGCACGCGCTCGTCGTCGGTCTGCGCGACTACGTGCACAAGAACGGTTTCTCGTCGGTGACGTTCGGGTTCTCGGGCGGTATCGACTCGGCGGTCGTGGCGGCGCTGGCCGCCGACGCGCTGGGCGGCGACAACGTCTACGGCGTTTCGATGCCTTCGGAGTACTCCTCGGAGCACTCGAAGGGTGACGCCGAAGACCTCGCCCGCCGGATCGGCGCGCACTATCGCGTCGAACCGATCGCGGACATGGTCAAGGTCTACGTCGAGCAGCTGCAGCTGACCGGGCTCGCCGAGGAGAACATCCAGGCCCGTGTCCGCGGCATGCTGCTGATGGCGCTGTCCAATCAGGACGGTCACCTGGTGCTCGCCACCGGCAACAAGACCGAACTCGCCGTCGGCTACTCGACGATCTACGGCGACGCCGTCGGGGCCTTCGCGCCGATCAAGGACCTGTTCAAGACGCACGTCTGGCACTTGGCCAAGTGGCGCAACAAGGAAGCCGAGAAGAACGGCGAAACCCCGCCGATCCCGGAGAACTCGATCACCAAACCGCCGTCGGCGGAGCTGCGCCCGGGTCAGCTGGACAGCGACTCGCTGCCCGACTACCTGATGCTCGACGACATCCTCGACGACTACATCGAGGGAGACCGCGGCTACGTCGACCTGGTCGACGCGGGCTTCGAGCCGGAGACCATCGACCGCGTGGTGCGGATGGTCGACAAGGCCGAATACAAGCGCCGCCAGTACCCGCCGGGCACCAAGATCACGTTCAAGGCGTTCGGCCGGGACCGGCGGCTGCCGATGACCAACGGCTGGCGGGAGGGCACCGTCGTGACCCGCTCAGCTCAGCGCGACCTGCTTCCCGGCTGAGTTCGTCAGCACGGCCACCAGGCCGGGCTTCTCGTCGCGCCGGACGAGCATGTCCATCCCGAGCGCGCGGACCGCGGCTTCGACCGCGGCCGGCTCGGGGTGGACGCCGGTGACCATGAGCAGCGGGATCGACGGGAGCCCCCGCGTCGTCGGATGCGGGGTGCTCCCCCAGTCGATGAGGAAGGGTGCGAGCCCGTCGAGGCCGCCCGCACCGGTGAGACGCCAGGTCAGCAGTTCGCCGTCGTCGGTGGTCCGCGACATCTCGGACGCTTCGCCCGGGTCGTAACCGCGTTGCCGTGCCTCCGCGATCGCCTCGTCGATGCCGTCCACCCGCGCCGCCCAGGTGATCAGGGCGGGAGCGGTCAGCTCGTCGATGCCGAACGGACGCGGCCCGATGTGCTCGGGCTGATCCGGATCGGGCCCGACCACCTCGAGGTAGGCACCGGCGCCCAGATCGGCCAGGTAGTTGGCCGTACCGAAACCGACATGCCTTCCGCCGCGTACCGGCGTGACGCCGGTCAGCTCGGCGACGCGCTCGACGGCCTCTTCGAGGTCCGGCCCGGCGTAGACGAGGTGATCAAGCACGAGGTCGCTCATGTCCATACTCCTACCGCAGCGACGGGTCCGGCGGCACCGCGGCCTGGCGATCGATCCGAAACTGTCGGACCGCTCTCGTACCCTGGGCTCATGACGGCACCGGGCTACTTCGTGTTCGGCACCGCGATCGGCGACTGCGGCATCGCGTGGAGCGAACGCGGGGTCATCGCGGTCCAGCTCCCCGAGGGCAGTGAAGAGAAGACGAGGGCGCGACTGACCGCGCGTCTTCCCCAGGCGACCGAATCCACCCCGCCGGACGAGATCCAGCGCGCGATCGACGGGATCGTCTCGTTGATGGACGGCAAGCGCACGGACCTCACCGGTGTCGAACTCGATTACGAAGGAGTACCGGGCTTCCACCACCGCGTGTACGAATTCATCCGCACGATCCCCGCGGGCAAGACGCTGACCTACGGCGACATCGCGAACATCCTCGGCATGCCCGGCGGCGCGCAGGCCGTGGGGCAGGCGATGGGCCGGAACCCGGTCCCGATCATCGTGCCGTGCCATCGCGTCCTCGCCGCCGGCGGCAAGGACGGCGGCTTCTCCGCGCGCGGAGGGGTCGCCACCAAGCGCCGGATGCTGGTCATCGAAGGCGCTTTGGCGGACGAACCGACCTTGTTCTAGGTTCTAGTCGCTCTGACCCGGCGACCAGGGCTTGAGCCAAGGCGTCTCCGGCCAGCCTTCCGCGGCGGCCATCAACGGGATCGCCGTCGCGCCGTCGATGTGCTCGCGGATGATGTCGGCGTGCCCGGCGTGCCGCGCGGTCTCCTCGATGAGGTGGAGCAGCACCCAGCGGACCGACCACGCGTCGACGTCCTTCGGGTACCAGGGCACGCCCTTGGGCACCGGGACCGGCTGGCCGAGGTCGGCGATACCCGCGATGACGTCCGCGGTGCGGCGGGCGACTTCGTCGTAGCGCGCGAAGACGTCTTCGAGTGTCTCGCCGTCAGCCATCACGTAGCCGGCTTCGTACTCCTTCATCGCCTCGTCCATCGGCTTCGAGGGCTTCTGAAGGAGGATGTCGATCCAGCCGTCTTCGGTGAGCGCGGTGTGTTTGATCAGACCGCCGACGCTCAGTGAGCTTCTGGTCGGGACGGCTCTGGCCTGTTCTTCGGTGAGGCCGTGCGCGGCGATGCGCAGGACGTGGCGCTGCTGCTCGAGGTACGCGAGGAGTCCTTCGCGCTCGTCGGCGACCGGGGGAACGTTTCCAGCCATGATGGCTCCTTCCGTTGGAAGGCGATCATGGCACCCGGCAGGCGCTTCCTGGGACGATTCGGCCTGGAAGGGAGCAGGGGACCTTTGCTACCACTTGAGTAGCCCGGGATGTCGCGAAAGCCACTTTCACGACATCTGACGTCCCGAAAGTGGCTTTCGCGACGTCCTCGGCCGAGGCCCCGAAGCCCCGGGCGACAACAAGGGACCTTTGCTACCGCCCAGGCGGGACCGGGCGGACGGCGAGGAGGGTGTGGGGAAATAGAGACGTTGAGTGTCCCTATTTCCACACACCCCTCACTCCGCGTAGCGACACCGGCCCCACCGTGTGGATTTCAGTGCGTTGAATGACCCGAAACCCACACGGTTGTCCCAGGCCGAAGTCCGGAAAGAGAGCAAGGGACCTTTGCTACCACTTCTCTCGACGTTGAGAGAAGTGGTAGCAAAGGTCCCTTGCTCCCTCAGGTGTGGAGGGTCAGGCGGCGGCGTCCAGCTTCGCCCGCTGCTCGGCGGTCAGCGTGATGTCGACGGCTTCGAGGCTCTCGTTCAGCTGGGCGACCGAAGAAGCGCCGACGAGCGGGATCACCGGAACGTCGCCACCGATCAGCCACGCGAGCACGACCTGGTTCAGCGTCGCGTCGATCTCCTTCGCGACCTCGCGCAGCGCGGCGAGCCGGTTCGGGGTGCCGGGGTGGTCGTAGTCGAACTCCAGCGGTTTGTCCTCGCGGACGTACGCGCCGGCCAGCAGCGGCGAGTAGGCGACGAGCCAGAGACCGGGGTTCTCGGTCAGATAGGTGAGCAGTTCGCCGGAGACGAACCCGTTGGCACCTTCCGGCGAACGCCGGGCGGGCCGGTCGGTGCGGGGACGCAGGTAGGTGTGCTGGTACTGCAGCACGTCGTACCCCGGCAGCCCCTTCGCCGCGGCGTGGGCACGGCTGCGCTCGACCTTCCACGCGAAGTGGTTGCACACCCCCAGCAGACCCACCGAACCGTCGGCGACGACCTGCGCGAAACCCTCGACGGTCTCTTCCAGCGGAATCGACCGGTCTTCGACGTGCGCGTACAGCAGGTCGAGCTTGTCGACGCCGAGGTTCTCCCGGCTGCGGTCGACGGCTTCCTTGATCGCCTTCGGGGAAAGGCCTTCGATGTTCTCGAACTTGCCGGTGTCGGCGAAGCTCATGCCCGGCGCTTTCGCCCGCGCGCCCATTTTGGTGGCGATGGTGACCTCACCGCCGATACCGCGGTCGGCGCGCCACCGGCCGAGCAGCGCCTCACTCTCGCCACCCTGCGTTCCGTTGTGCCAGAAGGCGTAGTTGTTCGCGGTGTCGACGAACGAACCGCCCGCCTCGACGAACCGGTCGAGGATCGCGAACGACGTCTCCTCGTCGACGCCGGTGCCGAACGGCATCGCACCCAGTGCCAGCGCGCTCACTTCGCGCCGCGAATCCGGGTTCAGGCCGATCGTGCGAAATTTCATGGGTCCCATCACTTCCTGCGGTCACGGTTGGCGAGCGATCAGGTACTCACACAACGCTATCGGAACGAATCGCGCTCTGGATCAGATTCATCACGGCTTCCCCGGAATCGACCACGTACATGTGCGCGCCGGGGAGTTCGACCGCCTCGAAGCCGGCGGTGGTGAACTCGGCCCACTCGCGGATGCCGTCGGCGGAGACCAGTTCGTCGCCGGTGCCGCGCAAGGCCGTGATCGGCACCGTGAGCGGCTCGGTGGTGCTGGGGACGTAGTTTTCGTGCATCGTCACGTCCGCGCGCAACGCCGGAAGGAGCAGTTCCCGCAGATCCGGGTGATACAGCGCCTGATCGACGTGTCCGGACAGGACCTGGACCTGCGCCAGGAAAGCGTCGTCGTCTTCGTGGACGGACGCGCGGATCTCGAGCGGTCGTTCCGTACGCGGACCGGGCGACCCGCTGACGAACAGATGCCGCACGGACGGCAGCCGGTGCGCGAGTTCGTAGGCCAGCACGGCGCCGACGCTGTGCCCGAACAACACGACGTCCGACGCCTCACCCAGGTCGCCGACGAAAGCGTCGACGGCGTCGTGCACCGACCGGTACGGCTCTTCGTCGATCAGCCGTTCCCTGCCGGGCAACCGCATCGGCACGATTTCGAGACCGTCGGCGGCGAAGGCCGACCACGGGTGGAAGAAGGCAGCCCCGCTCCCGCCGAAAGGCAGGCACACCAAGGAAGTCATCGCGGCAGTTTCCGGTCGTAGCGGATCGGCAGTCGTTCGAGGCCCCGGCTGGCCGAGTTGTCGAAGCGCCACGGCAGGTCCTCCGGCGCCACGGCCAGGCTCAACCCGGGCAGCCGCCGCAGCAGCGTGGTGAACGCGACGGCGCCTTCGATCCGGGACAGCGGAGCGCCGGGGCAGAAGTGCACGTTGCCCCCGAACGAAAGATGCCGGTTCGGTTTGCGGGTGATGTCCAGTTTTTCGGGGTCTTCGAACACTTCGGGGTCGTGGTTGGCCGAGTTGATCAGCAGGTGGACGACGCTCTCCTTGCCGATCCGCTGGCCGCACAGCTCCAGATCCTCGGCCGCGAACCGTTGCGGCGCACGGTAAACCGGTCCCTCGAAGCGCAGGAACTCCTCGATCGCCGTCGCCACGAGTTCCGGTTCGCTCTTGAGGAGCTCGAACTGGTCCGGATGCCGCAGCAACGCCTGCATACCGTTCCCGACGAGGTTCGCGGTCGTCTTGTGGCCCGCGATGATCAGCAGGATCAACGTGGAGACGATCTCCTCGTCGCTGTACGCCTCGTCGGCGTCGGCCGTCTCGAGAATGACGCTGACCAAGTCCTCGCGCCGATCCGCGCGCCGCTCGGCCATCAGGTTCAGCAGATATTTCTCGACGTCGTCGCTGACCTGCTTGAGCCGCCGGTTGCCCTCTTCGTCCAGGTACGGCGCGTTGCTGAGCACCATGCCCCAGTCGTGCAGCAGCGGCCAGTCCTCGATCCGGACACCGAGGAACTCGCAGATCACCCGCATCGGCAGCTGCAACGCGAAGTCGTTGTAGAGATCGGCGACGCCTTCGCCGGGCAGCGCGTCGATCAGGTCGTCGGTGATCTCCTGGATCCGCGGCCGCAGTTCGTTCATACGTCGCGGGACGAAGGCGTTTCCGACCAGTTTGCGCAGGCGGGTGTGCTTCGGCGGGTCCGCGGTGAGCATGTTCTTGATCAGGATCGGGCTGCTCTGTTCGAGTGCCTCGCGGAACCAGCCGGGCGCGTTGTCGACGCTCTTCGACAGTCGGCGGTCGGCGAAACCCTTGCTCACCGTTTCGTAGTCGGCGATGACGTAGGCCTCGGAATTCGGCGGGTACTCGATCGGCCGCACCGGGCAGGTGGCCCGCACTTCGGCGTAGCCCGCGTACGGATCCGGGCCGGGGTGGGTGCAGAACTCGGCGGGAAGCGGCTCCGGGGACGCGGTGGTCTGCTCAGGGATTTCCAGGCTCATTTTCCATCCTCCGAAGTCGTTTGCTTGGCGAGCTCTTCAGGGGCGGGCAAGGTGCGGATGCGTTTGCTGAGGGTCGGCAGCGCGAAGAGGGTCCCGGCGACGGCCATGAAGACGAAGACCCACGTCGGGCCGGCGAGGTCGAAGATCGCGCCGACGGCGAAGATGCCGATCGGCTGGGCGATCATGCCGACGAACATCACCGCGCCGATGACCCGGCCCTGCAGGTTGTCCGGCACCAGTGCGGCGATGTAGCCGTAGATCAGCGCCCCGACGACACCGGCGCGCAGGAAGATGCAGGCGACGATGATGCCGAGCGGCAGCGTGCCGGGCACGAAGGTCAGCAGCACCGCCGCGACCGGGCCGATCCAGATGGCGTAGGCCATGATCACCGGCGGCCGCACGTACTTCAGCACGATGCCCGCGAGCAGCGCGCCGGTCAGGCCGCCGCCGCCCGCGATGGCGAGTGTCGTGCCGATCAGGGCTTCCGACGCGCCGCGGTCCTGCGCGGTGGCGATCAGGGCGAGGAACATCCCGGAGTGGTTGAAGGCCATGTTCGAGCCCATCGCCCACAGCACCAGGGTCAGGATGATCGGCTGCTTCACGATGAACTTGAAGCCGTCGAGCATGCTCCCCTTGGGCGCGGCCTTGGTTTCGACGGTCCGCGGTGCCTGGGTCGGCTTCTTGACCAGCAGCAGGATCACCGCGGACACCAGGAACGAAAGCGCGGCGGCGAAGAACGGCAGCGCCCTGGCGAGGGCGAACAGCGCGCCGCCGGCGGGCGGGCCGGCGACGGTGGCGCCGAAGAACCGGATCTGGTTCTGCGCGGTCGCCTGGGTCAGCTGGGAGGCGGGCACGAGCTGTTTGATCGCCGCCATCCCGGCCGGGTTGGACACGCCGAGACAGGTCGCGGACAGGATCACGATGGCGAAGGTGAACCAGACGTTGACGGCGTCGCTCATCACCAGCACGGCGAACAACGCCAGCAGCACCAGCCGCGCCAGATCGCAGACGATCATGATCAGCTTGCGGTTGAAGCGGTCGGTCAGGCTGCCGCCGGGCAGGGACATCACCCCGGCCACCACCAGTTGCACCGCGCCGACGGCACCGGCGTAGGTCGCCGATCCGGTGGTCGCGAGGATCAGCAGCGGATACGCGATCTCCGCCGCTTCCTTGCCGAAGGCGGCGAAGAACTGGCTGATCCACATGGCCTGGAAATCACGGTTACGGAAGAGCGGCTTCTCCTGGACCGGCGGTTCCGGCGCCGCCGTGACGGTGGGTTGACTCGTCGCTGTGGATTCAGCCGACATGATCCATCCTCTCGGCGCCCGCGAGAGCACCGTTCAGTTCGCGGGCGAGGGCGCCCACATGGGGTTGCTTGAGCAGTGACCAGTGATCGCCGGGAGTGG
Organism: Amycolatopsis sp. MJM2582; assembly: GCF_000754115.1. NCBI lineage: Bacteria > Bacillati > Actinomycetota > Actinomycetes > Pseudonocardiales > Pseudonocardiaceae > Amycolatopsis > Amycolatopsis sp. MJM2582. The sequence goes on from NZ_JPLW01000001.1 coordinate 19,726, forward strand.
TGAACACCTGGACACCGCCGCCGTACAGCGGGGCGAGACGGGCGCGGAGCCGGGCGGCCCCTCGCCGGTCCGAACCCGCCCGGAACACCAAGGCCCTGGCGGGAACGAAAGGAGGCCGGTAGGGCACCAGCGCGCGTGCCTTGCCCAGCAATTGCGTGCGCAGCGCCGGATTGCGCCGCGTCTCACGGCCGATCGCGCCGAACCCGAAGGCCGCGTCGACGAGGGTTCGCCCGTGGCTCGCCAAGAAGCCGGGATCGACGGCCATCGGCAGGTCGCGGCGTCCCTGCACGAAGCCGTCGAGGCCGACCACCGTGTCCACGTCCGCGCCGCGGCGGGTCAGCTGCCGCGCGACCTCGTGCGCCAGTACGGCCCCGAAGGACCAGCCGCCCAGGAGGTACGGGCCGTCGGGCCGTGTCCGCAGCACCGCGTCGACGTAGTGGGCCGCGATCGCGTCGATGCCTTTTTCCCGGCCGGAAACGATTTCGAAGCCGTGGACCGGGCGCGCACCGGTCAGTTCGTCGGCCAGCGCGCGATAACTGAGCGCGCTGCCCGCGGAATCCGCGATGAGCAGCAAGGGCGTGCCGGGGCCGTCTTCGTGGAAGGTCACGACATCGACCGTGTGCCGCGGCCCCGGTGCGGCGGACCGCTCCGCGACCAGTCGTGACAACCGGCCGAAGGTGGCTTCCTGGTCGAACTCCGCCACCGGTACGGAAGCGCCGGTCCGCTCGCGGATCTTCGACATCAGGTTCACCGCCATCAGCGATTCGCCGCCGAGCGCGTAGAAATCGTCCGCCGCGTCGGCCGAGGGGACGCCGAGCGCCGCGCACCACAGTAGTTCCACTGTGGACTCATCTGGACCATCCACAGTGGACTTGACCGAGGGTGGCCGCCTGACGGCGAAATCCGGCTCCTCGTCGCTGAAGGGGTAAGTCGGGAGCGAGCAGACGGCCGGCCGTTCACCGGGCTCTTCCAGCAATCCGGCGACGGCGTCCGCGCCACGTTCCCAGAGCGAGCCGAGCGCGCGGAGGACACCGCGATCTCCGTCCTCGGCCCGGCCCAGCAGCGGCACGGTCACGTTGCCTGCCTTCCAGGCTTCGTGACGGCGAAGTGTCGCGAGCATGGATGTGCCGGGCCCCAGTTCGAGGAAGGTGTCGCAGCCCGATTCGAGCAGGGTGCCCGCACACTCCTCCAGCAGCACCGGTTCGCGGAGCTGCCCCGCCCAGTAATCGGGGCCGCGCAACGAGTCCGGTTCCGCCCATCCGCCGGAAGTGTTGGACACCAGCCGGATTCGCGGCGCCGCATTCGGCTTGGCGGCCACCGCCTCGGCGAGTTCGTCGGCGGCGGGATTCATCAGCGTGCTGTGGAAGGCCCGCGGGATGTCGAGTACCCGGACGTCGAGACCGGCCAGGAGGTCTCCGTCGAGCAGCCGGGTCATCACCGCTTCCGGCCCCGAGACGACGACTCGTCCCGGCCCGCGCACGGCGAGGGAGAGTTCACCGAAACCCTTGTCCGCCAAGCGATCCGCGAGTTCGTCCGCGGCGGCGCCGACGGCGGCCATCCGGCCGGGCCGGGTGGCCAGCATCGCCGAAGCCCGCAGGTGGACCAGATCCACCGCGTCCGGCAGGGTCCAGAGCCCGGCCAGCGTGGCTGGCGCGTACTCGCCGATGCTGTTGCCGAGCATCGCGACCGGCCGGATACCGAGCTCCAGGAGTTGCCTGCCCAGCGCGTAACCGAGCGCGAACAACCCGACCTGGTGAGGGACGAGTCGCGAGAACCAGGCCGGTTCGGCGTTCTCGGTGACGATCGGTGAGAGGTCGAGCCCGTGCCGCTCGCGGACGAGGTCCCGGACTTCGTCGAACGCGGCCCGGAAGCCGGGAAGCAGCCGGTGCGCGGCCACCCCCGCGGGATGGGTCAGCAGACCGTGCCCCGGGAAGACGAACGCGACCTTGTCGAGCGCGCCCGGCACGGACGCCCCCGGCGCCGCGAGCAGCGTCGCGGCTTCGGCGGTGTCCGCCGCGACGACGGTCTGCCGGTGCTGATGCACGCGGCGGGACGCCAGCGTCGCGCTGACTTCGGACAGGTGCAGGTCCGGTGTCGCGCGCAGGTGCTCGGCCAGGTTCGCGCGGAGGCGGCCGAGGGCTTCCGGCGCGGCCGCGGACAACGTCAGCACTCGGCGCCCGCCACGCACGGGCGGCGCCGTCCGGGCCGGCGCCTCTTCGAGGATGACGTGCGCGTTGGTGCCGCCGACGCCGAACGAACTGACTCCGGCGAGCCTGCCGTCCCGGCCGGTCCACGGTTCGGTGCGGGTGCTCACCACGAACGGGGTGGTTTCCAGTTCCAGCAACGGATTCGGCCGGGTGAAGTGCACCGACGGCACCAGTTCCCGGTGCCGCAGCATCAGCACGGCCTTGATCAGGCCCGCCACCCCCGCCGCGGAACCGGTGTGCCCGATATTGCTCTTGACCGCGCCGAGCCGGCACCAACCGGTGGCGCCGGTGTCCGTCTGGAAGACGTCGGTGAGTGCCTGGACCTCGATCGGATCGCCGATCCGGGTGCCGGTGCCATGCGCCTCCACGTATCCGATGTCGCGCGGCTCGACGCCGGCCAGCCGCTGCGCGTAGGCGATGAGTTCGCTCTGCCCCTCGACCGACGGAGCGGTGTAGCCCATCTTTTCCGCGCCGTCGTTGTTGATCGCCGAACCGCGGATCACCGCGAGGACGCGATCGCCGTCGCGCCGCGCGTCGGCCAGTCGCTTGAGCACGACCACGCCGACGCCCTCGCTGGGCACGGTGCCCCCGGCTCGTTCGTCGAACGTGCGGCAATGGCCGTCCGGGGAAAGGATTCCACCGGGTTCGTAGAGGTAGCCCCGTTCGCCGCCGGCGATGACCGCGACCCCACCGGCGAGCGCGACGTCGCATTCGCCGCCGCGCAGGCTCGCGGCCGCCATGTGCACCGCCGTCAACGACGTCGAACACGCCGTCTGCACGGTGACGGCCGGACCGCGGAGGCCGAGTTTGTAGGCCACCCGCGTCGCCAGGAAGTCGGGGCCGAGCCCGATGTAGCGGGCCAGTTCGCCGAGTTCGCCGTCCGGCTCGGCGGTGACCTGGTCCGCCCCGCCGTACACGCCGATCCAGCCGGGGAAGCGGGCCGGGTCGAGCGCGGCGTCGTCGAGGGCGGCCACCACACATTCCAGGAACACCCGCTGCTGCGGATCGATACTCGCCGCCTCGGCACGGCTGTAGCCGAAGTACGTCCAGTCGAAGCCGCGGGCGCCGGTCAGCAACCCCATCGCCGGGACGAATTCGGGACGCCGGGTCAGCTCGGGGTCGCCACCGGCCGCGAGGACCTCCCCGGCGTCCAGCCTGCTGATGCCTTCGGCGCCCGTGCGCAACAACGACCAGAACCGGCCGACGTCCGGCGCGCCCGGGTACCGGCAGGCCATCCCGATGACGGCGACCGGCTCCTGCCTGGTCATGAAGCGCTCGCGAGGAGCCTGCCCAGGCCTTCCGGCGTCGGGTCGCGCAGGAAGTCGCGCACCTTGAGGATCGCTCCGGTGCGTTCCTTGGCCAGCGTCACCAACCGGATGGCCGCCATCGAATTCCCGCCGACGGTGAAGAAATCCGTCCGCGCGGTGATTTCCACGGCGGGCTCGCCGATCGCCTCGGTGAACATCGCGAGCGCCGGGCCGAGGTCGTCCTGAGGTTCCGGGGCCGCGGTCGCCGGGGCCGCCACCGCGGCCAGCGCGCGGCGGTCGATCTTCCCGTTGCCGGTCACCGGGATCCGCTCGACCAGCGCCCACAGCGTCGGAACCATGTACGCCGGCAAGCGTCCGTTCAGGGCGTCGCGCAGGTCCGCCGTGCCGAACACGGCACCGGGTGCCGGGACGACGGCGGCCATCAACCGCTTCTCCGCGCTGTCGCCGTCGCTGACCGCGACGACGGCGTCCTGCACCCGCGGGTCCGCGGTGAGCGCGTCGCTGATCGCCGACAGTTCGACGCGGTAGCCGCGCAGTTTGACCTGATCGTCGCGTCTGCCGAGGTACCGGACCCGGCCCTTCGTGTCGATGCGCACCAGATCCCCGGTGCGGTAAAGGCGTTCGGGGACGTCCGGGGAGAACTCGCCGAACACGCGGGCCGTCTCCGCCTCGTCGCCGAGGTACCCGTCGGCGAGGCCGAGACCGCCGGTGTACAGCTCGCCGACCGCGCCCGGCGGCACGAGCCGATGCCGGGCGTCCAGCACGTACACCCGGGTTCCGGGCAACGGCGTGCCGATCGGCAGCGGGCCGTCGACGTCGTCCGCGTCGGTCACCGAATACGTGGTGGTGAACGTGGTGTTCTCGGTCGGCCCGTAGCCGTTGGTGACGACCAGGCCGGGATGGCGCCGCAGGACCCGGGCGACGTGCTCGTGCGGGACGACGTCGCCGCCGGTGAGCAGCTGCCGCAGCCCGGCGAACGCGTCGGGCGCGAACTCCTCCACCAGCCGGAACAGTCCGGCGGTGAGCCAGGCGACGGTGACTTCGTTGTCCAGCAGGAAGTCGCCGAGTTCAGTGGGCGTCGGCAGGCCCGCCGGGTACACCTCGAGCGTGGCACCGGTCAGGAGCGCGCCCCAAAGCTCCAAAGTGGACGCGTCGAAGGCGAGCGGGGACAACCGCAGCACCCGTTCCTCCGGGCCGAGGTGGACGTAGTCCGCCTCGTGCACCAGCCGGACGATGGCGCGGTGCGGGACGCAGACCCCCTTCGGTTCACCGGTCGAGCCGGAGGTGAAGGCGACATAGGCCGGACGCGTCGTGTCCGGATCCACCGGCGCTTCGACGACCTCCCGCATCTCCCAGGACCGATCCCACGCCGCCACCACGGGAATCCCCAGCTGGCGGAAGCGTTCCGCCGAGGCCGTGGGCACGAGGGCGGCGACCGGAGCCGCGGACCGCACGATCTTGCCGGAATGCTCGATGGGGACGGCGAGATCGACGCCGACGTACGCCGCGCCCGCCCAGACGATGCCGAGCACCGCGACGGCTTCCGCGATCGATCGGTCCAGCCCGACGAGCACGCGGTCGCCGGGGCGGACACCGGCTTCGCGCAGCAGCCGCGCCTGGTGGGAGGCCGCGGCGGCGAGTTCGCGGTAGCTCAGCTGGACTTCGTGTTCGCGGACGGCGATCGCGTCCGGGTCCCGGAGCACCGTTTCGCGGAAGAGCGCGTCGATCGACGTGGCCGGGAAATCCTCCCGGGTCCGGTTGATGCCGTCGAGCAGGGCCCGCCGTTCCGTTGAGAGGCAACGGATCTCCTCGACCGCGACGTCGCCGGCCGTCGCCAGCTGGTCCGCGGCGGCGAGGAAGTCCGCGATGAACCCTTCGGCGTCGGCCGGACCGAAGACCGCGGACGCGTATTCCAGATGGCCACCGAATGACGGCTCGGCCCGGCCGATCAGCAGGGAAAGGTCGAACTGCGCGCCGCCACCGTGGCCCTCTTCGATCCGCAGCCGCGCGCCCGAGGTCACGATCCGTTGCGGGACAAGCTGATCGTGCATGCCGAACGAGACCTGGACCAAGGGGTGGCAGCCCAGCGTGCGTTCGATGCCGAGCCGGGTGACCAGCTCTTCGAACGGCAGGTCGCCCGCGTCGATGCTCTGCCCGAGCGACTGGTGCACCGAGCGCAGGTACGTCGCCACGGCGGCGTCTTCGGCGATGTCGATCCGGACCGGGACCAGGTTCCCGGCAACGGCGACGAGTTCTTCGAGTTCGGTGCTCCCCCGGCCGGTGAGCGGAACCCCGACCAGCAGATGCCGTGTGCCGGTCCAGCGGCTCAACGTCAAGCCGAAGGCGCCGAGCAGGAAGGCGAACGGCGTGATTCCCAGCGCCTTGGCGCGTTCGGCGACCGCCGCGCCGGCGGGCACGCCGAAGTCGATCGGCAGCCGCGCGCCCGCGGCGTCCTGGATCGGAGGACGCTGCCGATCGGACGGGAGTTCCAGCACCGACGGCACGCCGTCGAGGTGCTTCGTCCAGAACTCGGCCTGCCGGTCCCATTCCCCGGAGGCGCGGGCCTCCTCTTGATGGCGCAGGAGAACCCGGGGCGAGACACCGGGCTCCCCCACGGTCTCGGGCCCGCCGCCCGCCAGGTTCGCGTAGCGGGCGAACAATTCGTTCAGCAGCAGACCGACCGACCAGCCGTCGAGCACCATGTGGTGCGCCACCAGCACGACGGCCTGACCGCCCATGCCGCCTTGGGCCAGGAGGAACCGATACGCCGGTGCCTCCGCGAGGTCGAACGGCCGCCGTCCGTGCCGGGCCGCGAGGGACCGGACCCGCTCCTCGAACTCGCCCGCTTCGCCTTCCCAGGTGTGTGCCTCGACGGCCGGGATGTACGACTCGAGCACCTCGGGCACGACATCGCCGGTGTCACCGCGGTAGACCGTGCGGAGTCCGGGATGTCTCGCCACGGTCTGCGCGACCGCCCGCTCGAACAACTCCGGCACCAGCGTCCCGGTCTCCACGAAACAGGTGAAGACCAGGTTGTAGGGGGATCCGCCGGTGACCCGCTCGATCAGCCACATCCCGCGCTGGGCATGGGAAATCGCTTCGGCGGCCGGTTCTGATCCGCCGACCGGTTTCCCGGCGGGGACCGCGCCGGCGAACACCTCGGCGACCGGAGTGTCACTGAGCAACGCGGCCACGGGGACTCGCAGGCCGAGCTTCTCCTGCGTGATCGCGACGAGCCGCAGTGCGCGCAGTGAATCCCCGCCGAGGCCGACGAAACTGGTGGTGGCGAACGCGCCGGCCTCGATGTCCTGGCCGAGGACGGCACTGGCGTACTCGTGGAACGACATGGCTTTTCTCCGGTCGGGACGAGGGGCTGGCGTAGGCGAGGGTCAGGCCTGGGTTTCGGCCGCGCGCCGTTCGCGGGCGGCGCCGAGCAGGCGCTCACGGCTGCCGCGCGCTCCCCCCGCCTGCTTCTTCTCCGCGCCGACCAGCAGATCGGCGTGGCCGCGGACGGTGCCGGCGCGGAACAGGTCGACCGTCTTCACCATCCGGCCGGACACTTCGCGCAGCTTCTCCACCAGCACTACCAGGCGCAGCGAATCGCCTCCCGCGTCGAAGAAACTGATGTCGTCGCCGAATTCCTTGTTGTCGAGCACCTCGCTCCAGACACCGCGGACGAGGTCCAGGCGCACGGCCGGATCGTCGAGGTCGAGGGCTTCGGTGGCGGGCTTGAGCACGGCTTCCTCCGGGGATCGGGCGAGATCCGCGACACCGCGTCGCAGATCGAGAAGCAGACCGTCGATCGTTTCGTCGGTGAAGAGATCGGCGGGGTAGTCGAGGGTGAGCTCCAGGCGGGATCCGTCCGACACATGCACGAAAAGCGCGAGATCCCACTTGCTGTACTGGGGTTCCAGCGGCCGGAACCGGCCGGTGACGCCGGGCGCGAGGTCGAACGGGGCGGGTACTTCGGCGAGGTTCACCAGCACTGGGGTCAACGGCAGCCTGCCGACGTCGCGCTCGTCGTCCAGTTCGGCGGCGAGCGCGTCCAACGGGACATCCGCGTCGATGAACGTCTCCATGCCGGAATTCCGCGCTTCGAGCAGGAGTTCGCGCCACGTCGTCGTTTCGTCGAGGCGGATCCGCAGGACGAGGGTGGACATGAACATCCCGACGACACCGGCGGAGACCGGGTCGTCGCGACCGGGCCAGACCACCGAGAACAGGAAGTCGCGTTGCCCGCCGCGGCGGGCGAGGGTCGCGGCGAGGATCGCGACCCCGGTCATGAACGCGGTGCAGCCCGCTTCGGCCGACGCCGCCAGGACCCGCGCGGTGACCTGTTCGTCGAAGGTGGTGCGGGCCTCGGCGCCGATCATGGACAGGTCCGGGTCCGGCCGCCGGTCATAGGGCAGGTCGACCGTGGTCGGCGCGCCCCGCAGTCGCTCGACGGCGTCCGCGATCCGGGGCGCCAGCTCGGTTTCCGGGATCGGAACCTGGACCTGCGCGGGATGGATCGGTTCGGGCAGAACGACTTCTTCACCGCTCAGCGCGCCGCGGTAGAACCGGCCGATCTCGTCGAGCAGCAGTTTCCGTGACGTGGCGTCGAAGACGATGTGGTGCACGGTCAGGACGAACAACGTGGTGTCCGGGCCGATGCGAATGAGCTCCGCTCGCGCCGGCGGTTCGTCGCCGAGGTCGAAGGGTGTGTAGCAGAGAACCTCGACGAGCCGCTTCACCTCGTCAGTGGTCCAGTCCTCTTCGACGGCGTCGAGGAAACCGGCCTCCGCGGGCTCGCCGTCGGTCCGGTACTCGACGCGACGGTGTGTGGTTTCGAGGCGGAATCGCGATCGCAGCGCGGGATGCCGTGCCAGCGCGCGGCTGACGGCCTCCGCCAGCGCGACGTGGTCGATCGGTCCGGTGAACTCGATGACCGACGGGATCAGGTACGTCGGACGCAGCCGATCGATGCGGTCGACGATCCAAATGCCCTGCTGAGTGGGCGTGGCGACATGCCAGACACTGGCCGATTCAGATGGCATACCTCTGCCGCTTCCCCCGGTCGGTGGACAGCCTGAATGGAAAGAAGAAATGCACGGCGAAAGCCGTAATCAAATCAACGCGGTGGCTGAATTCCCCAGAAATCGAACCCCCAATTGCCATCCAGACGCTACGAGGACACCGCCGCGACTGTCAACTCGTCCATTCGTGGACATCTCACCACTGAGCTACGAAAGCAGTGATTCGGACACCCTTGACACTGCTCGAACACGCGTGCTTGACTCGGCCGACATCTGGGGAAGAAGCAACGAACCTGCCCACACGGGCGTGGATGCGTTGTGCTGCAAGGAAAGTTGATACGGCGAGCAGTGCCGCCGCCGTATTCACTGGTCCATTGGACGCAGTGGCCACTGGGGTGTTCAGCGCATACGGCCACTATGCCATTCGGGTGCGGATAAATCATGGCGGTCCGCCGCGAAATGAAGGGAACGAGCATGACGCTCGAGGACACCACCAGGGGTTGTCCGGTGCATTTCAGCGGCGCCGACCTGGTCGACCCTTTCCTGTACGCCGACGGCGACGCGCATTCGATATGGCGTGAACTCCGCGCGCAGGACGGGCTGACCTGGCACCAGGTCGACGCCGAGCGCGGCTTCTGGTCGGTGGTGAAGTTCGCCGACACCGACTTCGTCATGCGCACCACGGAACTGTTCACCTCCGAACGCGGCACCATGCTCGAACTGCTGGGCATGGACGATCCGGCCGGCGGCAAGCAGCTCGTCGTCACCGACCCGCCGCGGCATACGATCATGCAGGCGCGGCTGAAGAAGGCGCTCGCGGTCCGCGCGGTGGACAAGCAGCGCGACATGGTCCGGGAACTGGTGCTGGGCCTCATCGCCCCGCTGGGCGACGGCGGTGTCTTCGATTTCGCGGAAGCCATGATGACCATGCCGATGGCGGTCACCGGGCGGATGATCGGCCTGCCCGAAGAGGACTGGCCGTGGCTGACGAAGCTCACCAGCGCCTGCGTCGCCGCCGACGATCCGGAGTTCCAGATCGCGGACGGCAAGGACGCGACGCTGGCCAGCGCGCACCGGGAACTGTTCGTCTACTTCCAGGATCTGGTCTCGTACCGGCGCGACCATCTCAGCGACGACCTGCTCAGCGTGCTGATCTCGACCGAGTTCGAGGGCAGGCACATGTCACCCAGCGAGATCGTGGCCAACTGCTACAGCCTCCTGCTCGGTGCGAACGTCACGACGCCGCACGCGCCGAACTTCGTGTTCGCGGAATTCATCGAGACCGGTGTGCTCGAGGACTGGACGCGGCATCCGGAGACCGGGCAGACCGCCGTCGAAGAGGCCTTGCGCTGGTCTTCGCCGGTCAACCACATGCTGCGGTACGCCACCCAGGACGTCGTGCTGCGCGATACGAAGATCTCCGCCGGCGACGCGGTGGTGGTCTGGCTCGGTTCGGCCAACCGCGACGAGGAGCAGTTCCCGGACGCGGACACCTTCGACATCCGGCGCAAACCGAACAAGCACCTCGCGTTCGGGATCGGGCCGCACTACTGCGTCGGGCACAGTGTGGCGCGGATGAGCATCCGGATCCTGTTCGAGGAGCTGCTGAGCCGGTTCCACGATTTCGCCCCGGCGGGGAAGCCGGAGCGGATCACGTCGAACTTCGTGTCCGGATACAAGCGGGTGCCGATCACCGCGGCCCGGCGGTAGCAAAGGTCCCTTGCTCTCTTTTCGCAGGTCAGCGGGCCGAGTGGGAGCAAAGGTCCCTTGCTACCCCTGCGGGCGCACGAACGGGAACAGCACCGTCTGCCGGATCGACGCGCCGGTCAGCATCATCAGCAGCCGGTCGACACCGATGCCGAGCCCGCCGGTCGGCGGCATGCCGTGTTCGAGCGCGAGCAGGAAGTCCTCGTCCAGCTCCATCGCCTCGACGTCCCCGCTCGCCGCGCGCAGCGACTGGGCCTCCAGCCGCCGTCGTTGCTCGAGCGGGTCGGTCAGCTCCGTGTAGGCCGTGCCGACCTCGGAGCCGAACGCGATCAGATCCCAGCGCTCGGCCAGCCGCGGGTCCACGCGATGTTGCCGGGTCAGCGGCGAGACGTCGGTCGGATAGTCGGTGTAGAAGGTCGGCAGCACGGTCGCGCCTTCGACCAGATGCTCGTGCGCCTTCAGCACGAGATCGCCGTGCCCGGCGTCCTCGTTCACCGGCACCCCGGCCGCGCGGCACAGCCGTTGGAGTTCGGCGACGGAGGTACTCGCGTCGATCTTCTCCCCGAGCGCGGCCGAGACGGCTTCGTGGACCGGGATCACCGGCCAGTCACCGGAGATGTCGTACTCGACGACCTTCCCGTCCGGCCCCGGTCGGCGAACCACCTGCGCGCCGTACGCGGCCTCCGCGGCGCATTGCACGAGTTCGCGCGTCAAGGTGCGCATAGTGTTGTAGTCGGCATACGCCTGGTATGCCTCCAACATGGTGAATTCGGGGTTGTGCGTCGCGTCGACACCCTCGTTGCGGAAGTTCCGGTTCAGTTCGAAAACGCGCTCGACGCCTGCCACGCAAAGCCGCTTCAGGTAGAGCTCGGGCGCGATCCGCAGGTACATCCGCATGTCGTAGGCGTTGATATGCGTGATGAACGGCCGCGCGTTGGCGCCGCCGTGCACGGTCTGCAGCATCGGCGTCTCGACTTCGAGGTAATCGCCCTGGTGCAGCCGCTCCCGCACCGCGCGCACGACGGTCGAGCGCATCCGCAGCATCGCCGTCGAGTCCGGGTTCACCGCGAGGTCCAGGTATCGCTGCCGCACCCGCGTCTCCGGGTCGGTGAGACCTTTTCGCTTGTCCGGCAACGGATGCAGGCTCTTCGCCGTCACGGTCCATTCGTCGACGAGCACGGAAAGCTCACCGCGCCGCGACGTCACGACCTGCCCGCTCACGCCGACATGGTCACCGAGGTCGACGCCTCGCCGCCAGCCGCCGAGGTCGAGCACTGAGGCGTCGAGCATCAGCTGGATCTCGCCGCTGAAATCCTTGACCCGCGCGAAACAGAGCCCGCCGAGGTTGCGCATCGCGAGCACCCGGCCCGCGACACGGACCCGATGACCGGTGTGGGTGTCCGGGCTCAGGTCCCCGAATTTCGAGACGACGTCGCCGAGCAGATCGTCCCGCGCGAAACCGACCGGGTACGGGTCGATCCCGGCTTCCCGCAAGCGATCCAGCTTCGCCATCCGCACGCGGACCTGGTCGGGGCGTCGCACCTCCTTGGGTGCGGGAGTGGCCGCGTTCGCTTCGATACGGTGGACTTCGGCGACGAAATCGTCGGTGACCGTCTCCAGTTTCAGCGCCCGCGCAGATCGCCCTGTCGGGACGAACCCTTCGAGCGCGCCGGCGACGATGCCGACCCGCGGCAACCGTCGAGCCGAGGAATAGCACAGGAAACGCGGCTCCCAGTCGGGCCCGTACTTGGCGTTGGACCGGTAGAGCGATTCCAGCTGGAAGAACCGCGACGCCATGCTGAGCACGCCGCGCCAGGCGCGCAGCACCGGGCCCGCGCCGATCCGCTCCCCCTCGGAGAAGACCGCGCGGAACATCGCGAAGTTCAGCGAAATCCGTTGCGCGCCAAGGTGTGAGCTCGCCGCGACGACTTCAGCGACCATGTACTCGTTGAGCCCGTTCTCGGCGTCGCGATCGCGCCGCATCAGGTCGAGCGACAGGCCGCGACGGCCCCACGGCACGAACGACAGCATTCCGCGAAGCTCGCCCTTGGCGTCGTATGCCTCCACCATCACGCTGCGTCCGTCGCTCGGATCACCGAGCCTGCCGAGCGCCATCGAGAACCCGCGTTCGGTCTCGGCGCCGCGCCACTGCTGCGCGTGCAGCAACAGCCCCGCCATTTCGTCGGCCGGGATTTCGCTGTGCCGCCGGACTTTCGTGCTGTATCCGGCCCGTTCGATCCGTTTGACCGCTTGCCGGACCGAGCGGCGTTCCGGCCCGGCGAGGCTGAAGTCACGGACGTCGAGGACGGCTTCGTCGCCGATCTCCAGCGCGCGCAGACCCGCGTCGGCGTAGACCTTCGCGCCGCGTTCGCTCGCGCCGAGCACGCCGGGCGTCCAGCCGTAGGTGCGTGCCTCGCTCAGCCAGGCGCGGACCGCGTCGGGCCACGCGTCGGGATCGCCGATGGGATCCGCGCTCGCGACGCTGGTGCCCGCGAGCACGCGGTACGCCACGGCGGCGCGGCCGTTCGGCGAGAAGACGACGCTCTTCTCGCGCCTGGTGGCGAAATAGCCGAGAGAGTCGTCTTCGCCGTGTTCGGCCAGAAGGCGGCGTACGCGCAGTTCTTCCTCGTCTGTCCTCAAGCGACGGCTGCGCACACCTCGGAAGAGCGTGTACAGCGCGGCCGTCGCGACCGCCGTGGCGCTGAGGTCGAGCACGAGGTCGAGCCAGGCAGGCCCTTCGCCGATACCGACCCGGCGCAGCTGGATGTTCTCGCCGGTCGTGTGGTTGACCACCCACGCGAACCGCGCCCAGGTGTCGGCGAGACGGCCGGGGAAGGCTTCGCTCAGGCCCCAGCCGACCAGGATGACCGCGGCCAAGCCGCCGAACAGCACCGTGAAGCCGTCACGCCAGGCTCCGGGCGCGAGCCGGGCGGGGAACGCGGGACGCAGGACCCAGAGGAACGCGATCATCCCGATCGAGATCAGGTCGGCGATGGCCAGCACCCACACCTGGTGCGGGATGTGCCGGACCTGCCACGGACCCAGTTTCAGCAGCTCGGGCGACCACAGCAGGGCGGCCTGGAAGGCCAGCGTCACCGCCAGGCCGCCGACCTGGAACAGCAGGAGCGTGTAAAGGGCCGCGCGTTTGCGGCGGCGGAGCGCGGCACCGAGGACCACGAGCAGCAGGACGATCACGAGGCTCGCGTTCGTCGGGATGCTCAAGGCCGAGAAGGCGATGTCACCCGTCCTGAGCACCGGCCCCTTCACACCGCCGGCGAGCAGGAGGATCACCGAGAACACGGCCGCGAGCTGCACGAGGGTGGCGACGATCCCGCCGGCCCTCGCCTTCCACGGCGCGACTCGGCTCACTGGGTTTGCCATTCTGGTCCTTCGCGTACACACAGGGGATCGACAGCTGTACTTACTTGACGTCACACAACCCTGTGTGGTTGTCAACGATCATCATCCTCTGGTCTGAATTTCCTCATCCACAGGCGTGACGCCGCGGTGTGAAGCTGGTCGCACGGCCTTGGGAGCGGTATCCGGGCATGTCAGGCTTTGTCCTGTTCAGCTCCACTACCCGGGGACCTCTTCGAGGCCTCGAGGGAAGGACGGTCGACAAGGATGTCTGCCACCGAAAAGGATTCCGGCGAGCTCACCGCTCCGTACGGGACCGGCGCGGCGCCCCAGGCCACATCTGGGAAGAAGGTCCGCGTACATCACCTTCGCGACATGAAGGAGCGCGGCGAAGCCTGGCCGATGCTCACCGCCTACGACATGTACACCGCCGCGCTGTTCGACGAGGTGGGCATTCCTGTGCTGCTCGTCGGGGATTCCGCGTCGAACAACGTGTTCGGTTACGACACTTCGCTTCCGGTGACCGTGGAGGAACTGCTTCCGCTGGTCCGCGCGGTCACCCGGTCGGTGAAGCGGGCCCTGGTCGTGGCCGATCTGCCGTTCGGTTCGTATCAGCTTTCACCGCAGCAGGCGCTGGAGACGTCGGTGCGGTTCATGAAGGAAGGCCGCGCGCACGCGGTGAAACTCGAAGGCGGACGGAAATTCGCTCCGCACGTCGAGGCGCTGACGTCGGCAGGCGTCCCCGTGATGGGACATATCGGATTCACGCCGCAGAGTGAACACAATCTGGGCGGCTACCGCGTCCAGGGGCGCGGCGAAGCGGCCGAAGCGCTGCTCGCCGACGCGCTCGCCCTGGAGGAGGCCGGCGCCTTCGCGGTCGTCATGGAGATGGTGCCCGCCGAAGCGGCGAAGCGGATCACGCACGAACTGAAGATCCCGACCGTCGGCATCGGCGCCGGACCGGACTGCGACGCGCAGGTGCTCGTCTGGCAGGACATGGCCGGGCTTCGACGCGGCAAGACCCCTCGCTTCGTGAAGAAGTACGCCGATCTCGCCGGCGTGCTGGCCGGAGCCGCTTCCGCCTTCGCGGAGGACGTCCGGCGAGGCGAGTTCCCGGCTCCCGAGCACTCGTTCCACGACTGACCGGCCTCTGACCTGCGAAAAGAGAGCAAGGGACCTTTGCTACCACTCCCGGCCGAGGAGGGCGGTAGCAAAGGTCCCTTGCTCTCCGCGCCGTGGTGACCGTGTGGATTTCTGGTCATCTAACGCCCCAAAATCCACACAGTCCGTCAGCGCGGTAGCAAAGGTCCCTTGCTCCCTTTCCAGGCGGTCCTTGCCCGACAACCCTCCTTTAGTCGTTCACGTATATGAACTTCAATCATGTCCTTGACTCTCATTCGTAAAGAGGCTTAACGTCTAGCCCGTCGCCGCCACGACCGAATTTCGATCCCTCGACGAGGAGGACCACGGATGCGTGTTCGTGAGCGGATTCTGGCCGTTGCGGCCGGTGCGGCCCTGCTGTCGACGCTGGCGGCGTACCCGGCACAGGCCGCGACGGTCCGCGTAGGGACTTCGGAGCAGCTCACGGCGGCGCTCGCTTCGGTCACTCCAGGCACCGTCATCGAGCTCGCGGCCGACACGACTTTCACGGGCAACTTCAAGGCGGCGAAGAGCGGCACGTCCAGCAGCCGCATCACGCTGAAGGGTCCGCGAAGCGCGGTCATCAAGGCCTCGGCCGGGCGCACGCTCGAACTGACCGGCAGCTACTGGAACCTGACCGGCTTCACCCTCACCGGTGGTCAGAAGGGCCTGATGGCGACAGGCGTCAAGAACACCGTCGTCGACGGCATCAAGGTCGCCGGTGTCGGCCACGAGGGCATCCATTTCCAGTACACGAGCACCGACAACGTCGTGAAGAACTCAGAGGTGACCGACACCGGCCGCGAGTACGCGGGCTATGGCGAAGGCATCTACTTCGGTTCCGCGAAGGGCAACTGGCCCGGCGGCACGCCCGACCGGAGCGACCGCAACAAGGCGCTGAACAACAAGATCGGCCCGAACGTGCGAGCCGAGTCGATCGACATCAAGGAAGGCACCACCGGCGGCGAACTGCGCGGCAACGTCTTCGACGGGACCGGGCAGAGCGGCGAGCACTTCGCCGACAGCTGGGTGGACATGAAGGGCAACAACTACGTGGTCGCGGACAACCGGGGCAGCAAGGTCTTCGTGCACGACGCGACCTACGGCGGCTTCGAGGTCCATGTCCAGCTCGACGGCTGGGGCCGCGGCAACACCTTCTCCGGCAACACCGCGGACGTGCAGTCCAGCTACGCGTACGGCTTCTATCTCGTGAAGGCCGCGACGGGCAACAAGGTCTGCGCGAGCAACAAGGTGACCGGTGCCGGGAAGGGATTCGCGAACGTGGCCGCCACGGCGGGCTGCTGACGCGACCGAAGACCGGGGGCCCGCTCAGCCCGGCGGCGGGGGCGGGCCCCCACCCTTCGAACACTCGCCAATTCGGGCAGAGTGTTCTTATGGACGACCTGTACCCGCCGATCCAGGTGCGCGCCGAGGGCATGCTCGACGTCGGCGACGGGCACCGGATCTACTGTCAGGAAGCCGGGAACCCGGACGGCAAACCCGTGGTCGTGCTGCACGGAGGCCCTGGTAGCGGCATCTCCCCCATGGCCAGGCGGCATTTCGACCCCGAGGCCTACCGGATCATCCTGTTCGACCAGCGCGGCGCCGGCCGCAGCACCCCGCATATCGGCACGCCGGACGTCGACCTGTCGGCCAACACCCTCTGGCACCTCGTCGCGGACATGGAAAAGCTGCGCGAACGGCTGAATCTCGACCAGTGGCAGCTCTTCGGCGGCTCGTGGGGCGCGACCCTCGCCCTCGCCTACGCCGAAACCCACCCGAGCCGCGTCAGCGAGATCATCCTGCGCGGCGTGTTCACCGTCCGCGGCGGCGAACTCGACTGGATCTACAACGGCGGCGCCGCGAACCTCTTCCCCCGCGAGTGGGAAGACTTCCTCGCGCCGATCCCCGAAGACCGCCGCGACGACCCGCTGTCGGCGTACCGCGAGCTCGTCTATCACCCCGATCGGGCGATCCGGGAACGTGCGGCCATCGCGTGGAGCACCTGGGAAGGCGCGATCGTCTGCCTGCGCCCGGATCCCGCCTTCCGCAACCAGTACGCGTCGCCGGAGTTCGCGGTCACGTTCGCCCGGCTGGCGCTGCACTACTTCTGCCATGGGGCGTGGCTTGAGGAAGGGCAGCTGATCCGGGAAGCCGGGAAGCTTGCCGGGATCCCCGGGGTGATCGTGCAGGGTCGGTACGACGCGGTGTGCCCGCCGGCGACGGCTTACGAACTGCACCGGGCTTGGCCGGACTCGAAGCTGGAGTTGGTGGAAGCAGCCGGGCACGCGGTGACGGATCCGGGGATGCTGGCGGCACTGAGGGAAGCGACGGATTCGTTCCGCATCTCTTAGGACGCCCCTTGCTCATTTCAGGCTATACCGACGCAATTGACCACCTGGAGACGCGCAGACCGTACTACATCTGCTTCACAACTTCGACAGCGACATCAGCTACACCCCGCGGAACCATGAGCACGTTCCGATGAGTCGCATCAGAAAGCCACTCTTCGGATTCATGAAACTCAATCAACTGACGAAACTCCCTACGGTCACGCGGTTCAACAGCCCTGAGCGCATCGTTGAATCTGCTCACCGCCACGGAACCGGCGTGCACCAAGAGCATCAGAACATTTCCGCTATTGTCTTTCGGGATGACAAGCAGATCCGAAGTCGCTTGCGCCATCCCCTCCCCCAAGTCTTCGCCAGGAAAACGCAGCAGAGCCGCATGTGCTGATTGATAGGCACCGTAATCTTCCTTGGCCTTCAAGGAACGAACAATCGCCGCGACACCAGTTGGCCCCTCGTCGCCAGTCACCGAATCAGCTAGCTCGACGTAGCGATTCCAACGACGCTCGGCCTCATCCTGAGATTCGACCTCGTCATCGTCTTGAACGAGGTCGCCACACTCGATGATCTCAATTTTCCAGTTCGACGACACCTGCTCATCATCCCACAGTGCAAGCATCTCGGTAAGATGCAGGGATGAACCAAAGGTTTCCTGAAATCCTACGCGGCCTGATGGACACCCGCAAACTGTCACCCCGAGTCATCAGCCGAGCATCAGCTCGCGCCGAATCGACCATTCGACAGCTGCTGAATGGAAATATTCCGCCATCACCCGACATAGTGAGAGACATCGCTCCGGCGTTGCAAATTCCCGAAGCGGACTTGCTCGTAATTGCAGGCCTCGAAACGAGCGGGCCCACAAGCCACGGCAAACCCTACCGCAATTCAGCTCAAATCGGGGAGCTGGTTTCAATAGCAAGCTCGCTTGCAGATGAACAAGTTCGACTACTGCTTGACTTTGCTCGCAACCTGAAAGCGGAGATCTGACGCCGCGCGACGTACAACCTCGACATCGTTGATGTCCCTCAGGAAACCGTCACCACGCTGAACCAGCCGTGGTCATCGAGATCGAAGTAGTTCAGCGGGGCTCACGAGCCGTACTGGGCTCGAAGCTGGAGCTGATGCGAACACCGGAGCACGCGGCGATGGAGCCTGGGGATGCGCCGTTGACATGCGAATGGCCGATGACAAGCCGGGTTCAGACCAATAGCGTTCCCTGTGATCATCGTCCTTGGGGGGATCCGGGTGTCTTGATCGTCGCGTGGCACCATGCCGTGGCCGCGACGTACCTTCGCTTCGGCCTGCGCGCGATCTCACGCCGACGGGAGCCCTCTTCGTCCGAAGAAGGCACGTCCCATGCGTATTCGAAGATCCATCGCCGCCGCGGCGGCCGGCTTGACCGCTCTCGGCGTCACGGTCGTCACGGCGCCGGTCGCCTCAGCGGCACCGGTGTTACCGGACGGGTTCGTGGTGCTCGACCTGCCGTCCGGGCAGCAGCCTGGTGAACTCACCGACGCGGCGTACCTTCCCGACGGCAGCGTCTTGACCACTGGCAAGAGCGGCTCCGTACGGTGGACGTCGGCAGGCGGGCAGTCGAACGAAGTCGCTTCGATTCCCGTCTACACCGGGGGTTCACTCGGTTTGACGAGTATCGCGGTGGCCCCGGACTACGCCACGAGCCGGACGCTCTACACCGCACGAGCACTGACCGTCGGCAGCGGCGACCGCGTGTTTCGGGTCAGCAAATGGCAAGCACAAGGGGCCGATTCGCCCACCGCGCTCATCGACGAGTCGGTGGTCCTCGAGTTCCCCGCGAACTCCGACACCAGGGGAATCCAAGACCTCGCGGTGGATCCGACGGGCAAGGCCATCTGGATCGCGGTCGGCGACAACGCCACTGACGGCACTGTCGACCCGTTCGCCCTGCGTGCGCTGGATCCGAACCAGCCCACCGGGAAGATCCTGCGTGTGGACCCGAGCGGACTCGGCGTCGCGGACAACCCCTTCTACGACCCCACCGAGCGCGCCTCCTGGCGAAGCCGTAACTACTTGAGCGGCCTGCGGGATCCGCGCGTCGCGCTCGACCCGCGTGGCGGTGTCGTGGTCACGGACACCGGCCGGACCGCACCTCACGAGGTGAACATCGCGTTCCCCGGGCAGAGCGCGAAAT
Organism: Amycolatopsis sp. MJM2582; assembly: GCF_000754115.1. Classification (NCBI taxonomy): domain Bacteria; kingdom Bacillati; phylum Actinomycetota; class Actinomycetes; order Pseudonocardiales; family Pseudonocardiaceae; genus Amycolatopsis; species Amycolatopsis sp. MJM2582. Next base: position 38,938 of record NZ_JPLW01000001.1, read on the forward strand.
GGCCGTGCTGGGAAGGGAACTCCCAGACACCCGGCTATCAAGCCCTTCCCGGGTGCGCCGGCATCACGAACACCGCGCCGCGGTTCGAGATCGGCCAGAGCGCCGGCGGCACGGTCAGCGGCGCCATCCGGTACAGCGGGGAGTCGTACCCCGAGACATACCGCGAACGCCACTTCGTGGCCGATAAGGGCGCGGGAACCCTGTCGACGTTCAGATTCAACAGTTCGGCGGAATCCGTGAACTCGCCCGCCGTCTTCGCCTCCGCGCTGGGGAGTCCCGTCTCGATCACGACAGCTCCCAACGGCGACATCGTGCTGGCTGACGCGGACAGCTCGGCTCTCCGTCGGTTGAGCTACCGCCCAGGCAACAAGGCGCCGCTGGCGGACTTCACCACCACGATCGATCCCGCCACGCGCACGGTCTCGTTCGACGCGAGTCTGTCCACGGACCCGGACTTCGACCACCTCACCTATCAGTGGGACTTCGGTGACGGCGGGACCGGCAGCGGACGCACCGTGCGGCACGCCTACGACACAGCGGACGTGACCACCGCCACCCTGACCGTGAAGGACCTCCACGGCGTCGTGTCGAGTTCGAGCCAGACGATCACCCCCGGTATGGCCGGTCCGACGGTCACACTCATCCCTCCGCCGGAGGGAACCGTGTTCTCGTCGCAAGAAACGGTCGCCTTGACCGCGGAATCGGACGATCCCGTCGACGGTCCGATCACCGTCAGCTGGACGGCGGAGAAACGTCGTTGCCCCGCGGACAGCAGCTGTACCGTCACTTTGGTCCGGACCGGCACCGGATCGCCGTTCAAGTTCGATTTCCCGGAGGAGACCGACAGCAGCGTCGTGATCACCGGAACCGTGACGAACGGCCGAAACGTCGTGGCCAAGGCACGCTATGTGGCTCAGCCTCGCCTCGTGCGGCTGACGGTCGTCGGTGACCACCCGGCCCAGATCACCGTCGAACCGGGCCGGAGTGCGAACCGCCTGGTGACCGCCGGCGCTCCGCTGAAGCTCTCGGCGCCGCACACCGCACTCGACGGGGCGGGGTTCCGGCGGTGGGCGGACAGCTTCGGCACCAATACCCACCGGGAGATCCGGATGCCGGCCGGGGAACTCACACTCCGGGCGGACTACCTGTCTCCCATCGAAAAGCGTTACTCGGAGGATTCCGCCCTGCGCACGACGTTGGGCGCCGTCGTCGGTCGGGAGGTCATCGAAAGCCCCGGAAGCTGGCAGGCCTATGCCAACGGTCGGCTCTACCGGGCCTGGCAAACCGGGGTGACCGCCGTCTACGGCCGGATCCACGAGAAGTACATCGCTTTGGGCGCGCATGCCTTTCTCGGCGCTCCGACCGTGGACGAATTCCCGGGCAAAGTGGGGAACGGGCGCTTCAGCCACTTCGCGGGCGGACCGACGACCGGTGCCGGGACGATCTACTGGACACCCGATTCCGGCGCGGCCGTGATCTACGGCCCCATCCGCGAGAAGTGGGTCGAGACCGGATCCGAAGCAGGCGTTCTCGGCCACCCGACCACCGACCAGGCGGCGACCCCGGACGGTGTCGGCCGGTACAGCCACTTCGTCAATTCGTCGATCTATTGGACGGCGGAGACCCGGGCGCACTTCGTGCTGGGCGCGATCCGGGAGAAGTGGAAGGCACTCGGGTGGGAACGGTACTTCGGCTACCCGACCACCGACGAGTCCGTGACCCCGGACGGTGTGGGCAGATACAACCACTTCAGCCAGGTCGGTTCGATCTATTGGACGCCGTCGACGGGCGCCTATGAGGTCCACGGCTGGATCCGCGAACGGTGGGCGGCCGTCGGCTGGGAAAACGGGCTCGGCTACCCGACCACCGACGAGACCTGGACGCCGAACGGCGCCGGGAAGTACAACCACTTCCGCAAGGGGAACGAGGAACACTCGATCTACTGGCGGTTCGGCACCAGCACCGCGTTCGACGTCCGCGGCGCGATCCGCAACCGCTGGCGGCAACTTGGCTGGGAGACCTCGTACCTCGGCTTCCCGACCAGTGGTGAGTACGACGTTCCCGGTGGCAAGCGCAGTGACTTCCAGAACGGCTACATCGTCTTCACCGCCGCGACCGGCGCGGTGGTGGACCGTCGGTACTGAGTGAAAACGCCGGTGCGGCTTTCGAGCCGCACCGGCGTTTTCTCACAGCCGTCCGCCCGACGTCGTGTCGCCGGAAAGCCGTTGCGCCAGATAGACCGGCACCGTCGAGGCCAGGATCAGCACCGCCGCCACGACGTTGACGATCGGGGCCTGGTTCGGCCGGAACAGGTTGTTCAGGATCCAGATCGGCAGGGTCTCCAGCCCGGTCCCGAGGGTGAACGTCGTGACGATGATTTCGTCGAACGACAGGGCGAAGGCGAGCAGACCGCCGGCCAGCAGGGCCGAACGCAGCATCGGGAAGGTCACCAGCCGGAACGTCGTGAGCCCGTCGGCGCCGAGGTCCATCGACGCCTCTTCGAGGTTGCCGCCCATCCGCCGCAGACGGGCGACGACGTTGTTGAACACCACCACGATGCAGAAGGTCGCGTGCGCGACGATCGCGGTGAACAGGCCGAGGTCGATGCCGAGGATCGTGCGGAAGGCGTTGTTCAGCGCGATACCGGTGACGATACCGGGCAGCGCGATCGGCAGGATGATCAGCAGCGACACCTGGTTGCGGCCGAAGAAACGGTACTTCTGCAGCGCGAAGGCCGCCATCGTGCCGAGTACCAGGGCGATCGCGGTCGCCGCGAGTCCTGCTTGGACACTCGTGCCGAGCGCGTTGAGCGCGCCTTCGTTCTCCGCGGCCCGGCTCCACCATTCGAGGGTGAAGCTCGACGGCGGCCAGCCGAAGGTGGTGTCCGCGTTGAACGAGTTGAGCAGGACCACAAGCAGCGGGAAGTAGATGACGCCGAGGCCGAGCACCAGCGCGGCGAGCAGCAGGTATTTGGTCGTCCGGGAAAGCCGCATCGCACGCTCCTACAGGTTGTCCAGCGCGCCCGTGCGGCGCACGGCGGCGAGGTAGGCGAGCATGATCACCACGGGCACGGTCGCGACGGTCGCCGCGAACGGCAGGTTGTTGGCCGCGCCGATGTTGTCGTAGACGACGTTGCCCAGCATCTGCGATGTGCCGCCGACGATCTTCACCGCGATGTAGTCGCCCAGCGACAACGAAAACGTGAAGATCGAGCCTGCGACGACGGCTGGGAAGGTCACCGGCAGCACCACCGAGCGGAACGTGCGGAACGGCCGGGCGCCGAGGTCGCTCGCGGCGTCCACCAACGAATTCGGCAGCCGCTCCAGGCCCGCGTAGATCGGCAGGATCATGTACGGCAGCCAGAGGTACGACAGCGTGATCACGGTCGCGAGCACGCCGTAGCCGGGGGTGTCGAGGCCGAACGGGTTGAGCAGCCAGTGCAGAACCCCGTTGCCGGACAACATGGTCCGCCACGCGTAGGCCTTCACCAGGTAGCTCGCCCACAGCGGGGTCATGACGGCGATCACCAGCAGCCGCCGTGCCCTGGGTGAGGCGAATTTGGCCATGTAGAACGCCATCGGGAAGGCGATGATCGCGGTGACCACCGTGACCAGCGCGGCGATCCCGACCGTCCGGAGGGTGATCGTGCGATACACCGCGTCGCTGAACAGGGTGACGAAGTTGTTCAGCGACCACTCGGTCACGACCTGGCCGGTGAAGACGTCGGTGCTCCAGAACGCGGTCACGAACAACGCGGCCAGCGCGCCGAGGTAGGCCAGGCCGAGCCACAGCATCGGCGCGGAGAGCAGGATTCCCAGGCGCAGCTTGGGTTTGCGGTACAGGTAGGCGGAGGCTTTCCGCCTCGGTGAATCGAGGGTGGTCGTCATCGTCTCCACCAGGTGTGGGATGGGACCGGGAGCGGCCGGCGTGGGGGGCCCACCGGCCGCTCCCGGAGTCGGGAGGTCAGCCCTTGATCTCGGTCCAGGCGCGGGTCCACTCGCCGTAGTCCTTGCACTTGACGTCGGTGCGGCCGTCGAGGCACTGCGTGATCGGCGTCGTCCAGTACTGGATCTTCGAGGCGTACGCGGCGTCACCGGCGTGGTAGGTCTCGCAGTGCTTCTTGTCCTTGGTTTCGGCGCACGCCTTCGGGTTCGACGGCGATTCACCGAAGTACTCGGCGACCTGGGCGTTCGCCTTCGGGCTGACGATGTGGTTCAGCCACTTGTAGGAGCACGTCTTGTGCGGCGACTTCGCGCCCACCATCCAGGTGTCCGACCAGCCGGTCGCGCCTTCGGACGGCAGCACGGACTCGACCGGCGCGCCTTCGCTCTTGGTCAGGTTGACCGTCACCTGCCAGGCGGTGCCGACGACGGCGTCGCCGCTCTTGAGCGCCTGGCTTTCCTTCAGGTAGTCCGACCAGTACTCCCCCACCATCGGGCGCTGCTGCTTGAGCAGGTCGACGGCGGCCTGGAACTGCTTGTCGTCCAAGGCGTACGGGTTCTTGATCCCGAGTTCGGGCTTGTGCGTCTGCAGGTACAGCGCGGCGTCGGCGATGTAGATCGGCGAGTCGTAGGCCGAGATCTTGCCCTTGTACGGGCTGTTCGCGTCGAACATGACCGACCACGACGTCGGCGCCGGGGTCACCTTGTCGGTGCGCCAGGTGAGCAGGTTCGCGCCCCAGCCGTGCGGCACGCCGTAGGACACGTTGTTGACGCTGTTCCACGGGCGGTTCTTGAGGAAGTCGAAGACGTCGGCGTAGTTCGGGACGAGCGCGGTGTTCACCGGTTCGACGTCGCCGGACGCGATGAGCCGCAGCGAAGCGTCACCGGAGGCGGAGATGACGTCGTACTGTCCGGTCTTCATCAGGCTCACGGCCTCGTCGGAGGTGCCGAACGCCTTGACGTTGACCTTGCAGCCGGTCTCCTTCTCGAAGCCGGTGACCCAGTCGACGGCCGGGTCGTTGGAGCCGTTCTCCGCGTAACCGGGCCAGGCCAGCACGTTGACCTGGCCTTCCGGCTGGCCGAGCTGCGCGAGCGCGTCGAGCTTCGGCGGGGTGAATCCCTGTCCACCGGGCGCGGCGGCGGTCGAACTGGATCCGGACGTTCCGCAGGCGG
>NZ_JPLW01000001.1:44413-269740 GCF_000754115.1 Amycolatopsis sp. MJM2582
GCAGGCCGGCGAGCGCGAGTTTCCTGTTCTTCATTGAACAACCTTTCGGTACAGGGGGAGAACTAACCGGCTTCGGGGACGCGGAAGCTGTGTTCGTGCCGCCAGCTCAGGCGGACGCGGCCGCCTTCGAAGTCCGCGGGTTCGGCGGTGTTCTGCCGGACCACGGAGAGCTGGCCACCGGCGTCGAGCGTGACCTCGTAGCGCACGATCGCGCCGGCGTAGACGGTGTCGGTGACGGTGCCGGTGGCGCTGGTCTCGCCGACCCCGGCGGATTTCGAGAGATCGGCGTCGATGCGGATCTTCTCGGGGCGGATGCTGAACACACCGGGTTTGCCGATGATGTTCTCGGCGCCGCCGCCGCTGAGCAGGTTCGAGGTGCCGACGAAGCCGGCGACGAACGCCGTCGCGGGCCGCTCGTAGACCTCGACCGGTGAACCGACCTGTTCGATGCGGCCGGCGTTGAACACCGCGATGCGGTCGCTCATCGTCAACGCCTCGTCCTGGTCGTGGGTGACGAAGATGAAGGTGATGCCGACCTCGCGCTGGATCTGCTTCAGCTCGGTCTGCATGGTGTGGCGCAGTTTCAGGTCGAGCGCGCCGAGCGGTTCGTCGAGCAGCAGCACCTTGGGCCGGTTGACCAGTGCCCTGGCGAGGGCGACCCGCTGCCGCTGGCCGCCGGAGAGCTGGTCGGGTTTGCGCTCCCCGAACTCGCCGAGCCGGACGGTGTCGAGAGCTTCCTTCGCGCGTTGACGGCGCTCCGCGCGAGGCACGCGTTTCACCCGGAGGCCGTACTCGACGTTCTGCTGCACGGTCATGTGCGGGAAGAGCGCGTAGTCCTGGAAGACGGTGTTGACGTCGCGGTCGAAGGGCGCGAGACGGCTGACGTCGCGGCCGTGGAGTTCGATCGTGCCCGACGTCGGGAGTTCGAAGCCGGCGATCATGCGGAGCACGGTCGTCTTGCCGGAACCGGACGGGCCGAGCATGGAGAAGAACTCGCCGGGCGGGATGTCGAGGTCGACGCCGTCGACCGCGTGGACCTGGCCGAACTCCTTGCGCAGGCCGCGCAGCCGGATGGCCGGATTGTCGCCTCCACCTGCGGAAGTGGTAGCAAAGGTCCCTTGCTCCCCCGCGGCGGCGGTGGGCGCTTGATGAGGCATGGCGTGCCTTTCGGTGGTCGTCACAGCGCGCTCATCACGTGCTTGACGCGGGTGTAGTCCTCGAGGCCGTAGAGCGAGAGGTCCTTGCCGTAGCCGGACTTCTTGAAGCCGCCGTGCGGCATCTCGGCGACCAGCGGGATATGCGTGTTGATCCACACGCAGCCGAAATCGAGCTTCCCGGCCAGCCGCATCGCCCGCTGGTGGTCGCTGGTCCACACCGACGACGCGAGCGCGTACTCGACGCCGTTGGCCGCGGCGAGCGCTTCGGCTTCGGTCTCGAAGCGCTGCACGGTGATGACCGGGCCGAAGATCTCCGTCTGGCTGATCTCGTCGTCCTGGCGGACCCCGGAGATCACCGTCGGTTCGTAGAAGTAACCCTCGTCCCCATGCCGCTTACCTCCACAGTGGACTATCGCGTGCGCGGGCAGCCGGTCGACGAAACCTGCGACCCGGTCGAGCTGGGCTGCGTTGTTGAGCGGCCCGTAGCTGACCGACGTGTCGTCGGGCTTGCCGGTGGTGGTCGCCCGCGCCTGCCTGGTGAGAGCCGCGACGAAGGTGTCGTGGACTTCGTCGGCGACCAGGACGCGCGTCGCCGCCGTACAGTCCTGGCCCGCGTTGAAGTAGCCGGCGGCGGCGATGCCTTCTGCGGCCGCTTCGATGTCGGCGTCCGCGAAGACGACTACGGGCGCTTTACCGCCGAGTTCGAGGTGTACGCGCTTAACGTCCTTCGCGGCCGAAGCGGCGACTTCGATCCCGGCTCGCACGGAACCGGTGATGGACACCATCGCGGGGATCTCGTGCTCGACGAGCACCCGCCCGGTCTCGCGGTCGCCGCAGATCACGTTGAGCACGCCGGGTGGCAGGAATCCGGCGCAGATCTCGGCGAAGAGAAGCGTCGACGCGGGAGTCGTGTCGGCCGGTTTGAGCACCACGGTGTTCCCCGCGGCGAGCGCGGGCGCGATCTTCCAGACCGCCATGAGGAGCGGATAGTTCCACGGCGTAACCTGCGCGCACACGCCGATCGGTTCTCGGCGGACGAAAGAGGTATGTCCTTCCATGTACTCGCCCGCCGACCGTCCTTCGAGGACACGCGCGGCCCCCGCGAAGAACCGCAACTGGTCGACGATCATCGGCAGTTCTTCGGCCGCGGTGAGCGCGACCGGCTTGCCGGTGTTCGCCGATTCGACGAGGACGAGGTCGTCCGCGCGGGCTTCGACGGCGTCCGCGATCTTCAGCAGCGCGAGCTGGCGCTGCGCCGGCGTGGTCTCGCGCCAGGTTTCGAAGGCGGCTGCCGCGACCTTGAGCGCGCGGTCGACGTCTTCGGGGCCGGCGACGGCGGCGGTGCAATACGGGCGGCCGGTGACGGGATCGACGACGTCGGCGACCTTGCCCGACGCGGATCCGGTGTACTCACCGCCGATGAAGTGCTTCAACTGCTGCACGAGACCTCCAGGGCCTGGTGGCGTGAGGTGGTAGCAAAGGTCCCCTGCTCCCTTGTGGGGCGGCGCGGGAGCTAAAACATATAAGTCCATAGGTTAAATGACAAGACGATGGTGCAAGATTGGTTCCATCGGGTAGCGGTACAGGCGAAGGGCCACCATGCGTAAGGGGATGTCGCACAGCGCGCGATCAGCGATGTTCGCTCCGCTCGACCAGATCGGCCGGGCGGAAGCGGTCACCTCGCGGCTGGTCGACGCCATCACGCTCGGGCTGCTGGCCGATTCGGAACAGCTGCCGAGCGAAGCCGAGCTGGCCGCCCAGTTCGGCGTCTCCACCGTGACGGTCCGCGAAGCGCTCGTGGCCTTGCGACAGCAGGGTCTTGTCGAGACGCGACGCGGCCGAGGCGGCGGAAGCTTCGTGAAGACGCCTGCCAACCCTTCGGCCGCTTCGTGGCGAGAGCGCCTTCGCACGGTCTCGCTGTCCGAGCTTCGCGACGTCGGCGATCACTACCTCGCCATCGCGGGCTCGGCGGCCAAACTCGCCGCCGAGCGGAGTTCGCCCGAAGACATCGAGCGGCTCGAACTGGCGACCGAGGACATCCGCACCGCCACCGGCGCGGAAGCGTCGCGTGCCGAGCGCCAGTTCCATCTCGAAGTCGCCGCGGCCGCCCAATCGCCGCGGTTGACCAGGGAAGAAGTGCAGTTGCAGAGCGAACGTGGTGGATTGCTGTGGCTTCCGCTCGAGCCGCACGGCACCCGCGAGAACGCCTACGCCGAACACCGCGCGATCGCCGCCGCCATCGCACAGGGCGACGGCGAGCTGGCCAGGAAGCTCACCGAGGAGCACATCCTCGAAGCGATAGACCGGCTGGCGGACGTGCATTTAGACCTTCTGGCCCCTTAAGCTGCGACATCCGCGCATCCGAGGTGAGCATCGTGAACGACACACCGTCCGCCGGTTCCGAGGTCGTCGAACAGGTATCCGCCCTGGTCGAAGACGTCTTCGGCCGGCTGAAGCCGGTACTGGCCGGCGCCGAGGGGCTCCTGGCCGCATCCGCCGATGCCACCGCGGAAGACCTGACCCGTCTCCGGCCGCAGGTCTTCGAGGTCCTCGGCGGCCTGGTCGTCGGCGCCGGGTTCATCAGCGCGCCGAACGCACTGGCCGATCAGGAATTCGGCTTCGAATGGTGGACCGAGACCGGCGACGCCGAGCCGGTGCAGCTGGTCATCAGCCTCGATCCGGACAGCGAGAACTTCCTGGACTACACCCGGCAGTCGTGGTTCACCGTCCCGCGTGACACGGGCCGCCGCCACATCAACGGCCCGTACGTCGATTACCTCTGCACCGACGAATACACGCTGACCTTCACCGTCCCTGTCCAGCGCGACGGGGCCTTCGCGGGCGTCGTCGGCGCGGACATCTACGTGCGCGAGGTCGAGCGCCTGCTGCAGCCGAAGCTGCGCGCCCTCGGCGGCCGCGCGGCGCTGGTCAACGCGCAGGGCAGGGTGATCGTGTCGAACAACGCCCGGCAGGCGACGGGATCGCTGGTCCGCGAGGTCGACGTCCCGGCGTGGTGGTCCGCCGGCGCGGAGCCGGTCACGACGGAGACCGGCGCTCAGCTGCGGCGCTGCGGGGACTCGCCGATCGCTCTGGTCAGGTCCGAGCGCTGACCTGCAGCGCGAGCCAGAATTCGGCGCGCACGCCAGGGGAATCGAGGTCGCGGCCGGTGAGTTCGGCGACCTTGCGCATGCGGTTGCGCAGGGTGTGCCGGTGGACGCCGAGCCGCGCGGACGCCAGATCCCAGTGACCGTGGTGTTCGAGCCAGCAGGTCAGCGAGGCGACCAATTGGCCTCGGCCGGTTTCGTCGTGGTGCCGTAGCGGCGCCAGCAGGCTGTCCGAAAAGGCTTGCGCCGCTTGGGAATCGACCAGGCTGAGAAAGCCGCGTCCGGCATGGTCGGCATAAGGGACGAACTCCACTCCCCTGGCTTTCGCCACACCTGCCGCCTGTTCGGCTTGGCGGGCACCGAACGCGAACTCGGCGATGGCGACGACTTCCGAGGAGCCGCCGTGCATTCCACCGACCCGGCCCGCCAGCCGCACCACTTTCTCCGAGACGCGGGGATCCGCGACCGTCACGGCGATCACCGCGGTACCCGAGTGCGCGAAGAACACCTCGTTCGCCTCGGTTTCCGCTTCCAGCAGAGCGTGAAACGCCTGCCTCGTCCCTGGCGGCCCCACGAAGGCGTGGACTCGCCAAGGCGCGTCCGGCGCACCGCCCCAGACGGTGGAAAGGACACTCATCACGAGCTCGTCCTGACCGCCCACCAAGAGGTCGAACAGACCTGTGCGCAAGTACCGAAGAGCGGCCACATGCTCACGATTCCGTTCCAGCGCAAGAGAAAGTAGCGAGACCGCGGTGTTGACGATGTGCTGTCCCGCGGCGTCCAACGGGTCGGCTGTCCCGACCATGAGTACGCCACGCGCCCGAGTGTCGAGCGTCTGCAGCACCACCTCGTCCTCCCCCACCGCCGTCACGAGCGTGCCCGCACGCAGGCGCGCGAGCTCTTCGCGAACCTCGTCGGCGAAAGGACGCGCCGACGATGGCGAGGCTTCGGTGACCCGGCCCGCCGAATCGAGCAGGAGCACCCAGCCATCGACCAGCTTCGCCAGTTTCCGCACCACCCCGCCGGGGCCGCCCTTGCCGACGGCGGTCCTCGTCAGTTCCTGCTGCCCCTTGCCGGTGCGCACGAGCGACGCGTACTCGTCCGCGGCGACCGCACGGGATACCGCGCGCGTGATCGCGATGAACGGCGTCTTCTTCGGCACTTCCAGAACCGGGAGCCCGACCTCGTCCGCAGTGTCCACAAGGGACTGAGGAATGCTCTCGTGACTGAGGCCGACCCCGAATCCGAGCCCCGCCACGCCCGCGTCGACCAGTCGCCGGATGTACCCGGGTGACGTGGTCTCATCGAGGGCGAGACCGGTGGTCAGCAGCAGTTCGCCCCCTTCGAGGAAGGCCTGCGGATCGGTCAGTTCGGTGGGATGGACCCAGCCGATCGGCCGGTCGAGCGCCGCCTCGGCCGCACGCACCCGCAGGCCGAGCGAACGTTCGGCCACGAGCGCGGCGAGGGTCAGTGCCATGTTGTCCAACTCTACGCCTCGATATCGACAAGATGTCGAGCTGACGGCGCCGGGCGCGGCTCCCATCCTGGAGGGCGACCCCCGTCCCTCGCGTCCGCAGGAGTTTGGCCGTGACCGCCACCACCGCAACGCAGCGCAGGCTGCGCACCGAGATCCCCGGCCCCGCCTCGCGCGCCCTGCAGGAACGACGCGCGGCCGTCGTCGCCGCCGGTGTGAGCTCGGTGCTGCCCGTCTACGTCACCTCGGCCGAAGGCGGCCTGCTCACCGACGCCGACGGCAACGTCCTGATCGACTTCGGTTCCGGTATCGCGGTGACCAACGTCGGCCATGCCGCCCCCGCCGTCGTGGACCGCGTCCGCGAACAGGCCGGCCGGTTCACGCACACGTGTTTCATGGTCACGCCGTACGAGGGCTACGTCGAGGTGTGTGAGGCGCTCGACAAGCTGACGCCGGGTACGCACGAGAAGCGTTCGGTGCTGTTCAACTCCGGCGCCGAAGCCGTCGAGAACGCGGTGAAGATCGCCCGCGCCGCGACCGGACGTCAGGCGGTCGTCGTGTTCGACCACGCCTACCACGGCCGCACCAACCTGACGATGGCGCTGACCGCGAAGTCCATCCCCTACAAGCACGGTTTCGGCCCGTTCGCGCCCGAGGTCTACCGGGTGCCGGGGTCGTACCCGTACCGCGACGGCCTGTCCGGTCCCGAGGCCGCGCGGATCGCCATCGACCGGATCGAGAAGCAGATCGGCGGCGACCAGGTCGCGGCGGTCGTGCTGGAGCCGGTGCAGGGCGAAGGCGGTTTCATCGAGCCCGCCCCCGGTTTCCTTCCCGCGCTTTCCCGCTGGTGCACCGAAAACGGTGTCGTGTTCGTCGCCGACGAGGTGCAGACCGGCTTCTGCCGCACCGGTGAGTGGTTCGCGTCCACCCACGAAGAGGTCGTGCCCGATCTGATCGCCACCGCCAAGGGCATCGCGGGCGGGCTGCCGCTCGCCGCGGTCACCGGCCGCGCGGAACTGCTCGACGCCGTCCCGCCGGGCGGCCTCGGCGGCACCTACGGCGGTAACCCGATCGCGTGTGCCGCGGCGCTCGGCTCGATCGAGATCATGCGGCAGGAGAACGTCGCGGCGTCGGCGAAGCGCATCGAGGACACGGTGCTGCCACGGCTGCGCGCGCTGGCAGAGGAGACCGGTGTGATCGGCGACGTCCGCGGCCGCGGCGCGATGCTGGCCGCCGAGTTCGTGAAGCCGGGCACCACCGAACCCGACGCCGACCTGACCAAACGGGTCGCGCATGCCTGCCACCAGGCGGGCGTCGTCGTCCTCACTTGCGGCACCTACGGCAACGTCGTTCGTCTGCTGCCGCCGCTGTCCCTGTCCACCGAACTGCTCGAAGAGGGCCTGTCGGTCCTGGAGCAGGCTGTCCGCACGGAGGCCTCCAAGTGACCACCTTGCCTTACTGGGTAGCCGGAAAGCCGGTCACCAGCGACGAGACCGTCGTCGTCCGCCACTCCTTCGACGGAAGCGAGGCCGGGTCGCACCACGTTCCGTCCACTTCGGACATCGAAGCCGCGGTCCAGGCCGCGCACGACGTCCAGGACGAGTTCGCGACGCTGCCCGCGCACGTCCGGGCGGGCGCATTGGACCACGTGTCCCGAGTTTTGGGTGAGCGGTCCGAAGAGATCGCGCAGCTGATCACCGCCGAGTCCGGTAAGCCGTTGAAGTGGGCTCGCGGCGAGATCGGGCGCGCGGCGTCGACGTTCCGCTGGGCCGCCGAGGAGGCCCGCCGGTTCTCCGGTGACCTGCAGCGGCTCGACACCGACCCCGGCGGCACCGGACGGCTCGCGCTGGTGCGCCGCGTGCCGAAGGGCCCCGTGCTGGGCATCACGCCGTTCAACTTCCCGCTGAACCTGGTGGCGCACAAGGTGGCGCCGGCGATCGCGGTCGGCGCGCCGATCGTGCTCAAGCCGGCGCCCGCGACGCCGCTGACCGCGTTGCTGCTCGGCGAGATCCTCGCCGAGACCCAGCTGCCCGCCGGCAGCTGGTCGATCCTCCCGGTGAGCAACGAGGAATCGGCCAAGCTGGTGGCCGACCCGCGCCTGCCGGTCGTGTCGTTCACCGGTTCCGTGCCGGTGGGCTGGGGGATCCGGGACAGCGTGCCGCGCAAGCACGTCGCGCTCGAACTCGGCGGCAACGCCGCGGTGCTCGTCTGTCCTGATTGGACGGATCTGGACTTCGCGGCGCAGCGGATCGCGACGTTCGCGATGTACCAGGCCGGTCAGTCGTGCATCTCGGTGCAGCGTGTGTACGCGCACGCCGACGTCTACGAGGAACTTCAGGCCAAGGTATTGGAGCAGGTGCGCGCGCTCGGGACCGGCAACCCGCGCACCGACGGCGTGGACGTCGGGCCGCTGATCAACACCACCGCCGCCTCCCGGGTGGAATCGTGGATCACGGCCGCGGTCGAGGCGGGCGGCGAGCTGCTGACCGGCGGCAAGCGTGACGGCGCCACCGTCGAGCCGACGGTGCTCGCGAACGTGCCGGAGGACGCGTCGGTGATGGCCGACGAGGTCTTCGGGCCGGTCGTGTCGATCACCCGGGTGGACTCGGTGGAAGACGGCGTACGCCGGATCAACGACTCGCGTTTCGGTCTGCAGGCGGGCGTGTTCACGCGTGACCTGCCGACGGCGTTCGACGTGTCCGCGAAGCTGCGGGTCGGCGGCGTGCTCGTCGGCGACGTGCCCAGCTTCCGCGCCGACCAGATGCCCTACGGCGGCGTGAAGGACTCCGGTGTCGGCCGCGAAGGCCCGGCGTCGGCGATGGCGGACTTCACCGAAGAGCGCGTCACCGTCCTGACTGGCCTGACCCTCTGACCACCCCGCATTTAGTCCTCTGGATGCGCTATGACCGCATTCAGAGGACTAAATGCGTGAGGTGGGCGTGCGCTTCGACGAGCGAAGGGCCGTACCAGGTCAGATGGCGGCCGGAGACCAGGACGTGCTTCGCGCCGGGGAACGCTTCGGGGCCATCGTCGGCAGTGAACTCGTAGGGCTCGTCGGGCAACACGAGCAGGTTCGCCTCTTCGGCCGCGAAGCGCGCTTGGAGCTCGTCGAGCTTCGGACGTGGGTAACGCTCTTCGTGGTCCGCGTAGACGTTGCCGATTCCGACGCGACGCAGCACGTCACCGCCGAAGGTGTCCCGGCCGAGCACGATCCACGGCTTCCGCCAGACCGGCACGACCGCGCGGAAGCGCTCCGGCGACGTCTCCCGCCAGATCTCCTCCGCCTCGACCAGCCACTCCGGCTCGGCGAGGTCGTAGGCCTGCGTCAGGATCCGCCGGATCGAGGCGAGCGCGCTGGGCACGGTCGCCGACGCCTCCATCACCCAGACCGGGATTCCGTTGGCGCGTAAGCGTTCCACATCCTCCGGCCGGTTTTCCTCGGAGTTGGCCAGCACCAGATCCGGTTCGAGTTCGAGCACCTTGTCGACGTTCGGGTACTTCGAGCCGCCCACCCGCGGGACGTCCAGATCGACCGGATGGGTGCAGTAGTCCGTCGCGCCCGCGAGCCGTCCCGGCGCGCTCACCTCGACGGCCTCGGTCAGCGACGGCACGAGCGAGACCACCCGCGACGCCGGTTCGCGCAGCGGGACCACTTCGCCGAGGTCGTCGATCATGCCCGCTCGAACGACAGTTTCCGCTTGTCGACGTCCACCGCGGTGAGCCGGACGCGGATCCGCTCGCCTTCCGGCAGCTTCTCACCGGTGCACTTGGACATCACCGGCGGATCCTCGACCAGGATCTCGGCCTTGGTCTCTTCCGCGCGCAGCACGATCGCGCTGAACTCGCCGCCGATGTGCTCGGCCATCACCCAGACCTCGACCTGGTCGATGGTGGCGCGTTCGACCTTGGCCGCCAGCGTGTCGGACGCCGACATCTGTTCCGGCACCTCCGAAAGCGCCGCGCGAACCCATTCGGGCACTTCGCGGCCGGCGCTCACCGCGAGACAGATCTCGGTGGCGAACCGGTCGACCAGCCGCCGGATCGGCGCGGTGACATGGGCGTACGCGCCGCCGATCCCGGCGTGCGTCGTCAGCTCCGGCAGTTCGCCGTCGAACGCGGTGTACCCGGCGCCGCGCAAAAGCCTTGTGGTGTCGGCGAAAAGCGCCATGGACGCGGGCTGCCCGGGGTCGAGCGCGGCCAGGAACTCCGACACGCTCTTGCCCTCCGGCCAGTCGATGTTCAAGGCCTGCGCGGACCGGCCGAGCCATTCGACCGCCTCGGGATCGGGCTGCGGCAGCGTGCGCAGGACACCGATCTTCGCGTCGATCATGATCTTGGCCGCGGCCATGCCGGTGAGCAGCGAGATCTCGGCGTTCCACGCGTCGACGTCGTTGCGCGGCCGCTGGATCAGCGCCCAGCCGCCGTCGGGATCGCCGCTGATCTCCTGCTCCGGCAGCTGCAGTTCGACCGCGCCGCGCCGGATCGCGAGCTCGCGCCGCAGGCGGCCCAGTTCCGGCAGCGCGGCGACCGAGGGATGCGGGCCGCCCGCGTCGATCGCGGCCTGGACGGTCTCGTAGTCGAACTGCGCGGTGGACCGGACCAGTGCCCGGCGGACCTTGGTCGCCGTCGGCTCGCCGTGCGCGTCGACGTCGATGGTCCACAGCACGGCGGGCCGGGTCTCCCCCGGCAGCAGGCTCGCCGCGCCTTCGGACAGCACCGGCGGGTGCAGCGGGACGTTCCCGTCGGGCAGGTAGAGCGTCTGCCCGCGGCGGCGTGCCTCCTTGTCGAGCGCGCCACCCGGCGGGATGAACGCGGCCAGATCGGCGATCGCGTAGTGGACCCGGAAGCCGCCGCCGTCGACGCGTTCGATCAGCACCGCCTGGTCGAGGTCCTTGGCGCCGGGCGGGTCGATGGTGACGAAGGGCAGGCCGGTGGCGTCCTCGCGTTCCCCGGCCGACTCGAGCGGGTCGACGACCGCCGCCTCCGCCTCGGCGAGCACGTCGGGCCCGAACGACTCCGGCAGCGCGAACTCGGCGCGCAGGTGACCGAAGTCCCCTCCCGCCGCATGTGTCCTGATCACGAGTGGAGGCACCACCCAACCCTATCCCGATCCGGCGCCGTTGATCGCCCGTTCGGGTGCGGGCCGGTCGGGTGTACGTTACGGACCGAAATGAAAACCGATACCCTTTTCAAAACGACAGGAAGGGCCGTGGCGTGAAGATCGCGTTCGTCGGGAAGGGCGGCAGCGGCAAGACCACGCTGGCGTCGCTGTTCACCGCGTACCTGGCAGGCGACGGAAAACCGGTGCTGGCGATCGACGCGGACATCAACCAGCACCTCGCCGTCGCGCTCGGCGCGAGCGAGGAAGAGGCCATCGCGTGGCCGACGCTGGGCGACAACATGGGCCTGATCAAGGAGTACCTGCGCGGCGACAACCCGCGGATCGCCGACGCGGCCTCGATGATCAAGACGACGCCGCCGGGGCGCGGGTCACGGCTGGTCCGGCCGTTCGAGGACAACCCGATCTTCGAGGCGTGCTTCCGCGAGTTCGGCGGCGTGCGGCTCGGCGTCACCGGGCAGTTCGACGAGGACGACCTCGGCGTCGCCTGCTACCACTCCAAGGTCGGCGCGGCGGAACTGCTGCTGAACCACATGATCGACGACGCGGGCGAGTACGTGGTCATGGACATGACCGCGGGCGCCGACGCGTTCGCGTCCGGGCTGTTCACGCGGTTCGACGTGACGTTCCTGGTGTGCGAGCCGACCGTGCGCAGTGTCGGCGTGTACCGGCAGTACGCCGACTACGCGCGGGACTTCGGGGTGCGGCTGGTCGTCGTGGGCAACAAGGTGACCGAGGACGAGGACATTGAGTTCCTGCGCGAAGAGGTCGGCGACGCCCTGCTGGGCTGGATGGAGAACTCGCGGCACGTCCGCGCCGCCGAACGCGGCCGCGCGCGCCCGATCGGCGAACTCGAGGCGCACAACCTCGGGACGCTGGGCTCGATGCTCGCGACCGTCGACGGCGAGCGGCGCGACTGGGCCCGCTATCAGCGGCAAGGCGTCGAATTCCACCTGCGCAACGCGCGGGCGTGGGGCAGCGGACGGGCCGGGGAAGACCTCACGGCCCAGGTGGATCCGGAGTTCGTGCTGGGACCGGCACTCGCCGGTCAGGACGCCTGATCGATCACGTGCGCGCGGCCGATCGGTCCAGGTGGTCGTGAGTGGCGTTTCGGGTTAGAACCCGAAACGCCACTCACGAGCGGGTCAGTCGCCGTTCCACTTGGCGTCTTCGGCGTCGGCCTGCTTCGTGCGTTCCTTGGCGATCTCCAAGGCGCGCCTGGCCGTCGCCTCGTCCGGGTACGGGCCGAGGAGGTCGATGCCCCGGCCGCGTTCCAGGTGCTCGACCTGGTTCGTCTTGGTGTTGAAGTACCAGCCCTGATCCGGGTTCGGGTCGCTCGACATACGTCAAGCCTGACATCACCGGGACGTCCTGTCATCACTTGCGATAGCGGTAGGGGATCTCCGTGGGATCGCCGGTCGGGCCGAACTCGCCGCCCTCGGGCTGATCCACCTTCGAACTTTCCGGCACGTTCTCGGCGAGCTCGTCGAACCAGCCCCGGTGCATCGGCACACCACGCGGCGGAGTCGCCGGTTCCGGCGCGACGGGAATCCCCTGCGGGGGTGACGCCGGCATCGCGGCCGACGGCGGCGCCGTGACCGGCGGGTCGGGTGGGCTCACGGGCGGCTCCGGCTCTGCCTGGCTCGCCGCGGCGGGTGGCACCTCCGGAGTGGCCGGAGGGGCACTGACCGGTGGCGGCTGCATCCGGCTGGGCTGGGGCAGCGGAGGCGGCGCCTGGGACACCGGCGGCTGGGTCGGGGGTGCCTGGGACACCGGCGGCTGAGGCGCGGGCACCTGCTGAGAAGCGGGCGCCTGGGGCGCTGGAGTCTGGGCCGCCGGAGGCGCGGGCGCCTGGGGCGCAGGGGCTTGCGGTGCGGGCGCTTGAGGCGCGGCAGCCTGCGGAGCCCCGTGATTGCCCGGCAACGGCGGAGCGGGCGGCCCGGAAGGCGGCGCGACCGTCCGCCACACCGGCGCGGGTCCGATGTTCATCGGCGCCGGAGCACGCGGCGGCTGCCCGGTCGCCGGCGGCGCGGCCTGCGAAGGCGGCGGAGGCGCCTGGCGCTGCGAAGGCTTCGGGATCGGGTCCAGGCACGAGACGAGCACAGTGGTGTTCGCCGGATCTTCGACCTTCCGCCCGCTGCGCTCGCGGTAGATCATCTCGCCTTCGGTGTCCATCTCGACCAGGTAGCCGGCCTCCGCCAGCTGCTCTTCGTCGAGGTCGACGAGCTTTTCGTAACGCGACGGGACGACCCGGTAGATCGGCCAGGCGAGCCTGCCGTTCTCCTGGTGGAACTGCGCCAGCAACGCGGCCATCTGCTGCTGCCAGGGCAGCGACATCCCCTCGGCCAGCGAACGCGGCAACACGACGTAACCGGGGTCGACGCCCGGCCAGCCCTGGTTCAGCTGATCGGCCAGCGGCGTGCTCGACGCCGGCCGCGCCGCCTGCCGTGCGGGCTGGGCGGTGCCGAAGAGATCGCGGGGATCGACCTCCGGGCCGTTCCCCGCCGCGGGCTTGCCTCGCCTTCCGAATTTCCGTGCCACGTTCTTCATCCTCTGCCAGTGTGCGGCCGCTCGCCGGTGGACAGGCCGCCACTTCGGGTGAATCGGATGGTCCCGCGATCGCGATACCACGCTTTCACCATGCTAAACGCCAGGACGGACCGCCTGCGCGACCACTTCGGCCTCGTCGAAGGAGAAGTCGCGGATGTGCACCGGCACCCCGGTCTGCTGCGCTTCGACGATCTTGCCGTCACCCAGGTACATCATCACGTGGTGGATGGTCGCCGGGTTCGACGGCACGGTGGCGAGGAACAGCAGGTCACCCGGCTGCGCCTGACGCACCGGCAGCATCGCGCCCGCCTTGTACTGGTCGCGGGAAACACGCGGCAGGATGATCCCGGCCGATTCGTAGGCCCGCAGCATCAGCCCGGAGCAGTCGTAGCTGTTCGGACCGGTCGCGCCCCAGATGTACGGCTTGCCCTGCTCGGCGAGGGCGAACTTGATGGCCTGGGCGGCCGCCTGGCTCGGCGGCACGACACTGCCGACGCTCGTCCCGCAGCCGACGACGTCGACGATCTGACCCTCGTTCTGCACGAGGAGCGCCGCCATCGGCTCCCAGTTGTGGTACCGGTCGGGGAACCCGGACCGCTCGACGCGCTGGGCGGCGTCGCCGGGCCGCATGTTCTCCCAGTCCGGCACCGCGAGCAGCACGTCGAAGAACTTGTTGACCTGGTACGGCGGGTCGGTGACCTGCGCGACGGTGCCCCAGCCCATCGACGGCCGCATCTGGAAGATGCCGAGCGAGTCGCGGTCGCCGTAGGTCAGGTTCCGCAGTTTGGACTCGGTCATCCCGGCCTGGATCGCCACCTGCCACGCGCGCGGGGACAGCGTGCGCTGCTTGCCGATCGAGATGATCAGCGCGACGATCCCCTTCTGTTCCTCGTCCAGCTTGCTGATGTCCGAAGAACCGCGATCGGTCTGCCCCGGCAGGGTCGGCCCGATCGACGCGTCGCAGGAGGTCTTGACGACCCCGCCCGACTGCGCCTCGACATGGTCGGTCACCACCTTGGTGACCGTGCTCGTGGTGACCACCGCGGCGAAGACCGCGGCGATCAGCACGCCGACGATGATCCCGATCTTCATCGGGTCAGCCCGCTTGGGTGTACTTGGTGACCCGCCATCCCGGGTTCGTCTTGACGACGGTGACCCGGACCTTGGGCCCGTCCGTCGGGACGTCGACCTCCATCGACCCGGTCACCGAGGAGGCGACCTGCGGCTCCCCGGTCACCCTGGTCGCGGTGATGTTCGCGGGATCCACCGAGGTCATTTCCCCGGCGAGGTACTCCTCGGTGGTGTACGGCTTCAAGCCGTTCAGCCACTGCTCGGTCGTCGTGCCGTCGGGATGATTCGCCCATGCCGTCACCCACTCCTTGGCGACCCGGACCCCGTCCTGGTCAGGTGGCGCGGAAGACGGCGGCGGCTGGGTGGTGAGCCTCGGCGGCAAGGTCGACGTCACGGTCACCGGCGCCGCGACGCCGGTTCGCGAGGTGGTCGTCGCCGAAGCACCCGGCCCGTTGGCCGTCTGTCCCGGTTTTCCGATGGCCTTGGGCAGCAGGATGCCCAGCGCGGTGAGCACCACCGCGAGGATCACCAGCGTGCCGATGAGGTGCCGGGGCGAGCGCAGCGGCCAGCCCCACAGTCTGCGGTAGACCGCGGTACGGCCGCGGTTGGTCCGGATCGGCATGGGTCACCGACCCACGGCGTGGTCTGTGTCCCGGACTTCCTCGCGGACCTCCAGCCCGCGCGACGGCCGGTACAGCACGAAGACCGGCTTGCCCGCGACGACCTCGGGGTCGACGCGACGCGGCCGCGGCGTCGACGGCCCCGCCTGCACCGGAACGGCGCCCGAATAGTCCGGGGTGGTGTAGCCGCCGCCCGCGGAGTTCATCCGCGACGGCACCACGACCGGCTCCGGTTCGTCGCTCCAGCGCCGGTCGGCGACCGGCGAGGTGTCGACCCGGCGGCTCGGGACCTGGATCGGGCTCCGCCCGCCCGAGGTGAACATCGAGTCGCCCGGATTGCCCGCGGACGGGTTGTACTGGCCGAACACCGGGACGCCTCCGCCACCACCGGCGGGCAGCGCGGGCAGGCCACCGCCACCACCGACCGCGCCCGGCCACGGCGCTCCCGACCACGCCGCCGCGGGGCGGATGGCGCCGGAACCGTTGTCGAGCCGCTGGGAGCTGGCGAAGATCGTCGCCTCGGGCCGGAACCGCCCGCCGCCGACCGTCGCCCCCACGGGACCGCGAAGGTCTCCGTCGACGACGTCGTCGGTGTCGCGGACGTTCTGCCAGAACGCGTCCTGCGGGGTCGGTTCGTTGTTCTTCTTGCGGAAGCGGGAGAAGAGCCCGCCGCGCGGTGAAGGCATCGCGCCGCCGACCATGCCGACGGACATCTCGACCATCTGCCACAGCCGCCGCACGGGGCGCCCGACCATGAACAGCAGCACGGTGATGATGGCCGCCAGCGCCATCTTCGTCAGCAGGGACAAGGAGTTCCCCGCCGTGAAGATCGCCTCCAGCAGGAGCGTGTGCACACCCGCCAGCACCGAGAGCACCATCAGGTTGAAGGCGACCGCGCCGACCACCTTGAGGATGCGCTGCATGATCTGCGGCTGAAGCAACGCGATCAGGCCGATCAGCGGAGCGGTCAGCACGAAGATCCGGATCAGGACCTGCGCGAGCAGCACCGTCGCCTTGGCGAGCAGCTGGAACAGCGAGTAGAAGATCCCCTGGCCGAGCGAAAGGAATCCGGCGCCGACGCGGCTGCCGTCCTCACCGGTGAAGTACCCGGTCGCGGGGCCGAGTTTGGTGGAGATGTCCTTGAAGGCCGCCTTCTTGGAGTCCACCAGCGCGGCGTCGGCGTCGCCGCCCTGCTGGATCTGGCTCCAGGTGAAGGCCCGCGCGTCCAGCAGGGGCGGGCCGTACTGGATCGCCTGCGGCGAATCCGGGCTGCCGAACTCCCCGCGGAGCCAGTTGTCGTAGACGACCCGGCAATGCAGTTCGGTCGGGACCCGGTCCCACGGCTGGCGCGCCGCGACGGCCTCCGGGGTCGCCTGGCACGGTTGCGCCGCGGGCGGCGACGGTTCGGTGGGCGGCGGGGTCTTGGCCTCGTCGATGAATCCGGCCTGGATGTTGGTCGTGGTCTGCACGATCGCGTTGTCGATCGGATCGAGGAACCGCAACAACGCCAGGGAGGACGCGGCCAGCCAGACCGCGGCGAGCCCGTACAGCGCCCGTTTGCTGACCGCGGCGAGATCGCCGCGCCAGATGTTGCGGAACAACATGATCGACATGATCAGCGCGGCCAGGCCGAACAGCTGGGCGTAGATGTTGTTGTAGACCTTCTCGGCCCCGGCCTTGACGGCGTTGTACAGCGGGCTGAGCAGGCTGCCCTGCAACACCGTGTAGTGCAGCGAGTTCGTGGCACCGACGATGTTCTTGCCGATGTTGAACAGCTGGTTGCCCGCCCAGGTGTCGATCGTCGAGTTGGGCGAGGTGATCCCGGCGAGCGGGCCACAGTCGGTTTCGAAGGTGTCCCAGACGTGTCCCGCGTACCCGTAGACGTTGTACGGGCTGCCGCCTTCGCCCTTGGCCGTGGCGGGCGGGTCGAGCGCGCCGACCATGCCCGCGCCGGGGCGTTCCGGGTTCGGTGCCTCACCACAGGCCGCGGCCGACGCCGCCGGAGCGGTCGCCACGGCCTGCAGGCCCAGGATCAGCACGACGACGAACATCGTCGCCCGGCGGCTCGGTCTGGTCTTGCCGGGCCGCGGCCCCTCTTTCAGGCGGCGGCGCAGCGCGTGCCAGCCGGCGGCGAACGCGAGCACGAACGCCAGTGTCAGCACTGTGTTCATGCGGCGTCCCTGCCGGTGCCACCCTTGCCGGCGCGCGCGTGCTCGCCCTGACTCCCGTTCCCGTTGTGTCCATTTTGGACAGCGCCTTGCACTTCTCCGGTTTCGGCCGCCAACGGGTCCGGGGCGCCGAGCATCTGCTCATCGGTGAGGCCGACCTCGAGTTCGGCCGCGAGCTCGAGGTCTTCTTCGAGCTCGAAGTCGTCCTCGGGCGGTGTCGGGACGTACTGCTTCTCCTCCGGGACCGCGATCTCGTTGCCCGGCTTCGACGGTTTGGCGTCGGGCGAGCCCGGCGTGGTGTCCATGACCCGGCGCAGGTGTTCCAGGTGCGGGCCGGAGAAGTCGACGCGGATCCGCTCCACGCCGCCGGCGCCGTCACCGAAGATGAACTGCCGGGGCTCGACGTCGCGCTGGAGATCGCGTTGCGAACCGGGACGGCGGCCCAGCGCCGCGACGACCTGTTCGTAGCCGACGCCGACCGGGACCTTCAGCAGGCGCAGCGCGTCGGCCTGGGCGTCGTCGTCGTCGAGACGGCCGACGAACACCGAGTCCAGCAGCGCCACGAAACCCTGGATCTTCAGGAAGTCCGCGGGGATCTGCGAGGACAGCAGCACCCGGACGTTCCACTTTCGCGAGTCACGGGCGAAGCGGTTCATCAGCACGCGCCCGGTCGGGACCTCGGAGAGGAAGAACGCCTCGTCGATCCAGACGCCCTTGCGCAGTTCCTTCGGCTTCTCGTAGACCGACCGCTGCGTCAGCCACGCGGCGAGGTTCAGCATCTCGACGCCGAGAGATTCCGCGTCCGTCCAGTACTCGCGCGGGACGCCGTCCTTGGGCAGGGTCAGCCCCGCCATGGTCAGCACGGTCATCCGGTCGTCGCGGGTCTCGGAGTACGGGTCCGCGTCGGTCTCCGGGATGAGCAGCGCCATCCGCTCGCGCATCTCGTCGAGGAAGTCCGCGACGACGACGGCGTGCTCGTGGTGCTCGCTGGAGTCCCGGCGCAACGCGTCGATGACCTGGCCGGGGTCGGCGTCGAACCGGCCGCCGACCGCGCGGACGGCGCGCAGCAGCACGATCCGGGTCTGCGCCATCCGCGAGACCTCGTACGGCAGGACACCGGTGAGGACGTCGAGCACGAGACGGCGGCGCGTCGCGCCCGCGAGGGCCTTCTCCCGCCGCCAGGAGCGCTCGGGGTCGTCCTCGTCCATGAAGTGCTCGATCTGCGGCTCGGCGACCACCCGGTACGGGTTGAGGATGCCGGGCTGCGCGTTGAGCAGGTTGATGGGCCGCGCGTACGGCCGCAGCTCGGGCAGGTCGCACAGCCGCGACAACGGACCCGACGGGTCGAGGATCGTCCAGTGCGCGCCCGCGCGGAGCGTCTTGTAGACGATGCCGCCACCGAGGAACGACTTGCCGCCACCGAGGCCGGCGACCATCGCCGTCAGCCCCGAACCGTCGCGGATCTCCTGCGCCATCCACGGGTCCCACGCCACCGGGCGCCGGGTCGCGGTCACGGTCTCGCCGAGCAGGATGCCGCGGCGGTCACCCACCTCGGCCGTCGCCGTCGGCACCGCCGAGGAAGCCCACACGACCGAACCGCGGCGCATGTACGCCGCCGAGGCCAGTGGCTCGCCGGGGATGAACTCCCTGGCCAGCGCGTACTGCGCCTCGGGATGCTCGACGGCGATCTTCGGCTTGTAGAGGTCGAGAAGCTGCTGAGCCAGGCGCAGCGCGTCGCGCTCGGTCGGCCCGGACACCGCCAGCCGCCACCACGAACGCACGCGGGTGGCCAGCGCGGTGAAGCCCGACGTCATCTCGTCGTCGATCTCCAGCACCCGGCCCGCCTGGCGCGCCAGCGACTGCGGCGGCTCCAGTTCGTGCTCGTCGGTGTAGTGCTTGACCTGCGAACGCACCTTGTTCATCTGGCGCTGCAGCTCGCCCGCGACCTCTTCGGGACGCCGGACGTAGATCCGCGCCGACACCTCGACCGCGGCGGGCAGCCGGTCCGCGTGCTGGATCCAGGGGTCGTCGACCTCGGGGATCTGCAGGCCGTGCATCTGGCCGACGGTGAGGACCGCGAGATGCCGCGAGACGCCGGCGTTCGACCCGGTGCGGCCGCGGACGGTGACCGTCGGCGCGTACGGCTCGGCGTGGAAATCCGCCGCGTCGGTGAAGCTGGCGAGATCCTCGGGCTCCCAGGCGGCGCCCGGGACCGCGGGCATGTTGCGCGGCGCGGGCAGGCCCAGCGAGCACGAGCGGTGCATCAGCCAGGACATCTCCTCGGCGTGCACCGGACGACCTTCGAGCCCGGCGGAACCGATCACCTGGTCGAGATGCTCGACCTCGGAGTCGAGCGCGGCCAGTTCGGCGTCGACGGCCTCCGGCAGGATCTTGCGCAGCACCGGGGCGGCGCTCTCGACCGCGCGGTCGATCATCCGCCGGGTCTGCACCTGGACGCCGAGATAGACCTCTTTTTCGGCCATCGAGCGGCCCATCAGCTGCTGCTGCTCGCCGATGAGATAGTCGTCGAAGGACAACGCGCCCTGGACGTCCTGGGGACGGCCGACGGCGTTGTGCACGTGGGCCTCGGCCCACATGCGGATCGGGTACGGCCGGTTGGTCACGCGCAGGTGCAGCCAGCGGCCCTGGAGCTCAGCGTACTGCCCGGCGATGGCCGCGATCAGGTCGCGGCGCTGCGAGTCCGACCGGAACGACCAGCGCTGCGGCGCGAGCCGGTACCAGGCGTACACCTCATAACCGGTGCGTAACAGGTGCCCGTCGATGCTTCGCGCCGCGATCGACGGGGTATACGAGGGTATCGCCGCCTCTCCGGGCAACCGCCTCCCCTTGCCGGCCTTCTTGGGCTGCGCGGAGCGGACCTGCTGGGGCGGGTTCCAGGCCCCTTGCTGCAGGTCTCGATCACGTTTTCCTCGGCTTCCGCCGCGACCGAACAACGACTACCTCCCGGCCCGAGCCGCGGGGCGGCTCCGACGCGCTCGTGGTGTTCCCTGAGCTCCGGCGCCGCCGCCGTAGCCGTGGTGCTGGTACTGCCGTCTCCTGCGGTGCTTCGGTAGCGGGCGGTTCGCCCGTACCCGGACGCGGGACGCGCTGGCCGCGCCACCCGTGCCCGTGGTCCGTTCTCTCGGTGTGTTGAGCTCTTTCGCCGCCATCGCGGCCACGGCGCCCAGCGGACGCTCGTGGCTGATCTTGGCCGTGATCAATCTGGTGATCACAATTGTGGCGACGAAGGCCCAGGCGGTCGAGAAGAACCCAAAGCTCCAGCCCGCCCACCGTTCGACGGTGAGCACGAGCAGGAAGACCGGGATACCGACGAGCCACGCCACGTAGCGGGCTCTCCAGGGAAAAGTCGCTTTCGGCGGGCCGAGCCATACGGCATCGACCCGGTAGACCTCGTCATCGGTGCGGATACGCAACGCGAGCCCTCAGCCTGTGAAGAGGCCGGCGATCCACTGGCCCACGTTGACTCCGGCGCCACTCACGGCGAGGCCGATGATCGCCAGCGCGATCACGACACCGGCGAGTCGGCGCATGACACCCGCGTTGTCCCCTTTGCCACCGCCCAGCCACAACAGGAGGAGCGCGACGGCCAGCAGCACCAGGGGGATGATGTTGTCGATCAGCCAGGTACGGACGTTGCCGGTGCCGAGCTCGCCGGCGGCCAGCGTGTCGAGGGTGGTCAAGGTCATCATCGCATTACTCCCGGTGCGCGGAGAGGGGGTTCGCGCGGTTCTGGCTCGGTGGTGCTTCGAACATCATGGCGTCACGAGGCGTAGTGGTCAAAGCGCGCTCTGTAGATGTCGTTTTGTCTACAGTTCACAGAGCGAGGCACAGCACCACGACCATCCTCGGTCTCCATCATCGTTGCAAGGGTCGTCTGGATTAACCCCGGCCACCCGTATTTCGCAGTGTGCGAACGGCCTCACTCGCTTGCGAGGCATCTTGCTCACTGTGAGTACGGGTCGGCCGGGGAGAATCCGGCCTCGACCAGTGTGACATGACTCGTTCGGTGGCTTCTCACGAGTCCGCTGGGTGAACACGCATTCGACAAAAAACGCGAACGCCGATCAAGCGAAAGTCACGCTTCCGTTACCCAAAGCGAAATCGGGACGGCCTTTTTCACTACATAGCGTGATTATCGGCCCGTCGAGAACACATTCGCGGGAAAAGCGCCGGCTTCGACCGCCTGGCGGCTCAAAGGCCCGCACAGCTCGTGAAGCCGCTTCGTCTTCTCTTCGCCGAGATGCTCCCAAGGCCCCGCCGAAGCCGCGTTCGTGGCGACTTCGAGCCGCTCGCGAAGATCGTTCCCTGCCTCCGTCAGGCCGCCTTGGTCGTCAAGGACGCCCTGCTCGCGAAGCTTGGCCGCCGCGGCGTCCCACTGCTCGTCGCTCCAGCCGCGGGAGGCCTTGGCCGCCTCTGGCAGGAACCCCTTGCCGGTGGCGGTGTGCGAGACGAGAGCGGCGAGCCCGTCGACCCCGTTGGCGACGAGCGCTGCGATGTGGCCGTCCCCGCGGTGCTCGCGCAACAGGGTGATGGCGTGCCAGAGGACGAGATGCGGCTCGCTGGGCCACTCGAGGCCGGCGTGCCCGGCGTAGAGCGGACGGCCGTCCGGCTGGCAGCCGCCGGTCGCCTCGCGGGCGAGTTCGGCCGCCTCGGCGACCGCTTCGGAGCCGAGGGTCTCTTTGCCGAGGAGCCGGGTCAGCGCCGCGTCGACGGCTTCGAACCGGGCTTCGATGATCTTTTCGGGCGTGGCCAGCGTCCACGCGCGCGGGATGTGGCGGGCGACCAGTTCGGGATTGAAGTTGTAGAACGTCGCCGCGACCACGCCGGGCCCGACCGCGCCCATCGGCGCCGCGCGGCCCGCGAAGTACGTCATGCGCCCCGGACGGAGACCGGCACCCGTGAGCGCCTCTTCCGTCTCGGGGGCGAAGTAGGTAAGGGAATGCAGTACATCGAACGTCCCGCGGAAACGTCCCGTGACCCGACTCGCTTCACCCATGGGGGCACCCTACCGGCAGGTAGGTATCCGGCGCAGGTCTCGCCGCCGAGGGAGCAAGGGACCTTTGCTACCACTTGGGGCGGGGGTGTGGTGACCGTGTGGATTTTGTTGCGTTGGGTGACCCGAAATCCACACAGTCCTCGCGCCGAGGGAGCAAGGGACCTTTGCTACCACCCCCGCGACGACGCGGGAACCGAACCGGCTCGGCTACGTCATACTCCTGAAGCCGGATCACCACAGCGCACGGGGAGCGACGATGTCCGCCCAGATGGAACAACTGATCGCCCAATTCGAGAACTTCCAGGCCAAGGTGCGCCAGGCCGAGGCGCGCTTCGCCGAAGTCGGCGACATGCAGGAGCGGATCGCGCAGGTCGAGACCTCCGTGACGTCCCCGTCCGGCGAGGTCACGGTCGTCGCCGGGGCGGGCGGAACCGTCACCGACCTCCGGCTCAGCGCGGGCGCCATGCGCCTCGAAGCGGGTCACCTGTCCTCGGTGATCATGAGCACCCTGCGCAAGGCCGTCGCCGGCGCCGCCCAGCAGCAGGCCGGGATCGTGGACGAGACGTTCGGCGAGGCGTTCGGCGTCAACACGTCGCAGCAGGTTCGCGAGGCACAGGCCGAGGCGTTCGGAACCGTCGAGGAAGAACCCGCGTCACAGCAGCAGCAACCGCAGCAGCCATCCCGCCCGGCGCGCCGCCCCGCCCCGCGGGACGACGACGACTACTTCGACGACGGCTCCTTCCTGCGCCGCAGCTGACCGAACCGACCGAGGGACTCCCACGATGTCAAAGGGAATCGAGACGAATATCGCGGCGATCGCCGCGTATGCCCAGCAACTCCCCTATTACGAGCAGGAAGCGGAGAAGTTCGGCGCCAAGATCGACGCCGCCGACGTGACCGACGAGGCGTGGGGCATCGTCGGGATCTGGGCCAAGCAGGGCTACACCGATCGGCTCGGCGAACTCCGTTCGCTGATGAACGACATGAAGGACGGCGTGGACGGGTTCATCTCCAAGCTGAACAAGGCCTCCGAGATGTACCGGGGCATCGAAGAAGCCGGAAAGGTCGAGTTCGGCAAGCACGAGGCGACCATCGACGAAACGCTCGGAAAGTAGGGGTCATGACCGAGGAGAAGTCGAGCATCGCCGACGGCGTCGACGTCCAGGCGTACGACGAGAGCATGAGCGCGAACCTCGATCGCGCGATGGGGCACGTGCCGGTGGCGGGCACGATCTACAAGTCGGGCAAGTCGATCGCCTCGCACGCCCAGCAGGCGGCCCAGGCGGACAACCCGGCCGAACTGGCGTCCGCGGGTGCCGCGCTGGTCGGGGACGGGGCCGCGTTCGTCGGCGCCGCCGCGACCGACATGGTCACCTTCGCGATGGACCCGATCGGCTGGCTGGTCAGCCACGGGCTGAACATGCTGCTCGAGCTGGTCCAGCCGCTGCAGGACGCGTTGCACCAGGTCACCGGCGACGGCCCGGCCATCGGGCACGCGTCGGAGAACTTCGTGGCGCTCGCGAACGGATTCGTCGCCCTCGCCGACGACTTCGAGAAGACCGGTGACGCGGCGCTCGCCGAGTGGGTGGACGACGCGGGCAAGGCCGCGAAGGAAGCACTGGGCGACTTCTCCGCCGGGATCCGCGGCGTCGGTTCGGCCGCCGGATCGGTGGCCGAGGTGCTGCAGATGTGGTCGATGGTCATGGTGGTCATCGAGGAGCTGATCAAGGGCATCATCACCGAGCTGATCTCCTGGCTGATCACCATCTGGCTGCCCGCGCTGGCCGCGTCGGTGATCAGCTTCGGCAGCTCGGTCGCCGCCGCGATGACCGCGTCCATCGCCAAGGCCGCCAGCGTGCTGCAGAAGGTGACCAAGTACCTCGGCAAGTTCGGCAAGCTGCTCGACACCTTCATCGAGTACCTCGCGAAGTACGCGACCAAGGTCGTGGACATGACGAGGAAGTTCCGGATCGGCACCTACGCCGGTGAGTCGAAGTTCTCGCTGAACGTCCTGGAGAACACCGCCGGGGTCGCGCTCACGCCGAGCAACCGGGTGCTCACCACGATGTTCGGCACCTCGGTCGGCGTGCGCCCGCTGGTCTCCGGCGCGGCCGTCAAGGGCGGCATCGGCGCCGGGAAGGCCGCGTACACCGAGGGCAAGGAAGCCGTCATGCCGGAGGGGGAGAACGAGCCGTGGTTCAACAAGAGCGAGATCGGCGGGGACAAGAGCCCGGAGGAGACGCGGGGGAACCTCGACATCTGAGCGACTCCCGGCAGCGGGCGGCGGAGAAGATCTTCGCGCACCAGGAGCGCATGGAGGACAAGGCGGAGAAGGCCCTTGTCCGGCCTGGCTTCCGTGAACGGGTCGAGGAACTGATGGCCGCCCAGTGGCGTGAGCCGGTCATCGTGCTGCGGCTCGGCGACACCGATCTGGGTTTCGACGTGCCCGGCAGGCGACTGGACGGCACGGTCAAGGGGAAGCGGCTCGTCCGGCGGTTCTTCTGGAACGTGTTCCGCGGTATCGGCGGCGCGTTCGTCTACGTCTTCGCGCTGCTGAACGGTGCGGGCAGCGGCGGTGGCAAGGGCGGTCACCCGTTCCAGCGGGAGATCCGCGTGAAGGGCCCGGCGAACGCGATGGCGCTCGAGCCCGCCGATCGGGTCCGGAAGGCGAGCGGGCCCTGGCTGGTGTGCTCGCCGTCCGCGATCGCGGTGGTGGACACCGGCTCGACCTACCGGGATCCGGCCGACGCGCCGCCGCCGGAGATCCTCTGGCAGGCCAGGAAACCGCAGGCGCCCGCGATCGACTTCCGCAAACGCGTCCTGACCTGGCCGGACGGGTCGAGTTTCGCGTTCACGCTGCACGGACGCACCGAGGAGCGGTATCTGCGGGAGCGTTTCGAGTTCCCGGACACGATTCGCTGGACCGGACGGCCGGACGCGCCGAAGTAGCTCGCTCGGTGCCCCCTCATGTCCCAAAGGGTCCCTTGAAGACCTTCAACGTCCCAAAGGGACCCTTAAGGACACACCCACGCGCCTCAACTGAACACCGGAACTCACCCACTGTCCCCAATGTGGCATTGGGGACACCCAGCGTCCCCAATGCCACATTGGGGGCAACCGGCTCCAGCGCCGAACCGGCGCCCTCGAGAAGTAGTACGGACGAGCCGGCGTGTAAGCCGGATCCTGTCCCCGCCCCGCCTTGCGGCTGAGCGGGTGGCGGCCATCCATCTAGGCCCGCCGTCGCCGACGGGCTCGAGCGGCCTACCCGCAGGCTCGGGCGGGCAGCCCTCGATCGCCTGCGCAGGAGCCTCGCGGCTCCCTCTTGGCCTTGCTCCGGGTGGGGTTTACCTAGCCGTCCTGGTCACCCAGGACGCTGGTGGTCTCTTACACCACCGTTTCACCCTTACCTCCGCCCGCGAAGCGAGCGAAGGCGGTCTGTTTTCTGTGGCACTGTCCCGCGGGTCGCCCCGGGTTGCCGTTAACAACCACCCTGCCCTGTGGAGTCCGGACTTTCCTCGAACCGGTCTCCCGGCTCGCGGCCGCCCCGCCGACTCGT
Organism: Amycolatopsis sp. MJM2582; assembly: GCF_000754115.1. Taxonomy (NCBI): domain Bacteria; kingdom Bacillati; phylum Actinomycetota; class Actinomycetes; order Pseudonocardiales; family Pseudonocardiaceae; genus Amycolatopsis; species Amycolatopsis sp. MJM2582. Next base: position 70,250 of record NZ_JPLW01000001.1, read on the forward strand.
CCGTCGGCGAATCCTACTGCACGGGTGCCGGCAGGCAGTTCAGGTTGCGCCGTCCGTCGGGTTCGACCACGAACCACACGTGGTCGGTGCCCTGCCCGGTCCATTCGCCGGGCCGCGCGTTGGCGAACTTGTAGAGCGGCCAGCCGGCCAAGGTCACCTGCTTGGCGCCTTCGGGACGCTTGATGGTGTCGACCAGTGCCGGATCGATGCCGGTCACCAGGGGCGTGCCGGTCGTCGTGACGGGGGTCCACACCGCGGCGCAGTCCCCGAGGCAGGTCGAACGGGCCTTGTGCGGGTTGTCGCGTTCGTAGCGGAACAGCACGGCGCCGGTCTCGTCGAGGACGGCTTGCCCCATCCGTGTCATGTAGACGGCGGTGAGCCGCGTGCCGGGCGGAGGGTCCGTCGGAGTACTGGCGCGTGAAGTGACGGGCTGCGACACCCGCGGGCTGGGGAGCGATTCCGTCACCGGAGCCTGAGCCGTCCGCGACGCGGGTTCAGCCGCCTGCCACCACATCGCGGCGCCCACGACGAGCGCCGCGATGACGACGAGCATGGTCAACCGCGATCGGCGCATCAGGCGTCTCCGTTTCTCCCGGGTGGCTGACGGGGTTCTGTGCCGCGATCTCGTTGGTCCAGTGCAGGACGGCGGACGGGCTGTCGAGGCCGACGACGCCGACGAGCCGTCCCTTGCGGACGAAACCGGTGACGGGCCGTTCGCCACCGACGGGTGAAGCGAGCGCGACGGTGTCGGTGCCGAGCTTCGGGATTCCGCCCGCCTGGATGCGCATGCCGTGCTGTTCGGACCAGAACCGCGGCACCGGCGCGAAAGGCCGCGAAGCCTGCGGCCCGGCGAGGAGGTTCTCCGCGGCCGCACGGCCCATCTCGACGGCGTTGAGCCAGTGCTCGACCCGCCGCGGCGTCTCGTCGAAACGCAGGTTCGGCCATTGCGCGACGTCTCCGGCGGCGACGATGTTGTCCATCCCCAGCACGTGACAGGTCGGCGAGCAGACGACGCCGTCGTCGAGCGGCAGTTTCGCGCCGCGCAGCCACGAGATCGACGGCACCGTGCCGACGGCCACCACGACGCACGAGACGTCCAGGATCCAGCCGTCGGACGACCGCAGCCGCAATCCGTTCGGCGTGGTCTGCCAGTTGTCGATGGACGCGCCCAGCGCCAGCCGCACCCCGCGCGAGCGGTGCAGCGCCGAGAGCTTCTGCCCGATGTGCTTGCCGACGACCTCGCCGAGCAGATGCGCCGACCGGCCGATGACGGTGACCTCCCGGCCGATCTCGCGCAGGCTGGCGGCGACCTCGCAGCCGATGAACCCGCTGCCCAGCACCGCGACCGGGCCGTGGTCGGCGGCCAGGTTGTCGCGCAGTTCCGCGGCGTCGGCCAGGGTCCGGACCACGACCACCCGCGGATGTCCGTGCGGCACACCGGAAAGCCTTCGCGGTTCGACGCCGCTGGCGATGACGAGCCCGTCGTAGGGCAGTTCCTCGGCACCGGGCAGATGGACGACCTGGCGGCCCGGCTGCAGATGCGTCGCCGGGGTGTTGAATCGCCATTCGGCGTCGATCTCGTCGGGCCGGGCGAGCAGCATCTCCGCCGGGCCGGTGGCGCCGGTCAGCAGTTGCTTCGACAACGCCGGCCGGTGATACGGCGGCTCCGGCTCGTTGCCGACGATCACCAGTTCGCCGTCGAACCGCAGTTCCCGCAACCGTTCCGCACAGCGCAGCCCGGCCAGCCCGCCGCCGACCACGACGATCCGTTCGCTCATCGTCGCGCCCCCTGTAATCGGATCGCCCGCATCGGACAGGCTCTGGCCGCGGCTTGCACGAGCGGCACCTGTTTGGCGCCGGGTTTCCGGAGGTAGCGCAGCTGCCCGTCGCCCTGCAATTGGAAGACCTGCGGCGCTTCGGCCTGACAGATGGCGTAGCGGTGGCATTTCTGGTCGTCGACGGAGATCCGGACCGGCTCGGCCCGGCCGGTGCCGCCTTCGAGCAGTCCCAGCAGGACCAGCACCCGCGGCGGGAGCACCCGCAGCACGGTGAGCACGACGGCCGGGGTGAGCACGGTGATCCCGCCGAGCCAGACCGTCGCGAGGTTCCCGTTCGCGGACGCGCCCAGCCAGGAGTGGATCGCGAGCAGGCCGACCGCGAAGTAGCCGGCCTGATGGAAACGCTGCCCCCGTGGATCGGCCGCGCCACGGCGCACCGCCGCGGTGACCGAGACGGCGATGAACAGTTCCAGCCCGACGACACCGGCCGCGTGCCGCGCGAACCCGCCACCGGCGAACGGGATCAGCAGCGCCAGGACGCCGAACGACTCGTCGTCGAGGAACAGATAGGACAGTCCATGGACGACACCGGTGGCGAGACTGAACACCGCGAGCACGACGTGACCTCCGCGCAACGCCTCGTGACCGGTGACGCGCCTGATCCAGCCGGTGGCGCTCAGCACGCCCCACACCAGCGTCAGGCACATGGTCACGTAGGCGAACCGGGCCGACAGGGCGGCGATGTCCCGCACCCCGCTGTCGTGGGGTGACGGTGCCGGGATGACGGCCAGGAGCGCGGCGTTCATCCGCGCCTGCCCGATGCCCCGAGCACCCGGACGAGCCCGAAGGTCGCGCCCCCGGCGATCCCCGCCATGAGCACGCCGAGCGCGAGGTCGCCGCCGTCGAGTTCGTCACCGCCGCCGGGAGCGACCATCAGCGAGGTGGTTTCGGCGATGCCGGTGCTTTCGAGCAGGGTCATATGCCGCATGACGGTGTCGACGGCGGTCTGCGCGAAGGACCGCATCGCGTCGTCACGGGTGGCGGCCCGCACCTGGGAGGCGAGACCGAAGACGCTCCCGTGTGCGGCGCGGGCGCGATTGACGTAGAGGCGGTCGAAGTCGGCGCCGGCGGCCCCGGTGATCTCGTCGATCCAGGAACGCTGTTCCGCGGTGGGCTCGGCGGGGAGTTCGACGCGGACCTTCGAAGCGAGCGCGCGGACCTGGGCGTCGAGCCGGTCGTGGTCGTCGGCGAGTTTCCGGCCGACCTCCCGTACCCGCTGCCCGCTCCCGCGCTGTTCCGCCTGACGGCTGATCGGCCCTTCCCACAAACCCGCCTGGCGCACGCGGACGAGCAGTTCACGATCATGGGCGTCGATTTCCGCGAACGCTTGGATGGGCGTTCCCGCCCATATCACCAAGCAGGCGATCACCAGTCCGAACAGCCGATAGATCATTTCACCCGTCCCCGTCCTCGAAGTGCCTCACTGGGAGTACGGCGAACCGGAGCGGCCGGTTCGATCTAGCCGAAGCAGGCCAGTGTGATGTGCATCACACAACACATTTAGAACCGTTTATCGCCGCGATACGTACCGGCCGACTAAATGTAAACGAACCACTACTGCACATGGCTCACGGCGATAGTCTGCGCTACGGTGTACGAACCCGTGAAATCCTCCACCGCCGGGGAGGTAGCGAATCTTATGGAAGCAGTGGGCAGAGGATGCCGGTTCGATGGCGACCATCGGCCGGGCGAGGTTCCAGATGAGTTCATTTCGGTGCTGTACAAGGATTTCCGGGACACACTGTTCGGGCAGGTGATGTACCTGACGGGCCATGATCAACAATGGACGGAAGACGTCGTCCAGGAAACACTGATCCGCGCCTGGCAGCATTCGGACACGTTGAACCGCGAGCCGGGAATGTTGCGCGGCTGGCTGCTCACGGTCGCCAAGCGGATCGTGATCGACGGCTGGCGAAACCGGCGCGCCCGGCCACAGGAGGTCGAGCTGGACAGTTCCGAAAACGCCGAAATAGCGGACCGGACCGAACAGTCACTGTCCGCACTCGTCATTTCCGAAGCACTGCGTTATCTGGACGGCAAATACCAGGCCGTCATCTACGAGACGTATCTGACCGGGCATACGGTCCGGGAGGCGGCGGTGATATTGGGGATCCCGGAGGGAACGGTCAAATCACGGCTGTACGCGGCCATGAAGACATTGCGACGGTCGTTAGGAGAACTGGGGTCCCGATGAGGAAGCGAAAGGTGAAACACACCGATGTGGCGGCGTACGTACTCGGCGTGCTGGACCGCGCCGAGGCGCACGCCTTCGAGAAGCATTTGAAGGGCTGCGCGCGATGCGGACGGCAGGTCGCGGAATTCGCGTCGGTGGAACACGCGCTGGCGAAGGCCGATCTGCGCTACCTGTCCCCCGTCACCACGCGATGTCGCGGCCGGCTGTCGATGATCACGGCGAACCTCGTCGTGGTCTTCCTGGCGTGCGTCGTCGCGGCCTTGATGTCGTCGCAACGATCGTCCCGGCGGATCTCGTCGGATGCGGACATCCCGGCTCCTGCTCCCCTCGACGACCAGCGATCACTCCCGTTACCGCTTACATGCGAGTAGTCTGCCGCAAGCCGACACGAAGGTCTCTACGGTGCATACCGAAGTAAATCCCGAGAGTCCCTTCGGCGGGCCTTCGGTACCGAAGCGCCGCGCCGCCGGGTTACTGGGTCGAGACGGCGAACTCGACACGATCACCGGACTGCTCCGCGCCGCCCTGCGGGGCCGCGCCGTCAGCGCGGTGGTGGTCGGCGAGTTCGGGATGGGCAAGTCCTCGATGCTCACCGCGGCCGGCGAGCTCGCCGAAGCGGCCGGGTTCACCGTCGCGATCGCCACCGCGTCCCGGCTGGAAACCCACCTGAGCGGCGGTGTCTGCCGTCAGCTGGTCGAAGGACTCACCCACGCGCCCCCCGAACCCGGGTCGCCGCGGCCGCGCACGCCGCACGCGGCCGAAATCCTGCCGGATCACCCTCCCCGGACCGAACGGGAGCAGACGGAGGCGCTCGACGCCTTCTTCCACATCGTCCGGCACGCCGCCGAGCAAGGGCCGGTCTTCCTCGGCATCGACAACATCCACCTCGCCGACCCGTGGTCGATGCGCTGTCTCGCCTACATCCGGCACCGGGTCGAGCAGTTGCCGGTGGTGGTCGTGCTGACCTCGTTGATCGGACATCTGCAGACCGGCGAGGTCGCCCTGCTGGAGATGTCCGGCTGCACCCCGGCGACCATCCTGCTGCGCGGGCTCGGGACGCGGCACGTCGCCGAGTTCCTCCAAGTCTCCGTCGGACGGTTCGCCGAGGAATGCCGCGAGGTCACCGGCGGCAACCCGTTCCTGCTCGGCGCGCTGCGCCGCCGCCTGGTCCCGGGGATGGATCCGGCCACCGCGGGGTCGGCGATGATCGGCGAGGTGCTGCGGGTCCGCGTGCACCAGTACACCGCCGCGCCGAAGGTGCTCGAAGCCGTCGCGATCCTCGGCGAGGACGCGAGTTTCGACCTGCTGGCACAACTCGCCGGGGTCGACGAGAGCACCGCGCTGGAGGCCATCGACACGATGGTGCGCGTGCACCTGCTGACCAACAGCCACCGGCCGTCGCTGACCTACCGGTTCGTCCGCAACTCGGTGCTCGCCGACATGCCGCTCACCACCAGGGCGGTCACCCAGTCGCGGGCGGCGCGGCTCCTGCACGACGCGGGTGCCGCGCCGGAGCGGGTCGGCGTCCATCTCCTGGAGGCGACCGCGATCAGGATCCCCTGGGCGGTCGACGTTCTGCGGCTGGCCGCCCGGCATTCGGTGGTCGAGGGCGACCCGGAGCTGTCCGTCCGGTTCCTTTCACGCGCGCTGGAAGAACGTCTGAGCGAGCGCAAGCGGATGGCGATCCTGCTCCAGCTCGCGCACGCGGAATTCCACTGCGACCGGGATTCGGCGCCGGCCAGGGTGCGCGAGGCCATCGACCATATCGACGACCGGGAAACCGCGGCCTTCGTCGCGACGGCCATGATCCTTTCGCTGTGCTGCGGCCCGGACGCGCGGCTGGCGATCAACTCCGCGGGCCAGTTCGCCGCACGGCTCGACGCGGGCGGACCCGACGCCGTCTGGCCATTGCTCTGCATGACCTATCTCGCCGAAGCGGGCAGCAGACTCGGGCCACCGCCGGACTTCCGCGACTTCGAACGGCAATGGGCGCCGCTGAACGATCCCGCCGCGCAACAGAGCCGATCCGGTCTCCTCGCGCTCGACGCGGTACGCGGCGGCAAGTCCTCGGCGAACGCCGTCCGGCATTTCGGAGAGGCGTTGTCCGGCGAACAGCCCGAACTGTTCGAGCAGCCGTATTTCTTCACGCTCGCGACGGCCGCGCTCGCCGACGAACCCGCGCTCACCGACAAGCTCTGCCAAGTGCTCGACACCGAACGCCTGCCGTGGGACTTCCACGTGCCGAAGGGCGCCCTCGCCACCCTCGCCCGCGGCATCGCCCTGCAGGCGGGCGGAGACCTGGTGCGCGCGAGTGTCCACTTCGAATCGCTGGTGCGGCAGTTCGACGAGCGCGGGGTCACCGGCCGCTGCCCGATCGCGGTGCTGTGCGCGGCGAGACTGATCGAGGTCTCGGTGGACCTCGGCCGCCCCGACCTCGCGAAAGCCCTGCTGGACAGAATCGATTTCGGGGCCACACAAGCGCTTTTCACGCACAACTACCTGCTCTACGCCCGAGGCAGACTTCGTGCGGCCACCGGTGAACCGGAGCTCGGGTACGAAGACCTGCTCGGCTGCGGGCGCCGTCTCGAACACCACGGCATGCGTTTCCCCGGCTTCGCCCCTTGGCGGGCGCACGCCGCTCGCACCGCGCTGGCGCTCGGTCGCACCGACGCGGCGGCCCGGCTCGCGGAGGAGGATCTCGAGGCCGCGGAACGCTGGGGAGCGCCGAGGATCCTCGGCGGCGCGCTGACCACGGCCGGGCTCGTCCGCGAGGACGAAGAGGGCGAACGCCTGCTCACCAAGGCCGTCGACGTCCTCGGCGGGTCGACCGCGAAACTCGCGCTGGCCGAGGCGCTGACCGAGCTCGGCGTGCTGCAGACCCGGCACGGGCAGGCCGAAAAGGCGGTCGGCACGCTGCGGATGGCCGCGCAGTCGAGCAAGCATTGCGGGGCGCGGCCGCTCGCGAGGCGGGCCGCGGAGGCGTTGCGGGACGCGCGGGCGAGCCTCGCGACGGCGAAGGACAACGAACACGGTCTCACCAAACAGGAATACCGCGTCGCGCTGATGGCGTCACAGGGTCTCACCAACCGGGAGATCGCCGAAGCACTGCACCTGACCCGCCGCACCGTCGAACTGCATTTGTCCGGGGCCTACCGCAAACTGGGCATCACCGGACGCACCGAATTGGGTTCCGCGCTCGGGCGGTCTCAGCGCGTGGACACCGATTGACGGTTTCCGGGGGCGGCGGGTTCACTCCGCGGCATGCCGGGAATCGAATCCGAACCACTCAAATTCGCCTATTGGGTCCCCAATGTGAGCGGCGGTCTGGTCACCAGCGACATCGAGCAGCGCACCGACTGGGGATACGAGTACAACCGGGATCTCGCCGTCCTCGCGGAGAACAGCGGCTTCGAGTACGCGCTGAGCCAGGTCCGCTACACGGCCAGCTACGGTGCCGCCTACCAGCACGAATCGACCGGGTTCAGCCTCGCGCTGCTGCTCGCGACGCAGCGGCTCAAGGTGATCGCGGCCGTCCATCCCGGGCTGTGGCATCCCGGGGTGCTCGCGAAGTTCATCGCGAGCGCGGACGTGATCTCCGGCGGGCGCGCGGCGGTCAACGTGGTCAGCGGCTGGTTCAAGGACGAATTCACGAACCTCGGCGAACCGTGGCTGGAACACGACGAACGGTACCGTCGTTCGGAAGAATTCATCCGCGTGCTGAAGGAACTCTGGACGAGCGACCACGCCGAATTCGCCGGTGATTTCTATCGGATCCACGATTTCGACATCAAACCCAAACCGGTCGGGCGGCCGCATCCGGAGATCTTCCAGGGCGGCAACTCCACCGCGGCGAGGAAGCTCGCGGGCCGGGTCTCCGACTGGTACTTCAGCAACGGCAAGGATTTCGACGGGTTCAGCGAGCAGGTCGAGGAGGTCCGCGGCTACGCGGCCCAGAACGACCACGCCGTTCGGTTCGGGCTCAACGGTTTCGTGATCGCGCGGGAGACCGAGAGCGAGGCGAAGGCCGTGCTGCGCGAGATCGTCGAGAAGGCCAACACCGAGGCCGTCGAAGGTTTCCGCGGTGCGGTCAAGCAGGCGGGAAGCTCCACATCGGACAAGAAGGGGATGTGGGCCGACTCGGAGTTCAAGGATCTGGTGCAGTACAACGACGGCTTCCGCACCGGGCTCATCGGCACGCCGGAGCAGATCGCGGACCGGGCCATCGAGTACAAGAAGCGCGGGGCGAACCTGCTGCTGCTCGGCTTCCTGCACTACCTGGAGGACGTCGAGCACTTCGGGAAGCACGTGCTGCCCGTGATCCGGGAGAAGGAGGCCGCCCTCGACCGCGTTTAGTCCTCTGAATGCGGTCGTATCGCATTAAGAGGACGAAATGCGGTCGGGTTACGGGAGGTAGACGGTCTGGCCCGGGTGCATGGTCGGGCCGCAGTCCTTGAGCGGCCCGCCGAAGCGCGCCTTCTCCACGTCCGGCATGGTCTTCGCGGCGTAGTCCCGGACGGCCTTCAGCTTCTCGGGGCTCGAGACGGCGTCCTTGCGCACGAAGTCGCCGTTGCGCGGCCCGCTGCCCGGGTACACGAAGATCGGCTCGTAGTCGCGGTCGATCCGCGGGTCGACGGTGATGCCGTTGCCCGCGGCCCACGGGCCCCACGAGTGGATGAAGGTCGGCTTGACCTTGTCGAACACGTAGTCGCGCAGCCCCGGCAGGTCGCCCTTCTTGAGGAAGTCCGCGACGTCCGCCTCGACCAGCCCGGCCATGTCGACCAGGTGCAGGCGGCTGGTCATCGACGAGCCGCCGAGGTCCGGCAGCAGCAGCGACGCCTGCTGGAGGCCCAGGATGTCGGCCATGGTGTTGAAGCCGCGGCCGAAGCGGTCGGCGATGAGGCACGCGGGCACCGTCGGGACCTCTTGGAACTTCTTCGACGCCGACGCGAACCCCATCCCGGACGGGATCGCGGCCGCGACCAGCACGAGCACCACGACGGTCCGCAGCGCCGCCCGCGAACGGCGCAGGAGTTCACCGGCGGCCAGCGTTCCCGCCAGCACCGAGAGGATCCAGATCGGCGTCGCGAACCGGTGCTGGCCCATCCAGTCCGGGACCATCACGCCGTAGGCGATGATGCCCAGCGCCAACGGGACCAGCAGCGCGATCAGCGCGCGCCGCCATTCCGCGCGGACCAGCGCGTACCCGATGGTCAGCGCCAGCAGGATCGTGCCGGCCACACCGGCGTAACCGACCAGCTCGAACGGCTGCTTCAGCGCCGAAAGGCCGGGCAGCCCCTGCCCCTTGGCGATGGACGGGTTCGCCAGCAACCTGCCGAACTCCGTGATCCGCCAGGCGAGATACGCCCCGAACGGGATCGCGAACGCGACCACCGACACCACGACGAACTTGATGCTCTGCCCCAGCAGCGGCTTCCGCAGCTGGAACAGGACGACGAGCGGGTACGCCCCGCCGTAGATCAGGCCTTCGGGACGGGTCAGCGCGGCGAACGCGACCAGCACCCCGGACCAGACGGCGACCTTCGCGGTGAGCAGGGTGTCCTTGCGCACGGCCACGAACAGCAGCACCGCGAGCCAGGCGACGGCCATCCCGAACAGCGAGTTCTCCAGCCCGGAGATCGTCCAGATGACGAACGACGGGATCGCGGCCAGCGTCAGCCCGACGACCAACGTCGCCAGCCAGGCGAAGCGCGCGAAGATCTGCTTCGCCGCGATGTGGCACGCGGCCAGCGTCCCGGCGGTGAACAGGAGTCCCAGCAGCTTCGGGAACAGCACGTAGTCGGGAAGGCCGAACAGCATGCCGCTGTCGAAGATGCCGACGAGCTTGCCGAGCGCCAGCATCACCAGCCACGTCGAGTTCGACCAGCCCTCGACCGACGGCTGCCCCGGCTGCAGCACCGGGCCGAGGCCGTCGGTGAAGCTGCGCGCGTAGGAGAAGGTGATGGCCGCGTCGTCGACGATCCAGTGGCCGTAGAGGGTGGCGTGCCAGGCCAGCGCCGCCACTCCGGCGAGGACCGCCAGGTACGGCGCGACACGGGCGGCCAGGCCACGACGGGCCGGCGTCTCCGCCGGATCGGGCACGCCTTGTTCGGAAGCTTCGCTGAGTGCGCTCGCCGTCATGTCCCCGTCTTTGCCTTTTCGCTCACGTGCCGTCGCCGAAACTGTAGCCAATACCCCATCGACCGCCCGCGACACGTCATATCCAGGCGTGATCCGCGCCACATTCTCCCGGCTAGGAGAGGTGCGAAATGTCGTTCACCAACCGGACCGAGGCGTTGCCGTCCGGGTAGAACTCGACGATCGACAGCGAGGCCAGGTCCAGGTGCAGGCGGAACAGCAGCGACGGCCCGGCGTCCAGGCCCATCCGCAGGAGTGCCTTGATCGGCGTGACATGGCTGACCAGCACCAGCGTCCGGCCGCCGTACTTCGCGATCAGCTCGTCGCGCGCCTTGCGGACCCGCCGGTGCACGCCGTCGAAGCTCTCCCCGCCCGGCGCCGCGATCGAGGTGTCGGAAAGCCAGCTGGTCTGGAATTCGGGATCGCGGTCCATCGCCTCTTTGAAGGTGAGACCCTCCCACTCGCCGAAGTCGGTCTCGATCAGCCCGGGGTGGGTCTCGACCCGGCCGCCGAGCGCGTCGGCGATCGCCTGCGCGGTCTGCTGGGTGCGGATCAGCGGTGAGGCGATGATCGGCGCCGCCTCGCCGTCGACGACCAGGCCCTCCATCGCGCCGAGGCGTTTCGCGGCGGCGGCCGCCTGCTGCTTGCCGTGCTCGGTGAGGGGCACGTCGCCGCGGCCGGAGTACCGCTTCTCGACCGACATCGCCGTCTGGCCGTGCCGTACGAGGAGCAGTTTGGTCGGGGTCCCGGTCGCACCGGTCCAGCCGACGGGGCTGACCCTGTCCTGCTTCACGGTCTTCTTCGGCGCTTCCGCCTGTTTCCCCGCGTCCATCGCTTCGTTCGCGAGGCCGTCCGCGTGGGAGTTCTCCGCGCGCGGGATCCACTCGTAGCGCACGCGCGAGAACCGCGCCGCCAGCTCCTTGGCTTCGGCGTTCAGCGGCTGCATCGACGGGTGCTTGACCTTCCAGCGCCCGGACATCTGCTCCACCACGAGCTTCGAGTCCATCCGGACGTCCACTGTGGACGCTCCGAGCTCGGCGGCCGCGGCGAGCCCGGCGATCAGGCCGCCGTACTCGGCGACGTTGTTGGTCGCGATGCCGACGTAGGCCTTGCGCTCGGCGAGCACCTCGCCGGTGGCCGCGTCCTTGACGACCGCGCCGTACCCGGCGGGCCCCGGATTGCCCCGCGAACCTCCGTCGGCCTCGACGAGCACGTGGTCGGTCACAGGCCGGACTCCAGTGTGCGCACCAGGATGGCGCCGCAGTTCTCGCACTGGATGACGTTGTCCTCCGGGGCCGCCTTGATCTCGGCGATCTCGCGGCGGTCGATGTCGAGCTGGCAGGCGCCGCAGCGGCGGGCCCGCAGCAGCGCCGCGCCGATGCCCTTGTGCGCGCGGACCCGCTCGTAGAGCTTCAGCAGGTCTTCCGGGAAGCGCGGCAGGAGCTTGGCGCGGTCTTCGTCGCGGCGTGCCTTCGTGGTGTCGAGGTCGGTGAAGTGCTCGTCGCGGCGCCCGATGGCTTCGGCGACCTCGCCCTCGGCCTTCGCGACCTCGGCGCTGGTGCGCTGGGCGTCGAGTTCGAGGGCCTCGCGGCGTTCCATCAGTTCGAGCAGGTCGTCCTCGAGCGCGGACTGACGTCGGCTGAGGCTGTTCAGCTCGTGCTCGATGTCGGTCATCTGCTTCGCCGCGACGGAACCGGATTCGAGGAGTTTGCGGTCGCGGTCTCCGCGAGCGCGCACCGACTCGATCTCCTTCTCCTGGCGGGCGATCTCGCGGTCGAGGTCGGACGCCGCCGTCTGGACCGAGACCAGCGCGTCACGTCGTTCGCGCACCGTCTTCTCGCCCGCGTCGATCTCGGCGATCTCCGGCAGGGTGCGACGGCGGTGGGCGGTACGCGCGAGTTCGGCGTCCACCTTCGCGAGTTCGAGCAGCTGGCGCTGGACGGCGGGGTCGGCCTTCACGGTGCTCCTTGGAGTTCTTAGTGCTCGGTTCGGGTGGCCCGTAGCGTCCACGGGTCGGTGCACCGCGTGGAGACGTGAACGTCGACGTTACCCGCAAACGCGGCGCGGACGACGCCCGAGGCTTGCTCGCACCACGGCCACTCGCTCGCCCAGTGGGTGACGCCGACCAGGGCGGGGACTTCCGCGATGTCGGCGAGGTGCTCGCCGGCGGGATGATGGCGGAGATCGGCGGTGACGTACGCGTCGACCCCGGCGGCGGTGGCGCGCTTGAGATAGCTGTCGCCGGAACCGCCGGACACGGCCACGCGGCGGATCGGGCGATCCGGGTCGCCCGCGCCGTAGACGCCGGGCTCCGTGCGGGGCAAGGCGTTCGCGACGCGTTCGACGAAGGCGGAGAACGGTTCGGGCGCGGGCAATTCACCGATGCGGCCGATGCCGGTGACGCCGTCTTCGCGGGGGTCGAGCGGGCCGAGGACGGTCAGGCCGATGGCGTCGGCGAGCGCGTCGGAGACGCCGGGGGACGCGGAATCGGCGTTGGTGTGCGCGCAGTAGAGGGCGACGCCGGCCCGGATCAGGCGGTGCACGAGGCGCCCCTTCGTGCTGTCCGCCGGTACGCCGTGGACTCCGCGCAGCAGCAGCGGATGGTGCGCGACGATCAGCTGCGCGCCCCCGGCGATCGCCTCGTCGACGGTCTCGTCGACCGGGTCCACACAGAACAGGACCTTGTCCACGTGCTCGGCCGGGTCGCCGCAGACGAGGCCGACGGCGTCCCACGATTCGGCGAGTTCGGGCGGATACGCCTGCTCCAGGGCGGCGATGACTTCGACTAGCGCGGGCACCCGGGGATTTTCGCATGTAGCGTTTCCGGGCATGCGACTTCGGGTGCTCTGTGCCACTTCGCTGCTTCTCGTGGCGTTACCCGCGCCGGCGTCGGCGTCTCCGGGCCTCTGGGAACTGACCGACCTGGCCGCTCAGCGCGTCCAGATCGCCGACAAGGTCGCGGCCGCGAAATTCGGCACGCCGTCGCCGATCGACGACCCGGTGCGCGAGCGGCAGATCCTCGACTCGATGGCCGCGAAGGCGCCCGGCCTCGGCCTCGACCCGGCAGGCGTGGTGCGGTTCTTCCGCGACCAGATCGAGGCGAACAAGGTCGTGCAGCGCGGTCTGTACGCGCGGTGGACCGAGCACCCCGGCACGCGGCCGCCCGGGCGCCCCGATCTGGGGACCGAGGTGCGGCCGGTGATCGACCGGCTCAACGCGGGGCTGCTCACCGAACTCGCGGAGACCCGGGACACGCGGACGCGGCGGTCGTGCGATGTGCGGCTCGCGGTCACGGTGCGGCTGGCCGACGCGCGGCGCGGGCTGGACCGGCTGCACTCGGGGGCACTTGCGGAGGCCGTGCGGTCGGCCTGTTCCCGCTCCTGACCTGCGAAAAGAGAGCAAGGGACCTTTGCTGCCACCCCGGCTCAGTCCAGGGCCTTCGCGTCCTTGTTGATCGCCCAACGGCCGGCCGCACGCATCACGCGCCCCGTCCACAGCACCGCGCGATAGGCCTTCGTCGCCTGATCGGGGACATCGGGTCGGACGACCTCGTACGGCGAGACGGACGCGCTCGACCGGAGGTGCAACGGCATCCTGGTCATCGCCTCTTTCGGCGATCTCGCCTGGACGAAGTGGTGCTCCGACAGGATCCGCCCGACCTCGTAGGGGTGCGGAAGCTTGACGGTGATGCGGTACCAGCGGAGCCCGGTTGCCGGCGACTCGACGCTGGGTGTTGGTGCGCTCATACGCGACCTTCCTGCGTGTTTCTCTCCAGGAGGTCTACTCCCGCTTCGTCCCGGCTTTCCAGCTTCGCGCGCCCGGTAGCCGTTCGGAGCCGGTGAGCGGTCGATCTCCGTCGGCCTTCACACTGATCAGGTGCTGCACATCGTCTTCGTCTGTTCCGGCAACATCTGCCGTTCCCCGATGGCCGAGCTCGTCTTCCGCGCGAAGGCCGAGGAGGCGGGTCTCGATCATCTCGTGCAGGTGTCCAGCGCGGGCACCGGCGGCTGGCACGTGGGCGAGGCCGCGGACAAGCGGGCCCGCGCGAAGCTCGCCGAACACGGCTACCCGACCGGCCACGTCGCGGCCGAGGTCGACCGCGGACATCTGGCCGCCGACCTGCTGCTCGCGGCGGACGAGGGACATCTGTCGTTCCTCCGGCGCAAGGTGTCGGACCCGGCGAAGGTCCGCCTGCTGCGTGAGTTCGATCCGTCCGCACCCGAGGGCGCCGAGGTCCCGGACCCGTACTACGGCGAGGACGACGGTTTCGAGGACGTCCTCGGCATGATCGAGCGGGCCGTCCCGGGCCTGCTCGACTGGGTGCGCGCACACGCCTGAGGCCGACCGCTTACCGTGGTGGGGTGCGGTTGAAGTTCCTGCTGAAGCCCGGGTGGCTGGCATTGACGTTGGTGGTGTTCACCTTCGCCATCACTTGCTTCACCCTGCTGGCGCCGTGGCAGTTCTCCCGCGACACCGAACGCGAGCACCAGAACGCGGCGCTGCGGGAGTCGTTCTCCGGTCAGCCGCGCTCACTGGAGGAGCTGCTCCCCAACGGCGCCGTGCCTGATCAGCGCACCGAATGGCACCTGGTCGCGTTGAAGGGCACGTACCTGCCCGAGGGCGAGGTCGTGGCCCGTCTGCGCTCCGTACAGGGCGAAGCGGCCTTCGAGGTCCTGACACCGTTCCGGACCGTCGAAGGCACGATTGTGCTGGTCGACCGCGGGTACGTCCGGCTCGACGACAAATCGCGCGCGCTCCCCTTCGCCCCGCCTCCGGCAGGCACGGTCGACATCGTCACGCGCGCACGCCACGACGAGAAGGACGGGAAGAACCGCGACGCGTTCGCCGACGAGTCGACCGGCGGGAAGCTTCAGAGCTACGTTGTCGATTCGCAGGTCGTCGCGCGGGCCGCGAAGCTCGACATCCGTCCGGGCTACTTCCAGCTCGACGTGAACCAGCCCGGCGTCCTGGGCGCGCTGCCTCTGCCGCAGACCGACGCGGGACCGTTCTTCTCCTACGCCCTGCAGTGGATCGCGTTCGGTGCGATGGCGTTGATGGGGTGGCTGTACTTCACCGTCCGCGAACTGAAGCCGGGTGGCGCGCTGACGACGGAGCGGCCGCAGCGGCGCAAGAGTGTCGCGGAGATGCTGGCCGAAGACGAACGCTCCGAAGTGGCCACCTGATCCGACCTGGAAATGGACCTTTCGCAGGTCCATTTCTCCGTGTTCCGCTTCGGGCATGCTGATTCACCCGTGGGACGCCGCCCACGACGACGCCGAATGGCGGACTTGGCTCTCGACGCACGACTTCGGCCAGCTGATCGCCGGCGGCGTGGGCCGCGACCTGCCGATCGTCAACCCGGTGCACTTCGCCTACGACGGCGACCAGACGGTCCTGCTGCACCTCGCGCGTCCGAACCCGGTCTGGCCGCTGCTGGAGGAACACCCGCGCGCGCTGCTCGCAGTGATCGACGAACACACCTACATCCGCTCCGACTGGAACACCCCGGCCGACCCGCCGCACGGCGTGCCGACGTCGTACTACTCGTCGGTCCAGCTCGAATGCGACGTCCGGCTGATCGACGACGCCGCGGAGAAGGCCGCGCTCCTGGACCGGCAGCTCGCGCGATTCGAGCCCGGTTCGGGCAGGTCGGCGGTGAGCGCGACCGAGGCGCCGGACAAGCGGCTGCTCCCCGGCATCCGCGGGGTCGAACTGACCGTGACCGGGGTGCGGGCGAAGTTCAAGTTCGGCGGCAACAAGCAGCCGGCCGACCGGTCACGGATCGACGCCGAGCTCGCGCGACGCGATGGGCCGATGGACGCGGAGGTGCGGGCGCGGTTGGCTCAGCGGGAGCGGTAGCAAAGGTCCCTTGCTCCCCTGCGCGATGACCGTGTGGATTTCGGGTCACCCAACGCAACAAAATCCACACGGTCACCACGCGGAGTAAGGGGTGTGTGGAAACAGGGACACTCAACGTCCCTATATCCACACACCCCCCGCCCCAAGTGGTAGCAAAGGTCCCTTGCTTCCCCGCCCGTCGCCCAGCCAGGACTGCCCGCGGTCACTGTGTGGATTTCGGGACATCTAACGTCCCAAAATCCACACAGTGACCCCGCCGTAGCAAAGGTCCCTTGCTCCCTTCCGCAGGTCAGAGGCCAAGTGGTAGCAAAGGTCCCCTGCTCCCCCTGCACGAGGACCGTGTGGATTTCGGGTCACCCAACGCAACAAAATCCACACGGTCACCACGCGGAGTAAGGGGTGTGTGGATAAAGGGACACTCAACGTCCCTATATCCACACACCCCCCGCCCCAAGTGGTAGCAAAGGTCCCTTGCTCCCTTTCCGCAGGTCAGGGGCCGGGTGGTAGCAAAGGTCCCCTGCTCCCCCGCCGCCGGGAAAGCGCAGGTCAGCGCCGTCGCCGCAGCCCGACGAGACCCGCCAGCACCACCGAGCTGATCGCGCCCAGCCACCCGACTACCCGCGAGAGCTCCACGGCCCGCGTCACGTGCCCGGCGTCCGGGTTGCGCCCGATGCCGAGCACCGGCAGTTCCTCGACCCCGTGCGGGTACACCGTCCGCCCGCCGACCCTGATCTCCAGCGCCCCGGCGAAAGCGGCCTCGACGCGGCCGGCGTTCGGGCTCGGGTGCGCGGCGGTGTCCCGCCGCCACGCCCGCCACGCGCCGCCCGCCGAACCGCCGACGACCGGGGCCGCGAGCACGGTCAGCCCGGCCGCGACCCGCGTGGGCACGAGATGGACGATTTCATCCAGCCGGGCGATGAGCCACCGGTACCGCTCGGGGCGTCCGCGGCCGATGCCGCGCAGCAGGCTGATCGCGCGCGAGCCGAGCAGGCCGGGGACGCCGGCCAGCGCTCCCCACACCAGCGGCGCGACGACGACGTCCGCGGTGTTCTCGGCGAGGGTTTCCACCGAAGCGCGCGAGAGGCCGATGACGCCGAGGTCGTCGGCGACTCGCGGGTCCAGTGTGGACAGTGTGCCGCGCGCGGTCTCGAGTTCGCCTTCTTCGAGATCTCGGGCCAGTGAGGTGCCGTGCGCGGCCAGGCCGGCGGCGCCGAGGACGGCCCAGGTGGTCACCGCGGTCGTGGTCGCCTGCAGGACGGGGCTGCGCCGTCCCGCTCGCTCGGCGAGCACGCCCGCCAGTACGGCGGAGCCCGCGAGGCCGCCGGTCCACAGGACCCCGGCCATCGGGTGTTTCGACCGGACCTTCGCGTCCACCGCCGAAGCCGCCCTGGCGAACGCCGTCACCGGACGCCGCGACCGGGGGTCCCCGATCGCCCCGTCCGCGGCCACCCCCAACACCAAGCCGATCGCGCGTGCCGCGCTCACCGTCGCCCCCTGCATGCAGTATCCCTCGAAGACCTGCAGAGATTACTCGAAGATCATCCGTCCAGAAGGACGGCCATCTCGTCACGCGCCTGGATGACGATGTCCCGCATCGCACGTTCGGCCCGGTCAGGGTCACCGGCGTCGACGGCCACCGCGACCTCGACGTGCAGCGCGACGGCCTCGGGCTGTGGCTCCTCCGGCATCAGGCCGTGGCCGGTCCGCCCGGCGAGCACCTCGGCGACGACCGCCGAAAGCTGGGCGAACATCGGATTCCGCGACGAGGACAGCAGCAGATCGTGGAAAGCGACGTCGTGCCCGAGAAAGGTGTCGAGATCTCGCCGGTGCGCTGTCTCCTCAAGCCGCTTCGCCAACGCCCGGAGGCGACCGCCCTCCTCCGGCGTCGCCCGCAGCGCGGCGTACCGGGCGGCGCACGGTTCCACCCCGGAACGCAGTTCGGTCAGGGTGCGCAGCGCGGTCTTGCGCTCGGAGCCGTCGAGTTGCCAGCGGAGCAATCTCGGGTCGTAATGGTTCCACTCGCTCGGCTCGCGCACGATCACCCCGACCCGGCGTTTGCTGCTGGTCAGGCACATCGTTTCGAGGACGCGCACCACCTCGCGCGCCACCGTGCGAGAGGCGCCGAACCGCTCTTGGAGCTCCTCCGAGCGCAGTACGGAGCCCGGCGGGAGCTCCCCGTTCGCGATCGCGGAGCCGAGCGCGTCGAGCACCTCGGCATGCCTATCGTTGCCCACCAGGCGACTCTAACGTTCTGACTCGATTAAGTAGTACTTGATGTTGCTTAAGTAGTACTTTTGAGCTGTACTCGTCCCGGCTACAACGACGTGGGAGGTACGGATGACCGTCATCGTGGTGATGGGCGTTTCCGGCTCGGGCAAGACGACCGTGGGCACGGCACTCGCCGAACGCCTCGGCGTCGACTACGCCGAAGCGGACACGTTCCATCCGAAGGCGAACATCGACAAGATGAGCTCCGGCCACCCGCTGAACGACGAAGACCGGCAACCCTGGCTCGAGGCCATCGCCACCTGGATCCGGGACCACCAGTGCTCCGGCGGCGTCGTGACGTCTTCCGCGCTCAAGTATCGCTACCGCGACATCCTGCGTGGCGGCGGGAAAGTCTGGTTCCTGCACCTCCACGGCGACCGCGACCTGCTCGCCGATCGGATGAAGACCCGCTCCGGCCACTTCATGCCGGTGTCCCTTTTGGACTCCCAGCTCGCCGACCTCGAACCGCTGCGTCCGGACGAGCACGGCCTCGTCGCCGACATCGCGAAGAAGCCGGAAGAGATCGTCGAAACCGCCCTTTCCGTTTTCAAGGACCGCTGATGACCACCACCCTCGCCGCCGCCTGGACCGGACACGACACCCGCCTCATCGGCGCGACGGTGCTCGCCATCGCCGTGATCGTCGTCCTGATCACCAAGGCGAAGCAGCATCCGTTCCTCGCCCTCATCCTCGGCTCCGGCGTACTCGGGCTCGTCGGCGGCATGCCGGTGGACAAGCTGATCAAGAGCTTCAGTTCCGGCGTCGGCTCCACCGTCGCGTCGGTCGGCGTGCTGATCGCGCTCGGCGCGATGCTCGGCAAACTGCTCGCCGACTCCGGCGGCGCCGACCAGATCGTCGACACCATCCTGCGCCGCTCGGGCGACCGCGCCCTGCCGTGGGCGATGGCGCTGGTCGCCGCGCTGATCGGGCTGCCGATGTTCTTCGAGATCGGCCTGGTCATGCTCATCCCGGTGATCCTGCTGGTCGCCAAGCGCACCGGGAAACCGTTGCTGATGCTGGGCATCCCCGCGCTCGCCGGGCTTTCGGTGCTGCACGGTCTCGTCCCGCCGCACCCCGGCCCGCTCGCCGCCGCGGGCGCGCTGAACGCGAACGTCGGCCTCACCCTGGCCTTCGGCCTGCTCGTCGCGATCCCGACGGTGATCATCGCCGGGCCACTGTTCGGCAGGCTGGCCGCGAAGATGGTCCCGGACGCCGTCGCGCCGGAGCGGCTCGTCCCGGAATCGTCCTCTTCGGACGGACGACGTCCCGGTTTCCTCGCGACGCTGTCGACGGTGTTGCTGCCGGTCGTGCTGATGATGGGCAAGGCGCTCGCGGACATCCTGCTGGCGAAGGAGAACCACCTCCGCCGCGTGCTGGACTTCATCGGCGACCCACTGGTCGCCTTGCTCGCCGCGGTGCTGCTCGGCATGCTCACCCTGGGCAAGTCCGCCGGCTTCACGCGGGACAAGCTTTCGTCCACTGTGGCCGATTCGCTGCCGCCGATCGCCGGCATCCTGCTCATCGTCGGCGCGGGCGGCGGGTTCAAGCAGACCCTCGTCGACGCCGGGGTCGGCAACGTCATCACCAGCCTGGCCACCGGCGCGAACCTGTCGCCGCTGCTGCTCGGCTGGCTGGTCGCGGTCGCGATCCGGCTCGCCACCGGTTCGGCGACGGTCGCCACCGTGTCCGCCGCGGGCATCGTGGCGCCGCTCGCGGCGACCATGGATCCGTCGCACAGCGCGCTGCTGGTGCTGGCGATCGGCGCCGGTTCGCTGTTCTTCTCCCACGTCAACGACGCCGGGTTCTGGCTGGTCAAGGAGTACTTCGGGCTTTCGGTCGGGCAGACGCTGAAGAGCTGGTCGATCATGGAGACGGTGATCTCGGTGGTCGCGATCGCGCTGATCCTGCCGCTGGGTGCCTTGTTGTAGGTCCGGCTTGACACGTGACCTTTTAGTCACCTATTCTTCCGACGTGCCCGACGACGACCTGGTTTTCAAGGCCCTGGCGGATCCGACTCGCCGGTTCCTGCTCGACCAGCTGTTCGCGCGTGACGGCCGCACGCTGACCGAACTCGAGTCCGAAGTGGACATGAGCCGGTTCGGCGTGATGAAGCACTTGAAACTGCTGGAAGAAGCCGGACTTGTCGTCACGCGCAAGGAGGGCCGGGAGAAGAAGCACTTCCTCAACCCGGTGCCGATCCGGCAGATCCACGACAGGTGGATCGACAAGTTCACGGAGCGCAACGTGACCGCGTTGCTCGACCTCAAAGCCGAACTCGAGACCGAGGAGCCCTCATGACCGACACCCAGGTTTACCGCGTCTACATCAAGGCCACCCCGGAGAAGATCTGGGACGCGATCACGAAGCCCGAGTGGTCACGGAAGTACGGCTACACCGGCCTCGTCGACTTCGACCTGCGGCCGGGCGGCAAGCACGCCACCCATCCGACGCCCGAATACGTCGAAGCGGGTTTCACCAACGACTTGGTCGACGGTGAGGTCCTGGAGGTGGATCCGCCACGCAAGCTGGTCATCACCTGGAAACTGCGGATGGATCCCGCCTTCGACAAGGAGCCGTACACCAAGCTGACCTACGAGATCGAAGAGACGAAGACCGCGGGCACCCGGCTGACCGTCACCCACGACGTCACCGACGCGCCGACGACGGCCGCCCTGGTCAACGGCTCGCAGGAGGACATCAACGCCGGACCGGGCGAGAACGCCGGCGGTGGCTGGGCCTGGATCCTGTCGGACCTCAAGACGCTGCTGGAGACGGACGAGCCGCTCGTCCCCGCCGCTTCCTGAGCCGATGTCCGTGAAGGCCTCCTTCCCTATGCTCAAGGTAGGGAAGGAGGCCTTCACGGACTTTCAGACCCGTTTGGTCGCGGCCTTCAGAGAGGCCTTCGCGGAAGCAGAAGCGCCGATGGTGTCCAGCGCGAACAGCGCCGCACCGACCACGGGCGCCACGTCGACCACCTGGATCGACGCCCGCGGCGCCACTTTCAGGCACCGCCGCTCGATTTCCGCGATCACCTGCGCGCCGACCCCGGTCAGCACTCCCCCGCCGAGGACGACTTCGGGTGCCTCCTCGGTGAGTTCGAGCCGCCGCAGGATGACCGAGACCAGCAGCGCGACCTCTTCGACGAACCGGTCGACCACGTCCTGCGCCACCTCGTCGCCGTCCGCCGCGACGGCGAACAGCAGCGGGCACAGGCCGTGGATCGAATCGGAGTGCAGATCCTGGAAATGCAGGCGCTGCACCACGTCCAGCACGGACGACGCCTTGAAATGCGCGGTGACAGCAGCTTGCAGAGCCGTACCCGGGCCGCGGCCGTCCTCGGCGCGGACGGCCCACCACAGCGCCTCCTCGCCGAGCCGGTAGCCGCCGCCCCAGTCACCGGAGATCTTGCCCAGCGCGGGAAACCGGTGTTCACGGCCGTCGGCGCTGACGCCGGCACCGTTGATCCCGGCACCGCACACCACCGCCACGCCCGTCCCGTCGGAACTGCCCGCACGCAGCAGCGCGAGCGTGTCGTTGCCGACGATCAGGGTGTCGCTCCAGCCGCGTGCCGCCAGCGCGGCGTGCAGGATCTCTTCCTCCCGCGGGAAATCCAGCCCCGCGAGATAGGCCGACGTATGTGTCGCGAAAGGACGTTCGTCGGGAAGCCCTGCCCCGCGAAGGGCTTCCAGGACCAGCTTCTCCAACGCTTGGACGCTGCCGTCGACCCCGATGTTCTGCGGGGAAGCACCCGGTCCTCGCGATTGCCCGAGCACCCGTCCGTCCCGCGAGACGATCAGGACGTCGGTCTTGCTGTTGCCGCCGTCGATCGCGACGACGACGTCCTGTGAGCCGGCCGTCATGCCCCCGCCCACGGCAGGAACTCACGATTGATCTGCACCAGCGAGTCGGCGAGCCGATCCGCCTTGGTGTACTGGCCGACCAGCGGATGCGCGAGCAACGCGTCGGCCACCCGGTCCCGGCCGCCCTTGATCGCCGCCTCCAGCGCGAGATGCTCGTAGGCGGTCACCCCGGCGATGAGCCCGGCGAACCGCTGCTCCACGGGCGGCTGCGCGATCGGGCGCGGACCCTTTCCGTCCACAAGGGACGGCACCTCGATGACGGCGTCGTCCGGCAGGAAGTCGAAAGTGCCTTCGTTGCGGACGTTGACGACGTGCTCTTCGGCGGGGCCACCCGAGGTGAGCGCGTGCACGAGCTGCACCGCGGCCTCGGAATAGTAGGCGCCGCCCCGCTTTTCCAGCTGCTCCGGTTTGGTCACCACCTCCGGGTCGAGGTACACCTTGAGCAGCTCCTCCTCGACGTCGCTCACGACGTCCGCGCGCGGCCGCTCGGTGCGCTGCTTCGCGACCTGCTCGTCGTGCCCGTAGTAGTACTTCAGGTAGTACGACGGCACGACGTTCATCCGCCGCATCCACTCGACGGGCGCGGTGACGTGCTCGCCGAGGAATTCCGCGTGCTCCGCCAGCAGTTCCGGCAGGCGGTCTTCGCCGTTGACGAGCACCTTCCGTTCCCAGCTCAGGTGGTTCAGTCCGGTGTGGACGAGTTTGACGTCGTCGATCCCGGCACCGAGCAGATGCGCGAAGGTGCGCTGGAGGTGGATCGCGACGTTGCAGAGGCCGACGGCGCGGTGGCCCTCGTTCAGCAGCGCCCGCGTGACGATGCCGACGGGGTTGGTGAAGTTGACGATCCACGTGTCGTCCCCGGCGATCTTGCGGACCCGGTCGGCGATGTCGAGTACCACCGGCACGGTGCGCAGCGCCTTCGCGAGGCCGCCCGCGCCCGTGGTCTCCTGTCCGACACAGCCGCAGGCGTGCGGGAACGTCTCGTCCCCGCGGCGGGCGCGCTGCCCGCCGACCCGCAACTGGATCAGCACCGCCGACGCGCCGTCGACGCCCTCTTCGAGGCTCGACGTGGTGCGGACCCGCGCCGGATGCCCGGCGTGGCCCAGCAACCGGTTGCTGAAGTCCCCGACCGCCTCCACCCGGTACGTGTCCGGATCGATCAGCACGATCTCGTCGACGTCCAAAGTGGACCGCCGTCCGGCGATCCCGTCGATCAGCTCGGGCGTGTAAGTGGACCCACCACCGACGACTGCCAGTTTCATCCCTTGACCCCTGTGAATGTGATGCCCTTGACGAAGGACTTCTGCGCGAACACGAACAGCACGATCACCGGCAGCATGATCAGCGCGGTGGCCGCCATGGTGAGATTCCATTCCACGTGGTGCATCCCGCGGAACGACGCGATCGCCAGCGAGAGCGGCCAGCTGTCGCGGGTCTCACCGGTGTAGAGCAGCGGACCGAAGTAGTCGTTCCAGGTGAACAGGAAGCAGAACATCGCGGTGGCCGCGATCCCCGGCTTCGCCATCGGGATCAGCACCTTGACCATCGCCTGGAACTCGTTGCAGCCGTCGATCTTCGCGGCTTCGAGGTAGTCCTTCGGAATGGTGAGGAAGAACTGCCGCAGCAGGAAGATCGAGAACGCGTCGAAGAAGAAGTACGGCACGATCAGCGGAACCAGGGTCCCGGTGAACCCGAGCCGCACCCACAGGTCGTACAACGGGACGACGGTGACCTGCGGGGGCAGCATCATCGCGGCCATGGTCAGCATGAAGAACAGGTTCTGCCCGCGGAACTTCAGCTTCGAAAGCGCGTACGCCGCCGGGATCGCCGAAACGAGCGCCCCGAAGGTGGCCAGCGTCGAATACAGGATGCTGTTGCCGAAATACTGCAGCAGCGGCGCCTTTTCGAACACCTCGATGAAGTTCTCGAAGTGCCATTCCTTCGGCCAGAAGTTCGACGAAAGCGCCTGATCACTGGACATCACCGCGGTGAGGAACACGAACAGGATGGGCAGCATGAAGATCACGCCCATCGCGATGCCCACGCTGTGCGTCGCGATCCAGTACAGCTTCTTGTCCCATTGGCGCCGCACCCGCACCTTCGGCGGTTCGGATGCCGGGGCGGTGTGCCGGGGCTCGGCCAGTGTGGTCATCCGCCCTCCTCCTGATGCTGGGTCTTGCGCAGCTGCCGGACCAGGATCCAGGTGAACCCGGCCGAGACGATGAACAGCAGGACCGCCATCGCCGCCGCGTAACCCATGTTGAAGTACCGGAAACCCTGGACGTACAGCCAAACCGGATAGGTCAGCGTCGAATTCTGTGGTGCGCCGATGAATCTCGTGTTGCCCGCGACGTCGGCCGCGCCCGCGGCGGCCGATCCCGCGACGATCGCCTGCGTGAAGAACTGCAACGCGAAGATCATCGAGTTGACGATGCCGAACAGCAGCACCGGCGAGATCGACGGGAGCGTGACGTGCCAGAACCGGCGGACCGGCCCGGCGCCGTCGAGTTCGGCGGCCTCGTACTGTTCCTGCGGCACGTCGAGCAGCGCCGCCAGGATGATGATCATCAGCTCGCCCGAACCCCACATCACCAGCAGGGTCAGCGCGGGCTTCGACATCGCCGGATCGTTGAACCACAGGCCGCCGTCGATGCCGACCGCCCGCAGGAACGCGTTGACCGGGCCGTATTCCGGGTTGAACAGGAACACGAACGCCAGGGTCGCCGCGGCGGGCGGGGCCAGCGAGGGCAGGTAGCAGAGCGTCCGCACCAGGCCGACGCCCGACTTCAGCCGCGAGATGATCGACGCCACGCCGAGCGAGAACACGACCCGGCAGAACGTCAGCACGATCACCAGCCACAACGTGTTGTACGCGGCGGTGCCGACCAGCGCTTCGCTGGTGAACATGCGGATGTAGTTGTCGAAGCCGATGAACTCGGGCGCGTTGATCAGGTCGTAGCGGGTGAACGAGTAGTACACCGTGGCGATCAGCGGGTACCCGAAGAAGATCAGGAACCCGAGGGTCGCCGGTGCGATGAAGTAGAAGACGGTGCGACGGCGGCGCGCTGCGTTCCCCTTCCGCGTCCGGGTGGACGCGGAAGGGGAGGCGACCGCCCTGGAATCCAGGGTCGAAGTCATGCGATCAGCCGCCGGCGCGTTTCTGGGCCAGCTCGTCGTTGATCTGAGCGTCGACCTGCTTGAGTCCCGCGATCATGTCGGGGACGTTGCCCGCCTGCCACTTCTCCGCGAAGTCGTTGACGGCCTTGAGGTGCGCGTCACCGATCGGGGTCGACGGGTTGGGCATGAGCTTTCCGCCGTTGTACAGATCGAGGAACGTCTTGAACTCCGGCGTGACCTCGAGCTTCGGGTCGGTCAGCGCGGCCTTGGTGCTCGGGACGTTCTTCAGGCCGTTCGACAGGTCGACCAGCGTCGAGGTGTCGAGGGTGACCTGCTTGATCAGTTCCCAAGCCGCGCCGGGGTTCTTGGCGCCCTTGGGGATCGCGATGATCGTGCCCGTGGTGAACGCGCCGCCGTACCGGTCCGGCTTGCTGTCGAGCACCGGCGGGGCCGCGGTGCCGAACTTGAGCTCCGGCGCCTGGTCCTTGATGAACGCGGTGCGGTACTCGCCGTCGATCATCATCGCGAGCTTGCCGCGCTGGAAACCGTGGTCCGCCGAGTACTCCTCGCCGAGACCGGCCTTGAACTGCTCGACCTTGGCGTGCCCGCCGTAGAAGTCCACGAGCTGCTTCTGGAAGTCGAACATCGCCTTCCACTCGGGGCTGTCGGCGAGGTGCGACTGGCCGTCGGGGCCGATGTAGGTCGCGCCGAAGTTCGGGGCCCAGTACTGCGCCATGTTGGCGTAGAACGGCATCGACGGCAGGAAACCGGCGACCTTGATGGAGCCGTCCGGGTTGAACTCGGTCAGCTTCTTGGTGGCCTCGAACAGTTCCGAGGTCGTCTTCGGCGGTGACGTGATGCCCTTCGCCGCGAACATGTCCTTGTTGTAGTAGAAGCCGTAGACGTCGGCGAGCAGCGGCATGGCGCAGCGCTTGCCCTGGTATTCGGTGTAGCTGCGGACGGCGTCCGGGATCTGGTTCAGATCGATCTTGTCGCGGTCGATGTAGGGCTTGAGATCCTGGAAGCTGCCCGTCGAGCACCACGCGCCGAGGTTGTCGGTGAAGAACGAGATCGCCACGTCCGGCGGGTTGCCACCGCGGATGGACTGGGTGATCTTGTCGTCGTCCTGCTGGCCTTCGTGCTTGATCTCGATGTTCGGGAACTTCGCCTTGAGCTTGTTGAGCCCGGCGGTGACCACGTTGTACTCACGGTCGGTGAACTTGCTGTAGACGGTCAGCGTGAGCTTCGCGTCCGCGGCCGGGGCGGCCGCCGCGTCGCCCGACCCGCCGTTCGGGCCGCTTGCGGCGCCCGAACAGGCGGACACCAGCGCGGCGACGGTGACCGCGCCGAGCACTATCGAGCCGCGCCAACGGCGGCCGCTTCTCCGAACCTGGGTCGTGGAACTCATGACCCTCCTCCTAGTTGGTTGGGGCGGGAGACGGTGGTTCTGTTCGTGAATCCGGGATAGCCACGATCGGGTTCGGCTCTCCCGCCCCGGACCGTCTCGGCCCGAGGAGCGAAGGGGTGTTGACGCCGAAGACGTCCCTGCGCACGGTGGCGAGCGCCGACTGGAGGGCGCCCGCGCGGACCGCGTTGCCCTGCACCGAAGCGACCCCGACGGGGGTGCGGGGCAAGACCAGTTCGTGCAGCCTTTTCGCGACCAGCGCGGCGAATTCGTCACCACCGGCCCGGCTGGTGTCACCGGAAAGCAGCACGAGTTCGGGGTCGACGACTGCGATCAGGCTGGCCGCTCCGCCCGCGACACGGCGGGCGAGGTCGTCGAGGAAGGCTTCGTTGCCGTTTTCGCGGGCTTTCGCGACGGCGTCCGCGCCGGTCTCGGCCTCGAAGCCGTGCGCGGCGGCCAGCTCGACGACGGCCGGCGACGCGACGAGGTCGCCGAAACGATCTCCCTCGCGGGTCTTCTTCTTCGCCGTGGCAACGGAAACCGGATCGGGGACACGCATCCAGTCGATCTCGCCACCACCGCCGGTCGCGCCGCGCAACAGCCTGCGGCCGACCACCACCGCACCGCCGACGCCGTCGCTGAGCCAGATCATCACGAAGTCGTCGAGCCCGACGGCCTGGCCGACCGTCATCTCCACGATCGCGACGAGGTTGACGTCGTTCTCGATGGTGACCTCGACGCCGAGCTCCCGGCTGAGCCTGCTCGGCACGTCGAACCCGAGCCAGCCGGGGATGTGCGGCGCGGAGGAGAGCAGACCGGTGCGCGGGTCGAACGCGCCCTGCGCGCCGATGACGACGTGGCGGAGATCGGTGGCGGCGAGCCCGGCGCTGTTCGCGACGTGGGTGAGCGCCGCGCCGAAAGTGCCGACGACGTCCGCGCCCTCGTGGACCGGCAGCGGGACCTGGTACTCGGCGAGCACCGCGCCCGTGACGTCGGAAACGACGAAGTCGGCCGTCTGCGGGGTCAGGTCCACGGCCGCGACGTAGGCGACGCCGCCGTTGACCTGCCAGAGCTGCGCCCTCGGACCACGGCCGCCACCGCGGACACCGGCCTTGGTGACGACGTCGTCTTGTTCGAGACGGGTGAGCAGCTGCGCCGTCGCGGGCTTGGACAGGCCGATCGCGACTTCGAGCTCGGAGCGCGTCAGCGGGCCCTCCCTGAGGAGGACCTCGATGGCCGCGCGATCGTTGATCTCGCGCAGCATTCGCGGACTGCCGGCTCGCACTGGAGTTCACTCCCGACTTCGTTAGGAAACTTTACAGACGGTTTCCGGGGACTGTAGTGAGCCGAGCCACAGCCGTCAACGGGGTCGGGAAACGGGGAGGTAACGCTTGCCGTGTGCCGCACAGCGGGTATACGTACCGGCGCGGAGGGTGGCCGTTCGAGCGGACCTGCCTGGTGAGTGGTCCGCACCAGACGACGAAGGGCCGCTCAGGAGGTTCGAGGCCTCCCGGGCGGCCCTTCGGCGACGCGGCGGTGGATCAGAAGTTGGGCTGCACGTACAGGTCGTACACCCAGGGGAACGTGGGCGAGGGATAGCACATCCACCCGTTCCAGTCCCCGGCGATCTGGCCATGGTGACCGGTGATTCCGCAGTCCTCCTGGCTGTACGAACCGAAGTACTCGTAGTCCGAGGCCTGCGCCGCTCCCGCGGTCACGGCGCTGATCGAGGCGAAGGCCGCGACAGCGGCTCCGGCGACGGCGAACCGCCGCAAGGTGTTCTTCATGGTTTCCCCAGTGTCCTAACTCGATGGTCCTGAAAACGGACAGCAGGAGAATAGCGGGCACGAAGCCGCCTTGAGGGCGAATCACCAACATTCGCCACGAGTTCTTGACTGGTCATTCTTGAATGACTATTCTCAAACTCATGGCCCGACCACGCCAGTTCGACGAGACGACAGCGATCGAAGCCGCGGCGGCGGTTTTCCGGCAGCGGGGATACAACGCGACTTCGGTCGATCACCTCGTCGAGGCGACAGGAGTTCACCGGGGAAGCCTGTACGGCGCGTTCGGCAGCAAGCACGGCTTGTTCGCCCGGGTGCTGGAACACGTCACCGCGGACCGCGACGAGCAGCTCGACATCCTGCTGGTCGCGCTGCTCGAACTGGCGCCCACCGACGAGCGGCTGCGCGCCCGTGCCCGGGCCGTCATCCAGGACCTCGGGACGACGCCCGACCAGCTGGGACGACGGCTGCTGGCCCGCGCCCGCGTGCGGGCCATCGACGACGAAGGAGAAAAGGCATGAGCAACAACCGGGTCACCATCAGCGGCGACCGGCTCGTGGTCGAACCCGTGGGGATCGACAAGGTCTGGTCGTTCACCCGGCGGCTCGAAATCCCGCTCGCCCACGTACGCGGCGCGACCCACGATCCGGGGATGCGCGACGAGCCGAAGGGCTGGCGCGGACCGGGTCTCCGGATCCCCGGCAAACTCTCCGGCACCTTTCACGCCGACGGCGACCGGCAGTTCTGGAACGTCTCCGGGTTCGACCGCACGGTCGTCATCACCCTCGACGAGGCCGAGGACTTCAACCGGCTCGTGCTCACGGTCGACGATCCCGACGAGATCGTCACGGCCGTCAACAACGCGATCGCGTGAGCACGTGAAGGCCTCCTTGAGGGACCCAGAGTCCCTCAAGGAGGCCTTCACGGAACGAGTCGGAAAAGTGGTAGCAAAGGTCCCTTGCTACCCGTCGGCTGTCAGACCCCGGCCCAGGCCGCCAGCATCACCCGCGCGATCGACGAGTTCCCCGGCAGCACCAGCTGCCGCGTCCCGCCGGCGATCGGGGTCGGCACGGCGCCCGCGTTCCGCAGCTGACTGTTCGCGAAAGCGGCCCGCACCTCCTCGCGCGAAACCCAGAACGCCTCTTCGATCTCGCCCTCGGCGGGCACGATCGTCGAAGAGATGTCCGCCCGCGCGGTGAAGCCGAGCATGATCGACCGCGGGAACGGCCACGGCTGGCTACCGAGATACCGCACGTCGCGCACCTCGACGCCGACCTCTTCGCGGATCTCCCGCTCGACACAGCCTTCGAGCGACTCCCCCGCCTCGACGAAACCGGCGAGGATCGAGTACCGGTCCGGCGGCCAGATCGGCTGCCGGGCCAGCAGGACGTGTTCGCCGTTGACACCGGCGTCGTCGTGCACGAGACAGATCACGGCCGGGTCGGTGCGCGGGTACTCCTCCCGGCCGCAGCCGGTGCATTTGCTCGCCCAGCCCAGCTGGATCAGCTCGGTCGGGCTTCCGCAGCGCGTGCAGAACTTCGCCTGCCGCCGCCAGGCCTGCAGCGCCTGCGCGGTGGTGAACAGCCCGGCCGACGTGTCGTCGAGCAGGTCGCCGTAGCCACGCAGGTCGACCCAGATCTCACCTTCGTGCCGGGCGACCTGTTCCACGACGCCCCAGCTGCCCGCCATCTCGACGGTCTCTGTCTCGCCGGCGGGGCGGCCGGGCATCGACCAGTAGTCGGTGCCCTGCCACTCCCCCAGGAAGACCGCCTCGGCGGGCGGCTCGGTGCCGAACTCCTGCGACTTGCGGGTCGCGAGACTGCCGGAACCCTCCACCACCGGGGTGCGCGCGTGCTCGTCGAGCAGCACGATCCGGGCGTTCGGCCAGCGCTCGGCGAGCCTGTCCGGGTTGGTGCGCAAGGATTCCTGACGGTCCGCCGTGGAGCGCGAAAGCGTCGGGAGCGCCCCTAACCCGAACGGCGTCTCCATCAGGAGGGCTCCCCGACGGTCACGTCGCCGAGCGCCGTCAGCTTCGGCGCGAGGACGTCCGCGTCGCCGACGACGACACCGGTGAACCGCTTGGGCGCGAAGAACTCCAGCGCGGCGTTCGCGACGTCTTCGGCGGTGACGGCGGCGAGACGCTCCGGATGCCCGGCGAGCCATTCGACGCCCAGCCCGGTCGCGGCGAGCGCGGACAGCTGAGCGGCCAGGCCGCCTTGCGACGACGCGGCCGTGACCAGCGAACCGATCGCGTACTGGCGCACCGACTCGACCTCTTCGGCGGTCGGCGGCACGAGACCGAGCCTGGCCAGCTCGTACCGCGTCTCCATGAGCGCGGCGGCGGTCGCGTCGGTCGCGGTGTCCGCGTCGACGTTCACCACGGCGGTCTGGTCGGTGAACTCGAATCCGGAGTGCGCGCTGTAGGTGTAACCCTTGTCCTCACGGATGTTCTCGACCAGCCGCGAGGAGAAGTACCCGCCGTAGACGAGGTTCGCCAGCTGCAGCGCCGGATACCGCGGGTCCGTACGCGATACGGTCTGCGCGGACAGCCGGATCTGCGACTGCACGGCACCGGCCCGCGGCACCAGCAGGACATTGCCGCCGACGAGGTCGGGCAGCGGGGGCAGGCGGACGGCGGAACGGTCCGAAGCCCAGCCGCCGAACGCCTTCTCCAGGTCGCCGATGACGGTCTCGGGGTCGATGTCGCCGACGATCACCAGCACGGATCCCCGCGGCAGCACCGAAGCCCGGTGCAGCGCGCGAACCTGCTCGGGCGTCACGACGGCAACGTCTTCGGCCTGCGGGACCTCGCGCACGGCGGGGTGGTCGCCGTAGCGGTGCTTCTGCAGCGCCTCACGGGCGATCGTCCTCGGCTGCGTGCGGGACACGGCGATCCGCTCGATGAGCCGCTCGCGTTCCCGCTCGACCTCGGCGTCCGCGTACGACGCACCGGTGAGCGCGTCGGCGAGGACGTCGAGCATCGTCGGGAGGCCGTCGGCCAGCGAGGTGCCGGTGACGACGAGGCGCTCCGGGTCGACGCCGGAGGCGAGGTCACCGCCGATCAGCGCCAGATCCGCGTCGATCTCGATGCGGTCGCGCCGGGCGGTGCCGGTCAGCAGGGTTTCGGCCAGTACCTCGGCGGTGGCCGGGTGCAGCTTGTCCTCACCGGCGAACGGGATCCAGACGCGCAGCTCGACCAGCGGCACGGTGGGCTTGCGGACGGCGAGCACCCGCAGGCCGTTGCTCAGCGTGGTGTCCACATGGGACAGATCCGCGGCGGCGCGCTGCGTCCCCAGCGACGGGACCGGACGCGGCCCGGCGGCCGTGCGGCCGATCTCCTCGGCGGTGCGGTGCGGTGCGCTCACTGCTCGGAACCTTCCTGATCGGAATCAGCCTGCTCGGAATCGGCGCTGCCGGGGCGGACGACGAGGACGGCCCGCGAGTCCGGCCGCAGCGCCTTCGCCGCCGCCGAAACGGCTTCCGCGGTGACCGCCGACATCTTCTCGGCGAGCCGGTACACCAGCGACGCGTCGCCGTAGAGCAGCTCGAACGAGCCGAGCGCCAGCGTGCGGGACACCAGTTTGTCGTGCTCGGAGTGCAGGCTCGCGGCCCAGCGCGCGGTGACCTTCTTGAGTTCCTGGTCCTCCGGCGGCGTGGCCGCCAGCTTCTCCAGTTCCTCGTCCAGCGCGGCGAGGACCTGGTCGGTGCTCACCTCGTGCGGGTGGATCGCGGTGATGGTGAACGTGTCCGGATCGCGCGCCTCGAACGGGCCGAAGAGCCCGGCGCCCGCGCCGATGTCGACGACCAGCGGCTCGCGGTGCACCAGCCGCTGCTGCAGCCGGGAGCCGTCGCCGTCGGTCAGCACGCCGGCGAGCACGAGGTTCGCCAGGTAGCCGTCGAGGTCGTTGATCGGGTCCGGCATGCGGTAGCCGACGCCGACCGCGGGCAGCGGGGCGTGCGGGTCCACGTGCTCGCCGCGCAGCTCGCCCTCCGGGGCGGGCTCGGCGAACGACGGACGCTGCGGCGCGGGCCGGTGCGGAACGTCGCCGAAGTGCTTCTCGATCAGCTCGCGGGCCTCGTCGACGGTGAAGTCACCGGCGACGGTCAGCACCGCGTTCGCGGGCGAGTAGTAGGTGTCGAAGAAGGCCGCGCAGTCGTCCAAGGTGGCCTGTTCGAGATCCTCGAAACCGCCGTAACCGTTGTGCGCGTTGGGGAACGTGGAGTACAGCACCGGCGGGAGCAGGATCCACGGGAACCCGCCGTACGGCCGGTTCAGCACGTTGAGGCGGATCTCCTCCTTGACCACGTCGATCTGGTTGGCCAGGTTCTCCTGCGTCAGCTTCGGCGCCCGCATCCTGTCCGCTTCGAGGAACAGGGCGCGCTCGAGAGCCGCCGCGGGGAGGACCTCGAAGTAGTCCGTGTAGTCCGGATGGGTGGAGCCGTTGAAGCTGCCACCACTCGACTGGACGTACCGGAAGTGCGCGAGCTTCTCCAAGCTCTCGCTCCCCTGGAACATCAAATGCTCGAAGAGGTGCGCGAAACCGGTGCGCCCTTCGGGCTCGGAACGGAAGCCCACGTCGTAGTGGACGCTGACACCCACCACCGGAGCGGTCGCGTCGGGCGCGAGCACCACGCGCAGACCGTTGTCGAGGGTGAATCGGACAAGCTCGGGATCGGCCATGCGCACCACCCTACGGGCTACTCAGGCCTCCAGGCGACGACCCTGGCGGGTCGCGGCGAAGGTTCCCACCAGTGCGGCGGTGAAGTCGCTCACCCGCGCGATCGGGACCTCGCCGTCGTCTTCCTTGCCGTACCAGTAGATCTTGGGCGGACCCTTCAGTTCGGCGAATCCGGCGACCCACCGTTCTTGTTCGCCGAGAGCGAGCGCGTACGGCAGCGCCCGGGAAAGGAGCACCTCGCGTTCGAGCTTCGGAACGTCCTTCGCCTTGGTCGCCAGCAGCGCCTCGCGGACGCCGAGCAGCCGCCGGTGCAGCACGACGCCGGCGCCGGTGCGCACCGGCAGCCACCGGGCGGCGACGGCGAGTACCGCGCCCGCGGCGATGACGATCAGCCCGAGCTGGGCGTAGCCGACGGTCAAGGCCAGCAGGACGGTGAGGAACAGGCCGTAGAGGCAGATCCGCAGGCCGACGCGGGTCAGCCTGCCCGGCAGACGCGAATACCAGCGGCGCTCGACGACGCTGTCGTCCAGCGCCTCCCGCACCGATTCGACGCCGATCCGCGCGGCCTGGATCTCCGACAACCGCACCGACTCGCTTTCGCCGGGCAGGAGGAGGTCGAACACGGCGCGTTCGTAGTCGGTCAGCTGCTCGTCCGGCGGATTGCGGCGGACGAGCCGCCAGGTGGTCAGCTCGCCGGGCTCCTCGCTCACCCAGAGGTAGTTCCGGACGGCGAGGTCGACGACCGTCGCGGCCAGGTCGACGGCGTCGGCGCGGCCCGAGAGGACGGTCCCGACCTGTCCGGGGAGCACGCCATCGGGTGACGAGAACGCCTTCCCGGTGAGCAAGCGGACCGGGAGCGCATCGCCCGGGTGCCTGTCTCGCCTTCGCAGGAGGGCCAGGCCGACGGCGGCCGCGATCAGCACGAGGGCGAAGCCACCCCAGGCCCAGCCGACCGGGGCAGTGAGCACGAACGCCCCGGCGAAGGTCTTCGACGGCTCCAGCCGCGCGTTCGCCGGGACGGTGCCGCCGGGCAGTTCGACGGAGATCTCCATCCGCTGCCCCGGCGCGAGGTTCTGCTGGCTGAACCGGGTCAGCCCGGAATGCGCGATCTGGGCGGTCGCGCAGTGCGCGCGCGACCCCTCGGGCCCGGCGTAACAGGAGACCGCGTTCGGGATGGCCGGCGCGGCGAAGCTCGCCCGCACGAGTTCGAGCCGGGCGTCCCAGCCGCCCGCGAGCTGCCAGCTCACCCGGGTCAGGCCGTCGGCTTCGGCGACCGCACCGTCCACTGTGTACCGGACGATCGAGGTGCCGCCCTTGAGCTTGACGGTGAACTCGTCATCGGTCAGCTCGGCGTTGCCCGCCCCCTCGATGACGACGTCCCGGATGCCGATGATCCGGTCGCGGTCGCGCGGGGCGGCCGTGCGGAGCGGGATCCGGCGGGTCATCGTCGCCTCGCTCGGCACGGACACCGCCTCGACGACCGTGAGCGCGCCGTCGCGTTCCACCTTGAGCGAGATCTCCGCGCTGTTCGGCAGTGCGGGCAGTTGCGGTTCGCTCTGCGCCCCCGCCGGTGCCGCACCCAGCACCAGCAGGAGAAGCACCGGCAACAGCACGCATTTAGTCCTCTGAATGCGGTACTTCACCTCAGGCGGGAACCGGTTCCGGACGCAGCGAACGCAGATGCCCGGATTCGGCGAGCAGACCGTCCAAAGCGGACAGGAACGACGGCAGATGCGCGGCGAACCGGCGCAGATCCCGATCGCCTTCGAGGCCGCCGAACCAGTACAGCCCGGCCGAACCGTCCGCCGACGGGTCGAGCCCCTCGAACGTCCGGAGCCAGTGCTCGGTGTCGCCGAGCACAATGGCGTACGGCAGCGACCGGGAGAACACCATTTCCCGGTCCCCCAAAGGAATGTCGGCGACCTTGACGGTGTGCAGGTATTCGAGCAGCCCGCGTACCTGGCCGACCAGGCGCCTGCCGCGCGTCGTCCTCGGCGGCACCCACGAGGCGCCCAGCAGCGTCGCGACCCCGGCGAGCGCGACCGCGACACCGAGCAGCGCGTGGCCCGCCGTGAAGGTCAGGACGACGGTGGCCACGAGACCGAGCGCGATCAGCCCGATACCCGCCCACGTGAGTTTGCTCTTGCCCTTGTCCGGGCGCCGCGAGAACCAGCCCTTGCGCACGACATCGGCGTACATCGCCTCGCCCGCGACGCGGAGATCGACGGTGCCGCGGCCGCGGAGTTCCGACAGCAGCACGGAATCGGTGCCCTCGGGCAGGAGCGCGGTGTAGATCTCGCGCTCGAAGGCGGCGAGGTGCTCGTCCGGCGCGTTGCGGCGCGCGATCTGCCAGTCGACCGTGCCGGCACCACGGACTTCGGCGATCCACAGGTAGTTGCGGACCGCGAGGTCGACCACCGTTCCGCTGACGTCCACGACGTCGACCGTCTCGTCGACGACCGTCCCGACCTGTCCGGGCAGGACACCGTCGGGCGAGGCGAAGGAGACCCGATCGCCCTCCCGCATGAGGACGTCGACCGGGCCGGTGCCCGCGGCGAGCGCGCCCCGGTCACGGCGGCGCAGCAGCCAGACGGCGAGCGCGCCGAGGATCAGGAACAGGGCCAGCGCCCCGAATCCGATACCGGCGAGGGTGGTGAGGGCGAAGGCGCCGCCGACCGAGGCGATCTGCTCGAACCGCGCGTTCGCGGGCACCGTGCCCGCCGGCAGCTGGACGGCGAGGTCGACCCGTTCGCCCGGCGCGAGCTTGTCCTGCTCGATGCGGACGACGCCGCTGTGGTCGGTCTCCGCGAGCGAACACTGCCGGTCCGAGCCGAGCGGTCCGGCGAAACAGTCCACTGTGGGCGTTTCGCGCGTCGGCGCGCTGAACGAAGCGGACACCCGGGACAGTTCGCCGTCCCAGCCGCTCGCGACCTGCCAGCGCACCTGCTGCGCGCCGTTGACGTCCGCGACCGCACCGTCCACTTTGTACTTGAGAGTGGCCGCGCCGCCGTCGAAGGTGGCGACCAGCTGTTCGCCGTTCGGCTCCGTCTTGCCCGCGCCCTCGACCGAGACGTCACGGATCGCGTACACGCGGTCCTGCTCTTCACCCGCGGGAACCTTCAACGGGATCCGGCGCACCAGGTGCTGTCCACCCGGGACGGTCACCTGCTCGGTGATCGACAGCGAACCGTCGCGTTCCACCTTCACCGCGACGTTCGCGGACGCTCCGCTCGGTGGCTGGAGCAGGCCGAGCTGGCCGCGCGCGCCCAGCGGCGGCGGCTTCGGCAGCTGTGGCGCGTTGGTCAGCGAAGGGCCCGCTCCGGGCGCCTCCGGAACGTTCGTATCCGACGGCGGGGCCATCAAGGCCGAGCTCGCCGCGACGGCCACGACCGCCGTCCCCCATTTCGTCAACACAGCCACACACTCTAGGGCAGCCGATCTATGCTGACCGCCGAAACGCCGAATCCGCCACCTGGGCGAACGGCGTTGCCGAACCGCATGGGGGATCCACTCGATGAACCAGCAGCCGCCCGGCCCGCCTGATCCGCGGCGCCGGCCGACTCCGCCACCGCCACGGCAGCCACCCCGGCCGCCGCAGGGTGGCCGACCGCTTCCGCCACAGGGCGGACGACCACTCCCGCCGCCGGGAGCGCGTCCGCTTCCACCGCGCGGGGGCCCGCCGATGCCGCCGCCGAACCGGCCGGGTCCCGTCCCGCCGGGTCGTCCGCCGATTTCCCGGCCGACGCCGGTTCCGCCGCCGTTCCGGCCGGGTCCGCCGAGCGGTGGCATGCCGCTGCCCCCGCCGGGCGCGGCGCCGCTGCCGCCGCCGCAGATCGGCGCGCCGGTCCCGTTCCGGCCCGGTGCCGTCGGCCCGCCGCAGCTTCCGTACGGCCCGCGTTTCGCTCAGCCCGCTTTCGCGCCCTACGGCGGATACCAAGCCAAGAAGTCGAACGGC
This sequence comes from Amycolatopsis sp. MJM2582, assembly GCF_000754115.1. Lineage (NCBI taxonomy): Bacteria > Bacillati > Actinomycetota > Actinomycetes > Pseudonocardiales > Pseudonocardiaceae > Amycolatopsis > Amycolatopsis sp. MJM2582. The sequence goes on from NZ_JPLW01000001.1 coordinate 107,344, forward strand.
GGGGTGATCGCGGCGGTCGCGATCGTCGCCGTGATGGCGGTCATGGGCGGGCTGCTCATGGTGATCACCATCGCGAACGGCAAGTCGAAACACGTCGCGGACGTCGGCTACTCCAGCTATCCGACAACCTCCACTTCGGACTACACGACGACCAGCGATACAGCTTCGTCGACGACGACGGCCACCAGTTCGCGTGACTCGACCGGCACACGCGAGACGTCGACCGGCTCGACCCGGGAGACGTCCGCCAGCCGCGCCCCGTCCGGCCCGCAACCGCACCACAAGCTGGCGGACAACCCGCTGTGGCTCGACGACGAAGTCGGCCTGCCGAACCAGCCGTGCAACCTCTCGCGCTGGGCGAACAACCCGGACGCGGCGGCGGCATTCTTCGAAAGCGCGCGGCCGTGCCTGGACAGCGTCTGGCAGCAGGTCATGAACTACACGAAACTGCCGTTCCGGGTCCCGACCGTGAAGTACCCGTCCGGCAAGAACTGGTCGAGCCCGTGCGGTGACGCCAGCGGCGGCTCGGTGGCGGCGTTCTACTGCTCACAGAACGAGACGCTGTACATGCCCTACGAAGGCCTTCAGGTGCCTCAGTACGGCAACCGGCCCGGGGTCTATCTGGCGGTCTTCGCCCACGAGTACGCGCATCACATCCAGGCGCTTTCGGGGATCTCGGAGGCCTACTGGGACGCACGGTACGAAGCGGGCACCGACTCGGCGGCGGGCCTGGAGATGTCGCGGCGCAACGAGCTTTCGGCGCAGTGTCTCTCCGGGACGTTCCTGGGTTCGACGGTGGGGCGCGGCGGGTCGGTCGATCAGGCGATGTACCGCGACGCCTGGCAGACACAGGACCGCGGCGACCACAACGGCGGCCCGCGCGACCACGGTTCCGACGCGCACGCCGTCTCGTGGTGGCAGCACGGCGCCCAGAAGAACCGGATGTTCCAGTGCAACACGTGGGCGGCGAAGTCGGCCGACGTCTCCTGATTCGCGACTGTCCGTGAAGGCGTGCGGCGGCGGGTTCGCGTGATCAGCGGGACGACACGCGTGACCGGACGGACGACACGCGTGACTAGGCGGACGACACAAGGCGGCACCCCGGCCGCGCGAGTGTCGTCCGTCTGGCCACGTGTGTCGTCCGTCTGATCACACGTGCCGTCCACTCAGTCACGCGCGAGTGCCGGCCTGGGCCGCGTGGGTCGTGAGTGGCGATTGTCGTTCTAACCCTCTTTACCACTCACGACTCACCGCGAAGCCGGACTTAAAGGCACAAAGCGGGCGCCGGTCAGCTCGGTGGTGCGAAGGGGTTTTCCGGGGCCGGTTCCGCGGGCGGCTGCGGCTGGGCGACCGGGGCGGGGGCGGCAGGCTGCGGATAGGACCGCACGACAGGCGGCCCGTACTGGACCGCCGGCTGCAGCTTCGCCTGATCCCGCTGCCGCCGCTCGGCCAGCACCGCCGACAGGTACGCCCAGGACGGCACCCCCGGCGGCACCGGCGTCCCGATCGCCGCCGCGACCTGCTGCGCGAGCCCGTACCCGAGCGCTTCGGCCGCTTCGGGCCGAAGCTCGCTCGTGCGGCTCAGGTACTGACGGACGGCCAGCGCAAGATCGTTCGGCAGCCGGGTCAGGTCCAGCTGCGAAGCCCAGTACGCCAGCTGCGGCGGCATCCCGACGTACGGCGTCCGCGCCGCGGGCATGCGTTCCCGGATCACCAGCGTGCCGGCGAGGTAGTCACCGACGCGGCGGCCGTTGGGCGACAGCAGCGACGTGACCACCGCCACGACGCCGAGCATGCCCAGCGCCCAGAAGTCGATGAAGAAGCCGGCGAGCCCGCGGACCAGCGCGTGCCGGAACCGCACCGGGCCGCCGTCGGTGCGGACCACCCGCAGGCCGAGCGCCATCTTCCCGAGCGTGCGGCCGCGGCTCAGTGTCTCGCAGATCACCGGGTAGCCGACCATGATCAGCACAAGGGTCACCAGGAACAGCGTCAGTGCCAGCGCCTCGTCGCCGAAGACGGCGACCTGGCTGAGCACCAGCATCGCGACGACCAGGGCGATCAGCTGGAGGGCGACGTCGAGCATCATGGCGAGCCCGCGGCTGGCCAGTTTCGCCGCGCGCACGTCCAGGACGACGGCCTCGCCGGTGACGAGTTCGGACTCTTGTTCCACCCGGCAAGCGTAGTGACGAATAGGCTGGGCGACCAAGGACGATCGCCGGGAGGGCTCCGAGTTGGACGTGGACGTGTTCGTCGCCGCGCACCAGGCCGAATGGAACCGGCTGCGCGACCTCGTCGGCCGCGCCGGGAAGCTCAGCGGCCCGGACGCCGACGAGCTGGTGACGCTGTACCAGCGCGTCGCGACGCATCTTTCGATCATCCGCTCGGTCGCGCCCGACCCGGTGCTCGTGGCGCAGTTGTCCGGCCTCGTCGCGAAGGCGCGCTCGGCCGTCACCGGTTCGCACAGTCCCGCCTGGCGCGAGGTCGGCCTGTTCTTCACCCATCGGTTCCCGGCGGCGCTGTACCTGAGCCGTCGCTGGTGGCTGGCGTCGGCGGCGGCGTCGATCGCGGTGATGGCGATCGCGGCGGTGTGGATCGCCGGCGATCCGCAGGTGCTCGCGTCGCTGGCGTCGCCAGAGGAGTTCAAGGACCTGACCGCGCCGGGCGGGAAGTACGAGACGTACTACTCGTCCGACCCCGCGGGCTCCTTCGCCGCGCGCGTCTGGACCAACAACGCCTGGGTGGCCGCGACCTGTCTGTTCCTCGGCGTGGTGCTGGGCGTCCCGGTGATCTACGCGCTCTGGGCGAACTCCCTGAACCTCGCGATCGGCGCGGCGCTGATGTCGTCGGCCGGACGGCTCGACGTGTTCTTCGGGCTGATCCTGCCCCACGGCCTGCTGGAGCTGACCGCGGTCTTCGTCGCGGCCGGGACGGGGCTCAAACTCGGCTGGACGGTCATCGACCCGGGACGTCGTTCCCGGACGGCGGCGCTCGGCGAGCAAGGGCGGTCGGTCGTGGTGATGGCGCTGGGGCTCACCGTCGTGCTGCTGATCTCCGGCGTGATCGAAGGTTTCGTGACGCCGTCGGGCCTGCCGACCTGGGCGAGGATAGGAATCGGAGTAATCGCCGAGGTCGCTTTCTTACTTTACGTGTTCGTCGTCGGGCGTCGTGCCGCGAAAGCGGGCGAAGTGGGTGATGTCGACTGGCGATACGCTGGAGATTCTCGACCGGAAGCGGGCTGACCTGGTTAGCTCCTTTCATGGGGAGAAAACGGTTACGCGCCTTCGCGATCGTCGTCCTGTCCGTACTCGCCTCGACGCTCCTCGTCGGCGCGTCCCAGGCCCGGACCGTGTCCGCGCCGTCGGGCAAGCAGAACTGGGTGGTGAGCGTCGGCGGATTCCGGACCGACGCCGACCGCAATTACGTCCGCCTCGGCTATCTCGTGTTCAACCCGGCCGACAACACCGTCGCGCACAACTTCTGGACCTGGAGCCAGGCCGGTTTCCCCGTCCCGGTCGACAGCGGCGACGTCTACTACTGCGGTGACTGGGCGCCGGGTACCAATCCCCGCAACAACTGCCCGATCAAGACCGCGCCCGGTTTCACCGGCGCTCCGAACGGCCACTTCACCGGCACGTACGCCGAGAACTCCGGTCAGGTGGCCATCAACTGGACCAGCAGCACCGTCGACGGCACCACCACCGCCGTGAACCTCACGGAGACGTGGACGGTTTCGGAGACGCGGCCCGGTCTCGGGCGTCTGCAACTGGTGAGCGACAACTACTCGATCACCAGCGGCATCGCCTACGGCAGCAACGCCTCCCTCGCGCAGACCAGCAAGGCCCCGATGAGTTCGGTCCGCGCGACCCAGCGGTCGTACCTGCTCGAAGGGCAGGGCGTGAACCGCCGCGCGATCACGAACTGGACCCGCGGCGGCAGCGGCGCGCTCGGCGTCGGCCCGGGGTGGAACAAATGCGACGACGGCTCCTGCCTCGGGTACGTGCAGTACGACTCCGGATGCGACCCGTCCTCCTGCTGCCTCCCCGGCGCCGGATACGAGGCCTGCGCGAAGAAGATCATCGACACCGGTGACAGGCGGTTCTACTACCTGAGCGACGCTTTCGGCGGACGGCGCAACAGCTACGAGTTCTGGTGCGAATGCCTGTCCTACAACGGTTGCTACCTCGGCAACAGTCACGTCCGCCCGCTGCTGCAGGTGATCGACGACGCGGGCGCGTTCCAGGGCTGGGTCGGCGCCGAGGTCAGCCCGGACCGGAGCGGTTCACGGGATCCGTCGGGCGAGTACTACTCGAGTTTCGCGCTGGTGGCCTAGTCCCACCCGGCCGAAGCTCAACAGGTGCAGCTGCCCTCGAAGGTGATGCTGTTCCCGTCCTCCAGGCTCGCGCTGCCGGTGAACCGGATCTCGAACTCGCCCGGTTCGGTCAGCACGATTTTCGGGCTCGAAGCCGAACCGTCGGCGCCGGTCTTGGCCGTCGCCGTCTCGGCGCCGCCTTCGAAGACCAGGACGTTCTTCGGCCGTGCCGCGCGGACGAAGAAGTTCACCGGCACGTCCGCCGCGGGCTGGCCGTTCTCCCCGATCACGCGCACCACGAACGGCTGGCCGGGCGTCTTCGTGGACAGCCGCTGCCCGTTCCCCGACAGGATCGCGAGTGTCCGCACCCCCGCCGCCCAGGTGTTGGACAGCCCTGGCAGGGAACAGACCTCCTGGTACAGACGCGATCCGATGGCCGGCGCCTCCGCGGTCAGGCAGCGCGCGGTCGCCACGTTCGCCAGCAGCACGAGCCCCGGCAGCCCGGCGTTGCGGCGCCACTGCTGGAGACGGTCTTTGCCGTCGCACGCCACGAGTTTGACGCCGACCCCGTCGACCGGGCTGATCGCCGCCAAGCACTGTCCACTCGCGACATGCTTGTACGACAACGCCGCCTTGTCGTACACCCACTGCGCGTTGGCGTCCTTCGCGTCCGCGAGCGAGAGCTTGCCGTCGGCCGCGGCCAGGGAGACGGTTCCGCCCCCGTCTGCGAGATAGACGGGCTTCCCGGCGGGTTGTGCGGAAGCGGGTGACACGAGCAGCACCGCCGGAAGTACCGCGAAGAACAGCACGAGCTTGCGCAAACCTGGCCCCAATCGCGTCGGTCCGGATCTCCTTCCGAGCTAACCGCCCGCGACCCCGCCCGCCAACCGGCACCACCCCATCGGGTTCGGCGTCAAAGCCGTCCGGCCGCCTTCAGCGCGAGATACCGGTCCGCCAGCCGCGGCGGCAGATCCTCGGGCACGGCGTCGACGACCTCGACCCCGTGCCGCGCCAGCCGCGCGGTGACCTGGCGCCGTTCGGCCAGCACCCGCTCGGCCGCCGCCGCGTCGTAGACGGCTTCCGCGTCGCCACGGCCCGCCGCCATCTCGGCGACCCGCGGGTCCGCGACCGAAGCGATCATCAGCTGGTGCCGTGAGGTCAGCTTCGACAGCACCGGGAACAGGCCTTCTTCCAGCGGCGCCGCGTCCAGCCCGGTCAGGAGGACCACCAGTGCGCGCCGCCGGGTCCGCCGCAGCACCTCCGCGACCATGCCCCGCGCGTCGGTCTCGACCAGCGACGGTTCGAGCGGCGCCATCGCGTTCACCAAGGCGGGCAACAGATCCGTCGATCCCTGGACCGCCGCGTGGACCTGCCGGTCATACGCCAGCAGATCGACGCGGTCACCCGCCCGGGCGGCGAGCACGGCCAGCAGCAGGGCCGCGTCCATCGCCGCGTCGAGCCGCGGCGCGTCCCCGACCCGGCCCGCCGAAACGCGGCCGGTGTCGAGCACCAGCACCACGTGCCGGTCGCGTTCGGGGCGCCAGGTCCGCACCATGACATCGGACGCGCGCGCCGAAGCCCGCCAGTCGATCGACCGGACGTCGTCGCCGATCACGTACTCGCGCAACGAGTCGAATTCCGTGCCCTGGCCTCGGATCAGCACCGCGTTGCGGCCGTCGAGCTGCTGCAGCCGCGCCAGCCGCGACGGCAGATGCTTGCGGCTGTGGAACGGCGGCAGCACCCGCACGGTCCACGGCACGTCGTGCGAACCCTGCCGGGCGGCGAGCCCCAGCGGCCCGGTCGACCGGACGGTGACCCGGACCGCCGTCCGGTCGCCGCGCCGGGTCGGCAGAAGTCGTGTGGTCACGACACGGCGTTCGCCCGCGGGCAGGGTGAGGCGGTGCCGGTCGTCCGCGCCGGCGCTGGGCGGCCAGGCGTCGCGGAGCCACGCGCGCACCGGACGGCCGCCGGGATTGGCCACGGTCAGCGTGACCTCGCACTCCTCCCCCAGCCGCACGGACGTCGCGCCGGACCGCGCGAACTGAAGCCGTCGCACACTCCCGGCGAGCAGGAGATCCAGCACCACCGCCAGCAGCAGCACCGCCGCGGCCAGCCCGATCCCGGCCCACGAGGGCAGCAGGAATCCGACCACCGGCGCCGCGAGGAGCGCCAGCAGCCCGAGCCGCCCGGTGACGGCCATCAGCGCGGAACGGGCACGGACGCGAGGACGCGGTCCAGCACGCCGTCGGCGGTCGCGCCCTCGAGTTCGGCCTCGGGCCGCAGGTCGAGACGGTGCCGCAAAGCCGGCCGTGCCAAGGCTTTGACGTCGTCCGGGGTGGCGTAGTCACGGCCCGCGAGCCACGCCCACGCCCGCGTCGCCGCCAGCAGCGCGGTGGCGCCACGCGGGGAGACGCCGAGCCGCACGGACGGCATCGACCGCGTCGCCCGGCAGACATCGACGATGTAGGCGAGCACCTCGGGCCGCACGGTGACCCCGGCGACGGCGCGCCGCGCGGCGTCGAGCTGGGCGATCCCGGCGACCGGCGTGACCCCGGCCGCGCCGAGATCACGCGGGTCGAAACCCTGTGCGTGCCGGGAAAGGATGCCGAATTCGTCCTCGCGGGACGGCATCGGCATGGTCAGCTTCAGCAGGAACCGGTCCAGCTGGGCTTCCGGCAGCGGGTACGTGCCTTCGTATTCGACCGGGTTCTGCGTCGCGATGACGATGAACGGGTCGGGCAGCGGCCGCGTCTTGCCGTCGCTGGAGACCTGACGCTCTTCCATCGCCTCCAGCAGCGAAGACTGCGTTTTCGGCGGCGTGCGGTTGATCTCGTCGGCCAGCAACAGGTTCGTGAACACCGGGCCCTCGCGGAAGGAGAACTCGCCGCTGTGCGCGTCGTAGACGATCGAGCCGGTGATGTCGCCCGGCATGAGGTCCGGCGTGAACTGAACCCGCGTCGTCTCCAGGTCCAGCGCGGCCGCCAACGCCCGCACCAGCAACGTCTTCGCCACCCCGGGAACGCCTTCGAGCAGCACGTGTCCCCGGCACAGCAACGCGATGATGAGCCCGGTGACGGCCGCGTCGTTGCCCACCACGGCCTTTCCGACCTCGGCGCGCAGGGCGATCAGCGCCGCCCGTGCTTCGGCCGCACCGTCCATACCGGACTGCTCGCTACTCAAGACCGCTCCACCTCTCGTTCCACGACATCGAGTCCGTCCGCCAGCCGCACCAGCGCGGCGTCGTCCCCAGGCGGATCCCCGTACAACAGCGCGCCGATCTCCGCGGCCGCCCGACCGGTCCGCGCGGCGACGGATTCCACCAGCGCGGCCGGTTCGGCGTCGCGGGTGAGCCCCAGCAACGGCCGGAGCCGCGCGCGGGCCGCCTCACGCAAGGTCTCACCGGCGTGCGCGGCGGCCTTCGCCTTGCGATACAACCTCGCCCTGCCCTCGGTGGCCTCGGCCGCGCGGACCACGACCGGGATCGGCTCGGTCACCACCGGCCCCAGCCGCCGCGAGCGCCACAACGCCAGCAGTACCACCGCGACCCCGGCCTGCAACGCCGCGTACGACCAGCCCGCCGGGATCAGTTCGGACAGCGGCTTCTTCTCGGTCTCCAGCGACGGGTCGGCGGGCGTCGGGAGGTACCAGACGAGCCGCTCGTGCTTGCCGAGCATCCGCATCGCCAGCGCCGCGTTGCCCTCGTCGGCCAGCCACTCGTTGGTCAGCGGGGCGGGGGTGCCGAGTACGGTCACCGTCCCTTGTGGACCGGGGACCTCGAGATACGAACCGCCGTAGCATTCCCGCGCCCTCGACTGCGTGGCCGAATACTTCAGGCCGCCCATCGTCGCGCTCCCCGCCGCGACCGGATCCGCGGCCTCGCAGTCGGGCGCGCGGGTCTCGGTCTCGGCCTGGCCGCTCACCCGCACGCCGGGAAGGACCTCCTCGACCGTGCCGGGGCTCGGCTGCACCAGCACGACGTGCTCGGCGTTCTCCCTGATCTCGGCGAAGGCGCTCTTGGGCACGTACTCGGGCTTGGTGATCAGGACCGTCGCGTCCCTCGCGACCCCTTTGGCCTCGGCGGCGGTGCGCGCGATCGGGATCTTGACGCCCTCCCGTTCCAGCAACGTCGCCAGCGCGCGGCCGCCACCGGGCTCGTAGGAACCCGGTTCGAGCGCGCCGGTGGTCTGCTCGCCCTGGAAGAGCACGAGCAGCGTGCCGGTCAGCACGATCAGGAGGACGACCGCGAGCGGGAGCCGTACTCCGCGCCAGATCCGGCGGGCGTCGGGCGAAACCGAGGTCATCCGGCCGCCAAGGCGACCGGCCGGGCACGACGGCAGCGTTCGTCCAAATCGGACAGTGACCGGTAGCCGTCCGCCGTGGCGGGGATGTCCCCATAGTGGACGTCGTCGAACAGCCGGGCGCCGGCACGCAGGGGCCCGGCGACGTCGGGGAGCAGCCGTCCGGCTTCGAGGGCGGCCTCGTCGGCGGTCCGCCCGGACTTCTCGTCGAGCAGCGCCCGCTCCTCCAAGGACCGCACCACGGCACGGAACCGCTCACGCACGGCGTCGTCGAAGTCGCCCCGCGCCGCGGCTTCCTCGGCCGCCTTGCGATGTTCGCCGGAAGCCTTGCGCTGCCCGGCGAACACGGCACGCCCGCGCTTGGCCGACGTCGCCAGGGGTCCGGACTTCAGCCGGATCACCACGACCAGCACGAGCAGCACGACGGCCAGCAGCACCACGGCGAAGATCCCGCCGGGCACGACGCCGTTGACCGTTTCGAGGAAGCCCAGCAGTTTCTCGACCACCCAGGTGAACGCCTCGGACAGCCAGCTCGGTTTCGCGGCCTGGTAGGCCTGTCCCGAGAGCTCCTCGGCGGCGCGCAGCCGGGCGGTGTCCCGGTCGATGTCGACCGGGACTTCGGTGAGGAAGCGCGTCACCATGCCTGCGGCGGGGGCGGCGTCTGGATACCGGCCGCGCGGGCCAGCTCGATGTCCATGCCCTCGCGGCGCATCCGCTGGTCGATGTAGAGGATCACGGTGACCAGCGCGGTGAACGGGCCGACGATCGTCTGGGCGATCACCGTGCCCACCGACTGCAGGATCAGGTCGCCGGTCGACGGGACGTAGATCTGGTCCAGATTGCCGAAGATCGACAGGAAGGCGCTGAAGCTGAACGGGATCGTGATGATCGACGCCAGGAACGACGAGATCACGTACGCCAGCAACAGGATGCCGAAGACCCGCCAGAACATGCCGGACACCAGCTTCACCGACCGGCGGAACGCCTCCATCACGGTGCCGCGTTCGAGGATGAACGCCGGGCTGGCCAGCGCCCAGAAGGTGTAGGGGATGATCGCGGGCAGCAGGCAGAAGATCGCCCCGACCAGGATCGCCAGCGTGTAGAGCACGGTCAGCCCGAGCAGCGGCAGCAGCCGGGGCGCCGCCTCCTTCGCGGCCTCTTTGAACGTGACCGGTTTGCCGAGGACGGCCTTGCCCATCTGGACGGTCAGGAATCCGGTCAGGACGGTCGTCCCGAGCAGGGTGGCGACGAGGGTGATGAACGACGTCGCCAGCGTCCCGCCGAGGATGCCGACCATCTGGTTCATCAGTTCCTGATCGGTGGCCGCCGGGCCGAGATCGCGGACCTTCTCGAGGTCGCCGGTCGTGTCGACCAGCAGCAGCCCGACCAGGTTGATGGCCGCGGTGAGCACGGCGGTGACCGCGGCGGCGCCGAAGACCATCCGCCAGTACTTGCGCATGGCCGTGACCGCGCCGTCGAGGATGTCGGTGAGGTTCAGCGGGCGCAGCGGGATGACGCCGGGCCTGCCGAGGCCGACCTTCCAGTTCGGATACTGCTGTTGCGGCGGGGGCTGGTACGACGGCAGCGGAGGCGGCGGCGTCACCCCGGAGGGTGACTGCCACTGCTGCGCCGCTTGCCCCTGCGGTGGCGTCGGAGTGTCCGCCTGCGGCTGTGGTGTGTCCGCCTGCGGCTTCGGCGTCTCGGTGCCTTCCGGCCCGGACGGTCCGCCGGTCTCCGTCATGCGACAGCCCCTTACCCGTTCACGTTGCTTACGAACACTCTTCCAGAGGGCCCGACACCCAGCCAGAGCTGGGGGGACGACACTGATGGGTGACCGCTCGCCTCACGCTGGATACCCTCTGCAGCCGAGCTGTGGGTGGGGACGCCGTTAGCTCGTTATGCTGAACATCGGACCGGGTGCCCCCGGTTCGCCCCTAGAACCACCGGGACCGACTTGATGACGCAACCGCCCCACGGCCAGTGGCCGCCACGCGGCGCCGTCCAGCCACCGCCGGTGCACGGCCAGCCCCCTGCCCAGTGGCACGGCGCGCCGCACCACTTCCCGCCTCCGCCGCCGCGCCGGTCCGTGGGCGCGATCGTCGCGATCTGCCTCGGCGCGGTCGCCGTGCTGGTCCTCGGCCTGGTCGCGATCGTTTCACTCAATCGTGACGACTCCGATCACGTAGCGAATGCGGGCTACAGCACCCTGCCGAACACGCCTTCGCAGGCGGGGCTGCCGCCGAGCGGGTCTTCGTCGCCCTCGTCGTCGACGAACCCGTTCCCGTCGTCACCGACCAAGGCGCCGTCTTCGTCGAGTGGGCCGCAGAAGATCCTCAAGCTCGGCGACCACCCGATCCTCCAGGACCCGAACGCCGGCCTGCAGAACCGGGTCTGCACGCTGCCGCAGTGGCAGAGCAGCCAACAGGCCGCCGAGGCGTTCTTCACCGCGGCGGGCAAATGCCTCGACAACGCGTGGGGCCCGTTCCTCGACGCCTACGACCTGCCGTTCACCCCGCCCGCCCTGCACTTCCCGACCGGGGCCAGCTTCGAAACCGAATGCGGCACCATCCAGGTGGGCATCGCGACGGCGGCGTACTACTGCGAGAACAACCTCTACGTGCCGTTCCGCGGTCTGCAGACCGACCAGTACGGCAACAACCCCGGCGTCTACCTGGCCCTTTTCGCGCACGAGTACGGACATCACGTGCAGGAGGTCGCCGGGCTGATGGACGCGGCCTGGCAGAAGATCTACGACGCCGGCCAGAACAGCCCGGCCGGGCTGGAGATGTCGCGGCGCAAGGAACTGCAGGCGCAGTGCTTCTCCGGGATGTTCCTCGGCGCGCACGTCGACCAGGGCGGCACGGTCAGCCGGGACATGTACAACAAGGCCTGGAACGACCAGGAGACCCGCGGCGACAACACCTCGCGCAGCCAGGACCACGGGACGAACGCGCACTACGCGTCGTGGTGGCGGGCCGGGGCGAGCAACAACCGGATCGCCGACTGCAACACCTTCTCGGCTCCTTCGAGCGCCGTTTCCTGACTTTTCGCGCGTGAAGGCCTCCTTCCCTCGGCTGAGCCGAGGGAAGGAGGCCTTCACGCGTTTCGGGTGGGGTCGCCGCTCGCCGACGGATGCGGTGCCGTGGGCGATTCCGGCTTGCCCGGTGCGGCTGGTCGCGCCAGGACGCCGACCGTGTGGATTTTGGGGCGTTGGATGACCGGAAATCCACACGGTCCGCGCATGAGCGGTCCGGTCACGACGGGGTGTGTGGAAATAGGGACATTGAACGTCCCTATTTCCACACACCCCTCACCCGCGGTAACCCTCACGCGCTCTCGACCACGTCGAGTAGCCATAGGAGGCAACGGCGGCTGGTCACCGTGGTCGTGAGTGGCGATTCGGGTCAGGGCAAGGCTGTCTTAGTTGCCTACTGAATGTAGTTGCCGGTTGGCCGAAAGTCCGTGAAGGCCTCCTTGCCTACCCTCAAGGTAGGCAAGGAGGCCTTCACGGACTTCTCGATCGCCACCCACGGCTCGGCAACACCACCAGCTCCAGCAGCCACAGCGGCGGCGCGTAAGGGCACCTTCTCCAAGTACATGAAGGCCCCCTTCCTTGCGTCTAGCGCAAGGAAGGGGGCCTTCATGTACTTGGGGGGGGAGCAAGGGCGGCGGCGCGGCGGTCAGGCCGCCACCGGAACCCGAGGCCCCCGCAACACCAGAAAGACGTACATCCCGCCCGCGAAGCAGCTGAACACCAGCAGCGCCAGCCCGAGCGGCCGCCGCGCGTCGCTCGCTCCGGCCGTCGCGTCGGCCGCGTGCACCGCGATGCCGTCCCCCGAAGCCCCGTCCGGGACGACGACCTCGAGGCGCTCGCCCTTGCCGTGTCCGCAGCCGTTGAGCGAGCCCTCGGTCGGTTTGCCGCCGAACTCGAACTTGACCTTCTCGGTCGCGCCGCCGCCCGTGCAGGGCGCGGGCTCGACGACCTCCGCCTGGACGGTCGCCCCCTTGGTCTCGTTCGAGATGCCGAACAGCCCCGGCCCGGCGAGCCACGCCAGGAAGATCACCAGCAGGCCGACCCCGGCCGCCACGGCCAGGGAGTTCCACCCCGGGGTGAGCCCTCTGGCGGGGTCCGATCGCTTGCGCACGAACGCCATGCTCCCAGAACCTCGCGGCAAAACACAGGAGCCCGGAGAGGTGGTAGCAAAGCTCCCCTGCTACCGCTCGATCGTCTCCGCCGCGGTCACCTTGCGGATGTAGAGCAGCTTGTCCCCCGGCTCGATCGCGTCCGCCTGCGGGGCGTCCACCCGGTACAGCACGCCGTCGCGGACGACACCCAGCACGATGTCCGGCAGATGCCGCGGCGATCCGCCCTCTTCGGACGGTTCCACCGGGCGTTCGGCGATCGCGAGGCCGGACTCCGGGGTGAGCAGGTCCTCGACCATGTCGACCACCAGCGGCGTCGACGTCGCCATGCCGAGCAGGCGCCCGGCGGTCTCGCTCGACACCACGACCTGGTTCGCGCCCGACTGCTTCAGCAGGTGGACGTTCTCCGCCTCCCGCACCGACGCCACGATATGCGACTTCGGCGCCAGCTCACGGGCGGTCAGCGTGACCAGCACGGCGGTGTCGTCCCGGTTCGGGGCGACGACGACGGCACGCGCCCGCTGGACCCCGGCGACGCGCAGCACGTCGGCGCGGGTGGCCGAGCCGTGCACGGTCACCAGCCCGAGTGACGTGGCCGCTTCGAGGGCCTGCTGATCGGTGTCGACGACGACGATGTGGTCGGGTTCGACGTTCTCGTCCCCGAGCAGCGCGTTGACCGCCGACCGGCCCTTCGTGCCGAATCCGACGACGACCGTGTGGTCACGCACCTTCGTCCTCCACTTTTGGATCTTGAAAGCCTGGCGGGAGCGCTCGGTGAGCACTTCGAGTGTGGTACCGACCAGGACGATGAGGAAGAGCACCCGCAGCGGGGTGATCACCAGGACGTTCACCAGCCGCGCGGACGGCGTCGCGGGCGCGATGTCGCCGTAACCCGTGGTCGACAGCGACACCGTCGCGTAATAGAGGCTGTCGAGGAACGTGAGCCCGTCGCCGTTCGCGTCGCGGTAACCGTCCCGGTCGAGGTAGACGATCAGCACGGTCGCGAGCAGGGCGAGCATCGCGCCGATGATCCGTTTGAGGATCGACCGCAGCGGGCTGACCGTCAGTTCCGGCATCCGGATCACACCGACGAGCTCGTGGTCCGGGCGGTCGCTCAGCCTGACCGGGAAACGCTTGAGAACCCTCATGCACAGGCTCCGGCCTGGTCCGCGTCACTCACGGTCGGGAGGATAGCCGAAGAACCTTCCGTTCAGCTCGGTATGCGAAGCTCAGGGCATGTCTTCGGATTTACGACCGTCTCAGCGGCCCGCCCATTTCCTCGCCGGCCTGCTCGGCGCGGCCGGCGTCCTGCACTTCGTCCAGCCGAAACCCTTCGACGCCATCATCCCGAAACAGCTTCCCGGCTCACCTCGGGCGTGGACCTACGGATCCGGCGTGGCCGAGCTGGGTGTCGCCGCCGCGATCGCGAATCCGAAGACGCGACGGCTCGGCGGGCTCGCGGCCGCGCTGCTGTTCGTCGTGGTCCTGCCGGGGAACGTGAAGATGGCCGTCGACGCCGACCGCCGGAAGGCCCCGAAGCACTGGCGGGCGGCCTTCTGGGTCCGAGTCCCGCTTCAGATCCCGTTGGTGACCTGGGCACTCAAGGTCCGCGACCGCGCCTGACCCCCGCATTCAGAGGACTAAACGCTAGATCGTCGGGACGCTTCGCAGGAGCTGACGCAGTCCTTCGGCGTCCAGCAGATCCGCCGGGCGGACAGTCTTGTCGTGTTTCACGTAGTGGAACGCCGCCCGCACCTTCTCCACGGGGATGTTCTTCAACGCCGCCCAAGCCAGCCGGTACGCCGCCAGCTGCACGGCCAGCGATTCGAGCCGGTCGGCTTCCGGGACGGCTCCGGTCTTCCAGTCGACGACGGTCCAGCCGCCGTCGGCGTCGGCGAACACGGCGTCCATCCGCCCGCGCACCGTCACGCCCACGACGTCCGCCGAGAACGGCACCTCGACCGCGTGCGGCACCCGATGCGCCCACTCGCTCTTCTCGAACGCGGTCTGCAGCGCCTCCAGCTCGGTGTCGGGCGCCTCGTCGACGTCCGCCGCCCCCGGCAGGTCGTGGATCTCCAGCAGCTGCTCGCCGCCGAACCGCTGCTCCAGCCAGCCGTGGAACGCCGTGCCCCGCCGCGCGTAGGTGTTGGGGCGCACGGGAAGCGGCCGCCGCAGCCGTTTGGCCAGCGCGGCGGGATCGGCCGACAGCTCGACCAGCTGGCTCACCGAGAGATGCGGCGGCAGGACGACCTGCTGCACCCGGTCCCGCGCCCGCGCCCGCTCCTCCAGCAGCACCTTGGTGTCGGAGATCCAGCCGTCCGGATCGTCCTCTTCCTCCTCCTCGGCATGCTCGGCGTCTTCCAGCGCCCCGAGCACCATGTCGACGCCGTTCGTGACGCCCTCGCGCCGCGGCCACAGTGGATCGACCGGCCATCGTGACCGGCGGGAGTCGGCGACCAGCGGGTTCTCGCCGTCGGTCTCGGGTTCGTCGGCCCAGTGCTCGATCCGGCCGACCGAGTTCCCCCGCATCACCTCGCCGATTTCCAGCAAGAACTCCGACGGCCCCTTCGGCCGCGCGCTGCTCTCGTTCCACCAATGGCCGGAAATCAGCATCGTGTGCTCGGAGCGGGTCAGCGCGACGTAGCAAAGCCTCCGCTCTTCATCCGCTTCGCGCGCGACGAAGCCTTCTTCGTGCAGTTCCAGCGCTTCCTGGACTTCCTTGCGGTCCGCGCCTTCGGGGATCCGCAGCTCCGGCAGATCCTCCGAGTCCCCGCGCAGCGCGGCGGGCAGCGAGGTCGACGTCCGCAGCCACGACGACGAACGCCGCCGACCGGGGAAGACCTCCTTGACCAGATGCGGAATCGCGACGATGCGCCATTCCAGCCCCTTGGCCGAGTGCACCGTCAGCACCTGGACCCGATCCGGGACCACCTCCACCTCTCCGGGGGTGAGCCCGTCTTCCGCGTGCGCGGCCGTGTTCAGATAGTCCACAAAGGACAAAAGAGTGGCAGTCGGCGAGGTCTCGGCGAAATCCGTGACGACGTCGGCGAAAGCGTCCAGGTGCGCGCGTCCGGCGGGGCCGGGACGGGCCAGCGACTCGACGTCGAGCAGCATCGTGCGTTCCACGTCGGCGACCAGTTCGGGCAGCGATTGGTCGAGCCGTCGTCGCAACGCCGAAAGCTCGGCGCCGATCTTCCGGATACGCCGGTATCCCTCGGGCGAATAGCGTTCCGGCGTCCCGGGATCGTCGATCGCGTCGGCGAGCCCCGCCTGCTCGACCCGCTCGGTCACCAGCACCGGTTCGTCCACATCGGACTTTCCCGACGGCGGCACCGGCGACGAGAGTTCGCCGGCCCGGCGCCACAACGCCGCGAGGTCGGCCGCCGCGATCCGCCAGCGCGCCCCGGTCAGCAGCCGGGCGGCCGCACTGCCCGCGAGCGGATCGGCGAGCACCCGCAACGTGCTCACCAGGTCCGCGACCTCGGGTTCGTCGAGCAACCCACCGAGACCGACGACCTCCACCGGAAGTCCACGCGCCCGCAGCTCCGCCGCGATCGGCGCCATGTCGGCACGACGGCGCACCAGCACCGCGGCGGTCGGTGGTTTTCCGGTCTCCTCCACGGTTTCGAACCAGCGTTTCGCCACCGCGTCGGCCACCCACTCGCGTTCGGCGCGGATGTCCGGCAGCAGCGCGGCGGCGATGTCGGCGGCCCCCGCGCCCTCCAGCGCGCGCAGCCGTGCGACCCCGAGACCGCGTTCCCGCAGCGGCTCCGAGATCGCGTTCGCGAGTTCGAGCACCTCGGGCGGATTGCGGAAACTGGTCAGCAGCCCGAAATCCAGGGCCGGAACGAGCCGTTCGCCGTTGTCACGCGGGAAGTCCGTGGTGAACCGGGGCAGGTTCGCCGCGCTCGCGCCGCGCCAGCCGTAGATGGCCTGCGCCGGGTCGCCCACCGCGGTCACCGGCATCGGCGGATGTTCGACCCCGCCGAACAGCGAACGCAACAGGATCCGCTGCGCGTGCCCGGTGTCCTGGTACTCGTCGAGCAGGACGGCGCCGTAGCGCTCGCGCTCCCCCGCGACCACCGCCGGATAGCTGCTGGCGAGCTGCGCGGCCAGCGACATCTGGTCGGCGAAGTCGAGCGCGCCTTCCGCCCGCTTCCGCGTGTGATACGCCTCGACCAGCGGCAGGAGCGCGAGCCGGAACCGTTGCGCCGTCATGACTTCGGCCAGCTTCTGCGGCAGCGAAGCACGCTGCCCCTTCGCCCTCGGCGCGTTCTCGATGACCTCGCACAGCCAAGACGTGTACTGCGCCAGCCGTTCGGTCTCGACGAGGTGCTCGCCGAGTTCCCCGGCCAGCGCCAGCAACTGCGCCGTCACCGTCGAGGGCACGCGATCGGTGTCGAGGTCATTGTCCCAAGTGGACACGACGCGATGCGCGAACTGCCACGAAGACGTCTCCGAAAGCAGCCGGACGCCGGGCTGGACGGGCAGCCGCAGGCCGTGTTCGGACAGCAGCCGCCCGGCATACGCGTGATAGGTGAGCACCGTCGGCTCGCCCGCGGTCACCGTCGTGCGCAGGTCGCCGGTCGGGTCGATCTTGTCGAGCAGCCCTGATCCGACGAGCCGTCGCAGCCGGGTGCGGACGCGTTCGCCGAGCTGACGAGCGGCCTTGCGGGTGAAGGTCAGGCCGAGCACGCGTTCCGGCGGGACGACACTGTTGGCCACCAGCCAGACGACGCGCGCGGCCATCGTCTCGGTCTTGCCCGCGCCCGCGCCCGCGACGACCAGCGACGGCTCGATGGGTGCCGCGATGACCTCGGCCTGCTCGTCGGTGGGGCTGTGCAGGCCGAGCGCGCGGGCGATCTCGCCCGGTTCGACCTGACGGCGCTGGAGTTCGGAGATCAAGGGCCGGTCACCTGCCTGCCCTCGGGGCGCAACGGACAGCAACCCCTTGCCGGGCAACGATCGCAGTCCGGGTTCTCGGTGACGCCGTACTCCGGGCCCGCGGCGGATCCGGCCGCCGAGCGCACCAGTTCGAGCCATTGCTTGCCGCTGTCCTCGTCCAGCGGTGCCTGTTCACGCTGGGTGGATCCGGTCTTGTTGTTGGACTTCGCGACGTAGACCAGCCGTGCGCCACCGGGTTTCGAACCGCCCTCGACCGCGCCGAGCAGCACGGCGAGCTGATACGCGGCCAGCTGAGGATGTTGTTCGGCGTCGGCGGCGGAGATCGGGACCTTGCCGGTCTTGATGTCGATGACGACCGGACGGCCGTCCTTGTCCATCTCCACCCGGTCGACGCGGCCGCGCAGGAGCACGCGAACGTCGTCATCGCCGACGGGCAGTTCGACCTCGATGTCCTGCTCGACCCCGGCTTCGATCAGCTCCTTGCGGCTGGATTCCAGCCAGGAGATGAAGTTCCGCAGCATCTGCTCGACCCGCGACCGCTCGCGGCGCGAGAACCACGGCGCCCCGGCGTCGACCCGTACCCATGCCTCGTCGAGGGCGGCGCGGATCTGCTCGTCGCTGCTGCCGCCGGCGACCGCCTGCGCGAGCCCGTGCACCAGTGTTCCGGTGACCGCGGCGAGCTGCGCGGGGTCACTGCCGCCGTGGCGTTCGATCAGCCAGCGCAACGGGCATTTGACCAGAACCTCCACAGTGGACGGTGAGATGCGGATGAGGTCACCCGGCCCGTGCACGGGTTCGCCGGTCGACGGTTCCAGCAGGCCGTACCAGGTGCTCGGATGCGCGCCCGGCACCCCGGCCGCGGCCAGTTTCGCGAGCTGACGCGCCGCCCGCCGCCGCCTTTCCGGGTCGCTCGTATCAGCACAGACGACCTCGCGCAGCTCACCGACGAGTTCGGCGAGCACCAGCGAACGTCCCGCCGGTTTCATCCGCGAGTCGAGTCCGCCGTCGTCCGCGCCGTTCTCCTCCAGATCGTCGATGAACCGCGAGGGCTGCTCGTCCTCCCCCGCGACCGCGCTGACCAGCAGCGTCTTCCGCGCGCGGCTCGCGGCGAGGTAGAACAGCCGCCGCTCTTCGGCGAGGATCGGCGCGGTGGCGGACACCTTTTCGTCGTCGACCCCGGACATGAGGTCGACCAGCCGCTCGACACCGAGCACGGATCCGCGCAACCGCAGATCCGGCCAGCTGCCTTCCTGGACACCGGCGATCGAGACGACCGTCCACTCACGACCGGCGGACGCGTGCGCGGTGAGCAGCGAGACACCTTCGCTCTTCATGGCGGCGGGAGCCAGCGTGTCACCCGCGATGTTCTGCGAGGACAGGTAATCCGCGAACGAGGCGACACTCGCCTTCGGCAATCTGTCGACATAGCGACCGGCCGCGTCGAAGAGCGCGACGATCGCGTCGAGGTCGCGATCCGCTTGGGAACCCAGCGATCCACCACGATCGACCAGCCGCAGCAAACGCTGTTCCAGACCGCTGGCCTGCCAGAGATCCCACAGCACCTGCTCGACGCCGTCCCCGCGCACCACGGCCTGATGCGCCGCGTGCAGCAGACCGCCGATCCGGCGCATCGGGAGCGACTCGGCTTCGGCGAGGCCGGTGAGAACATCGTTGGTGCGCAAGGCTTCGACCAACAGTTCGTCGCTGGACCGCTGCCCGCCGCCCGCGAGCTCCAGCCTGCGCAAACCGCGCCGCAGCCGCCGCAGGGCGAGCGGATCCGCGCCGCCCAAGGGCGAGGAGAGCAGCATCTCGGCGAGGTCGACGTCGAGCAGTTCCGGATCCGCCGCGAGCCGCAGCATCGCCAGCAGAGGACGAACTGCGGGCTGCTTCGCGAGCGGCAGTTCTTCGGTGGCGGAACCGATCGGCACCCCGGCCGCGCGCAGAGCACGTTGCAGGACAAGGAAAGTACGGGCGGGTGACCGGACGAGCACCGCCATCTCCGACCACGGCACGCCGTCGACGAGATGTGCGCGGCGCAGTTGATCGGCGATCCAGCTCGCCTCGGCGGCCGGGGTCGGCATCAGGCGGACACGGACGACACCGCCCTCTGCGTCCGGCGCGTCGACGAGTTTGCGCTGCGGCGACGAGCCGGGCAGCACGGAACCGAGTTTCGTGACGGCCGTGCGGATGACGGGCGCGAGCCGATGCGCCGTGGTCAGCAGGACCGTGCGCTCGCCGTCCTCGTCCGCGTCGGCGAACAGGCGGGGATCCGCGCCACGGAAGGAGAACACGGACTGATCGGGGTCACCCGCGACGACGAACTCGTCGGCCGCGTGCCCGATGAGCCGGACGAGCTGGGTCTGCAGCGGGTCGAGATGCTGCGCGTCGTCGACGAACAGGTGCCGGACGCGCCGCTGCTCGCGTTCACGCAGGTCCGGATCGTCCTCCAAGGCGAGCAGGGCGGAAGTGACGAGCTCCGCCGCGTCCAGCGCGGGCGCGCTCGCCACGCCGAGCGCGTTGCCGCCCGCGCCCTGCAGCAGGGTGACCTCTTCGTACTGGCTCCAGAAGCGCCCGGCCGCGATCCACTCTTCGCGGCCGCGCCGCCTGCCGAGTTCGACCAGATCCTCCGGGCCGAGCCCGCGTTCGGCGGCGCGGAGCAGGAGGTCTCGCAGCTCCTCGGCGAAACCGGGCACGCCCAGCGCGGGGCGCAGCTGTTCGGGCCAGTCGAGCGCGCCTTCCTCGATGTCACCGGCGAGCAGATCGCGGACGACGACGTCCTGCTCCGCCCCGGCCAGCAGGCGGGGCGGGGGGAGCTCGTCGGCCTGCGCCTCCATCCGCAACAGCGCGTACGCGTACGAATGCACCGTGCGCACGAGCGGCTCGCGGATCGTGCGCGGCAGCGGATCCTCTTCCGGATCGGTGGTGAGCCGATGGGTGATGTCGGCGCGCAGGGCCTCGGCCGCCTTGCGGGAAGTGGTCAGGATGAGCACGCTCTCCGGATTCGCGCCCTCCGCGATACGCCGCGACGCCGCCGACGCCAGCAAGGCCGTCTTACCCGTGCCGGGGCCGCCGAGGACCCTGCGGAACCCGTCCGGGGCGGCCAGCAGGCGGCGGGCGCCGTGATCCCACTGGAAGGACGGCGTGCCGGTGACCGGCGTGCGGACCAGCCGCGCGTCGGTTCCTGCCGCTGTTCGCCGCCCGTTCACGCCCACGATGGAACCACGCCCCGCCGACACAACCTCGCAGCGGCACGGCAAAGTGGTCCCATGGATGACGAACTGCACGAGCGGGTGCGCGAGGTCATCGCGAGCGTGCCCGCCGGCTCGGTCGCGACTTATGGGGATATAGCGTCGGTTTCGGGGGCGCCGTCACCGCGGCTGGTCGGCCGGATCCTCGGCGAGGACGGCCAGGACCTGCCTTGGCACCGCATTCTGCGGGCAGACGGGACGCCGGCGCCGCATTTGGTCGACGAACAGCTGCAACGACTGCGCGCGGAAGGCGTCATACCCGACGGACAGCGCGTCGACCTGCGGAAATACCGTTGGCAACGTGATCCCGGCGACGACGCTGGTCCCGGCGCGCTCTTTTAGGTTAGCCTCCCCTAATGAGCTACATCGAGGCGAAGGTGACCGGCGTCAGGCGGCTCACCCCGCATATGAGCAGGGTGACCTTCTCGGGGGCGTCGCTGGTGGACCAGGCGCCCGACCAGTACCTGAAGGTGTTCTTCCCGCAGCCGGGCCAGGCGGAACCCGTGCTGCCCGCGCCGCTGACCGGCGACGAAGTGCTGTCCTGGTACCGGACCTACCTCGCGATGCCCGACGACGTCCGCCCGCCGATGCGCACGTACACCGTGCGCGCGCTGCGGCCGTCCGTGCAGGAGGTCGACATCGACTTCGTGCTGCACGGCGACGAAGGCCCCGCCTCCGCGTGGGCTTCGCGCGCTTCGGAGGGCGACAGGGTCGCTTTCCTCGGGCCGCACGGGCTCTACGACGTGCCTTCGGAGACGAACTGGCAGCTGCTGATCGGCGACGAGACCGCGATCCCGGCGATCGGCGCGATCGTCGAGGCGCTGCCGGCCGGGACGCGAGCGCTGGTCTACATCGAGATCGGTGATCGCGAAGACCGGCAGGTCTTCGAAACCCAAGGCACCGTGGAGCTGCACTGGGTGGTGCGCGGTTCCGGCGACGTCGGCTCGGCGATCCTGGAGGCCGTGCGGAAGGCGGAGCTGCCGGGCGGGACGGCCTACGCGTGGATTTCCGGCGAGGCGAACATGGTGAAGCTGGTACGGCGACACCTCGTGCGGGAGCGCGGGATCGACAAGCGGGCGATCTGCTTCACGGGGTACTGGCGGCGGGGGGTCAGCGAAGAGGCCGCTGGGCGTGAGGCGATGCGGCAGGCGGAGGCCGGGGAGGCTCCGGCCGAGGAGGACTGAGGGGCTTCTCGCGATGTGTCATGAAAGGGCCGTTCAGGACGTTTTATGTCCTGAACGGCCCTTTCATGACATGCAGGCCGCCGGTGGCATGTCCTGAAGGCCACCTTTGGGACGCTGGACGCCCCGAAGGGCCCCTTTGAGACATCGGCACCCACCCAGTAGGCGCCTGACCTGCGGGAAGGGAGCAAGGGACCTTTGCTACCACTTACGTAGCAATGCTAAGCAAGCGATAGCAAAGGTCCCTTGCTACCACCGACGTCAGTGCGGCACCCAGAGCGTCACCCGGGTCCCCCGCCCCGGATGCGAATCGATCGTCCCTCGCCCGCCGACCTCCGCCAGCCGCGCCATGATCGACTGGCTGATCCCGAAGCCCGGCGGCCGGTCCAGCATGCTGAAGCCGGTCCCCTGATCCCGCGCGATGACCGCGACGCCGCCTTCGCACTCCTCGACGCGAAGCACGACCTGTTTCGTCCCGGCGTGCTTCACGGTGTTTCGGAGCGCTTCGCGGACGGCGTCACGGATGGCGGTCCGGCGCGCGTGCGAGAGGCGGTAGTCCTCTTCGGTCTCGGCGGCGACGAGCTGGGTGCGAAGGCCGTCGCGCGCCATCTCGGTGGCGACCTCGGCGAGATCCGCCGCGAGACCCCGGGCCGAGGGCGCGTCGGGGCCGGTCAGTTCACGCCGCAGTTCGGCCGCCTGTGCCCGCGCCGTCGCGCGCATTTCCGCGAGCCGCTCCGCGGCGGCGGAATCGTCGTCCGGCGCTTCGAGTCCCATCGCTTCCAATGTCTGCAGCACGGAATCGTGCATCACCCGCTGCGTCCGCAGACGTTCGGCGCGCTGCCCCCGCCGCATCCCGATGCCCAGCGCGAACCGGGTGCCGACACCGAGCAGGATCAGGATCCCGGCCGTGGTCACCATCGCCACGACGAGCGCGACCATGCACCCCACCGACCGGCTCGTCGCGAGCGGATGGTCGAGCGGGAGCCCGCCGGCCCAGGTCAGGAAGGCCCGGAACGGCACGGCCGCGATCAGCAGCAGACAAGCCGCGGGCAGCCCGAACGACAGCGTCCACAACGCCACCGTCCCGACCATCCACGTCCACGCGACGTCGATGGCGAACGGCTGGATCTCGGTCGGTGCCGCGGTGGCCACGATCGTCGTCAGCACCACGCCCACGGCGAGATCCGCGTACATCAGCCGTCCGGACGTCTTCGCCCGGATCCCGCGGCCGCGCACCACCCACCAGACCGCGAAGACGTTGAGCAGCATCCCGAGGATCGTCGTGCTCAGCACCGGAACGATCCCCGCCGAGCCGTTCGCGACCAGGAAACCGATGTACACCTTCGGAAACGCGGCCACGCGGTAGAAGATCGGGCCCAGCGCGGAGTACCGGATCGCGCGCATCAGCAGCGTGTCCGCGGAGTCCTCGCGATAGCGCCAGTCCGGCACCGAATCCGGGTCGGGTGCTTCGTCGGCGGGGCTGGCGCCCAGTACCGAAGAGCCCTTTCGCAACATCGCGCGCACGAAGGTGACCGATTGAGACTCGGACATCCGCCGCCCTCCCCGCGTCCGATGTGTCGAGCCTGGCAAAGCGGTCTTCCCGCGTCAAGACGGCCGAATGCGCAGTTCCGCGACGAGAAGTTTGACCAACGCGCCGAGCCGCTGACGTTCGGGCTGGACGGTCGGTACCCCGGCGGCTTCCAACGGCGCCGCGGTCACCGGTCCGACGCACGCGCACAGCACCGGACCTCGCAGTGCGGCGAGAAGTTCTTCACGACGGGGGCCCGCCAGCGTGAGCAGGTTCGCCGCCGCGGGAGCGGAAGTGAAGGCCAAAGCGTGCACGCGTCCGGCGATCACGCTTTCGACGAGTTCGTGCACAGGTGCGACGTCCACGGGCGAAAGCCAGCGATACGGCTGCGCCTGGACGACGTCCGCGCCCGCGTCCCGCAACGACGCGGTGAGTTCGGGTAGCAGGGTGCCGTGCAGCTGGACCGCGACCCGTTCGCCGCGGACCCCGGCGTCCCGCAATCCTTCGAACAGTTCGGCGTTGCTCTCCTCGGGCGCGGAAAACTCCTCCCGGAGGCCGAAACCACGCACCGCGCCCACCGCCTTCGGCCCGCGCGCGAAGATCCGTGACGCCGCCAGCCGGTCCAACAACGGCTCGCGCAGCCCCCAGCCTTCGGCCGCCGAAAGCCAGCCACGGAATCCGGCGCCCGTGGTGACGGCGGTGAACCCGACCGGCCCGGCCAGCACGGCGTCCGTCGCCGCCCGCAGTTCGGTGTCGTCGGGCAGCGGGACGATCCGGATGGTGGGCGCGTGCAGCACCGTCGCGCCCTGCCGGGTCAGCGCGCCGATGAAATCGTCGGCCCGCCGCTCCGCGGTGATCCCGATCGTGATGCCGTCCAGGTCAGCCATAAACCGCGCCCATCTTCCCGATCTCCTCCGCCAGCCGCTCGCGCAGCTCCGGCGGTTCGAGCACTTCGAGGTTCCCGCCGAACCGCAGCAGTTCGCCGACGGCCGATTCTCCCGGTTCCACGGGCAGTTCCATCGTCAGCCAGCCGTCTTCGTCCGGTTTCGCGGTGGTTTCCCGCAACGCCCGGGCCCCGACCGCCCCGAGGTAGAACGGCAGCAGTATGCGGGCGAACTCGTTCAGCCGCACCACCGCCGTCCGCGAGTACATCCGCTTTTCGAACTGCTCCGACCATTCGTGCCAGTAACGCGCGAGGTCGAAGTCCGACGGCCGCTCGAAGGTCTCGCCGAGGTCTTCGAGTTCTTCGATCCGGGAGATGCGGTACGTCCGGTCGGTCCCGTCGCACCGCGCCGCGAGATACCAGTTCCCCGCCTTGAGGATCAGGCCCAGCGGATCGAGTACGCGGTCGACCTTCCGCTGCCCCCAGCGTTCGTACCGGACCTTGACGCGCCGCCCGTGCCAGACCGCGTCGGCCAGTTCGGACAGTCGCGGCAGGCTTTCGATCCCGCGATGCCAGCCGGGGACGTCGAGGTGGAACCGCTCGGAGATCTTGCCCGCCCCGGCACGCAGTTCCGACGGCATGGCCGCGTGCAGTTTGAGCTGCGCGGCGGCGAGGACCGCGCCGAGCCCGAGTTCGGTGGCCGCGCCGGGCAGACCCGCCAGCGAAAGCGATTGCGCCTCCTCCTCGGTCAGCCCGGTCAGCCGCGTGCGATAGCCGTCGACCAGCTGATAGCCGCCGGTGCGCCCGCGATCGGCGTACACCGGCACGCCGGCCGCGGACAGCGCCTCGACGTCGCGGTAGACCGTGCGGACCGACACCTCCAGCTCGGTCGCCAGCTCCTCGGCCGTCATCCGGCCGCGGTTCTGCAGCAGGAGGAGGACGGACAGGAGTCTGCTCGCGCGCATGAATCCAGTATCCCCTAAAACCTGACACATCCTGACAGGTATGGCTGACAGGGTGTACCCATGAACACGTTCGCCATGAAGAACTGGGAAGAATCCGTCGTCAGCGGCACGGAGGGCGCGCCGCGAGTCGCGTACGCGCACGCCACGCTCACCTACAGCGGGCTCATCGAAGGCGAGTCGGTCCTCGACTACCTGCTGTACTACGCGGGTGAGGGCTACGACGGCGGTGACACGACCTCTCCCGGCCTCGAACGGATCGAGGGCAGCGTGGACGGACGCAAGGGCAGCTTCGTGATCAAGCACGACACCGGGTTCGACACGCAGGGGATCAGGTCGGCGTTCACGGTGGTCGAAGGCTCCGGAACGGGTGAACTCGCCGGGATCACCGGCAGCGGCACCACGACGGGCGCCCTCGGCGAGCCGACGATGTCGTACACGCTCGATTACTCGCTTTAGGGAGGACAGGTGCTCGAGGTCGATCGCGAGCAGGTGCTGGCTTACCGGATCGCCGCGCACGGCCTGCACCGTGAGGAGACGGATCCGGCCGCGGCGGCCGTGTTCGACCTCGGGCTGCAGGATTCCGTGCGGGACACCGCCCTGCTGGGTCTCGCCGCCCGGGTCGACGGCGACATCACGCCCGGTGTCTGGGACGACGGCCGTTTTGTGCTTGCGTGGACGCATCGCGGCGCACCGCATTTCCACCGCCGTGCGGAGCTGGACGCGATCCGGGCCGCTCTCGTGCCTCTCGACGAGAAGGACGCGATGGCCCGGATCCTCTGGCAGCGCAAGCAGGTCGACGACGCGGGCATGTCCGCGACGGACGCGTTGTTCACCGCGGCGAAGGCGATCCGCGAGGTCGTCACCGGCGTTCAGACCAAGGGCACGGTGAGCGGCGCGGTCACGAAGCTGATCCCCGACGGCCTGTCGTACGCCTGCCGCGGCTGCGGTGTCGTGCACATCTACGAGCAGTTGATGCGGGTCGCGTCGATCCACGCCGGGGTCCGGCTGGAGACGGGCGCGACCCCGGCGACGTTGGCACCGCTGGAAAGGCGCGGACGGCTCAAGACTGCGCCGGACGTCAAGGCTGCCACCCGCGTCGTCGAGGGTTACCTGCGGATCAACGGTCCCGCCGCTCCCGGCGACGCCGCCGCCTACGTCGGGACCACCCGCACCGGGGTCGACGCGATGTGGCCGGACGGCCTGGCCGAGGTCCGCGTCGGTGGCAAGAAGGCCTTCCTGCCGGAAGACCGGGTGGCGCTGCTGGAGAATCCGCCCGAGCCGGACGTGGTACGCCTGCTGCCGCCGCTCGATCCGTTCGTCCAGGCGCGCGACCGAGCCGTGCTGGTGCCGGACAAGGCCCGGCAGAAGGAGGTCTGGAAGATCCTCGGCAGCCCTGGCGCGCTGCTGGCCGACGGCGAGATCGCCGGCGTGTGGCGGGCCAAGGCGAGCGGGAAGAAGCGGCTCGACTTCACCGTCACCCCGTTCGACGCCCTCCGCCCGGCCGTCCGGAAGGCGGCCGAGGAGGAGGCTGCCCGCGTCGCCGCCGCCCGGGAATTCCCCGACCACCGTGTCACCTTCTCCTGAACGACCTCCCGCATTTCGTCCTCTGAATGCGAATACCGCATTCAGAGGACGAAATGCGGGCGTCAGGGGTCGACGGCCAGGCGGTAGCCGCGTTTCACCACCGTCTGGACCAGTTTCGGCGCGCCCAAAGAGCTCCGCAGGCGGCCGATGGCGGTCTCGACGGCGTGTTCCTCGCCGCCGTCGGGGAGCGCGGAGACCAGTTCCCGCCGGGAGAACACTCGCCCCGGCGATTCCGCCAGCGCCCGCAGCAGGGCCATCGGCGCGGGCGCGATGTCGCACCACTGCCCGTCGACCAGCGCCGCCTGACCCCGCAGTTCGATACTCCGCCCGCCCGCGGTCAGCCGCGGCGAACGGGCTTCGAGCGCGTCGGACACCGTCCGCGCCAGCGCCCCGATCCGCGACCGCGTCGGCTGCACTGTCGGGATCCCGAGCGCGGCCAACGGCGCCGCGGTGATCGGTCCGACGCAGGCCGCCACGACCCGTTTCTCCAGCGCTCCCACCACTCCCGGCAGCCGTCCGGTCCGTTTCGCCACTGCCAGCAGGGACGCCACCGCGGGTGCGCTGGTGAACGGCAACGCGTCCACCGAACCGTCGAGGACACCGTCCAGCAGCCGGTCCAGCGGCCCGGGATCGGACGGCCCGACCCACCGGTACACCGGCACCTCGATCACGTCGGCCCCCGCGGAACGCAGACTGTCCACGAAGTACGGAAGCGGCTCGCCGTGCAGCTGCACCGCGATCCGCTGACCGTCCACACCGGAATCGAGCAGATGTCTCAGCACCTCGGCGTTGCTCTCCGAGGCCGGTGAGTAGTCCTCCGAAAGCCCGGCCGCGCGGATCGCGCCTCTTGCCTTCGGACCGCGTGCGAGCAGCGAAGATTTCCCCAGCCTGGCCAGCAGCTCCTCCCCCAGCCCCCAGCCTTCGGCCGCCTCGACCCAGCCGCGGAAGCCGATCCCGGTCGTCGCGACGACGACGTCGACCCGGTCTTCCAGCAGGCGCATGGTGGCCGACCGCAGCTCGGTGTCGTCGGCGAGCGGCACGATCCGGATCGCCGGGCCGTAGCGCACGGTCGCACCTTTACGCACGAACAGCGCGCCGAGCTCGTCAGCCCGTCGCGCCGCCGTGATCCCGATGACGAATCCTGCCAGGGGAAGGACTTCTGTCACGGTGAGAATTCCACCTCCACCACACCCCCGGTGACCCGGACCCGATACGCGGCGACCGAGACCCCTTCGGCGTCGAGGCACGAGCCGGTACGCAGATCGAAGCGTTCCTTGTACACCGGCGAAGCCACCACGGGAACACCGCACGCGTCGCCGACGATCCCTCGCGAAAGCACCGCCGCACCACTGATCGGGTCCACATTGGACAACGCGTACCACCGGTCGCCGGAGAGTCGGAAGATGGCCACCTGCGTCCCACCGTCGAGCAGGGCCGCGACACCGGACCATTCGGGGACGGCGCCCGCCGCGCAGACTGCGGTCCAGGTGCGCTCGATCGACGTCGTCACTGTTTCACCTCCGGAATGCCCAGCAGGACGGGAACCTTCTGGTCGCGTTCGGTACGGAACGAGATCGTCGGATCCGGGGTGCCGGGCGCGTTGACGAACGAGCTGAACTTCGCCAGCTTCTCCGGATCCTCCAGCACGCCACGCCATTCGTCGGCGTAGTCGCCGACGTGTTTGGCCATCGCCGCGTCGAGGTCCTCGCAGATGCCGAGCTTGTCGTCGACGATCACCGCGCGCAGGTGGTCGAGCCCGCCTTCCATCTCCTCGACCCACGGCGCGGTGCGCTGCAGGCGGTCGGCCGTGCGGACGTAGAACATCAGGAACCGGTCGATCGTGCGGATCAGCGTCTCGGTGTCCACTTCGGACACGAGCAGATCCGCGTGCCGCGGGGTCGCGCCGCCGTTCCCGCCGACGTAGAGGTTCCAGCCCTTGTCGGTGGCGATGATGCCGAAGTCCTTGCTCCGCGCCTCCGCGCATTCCCGCGCACAGCCCGAAACGGCCGACTTCAGCTTGTGCGGCGAGCGCAGGCCGCGGTACCGCAGCTCCAGCTCGATGGCGAGCCCGACGCTGTCCTGCACGCCGTAGCGGCACCACGTCGAACCGACACACGATTTGACCGTGCGCAAGGACTTCCCGTACGCGTGCCCCGACTCGAACCCGGCGTCGACGAGCCGCCGCCAGATCAGCGGCAGCTGGTCGACGGTGGCGCCGAACAGGTCGATCCGCTGCCCTCCGGTGATCTTGGTGTACAGCCCGAAGTCCATCGCCACCTGCGCGATCACCATGAGCTTCTCCGGCGTGATCTCGCCGCCGGGGATCCGCGGGACCACCGAGTACGTCCCGTTGCGCTGCAGGTTCGCGAGGAACTTGTCGTTGGTGTCCTGCAGGGTCGCCTGTTCGCCGGCGAGGATGTGCCCGTTGCCCTGCGTGGCCAGGATGGACGCGATCGCCGGTTTGCAGATCGCGCAGCCGGTCCCGGTGCCGTAGCGGTCGATCATCTCGCTGAACGTGGTGATCCGGGTGGCCTGCAGGATCTGGAACAGCTCCGCGCGCGACTGCGTGAAGTGCTCGCACAACGCCTTCGACTGCTCGACACCGCACGCCGTCAGCAGCTTGCCCAGCAGCGGGACACAGGAGCCGCAGGCGGTTCCGGCCCGGGTGCAGCCCTTGATCTTGGCGACCGAATCGCAGCCCTCTTCGGTGATCGCGTGCGTGATCGCGCCCTTGGAAACCGCGTTGCACGAACAGATCTGCGCCGCGTCCGGCAGCGCGTCGACACCGACCGCCGCTCCGCCACCGGCCGGGGCGAGGATCGCGCCCGGTTCGGCGGGCAGCGGCCTGCCGACCATCGCGCGCAGCGTGTTGAACTCGCTCGCGTCACCGACCAGGACACCGCCGAGCAACGTCTTCGAGTCATCCGAGACGACGAGCTTCTTGTACGTCCCGGCGACGGCGTCGTTGAACGCGACCTCGAGCGCGCCCTCGGTCGCCGCGTGCGCGTCGCCGAAGCTGGCGACGTCGACGCCCATGAGCTTGAGTTTCGTCGACATGTCCGGCTCGGGGAACGTGCCCTCGCCGCCGGTCAGCCGCGCGGCGACGATCTCCGCCATCGCGTAACCGGGCGCCACGATGCCGTACACCTTGCCGTCCACGGCCGCGCATTCGCCGATCGCGTACACCGCGGGATCGGCCGTCCGGCAGGTGTCGTCGACCAGGATCCCACCGCGCGCACCGACTTCCAGCCCGGACGAGCGGGCCAGATCGTCCCGCGGCCGAATACCGGCGGAGAACACGACCAGGTCGACGTCGAGTTCGGTGCCGTTGCCGAGCCGCGCGATGTAGCGTTCGCCGTCCGGCACGATGGCGTCGGTCGACGTTCCCGTGTGGACGGTCACGTCGAGGTCGGTGATCAGCCGCCGGAGCAGCCCGCCGCCGCCCTCGTCGACCTGCAGCGGCATCAGGCGCGGCGCCATCTCGACCACGTGCGGCGAGAGACCCATGTCCCGCAACGCCTTCGCGGCCTCCAACCCCAGGAGCCCGCCACCGATGACGACCGCCGAACGACGTCCGCGGCCCGGACGCTGAGCGGCTTCCCGGATGGCGTCGAGGTCCTCGATCGTCCGGTAGACGAAGCAGCCGGGGAGGTCGTGTCCCGGTACCGGCGGGACGAACGGCCGCGAACCGGTCGCGAGCACCAGCGTGTCGTACGGCTGCTCGTGGCCCTCTTCGGTGACGACGATCTTGCGCTCGCGATCCACCGAAGCGACCGTGTCACCGAGCCGCAGCTCGACCAGCGGATCACCCGCGTAGTCCGCGCCTTCCAGGGCGAGAGAGGCCGGATCCCAGGTGTCCACATAGGACGTCAGGGCGACCCGGTCGTACGCGGGACGCGCCTCCTCGGCGAGCACCACGACCTGCCACTGACCGGCCTTGTCCTCCGCGCGCACCGCCTCGACGAGCCGGTGCGCGACCATGCCATGTCCGACGACGACGAGTTTCCGCATCAGACCTCCGCTCCCGCGAGCGCCAGGCCTCGGGTGCTCGCCACCTCCGACTGCTGTTTACGCAGATACACCGCCCACGTGACGCCGAAGCACAGGCCGTAGAAGACCAGGAAGGCGACGAACGCAGGCACCCCGCTCTTCGTGTCCGCGAACGACTGGCGGAAGGCCAGGTTGATGAACAACCCGCCGAGTGCGCCGATCGCGCCGGCCAGCCCGATCAGCGCGCCGGAAAGCTTGCGCGCCTTGAGCATCTCCAGCGTCTCGTCCGCGCCCTCGCTGATCGCGACCTTCGCCTTGGCGCGGAAGATCGCCGGGATCATCTTGTACGTCGAGCCGTTGCCGATACCGGTGAGCACGAACAGCACGATGAACGCGACGGTGAACAGCGCCAGCGAATTCGACGTCGAGGCCAGGATCAGCACCACGGTCGCCGCGGCCATGCCGACGAACGTCACGAAGGTGACCTTGCCGCCGCCGATCCGGTCGGCCAGCCAGCCGCCCGTCGGCCGCGAGAACGAGCCGAGCAGCGGGCCGAGGAAGGTCACCGCGGCCGCCTGCAGCGGCGTGCGGCCGAACTGGTTCTGCAGCACCAGGCCGAAAGCGAAGCTGTAGCCGATGAACGAACCGAACGTGCCGACGTAGAGGAACGACATCACCCAGGTGTGCGGATCCTTGACGACCTCGCGCATCGCCTTGGTGTCGCCCTTCATCGAGGCGAGGTTGTCCATGAAGAAGTACGCGCAGGTCGCGGCGACCACGATCAGCGGAATGTAGATGTAGAGCACCACCCGCGGCGCGGTGGCGCCGACGGTACCGATGACCAGCAGGCCGATCAGCTGGATCGCCGCCACGCCGAGGTTTCCGCCACCCGCGTTGAGCCCGAGCGCCCAGCCCTTGTGCTTCTCCGGGTAGAACGCGTTGATGTTGGTCATCGACGACGCGAAGTTCCCGCCGCCGACCCCGCCGAGCGCGGCGATCAGCAGGAACGTGCCGAGCGAGGTGCCCGGCTGCATCGCGATCGCCGCCAGGATCGTGGGCGCCAGCAACAGCAGCGCGCTGACGATCGTCCAGTTCCGGCCACCGAACCGCGCCACCGCGAAGGTGTAGAGCGGCCGCATCAGCGCGCCGATCAGCGTCGGGGTGGAGACCAGCAGGAACTTGTCGGCGGCGGAGAAGCCGTACTGCGGGCCCATGAACAGGACCATGACCGACCACAGTGTCCAGACGGAGAAGCCGATGTGCTCGGCGAGGATGGAGAACCAGAGGTTCCGCCGGGCGATCTTCTTCCCGGTCTCCTCCCAGAACCGCTCGTTCTCGGGATCCCAGTGCTCGATCCAGCGCTTTCCACGAGCTTCCATGAGGTCCTCCTTGGTGGATGCGTTCGGGTTCACTGGGCGGCCAGCCATTTCGCGACCCCGCTCACGGCGTCCTTGCAGCCGCCGCAGCCGGTCGTCGCGCGGGTCGCCCCGGCGAGGGCGGGGACGTCGGTGGCGCCGCCGCGCCACGCTTCGACGAGCCGCCCCTTGGTCACCGCGTTGCAGCGGCAGATGACCGCCGACGCGGGCAGATCGGCCGGGCTCGCCGCCGACGGCGCGCCCGGCGGCAGCAAGCGTCCTAAAAGGACCGCCAGCCGGTCTTCGGGCACCGGGGTGCCCCGGTCGTAGAGCTGGGTGATCGTCGCGGCCGCGTCGGGCAGGCCGAGCAGGATCGCGCCGGCCACCCGGTTTTCGCGGATGACGAGCTTGCCGTAGCGGCAGCCCGCCGGGTCGCTGAAGGTGAGCACCTCGGCGGTCGGGTCGTCCGCGCCGGTCATCGTCTCGCCGAGCGCGGTGAGGTCGATGCCCCGTGCCTTGAGCCGGGTCACCGCCTGGGTGCCGCGGTACCGCGACGCGGATTTCGTCCCGGTGACCAGATCCGCGACGACGGCGGCCTGTTCCCACGCGGGCTGCACGAGCCCGCCGAATGCGCCGGGATGCTTGGCACAGTCGCCGATCGCGTGGATCCGGCCGTCGCTGGTGCGCAGCAGATCGTCGACGACGACACCGCCCTCGACGGTCAGCCCGGCGTCCACGGCCAGTTTTGTCTCCGGCCGGACGCCGGTGGAGACGACGATGAGATCGGCGGGGACGTGCGTGCCGTCGTCGAGTTTGAGCCCGTCGCCGCTGACGTAGCGCGCGGCCCCGACACCGAGCCGGAAGGCGACGCCGAGTTCTTCGAGCTTCCTGGTCAGCACCCGTGCCGATTCCGCGTCCAGTTGCCGTTCCATGATGTGCGGCATCGGATGCACGACGGTCACGAGGTTCCCGCGTCCGGCGAGGCCGCGCGCGGCCTCCAGGCCGAGCAGTCCGCCGCCGAGCACCGCGACCGGCGCGCCCAGCCTGGCGGCGTCGAGGATGCGGGCGCAGTCGTCGAGGGTGCGGAACGCGACGACGTCCGGGCCGGGTTCGAGCCCTTCGACCGGCGGCATCCACGGATTGGCGCCGGTCGCGAGCACGAGCGCGTCGTAGTCCACAGTGGACCCGTCGTCGAGGTGCACCCGCCGCGCGTCCCGGTCGATCGACGTCGCGGAGACACCCCGGCGCAGGTCGGCGCGGGTGCGGGACGGCCATTCGTCGTCGTGCAGCCGGACGGCCTCGGGCCGCATGGTCCCGGCGACCACCGACGAGAGCAGCACCCGGTTGTAGGCGGCGTGTTCCTCCGCGCCGACGACCGTGAGCCGCACGCGCTCGCCCTCGGGGTCGCGGCGCTGGATCTCGTCCGCGAGCCGCGCGCCCGCCATCCCGTATCCGGCGATGACCACCGACCGGGGGCTCACGCGACGACCTCGGCCGGGGCGAGCGCGACCGCGCACACCTTGAACTCGGGCATCCGGCTCGTCGGGTCGAGCGCCGGGTTGGTCAGCAGGTTCGCCCTGCCCTCACCGGGAAAATGGAACGGCAGGAACACCAGATCGGGGCGTAGCGACGCCACACAGCGGACACGGGCGACGGTCTCCCCGCGGCGGGAGCGCACGAGCGCGAGGTCGCCCTCGGCCAGCCCCGCACGGGCAGCGGTGTCGGGATGAACTTCCACGAAGGCCTCCGCCACGACGTCGTTGAGTTCCTTGACCAGCCGGGTCTGCGCCCCGGACTGGTAGTGCTGCAGGACCCGTCCGGTGGTGGCCTGCAAGGGGAATTCGGCGTCCGGCGGCTCGGCCGGGCCGACGTGGTCCACCGGCACGAACCGCGCGCGGCCGTCCGGATGGGCGAAGGAGTCGAGGAACATCCGCGGCGTGCCGGGATGCGATTCCGCCGGGACAGGCCAGTAGAGGGCCTCGCCGGCGCGGAGCCGGTCGTAGGTGACACCCGAGTAGTCGGCGACACCGCCCTTGGACGCACGCCGGAGCTCGGTGAAGACGGTCTCCGCGTCCGTCGGGAAACGTCCTTCGGGCTGCCCGAAGCGGCGGGCGAGTTCGGAAAGCACATAGAGATCCGTCTTCGCGCCGGACGGCGGATCGATCGCCTTGCGCCGCAGGAGGATCCGGCCTTCGAGGTTGGTCATCGTGCCGTCCTCCTCGGCCCACTGGGTGACCGGCAGGACTACGTCGGCCATCGCCGCCGTCTCCGAGAGGACGAGGTCCGAGACCACCAGGAAGTCCAAAGAGGACACTTTGTCCTGGATGTTCCCGGCGCCGGGCGCGGAAACGACGAGGTTGCTGCCGAACACCATCAGCGCGCCAGGCCCGTCTTCGGTGCCGAGCGCCTCCAGCAGCTCGACGGCCGAACGCCCCGGCCCCGGCAGGGATTCCGGCGGCACGCCCCACACTCCGGCGACGTACTCGCGCGCGGCGGGGTCGTCGATCTTGCGGTAACCGGGCAGCTGGTCGGCCTTCTGCCCGTGCTCGCGACCGCCTTGGCCGTTGCCCTGGCCGGTCAGGCAGCCGAAACCGGATCCCTCGCGCCCCGGCAGGCCGAGGGCGAGCGAGAGGTTGATCCAGGCGTTGACCATCGCGGTGCCGTTGGCGTGCTGTTCGGTGCCGCGCGCGGTGAGGACGTAGGCGTTGCGGGCCGCGGCGAGCTTGGCGGCGACGCGTCGCTGGTCGGCGGCGGAGACGCCGGTGATCTGCTCGACACGCTCCGGCCACCAGGCCGCGACTGAACGCCACAGCTCTTCGAAACCGTTCGTGCGTTTGTCCACATAGGACTGATCGAGCAGGCCGTCGGCGACGACGGCGTGCAGGATGCCCTGCGCGAGCGCGAGATCGGTACCCGGCGCGGGCTGCAGATGCAGTCCGGCCAGCTCGGCGGTCGGCGTGCGGCGCGGGTCGACGACGATCAGGTCCGCGCCCCGCAGGTGCTGGATGAAGGGCGGCATCGTTTCGGCCGGGTTCGCGCCGATCAGCAGCACCGCGTCGGCGTCGGCGAGATCCGTGACCGGGAACGGCATCCCGCGGTCGGCGCCGAACGCCTTGATCCCGGCGGCGGCCGCCGAAGACATGCAGAACCGGCCGTTGTAGTCGATCTGCGAGGTGCCCAGCGCGACGCGGGCGAATTTCCCCAGCAGATAAGCCTTCTCGTTGGTCAGCCCGCCGCCGCCGAAGACGGCGACCGCGTCGGCACCCTTGGCCGCGCGGATCTCGGTGAGGCGCCGGGCGACGAGGTCGAGGGCCTGGTCCCAGGTCGCGGGCCGGAGTTCGCCGTCGACCCTGATCAGCGGCGTGGTCAGGCGGGACGGCGAGGTGAGCAGCTCCCCCGACGTCCAGCCCTTCTGGCACAGGCCGCCGGCGTTGACCGGGAAGTCGCGCGGGGCGACCCGGGCGCCGTCGAGGCTCATCCCGCACTGCAGGGCGCAGTAGGGGCAGTGCGTGTCCACCGCGGTCACGGTGGGGGCGGCGAGCGGCACGGGCACCTCCTCCAGGCGTCGATAGCGCTCGAAGGTAGGTAGGCCGTGTTACCTGAAAACTCCTGAATGTT
The DNA here is from genome assembly GCF_000754115.1 of Amycolatopsis sp. MJM2582. Classification (NCBI taxonomy): domain Bacteria; kingdom Bacillati; phylum Actinomycetota; class Actinomycetes; order Pseudonocardiales; family Pseudonocardiaceae; genus Amycolatopsis; species Amycolatopsis sp. MJM2582. Next base: position 143,351 of record NZ_JPLW01000001.1, read on the forward strand.
TCAGGCGTTTGACATTGCCCGCCGCCGATGGACGTCACACCGTGAGGTCGGAGGGCGGGCCTTGGCGGGCTCCGCGCTGTCCGTGAAGGCAACCGATGCCCCCAATGTGGCATTGGGGACAGTCAGCGTCCCCAATGCCACATTGGCGACACTCGACCGCCGACGAGCGAACTCCTCGACACGGCTCCGGCCCCTTGCCTCCCAGATCGTGCGCGAAAGCCACTTTCAGGACATCTGACGTCCCGAAAGTGGCTTTCGCGACACCTCTCGATGCGGCACAGATCCCATAAGGGCCGAAGGGGCCCTTCACCACATGCCACGCGGCGAAGGGAGCTTTCACCGCGCCACATGCAGGGAAAGCGCCGTTCAGCAGCTATGCACAGTGTGTATAGACCGTGCGTATACACACTGTGTATAGTCGCCCGCATGTCCATCGGGAACACCCTGCTCGGCCTGCTCGAAGCCGGTCCGAAGCACGGTTACGACCTCAAGCAGCTCTACGACAAGCAGTTCCGCCAAGACCGTCCACTGCACTACGGGCAGGTCTACTCGACGCTGAACCGGCTCCTGAAGAACGGCCTCGTCGAGGAGAACGGCGTCGAAGCGGGCGGCGGTCCGGACCGGAAGCGGTACGCGATCACCGACGCCGGCGTCACCAACGTCGAAGAATGGCTGAAGAGCCCGGAAAACCCCTCCGTCTACCTGCAGAACACGCTCTACACCAAGGTCGTGCTCGCGCTCCTGTCCGGCCGCGGCGCCCAGGATCTGCTCGACGCGCAGCGGAGCTCCCATCTGCGCGCCATGCGCGAGCTCACCGCCCGCAAAACCGACGGCGACCTCGCCGACCAGCTGATCTGCGACCACGCCCTGTTCCACCTGGAGGCGGATCTGCGGTGGCTGGAGCTCACCGCCGCCCGCCTCGACGACCTCGCGCGCCAGCTGACGCGCTGATCTGGGGACCACACAGTGGAAACACCGTTGTTACACGGGCTGGGCCTGCACAAGGCCTTCGGTCCGAATCAGGCGCTGGCCGGGGCCGGGTTGACGCTCGAACCCGGCGAGATCGTCGCGGTCATGGGGCCGTCGGGGTCCGGGAAGTCCACGCTGCTGCACTGCCTGTCCGGGATCGTCCGGCCCGATGAAGGTCAGGTCTTCTTTCGCGGACGTGATCTCGCGAGCATGTCCGACGCCGAACGCAGTGCCTTGCGGCGCACCGAATTCGGTTTCGTCTTCCAGTTCGGGCAGCTCGTGCCGGAGCTGACGTGCCTGGAGAACGTCGCGCTGCCGCTGCGGCTGAGCGGGATGAGGCGCCGCCCCGCCGAGCGGATCGCGCGCGGCTGGCTCGACCGGCTGACGGTCGGCGAGGTCGGCGACAGCACGCCCGGCCAGGTTTCCGGCGGGCAGAGCCAGCGGGTCGCGATGGCCAGGGCCCTGGTCACCGAACCGTCGGTGATCTTCGCCGACGAACCGACCGGCGCGCTGGACACGCTCAGCGGAGAACTGGTCATGCGCCTGTTGTCCGAGGCGGCGAAACAAACCGACGCCGCCGTCGTCCTGGTCACCCACGAACCGCGGGTGGCCGCTTACTCCGACCGGGAGGTCATCGTGCGCGACGGCCGGACACGGGAACCGGTGGTGACCCGATGACCGGGCGCGAAGACCTGATGCTCGGGTTCCGGCTGGCCGTCGGGGGCGGCCGGGGCTCGATCGTCAGACTCGTCCTGAGCACCGTCGGCATCGGGCTCGCGGTGGCGATCCTGCTGCTCGGCGCCTCCGCGGGCACCATCAAGGAGAACCGCGACCAGCGGACGTTCGCCGCTTCCGTGCGGAGCGAACCGATCCCGGGCGTCGACCCGCTGAAGTACGCGGCGACGACGACCGACTTCCGCGGCGAGGCGATCTCACTCGTCCACCTGCGGCCGACCGGCCCGAATTCGCCGATCCCGCCGGGGGTGGACCGGCTCCCCGCGCCGGGCGAAGTCTTCCTTTCGCCGAAGCTGGCCGAGCTCGTCGCGGCCGACACCAGCGGCCTGCTGCGGCCCCGTCTGCCCGGTAAGCCCGCCGGGCTCATCGCCGCGGAGACCACGCTCAATCCGAACGACCTGGTCGCCTACGTCGGCACGGACGCGATGCGGGACGCACGCACGGTCTACGGCTTCGGCGCCGAGCCCGGCTATCACGCCCTGATCGAAAACGGGATCCTGATCCTCCTCTTGCTCGGGCTCTTCGTCCTCCTCACGCCGGTGTTCATCTTCGTCGGGACGGTCTCCCGGCTCGGCGGCGCGGCCAGGGACCGGCGGCTCGCCGCGTTGCGGCTGGCTGGCTCGTCCCTCGCGCAGCTACGCCGGATCACCGCCGCGGAATCCCTCGTGGGCGCCGCGGCCGGGTTGGTCGTCGGTACCGCGCTGTTCCTGCTCTTCCGCGGCACGGCGGCGGATTTCCAGGTGTTCCGGTTCGGGTTGTACCCGGACGACCTGACGCCCTCGTGGCCGTTGGTGGTGCTGATCGTGCTCGCGGTCCCGGCCCTGACCGTGGCGACGGCTTGGGCGTCCCAACGACACCTGGTCGTCGAACCGCTCGACGTCGTCCGCGAGACCGCGCCGCCGAAGCGCCGGTTGTGGTGGCGGCTGCTGCCGGTCGTCCTCGGAATCCTGGTGATCGCTCCGGACCTCGGTGTCGCGAGCGAACTCGGCCGCTGGGCGCTGATCGGTGGCGCGGCACTGCTGATGGTCGGGATTCCCGCGCTGCTGCCGTGGCTGCTGGAACGCGCCGTTTCCCGGATCAAGGGCGGGCCGCCGTCGTTCCAGCTCGCGATCCGCCGTCTGCAGAGCGACAGCGGGACCCCGTCACGGGTGGTCGCCGGGCTCTGCGTGGTCCTCGCCGGGGCGATCGCGCTGCAGAGCCTCCTGGCGGGGCAGGCCGCGATGGAGGCCGATCGCCAAGACCGCACGGGAGGCCGGATCACCGTTTACGCGGACGGTTCCGTGGCCGATCGGGCGATCGCCGCGGTCCGCGCCGTCCCCGGCGCCGCCGATCTCCAGGCGCTGCGTTCGCTGTTCGTCGACGGGAAGCGCCAGGACGGCGCGCTCGTGCCGATCGCCGTCGCCGACTGCGCCACGATCGAGGCGACGACCACCGCGACCGGTTGCCGCGACGGCGACGTGTTCGCCGATCCCTCCTTCCTCCACATAGGACAGTCGGCGAAGATCACGGACAACGACAAACGGGAGCAGCCGTGGACCGTTCCGGTCACCCCGCGGCCGTTCGAGGTGAAGCCATCGAGCGTCACCGAGACCCTGGCGCCGCAAGTGCTCGCGACGCCCGCGGCGATGGCGGGTGTCGACCTGGCCGCGGCCTTGGTCACGGCGACCCTGCGCGGAACGACCGGGAATCCGGATTTCGTCGAGCTGGTGCGGAACTCGGTGGCGCCGTACAGCGGGCAGGTCACCGTGGCGGCCTTCAACGGGGAGCGGGCCTCCACCGAGGCCCGGATGTTCGACGACGCGCGGGACATCCTGCTCGGCGGCGCGCTGTTCGTCCTGCTACTGGCCGGCGTGAGCCTGCTGGTGCTCGCCCAGGAACAGGTCCGTGAACGGCGGCGGGCCCTCGGCGCGCTGTCCGCCACCGGTGTCCCGGTGCGGGTGATCGTGCGATCCCTCATGTGGCAGAACGGGATTCCGCTGCTGCTGGGCATCGTGCTCGCGACGGCGACCGGAATCGCCGTCGCCGCGCTGGGCAAGCGGCTGTTCTGGGACGGGCTGTACGTCGACTGGTCCGCGGTCGCACTGCTCGCCGCGGCGGCCGTCGTGATGGTGCTGCTGGTGACGGCGTCGACGGTGCCGTCCGTGCGCTCGGCGGCGAAGACGGAGAACCTGCGCACCGAGTGACCTACAGCACGGCGCTCACGTCCCGGGCGGCGGCACGAAGTCCGTCGTGCGCCGCCCGGGTCGACCGCGGGTCGAGAGCGTTGGCAGCCAGGCGGAAGAGGACGGCCCGCAGGAGAAGCTGCGGCCATTCGGGGAGATGCGCCCAGCGTTCGAGGAGATCGATGGTCGCGCCGCCCCAGGCCAGCGCGTCGACCGCGACGATCGCCGCGCCCCATTCACCCGGCCGGTAGTACGGCACGAAATCGACGATGCCGGGCGCCGCGTCGCCGTCGAAGAGCACGCCGGCGAGGAGTTCCCCGTGGACGACCTGGTCGGGTAGTTTGACCGGTCTTCGGGACCCGGCCAGTACCTCGAACCAGCGGCCGCCCTTGTTCTCGTCGAGGGACATGTCCGCCTCGCCCCAGGCGAGTTTGTCGGCCAGCGCCTCTAGATCGGTGCGCCGTCCCAGGAAATCGGGCCGGGGCAGACCGGCCGTCGCGCGATGCAGTTTGATCGCCGCGTGCACGACCTCGTCGTACCGGTGCTCGGCCGTGCCGGACACGAACCGGTTCGCCGACCAGCCGCCGACCACCCACCGGCCGTCACTGGACCGGACCGGTTTCGCGACCCGCAGCCCCGGCTCGTCGACGGCCTCCAGCGCCCGTGCCGTCCACAGGGTCCGGGACTTGTCCACGACCGGCTTGAGCACGAGATCGTTGTAGCGCCAGGAATCGGTGCCGGGCATCGGTTCCGCGTCACCGGTACGTCCGCCGAACGCCGCACAGACGTGTTCGGGAGGGCTCTGAAGGGTGGCACGCACGGCTCGGCACGTTACCCCGTCTTCCGTGCCACGAACGAGAAGACGCGCTGGTCTTGAGTAGCGATACTCATGACACGATCGCTTCTGACCTGCCATTCTTCGACCGTGCTCCCCCGAACGGCGCAGCGCCGCCTCACCGACGGGCAACTCACCGCCCTCGCGCTCGGTTCACTGTGGCTGCTCGGCACACTGGGCGCGGTCACCGTGGGCCTGTTGCTCCTGCTCGCCGCGTTCCTGCACGTCCCGTGGATCGCCCTGCCGGTTCCGCTCGCGTCGATCGGGATGGTCTACGTCGTCGGTTTCGCGGCGCCAGAGGCTTTTCCGGCCGTCGCGAAGCCTTGGCCGCGGCTGGCGTGGGCGTTCGTGGCGGGGATCTCCGGCGTTTTCGGCGCGATCTTCGTGCTGGAGGTGGCGGAGGCGTTCGATCCCTGGTTCGCGGTGCCGTTCTTCGGGGTGCCGGTGCTGCTCGTCGCGGGTCTGTTCACGCGGGGGCTGGGCGTCCGGCTGGGCGCGGGAGTCCTTCTGATCGCGCTGGTCGCGGGCGGGATCGCCGTCCCCGCGTCGCTGCCTTCGGACACCGCCGCCCGGCGGCTCGCCGCGACCGGGGTCCCGCACGACCGCACCCTCGCCGCGGATCTCGGCCCGCATCGGCTCCCGACCAAGACGACCGAAGACTCCGGGTCGCTGATCGTCGAGTACGCGCCCCAGCTGTGGATATCGCCCGTCTGGACCTTCGCGACCGACGTCGTCGAGAGCTGCGAGACAGCGGTGAAGACCGCTTGGCGCCTCGAAAACGCGACGTGCGCCCAAGTCGGCGACGGCGAGTTCGTGCGGCGCGACGCCGAGCGGATCGAGTTCGTGCAGCGCCGCGGCACACTGTCGGTGCACGTCGCGGGCAATCACAACTGGAAACCCGAGGAACTGCGGGAACTGGCCGGGAAGACCCATCCGCTGACCGACGCCGAGATCATCGCCGCCGTGCCGAAGTCGCGCGGCGGGAACCGGACCGATGTCCTGGCGGGGTTCACGACCTTCGTGCGGGCGATCTTCACCGGCCGCTCGATCGGCTACTGACGCTCGGGGGAGCAAGGGACCTTTGCTACCACCCGCGCGGCGAGTGGAGGTGTGTGGAAATAGGGACGTTGAGTGTCCCCATTTCCACACACCCCGTACTCCGCGTAACGGCGCCCACGGACCGTGTGGATTTTGGTGCGTCAGATGACCCGAAATCCACACGGTCACCGCGCCGAGCTGCGGGAAGAGAGCGAGGGACCTTTGCTACCACTTTGGGCACCCAAGGCCCGGCGCTTCCGCGCGTGAAGGCCCCCTTCCCTCGACTCAGCCGAGGAAAGGGGGCCTTCACGCGCAAAACGTCAGTAGGTCGGCAGGCTCTGGTCGATCTGCCGCGCCCAGGCCAGCACGCCACCACCGAGGTGGGTCGCGTCCTTGAACCCGGCCTTGTGCAGCGCCGCCAGCGCCTCCGCCGAACGCGCGCCCGACTTGCAGTGCAGCACGATCGGCTTGTCCTGCGGCAGTTCCGACAGCGCCTCGCCCGAAAGGATCTTGTCCTTCGGGATCAGCGTCGCGCCCTTGATGTTCACGATCTCGTACTCGTGCGGCTCGCGGACGTCGATGAGGGCGAAGTTGTCGCCGTTGTCGAACTTGGCCTTGAGTTCCGCCGGAGTGATCGTGCTTCCCGAAGCGGCCGAAGCGGCTTCGTCGGACACGACACCACAGAACGCTTCGTAGTCGATGAGCTCGGTGATCTTCGGGGTCTCCGGATCCTTGCGGATCTTGACCTCGCGGTACTTCATCTCGAGCGCGTCGTAGCTGACGAGCCTGCCCAGCAGCGGCTCACCGATACCGGTGATCAGCTTGATCGCCTCGTTGACCATGATCGAGCCGATCGACGCGCACAGCACGCCCAGCACGCCACCCTCGGCGCACGACGGCACCATGCCGGGCGGCGGCGGCTCGGGGTAGAGGTCGCGGTAGTTGAGGCCCTTGCCGTTCGGCGCGTCCTCCCAGAACACGCTCGCCTGGCCCTCGAACCGGTAGATCGAGCCCCACACGTAGGGCTTGCCGGTGAGCACGGCGGCGTCGTTCACCAGGTACCGCGTCGCGAAGTTGTCGGTGCCGTCGAGGATCAGGTCGTACTGCTCGAACAATTCGAGCGCGTTCGACGACTCGAGCCGGTCGGTGTGCAGGTGCACCTTCACGAACGGATTGATCTCGGCGATCGTCTCCTGCGCCGACGCGGCCTTGAGCTTGCCGATGTCGGACTGTCCGTGGATGACCTGGCGGTGCAGGTTCGATTCGTCGACCTCGTCGAAGTCGACGATGCCGAGCGTGCCGACCCCGGCCGCGGCCAGGTACAGCAGCGCCGGGCTGCCGAGGCCACCGGCACCGATGACCAGCACCTTGGCGTTCTTCAGCCGCTTCTGCCCGGTCACCCCGACGTCCGGGATGATCAGGTGACGGCTGTACCGGGCCACCTCTTCCTTGGTGAGCTCGGCGGCCGGCTCGACGAGCGGCGGCAGCGTGCCTGACATCGGGTCCTCCATCTCGCGTGGATCGCGGGTCGCATCCCAGTATCTACAACACCGACAGGCGGAAACGACTTCCCCTGTTTCATATCCTGGGATGTTCCAGCAGGTGAGACGGCGTGGACTAGGGTGTCTGATTCGGCCAGGAGCCCGGCTTGCAGACCTTGCCGTCCGCCGGCACCTTGCCGCGGTCGCCGCCGGGGAGATTGTTCAGCTGCGCCACGAAGTCGTTCGAGACGCCGAAGGTCTGCTGCATCATGACGGGCGCGACGGCGCCGTTCTCCGGGCAGCCCACGTGCTTTCCGCCCAGGGCGTGCCCGACCTCGTGGTTGATGGCGTACTGGCGGTACCCGGTCATGTCGCTCTCGAAGGCCAGCGCCCCCCGCACCCAGCGGGCGAGGTTGATCACCACGCGCTTGTCGAAACTCGAGCGGTAGCAAGACGTCTCGTAGGTGATCTGGAACATGCAGACGTCCGCGCGATGCGTGGTGTTCGGTGTGGTGAGACTCACCCGGAAGGTCGGATTCGGGAAACTCGCGTCGACGCGCTGGAGCGCCTTCTTGCCGTCCCACGTCCAGCTCTTGGGATTCGACAGGGTGCCTTCCACCATCGCGGCGAAGCTGTCGTCACCGCCGTAGCTGGCCTGATCGATGCCGTCCTCGACCTCGATGGTGTACGTGTACAGCTGGCCCGTCCCGACCTTGTCGCCCTTGCCCGGCACCACGTGATAGGTGCCCTTGCCGGACTCGGTGAAGGGGCCGCCCTTGGGCAGGTCCGCGGTCGGGATCTTGAGGTCGACCGGTTTGGCCGGGTTCTCCGGGAGGACATCGCCGCCTCCGTCGACCCCCGCGCCCGGCTCGCCGCCGTTGCCCGCGGATCCATCGGCCGCGGCCTGGGTCGTGCCGTCGGAGGCGATCGGTTCGGCCGGGCCGGTGGCGGTGTTGAACACGACCAGCGCGGTGATCACCACGAGGATCGGCAGTGCGTACACGCGCCAGCCGTAGGTCTTGGCGAACTGGCCGATGCCGCCCTTGCGTTTGGCGGCCTTGGCCTTCGCGGCGCCGGTCTCGTGCGGCTTCCAGGACGCGCTGAGCGGCTGGGCGCTGGTCCGGCGGCCGCCGGGACGGTAACGGTCCTCGTCGAGCCGCTGCGACGGTGGCGGCGTCGGCCGGTACTGGCCTGTGCGCGGCACGTCGGAGGACCGGGGCTGGGCGCGCGGCGGACGGCGGGCGGATGCGGAGTACTGAGACCGCCGACCCTCGCCCTGCGCGCCTTGCTTTACCCGATCCACGCGCACCAGGGTGCCATAACCGAACTGTGATGTTGTGAGCGACCGGCGCTTCGCCCGGCGTGTCCTACCCACCCGAATGGGCTACCACGTGCCCGATTCGACCGATTCCCACATCCCCAAAACGGCCTTCGCTACGACATTCGGGCGTTCCATCTGCGCCACGTGGCCGGTTCGGGGCAGAACGAGCAACCGCGCGTGCGGAAGTAGCCGAGCGGTGCGCTCGGCGCGCCGGACGGAGATCACCCGGTCGTGCTGCCCCCACACGACGAGCGTCGGCGCGTCGACGGTCGGCGCGACCGCCCACAGCGACGCGGGACCGCGCGCGGACCACGTCCGGAAGATGCCGAACGTGCTGCGCGCCAGCGCGGGGGCGGCCCAGGCGAACCCGGCGCGGGCACTGTGTTCCTCTTCGAGCTCGTCCAGCCGGCTTTGCGCGAAGCGGCCCGGGTCGGCGAAGCACAGCTTGATGACCTGCATGGCTCGTTCGCGCGGGCCGAGCGCGGCGAGCTGGCGGCGCACCGCCGGACCGATCAGCGGCAGGTACGCGAACGCCATCCGCGGATCGGACAGCCGCTTCATGCTGGGCCGGAGATCCGGCATCGCGGGCGAGATCAGCGTCAGCGTCTTCACGAGCTCCGGGCGGCGGGCCGCGACGAGCAGCGCGACGGCGCCGCCCATCGAGTTGCCGAACAGGTGCACCGGCCCCGCTTCGAGACTCTCGATGTGGCTCGCCACGACCTCGGCATGCGCGTCGAGGCTGAAGTCGAAGTCGTCGGGCGGCTCCGAGTAGCCGAAACCCGGCAAATCGACCGACGTGCCCGTGGCTTGGGGCGCCAAGAGGGCGGCGAGGTCGGTCCAGTTCGTGGACGATCCCCCGAGACCGTGGACATAGACGGCCGTCTCGGGACCGCCCGGAGTCCGGCGGATGTGCAATTTCACCCCGCCGACACCTATTGTTTCCCCGGGCCAAGGGGGCGGCGCCGGGTCCAGCGACGGCAATGACCTGCGCGAGAGCGGCACATGGGTCAGCGGAGAGCGGCCCCCGGCGGCACGGGAAACTGAAGAAGACACAGCATCAAGGATGCCCGACCCTTGGCGGTCCGGCCGTACCGGCGAGTAATCTCGAGCTCACTTCACGCGGCGGTGACCCCGCCCCGCGGAGCCCGCGGCTACTGGAGGAACGATGACAGAAATGGCGCGACTGCAGGCCCGAGGCGTCCGCCTGCCCAGAACGGAACGCCGCGCCCAGCTGCTGGCCGCCGCGCAGCGGGTGTTCGCCGCGAACGGATACCACGCCGCCGCGATGGACGAGATCGCCGAAGAGGCCGGAGTCAGCAAGCCGGTCCTCTACCAGCACTTCCCCGGCAAGCTCGACCTCTACATCGCGCTGCTGGAGAGCCACGTCGACGAACTGGTGCGGCGGGTCAAGGACGCGCTCGACTCCACGTCGGACAACAAGCAGCGCGTGCCGGCGACCGTCGGCGCGTTCTTCGACTTCGTGAACAACGACGCCGGCGCGTTCCGCATGGTCTTCGAGTCCGACCTGCGCGGCGAGCCCGCCGTCCAGGAGGCGGTGGACCGGGCGACGTCGGCCAGCGTCGACGCGATCACCGAGACCATCACCGCCGACGCGGGCCTCGACGAGGACAAAGCCCGGCTGCTCGCCGTCGGCCTGGTGGGCCTCTCGCAGGTCAGCGCGCGGTTCTGGCTGGCGCACCACAAGTCGATGAGCCGCGAAGAGGCCGTCGCGCTGACCGCCAACCTCGCCTGGCGAGGCATCGGCGGTGGCTTCCCGCTCCAGCACTGACCCCGCGTTTCGTCCTCTGAATGCGATCCTTGCACGCGCAACGATCGCATTCAGAGGACGAATTGCGTCAGGTCACTGGGGCAGGAGCTTCTTCAGGCGGTCGGCGGCGGCCTGGGCGTCGGCGACGACCTTCGCGGTGTCGATACCGACCACGCGGCCTTCGCGCTTGAGGACGCGCCCGTCGACGAACACCCATGAGACGTTCGCGGGCTGGGTGTTGAAGACCAGCTGATTCACCCAGTCCACCTTCGGCGCGAAGTTGACCGCCTGGGCGTCGACCAGTTGGAGGTCCGCCCGCTTGCCCGGCGTCAGCGACCCGATCTCCTTGTCCATCCCGAGCGCCTCCGCGCCGCCGAGGGTCGCCATGCGCAGGACGTCCGTCGTGGTCGGGTAGACCGCCGGATCCGTCGTGGTCGCCCGCTGGAGACCGACGGCCGCACGCATCACGTTGAACATGTCGCTCGTGTCGTTGGTGCCGCCGTCGAGGCCGAGCCCGACCTTCATGTTCCGCTTTTTCATCTCGGGCAGCCGGATGACGCCCGACGCGAGCCGCATGTTCGACAGCGGGTTGTGCGCCACGCCGACCCCGGCGGCCGCGAGTTCGTCGAGATCGGCGTCGGTGGTCTGGATGACGTGGTTCGCCACCAGCCCGGAGTGCAACGCGTTCGCGCGCCGGAGCGCGTCCATCTGCCCGGCGGTCAGATCGGCCTTCGATTCGAGCAGGTGCACGTTCAGCGAGACGCCGAGTTCGCGCGCGAGCTTCTCCGAGGCTTCGACGCTCGGGAAGTTCCCCGTGGACGGATGCGTGCCGATCTGCAGGCGTGCCAACGGGTTCGGATCGATGACCTCGCGCTTCACGCGGCGGATCTCGTTCTGCAGCGCGGGATCGGTGGTGCCGTTGTAGGAGTAGAGGAACCGCAGTTTCGACTCGCCGAGCGCGCGGAGACCGCCCTTGGCGAAGTCGGTGTTGAACGCGTGCGACCAGTCGGTGACCGTGGTGATCCCGGTCGAGACGACGTCGGCCGCGGCGAGTTTCGTGCCCGCGTACGCGTCCGCGTCGGTCACGGGGGCGCGGTACAGCGGGATGACACATTTGCCGAGCCAGCCGATGAGTTCCTTGTCGGCCGCGCAGCCGCGGATGAGCGACTGCCACAGGTGGTTGTGCAGGTCGACGAAGCCGGGCAGCACGATCTTGCCCCGGCCGTCGACGACTCTCGCGGTGCCGGCGTCGAGGTCCTTGCCGACCTGCTTGATCTTGGCGCCTTCCAGTACGACGTCGGCGTCGGCGAGGGCGCCGAGCGGTCCTTCGCCGAGGCCGGGATCCATCGTGAGCACCATCGAAGCGTCACGGATGACGACCCGGCCGGCGCCGGTGAATTCCGCGTCGCCGGCTTCGGTGGTCTCGCGCCCCAGATTGGTGAGCAGGGCCGCTCCGAGGACCACGGCGATGGTGAGGCTGAAAACGGACAGGATCGATCTGTTTCGTTTCATCGTTCCAACTCCCCAGTCGAAAAGATCACGCTAGCTCACCTGACGCGGACGCCCAATGCCCCTCGCTCTCATGTCGAGCAATCCAGCGGCATCGCGACGAGCCGGGTTTCGGCTATGAATCAAAGCGACCGCGTTGCCGATCCGCGAGGAGTCACCATGCCGCATATCGCGCTCGACGAGAACCTTCCCGGCATCACCGCCTTGTTCGCCTACCGGCCGGAGACGGCGGCGCCGCTCGGGCAGCTCGCCGAGGTCCTGCTTCGCGGCCCGAGCAGCCTCAGCGTGGGCGAACGCGAACTGATCGGCGCCGTCGTCTCGCGCGGCAACGACTGCACGTTCTGTTCACGCAGTCATGCCGCCGTCGCCGCCGAAGCGCTCGAAGGCGGCATGCCGGTCGTAGAGGCGGCGTGGAAGGACGTCGACGACGCCCCCGTGTCGGCGAAGCTGAAGGCGCTCCTGCATGTCGCGCTCGCCGTTCGCGAAAGCGGGAAGTCGGTGGGCGAAGACCTGATCGAGACCGCCCGCGCGGAGGGCGCGACGGACGTCGAGATCCACGACACGGTCCTGATCGCGGCCGCGTTCTGCATGTTCAACCGCTATGTCGACGGGCTGGCCACGCTCGCCGTTGACGACCAGGACGCCTACCAGGAGGCAGGGGTCCGGCTCCTGGCGAACGGCTACACGTCCCTCTGAAGGGAGCAAGGGACCTTTGCTACCACCCGCGCCGGCCACACGTCGCGAAAGCCACTTGGCCCAGTCTGGGCGGTTATTGAGGGGCGGTCACTTTCCGGGCAGCATAGGCCCGCTTTATGCTTGTAAGTCCGGTTTTGCGGGGAGTCGTGAGTGGTAAAGAGGGTTAGAACGACCATCGCCACTCACGACCCCCGGGCAATACTGCGCAAAGTGCCCAAACTGGACGCCTTGATCTCGAGAATTATCCTTTTAGGACAGTCTGAGGGCACGATGCTGGATCTCAGTGACGAGCCGCTCGCGCCGCCGACTCCATCACGCGTGTCGTCCGCCTGATCCCACGCACCCTCCCTTCAGGCGAGCACAACCACCTCACCCGGGACCCTGACCTGCAGAAAGAGAGCAAAGGACCTTTGCTACCACCTGTCTCAATGTCGAGAGAAGTGGTAGCAAAGGTCCCTTGCTCCCCTTTCAGACCCTCGCGGCGCGGCGGACAAGCGCCGCGATGCGGTCCGAAACCTCCTGAGCCCGTTCCTGCGGAAGCATGTGCCCCGCCCCCGGATACCGCACGAACTCGGCCTCCGGCAGCTCGTCGGCGATGACCTTGGCGTGCGGCGGCGGACAGAGCCGGTCCCGCTCCCCCGCCAGCACGATCACCGGCTTGCCCTGCAGCGCGGCCAGCGTCACCCGGCAGTCGTGCCGCGAAATCGCGTCCTGGAATCCCGCGACGCTCGCCGGATGCGCGCACAGCAACTGCTCGGCGACCGAGTCGACGTCGGCGCGCTGAGGCCGCCGCCCGAAGACGAGCAACCGCGCACCGGGCCGCACCACCGACAGCGGCAGCGGCAAGGCGTCCCGGCGGTTCTTCGCGAGCAGCTTCGCGAGCCTCCGTTCGAACCTCGCCGCGCCGCTGCCCGCGATCCCCGGCAGGCCGAGGGTGATCCGGTCCATCTCACCGGACGACGTGGCGACGAACGCGACCCCTGCGACGCGCCGGGCCACGAGATCGGGATGCCTGCGGGACAGTTCCATGATCGTCATACCGCCCATGGAGTGTCCGGCGAGCACGATCGGCCCGTTCGGGACGCGGTCCTGGATGAGCTCGGCGAGGTCGTCGGCGAGGGTCGCGATCGTGGCCGTCCCCGGTTTCGCCGGCGCGGAACCGCCGTGGCCGCGCAGGTCGTAGCGCAGGGTCCGGACGGAGTCGCCGAGTCGCGACACCACGCCGTCCCAGGTCCGATGGTCCTGCGTCCAGCCGTGCACGAGCACCAACGTGAGCTCGGAGTCGGCGGGCCCGCTCGTCTCGACGTGCAGGGCGGTGCCGTCACCGGTCACGAACCGATGTTGCCGCGACGGGTCCCACGAGACGGCGTCGCGCTGCTTGACGCTCCTCATCGCTTCCCCGGCAGCAGGAAGGACTTGCGCCAGAAGTACATGCCCGGTTTGCCGACCAGGCCGGATTCCTGCAGGAACGGCATGATCTTCTCGCCCGCCCACTGGATGCTTTCGCGCCAGTTGGGGTTGTTCAGCGCGGCCTCGACGCCGTCACGCGGACGGATGCCGACGGCCTTGTAGACGTTCGGGTTGATGAAGGCCCGGGTCACGAAATACGAGACAAGCGCGATGATGAACTGCTGATAGACGATTTCCTTCTTCGACAGTTTCGCCATCCCCCGAGTCACCTCTTCGCGGGCGAAGGTGACGTGCCGGGCTTCTTCGAGCACGTGGATCCGGTTGACCATGCGGACCAGCGGCTGGATGTCCGGGTCGTTCATCTGCTCGCGCTGAAGCCGGTCGAGTACCTCTTCGGCGACCAGGATCGCGCCGTAGCGCGCGGGGCCGTAGCTGATCGCCGGCATCAGTTTCGCCAGCCGCCGCAACCACGGCACCGGCCCGTAGGACGGGCAGCCGATCCGCGAAGCCATCCGCGCGAACATCGTCGAGTGACGGCATTCGTCCGCGATCTCGGTCAACGCGTACTGGGCGTGCGAACTGGTCGGGTCCTCTTCGTAGACCTCCTTGAGCAGCATCTGCATCAGGAGGATTTCGAACCACAGCCCGGTCGTGGCGACGCTGGCGACCTCGTGCTTGCCGAGTTCGATGCGCTGCTCTTCCGACAGCGAGTCCCACAATTTCGTGCCGTAGAGCGAAGAACGGTGTGCCGGGATGAAGCGCTTCCCGTCGACGAGCGGGGCGGTCCAGTCGATGTCGACGTCGGGATCGTAGAACTTGTTCGCGGAGGACTTGAGCAGCCGCTCGGCTGTCTTCTCCCGGTCTGTTTCCTTCAGCGCCCGCGTCATTGCCGACACACCCCTATCTGTAACTCGTGGTAACAGTTACCTCTGGTAGCATGACTTGGGTGATCGAACGTGTCAAGCGCAACAGCAAGCAGTCGAGCAAGCACCCCACGGCGGGTGAGGCCGACACGGGCGACGCCCGCCGCGACCGCTGGCGCAAGCACCGGATCGCGCGCCGCGCGGAGTTCGTCGAGGCCGCCCTTCGCGCGCTCGACACGCACGGCCCGGACCTCGGCATGGAGGACGTCGCCGCCGAAGCGGGCGTCACGAAACCTGTGCTGTACCGGCATTTCGACGACAAGGCGGATCTGTACGTCGCGCTCGGGCAGCGCGGCACGGAGATCCTCTTCCAGCGGCTGATCCCGGCCATCAACTCCGAGCTCGCCCCGGTCCCCCGGATCCGGATGGCGCTCGATTCCTTCTTCAGCGTCATCGAGGAGCACCCGAACCTGTACCGCCTGCTCGCACGCGGCGGCCTGCAGGAGAAGGTGGTCGTCAAATCCGACGTCGTCGCCGAGGACAAGGAACTGATCGCCACCGCGCTGACCGCGCTGCTCGGCGACTACATGCGGATGTTCAACATGGACTCCGGCGCCGCCGAACCGTGGGCGCACGGCATCGTCGGGATGGTGCAGAGCACCGGCGAATGGTGGCTGGACCGGCGCTCGATGGGCCGCGACAGCGTCGTCGAGTACCTGACGCAGATCATCTGGGCCGCGATCGACGGCCTCTCCCGGCAGCAGGGCATCGTCATCGACCCGAACCTGCCGCTCGAAGAGAACAAGGTCGTCCAAATGCGGAAGGAATCGGAGGCACAGTGAGCGAGCACGACGAAGACGGTTACGCCGGCGAAGCGGTCCTCGTGATCGACGGGACCGAGATCGCGACGACGGTGGATCTGCGGGGCTACTTCCAGCCCATCGACGGGTACTACCGCTGGTACGGCCGCGTCGCCACCAACGAACAGGTGTCCGCGGCCGCCGGCGGCAAGAAGACCGCCGTCGAGATCCGCGCGGGCGAGTACAGCGCGAAGGGCGAGCTCTCCGACCCGGACCCGTGGGACCGCTACCGCATCATGGGCACCAGCACGCCGCCCTTCCACGTGCCGACCAGCCTCGAAGAACTGAACGAACTCAACGCCTGACCAGGCGGAAGTACATGAAGGCCCCCTTCCTTGTGTCTAGCGCGAGGAAGGGGGCCTTCATGTACTTCCCGTGAGCGCGGGGAGCAAGGGACCTTTGCTACCACTTCGCAGGTCAGCCCCGCCGTTGAGCGGGCACGCGGGCACTGGGCACCAGGTACTTCGGCCAGCTCGACAGCTTGTTCATCGCCCATTCCAGCGGCCCGCGCCCGACGAACTTCCGCCACAGCACCGCGGCGGTCAGCGCCACCACCGAGAACTCGACGAAGTGCAGCACGCTGAAGATCGAATCGCCGTCACTCTCGTCCCACAGCAGCGCGATCGCCACGAAATGCAGCACGTACGCGCTCAGCACCCGCCCACCCAGATCCGAAAGCGGCCGAAGCACGCGCTCGAACTTCGGCATCAGCAGCTGGCAGCCGCCGATCACCGCCGCCGCGATCCCGATCGAGATCAGCAGGTCGAACGGCGTGTACGAGGTCCCTGTCGGCAGCAGCTCCCACGCCCAGCTGGTGGTCGGCGGCGTGCCGTGGATCCAGGTCTGGTGCAGCCGCAGGAATTCCGGCGGCGTCATGCCCATCTGCGCGGCGGCCGGTTCCAAAGAACGGTAGATCGCCTGCATGCCACCGAGAGGCCCGGTCGCGAGCCACGAAACGAAATACCCGCCCACCGCGAGCGCCGAACCGCCGAAGAACAGCCGCCGGCACACGCCGCGCGAGGTCAGGTCCATCCGCCCGATCGCCATCCCGGCGAACACGTACGCCATCAGCGTCAACGCGGGGAACGTGCCGGTCAGGACGAGGACGGTCGCGGCCTTCAGCAGCCCGGTCGAGGTGACGTCGTCCGCGGTCAGGTCCGGCGCGAAGAACAGCAGGTCACGGGGAAGCAGCTGCGCCCTGATCAGATGTGAGAGCAGCGGGCCCACCACGGCGACGGTCACCGCCGCGATCGCCAGCGCCTTCGCGCCCGCGCGCAGCCACGGGATCGCGAAGAGGAAACAGGCCCCGTAGTAGGCCAGGATCACCATGTAGCCGGTTTCGAGGCTGGTCAGCCACAGCCCCAGCGCCACCAGGAGCGGGGCGCGGGTCGCCAGTTTCAGCGCGACACGGGTCCGGTCGCGGCCCTCTTTGGGACGGCGTCCGCCGGACATCAGCGCGATAGAGACCCCGGCCAGCACCGCGAACAACGCGGCGGAATGGCCTTCGAACGGTTTGAAAAGCACCCCGACGCCGCCTTTGGCCGGATCGGGGCCGACATGCACCGCGTACATGCCGAGAACGGCCAGGCCGCGGGCGACGTCGATACCGGTCAGCCGCCCTACGGCCCGTTTGCCTTGGTCGGGAACAGTGCGCACGCCGTCGACCAGCGCGCGGTCCATCACAGTGACGCCGTCCACCTCATTTCTCGGCTAGCCCCCTGCCGTCCCCGCCTTAGCGTGACGATCAAATCTGAGAGCTGGCTGAGACGCGGCGGTGACGCCACTGTGACATCCGACTACAACCCGATCGGGTTAGCCACCAACAGCGAAGCCGACCTTGCGAACATCCGACGGCGCGATCTCGACGTAGGCGATCCGGTCGGTGGGCACGATGTACTTACGGCCCTTTTCGTCGTCGAGGCGGAAGATCCCGTCGCCGGCCCTCAAGGCGTTCGCGACCAGTTCCTCGACCTCGTCGGGCGACTGGCTGCTGGACACCACGAGCTCCCGCGGCGTGTCCTTGATGCCGATCTTGACCTCCACGTGGGACCTCCGCTTGAAAGTTCGAAATTTACTGGTGCGCCAAGGCTAGCCGAAGTGACCTCAGCCGAGGCCCAGCACCTGCATGCGCTTGGTGTGCCCTTGCTGCAACCGGCGGAAGAGCGCGGCGATTCCCGAAAGGTCTCCCGAGCCCTCGACGATCAGCTCGGCGAGCCCGTCCCGCTCGGCGACGACGTACTGGGCCTGCGTCAACGCCTCCCCCAGCAGACGGCGACCCCACAGCGCGAGCTTGTCGCGCGCCTTCGGGTCGGCCTCGATACCGGCCGCGACTTCGCGCTCGGCGAACGCGGAATGGCCCGTGTCGGCGAGCACGGTGAGCACCAGGTCCTTGGTCTCGGGGTCGAGCCAGCTGGCCATCTCGCGGTAGAGGTCCGCGGCGAGCCCGTCGCCGACGTAGGCCTTCACCAGGGACTCGAGCCAGGAACGCGGCGCCGTGGAGGCGTGCCAGGCGTCGATGTGCCCGACGAAGGGCCGCATCGCGTCTTCGATCGCGACGCCGTGCCCCCCGAGGTGCTTGGCGAGCAGGTCGTAGTGCCCGATCTCGGCGGCCGCCATCGACGCCAGCGCGGCCCGTCCGGACAGCGTCGGAGCGGTGCGCGCGTCCTCGGCCATGCGATCGAATGCGGACAATTCCCCATAGGCGAGTACGCCGAGCAAATCGACTACGCCTTCACTGATCTGCTTTGCCTCGGTCACGGCGGAAAGGGTATCGCCGAACACACCCGCCGGGTCCGGAAGAGACCGATCCCACGCCGGTTGGCGAGTCGGGGGCTATCGAAAAACCGCAGATCAGGTAGACTGGCCGCCGGATACGACGGATCTTCCGTCCCGGATCGGGACGCCGCTGCGGCTGAAGGACAGCCGGTGTGGCCCCGGTCAGCACAAGAATGATGTGCGTGCACGCCATCCTGCGGCATTCCCACGAAGGGCCGCTCCAGCGCCAGTAGCGCGGAGCCCGAGCGAAATTTCGTGGTCGAGTGTCGATCGGTGACCAGGGCAGTGCGCGCTGGTCACGAGAGAGGCGAGCACCCTGACCACGAACGAAACCACAACCGAAGAGAACACCACCACCGGCGTCCCGGAGGCCGTCGCGCTGGAGCACAGCGAGACCGGTCCGGCCGCGCTGGACACGTCGCACCCGCTGCAGGCGGGCGCCCCGGTGGAGCCCGAATCCCCCACCTTCGCCTCCTTCGGCGTGAAGCCGGAGATCGTGAAGGCCCTCGGCGAGGCCGGCATCGAGCGCACCTTCGCCATCCAGGCGCTGACGCTGCCGCTGGCCATGGCCGGCGACGACCTGATCGGCCAGGCCCGCACCGGGATGGGCAAGACGCTGGGCTTCGGCGTCCCGCTGCTGCACCGCGTCGAGGTCCCCGGCGACGGCACCCCGCAGGTACTGGTCGTCGTGCCGACCCGTGAGCTGTGCATCCAGGTCGCGAACGACCTCAAGGGCGCGGGCAAGCACCTCGGCATCCGCACGCTGGCCATCTACGGCGGCCGCCCGTACGAGCCGCAGATCGAGGCGCTCCGCAAGGGCGTCGACGTCGTCATCGGCACGCCCGGCCGTCTGCTGGACCTGGCCGAGCAGCAGCACCTGGTGCTCGGCAAGATCCGCGGCCTGGTGCTGGACGAGGCCGACGAGATGCTCGACCTGGGCTTCCTGCCCGACATCGAGCGCATCCTGCGGATGGTCCCGGACGCGCGCCAGACGATGCTGTTCTCGGCGACCATGCCGGGTCCGATCATCACGCTGGCCCGCACGTTCCTGAACCAGCCGACGCATATCCGCGCCGAGGAGAACGACGCCGGCGCCATCCACGAGCGCACCACCCAGTTCGTCTACCGGGCGCACTCGATGGACAAGCCCGAGCTGATCGCCCGCGCGCTGCAGGCCGAGGGCCGTGGCCTGACGATGATCTTCACCCGCACCAAGCGCACCGCGCAGAAGGTCGCCGACGAGCTGGTCGAGCGCGGCTTCGCGGCCGCCGCCGTACACGGTGACCTGGGCCAGGGCGCCCGCGAGCAGGCGCTGCGCGCGTTCCGTTCCGGCAAGGTCGACGTGCTGGTCGCCACCGATGTCGCCGCCCGCGGTATCGACATCGACGACGTCACGCACGTGATCAACTACCAGACGCCGGAGGACGAGAAGACCTACGTCCACCGCATCGGCCGCACGGGCCGCGCGGGGCGTACCGGCGTCGCGATCACCCTCGTCGACTGGGACGAGGAGCCGCGCTGGAAGCTGATCTCCGACACCCTCGGCCTGGACAAGCCCGAGCCGGTCGAGACGTACTCGTCGTCGAAGCACCTGTTCAGCGACCTCGGCATCCCGGAGGGCACCACCGGGCGCCTGCCGCTGTCGAAGCGGACCCGCGCCGGTCTTTCGGCCGAGGCCGAAGAGGACCTGGGCGGCAAGCGCCGCGGCCGTGGTCGCGCCGCCACCGACGAAGAAGCTCCCCGCAAGCGCAACCGCGCGCCGCGCAAGCGGACCCGCGGCGGCGCGAACGCGGCCGCCAAGATCGAAGCGGCGGACGCCGCCGCGGCGGCTTCGGCGGACGGCACCGAGGGCGACGCCGCGGCCGAGGGCCGCACGCGGACCCGTCGCCGCAGCCGAGGTGCCGCGAAGCCGAGCCCCGAGGTCAGTGGTCCGGCGGTCGAGAAGGAGGCGGGCGACAGCGCCGAGCGTCCGGCTCGCCGACGCCGCCGTCGCCGTCCGTCGGCGACTTCTGATACACCTGCGTCGGCAGACTGAGGTTTTCAGACCGCAGACGTGGGGAGCTAGGGGCACGTGAGCGAACGCTGGGACGCCGCGCCGGACAACGAACCGGCGCGGCCCGTGCCCGCCGATCCCGAGCAGTCGAACGGCGGCGAGCCGGAGACGGCCGAGAACGCGATCGGCACCGAGGACGTGCTGGACGCCGACCCCGCTCAGCCGGTGGCCACCGAGCCGCCGCTGGGCGGGAAACGCGCCCGGCCCTCACCGTGGAACCGCAAACGGGACCGCATGATCGCCGCGGCGATCGTCGTGGTCGTCGCGGTCACCGGCGTCGTCATCGGCGTGACCAGCGACAACGCGGCCACGGTCGCGCAGGTCGCGACCACCCTGCCGCCAGGGCTCCCGCCCGCGCCGGCGCAGGTTCCCGGCTCGTTGAGCGAACTGTGGCAGGCGCCGAGCGCGTCGACCCCCGTCCCGATCGGCGAGGCCAACAGCGTCGTCACCGCCGACAAGGGCGAAGTACTCGGACGGGATCCGTACACCGGCGACGTCCGCTGGCGCTACTCGCGCGATCTCGAACTGTGCACCGTCGCCCTCGCCGGGATCAAGGTGGACGCGGTGTACCGCAAGGACACCGGCTGCAGCGAGGTCACCCAGCTCGACGCGGGCACCGGGCGCCGCACGGCGCAGCGCAACGGCGACGCGGAGCTCGGCACGAGGCTGGTCGTCGACGGATCGCACGTCACCACGACCGGCAAGAAACTGCTGAACACCTGGCGCGACGACCTGGTCAAGAGCATGGAGTACGGCCAGGTCCCCGCCATCGTGAACCCGAACAAGCAGCCGAGGACGGGCTGCACCTACGGCACGGTGGCCGCCGCGGCGGGCAAGATCGGCGTGATCGAGCGCTGCCCCGGCGACCCGGCCGACCGCTTCACCGTCTACCGCGCGACCAACGACGAGGCCGACGACCCGAAGGTCGACTACAGCACCGTGCTCGCGGGGAAGAACGCGAAGGTCGTCGCGATGTCCGGCGATCTCGCGCTGATCGTGCTGCCCGAACAGAAACTGCTGGTCATCTACAGCGGTGACGGCCTGCAGAAGTCGGCGTATCCGCTCGACGTGCCCGAGGCCGAGATCACGCAGGATCCGGTGGGCGGCGTCATGACGACGTCGTGGACCGCGCAGGGCGTCTACTGGTTCACCGGCTCGAAGACCATGGCGTTCTCGCGGGACGACCTCACTCCGCGCTGGACGCTGAACAACTCGACCGGTCCGGGCGTGACCTTCGGGGAACAGCTGGTCGTGCCCATCCAGGGCGGGCTGGCCGTACTCGACGAGACGACCGGCGCGACCATCCGCACCGTCGGTGTCGACAGGCGCGGCTACACCGGCCCGGTGCTGCTCTCCTCGGTCGGGCCGGTGCTGCTGGAGCAGCGCGGCCCCACCGTCGTCGCCCTCAAGTGACCGGAGAGTGGTAGCAAAGGTCCCTTGCTACCGGCCCGCCGTCATCGCGTCGTCGTCGAGGTCTTGCTCCGCAGCCGTCCGATTTCCTTCCAGCACCACTTGCCGCCCTCGGAGGCGAGCTTGCCGGAACCGCTCCGGGCTCGTCCTTCGACGGTCACCGTGACTGTCACCGTGTACTCGGTTTCGGAGACCTTCGTGACTCCGTCGAGCGTGGCGCTCGAAACGTCGTTGACGCGCTCGATGGACTGGACGACATCCTGTTCCGCGTCGCTGCACTTGAGCGCCGTCAAGCCGGCCTTGTCATGGGCGTTGATACCGTCGACGATCGCCTGCGCGGTGTCCTCGGGGCCCGCCGCCTTGTCGGCCTTGTCGTCGCCCAGGAAGAAGCCGGGAGCGACGAATCCGGTGATACCCAGGACGATCACCACCACGGCCGCGGCGGCGATGCCGACGATCAGGCCGGTCTTGTTGTTCTTCGGCGGCGCGGGCGGCCCGCCGAAGCCCTGGGGGTACTGCTGGTTCTGACCGTAGGGCTGCTGGCCGTAGCCGGGGTACTGCTGCTGTTGCGGATACGCGCCGCTCTGGTCGTAACCGCCCTGCTGGTACTGCTGCCCTGGGTATTGCTGTCCCGGGTACTGCTGCCCGCCTTGGCCGTCGGGCTGTCCTGGCTGGGGTGGGTAGGTCATTTCAACGGTGCCCTTCGTCCTCGCTGCGGGGCAGCGTGTTCTCCACGACGTGCCCAGTGAGCCACAGTTTCGCAGGGGAGGAAGGGGTTTTCGGTCGAACTGGCACTTTCCTGCCGTGGTCAGCTCCACCAGAACAGGCTCAGCGCGGCCGTCACGCTCACCACGACACCGAGACCGGCGAAGCCCGCGACACGGCCATTACGGGTGTCGGCGACCCGCTGTGCCAGCAAGGCGAGGACCGCCGCGACCGGGTGTCCGATCAGCATCAGCGTCCCCGGCCCCGGCGCCCCGGTGAGCAGGCAGATCCCGGCGATGGCGAGGACGCACACCGCGAGCACGACCATCCCGGCCGCGAGCGATCCGGTCAGCCCGCGCCAGAACCGGCCGCGTTCGGGCGTCTTGGGCTCGTCCGCGGGCGGTGGGGTGGTCGCGAGCTCTTCGGTGTCCGGTGACGACACGTCCTCGCCTGTCCAATCGTCGGGTTTCGAGAATCTAGGGCGCCAGCAACTCCCACGGCTGAGCCGCGGGACCGGCCTCCTGGCCCGCCGCGCAACTGGGCCGGAAGTCGCACCATGAGCAACGGCGGCCCGGGCGCGCCGGGAACAACACGTCCTCGTCGCCGCCAGCGTCCAGGGTATCCGTTGCCAGCCGCAGGTCCCCGGCGGTCTCGTCGGCGCGTTGGAGATGCCGCTTGAGGCTCTGCTCGGTGTGCTCGGCGGCCGCGATGGTGCCGGTGGGCACGTGGTGCAGCTCGACCTGGTAGCACGGCGTGCGCAGGGTCCTGGCGGCCGCGACCGCGTACAACGCCAAGGCCTGCGACGAACGTGCCTCGTACTCGTCCGGCTCACGACGGCCGGTCTTGTAGTCGATGATCACCAATTCCCGGCCACGCTGATCGATCCGGTCTGCGCGGCCCTCGATGATGAGGCTGGGCCCGCTGCCCGGTTCGAGCGTGACCGGCGCCGAAACCCAGCGCTCCAGCCCGACCGGATCGACGCTGACGTCGTTGTGCTCGACGTACTCCGCGACCCAGGCCTTGGCCCTGGCGCGGTACCGGGCGGCCTGGTCGGCGTCTTCGAACCCGGCGTCCTTCCAGTGTTCGGCGACGAGCGCCATCGCCCGCTGCGGCACGCGCTTGACCACCGGCAGGTCGAACAACGCCCGCAAAGCGTTGTGCACCACCGCACCCAGCGTGCTGTGCGCCCACGCGCCGGTGCGTACCGGGGACGGCCGGTCCAGATACGACATGCGGTAGCGGCGCGGGCAGTCTTCGAACGTCGCGAGGCGCGCGGGCGAGACCTTCGTCAGCTTGCGCGGCGCTTCGACGCCGAAGTCGAAACCAATCTGCTCCATCGGATCACCCCGCGCGCAACGCTACGCACCCCCACCGACACTTTTCGAGGGGATCCCCGCCGAAGGGAGCAAGGGAGCTTTGCTACCACCCGCGGCCGGGCGGTGGTCCGCACGGGGCCGGGTGGGTCGGGCGTGCAATGAAAGGCTCTTTCCTTGCGAAATTTGCAAGGAAAGAGCCTTTCCTTGCATCGGGCAGGCGGGAGCGCGAGGCGGGAGGAGCAAGGGACCTTTGCTACCACCCGGCCGTCACGTGCCCGAGATGAAGCCCTTCACCGAGTTCGCCACCAGCTCGACCGCGATCGCGGCCAGCAGCAGACCGGCGATCTTCGCCAGCAGCGTGATCCCGCTTTCCTTGATCAGCCGGATCACCACGCCCGAGTACCGCATGCACAGGTACAGCACGAAGTGCACCGTCACGATCGAAAGCGCGAGAGCCACGTACGCTCCGACGTGGCCATCAGCCTGCCGTACGAAGACGATGGTCGCGGCGATCGCACCCGGGCCCGCGAGCAGCGGCGTCCCGAGCGGGACGAGGGCGACGTTGACGTCGTCGCCCGCCGCCTCGGCCTCGCCGCCGGTCTTGCCGGTCAGCAGTTGCAGCGCGATGAGCAGCAGCAACAGCCCGCCCGCGCCCTGCAACGCCGGGATCCCGATGCCGAGGTAGGACAGGATCGCCTGTCCAGCGACGGCGAACAGCGAGATCACCAACAACGACACCAGCACCGCTTGCCGCGCGGCCTTGGCGCGGAACGCCACCGACTTGCGGCCGGTCAGGCTGAGGAACACCGGCACCGTGCCGGGCGGGTCCATGATGACGATCAGCGTGATCGTCGCGCTCATGAACAGGCGCGCGTCGAAGAAGTCCGTGATCGTCACCGGGTCACGACCTGATAGCCGGTGGACCGCGCGACGAGCTCTTCGAGCGCGAGCGGATCGGTGGTCTCGTCGCCGAGGTCGATGGTCTTGTTCGTGCCGTGGTAGTCGCTCGACCCGGTGCGCACGAGCCCCAGCTCCCCCGCCAGCCCGTGCAGCCGGACGCGGGTCTCCTCGTCGTGGTTCGGGTGGTCGACCTCGACGCCGGTGAGCCCGTGCTCGGCCAGCCCGGCGAGCACGTCGACGCTGATGGTCGCCCCGCGCGTGTAAGCGAAGGGATGCGCGATGACGGTGACCCCGCCCGCCTCCGCGATCATGTCGATCGCGTCCTCCACGAGCGTGTCCTGCCGCGCCACGAAGTATCCGCTGCCGTTGCCTAGATAGCTCGCGAAGGCTTCGTTGACCGACGAGACGACACCGGCACGCACCAAGGCCTGCGCGAGATGCGGACGTCCGGCGGAACCGTCCTCGGGAAGCAGCGACATGACCTCGTCGGGATCCACCGGGAGACCGTCGGCGGCCATCCGTTCGGCCATCACCCGCAGCCGCCAGCGCCGCTCCGACCGAAGCCGGGTCTGCTCGGCGACGACCGCCGCCGACTCCGGGTCGAAGAGGTACGCGAGCAGGTGGACGCTGATGTGCCGCCCGGTCACCGGGTCGACGGAGATGGTGGACAGCTCGGCGCCGGGCACCAGGGTGAGCCCCGGCGGAAGTGCCTCGGCGGCCGGGGCCCAGCCGGCCGTGGTGTCGTGATCGGTGATCGCGACGACGTCGAGGCCCGCCTTCGCGGCGGCGGCGATCAGCCCGGCAGGGCTGTCGGTACCGTCGGAGGCGGTGGAGTGGGCGTGCAGGTCGATGCGCATCGCGGATCAGTATCGACGATGCGCCAGGTCACAGCGACCCCGGGACCTGCGCTAACCGACCTTCTTCTTGCCGCGGGCCGCACGCTGCGCCTTGATCATCGAAAAGCGCTCGGCCTGCTTCTGCTTGTCGCCGAAGACGAGCTCGGAAATGGTGTCGTAGAACTCTTCCGGCTTCGGCAGGTAGTCGATGCGGTTCAGTGCCTGGATCTGACCGGCGGACTCGACCACCATGGTCCCGTACCCCATCATCCGGCCCCAGGCCGAACGTTCGTAGGTGAGGTCGGTGACCTTGGTGATCGGCATCATCAGCACCTTGGTGGTGTAGACGCCGGTCGTCATCACGAACCGTTTGTCCGTGACGACCAGTCGCTCGACCCACCACTCCATCACCACGTACGCGAAGCGCAGGATGACGAGCAACGCGGCATACCAGAGGATGTTCTGGATGACCCACGCGGCGGGCGGCAGCAGGTAGGACACCAGGACGCAGATGGCCAGCAAGGCCACCGCCTCGAAGGTGTCCCACAGCAGCACCGCCCAGTGACGGCGGATCCTGATGACCCGCCGCTCGGTGTCGAGGAGATACTCGTCTGGATCGCGTGGGGCGAACATACCGATAGAGTATCCGCTCCTCCGCTAGCTGAAGACGTTGCTGACGAAGGTGATCACCGATTCGGCCGAGTCACGCAGGAAGCCGATGATGTTTCCCACGAGGCCCGCGGCCTGACCTGGCTGCGCGATCACGAAGAACAGCACCAACGCGATTCCTGCGAAAGTGAGGAGCTTTTTCGCGTTCACAGCGATCAATCCTGTCTCTTACGGTGACTGACTGCGGATACTGACCATTCATTTTGTACCGCACCTTCCACCGGCGCGGGAGAGAAGTCCCGCGCTTGGGTCAGCCGGCAGGGGGAAGTGTACCGCACGGCTACTCTCCGTGTACAGGACAGCCATTGTCAGGAAGCCCGCGTCTACCATTCGGGAATGAACACCGTTTCGGACAGCACCGTCCGCTGTGTCGGCGGCATCGTCCACGACGAACTCGGCCGGATTCTGCTGATCCGGCGCGCGAATGAACCCGGACGTGGACTGTGGTCGGTCCCCGGCGGACGCGTCGAACCAGGCGAAACGGACGAAGCGGCCGTCATTCGCGAGATGCGTGAAGAGACCGGGCTCGACGTGATACCGGGCACACCTGTCGGCAACGTCCGCCGCGGCCCGTACGACATCCACGACTACGCCTGCACGGTCGCCGGCGGCACTCTCCGTGCCGGGGACGACGCCACCGACGCCCGGTGGATCGACGCCGAAACCTTGATCGAACTCGACAAAGGCGGCCGGCTGGCCGAACTCCTGTTCGTCACTCTCCGCGACTGGGGAGTGCTGCCGACCGGTTAGCCCGAAAGACGCGGGATAAAGCAGTGCGCAAGGTGAAAATTATCCTCGCCGATGCTTTCCCGTCACCTTCGAAGAGCGGAAACGCTAACGACCATCAGTCGCTGACGGGGCTCCGGCCGGGTTCGCGCCGACCGCCCCCTCACGCATGCCGTCCGTCTGATCACGCGTGACGTCCACTCAGGCGCGCGGAAGTACCCGTTCGGCCCAGGGTGGTCGTGAGTGGCGATTCGGGTTAGAACACGAAACGCCACTCACGACCGGGCCGGCACCTACCTGGCCGCGTCCAACGCCTCTCGACCCACCCCTCGCCGTCAGCGATCCACGGAAACGCTAAACGGGCAACCAGGTCATCCGCTGCCCGTGCGGCGCCGTCCTGGCCAGCGCCCGCACGTCCGGGACGCCGGACTCCCACCGGACGAGCCCGAGCACGGCCTGATCCACCGGTTCGGCCAGATCGGCCCTGCCGGGCACCAGCGGCTCCAGTGCGGCGGCGTAGAACTCCTCGCTGACCCACCACAGCGGCCGGTCCGCGGCGAGTTTCCGGAGCGCTTCGAGGAAGTCGGCGCGTCGCTCCCCCAGGTACGCCAGCACGTGGCTGGTCAGCACGACGAGCGGGGCGTCGGCGGGCAGCGTGGCGGCCGCCGAGGCGAGATCGTCGACGGCGTCGCCGGCGATCAGCTCCGGCCGCTGCTTGCCCTGTGCCGCCGCGGCCGTGCGCAGGAGCCGGATCCGGTCCGGCTGGTCGGCCCAGACACACGCTTCGAGCCAGGCGAGTTCGTCTTCGTCGGCCAGGTCCACCGGGGCGCGGTCGAGGCCTGCGCGGGCGGTGATCGTCAGCTTCTTCGGCACCTTCGGCGTGACGGCGCCGGGCGCGAGGTCCAGCGCGCAGTGCAGGCCGACGGCGGTTTTCGCGGGCCCGGCGGTGAGCTGTTCGCCGCCGTCGCACTGGTAACGGTAGGCGTATTTGTCCAGGCCGAGGAGCAGGCCCGCGCTGCAGCCGACCTCGAGCAGCGCGATCTTGCCGCCCGCCTCCTTCGCCGCCGCCGTCACCGCGGGGTAGAGCAACGCGGCCCGGCGGACCTCGTTGGTCTGCGTGTACCGCGAGGAGATGATCGCGCGCGCCTTGTCCGCCCGCTCCAGCAGGAACGAGCGGAACAAGGGCCACGTCTCCGAGTCCACGCCGTCGAAACCGCCGACGGACGGGTAGTACCGCGAGAGCGGGTGGATGGGGTCGGCCTGGATGAGCCGGTGCGCGGTCGCCATGAGCAGCGTTCCGCGTGCTTCACCGCCGCGAGCGTCCGTCAGCAGCCCGGCGACGTCGTCGTCCTCGGCCGCCTTCGCCGCCAGGTGCTCGTACAGCGGCGAAACACCGGCCGCCTCGACCGTCGCGAACTTCCGCAGACGGTCCTTGATCTCATCCAGCCCGATGGGCATCGACGCGCTCCCTTTTCCCGTTCGTGACACCCATTATTCGTGCGGCACGGGACGGCCGGGCTGTTCACCGCCCCTGGAGTCACCGTAAGACCGCTTCGGCACCATCACCTTGCGACGGAACACACAGACGATCGTGCCGTCCTGCTTGTAGCCGCGGGTCTCGACGTAGACGACACCACGGTCGTCCTTCGATTTCGACGGCGTCTTGTCCAGCACCTCGGTCTCGCCGTAGATGGTGTCGCCGTGGAAGGTCGGCTTCACGTGTTTCAGCGATTCGACCTCGAGGTTGGCGATCGCCTTGCCGGACACGTCCGGCACCGACATCCCCAGCAGCAGCGAGTAGATGTAGTTGCCGACCACGACGTTCTTGCCGAAGTCGGTGGTCTCCTCGGCGTAATGCGCGTCGAGGTGCAGCGGATGGTGGTTCATGGTGATGAGGCAGAACAGGTGGTCGTCGTACTCGGTGACCGTTTTGCCCGGCCAGTGCTTGTAGACCGCACCGACCTCGAACTCTTCGTAATAGCGACCGAACTGCACCCATTCCTCCTGCACGAGTAACGCGGCGTGAGCCTGGAACGACAGGCCTTCGTGTTGAGGAGTACCCTCGACCATTGGTGTCGGGTCGTCAACGCGACCCACACCACTGCGTAACCGTCCGCCGAGCCGAAGGAGGTGAGGAACCCGATGTCCAGTGGCGATAGTCCGCTTCCTAGTAGTCGCAGCGTTTCCGCCTTCACATCTCGCCGGATCCCCACCTGGCAGGGCTGACGAAACCGGGAACGCTGGCCTAGCCGAGCGGCTCCCCGACCGCTTGGCCCGTCGTCTTCGCGCTTCAACGCACGACGTCTGCCCAGGAGATCCCATGCCTGCCATTCCCTCGCTCGGCGGCCTTCGCGGCCGGAGCAACGGCCGCGCCAAGAGCGTCCCCGAACGCCCGCTGCCCGTCCCCCTTTCGGCGTACGTCGTCGATTGCGCGGTGTATGTGGAGGGCAAGCGCCTGCCCGGCCGCTGGACACACGCCGAGGCCATCAAAGAGGTGCGCAAGCGGCACGCCGGGTTCGTCTGGATCGGCCTGCACGAACCCGACGCCGTCCAGATCCAGGGCATCGCGGACACCTTCGGCCTGCACGAGCTGGCCGTCGAGGACGCGCTCGAAGCACACCAGCGGCCCAAGCTGGAGCGCTACGACGACACGCTGTTCATGGTGCTGAAGACCGTCCGGTACGTCGAGCACGAGTCGCCCGCGACGGCGAACGAGATCGTCGAGACCGGCGAACTGATGGCCTTCCTCGGCCGCGACTTCGTGATCACCGTGCGGCACGGGAACCACTCGGGGCTCGCGAGGCTGCGCCGCGAACTCGACCAGGATCCGGAGCGGCTCGACCTCGGGCCGTCCGCGGTGCTGCACGCGATCGCGGACCACGTCGTCGACCACTACCTCGACGTCACCACGGCGATCGAGTCGGACATCGACGAGATGGAGACGCACGTCTTCGCGCCGCGCTCCAAGGTGAGCGCCGAGCAGATCTACTTCATGAAGCGCGAGGTGCTCGAACTGCGCCGCGCCGTCATGCCGTTGGGGACGCCGCTGCAGCGGCTCGCCGAGGGCTACACGCGGCTGATCCCGGACGAGGTCCGCTCGTACTTCCGCGACGTCTCAGACCACTTGACGACCGTTTCGGAGCGGGTCTCGAACTTCGACGAACTGCTGACCACCCTGGTGGACGCGACGCTGGCGAAGATCACGCTCCAGCAGAACACCGACATGCGCAAGATCACCGCGTGGGCGGCGATCATCGCCGTCCCGACGGCGCTCGCCGGCATCTACGGGATGAACTTCGACTACATGCCCGAGCTGCATTGGCGCTTCGGCTACCCGGTGGCGATGACGGTCATCTTCGGCGTCTGCATCCTGCTCTACCGAATATTCAGGAAGAACCGCTGGCTCTGACCTTTCTTCCCCTTTCGGTAGTTCTGGAGTTCCCTCATGCCAAGGATCCTGACCAACCTCAAGTTCTGGGCGCTGGCCTTCTGCCTCGTCTGGCTCGGCATCGTGATCGCGATCATCGCCAAGGACCCCGCGTTCGCACACGGCACGAAGTAGCGCCGCCGGGCTTACCCTGGAGCGCATGAAAGCGCTGGTGGTCGCGGACGAGGTCGAAGAGCGACTGTGGACGTCCGCCGTCCGCAACCACCCGGCCGACCTCGTGATCGGCGCCGGCGACCTGCCGTACGACTACCTCGAGTTCCTGGCGGGCGCGCTCGACGTGCCGTGCGTGTTCGTCCCCGGGAACCACGACCCCGACCTGTCCGGCTACACCCGCTACGGCGGACTGTCCATGAAGGACGGTTTCCCCGCGGTGTGGCCCGGGCCGGCGGGCGGGGTGAACGCGGACGGCCGGATCGTCGACGTCGGCGGGCTCCGGTTCGCCGGGCTCGGCGGTTCGGTCCGCTACAACGACGGCCCGAACCAGTGGACGCAACGCCAGCAGGCGCGGCGTGCCCGGCGGCTGGTGCGCCGGGCCCGGTTCCGCCGTTGGCGGGACGGGCGGGACGTCGACGTCCTGCTCACGCACGCCCCGCCGCGGCACTGCGGCGACCGTGAGGATCCGCCGCACCGCGGGTTCGACTGTCTCCATCGCACGATCGAGTTGCTGCGGCCGAAATGGTTGCTGCACGGGCATATCCACCCGCACGGTGAACCCGTGCCGGACCGGGTGGTCGGCGGGACCACGGTACGCAACGTGGTCGGGCACCGGATCATGGAGTTCGTATGAAGGACACCGGTTTTCCCCGTGCGGACGCGGAACACGACTTCCTGCGCGCGCGACGACGTCAGGTGTTGTCACGCCTGGCGAACTGGCTGCGCCGCGAACCCGACGACGTCAACATCATGCTGCCGTTCCACGAGGTGGTCGACGCGCTCGGCTATCTCGGCGAGCGGAAGATCGGGGCGCGGGTGATCCGGCTCGACTCGATCGTCGGCAGCGTCGACCGCGGCCGTGATTTCGACCGCCGTTTCCGTCCCACGTCCGGGCGGGTGCGCGAACGCTGGGAACGGCTGGCGCTCGCCACCCGGCGCGGCGAATCGATCCCGCCGATCGAGGTGTACCGCGTGGGCGAACTGCATTTCATCATCGACGGGCACCATCGCGTCTCGGTGGCGCACGCGATGCGACTGTCCACAATAGAGGCGATGGTCACCGAGGTGCGGACCAAACTGGACCCGAGCGGGATCCGGTATCGCGGCGACCTGATCGTCAAGGACTACCGGCGGCTGTTCCTGGAGCGCGTCCCGCTTTCGGGGCACGCGCGGGCTTCGGTGGTGTTCACCGATCCGTGGGACTACGCGCGGCTCGGCGAGCACGTGGAGGCGTGGGGTTTCCGGCTGATGCAGGACGAAGGGGCGTACTCGGATCGGGCGACGCTGGCGCAGCGGTGGTTCGACGAGGAGTTCGTGCCGGTGGTGGCGATGCTGCGGCAGGCGGACCTGATCGGTGCGCGGACGGACGCCGAGGCGTATCTGTGGGTGGCGTGCGAACGTTACCGGCTGATCCGGACGCACCGGTGGGACGACGAGGTCTTCGAGGCGGTGCGGTCACAGTCCCGCTGACGCCCCCTTCAAGTGTCATGAAAGGCCGTTCAGGACAAGAAACGTCCTGAACGGCCCTTTCATGACATCCGGTGAGCTACATGTGCACGGCGACCGGCGTAGCCTCCGAAGCGCCTTCAGGAGCCTTCGCCGGAGCACCCGACCGCAGCAGCAGCCCGCAGATCACCGCACCGATGACGAAGATCCACCCGCCCCACACGAAAGCGGTCGTGTAGCTGTGCACCGCCGCTTCGGCCGCCAGCTGCGCCGAAGGCACCTTTCCGGCCGTGAACGACGTCGCCGCGTTACCGGCCAGCGTGCTCAGCAGCGCGGTCCCGATCGAGCCGCCGACCTGCTGCGCGGTGTTGACCGCCGCCGACGCGACACCGGCGTCGTGCGTGTCGACGCCGAAGGTCGCGACGCTCATCGCGGGCGCCATCGCGAGGCCGATGCCGACGCCCATGACCATCAGCGGGAACAGCACCCCGCCGGTGTACGTGCTCGTGACGTCGATGGCCGAGAGCCAGAACAGCCCGGCCCCGGCGATCAGCATTCCCAGTGACACCAACGGTTTCGCGCCGAACTTCGGCAGCAGCACGGCCGTCGCGGACGTCGCGCTGGCCATCAGGGTGGCCACCATCGGCAGGAACGCGACACCGCTCTGCACCGGCGTGAACCCGAGGTTCAGCTGGATGTAGAAGGTGAGGAACAGGAAGATCGAGAACATCCCGATGGCGAGCAGGAACATCGCGAGGTACGAGCCGCCCCGGTCGCGGTCGAGCAGCACGCGCAGCGGCAGCAGCGGATGCGAGACCCGCTGCTGGATCACCACGAAAGCGGCGAGCAGCACGACACCGGCGGCGAGGAAACCCCACACCGAGATCGAGGACCACGAGTCGCGCTCGGCGTTCGCGAAGCCGTAGACGAGCGCGAAGAGACCGGCCGACGCGGTGATCGTGCCGGGGATGTCGAGCTTCGGGCGCGGGCCCTCGGTCTCGGAGTTCTTCAGCAGCACGAACGAACCGGCGAACGCGATCACCGCGAAGATGATGTTGACGTACATCGACCAGCGCCAGTCGAGGTACTCGGTCAGCACGCCGCCGAGCAGCAGGCCGATCGCCGCGCCGCCACCACCGATGGCGCCGAAGACACCGAACGCCTTGCCGCGTTCCTTCGGATCGGTGAACGTCGTGGTCAGCAGCGAAAGGGCCGCAGGAGCGAGAAGCGCGCCGAAGACACCCTGTGCCGCGCGGGCGACGAGCAGCATTTCGATACTGCTCGCGGCGCCACCGATCGCGGAGACGATGGCGAAGCCGGCGAGCCCGACGAGGAACGCGCGTTTGCGGCCGAAGAGGTCCGCGAGCCGCCCGCCCAGCAGGAGGAGGCTCCCGAACGCGAGCGCGTAGGCGGTGACGACCCATTGGCGGGCGTCGTTCGAGAATCCGAGGTCCTGCTGAGCCGACGGGAGCGCGATGTTCACGACGGTGGCGTCGAGCACCACCATCAACTGGGCGAGCCCGATCATCACCAGGATCAGCCATCTCCTGGCGTGGTGCGGGTTGGTGTGCTGCGCGGCCGCGTCCCCCGGCGGCGTGGCGACAGCGGTGGATGAGTCAGGCATACGGGCGGTTTCCTCACCGATAGTGACGAAGAAGCTATGTGGAGTAGGTATCTCCCCTTTCCGCGCCCAAGGTACACAAGAAGTGGAGAAGTGTCCTCTACTTCGTTTGTTAAGCTGGACGAATGGCTCGGGACCTCGCTCCCGCCGCACCGGCGCGGCCGCTGCGGCGCGACGCTGAACTCAATCGGCAACGCATCATCGCGGCGGCACGCGATGTCTTCGGCGAGCGCGGGCTCGAAGCGACACTCGACGACGTCGCGCATCACGCCGGCGTCGGCGTCGGCACCGTCTATCGCCGCTTTCCCAGCAAGGAACACCTGGTCGAGGCGATGTTCGTCGACCAGTTCGAGACGATCCGCGAGTTCGCCGAAGCAGCGCTTCGCGCCGAAGACCCGTGGGAGGGCTTCGCGGACTTCACCTGGCGCGCGGCCGAACTGCACGCCGGTGACCGCGGGTTACGGGAAGTCATGCTGTCGAACGTCTTCGGCCAGGAGCGCGTCGCCGAGGCGAAATCACGCATGGTGCCGTTGATCACACAGCTCGTCGAACGGGCTCAGACGGCCGGAGTGCTCCGCGCCGATTTCGTGCCGACCGACATGCCGCTCCTGCACCAGATGATCGGCTCCGTCATCGAGTTCACGCACGGTATCCAGCCGGACCTGTGGCGACGGTGCCTCGCGATGCTGCTGGACGGCCTGCGCGCCGAACCCGGCCGCGCGACCCCGCTGCCGCATCCGCCGCTGGACTTCGAGGCCCTGGACGAGGTGATGTGTTCCTTCAGGCTCCCGAAGCTGCGCTCCTGACCCCGCATTTCGTCCTCTGAATGCGGTAGTTGCGCGTGCAAGGACCGCATTCAGAGGACGAAACGCGTCAGGGGAGCTTCGGGAACACGGCGGCGGCGACCTCCCGTGCCGCCCCGCAGGTGACGTCCTCCGCCGCCCCGTCGACCCCGACCACGGAAAGCGCCGCCTGCTCGACCCGGTCCGGGGTGCCCGGGATCGGCCGGTGCGTGGTCACCTGGCAGAACGCGCCGGAAGTGGTGACCTGGACCTGCCGTCCGCCCAGCGCCTCGGTCGCGCCCGGCGTGGTGTCCGCGCCGACGGACAGCGAGAAGCTGACCTTGCCGCGGATGCAGCTGTGCCCGGACAGCGCCGGTGCCGGTTTGGTCTCCGGTCCGGCCGCGGCGTCGAGTTCGTGCTGATCGAGCAACGCGCACGGGGCGACGCGACCCCACGAGCGCTGGTCCAGGTTCAGCCGTCCGACCTTGCGCGCCGAGATCACCCCGGCCGCGCTGCCGACCGTCGCGTCCGCGGTCCGGCAACGGCCGGCCTGGTCGGCGGGCGCCTTGGCATCGGAGGTGACGGCGACGGACAGCCGGATCCCGTCGGCGAAGGTGAGCAGCCGCGTGCAGACGGTGTCCTCGTTGAACGTCGACCGCTGGACGCTGAGGCCTTCCGGCAGCGGCCCGGCGTATTCGTAGGGCTGATTGTTCGGATCCTGCCCGGAAGTGATCGGGCCGGTGGTCACGGTGTAGCGATTGGCGCCCTCGACGAATTCGAGGCGGCAGAACTCGAAAGAGGACAGCGGAGGTTTGACCGCGTTTCCGCCGCCGATCACTTTCCGCTGGTCGACAAGGCTGCAGTAATCGAGCGACGAGTATTCGCCGAGCGCCTCGGAAGCGGTCAAGGCCTCGTCGCCCGCCGTGGTCGGCGAAGGCGCCGCCGGTTCGGGTGTGGCACAGGCCGCGGCGAGGAACAGGCCGCAGAGTACTGCGCTCAGTCTCTTCGGGGGCACCGGAGCAGTATCGTCAAAAGATCCGGGAACACCACCCCCTACGGGCGAAGAACACAGGGCTCGCCGCGTTTTCCCAGGTGGGTGCTTTACCTCGATTTCACGCCCTTAGGGGTGCGTTTCGTTCCGCGGTGGGATGCGGAACGACCGCCGCGCGACGAAAATGGGTTTCACACACAGTGATGACAGAGAGGGAAGACCCGTGACGAACCCCGTAGCCGCCCGTTTGACCCGACCGCGCCAGGGCCGCATGATCGGCGGCGTCTGCGCCGGGATCGCCAAACGTTTCGGCACCACGCCGGGCAAGGTCCGCCTGCTCGCCGTGCTGTCCTGCCTGCTGCCCGGGCCGCAGTTCATCGTCTATCTCGTGCTGTGGCTCGCCCTGCCCGAAAGCGAGTACTGAGCCGGCCTCAGGCGTTGGGATCGAAGGGGATGCCCGCCGGTTTGGCCTTGCCGAGGTTGTATTCGAACGAGCCGTCCTTGATCGCCAGGCTCGCGCTGCCGAAGTCGGCGCGGACGAGCGTGTCGCGGACACCGGGCGGGAATCCGTCCCAGCTGACGAGATCCGGGTACTGCCAGGCGTTGTAGTGGTTCTCCGGCGGCTCGGTCGCGCTCGCGATGCGGAAGCAGTGGGTGCTCGCGCCGTCCTTGTGATAGACGATCTTCGGGTGCGTCCCCTCCCAGGAGACCTTCGAGCGGTCGTAAGTCGAGTAGTTGCCGTGCGCGGACGTCGAGACGTACCGGGCCTGGCCCTCGTTGACCCAGACGACGACGTGTTCGATGTCGTGCCGGTGCCCGCAGCAGTCGATGAGCGGGACGGCTTGGTCCTTTTCGAAGTACAGGTCGTACAGGTGGGCGCACCAGCCGTTGTTGCACTTCGATCGGGCGTAGGAGTTGGTGTTGTCGAGGTCGGACCGGTCCCGGCACTGACCGTTGAGGGCGCCGGAGTTCTTGAGTCCGGTCGCCACCGCGCCGGTGGGCGAAATCGCGGGGGTCGGGTAGCAGCCGTCGGTGTCGTAATCGAACGCGGGCTGCCAGGTGCGGTCGGCCTCGGTCGCGTTCGACGGCAGCGCCGGTGGGGGTTCGGCCCAGGCGACGGCCGGGGCGAGCGTGGTGATCAGGACCGCGCCGACCAGGCCCTGCAGGAGACGGCGTGAAAGCTTCTTCGGCAAGGCGAGCGCCCTTCTCTCGGTACCCGGAGGATTCCCGATCACCCCGAGAGACGTAAACCGCCGAAGGTGGGGAGTCCTCTGTCCCATTGCGCGTGAAGGCCCCCTTCCCGCGGCTGAGCCGAGGGAAGGGGGCCTTCACGCGCTACAGGAGACCTAGTCGGTGTAGGTCAGGTTCTTGCCGCTGGCCCCATCGAACAACTTGATCTTGTCCGCGTCGAACCACAGCTCCACGTTCTGGTTCTCCGCCGCGGAAGACGCCGCCGAGAGGCGGGCGACGATCTGCGACTCGGCACCCGGAACGTCCGAGGATCCGCTGTCGGCGGCGAGATCCGCGAGGTCGGACGACGACGCGGCCGCACCTTCGACCGAGAAGTGCGCGAACTTCTCCGAACCCATCGACTCGAGGACGTCGACGTGGGCGGTGAACGTCGCACCCTGACGGGAGTTGGCGTCCACCAACGCGGCGTCCTCGAAATGCTCCGGCCGGATGCCGACGATGACCTCACGCGGCGCGTCGGCGGCTTCGACCAGTTGCCGTACCCGGTCGGTGAGCGGGATGTCGCCCAGCGCGCTGCGGGCGGTCCCGTTCTCCAGCGTGGCGGGCACGAAGTTCATCGACGGGCTGCCGATGAAGCCGGCCACGAACAGGTTCGCCGGGTTGTCGTAGAGGAACTGCGGCGACCCGATCTGCTGCACGTGGCCCGCCCGGAGCACGACGACCCGGTCGCCGAGGGTCATCGCCTCGGTCTGGTCGTGCGTGACGTAGAGCGTCGTCGTGCCCAGCTGCTTCTGGATCTTCGACACCGAGGTCCGCATCTGACCGCGGAGCTTGGCGTCCAAGTTGGACAGTGGCTCGTCCATCAGGAACGCCTTGGGGTTGCGGACGATCGCGCGCCCCATCGCGACGCGCTGCCGCTGCCCACCGGAGAGGTTCGCCGGCTTGCGGTCGAGATGGCCGGTCAGATCGAGGATCTGCGCCGCCTCTTCGACCTTGGCCCGCACCGTCCGGTCGTCGACCTTGGCCAGCCGCAACGGGAACGCCATGTTCTCCCGCACGCTCATGTGCGGGTACAGCGCGTAGGACTGGAACACCATCGCGATGTCGCGGTCCTTCGGCGCCTTCTCGTTGACGCGCTGGCCGTCGATGCGCAGTTCGCCCGACGAGATGTCCTCCAGGCCCGCGACCATGTTCAGCGTCGTGGACTTGCCGCAGCCGGACGGGCCGACCAGGATGATGAACTCACCGTCGGCGATCGTGATGTCCACTTCGGACACCGCGAGGGCGCCGTCGGGGTACTTCTTGGACACTTTTTCGAGAACGATTTCAGCCATGGGTCAGCCCTTCACCGCACCGGACGTCAGCCCCGCCACGATGCGACGCTGGAAGAACAACACAAACAGGATGATCGGGACGGTGATCACCACGGCGGCCGCGGAGATCGTCCCGGTGGGGTCTTCGAACTGCGAGGACCCGGTGAAGAACGACAACGCCGCCGGGACCGTGCGCGAGGCCTCGGTCGAGGTCAGCGAGATCGCGAACAGGAAGTCGTTCCAGCAGAAGATGAACACCAGGATCGCGGTGGTGAACACGCCCGGTGCCGCCAGCGGCGCGATCACCTTCCGGAACGCCTGCGCCGGGGTCGCGCCGTCCATCTTCGCCGCCTTTTCCAGCTCCCACGGGATTTCCCGGAAGAACGCGGAAAGCGTGTAGATCGACAGCGGCAGCGCGAACGTGATGTAGGGCAGGATCAGCCCCGGCCAGGTGTCGAACAACCCCAGCTCACGTTCGATGTTGAACAGCGGCGTCACCAGCGAGACCTGCGGGAACATCGCGATCAGCAACGACATCCCGACCAGCACCTGCTTGCCGGGGAAGTCCAGCCGCGCGATCGCGTACGCCGCCATCGTGCCGAGGACGACCGCGATCACCGTCGCGATGATCGCGATGCCGATCGAGTTCACCAGTGCCCTGATGAACTCCGTGGTCTCGAAGATGTCGGCGTAGTTCTGCCACGTCCATTCCGACGGGATGAAGTTCCCGTCGTCCAAGGTCTCCTTGGTCTTGAACGAAAGCGAGACCACCCAGAGCACCGGGAACAGCGCGAACACGAGAACCAGGAGGTCGACCAGGCCCCATTTGACTTTGCGGCCGGGAGTGACCGCTCCACCGATGGCCATCAGCGCTTACCCCCATTGTCACTGCCGGGTGCGGCCGTGCCGAACACCTTGATGAAGATGAACGCGATGATCGCCACCGTGATGAAGATCAACACCGCCATCGTCGACCCGATCCCGAGGTTCAACCCCTTGACCAGGTTGTTGTAGGTCTGCATCGACACCGACGACGTGTCCTGTGCCCCGTTGGTGAGCACGAAGATGTTGTCGAAGATGCGGAACGCGTCCAGGGTGCGGAACAGCAGCGCCACCAGGATCGCCGGTTTCATCACCGGCAGCATCACCTTCGTGAACCGCTGCCACGCCGTCGCACCGTCCATCGACGCGGCCTTCAGCAGGTCGTCCGGCACCAGCGCCAGCCCCGCCATCAGCAGCAGCGCCATGAACGGCGTCGTCTTCCACACCTCGGCCAGCACGATGATCGCCAGCGAAGGCCAGTATTCGGTCAGCGGCGCGCTGTCCGGGAAGAACAGGTTGGCCAGATAGCCCGTGTCCGGCGTCCAGGCGTAATACCAGGAGAACGCGGCGACCACGGTCACGATGCCGTACGGGATCAGGGCGACCGTCCGCACGAGGCCCCGGCCGACGAGCGTCCGGTGCATGATCAGCGCCAGGCCCATGCCCAGCACGAACTCGATCGCCACCGAAACGATGGTCAACCCCATCGTCGTCCCGAACGCCGTCCACCAGTAACCGTTGGACAGCACCGAAATGTAGTTGTCGAGGCCGACGAACTCCTGCTGCGCAGGGAACCTGAGGTCGTAGCGCTGCAGGGAGAGCCAGATCGAGTAGATGATCGGGTATCCGGTGACCGCGATCATCACGATCGCCGCCGGGGCGCACAACCATAGCCCGAGCCTGCGCTCGGCCTTCTTTCCTTCGCTGAGAACCGGTTTCGCCTTCTTGCCCGGTTTGCTCGCGGTCGCCGAACCGGCGGTCTCCTGCACGGTCACGGGATCACTCCCTTCGACTGGAGCGCGTCGGCGAGCTGTTCCTTCAGCTTCTCCGCCGTCTTCTGCGGATCGATTTCAGAAGGCGGGGAAAGCACCTTCGACAGCACTGTCGAAGCGTTCTGGTACGCCGGGGTCAGCGGACGGACCGCCGCGTCCTTGAGCGCGTCCAGGATCGTCTCCCGCATCGGGTACTTCGTTTCCATACTCGGGTTGTCGTCACTCTGCGGCGCCGTCGCGTCGAGCGGCAGCGTGTCGGTGTAGAGCGATTCGATCGTCGGCGGGACGCCGTCCTTGAGCGCGGAGAACTTCTGGTTCTTCGCGCTGCGCAGGCACAGCGCGACCTCGTATGCCTCGGCCTTGTGCTTCGAGGTCGAACTGACCGCCAGGTTGTAGCCACCGATCGTGGTCTTGGCGGGCTTCCCCGCTTCGAGCCGCGGATAGGTGGTCCACTTGAAGTGCTTCAGCTCGTCCTTCTTCTCCTTGGCGTAGGAGGCGTAGACGAACGGCCAGTTCAATTCGAAGGCGGCGTTGCCGCGCTGGAAGGACTGGCGGACCTCGTCCTCCTTCGAGTTGGTCAGCGACGGGTCGGTGATCCCGGACGTGGTGACCTTCTTGAGCATCTCCAGCGCCTTGACCGCGCCGGCGTCCATCACGACCGACTTGCCGTCGTCGGACAGGATCTTGCCGCCCGCGGACTCGACGAGCGTGTTGTAGATGACGACGAGGCCCTCGTACTGCGCGCCGGTGAACACGACGTTCGCCGGTTTGCCCTGCACCTTGAGCGCCTTCGCCTGGTCGATCATCTCGTCCCAGGTCTTCGGCGGTGTCGGCGTCAACCGGTCGTCGTACCAGAGCAGCTGGACGTTGGTGTTCTTGGTCGCCGCGTAGAGTTTTCCGTTCCACGTGGCGGTTTCGAGCGGTCCCGGCAGGACACCCTCGGTCGCCTCGGCCTTCGCCTCGCCCGTCCATTCGTCGACCCAGCCCGCCTCGGCGAACTCCGAGACCCAGGTGACGTCCAGCCCCAGTACGTCGAGCGACTCGTCCCCGGCGGCCAGGCGGCGCACCATCTGCTCCCGCTGGCCGTCGGCCGGTCGCGGGAGCTTGTTGTAGACGACCTCGTACCGCCCGCCCGAGGCCTTCGTGCAATCGTCCACAACGGACTGGAAATTGTCTTCGGGCGCGTAGTAGACGTTGATCTTCAGTCCGGCATCCGAACCGCAGCCCGCCAGCAGGCCGACCGTCAGCGCTGTCGCGCCGAGTAGCGAGCCGGTGCGGCCTGGTGAGCGGCCCCTCCGGCTCGCGCTCATCCTCTTCCCCATGAGGCCTCCTCACCCGCGCACGCCTGGGGAACGGCGGCACTAGGACGCGTTGAAGAAGCCCGCGCGCCAGCACCCCGACGTGCTAGTGCTCGGGCGGACACGCTGGAGTACATGACCGCCCGACTGGTGTTGTGCAACCTATTCCG
Source organism: Amycolatopsis sp. MJM2582 (assembly GCF_000754115.1). Lineage (NCBI taxonomy): Bacteria > Bacillati > Actinomycetota > Actinomycetes > Pseudonocardiales > Pseudonocardiaceae > Amycolatopsis > Amycolatopsis sp. MJM2582. Next base: position 184,615 of record NZ_JPLW01000001.1, read on the forward strand.
GGCGATCACCGCCCGCAAGCAGTATCGGTAACGATTCAGCGGACCGCACGACGAACAGGTGAACGAGTACCGCCGAATGTCATCCGGCGGGGCGGCCGCCCAACGCCAGCTGGGCCAGGAGCTCACGGCCCTGTTCGGCCGAACGCGGCTGGCAGAGCACGTCGTACCGGCCGGCGACCAGCTGGCTCGCGGAGGAGAAGTCGCGGCGGGACATGCTGTAACTGATCGCGGCGAAGACCGTCCACGCCAGGATGCCGAGCACGAGCCCGCCGATCATGGGCTGCCAGGCGAACCCCTGGTTGTTGAACATGCCCAGCAGCAGCCCGATGATCAGGCCGAACCACGCGCCGGACACCGCACCGGTGCCCAGCACCCGGCCCCAGCTCAGCCTGCCGACGACGCGCTCGACGAGCATCAGGTCGACACCGACGATGGTCACGTCGGCGACCCCGAACTCCTTCTCCGCGAGGAAGCCGACGGCTTGCTGGGCTTCGCCGTACGTCGCGTAGGAACCGATCGGCCAGCCGGAAGGCGGTGTCGGCAGCCTGGGCAGCCCACCCGCGGCCCGGCCGCCTCCGCCAAAGGGAGCACTCACGTAATCACCTCTCGCCCGTCCTGGTCCATCTTCTCAAGGACGGGCGAAAGGCGCGAACGTTCAGGAGCGGGACTTGTACTCGCGAAGCAGACCGCGGCTGATGATGGTCTTCTGGATCTCGCTGGTGCCCTCGCCGATGAGAAGGAACGGCGCCTCGCGCATGAGGCGCTCGATCTCGTACTCCTTGGAGTAGCCGTAGCCGCCGTGGATGCGGAAGGAGTCCTGGGTGACCTCGGCGCAGTACTCGCTCGCGATCAGCTTCGCCATGCCGGCCTCGACGTCGTTGCGCGCGCCGGAGTCCTTGAGCCGGGCGGCGTTGACCATCATCAGGTGCGCGGCCTCGACCTTGGTGGCCATCTCGGCGAGTTTGAACGCGATCGCCTGGTGCTCGGCGATCGCCTTGCCGAAGGTCTTGCGCTGCTGGGCGTACTCCACCGCGAGTTCGAACGCGCGGATCGCGATGCCGCAGGCGCGGGCGGCGACGTTGACCCGGCCGACCTCGACACCGTCCATCATGTACGCGAAGCCCTTGCCCGGCGCTTCGCCGAGGACCTTGTCGGCACCGACCTTGTAGCCGTCGAACACGGCTTCGGTGGTGTCGACACCCTTGTAGCCCATCTTGTCGATCTTGCCGGGGATGGTGAGCCCGGGCGCGACCTCGCCGAAGCCCTCGGGCTTCTCGATCAGGAACGTGGTGAGGTTCTGGTGGGCCTTCTCCGCGCCTTCGTCGGTCTTGACGAGCAGCGCGATCAGGTTGGAGCTGCCGCCGTTGGTCAGCCACATCTTCGAACCGTCGATGACGTAACCGTCGTCGGTCTTGCGGGCGCGGGTCTTGATCGCGGCGACGTCGGAGCCGAGGTCCGGCTCGGACATCGAGAACGAGCCGCGGACCTCGCCGGTCGCCATCCGCGGGAGGAAGTGCTGCTTCTGCTCGGGCGTCCCGTGTTGCTTGATCATGTGCGCGACGATGAAATGCGTGTTGATGACGCCGGAGACGCTCATCCAGCCGCGCGCGATCTCCTCGACCACGAGCGCGTAGGTCAGCAGCGATTCGCCGAGGCCGCCGTACTCCTCCGGGATGGTGAGCCCGAACAGGCCCATCTCCTTCATCCCCTCGACGATTTCGGCGGGGTAGGTGTCGGAGTGCTCGAGCTCCTGCGCGCGCGGGATGACCTCCTTGTCCACGAACTGGCGGACCGTGGCCAGGATTTCGGACTGCACGTCGGTCAAGCCGGCGGTCTGGGCGAGGCGAGCCATCGCTGCTCCTAAATTCGCGCGCACCGGGCTCCCGGCGCTGGGTTACCGGTGAGTATGCCGTCTGACGTGGGAGCTCGCTATGAGCGCAGTCACGCGTACGCCATCCGTGAGCATGCCACTACAGTGACAAGCCGATCACAGTCCGAGGGGGACGAAACGTGGCTCAGCAGCCTTTCGGCGGGTTCCCGCCGCAGCAGCAGTACGCCTTCCCGAACCAGCCTCCGGCGCGGAGCAAGGATTCCGGCCTCGCGACGGCCGCCTTGATCTTTTCACTCTTCGGGCTGATCGGGCTGGTGTCCGTGATCCCGGGGATCGTCCTGGGACACGTCGCCTTCGCGAAAGCCCGGCGCGGCGAGGCCGGCGGCAAGGGCATGGCGCTCGCCGCGTTCGTCGTCGGCTACCTGATGATCGTCCTGTACGCCATCGCGGTCCCGGTCCTGCTCAACGTCGCCGCGAAACACGGCGCTTTCCGGTAGCGATACGGTCCTCGTCTACGAGGGGACCAGCATGACGAATCCGCACGACCCGTACGGGCATCAGCCGTCCGGGCAGTTCGAGCAGCCCTACGGACTCCAGCCGTACCAACCACCGCCGCAGCAGTACTACGTCCAGCCGGCCTATGTGCGGCCTCCGGACCAGGGCATGGCGGTGGCGTCGCTGGTGTGCTCTCTGATCGGGCTACTCATGTGCTTCCCGGCGATCCTGGGGATCATCTTCGGGCACATCGCGCTCTCGAAGGCCAAACGCGGTGAAGCAGGCGGCCAGGGCATGGCGCAGGCGGGCATGATCATCGGGTACGTCGTCACCGCGCTGTGGCTGATCCCGGTCATCCTGTGGTTCGTCTTCGTGGTGCTCGCGATCGGTGCCGCGGGCGTCTCGTGACCCGTCGCCGGACGATACGGTGGTGTCCCGCACGAACCAGGGGGCCAGCAGGATGAGCAGTTCCGACTCGCAGGACACACCGTCGACGTCGTCCTACACCGACTCGAACACCTTCTCGGATCCGACTTCCGCGTCGTCCGAAACGGTTTCGAGCCCGGCGGAACCGCAGCAGTTCCAGCCGCCCGCACCCTTCACGCCGCCTCCGCCGTTCGAGCCGCCCGCACCGTTCGAGGTGCCTTCGGCGTCCGCTCCGGCTCCGGAGCCGACACCGGTTCCGGTCGAGACGTACGGGCAGACCATCGATCCGCTGACCGCCGAGCCCGTCCCGCCGCCCTTCACGGCTCCGGACACTTCGGTTCCTCCGGTGTACACGCCCGTGCCGTTGCCTGCCGCTTATCCAGCGCCGCAGCCGTACAACCCGTACGCGATGGCGGCACCGCCGCGTTCGCAGGACAACGGGATGGCGATCGCCGGGCTGGTGTGCTCGCTCGTCGGGATCTGCTCGTGCGTGACCGTGATCGTCGGGCTGATCCTGGGGCACATCGGGCTGGCGAAGGCGAACCGCGGCGAAGCGGGCGGACGCGGCATCGCGCTCGCGGCGGTGGTCATCGCGTACATCGTCATCGCGCTGTACGTCGGGTTCATCGGGACGCTGATCATTCTCGGCGTGAACGGCGAGCTCGATTAGCGCTGGGCCTCGTCCGGCCTAGAGGTCGGCCGTCGTCGCCGCGTTCTCCAACGAGTGCAGGGAGACATACCGCTGCCGCTGGACGAATGCCGAGCCTCTGCCGGTGCCGAGGTGGGGTAACGCCGCCCGTAGCCGCCGGTGGTCGGGATGGCCTGGACCGGTCAGCAAGAAGACCTGATAGCGGCCATCCCTCCAGTTCTCGTCCGACGCTTCGATGACTTTGGCGATCTTGCGGTCGAACCGATCGTCGGAGGCACCGAGCCGCGCTGCCTCTTCCGAGGACCACTCGACATTGTCCCGGCGGTGAAGCACGGCGGGCACGTCGAGCTTCACCTGACGGTCCACGTAGAACGCCACACGCTCGATCGGCCGGAATGCCCGCCCGGATTGGCACACGTAAGCGGAGCAGGTCACGTACAGCGGCCAAGCGTGCTTCGCCGACACGACGACGGTGTCGTCGATCGTGACCGGTCGTTGTGCGTAGACGGTCATCAATCCGCTGCACCGCTTCAGCCATCGCGCGGCATCCACGTCGATATACGCTGCCAGTTCGAACATCTGGCGAAGCTCGAAGGGTATGTCGACGTTGATCGTCGAGTCGTGGTGCGCGAGCCGGTTCCGGAACTTGCGGACCCGCTCGACCGCGACGGCGACCTGTTTTCGCTTTCCCGACGAGTTCGGGAAAGCGCGATGAAGACAGTCGCGCCAGAGCTCCTCGTACTTGGGGCCGAGCAAACCGGACCAGAAACCGAAGCTCAACCCGGCGATGATCTGATGCCGGGTTTCCTTCCGCTGGGGGCGCAGCCGCTCCCGCACGGCGGCGACGGCCTCCGCCACATGGTCCCCACCCGGAGTCGGCAGCAAGAACCACGGGATGCCGCACTGATCCTCTCGGAAGTGCTCGCGAAGACACCTATCCAGAGCGTTACGAAGGAGCACCTCGAGATGGCCCACCACCTCGAAAGCGGCGGAAGACGTGCGCGCGCTCCACTCGTACAACCGCAGGGCCGCGACCTGGTCTCCCGACGCTCCTTCGAGATAGGGAGCCATTCGGGGTTCGGACAGCAGGTTCCAGACCATGGACTCTTCGGTCTCGACGGATGACACCCGAAGATGCTACCGTCAGTGACGAACGCCCCAGTGTCGCCTCTGATGCAAGCGCCTGGGGCTTCTTCACGTCTCGGAGACCTGACCCACGTCGCCCGGTTCCCTCGGCGCCGGCGCCACCTGACCGTTGGCCGGCGCGTCCTCCGGAGGCGCCTCCCGCTTCGGCGTGTTCGCGTCCAGGAAGCGCAGCAGCTCCACCGGGAACGGCAGGACCAGCGTCGAGTTCTTCTCCGCCGAAACCTGCACGACCGTCTCCAGCAGCCGCAACTGCAACGCCGCCGGGGTGTCGGCCATGGTCGCCGCCGCCTGCGAGAGTTTGTGCGACGCCTGCAGTTCGCCGTCGGCCGAGATGACCCGCGCCCGCCGTTCGCGTTCGGCTTCGGCCTGGCGTGACATCGAGCGTTTCATCGACTCCGGCAGCGCGACGTCCTTGATCTCGACCCGGTCGATGTGGATGCCCCAGTCCAGCGCCGGGCTGTCGATCATCAGTTCCAGGCCCTCGTTCAGCCGTTCGCGGTTGGACAGCAGGTCGTCCAGGTCGCTCTTGCCGATGATGGACCGCAGCGAGGTCTGCGCGACCTGCCCGACGGCCGAGCGGTAGTCCTGCACGTTGACCGCGGCCAGCACCGGGTCGATCACCTTGAAGTACACGACCGCGTCCACCCGCACGGTGACGTTGTCGCGGGTGATGCCGTCCTGCGCGGGGATCGGCATCGTGACGATCTGCATGTTGACCTTCTGCAGTCTGTCCGCGATCGGCACGAGCAGCGCGAGCCCCGGCTCCCGGATGGCCGGGCGCACCCGCCCGAACCGGAACACGAGACCGCGTTCGTACTGTTTCACCACGCGAAGGCTGGCCGCGAGCCAAGCTCCGCCCGCGACGGCGACCGCACTGAGAATCTCCACCACCATGGCTGCTCCCGGGGTTGTTCTCGCTGTTCACGGTACGCCCGGCGAGTCACGGGGGAAACACGGTGGACAGGCCTGCCAAGGTGGGTTCGTGACCGGTTTCAAGATCCCGCCCAAGTTCCTCGACCGCGCCGCCGACCTCGGCCCCGGAGCCGCCGAGTGGCTCGATTCCCTCCCGTTCCTCGCCGAGAAGTACACCGCCAAGTGGCAACTCGAATACGACGGCGAGGCCATGCACGGTTTCGTCGGCGTCGCGCAGCCCGTACGCCGCGCGGACGGCTCCCCCGCGATCCTCAAACTCGGCTGGCCGCACGAGGAGTCCGACGACGAACCGCTCGCACTGTCCACTTGGGCCGGTCAGGGCGCGGTCCTGATGTACGACAACGTGCCCGAGGACGGCGTGCTGCTCCTGGAGCGGCTCGACGCCACCCGGTCGCTGGAAACGGAGCCGATCCAGGAGGCCGTCGAGACGGTCGGAGCGCTGGCGCGCCGGCTGGCCGTCCCCGCTCCCGAAGCCCTGCAGCGGTCTCTTCGGGAAGAGGCCGCGGAGCTGGTCACCGAACTCCCGGAGACCTGGAGCGAGCTGGGCGAACCGTTCGACCGCAAGTACGTCGACGCGGCGGTGGAGATCTGCGTGAGCCTCGGGCCGGAAGCCGGTGAGCTGATGGTGAACGAGGATCTGCACTTCGAGAACGTCCTCGCCGGAGCGCGCGAACCGTGGCTGGTGATCGACCCGAAGCCGCTTTCGGGTGATCTGGAGTTCGGTGCGATCTCGATCCTCTGGAACCGCGCGGAAGAGTCCACAATGGACGAAAAGCTCAAGTGGTTCTGCGCGGCGGCCGGGGTGGACGCGGAGCGGGCGCGGGCGTGGACGCTCGTGCGCGCGGTGCAGAACTGGACCTGGCTGTACGAAGACCTCGCCGAGGGCGCCTCGCCCGAGACCGTCGCCGAAGACCCGGCCTACGCCGCCGTCCCCGGAATCGCGGCCTGGGCATTGCGGTGATCACACGAATCGTCGTGGGCCCCGGGAGCGGATAACCTTCGGGCATGGCAGCCGTGAACAGGGTATTCGCAGCCCAGCTGGCCGGTTTGCCGGTTTTCGGGCCCGATGGCGAATCGATCGGCAAGGTGCGGGACCTGGTGGCGGGCCTGCGCCTCGATCAGCAGCCGCCCCGGATCCTGGGCATCGTGGTCGAGCTGACGACGAGGCGCCGCGTGTTCGTGCCGATGTTGCGGGTGACCTCGATCGAGCCCACCGCGGTCACGCTCGCCACCGGATCGGTGAACATGCGGCGCTTCCACCAGCGGCCCAACGAGGTGCTGGTGGTCGGGCAGCTCTTCGATGCGTACGCCACGCTCGCGGGCTCGGACACCAGGATCACCGTCGTCGACGCCGCCATGGAACCGACGCGGACGCGGGACTGGGTGCTCGCGAAACTCGCGATCCGTGAACGGTCGAGCAGGCTCGGCCTCGGCAGGCGGCGTTCGGCGATGCAGGTGCTGCCGTGGTCGGAGGTGTCCGGGCTCGGGCTCACCGATCTGACCGGCCAGACCCAGGGCGCGGCGCAGCTGCTGATGCTGTTCGACACGATGCGCCCGGCCGACGTCGCCGCCACGGTCCGCGATCTGCCGCTCAAACGACGGCACGAGGTCGCCGACGCGATGGACGACGAGCACCTCGCCGACGTCATCGAGGAGCTTCCCGAGGACGACCAAAAGGAACTGCTGTCCTACCTGGCCGAGGAACGGGCCGCCGACATCCTCGAAGCGATGGACCCCGACGACGCCGCCGACCTGCTGGCCGAACTGGCGCCCGCCGAGCAGAACCGCTTCCTGGAGCTGATGGAACCCGAGGAGTCGGCGCCGGTGAAGCGGCTGCTGGAGTACTCGTCCGACACCGCGGGCGGTCTGATGACCCCCGAGCCGGTGGTGCTGACCCCGGACGCCACGATCGCCGAGGCCCTCGCGCACATCCGCAACGCGGACCTCCCAGTGGCGCTGGCGAGCATGGTGTTCGTCTGCCGTCCGCCCACGGAGACGCCGACGGGGCGCTTCGTCGGCGTCGTCCACTTCCAGCGGTTGCTGCGCGAGCCACCCGCGGAGATGGTGGCGAGCGCCATCGACTCCCAGCTGCCCGCGCTGCGGCCGAAGGCCACGTTGTCCGAGGTCACGCGCTACTTCGCCGCCTACAACCTCACCTGCGGGCCGGTGGTGGACGCCGAGGATCACCTGCTCGGCGCGGTCACCGTCGACGACGTGCTCGACCACCTGCTCCCGGAGGACTGGCGCGAGACCGGGCTGCACGACATCACCGGCGAGATCACCGAGGAGGCCGAACGTGCCTGAACTGACGTCCGGGCGGCGGCTCGACCAGCCCCGCGGCCAGAGCCGGTTCAGGCTGAACATCGACCCCGACTCGTTCGGCCGGTTCACCGAACGGATCGCGCGGTTCCTCGGCACCGGCAAGTACCTGTTCTGGCAGACGCTGATCGTCATCGTCTGGATCGTGCTGAACCTGGTCGCGGTCTCGCTGCGGTGGGACCCGTACCCGTTCATCCTGCTGAACCTGGCGTTCTCGACGCAGGCCGCGTACGCCGCGCCGCTGATCCTGCTCGCGCAGAACCGGCAGGACGACCGCGACCGCGTCTCCCTCGACGAGGACCGGAACCGCGCCGCGCAGACGAAGGCCGACACCGAATACCTCGCGCGGGAGCTCGCGTCGCTGCGGATCGCGCTCGGCGAGGTCGCCACCCGGGACTTCCTGCGGGGCGAGCTCGACCGGCTCCGCGAGGATCTCGACGCCAAGCCGCGCAAGGCCAAACCCGACCGCACGCCTACCGGTACGTAACATGGTGGGGTGACCAGTACGCAGCAACTCCCCAGCGTCGACGATGTCCGCACCGCGCTGAAGGCCGTGTACGACCCGGAGATCAAGAAACCGATCACCGAACTCGGCATGGTCAAGGACGTGGAGGTCGGCTCGGACGGTGTGGTCACCGTCGGGATCTACCTGACGGTCGCCGGCTGCCCGCTGAAGGCGACGCTGACCAACGACACCACCGAAGCCGTCAAGAAGCTCCCCGGCGTCAACGACGTCCGGGTCGAGCTCGACGTGATGAGCGACGAGCAACGCACGGAGCTGCGGAAATCCCTGCGCGGTGACGCCGCCGAACCGGTGATCCCGTTCGCGCAGCCGGGCTCGCTGACGCGCGTCTACTGCGTCGCGTCCGGCAAGGGCGGCGTCGGCAAGTCCTCGGTGACGGTGAACCTCGCGGCCGCGATGGCCGAACGCGGGCTGTCCGTCGGCGTGGTGGACGCGGACATCTACGGGCACTCGGTGCCGCGGATGCTCGGCGCGCGGGAGAAGCCGACCAAGGTCGACACCATGATCATGCCGCCGCAGGCACACGGCGTGAAGGTGATCTCGATCGGCATGTTCACCCCGGGCAACACCCCCGTGGTGTGGCGCGGGCCGATGCTGCACCGCGCGCTGCAGCAGTTCCTCGCCGACGTGTTCTGGGGCGACCTCGACATCCTGCTGCTGGACCTGCCGCCGGGCACCGGCGACATCGCGATCTCGGTGGCGCAGCTCATCCCGAACGCGGAGATCCTGGTCGTCACCACGCCGCAGCAGGCGGCCGCCGAGGTGGCCGAGCGCGCGGGCGCGATCGCGCTGCAGACGCGGCAGCGGGTGGCCGGGGTCATCGAGAACATGTCGTGGCTGGAGACGCCCGACGGCCAGAAGATGGAGATCTTCGGCTCCGGCGGCGGGCAGTCGGTCGCCGACTCGCTGTCGAAGTCGGTCGGCTCGACGGTGCCGCTGCTCGGGCAGGTCCCGATGGACCCGCGCGTGGTCTCCAACGGCGACGCGGGCACGCCGATCGTGCTGGCCGAGCCGGACGCGCCGGCGTCGCTCGTGCTCAAGGAGGCGGCGAAGAAGCTGACCGTCCGGGCGCGCGGGCTGGCCGGGATGATGCTGAACGTCACCCCCGCGGGCCGCTGACCGTCCCCCTACTTATGCATTTAGTCCTCTGGATGCGGTACTTGCGTGCGCAAGGATCGCATCCAGAGGACTAAATGCGTCGGGTTGAAGGCCTGGGTCAGGTGGCGTCCGGGTCGACCGGAGGGCGCTCACCGGGCTTCAGCGGCTCGGGCTGCGAAGCCGGCGCCGGGTGGCCGTTGGGCTTCGAAGCGCCATTGGACCCGTTGGTGCCGTTGACGTTGTTGAGCCCCAGCGGATCCGTGTCACCGTCGAACAGGTGCTGGGTGACGACCCGCTTCGGGTCGAAGTTCCGCAGGCCCCGCAGATCCTCCAGCGGCTTGCGCAGCTGATCGAACTCCGGGCCCATCTCCTCGCGCAGCTGCGTCTTGGCCCCGGTCGCGAAGTCGCGGACCTTGCGGACGCTCTTCGCCACCCAGGACGCCGCTTCAGGCAGCCGCTCCGGACCGAGGATGAAAAGACCCGCGACGACGATGATGAGGATCTCTCCCCAGCCGACACTCTCGAACACCCGTGTGAACCTCCGCCTCGGCGTCTTCCCCGTTCAGGGTACCCGGCCGAACTCGCTAGTCCGAGGCCAGTTTCACGTCCACGACAAGTGAAGACCCATCCCGGACAAGCCGGACAGGGACCACTTCGCCGACTTCGCGAGCGCGGACCGCGACGAGCAGTTCCGCCGAGTCGCGCACGAGCCTGCCGCCGACTTCCGTGATGACGTCGCCTTCTTTGATCCCCGCCGAGGCCGCGGGGCCCCCGGGGGCGACGTTGCGGACCTGTGCGCCCATGGTGCTGGAGCCCGCGACGGTCGACGAAGCGTTGATGCCGATGTCGGGGTGGACGACCTTGCCGTCCTTGATCAGTGTTTTCGCGATCTTCACCGCGTAGTCGCTGGGGATGGCGAATCCGATGCCGATGCTGCCGCCTTCGGCGCTGGACGAGCGGATCGCCGAGTTGATCCCGACCAGCGCGCCGGTCGCGTCGACGAGCGCACCACCCGAGTTGCCGTGGTTGATCGCGGCGTCGGTCTGGATGGCCTCGTAGATCACCGGCGCGCTGCCGCCGTCGCCGCCCGCGGTCACCGGGCGGTTGAGCGCGCTCACGATGCCGGCGGTGACCGAGTTCTGCAGGGCCAGCGGCGAACCGACGGCGATCACCGAGTCGCCGACGGCCAGGTCGGACGACTTCCCGACCTGGAGCGCGGTGAGGTTCTTGACGTCGACCTTGACCACGGCCAGGTCGGTTTTGGCGTCCGCGCCGACGACCTTCGCCTCGACGCGCTTGCCGTCGAAGAACACGGCGGTGACCTTGGTGGCCGCGTCGGCCGTCGCGGCGGAGATCACGTGCTCGTTGGTGAGCACGTAGCCCTGGTTGTCGATGACGACGCCGGAGCCCTGCTGGCCCGCGTCGGCGCCGGGTTTGAACACCTCGAGCGAGACGACGGCGGGCGCCACCCGATGGGCGATGTCCGCGATCGAACCCGCCGGCCGTTCTTTGGCCGCGTCGGCCTCGGAGATGCTGGCCTGGCCGGTCAGCTCGGTGCCGGTGTCGGCGAACCACCAGCCGATCAGCCCGCCGACCGCGCCGATGGCCAGCGCGACCGCGGCGAGCATCGCCAGCGCCTTCGTCTGCACACGCCGCCCGAAGAGGACCTCCGGAAGGCTCAGCAGCGCACCCTGCGGGCGCTTCGCCTGCTTCTCTTCTTCCGTGTCCTGCTGCACGGCGGGCCCGGCGAGCACCGCGCCGGAACCGGGATCACGCCACGGGTCCGACGTCGTGGTCCAAAGCGGATCTTCCGCGCCGCTCGCGGACGGCCCGGAGCCGTTGGTCCCGTGCGGCCGCTCCAGCACGACACCTTCGGCGCCCGGCGGGCGGCGGAAGGCTTCGGCGAGCGATTCCGGCGTCGGGGGCGCCAGATTCAGGCCCGGCGCGGGCTGTCCGTTCGCGCTGGGCTGGTACAGCTTGTCGAAGGCGCCATCGACGCCATGCGGCCTCCCGAACGTGGCCGCCTGCGCCGGATCGACGGCGGGCCGGGCCAGCGGGCGCGGTGCCAGCCGATCCCCCGCCGGGTCACCAGGCTGCTGCGGTTTCGCGTTCGGCTGCTCGGTCATCATTCCCCGGGGCTGAGATCAGGTTGGCCGGACGCGAGAGTACGCCAAGCCTCGCCCTGGATTCTGCCGTGACCACGGTGAAGTGCGCGTTGATTCCCCGGACCGGACAGAAATGTGACACTTGCCGCGAAGATGTCTCACTTATGGCACGCTGACGGCCATGTCGCAGAATCCGGGGGCCCCTTATCCGCCCCAGAACGTCCCTCACCAGCAGTGGCCGCAGCAGCAGGGCTGGCCGCAGCCACCGAAGAAGAAGGGCCTGAGCACCAAGGTGAAGGTGCTGCTGCTCGTGGCGGCACTCGTCGTGGTCGGCGGCGGGATCGGCCTGGTCGTCGTGATGAAATCGGTCGCGGGGCCGGAGAAGCAGGCCACCAAGGTGGAGGCCGGCGACTGCGTCCAGCTGACCGGCGCCGGGAAAGAGGCGGACGCGGTGAAGGCCGCCTGCGACGACCCGCGGACGCCGTACGTCGTGAGCGTCAAGGGCACGGTCAAGGGCGACTGCCCGGAGGGCTTCTACAGCTACTCGGTGGCGACGCCGCTGCGCGGTGACGGTGTCGGACTCTGTCTGGGGATCAACGCCCGGATCGGCCTGTGTTTCGACGTCATCAAGACCAAGACCCCGCCGCCGCTGGTGGACTGCTCGCGAGCGCGGCTGAAGATCAGCGAGGTGTTCGACAAGGCCAGCTACGTGAACAGTCCGTGCAAGGAGGGCACAGAAGAGGTGATCTCCTACTCGGCGTACGGCGCGACGCAGAAGTTCAAGAGCGCGACGATCTGCTTCGTCAAACCCTGACGGAGCGGATCAGCGGGCCGAGACGGGCATGGGCCGGCTGGACGTGCTCGGGCTCGGCGTGGGGCTGCGCGGTGGTTCCGGCTGGGTGCCGCCGCCCAGCTGCGCGGGCAGCAGCCCGGCGTTGACGCCCTGCGGCGGGGTGAAACCGGTGGCCGGCTGGTCTTCGGTGCCGTCACCCGAGGTCGCGACCAGGGCCAGGGCGCTCAGGACCAGGCCCGAAACGACGACTCCGGCGCCTTGCGCGTACTTCCGCCGGGCGAGGCCGAACCGCCCGCCGCCGAGGACGTTCGGCGACTGGCCCAGCGGTGCCGATGATCCCAACGGCGCGGTACCGCCCAAGACCCCGGTGTCGCGAAGGCCGGCGACCCGGTCGGGACGCTGGATGGCCACGAGCTGGCCGTCCGCGGTCATCGCCAGATTGTCCGGCGTGCCGGGAAGTTCGGTGTTCTGCGGGATGGAGCAAAGGCTGGCCAGGAAACCCGCCGACATCGACGGGGCTCCCGCCTGCTTCAGGGCCGCAACGGCCTGGCGCTGGGCGGTCACCTCGGCGGCGCAGGACTGGCAACGGGCGATATGCGCCGAAGCCCTGTCCTGGGCGCCGAGGGTCAGCTCGCCGTCCACGAAGGCGACGATGGCGTCCGGAAGCAGATGCGACTCGGGGAGTCCCCAACCTCGCGGTGCGGTCATACCCCCACCTTCGCAGACTCCTGCGCCGCGGCGCGACGACGCTCCAAAGAAGCGCGAAGCGCCTGGCGGCCACGGTGGATCCGGCTGCGCACGGTGCCGAGCTTGACACCGAGGGTGGCGCCGATCTCCTCGTACGAGAGGCCTTCGACGTCGCACAGCACGACCGCGGCACGGAACTCGGGCGGCAACTCGTCGAGCGCGGCCTGCAGGTCCGGGTCGAGATGCGTGTCCGAGTAGACCTGCTCGGGGCTCGGGTCGTCACCGACGATGCGGTCGGTGTCCTCGGGGAGGCCTTCCATCCGCACGCGCGAGCGGCGGCGGGCCATGTCGAGGAAGAGGTTCGTGGTGATGCGGTGCAGCCAGCCTTCGAACGTGCCGGGCTTGTAGGACGCGAGGGAGCGGAAGACCCGGATGAAGGTCTCCTGCGTCAGGTCCTCGGCGTCGTGGGCGTTACCGGTCAGGCGGTATGCCAGCCGGTACACGCGGTCGGCGTGCTCACGCACGACCTCGTCCCACGAGGGCGGCGTCCATGCGGCCTCGTCCACCGTCACCGGCGTGACCTGGTCCGCGTGCTGGTCCTGCATCGTGTCCTGCATCGGGGAAGTAGGCACCTCCATCAGCGTCTTCTCCCAACTACTCCACCCAACGCGGGCGATGAGCACGGTGTTCCCGTTGTCGAGGACCAGTCTGTCCGGCCTGCTTATGTTTCTAGTGAGACTGGACTGAGAGGAGGCTGAGAAGTCGTTACCAGGAGTCTTCTGCTCTTTTGGCGATAGGCAGCGCTAACCTCCGCGTGTGAATTCCGGGACGCATGCGGGCTCGCCTGCCGAGGCCGCCGACGCCGATCTCGTCGACGGCTACGTCCCCGACGACGAGGTACTGGCCGCCGCGCGGGCGCGGTCGGCCGATCTGGGATGCGGTCCGCTGAGCGCGGGCGCGGGCGCGACTCTCCGTTTCCTGGCCACGACGCTGCGGGCGAAGGCCGTCGTCGAGGTCGGGACCGGGGCCGGGGTGAGCGGGTTGTGCCTGCTCGGCGGCATGGTCGACGACGGGGTCCTCACCTCGATCGACATCGAGCCGGAGTACCACCGGGCGGCGCGGGCGGCGTTCCGCGAGGCCGGCTACCCGCCGGGGCGGACCCGGCTGATCATGGGGCGCGCGCTCGACGTCCTCCCCCGGCTCACCCCCGGCGGTTACGACCTGGTGTTCGTCGATTCGGCGCCGGTCGAGTACCCGAGTTGCTACGAGAAGGCCGTCGCTCTGCTGCGGCCCGGCGGGATACTGGCGTTCCACAACGTCTCGGGCACCAGGGTGACCGATCCCTCACGGCGTGATCCGGACACCCTCGCGCTCCGGGAGGTCGCGCGGGCCTTCCGGGAGGACGTGCGGCTGGTCCCGGCGCTGTTGCCGGTGGGCGGCGGGCTGCTGGTCGCCGCGATCGCGTAGCAAGGGACCTTTGCTACCACTTTCAGACCCGTTCCGTGAAGGCCTCCTTGAGAGACCCAGAGTCCCTCAAGGAGGCCTTCACGGACTTGGGGACCACCGCGACCACGGCCACCGCGGCGATGGCCAGCCAGGCGGCGGTGAGCACGATCAGCCACGTCCAGCCCGCGTGCCCGTACACGGTCGCGCCGACCGCACCGCCGACGCTGCTGCCGAGGTAATACGAAAGCGTGTAGAGCCCGCCCACCTGGCCGCGAGCGTTCTCGGGCGCTTCCGCCGCGGCCCAGCCGTTGGCGACGGCGTGCGCGGCGAAGAACGCGCCGGTCAGCACCACGAACCCGGCGACGACCACGGGCAGCGAGTCGGACAACGTCAGCGCGGCGCCCGCGATCGTGAGCAGCAGGGCACCGGCGAGCGACCGGCGACGCCCGAAGCGGCCGACGAGCTTCCCCGCCGTCGCGGACGAGACCGAGCCGATCGCGTACGCGAGGAAGACGAGCGACGCGATCGCGGGCGAGAGGTTCAGCGGCTCGCCGGTCAGGCGGAAGCCGGCGGCGTTGTAGAGCGCGACGAACGAGCCCATCGCCAGGAGCGCGACCGCGTACTGGACCAGCAGGACCGGCTTCCGGACGGCCGCGCCGAGCCCGGCCAGCACCGCCTTGCCCTGGTCACTAAAGCGCTCTGACCTGCGCCGATCCGCGAAAGTGGTAGCAAAGGTCCCTTGCTCCCCCGGCGGCAGGGCCAGCACCGTGACCACCGTGCAGACCAGCCCGACCCCCGCGACGACGAGCAGCGCGCCCTGATAGCCGAACGGTCCGGCGGTGAACCCGGCCGCGAGCCGTCCGACCATGCCGCCGACGGTGTTCCCGGCGATCATCGCGCCCACCGCTGCCGCCAGCCCGGCCTTCCCGAGCCGTTCCGCGAGGTAGGCCGCGGCCACGCCGGGGAACCCCGCGATGGCGACCCCCTGCAGCGCCCGCAGCACGAGCAGCGCCGGATAGCTCGGCGCCAGCGGCAGCAGGAAACCGAACACGACCGACGCGACCACCGAGGCGATGATCACCGGCCGCCGTCCCACCACCTCCGAAAGCGCCGCGATCGGCAGCACGGCGATCGCGAGCGCGCCGGTCGCGACGCTCACCGCGAGCGAGGCACCACCGGGATCGAGGTGGTACTGCTCGGCCAGTTGCGGCAGCACCGGCTGCGGCGCGTAGAGCAGCGCGAACGAGGAGATCCCGGCCGCGGCGACGGCGATCGTCACGCGGCGGGTGGTTCCGGGAGCAGGCACGACGTCGAAGCTAAGCCTCGCTAAACGATACGTCTAATACGCTCATCTGCCACAATCGATACCGTGCTGAATGAAAGGATGACCGCCCAGCTAGCCCCCCAGCTCGCTCTGCTCACCGCACTGCGCCGCACGACGAACGTCACACGCGCGGCGGAACTGCTCGGTGTCCCGCAGCCCACGGTAAGCCGCCGGATCGCGGCACTCGGCGAGGCCCTCGGCGCACCACTGACGGTCCCCGACGGCCGCGGCATCCGGCTCACCCGGGCCGCCGAGTTGCTCGCCGACGCCGCGGAGCGCGCTCTCGCCGCCGTCGACGCCGGGGTCCGCCAAGCCCGTGAGGAGGTCGACCCCGAATCCGGGCACATCGTCCTCGGCTTCCTGCACCTCCTCGGCCGTTCGCTGGTCCCCACGCTGCTCCGCGGCTATCGCGCGGACCACCCGGGAGTCCGGTTCACGCTGGTCCAAGGCTCGCGCCAGGACATGGTCGACCGGCTGACCAGCGGCGAGCTCGACCTCGCGCTGCTCGCGCCGGCCCCGGTCGACGACCCGCTGCTCGACACCGCCGTGCTGTCAGAGCAGGAGATCTTCCTGTCCGTGCCGACGTCGCACCGCCTCGCCGACCGGCCCAGCGCCGCCATCGAGGACCTCAAGGACGAGGAGTTCGTGCTCCTCGAGACCGGCTACGGCCTCCGCACCATCACCGACGAACTGTGCGCCGCGGCCGGCTTCGAGCCGAAGATCGCCTTCGAAGGACAGGAGTCCGACACCGTGCGAGGCCTCGTCGCGGCCGGGCTCGGTGTCGCGCTGCTCCCCCGTTTCGAGCCGGGCAGCCCGGCGGGTGTCGCCGAAGTCCCGCTGGTACCGCCGGTCGGCCGGACCATCGGGCTGGCTTGGCGCAAGGACGTCGTCCTGCCGCCCGCCGTCATGAGGTTCCGGGAACGGGTCCGCGCGCATCCCTGGTGACGATCGTCAGGGTCGGTCCCTGCCGTTCGTCCACCCCGCGGGCGCGTCGTTTTCGCTAACTTCGGGTGAATGTACGACGACATCGTGGAGTTGGCGGGGGAAAGCCCGAGCTGGCTTCAGGCGACCGGAATCCTGTTCACCGAAGCAGGACTGCTCGTCTTCGCGGCGCTTTTCGCCTGGATGCTGTGGCGGGCGCGCACCTCACCCGTCCGGATCGCCGTGGCGCTGCTGCCGCCCGCCGCGACCGCGATCGCGTACCTGATCAGCGAAGGCCTGAAAAGCGTGATCCAGGAGGACCGGCCGTGCCGGAACCTCGTCACGCTCGTCGACTGCCCGCCGATCGGCGACTGGTCCTTCCCGAGCAACCACTCCACCATCGGAGCGGCGGCCGCCGTCGGGCTGGCACTCGCTTGGCGGCGACTCGCGCCGTGGGTGCTCCCGGGCGCGGTGCTGATGGGCTTCTCGCGGGTCTTCGTCGGCGCGCACTACCCGCACGACGTGCTCGCCGGGCTCGTCCTCGGCTCCGTGACGGCGTGGCTCGTCTTCCGCTACCTGACCGGCCCCGCGACCGGGATCGCCCGGCGGCTCACCGCCCACGCCGGTGACGCGCCGACCCAGCCCATGCCCAAGGTCGACCTGCGGGGTGGGAGCAAGGGACCTTTGCTACCACCCCGCAGGTAAACCGCAGGTCAGGCGTAGGACGCGACCAGTTCGACCAGCGTCCGCGCCGCGAACCCGGTGGCCCCGGGCACGACGTCCGCGTAGGTCTTGTCGGCCCGCGCGGGGCCGGCGATGTCGAGATGCGCCCACGGCACGTCCCCGACGAACTCGCGCAGGAACAGCGCCGCGACGATGCCGCCGGGACCGCCCGGCGCCTGCCGGACGTCACCGAGCGAGCCCTGCACGGTCTCGGCCAGGTCCTCCAGCAGCGGCATCCGCCACCACGCCTCGCCGACACGCTCGCCCGCCTTCGTGACCCGCTCCGCGAGCGCGTCCTCGTTGGCGAAGACGCCGCCGGTGCGGACGCCGAGCGAGACCTTCATGGCGCCGGTCAGGGTCGCCGCGTCGATCACCGCGTCCGGCTTGTGCTTCTTGATGCCGTAGACGAGGGCGTCGGCCAGGACCATGCGGCCCTCGGCGTCGGTGTTGCCCACCTCGGTCGTCTTTCCGCCGTAGTGCCGGACGATGTCGCCGGGCCGGTACGACGAACCGGACACGTGGTTCTCGGCGGCGGGCACCAGCGCGGTCACCTTGACCGGCAGGCGCAGCGCGGCGATCGCGCGGACCGCGGCGATGATCGCCGCACCGCCCGCCATGTCGGTGCGCATGAGGTGCATGCCGTCGGCCGGTTTGATCGAAAGCCCACCGGTGTCGAAGGTGATGCCCTTGCCGACCAGCAGCAGATGCGTCGTCGCCCCGCGCGGCCGGTACTCCAGTTCGATCAGCCGCGGCGGCGCGGCCGAACCGCCACCGACCGCGAGGACGCCGCCGAAGCCCTGCTCGGCCAGCCACTTCTCGTCCCTGGCCGTCACGGTCAGGTTCGGCAGGCCGCCGGCGACGCGGACGGCCGTGTCGGCGAGCCAGGCGGGGGTCTTGATGTTCGACGGCGTGTTCGCCAGGTCGCGCGCGAACGCGGCGGCCGCGGCGAGTTCGCGGACCCGCTCCAAGGCGTCCGCGGCGTTCTCGTGGCGTGTGATCAAGCGCACGGTCCGCAGGCTCGGCTTGGGCTCCTCGGCCGTCACCGTGAACCGGTAGCCGCCGAGCAGGAGCCCGAACGCGAGCTCCTCGACGTGCTCGGCGCCCGCGTCTTCAGGCAGTTCGACGGCGAAGGCACGGAACGCCTTCTGGCCCGCCTTGACGTCTTCCTCCAGCGCCGACGAAACGGCGCGGACCAGCGCGGCACCGGCCTTGCGGTACTGCTTGGGCTCGCCGTCTCCGACGCCGGCCAGCCAGCGGACGCCGCCGGTCGGCACGGTCTGCACGTCACCGGCCTTGCCGGTGGGCCGCACGCCGCCGATCTCCGCGAGTCCGGCGTCACCGTCCTCTTCGGACGGCGCCGCGATCAGCGTGGCCAGCGGTGTCCCGCGCCTTAGGTCGTCCGAGACCTCGAGTTCGAGCAGCTTCCCCGGAACGGGGGGTAGCGGGTTACGCACAGTGAGCGACCTCCGGGCGCAGATGAACCGCGACCCCGGCCTCCGAAGGGAGACCGGGGTGCGGGTGGTTGAACGTTGGTGCGGTCCGGCTCAGCCGGTGACCTCCTGCAAGGCCGCGCCGAGATCCTTCGCTTCTTCCGCGGAGAGTTCGACGACGAGGCGCCCACCACCTTCGAGTGGTACGCGCATCACGAGGCCCCGCCCCTCCTTAGTCACTTCGAGGGGACCATCTCCGGTCCGGGGCTTCATGGCCGCCATAGCGTGCTCCCTCCGTCTCAACCGGCGCGCCCGGGTCGCGCTCGTCAAAGCCAGCCGGGTCTACTGTCCATTGTCCCTCATCAGCGGCCGAGCGCGAACGCGGACCGATCTTTTGCCGCCGTATCGGTGCTGGTATGCGGCTCGCGAGGCTGAAAGACTCGTCTCGGACCGCAGTTTCGCCGACTAGGAGATCCCGTGACCACATCCGACGTTCTGCTGACCGCCGACGCCGATGGCGTGCGCACCTTCACGCTGAACCGGCCGCAGGCGTACAACTCGCTGACCGTCGAACTCAAGGAACTGCTGCTGGCGGGCCTCACCGAGGCCGCGGCCGACGACAGCGTCCGCGCGGTCGTGCTGACCGGTTCGGGCAAGGCCTTCTGTGCCGGGCAGGACCTGAAGGAGCACGTCGGGCTGCTGCAGGCGGGTGACCCCGCTCCGCTACACACCGTCAAGGAGCACTACAACCCGATCGTCAAGACGATCGTCGGGATGCCGAAGCCGGTCATCGCGGCGGTGAACGGCCCGGCGGCCGGCGCGGGCGCGGCCTTCGCGTACGCGAGCGACCTCCGGATCGCGGCGACGTCGGCGAACTTCCTGATGGCGTTCGCGAACGTCGGCCTCGGCCCGGACTCGGGCGCGTCGTGGACGTTGCAGCGGCTGATCGGCCTCGGCCGCGCGGCCGAGCTGATGCTGATGGCGCGCACGGTCGACTCGGCCGAGGCGCTGACGCTCGGGCTGGTCAGCGAGGTCGTTCCGGACGAGGAACTGGCCGCCCGCGCGCAGAAGGTGGCCGCGAAGCTCGCGGCCGGCCCGACGGTCGCGTACGCGAAGATCAAGAACGTCCTCGCGGTCGCCGCCGAGTCCACGCTCGAAGAGGCGCTGGACGCCGAGGACGCCGCGCAGTCCGCGCTCGGCGCGACCGCGGACCACACCGAGGCCGTCGAGGCCTTCGTGGGCAAGCGCAAGCCGAACTTCCAGGGCAAGTAGTCGCTCACCGGACATGTCATGAAAGGGTCGTTCAGGACGAAAGATGTCCTGAACGACCCTTTCATGACATCCGGGACCTCCGCGCTCCGGCGGGCTAAGCGGCCCGGAAGCAGTCCTTCACGTGGTCGTCGACCATCCCCGTCGCCTGCATCAGCGCGTAGCAGGTCGTCGGCCCGAGGAACACGAAGCCGCGCTTCTTGAGTTCCTTCGCCATCGCCTTCGACTCGTCGGTGATCGCCGGGACGTCCGCCATCCGCCGCGGCCGGGTGTGCGACGCAGGCGCGAACGACCACAGCAGGTCGTCCAGCGAACCGTCCAGTTCCGAGATCGCCCGGGCGTTGTTGATCGCCGCCAGGATCTTCGCCCGGTTCCGCACGATCGACGCGTCCGCCATGAGCCGGGCGACGTCGTCGTCGGTGAACAGAGCGACCTTCTCCGGCACGAACCCGGCGAACGCCTTCCGGAACGACTCCCGTTTCCGCAGGATCGTGATCCACGAAAGCCCGGACTGGAACGACTCCAGGCACAGCCGCTCGTACAGCTCTTCGTCGCCGTGGAGCGGGACGCCCCACTCGGTGTCGTGGTACTCGACGTAGTCCGGCGCCGAATTGCCCCACGAACACCGGTTGATCCCGTCCGCGCCCAGCAGACCCGCCTCAGCCAACCCGGTACCCCTCCGCGTACTTCACGAATCTCTGCAGGCTCAACCGCAGTCCCAGTTCGAAGCCCGGTTTCGCGACCGGCCAGCCGAGCCGTCCGACGACGCCGAACGGCGGCCGCAGATGCTCCGCCCAGACGAACGTCGAGGCATGCGGCCCTTTCTCGATCACCTGGAAGACCCCGGTGCCCTGCACGATCTTGCCGGTATGCCGCACGACGCAGCGCAGCGGCGGCTCCCAGCTGGTGATCTCCATGGTGTCGGTGAAGCCGATCCCCACGACACCGGTGAACGCCGACAGCTTCGATCCCACGCTGCGCCCGTTGCCCTCGACGACCTTGACCTCGGTGCCGAGCATCCATTCGCCCTGGCGTTCCCAGTCGGTCAGGGCGAGCCAAGCCGTCCCCGCCGGTACCGCGACGTCGACGGAGACGACGACGTCGGTCACCTGGCGCCCTCGCGCTCGGCCTCCAGTTCGGCCACCTTGGCCCGCAGGTCCTCGATCTCGACGCCGAGGCGCCGCATCACCCAGTCCACTTCGGACATCTTGTAGCCGCGCAGCACCATCTGATAGCGGACGGCGTGGACGTCCTCGGCGGTGATGTCCTCGGCGGGCAGCCTGGTCGGCGAGCCGCCGGGCGGCAGCGGCGCCAGCTCCTCACCCCTGCCGAACACCACGGCGGCCAGCAAAAACACCACTGCGGCCACCAGCAGCATGACTACGAGATAGATCAGGGCGGTCGTCACGCCACGATCGTGGCACACGAACGCCACGATCGTCGCGCCAGCAACGCGAGTCGCACGCTGAGCACCACCCAGAGCACCATGAGGATCCCGCACGGCACCGACAGGAACAGTCTCGACGCGTCGATGAACCCGGTGGCGATCACCAGCAGCGCCACCGAAAGCAGGTTCAGCCCGACGGCCTCGCCGATCAGCACGCCGGCGGTCCTGACCAGCCGCGCGCCGTCCATCCGCCGGGAAAGCCAGCGCATGCAGAGCAGCGCGAGCACGCCCAGCATCGGAACGATGAACACCGAGCCGTGGGTGAACTGCGCGACGTACTTGTACCAACCCGGCGTCGGCGTCGAAAGCTGCGACCAGTCACCGAAGGTCCATTTGCGGGCGAACTCCCAGGCGAGCTGCATCATCGGCACGCCGAGGATCAGTTTCCACAAGGTGCGGGTGCCGCTGTGCATCCCCAGTTCGGCCTGATAGTCCCGCGCGATCAGATGCACCGGCCCGAAGTCGGCGACCGCGCGCCGCTGCGCCTCGTGCTCGCTCCAACCGCCGTCGCGGTACGCGTCCGCGGCGTCGTTGAGCCCGTCCCGTGCCTCGCGCAGCAGATCCCGCTTCGCCGACGCCGGACCGTCCAGCCGGGTGCGCAGTTCCCCGAGGTACGCCTCGATCACCGTCATGCCGTGGCTCTCCGACTCCGCGCGGCGACCGCGAGCCGC
Organism: Amycolatopsis sp. MJM2582; assembly: GCF_000754115.1. NCBI lineage: Bacteria > Bacillati > Actinomycetota > Actinomycetes > Pseudonocardiales > Pseudonocardiaceae > Amycolatopsis > Amycolatopsis sp. MJM2582. The sequence goes on from NZ_JPLW01000001.1 coordinate 206,851, forward strand.
ATGCTGAACAGGATCCAGGTTCCGGACATCACCGCGCACGGCACGCTGACGAGCATGCGCGCGGGTTCCAGCAGGCCGGTCGCGCCGCCGTACGTCGCGACCGCGAGCAGGTTCAGTCCCACCGCGCCCGCCAGCGACCACGAGACCGCGCGGGCGACGGGCGGGCCGCCCGCGCGCCGCGAAAGCAACCGTGCGGCGAGCAACCCGGCGACCGCGATGGCCGGGGACAGCGCCGCGAGTGTGTCGGCCGCACCGATCGCGCGGTGGTACCAGGACGGCGCGTCGCCGAACCGCGACCAGTCACCGAAGCCCCGCGCGAAATCCCAGCCGAGGATCAGCAGCGGGACACCGGCGATCAGCTCCCACAGCACGCGGATGTCGCGCCGGAGTCCCAATTCCGCCTGGTAGTCACGGGCGATCAGGTCGGCCGGCCCGAAATCGGCGACGGCACGGCGTTCGGCCTCCGCCTCGTCGACGCCACCCGCCCGATAGGCCTCGGCCGCGTCGACCAGACCGTCCCTCGCTTCGGTGAGCAGATCGGCCTTCGCCGACCGCGGCCCGCGCAAGCGGCCGTCCAGCTCGCTGATGTAGGCCTCGATCGCGTTCATGCGGCGAGGGCGGACCGGGGCCGGAAGGCCAGCGAAAGCAGCCTGAAGCTGAACACGACCCAGCCGAGGGCGAGCACGTTGCACACCAGGCTCACGTTGAGCCTGGACGGATCGAGGGCCGCCGTACCCACGGTGAGCAGCAACAGCGCCAGCAGGTTCATGCTCGCCGCGGCGCCCACCGTCGACCGCGTCACCTTCCCGAGCCGGACGCTGTCGAGCCTGCGCCCCAGCCGCCGCGTCCCGAACAGCGCGACCACGCCGAGCACGGGCGGCACGAGGACGAGGACGCCGAAGAGCTCGATGACGGACATGTACCACTCCGGATGCGCATTCCCGCTCCGGCTCCAGTCGCCGTAGGTCCAGATCCGCGCCAGCTCCCAGCCGACCTGGATCAGCGGGATGCCGACGATGACCTTCCACAACGTGCCGATGTCGCCGCGCAACGCCAGCTCGGCCTGGTACTCGCGGGCGATCACGGCGGCCGGGCCGAAATCGGCGACGGCACGGCGTTCGGCCTCCGCCTCGTCGACACCACCCTCGCGATACGCCTCGGCCGCGTCGATCAGACCGTCCTTGGCCTCGGTGAGCAGATCGGCCTTCGCCCCCGCCGACCCGCGCAATCTGGTGTCCAGATCACCGATGTAGGCCTCGATCGTGCTCATGCGGTGCTCCCCCCGAGGACACCACCGATCACGGTGGTGAACTCCTGCCACTCCGCCCGTTCCGCCGCCAAGGCCTTCTGCCCGGAGCGGGTGAGCTTGTACGTACGACGTTTGCGGCCGGACACGACGTCCCATTCGCTGGCGAGGAATCCGGCGCGCTCCAAGCGGCGAAGCGCCGGGTAGACGGTGCCCGTCGGCAGGTCGAGCGCACCGTCACTGCGGAGCTGGAGCGCCTCGATGATGGCGTATCCGTGCAGCTTCCGGCCGTCGAGGACGGCGAGGAGCAGCGCGTCGAGGTGCCCGCGCAGGCTGTCGGCCTTCATAGATAGACAGTCTACACATCGCCGCCTGCCAGGGTAGCCGGGACTTTCCCGGACCGGCCTCAGGGAATGTCCCCGAGATCACCCCGATTTCATAGATTTAGTGGCTACATGTAGCCAGCCTACGTATACAGTGCTTCGACATGGACGCACTCCCGATCGCGAGACTCCAGTTCGCGACGACGACCTCGTTCCACTTCCTGTTCGTGCTGCTCACACTGGGGCTCGTGACACTCGTCGCGGTGATGCAGACACGCTCCGCGTTCGGCGGAAAGCCGGAGCTCACGCGGATGACTCGTTTCTGGGGCAAGCTTTACGTGATCAATTACGCGCTGGGAATCGTCACGGGAATCGTGATGGAATTCCAGTTCGGACTCACCTGGACCGGCCTGTCCGCGGTCGCGGGCGACGTCTTCGGCGCCCCGCTGGCCATCGAGACGCTGGTGGCGTTCTTCGCCGAATCGACCTTCCTGGGGCTCTGGATCTTCGGCTGGGGGCGGCTGAACAAATGGGTCCATCTGACGCTGATCTGGCTGGTCACGCTGACCGCGTACGCCTCGGCGCTGTTCATCATGGTGGCCAACTCGTTCCTGCAGAACCCGGTCGGCACGCACGCCGAAAACGGCGTGCTGAAGCTCGACGACTTCGGCGCGCTGTTCACCAACCCGGCACTGACCAGCTCGCTGCCGCACGTGCTGAGTGCTGCACTCATGACCGGCGGTTTCTTCGTGGTCGGCGTCAGCGCGTACCACTTCATCAAGCGCACCAAGGAGATCGAGTTCTTCCAGCGCTCGATGCGGATCGGCGTGCTCGCCTCGCTGGTCGGCAGCACACTGGTGATCGGCTTCGGTTTCGGCCAGTTCGGCCCGCTGGGCGAGTACCACCCCGACAAGCTCAAGTCGCCTGATCCGCTGGTCGGCGCCCCGCTGGGATTCATGATCCAGATCGGCTTCATCGCGTTCCTCGCCTCGATGCTCGGCACGCTGCTGCTGTTCCGGAACTGGATCACCAAGGTGCGGCCGCTGCTGTACGTGATGGTGCTGGCCATTCCGCTGCCGTTCGTCGCCGCGATCTCCGGCTGGCTCGTCCGGGAGATCGGCCGCCAGCCGTGGCTGATCCGCGGGCAGCTGACCACTGCGGACGCCGTCGCGTCGATCCCGGCCGGGCAGGTCCTGTTCTCCTTCATCGCGTTCACCGTGCTGTTCGCGGCGCTCGCGATCGCCGACTGGGTCCTGATGTCGCGGGTCGCCAAACGCGGCCCCGACGCGAGCGAAGAGGCGGTCGCGCCTCGTCCCGAACTTCCCGTCCTGAGCGGAGTCTGACCGATGGTGATCCTCTGGTGGTGTGTGCTCGGTTTCCTGACGGCCGGCTATTTCGCGCTGGCAGGCTACGACTACGGCGTCGGGATGCTGCTCGGCAGGCTCAGCCGTGACGAGGCCGGACGGCGGCGTGTGCTCGGCGCTTTCGGCCCGTTCTTCCTGGCCAACGAGGTGTGGCTGGTGGCCGCGGTCGGCGTCCTGTTCGGCGCTTTCCCACATCTGGAAGGAAAAGTGTTCGCCGGGGCGTACCTTCCGGTCGTCACCCTGCTGCTCGGTCTCGTCACGTTCACCGCGGCGGTGCAGTTGCGCAGCAGGCGGCCGGACGCGGGCCGCGGCGCCTGGACGCTGGCGATCACCGTCGGCGCCTGGGTGACGGCGGTGTCGTGGGGCGTGTTCCTCGGCAACCTCGTGCTCGGGCTCCCGCTCGACGCGGCCGGGAAACCGGCGGGCGACGTCCTCGCGGTGTTCAGTCCGTACGCGCTGCTCTGGGGTGCCGGGTTCGTCGCGCTGTTCGCCTTGCAGGGAGCGGCTTTCCTCGCCGTCCGGGCACCGGCCGAATTCACCGCCCGCGCGAACCGGATCGCCAAGGCCCTGCTCGCGCCGGCGCTCGCGTTCCTGGTCGTGGCGGTCGTCTGGGGCGCCGTCGAGACCACCGCGTCGTGGTCGGTGCTGCCCGCGATCGTGCTGGCGTTCGGCGCGCTGGGGGTCGCGGCCGCGGCCCTGCGCGCGGGACGACACAAGGCGGCGCTGGTCGCCACGATGACGCTGTCCGCGTCGCCGGTGCTGGCGGTCGGAACCCTGCGCCTGCCGGACGCGCTGATGTCCTCTGTGGACGGAGGGTTCTCGTTGAGCCTGTCGGAAGCGGCCACCAGCACCGAGATGCTCGGCCTGCTCACGTTCGTCCTGCCGCCCGCGCTCGTGGTGATCGCCGCCGTGCAGTGGGCGACCTGGCGCAGGCACGACACCCGCGTCGACCAGCGTTCGCTGCTGCACTTCTAGGAGCCGAGAGATGCCTCCCCTTCCCGGATTGCGGCGCCACTTCGGCGTATTGGCCGCCCTCGGAACGCTGACCGCCGCGGCGATCCTCGTCCAGGCCGACGGTCTCGCGACGCTGCTCACCGGCGGCGGCGTGACCTGGACGCTCGTGGCCGCCATCGCGGCGCGGGCGCTGCTCGCCGGTGTCCAGGGTTCCGTCGGCGGCCGGTTCGCGGCGAACGTCAAATCCGGGCTGCGCAAACGGCTTCTCGGCGCGGAGGCGGAGAACCCGGGCGAGGTCGCGACCCTGGTGACCAAGGGGATCGACGCGAGCGACGCCTACCTGACCGGGTATCTGCCGACGGTGATGCTCTCGGCGATCATCCCGGTCGCGGTGCTCGTCCGGCTGTTCGCCGCGGATCTGTCGTCGGCGCTGATCATCACCGCGACGCTGCCGCTGATCCCGGTGTTCGCGATCCTGGTCGGACAGCACACGAAGGCGAAGACCGCCAAGCAATGGTCGCTGCTTTCCAAGCTGGGCGGGCATTTCCTCGACGTCGTGCGCGGGCTCGGCACGCTCAAGGTGTTCGGCCGCGCGGAGGCGCAGGCGAAGACCGTGCGGGCGATGGCGGACGCGCACACCGACGCGACCATGCGCACGCTGCGGGTCGCGTTCCTGTCCGCGCTGGTACTGGAGCTGGTCGCGACGCTTTCGGTCGCGCTCGTGGCGGTGCCGATCGGTTTCCGGCTGCTGGAAGGCGGCATGGTCGTGCACACCGCGGTGCTCGTGCTGCTGCTCGCGCCTGAGGCTTATCTGCCACTGCGGGCCGCGGGGGCGAAGTTCCACGCCAGCGCGGAAGGGCTCGCCACGCTGCGGGAAGCGCTGGCCGTGCGTCCGGAAGAGGTCACCGGGGGCTCGCGGGTGGCCCGCCGCAGCGCGCCGCGGATCGTGCTGGAGAAGGTGAGCGTGGCGTACGGCGACGAGACCGTACTGTCCGAAGTGGACATGACGATCGAGGCGGGTGAGCACGTCGCGCTCGTCGGGCCCAGTGGTTCCGGGAAGAGCACGCTGCTGGCCGTGCTGCTGGGCTTCGTCACGCCGACGTCCGGCCGGGTCCTCGTCGACGGCGTCGACCTGCGCGAGCTGGATCCGGCCGCGTGGCGGGCCGGGACGGCGTGGGTGCCGCAACGGCCGACGTTGTTCACCGGGACCGTCGAAGAGAACATCGCGATGGGCCAGGTGCCGGACGTCCAAGCCGCGGCACGCGCGGCGGCGTTCGACGAGGTCGTGCACGGCCTGCCCGACGGCTACCGGACCCGGATCGGTGAACTGGGCGCGCCGCTTTCGGCCGGTCAGCGGCAAAGGCTCGGCCTGGCCAGGGCGCTGGCCCGCACCGAGGCGGGTCTGGCGCTGCTCGACGAGCCGACCGCCAGGCTCGACGCGGGGACCGAAGCCGCCGTGCTCGGCGCGACCCGTGCACTGCTCACCGGCCGGACCGCGGTACTCGTCGCCCACCGGCCCGCGATGACCGCGCTGGCCACCCGCGTCCTCGAAGTCCACGATGGCGCCGTACGAGAACGGGAACTGGTGTGAACGTCTGGGGAGTGTCCACAAAGGACGCCGTACGGCTGGCCCGTGCCGGGCTGATCGCGGCCGGTGCCGAGCTGGCGGGACTGGCACTGATGGCCACCGCCGCGTGGCTGCTGCTCAAGGCGGCCGAGCAGCCGCCGCTGGCGTCGCTCACCGTGGCGATCGTCGCCGTACGGACGCTGGCATTGCTGCGCGGCGGGCTGCGTTACGCGGAACGGCTCGCCGGGCACGAAGTCGTCCTGCGCTATCTCGGCGCCTTGCGGACCCGCGTGTACACGTCGTTGCTGCCGCACCGGGTCTCGCGGCATTCCGGCGGCGACCTCGTCACGCGGTTGGTGTCCGATGTGGACGCCGTACAGGACGCGATCCTCCGCTGCCTGCTGCCCGCAGGGGTCGCCGCTTTCGTCGGCGCGGTGTCGACGACGGTCGCGCTGATCGTCAGCCCGGCCGCCGGGCTCGTGCTCGCGTCAGGACTCGCCGTCGCCGGGATCGGCCTGCCGTGGCTGTGCGTGCGGATCACCCGCGCGGCGGCGGAAGCGAGCGCCCCGGCGCGCGCCGACCTCGCCGAACGGACGGTCGAACTGATCACCGGGCGACGCGAGCTGATCGCCTACGGCGTCCACGAATCCACTGTGGACGCCGCGCACACCGCGGTCGATTCCCTCGCGTCGCGAGACCGGGCGACGGCGAACCGCACGAGCCTGCTGACCGCGGCCGGGATCCTCGTCCAGCTGCTGACCTGTGTCGCGATCGCGCTGACCGCCGGGGTTTCAGCGCCACTGACCGCGGCACTGGCCCTGGGCGCGCTGGCCGTGTTAGAACTGGTCCTGCCGCTGACCGCGGCCGCCCAGTGCTGGGTCGAGGTCCGGGCGTCGGCCGAGCGGGTGCGCTCGCTGCTGACCGAACCGCCGCCCGCGCGCGGGACCGCGGTTCCCGAGCCGGGACATCTGCGGCTCGAAGGCGTCGGCGTTCATTTCGCGGGCAGGGCGGCGGCACTGGACGGCATCGACCTGGACCTGCCGCCGGGCAAGCGGATCGGGATCGTGGGGCCGAGCGGGGCGGGGAAGACGACGCTGTTGAACGTCCTGCTCGGAGCCGTGGCGCCGACGTCCGGGCGCGCTCTGCTGAACGGGAAGCCGCTGGATGCCTACGACCCGGCACTGCTGCCGTCGGTGATTTCGGGCGCGCTCGCGGACGCGCACGTCTTCCACACGACCGTCCGCGAGAACCTCCTCCTCGCGAAGCCCGGCGCTTCCGACGCCGAACTGCTCGACGCGTGCGCCACAGCCGGGTTCGATCTGCCGCTGGATCGCGAAGTCGGCTCCGACGGCGACGCGCTGTCCGGTGGGCAACGCCAGCGGCTCATCCTGGCGAGAGCAGTGCTCTCGGCACCGCCGATCCTCGTCCTGGACGAGCCCGTCGAGGGTCTGGATCCGGCGCACGGCGACGCCGTCCTGGCCGACGTGCTCGCCGCCGCGCGCGGGACCGTCGTGCTCGTGACGCATCGTGAATCGCAGGTGGCCGGATTCGACGAGGTGCTACGCCTCTAGACCGCGCACTTCGCGCATCGGCGGCCGGTCGCTGACCGACACCTCGGCCACCTCCGGCAGCCATTCGTCACCCACCTGCGCGAACTGGGTGAGCTGGGCCGGGTCGTCGGACTTGATGCCGCAACGCGCGAGCGCCGTCCCGAGGATCTGGCGCGCCATCACACCCAGCTGAAGCAGTGAGCGGTTGCGATGCTTACGTACGCCGAGGTTGACCTGAGCGAGCCCTTCGAGGCCGTAGCGCGCTTCGGCGTCGAGGATGAGCCCGATCTCGACGCCGTACCCGGCCGCGAAGGGCACCGACTCGAGGAACTCGCGCGTAGCGGCGTACTCGCCGCCAAGCGGCTGGATCAACCCCGAGAGTGACGGGCGCAGCGCCGAGAGAACCGGTCGCGCCAGCAGTTCGGTGACCCGGCCGCCGCCGCTGCTCTCCAGGCGCAGCGGCCGCCGGTAGAAGCCTTTGACCAGGTGGACGCCTTCCTCGCAGAGCAGGGGCCCGAGGAGAGTCGGCACGAACGCCGGATCCGGGTCGACCAGGTCGGAGTCGAGGAACACGACGACGTCACCGGTCGTCGCGGCCAGCGACCGCCACAGCACTTCGCCCTTGCCCGGCACCGGCGGCAGCTCGGGGAGCACGTCCTCGCGGTGCACCACGCGCGCGCCGGCGCGTGCGGCGAGCTCGGCGGTGGCGTCGGTGGAGCCCGAATCCATCACGACCAGCTCGTCGACGACCGTGCCCAGCAACGGGCGGACCGTGCCGACGACTTCGGCGACGGTGTCCTCTTCGTCGAGCGCCGGTAGCACGACCGAAACCGTCCGGTCACCCTTCGCAGCGACGATGTCGTCGAGCGTCCAATCGGGGTTCTGCCAGGTGCGCCGCTCGAACCAACTCATGAGTAGTGATCGTGCCATGCTGGAGTCCGACACCCTGTCGATGGAGGAACCTTGCTACCGCTGCTCGTCCGTTTCGTGCTCGGCCCGCTGGTCAGAGCGCTGTACCGCCCCGAGATCCGCGGCGTGGAGAACATCCCCGCCACCGGTCCGGTGCTGCTGGCACCCAACCATCGGGCGGCGCTGGACACCGGCGTGATCACTTTCACGGCGATGCGACAGGTCAAGTTCCTCGGCAAGGCGGAGTACTTCACCGGCCGCGGGCTCAAGGGCAAACTGATGGCCGGTTTCCTGGGCGGCCTCGGCTACGTCCCGGTCGAACGCGGCAACGCGCAGGCCGGTCTCGCCGCGCTCGAAGCGGCGCGGAAGGTGCTCGACGCGGGCGGCGCGTTCGCGATCTACCCCGAAGGCACCCGCTCGCTGGACGGGCGGCTGCACCGCGGGCACACCGGTGTCGCGGCGCTGGCGCTGGCGACCGGGGCGAAGGTGGTGCCCGTCGCGCTGACCGGTACCGAAAACCTGCAGCCCGCCGGGAAGCGGATCCCGCGGCGGGCGAAGATCACGGTGACCTACGGTGCGCCGTTGGACTTCTCGCGGTACGAGGGGCAGGACTCTTCGCCGGCGATCCGGCGTTCGGTGACCGACGAGATCATGTACGCGATCCTGGAGCTTTCGGGGCAGGAGTACGTCGACTCTTACCACAAACGGCCTGATCAGAGCGCTGCCTGAGGGTTCGCGGTGGCGTGGGGTGGTAGCAAAGGTCCCTTGCTCCCCCCGCTGCTCGCGGCTCCGCATCGCCCCTGCAATGAAAGGCTCTTTCCTTGCAAATTTTGCAAGGAAAGAGCCTTTCATTGCAGGGGCGAGTGAGACTAAAGGGACATTTGGCGCATTACGGTGCGACTTACCTGGGTGAAGTGCCGTGAAGGCCTCCTTGAGGGACCCAGAGTCCCTCAAGGAGGCCTTCACGGACTGGACACAAACGCGCGGCGTGGGCAAAGGCGTGACTCGCGTGATCAGGGACGTAACTCGCGTGACTGGAGGCCGCACTCGGGGGTTCCGGCGTCGATCAAGCGCCGGCAGGCCGATCGGTACAGGTGGTCGTGAGTGGCGATTCGGCTTAGAACCCGAATCGCCACTCACGACCAACGCGACCCAAAGCCCTACTTAGCCCACTTAGGCCGAGGCGGAGGCACGTAGTCCACGAAGCCGTCCAGAAGCACCGAAGCGTCCGAGTCGATCGACAGCATGTCCCGGTACCCAGCCGACAGAAAGCCCTCCGACACCATGTGGTCGGCGAACTTCAGCAGCGGCGCGTAGTACCCGCCGACGTCGACCAGCCCGATCGGCTTCTCGTGCAGCCCGAGCTGGGCCCACGTCCACACCTCGAACAGCTCCTCCAGCGTCCCCGCACCGCCGGGCAGCGCGAGGAACCCGTCGGACAGCGCCGCCATCTTCGCCTTCCGCTGGTGCATGTCGGCGACGACGTGCAGTTCGGTCAGGCCCGCGTGCGCGATCTCGACGCTGCCCAGCGCCTCGGGGATCACGCCGATCACCTCACCGCCCGCGGCGAGCGCGGCGTCCGCGACGACGCCCATGGTGCCGACCGAGGCCCCGCCGTAGACCAGCCCGATCCCCCGTGAGGCCAGCAGCGTGCCCAGTGCTCGGGCCTCGTCGGCGTACCTCGGGTCGAAGCCCATCGACGAGCCGCAGAAGACACAGATCCGGCGCGGCGCCGCCATCAGTGGGTGTCCTCCCATGCCTGGTACGACTCCTGCACGACGCGCACGGCGTCGTCGATGTCGTCGGTGACGTGCAGCAGGTCGAGGTCCTTCTCGCCGATCTTGCCCTCGGCGAGCAGCGTCTTGGCGATCCAGTCGTACAGCCCGCCCCAGTAGTCGCTGCCGAACAGCACGACCGGGAACTTGGTGACCTTCTTCGTCTGCACCAGGGTGAGCGCCTCGAACAGCTCGTCGAGCGTGCCGAAACCGCCGGGCAGGCAGATGAACGCCTGCGAGTACTTGATGAACATGGTCTTGCGGGCGAAGAAGTACCGGAAGTTGACGCCGAGGTCGACCCACGGGTTCAGGCCCTGCTCGAACGGCAGCTCGATGCCGAGGCCGACGGAGAACCCGCCCGCCTCGTTGGCGCCGCGGTTCACCGCTTCCATCGCGCCGGGGCCGCCGCCGGTCATCACCGCGAAGCCCGCGTTCGCGAGCGCGGCGCCGATCTTGCGGCCGAGTTCGTACTCCGGGTGCTCCCGTTTGGTCCGCGCGGAACCGAACACCGTCACCGCGCGCGGCACCTCGGCCAGCGCGCCGAAGCCCTCGACGAACTCGGCCTGGATCCGCAGCACCCGCCACGGGTCGGTGTGCACCCAATCGCTCGGCCCCCGCGAGTCCAGCAGGCGCTGGTCGGTGGTGCTGCCCTGGTCACGGCGATCCCGCCGCAGCACGACCGGGCCCTTGTGGCGCTCGATCGGACGTTCCGGGTACTGGCCGTCGGGGAACTCGCTTGTCTCACTCACCCCGCCAAGACTACGACGTCGTCACCGTCCGGAGCGGCGGCATCGCCGCGAACAGGAGTTGTCGGGTACGCGAACGCGGGGCCCGCCACGAAAGCGGGCCCCGCGATCACGCCTCAGGAACGTCCGGTCAGCGCGAACGCGAGCATGGCCGTCGAGGTGAAGTCGATGGCGGGCTCGTTGCTCGGCCACGAGGCGAGGTCGTCGGCGTAGCGAGCCTCGGGGGTGTCGAAGGCGTCGAAGGGCTTCTTGCAGTCCTTCGAACCGGGCGGGAGCTCCATGTGCTCGAAGTTCTCCGCTCCGTTGGGGCCGTTCACGACGGCGCCGTAGAGCACCTTCTCCTCACCGGCGAGGTTCGCCGCCTGGTGGTGCGGGCAGCGCGGATACGTGGTGCCGACGCCGACGACCAGCGAGATGCCCCAGGCGTTCGCACCGAGGGTGAAGTTCCGCTGCTGCGAGCCGAACGCCGCGTACCGGCGGTCACCGGTCAGGTCCGCGTACAGCCGCTCGGTCGCGGCGAACCCGAAGCTCTTGCTGGCCGCGTCGAATTCCTTCACCGAGACGGCGGTCCGGAAAGGACTCTGAGCCGCACTCGCGACACCTTCGTCGAGCTGACGGCGGAGGTCGCCGATCAGCTCCTTCGGCCCCAGCGCCGCACCCGGGACACCGTGCCGCAGGAGCTTCGCCAGTTCGGCGTGCGCCAGCGCACTGGTGTCGTACAGGTTGAGCGTGCTCTTCTCTTCGACGTCGATGTAGGCCTTCGCCCAGTACGCCGCCTGCCGGGTCCATTCGGCCGACCGCGGGTCACGCAGGGCCTTGGCCGCCAGGGCGAGCTGCGTCGCGCCGAGTTCCATGTCGTCCCGCCAGGACGATTCCGGGTAGTACGCGTGCGGGAACGCGGTGACCAGCTCGCCGACGTTCTCGGTCTTGGCCTGCGCGAACACCGAGGCGGCCTCGGCGAAGTACTTCCTTGCCAGCGAAGGGTTCCGCTTGGCCTCGACCTGCGCGCCGAGGGCGAACGCGGCGGCCACGCGGCCGGCGAGGTTCGGGCTGAGCGCGGAACCACCGGGGTTCGCCGGGAAGACCGGCCGGTGCTTCACGAAGTACTTGGGGTCACCCGGCTTCACGTCGAGCGGGTCGTCGTCGTGCGGATTCCGCCAGACGTCGTGGTCGCCCAGGAAGCCGAACTTGTCACTGCCCGTCCCGATGCCGACCTGGGCATAGAGCGTCTTGCTCTTCTCGTCCCACATCTTGTCGAGCCAGTCCAGACCGAGCTTGACCTCCTTGGCCAGCACCGGGTCGTAGCCCTCGCGGAGCACGTATCCCAGCTCCGCCAGCGAGTACGCGGTGTTCGAGGTGAACTTGACGAAGTCGCCCGCGTCGACCCAGCCGCCCTCGACGTCGATCGGCCCGCCCGCCGGCTTCAGCGGTTCGGTGATCTCGTCACCGAATTCACCGCCGAACGCGGGCCATTCGTAGACCGTGGCCTGCTTGTCGGCCAGATGCGAGGGTTTGCGGTCGAGCCTGCCGGGGATGATGTCGTCACCGTCGCGCTGCGCCTGGAAGAACTCGTTGGTGGCGCGGACGAGCGGGGTGAAGAGCCGGTCCTTGGTGTCCACCCGGAACGTCGGCGAGGTCGCCTTGGTCTCACCGGTGACCTCGATCCGGTACTTGCCCGGAAGCCAGACCTTCGACAGGTCCAGCTGGTACACCGCCGGGTATTTCGCGTTCCAGGCGCCGAGCGACTGCCCGGTCCGTCCACGATGGACGGTCCGGCCGCGTTCGTCGATCACCGAGAACGAACCCGGCGCGCTGGAGAGGAGATACGCGTGCTTGGTCTCGGTGATGCCGTAGCCGACCTGGTCGACCCGGACCTCACCCTGCACCGCCGCCGCGGCCGAAACCGCCGGAACCGTCAAACCCCCGAGGACCAGTGCCGAAACCGCGGCCACCGTCCGGGACCAGGAACTCACCATCATCGGCGCCCCGCTCGAATTAGTTAAGAAAGTTTCCTTTTTATGGCGCAAGACGCTAGCGTCCGGAACGCCACCAGTCAATATGTCCGTTTCGACGGTCGAAAGTCACCGGATCCGGGCGTTGTTGGCGGGTATCCGTCCTGCTCAACCCGGATCCCCGCCGGGAAATCGTCTACCGTGGTCGAGGTGCCGTCCAGCGGGGCAGAACCACTCGGCGCGCGGATCCGGCGGTTGCGCCGGGCACGCGGGCTGACCCAGCGCGAGCTGGCCGAGCCCCGCTACGACCGCGGCTTCCTCGCCAAGGTCGAGTCGGGCGGACGCCTGCCCTCGGACGACGTGCTCTCCCACCTCGCCAGACGGCTCGGCCTCACACCGGACGAGCTCCGCTTCGATCGGCCGCCGGGCGCCGCCGACGAACTCACCGACGCCCTCGAAACCGCGTATCGCGAGTTGCAGAAGGGCGGACTCGAAGCGGCGGAGCGCGAATTCACCCGTGTGGAGCGACGTGCGGCCGAGTACCGGCTGCCGGACGTCCAGTGCCACGCCCGCTTCTATCTCGGTGAGGTCCAGTGGCAGCGTTACGACATCCCGTTGGCGGACAAGGGTTTCGCGCACGCGATGGAGCTCGCCGACGCCGCTTCGCCCCGGTTGCGCGCGATGATCGTCAACCGGCTGGCCGCCTGCCGCGCGCTGTCGGGCGACCTGGGCGCGTCGGTCGCGCTCGTCGAAACGGCGCTCGCCGAACTCCGCGCCACCGGCACGAGCGATCCGGACGCCGAACTGGCGCTGCTGACCGCGTTGATCCATCCGCTCATCGAAATGGGCGCGCTGCGCCGGGCGCGACGGGCCGCCGAAGAAGGCCGACGCGTCCTTCCTTCCGCCCACCGCAAGGACATCTCCGCGCGCTACCACCGGCAGGCGGCGCAGCTGTGGCAGGAGATCGGTCTGGTCGACCGCGCGGAGAAGGACCTTTCGCGCGCACTGCGGCTGTTCACGTCGATCGGCTACGACCGCGACGCCGCCCGGAGCCGCTGGGCCCGCGGCTTCCTCTGGCGACGGCTGGGAAAACTCGAGGAGGCGCACGCCGAACTCCGGCTCGCTCGCGATCTGCTCGCCAAGGCCGGGTCGCGGGAGGGCGTACTCGGCGCGACGATCGAGCTCGCCGACGTCCGCCGCCGCCAAGGGGAACTCGACGAGGCGGCCGAACTCGCCGAAGGGATCCGGCCGCTTCTGGATCGATCCCCCGATATCGAGGCGAAGGCCGAGGTTCTCCGGTTACTGGGACTCATCGCCCGCGCCCGAGGTGATCTGCCCGCGGCGACCGCGTTGCTCGAAGAAGCCGCCACCGCACAGGAAAAGTCCGAACTGCGCGGTGCGCTCGTCGCCACCTCACTGCATTTGGGCGACACGTTGCGAGCCCGCGGATTAATCGAAAAAGCGGCGGAGGCCTATCGGCGCGGTGTACGCGCGGCCGCTATGTCCGATTCCGGGCCGGCGGACTGAAAACCATACGAAAGTCGCCATATATCGCACATGGCGGGAAAAACTCTTACTACACAGGGATTTTATTCCTCGCATGTGGATCTTCGTCCGCTCCGCTAGGCCATCCGGCCCATTGACGGCCTTGTGAGCGGCTCCTTTACTCGGACGTGTCCATCGGGATAACTCCAGTTATCCGAATGGGCACGCTCCCCGTCCCCCGCCGTGTACCCGCCCCGGTCGCATTCCCCGCCGCGCCACTGGCCGTCCGGGTACACGGTCCTGCCCATGGAAGGTTCACATGACCGTTCAGCGAGGGCTCAGAACAGGGTTGGCGGCCGTCGCCGGCCTTGCCCTGAGCATGACGTTCCCGGTGACCCCGGCGAACGCGACCACCGCCACCATCCAGCCCGCGAGCCCCGACGCCGTGGCCGCGAGCGCGGCCGACCAGGCCGCCGCGGCCGGAGTGGATCACCTGCGAAGGGGAGCCAACGAGGACTTCCGTCGCGTCGGGCTGACCCAGGGCGGCGGAGGACTCTTCTACGCCGCTTACGAACGAACCTACCGTGGCCTGCCGGTCGTCGGCGGGGACGCGGTGGTGGTCGCCGACGGCGCCGGGCGCGTCCGCGGCACCAGCGCCGCGGAGACCGCGACGATCTCGGTCGACACCAAGGCCAGGATCTCCGCGGCGAAGGCGACCGAGGTCGCCCGCGGCCAGCTGTCCAAAGTAGACAGCGTGGTCGCGCCGAAGCTCGTCGTGCTGGCGGGGAACTCCCCCAAGCTCGCCTACGAGGTCGTCGTCGCGGGCACCAAGGCGACGGCACCGAGCAACCTGCACGTGTTCGTGGACGGCGCCACCGGCGCGGTGCTCGAAACCCGTGACGACGTCAAGATGTCGAACTTCCCGACCGCGGCGAAGAAGTCCACGTCGAACGAGCTCGGCACGCTCGGCGCCGGGAACAGCTACTACGTCGGCAACGTCACCATCGACACGACGAACTCCGGCGGCACGTACACGATGCGCGACCCGCAGCGCAGCAACATCAGCTGTGCCCGCCAGAACGGCTCGCCCTACAGCGGACCGGACGACAACTGGGGCAACGGCTCCGGCACCGACCTGGAAACCGCTTGTGTCGACACGCTTTTCGGCGTCCAGACCGAGTGGAAGATGCTGGGCGAATGGCTCGGCCGCAACGGTATCAACGGCAGCGGCGGCGGCTTCCCCGCCTACGTCGGCCTCAACCAGGTCAACGCCTACTGGAACGGCTCGTCGACCACCTTCGGCCACTCGCAGGACAACCAGCGCCAGGCCACCCCGATGGACGTCGTCGCGCACGAGTACGGCCACGCCATCTTCCAGACCACGCCGGGCGGCGCGGGCAGCGGCAACGAGAACGGCGGCCTCAACGAGTCCACCGGTGACATCTTCGGCGCCATCACCGAGCACTACGCCAACAACGCCAAGGACGTCCCGGACTACGACGTCGGCGAGGGCGTGAACCTGGTCGGCCAGGGCCCGATCCGCTACATGAACAAGCCGAGCAGGATCTCCGGCAACCCCGACTGCTACACGTCGTCCATCCCGAACACCGAGGTGCACGCCGCCGCGGGCCCGCAGAACCACTGGTTCTACCTGCTCGCCGAGGGCACCGCGCCGGTCGGCAAGCCGGCCAGCCCGACCTGCAACAACACCTC
The DNA here is from genome assembly GCF_000754115.1 of Amycolatopsis sp. MJM2582. NCBI lineage: Bacteria > Bacillati > Actinomycetota > Actinomycetes > Pseudonocardiales > Pseudonocardiaceae > Amycolatopsis > Amycolatopsis sp. MJM2582. The sequence continues at coordinate 222,435 of NZ_JPLW01000001.1, forward strand.
GATCACCGGGATCGGCATCCAGAAGGCCGCGAAGATCTTCTACAACGGCCTGCTGAAGAAGACCTCCAGCTGGAACCACAAGGCCGCCCGCAAGGCGACCCTGGAAGCGGCGCTCGCGCTGTACCCGGGTTCCTGCACCGAGTTCAACACCACCAAGGCGGCGTGGGACGCCATCAGCGTCACCGCGGCGACCGGCGAGCCGACCTCGTGCACGCCGTCCGGCCCCGACTTCTCGGTCGGCGTCACCCCGGCGTCCGGTTCGGTCAAGCCGGGTGAATCGGCGACCGTCACGGTGAACACCGCGACCGTCAACGGTGCGGCGCAGTCGGTGAAGCTCACCGCTTCGGGCCTCCCGGCCGGGGCGACCGCGACGTTCAACCCGGACACCGTGCAGTCCGGCGCCTCCTCGACGCTCACCATCGCGACGTCGGCGAGCACCCCCAACGGCACCAGCACCATCACGGTGACCGGCACCGCGGCGAGCGGCACGCACACCGCTCAGTACAAGCTGACCGTCGGCACCGGCGGCGACTTGCGGACGTACACCAACGACACCGACTACGCGCTGAACGACTACGCGACGATCAACAGCCCGATCACCTCCACCGCCACCGGTAACGCGGTGTCCCCGGTGAAGGTGACGGTCACCGGTACGCACACCTGCTCCGAGGACCTCCGCATCAGCCTGCGGGCGCCCGACGGCAGCACGTATTCGGTCAAGCCCACCGGTTCCCTGCCCTGCACCGACCTGGGCACGCGGAACTACTCGGTGAACGTGACCAACGAGGTCGCGGCGGGCACCTGGACCCTCGTGGTCTACGACGCCTACGCGCAGGACACCGGCACGCTCGACAGCTGGTCGATCACCGTCTAGCTCCACCTCGCGCGTGAAGGACTCCTTCCCTCGGCTCAGCCGAGGGAAGGAGTCCTTCACGCAAACCCCTCCAGAAAGGAACACCCCGGCATGAAGTGGGGAAAGCGAATAGGAGCGGCCGTCGTCGGCATGGCCGCCGTACTCGGTGTCGTCGCCGCGCCCGCGCAGGCGACCACCACCGCCGCACCGGACATCTCGCTCGCCAACGTCAAGGCGCATCTGAGCGCGTTGCAGACGATCGCCAACCAGAACGGCGGCAACCGCGCCTCCGGGCGGCCGGGCTATCCGGCATCGGTGTCCTATGTGGCACAGAAACTGCGCGACGCCGGCTACAACGTCACACTGCAGACCTGTTCGAGCTGCGCGGGTTCGAGCCAGAACGTGATCGCGGAATGGCCGCAGGGTGACGCGAGCCAGGTCATCATGCTCGGCGCGCACCTCGACAGCGTCAGCGCCGGTCCCGGTATCAACGACAACGGCTCGGGTTCGGCCTCGATCCTCGAAGTCGCCCTGACGCTGGCCCGCGAGAACCCGGCGATGGCCAAGCGCGTCCGCTTCGGCTGGTGGGCCGACGAGGAGTCCGGCCTGCGCGGCTCCAAGTTCTACGTCAACAGCCTGCCGCAGACCGAGCGCACGAAGATCAAGACATACCTGAACTTCGACATGATCGGCTCCGACAACTGGGGCTACTTCGTCTATGACGACGTCGCTTCGGTCAAGGCGGTGTTCGACGAATACTTCCGGACGATCGGCATCCAAACCGAGGGCGACACCGAAGGCGACGGCCGCTCGGACCACGCGTCGTTCAAGAGCGCGGGTATCCCGGTCGGCGGTCTCGCGACCGGCGCCGGCTACACGAAGAGCTCCGCGCAGCAACAGAAATGGGGCGGCACCGCCGGGCAGGCGTTCGACAGCTGCTACCACCGCGCGTGCGACACGCTGTCCAACATCCCGGACACCCCGCTGGAGAAGAACAGCGACGCGATCGGTTACGCGCTCTGGAAGCTCGCCGTCGGCACGTCGACGGGCCCCGACTTCTCGCTCGGCCTGTCCCCGTCCTCCGGCACCGTCCAACCTGGACAGTCGACGACCGTCACGGTCAACACCACGACGACTTCCGGTGCGGCACAAACGGTTTCGCTGAGCGCCAGCGGCCTCCCCGCCGGAGCCACCGCGACGTTCAACCCCGCTTCGGTGCAGTCGGGCGGTTCTTCGACGCTCACCATCGCGACGTCGGCGAGCACCCCCAACGGCACCAGCACGATCACCGTGACCGGTGACGGGACCTCGGTGGACCGCACGGCGCAGTACACGCTCACCGTCGGCGACGTCAGCGTGCGCACGTTCACCAACGGCACCGACTACGCGCTCAACGACTACGCGACGGTCAACAGCCCGATCACGTCCAGCGCGACGGGTACGGCGACGTCGCCGGTGAAGGTGTCGATCACCGGAACGCACACCTGCTCCGAGGATCTGCGGATCAGCCTCAAGGCGCCCGACGGCAGCACGTACTCGGTCAAGCCCACCGGATCCCTTCCGTGTACCGACCTCGGCACGCGGAACTACTCGGTCCCGGTGACCAACGAAGCCGCTTCCGGCACTTGGACGCTCGTGATCTACGACGCCTACGCGCAGGACACCGGCACGCTCGACAGCTGGACCATCACCGTCTGACCATCCGAATGGCGAAGGCCATCTCACGAGGACACCCGGCCTCGTGAGATGGCCTTCGTGCGTGAGAGGGATTTTCGGGCAACTCTTCGATATCTGGTCTAGACCACCCGATCGTCGGTAGCGGGGGCCGGGCACCGCGACCTATGTTGAGCCGAACGGCCGCTTCCTGTTCGTTCAAACCGCTTTCGAGATGGGAGCTGGGTATGTTCGGTCGCGTCTCACGGCTGCTCGCAATCACCGGCGCGGCGGTACTCGCCGTCACCACACTCGTCGTACTGAGCCCGGCACACGCCTCGCCCGACGCCGAGGTCTGCGCGGTCAAATCGAAGCCCGCGGGCAAGGTCCTGCAAGGCTATTGGGAGAACTGGGACGGCGCTTCGAACGGCGTCCATCCGCCGCTGGGCTGGATCCCGATCACCGACGCCCGGATCAAAGCCAACGGGTACAACGTGATCAACGCTGCCTTTCCGGTCATCCTGTCCGACGGAACGGCCAAATGGGAGGATGGGATGGACGCGACTGTGAAGGTCGCGACCCCGTCCGAAATGTGCGCCGCCAAGGACGCGGGCGCGACGATCCTGATGTCCATCGGCGGTGCCACCGCGGGCATCGATCTGAATTCGGCCACCGTGGCGGACAAATTCGTCGCGACCATCGTGCCGATCCTGAAGAAGTACAACTTCGACGGGATCGACATCGACATCGAAACCGGCCTCACCGGCAGCGGGAACATCAACACGCTTTCCGCGTCGCAGAAGAACCTCATCCGCATCATCGACGGCGTCCTCGCCGCGATGCCGCCGAACTTCGGGCTCACCATGGCGCCCGAGACCGCGTACGTCACCGGTGGCAGCGTCGTCTACGGCTCGATCTGGGGCGCGTACCTGCCGATCATCAAGAAGTACGCGGACAACGGCCGGCTGTGGTGGCTGAACATGCAGTACTACAACGGAAGCATGTACGGCTGCTCCGGCGATTCGTACCAGGCCGGGACGGTCCAGGGTTTCGTCGCGCAGACCAACTGCCTCGACAAGGGCCTGGTGATCCAGGGCCAGACGATCCGCGTCCCCTTCGACAAGCAGGCCCCCGGCCTGCCGGCGCAGGCGGGTGCGGGTGGCGGTTACATGTCGCCGAGCCTGGTTTCCCAGGCGTACCGCAGCATTCCTTCGCTCAAGGGCCTGATGACCTGGTCGATCAACTGGGACGGTTCGCGGAACTGGACCTTCGGCCAGAACGTGAAATCCCTGCAGGGCCGCTGAAGCCTCGTGAGTGGTAAGGACGGTTCCAACCCTCCTTACCACTCACGAGTCAGTACGGCCGCGGTCGCCCGTATCGTTCTCGGGTATGGACGAGGAGGTCGGTGGACGACTGCGGCGGCTGCGCGCCGAACGCGGCCTCACCCAGCGCGAGCTCGCCGAGCCGCACTACACCGCCGCGTACGTCTCTTCCGTCGAGACGGGCGCGCGGACCCCGTCCGGCGACGCGGTGCGCCATTTCGCCACCCGGCTCAGTGTGGACACCGGTGAGCTGTTGGGCGTGACTTCGCCGCGCGACGACGTCCGGCTCGACCTGGACATCGCGGCGGCCGCGGTGGATTTCCTGGCGGGGCACGGTTCGGCGCCGAAGATGCGACGGCTGGCGCGGCGGGCGGAGGAGATCGGCCGTGACCGCCAGGCCGGACTCGCCTGGCTGTGGCTCGCGCGATCCGCCCACGGCGACACCCGGCCCCGGCTGGTGGCCGCCGCCGAAACCGCGCTCGCGAACGACATCCCGGCGTACCGGGGGCTGGCCGCCGCGCTGCAGGCGAACGTCCTGGTCGGCCGGGGCGAGCCGCACCACGCGATGCACCTGCTCCGGACGGCGCTCGACGCGAGCCTCGACCGTCATCCGCATCCGGTGCTCCTGCTGACGCTGCACGCGTACCTCGCCGACGGGCAGCTCCGTCTCGGCGAGACCGTCCAGGCCGCGCATCACGCGGGAGAGGCACTGCGGCTGGCTCGCGGCGACGAGGAGATCCTGGCCGAACTCGCCGAGAACCAGCGTCGGCTGGCCGAGGCGTATCTCGGTGACGGACGGGTGGCCGACGCCGTCGCCGCCGTGTCGGCGCTGCACGACCTGCTCCACGAACGAGCCCTGCGGCCGATGCTGGCCCGGTGTCTGTTCGCGCGAGCGCTGGTCCGGCGCGCCGACGACCTCGAAGGCGCTCTCGCGGACCTTCGCGCGTCACGCGCGGCCGCGCCCGATCACGCCGTCACGCTGGTGCTCGCCGACGTCTGCCGCGAATTCGGTCGTCTCGACGACGCCGCCGGTCTACTCTCCGAAGCGGCCGAAGCCATCCCCGCGGACTCGCCGCTCTTCGCGTCCCTCGTGTTCCAGCAGGGGTCGCTGGCGCTGGCTCGCGGAGACCTCGAAGCAGCCGAAGCGGGCTTCGCGCACGCCATTGACGTAGCGGCACTCCGCGACGCTCGCGGCGTCTTGGCCGCTTCGATCGACAAGGCGGGAGAGCTCCTTCGCGATCAGGGGCGCTTCGAAGAGGCCGCGGACGTACTGCGGCGTGGACTGCTCCTTCTCGGAGCCGAGGAGGACGTTTCCCAGTGACCGAAGTGGACTTGGACGACATCGGCACCCGTTTGGTCGGCCGCTTCGGCGCCGATGCCGAAGGGTGGCTCGCCGGTGTGCCCGCCCTCGCAGAACGCCTGGCCTCCCGATGGGACTTCGCGCTCGGCGAGTTGTTCGACAGCGGAGCCTCGTCCGTCGTCCTGCGCTGCCGGTGGTCCGACGGGACACCGGCGGTGCTCAAACTCAGCCCGGACGGGCCGCTGCTGACCAAACAGCTCGAAATGCTGCGGGTGTTCGCGCCGTCGGGCCGGGTGCCCGCCGTCCTGGCCGCCGACGCGGACGCCGGTGCGATGGTGCTGGAGGAGATCCAGCCGGGCACCGAAGCCGAGAACCTGCCGTCATCGACCCTGCCGGGGCAATGGAGAGAGCTGCTCGCCGCCCTGCACTCCGTGGCCCCGCCCGAAGGCTGGCCGTGGAGCCTGCGCGGCCGGTTCGAGGAGTCCTTCGACCGGATCGGCCGCCGGGTCACCGAACCGGACATCGCCGCCCGGGTCGGCCCGGCCACCTGGCGGCGGGCGATCGAGCGCTGCGAGCGGTTGCTGGACACGCAGGCCGAGGTCGTACTGCTCCACGGCGATCTGCATCTCGGCAACGTCCTGGACGGGGGCCCGCGCGGCCTGATCGCGATCGATCCGAAGGCGTGCGTGGGTGATCCGTGCTTCGACGCCGTCGACTACGTGGTGGGCGGCGCCGGACGCGAGGGTGTCGACGTCCGGTGTCAGGTGGTGGCGGCCGCGTGCGGGCTCGACGGCGACCGGCTGTACGCCTGGAGCCGCGTGATCGCCCCGATGTTCGCCATCTCGCACCTCACCTACGGCGGCCCGGAGGCGGCTCTCGACGAATTCCTCGCCCTGGCTAGCTGAGGAACGCTCGCAGCACCGAAGCGACCTGCCGGATCTCGCCCGCCCGCACGTTCTCCTGGCGGGTGTGCGCGAGCGTCGGGTCGCCGGGTCCGAAGTTGACCGCAGGGATCCCGAGAGCCGCGAAGCGCGCGACGTCGGTCCAGCCCAGCTTCGCGACCGCCTTGCCGCCGGCCGCGGCGACCAGCTCGGCCGCCGCAGGAGCGCTCAGCCCGGGCAACGCTCCTGGCGACAAGTCGACAACCTCGACGTCGTAGCCCTCGAAGAGCTCGCGAAGGTGCGCTTCGGCCTGCTCGCCGCTCCTGTCGGGAGCGAAGCGGTGGTTGATCGTGAGCACGGCCTCGTCCGGCACGACGTTGCCCGCGACCCCGCCGCCGATCTTCGTGGCCTGGAGCCCTTCGCGGTAGGTCAGGCCGTCGATGTCGACCACCCGCGGCGTGTACTCGGCCAGCCTGCGCAGCGGTTCGGCGAGCCCGTGGATCGCGTTGACGCCCATCCAGCCGCGCGCCGTGTGCGCGCGGGCGCCTTCGACGCGGATCTCGATCCGCATCGTGCCCTGGCAGCCGCCCTCGATTCCCCCGTTCGATGGCTCACCGAGGATCGCGAGGTCGGCCCCCAGCCACTCGGGCAGCTCGCGTTCGATGCGCCCGAGGCCGTTCTTCGTCGCTTCGATCTCTTCGCAGTCGTAGAACACGAAGGTGACGTCGTGCTTCGGCTCCCGGAGGGCGGCGGCGAGATGCAGGAAGACGGCGTCGCCGCTCTTCATGTCGACGGTGCCGAGTCCGTGCAGGATCTCGTCGTCACCGGCCCCCTCGCGGCGCACGGGCATGTTTTCGTTGACCGGAACGGTGTCGAGATGCCCGGCCATCAGCACCCGCGACGGACGGCCGAGGTTCGTGCGGGCGAGGACCGCGTCACCGTTGCGGATCACCTCGAGATGCGGCGCCTGCGCCTGGAGCGCGGCCTGCACGGTGTCCGCGATGACCTTCTCCTCGTCCGAGACGCTGAAGATGTCCACCAGCGCGGCGGTGAGGTCGACGGGGTCCGCGTGCAGATCGAGCGAAGGCATGCCCGCACCGTACCGCCGGGCGCCCGGGGCTACCGTGAAGGAGTGCGCATGCGAACGATCTTGGTCGCCCTCCTCCTGGTACTCAGCGGCTGCGGATCGGGGGAAGTCCCGGTGAAGGTCCGTCCGACCCAGAGCACCGGGCCGGACGTGCTGCCGATCAAGCTCAAAGCGCTGACGACCGACCAGTGCTACCTGGCGCCGGGGACGGAATCGCCCAAGGGCTGCCAGAAGTACGTCACCGAACTCTCCAGCGCCGCGGGCAGCATCCGCAAGCGGCGCCCGGACCTGTCGTCGCACGCCGACGTCCTCGACCGCCCGATCGCCGCCTTCCGCGCCGCGAACTGCCAGGACGTGGCGGCTCCCGGCGGACCGTGCGGCCAGGCGCTCGGCGACATGGCGACGGCGCTGACCAGTGTGAAGAGCCTCGTCGGCGGCTGAGGAGGGTCACTGGGTTACCGTTCAGGACGTGAGCGAGCAGACCCCTGACCCCGAAACGACCGGCGCCACCGGCGTCGGACTGGCCACCGTCACGACCGACGGCACGGTGCTGGACACCTGGTTCCCGCTGCCCAAGCTGATCGACGGCACCGAAGGCAAGGCCGGCACGGTGCGGCTGACCGCCGAGGAGGCCTCCGAGGCCCTCGGTGAGGCCGCCGCCGCCCAGCTCGGCCCGGACACCGACCGCGGTGTCGAGGTCGTCGCGGTCCGCACGACCATCGCCAGGCTCGCCGACGCCCCCGGCGACACGCACGACGTCTATCTGCGCCTCCACCTGCTGTCGCACCGTCTGGTCCGGCCGCACGGCGCGAACCTCGACGGCATCTTCGGCCTGCTGGCGAACGTCGTGTGGACCAACCACGGGCCGTGCCCCGTCGAGGGCTTCGAGGCGGCCCGGCTGCGGCTGCGGGCGCGCGGCAACGTCACCGTCTACGGCGTGGACAAGTTCCCGCGGATGGTGGACTACGTCGTGCCGACCGGCGTCCGCATCGCCGACGCCGACCGCGCCCGCCTCGGCGCGCACCTGGCCAACGGCACCACGGTCATGCACGAGGGCTTCGTCAACTTCAACGCCGGCACGCTCGGCGCCTCGATGGTCGAAGGCCGGATCTCGGCGGGCGTCGTGGTCGGCGACGGCTCCGACGTCGGCGGTGGCGCGTCGATCATGGGCACGCTGTCCGGCGGCGGCAAGGAGACCATCTCGATCGGCGAGCGCTGCCTGATCGGCGCGAACGGCGGCGTCGGCATCTCGCTCGGCGACGACTCGGTCGTCGAGGCGGGGCTGTACGTCACGGCCGGCACGAAGGTGACCTTCGAGGGCAAGGTCGTGAAGGCGCTGGAGCTGTCCGGCATCTCGGGTGCGGTGTTCCGGCGGAACTCCGGGACCGGCGCCGTCGAGGTCGTCGCGCGCACCGGTGTCGGCATCGAGCTGAACGCGGCACTGCACGCCAACTGACCTGCGGAAAGAGAGCAAGGGACCTTTGCTACCGCCCAGGCTGGACCGGGCGGACGGCAGAGGGTGTGTGGAAACAGAGACGTTGAGTGTCCCTATTTCCACACACCCCTCACCCCGCGTAGCGACACTGGCCACCGTGTGGATTTTGGTGCGTTGGATGACCCAAAACCCACACAGTCACCAAGGCCGAAGCCAGAGAAAGAGAGCAAGGGACCTTTGCTACCACTCTCCCCCGGAGGGCGGTAGCAAAGGTCCCTTGCTTCTCTCACGGCCTGGACCACCTTGCCGGTTCACCTAGAATTCATCTTGTGACAGCCGAGACCCTGCCGCGCAAGAACGTCCCTTCGACCACTCCTGCCGCGCTCGGGCTCGGCGACCGGCCCGCGAAAGCGGGACCGGGCGATCCGGCGGCCACCCACGTCCGGGTCAAACTCGACGTCGAGATCCGCGCCCTCCTCGCGCACGAACCGGGCACCAAATCCGGTACCGATCCCGAAGACCTCCACCAGATGCGGGTCGCGCTGCGCCGCATGCGGAGCGTCCTCAAACTCTCGGGCCGCCTCGTCGGCCCGGACGCCGAGCCCGTGCGCACCGAACTCGGCTGGCTCGGCCAGTCCCTCGGCGACGTCCGCGACTACGACGTCCTGATCGGGCACCTCCGCGAGGTCGTCGCCGAATTCGAGGTGCGCGACCAGCCCGCCGCGCGCCGTCTGGTCTCGAAGTTCGTCACCGAACGCGGTGTCGCGAAGCGGCGGCTCACCCGGGCGCTCGCCAGCCCCCGGTACGCCTCGATGCTGCAGGACATCGGCCGTCTCGCCCGGCAGCCCGCCACCGAGGAAGCCGATGAAAGCCCCCAGACCTCGGCCGATCTCGTCGCCGGTCTCGCGAAGCCGCATCGAAAGCTCGCGAAGGCTGTGAAGGCGCTTCCCTCCGATCCCCCGGACGACGACCTTCACGCGCTTCGCATCTACGGCAAGAAACTCCGCTACGCCGCCGAAATGGCCAAGCCCGCGGCGAAGAAGAAGCAAGCGGAACGAATCCAGCGGCTGATCAAGGCCACGAAGAACTTCCAGACCGTCCTCGGGGAGCACCAGGACGCCTGCGTCGCCGCGGATCGGATGCGTGGCGTGGTGGCGTCCGTCGACGCCGAAGTCGCGTTCATCGCGGGCCGGGTCGCCGAGAAGGAACTACTGCGCCGCGCCGAGGTCCGTGCCGTGTGGCGCGACGTCTGGGCGGAGGTCGACGCGGCCGCTCAGGCGGTGAGCCCGCCGATGTAGCCGTCCGGGCGGATCTCCACCTGCCGCCCGTTCACGGCTTCGTACGCCGCGAAAGCGTGCCCGCCCACGTCCTCGAAGTCCACATCGGACAGTGCGCTGCCCGGCGGCAGGATCCGCCGCGCGCCTTCGGGGGCCGGACCGTCGCCGAACACCAGCAGCGTCGCCTGCGGGCCGCGCAGCAGCTCGAACAGCCGGACGGGTTTGCCGTTCGCGTCCTTCAGCGGCGCGTCCGGGGCGCGGTCGCCGGGCCGGATCCGGCCGGTCGCCGCGGGCGCGAGCGGGCCGCCGCGGTAGCCGATGTCGAGCTGACGCGTGTTCTCGCCGCGCTCGTGCGCGTCTTCGGTGCCTTCCTTGTACTTCTCGAGGATCTCGGTGCTGATCTTCAGCACCCGCGCGGCGACCCCGCGACGCTCGGGCTCGTAGCTGTCGAGCAGCTCCGGTGAACCGTCGGCGAGCTTCCAGCCCAGGTTGTACGCGTCCTGGACCCCGGTGTTGAGCCCCTGCCCACCGGTCGGCGGGTGGACGTGCGCCGCGTCGCCGGCGAGGAACACGCGACCGTCACGGAACCGCTCCGCGAGCCGGATATTGGGCCGCCACACCGTCGACCAGGCGAGATCGTGCAGCCGGACCCCGCCGCCGGACAGTTCGTCGAGCCGGGACTGCAACGTGCCGAGCGAGGCCTCGACCTCCTCCTCGCCCAGCGGCGCACCGAACTGGAAATGCGGCACCCCCGGCAGCGGCGTGAGCACGATCCCCGACATCGGATCCTCGGGCTTCGCGAACCAGTGCCCGTACGCACGATCGAGCCCCTCGGCCTGGACGTCGCCCAGCAACATGCGGACCGACTCGTCGGTGGTGCCCTCGAACGCGATCCCGAGCGCCTTGCGCACGAAGCTCTTCCCCCCGTCCGCGCCGACGAGGTAGTCGACCCGGACGCGCTCGCCCGGCAGTTCGGCGGTCACCCCGTCGGCGTCCTGCTCGAAACCGAGCAGTGGCGTGCCGAGCTCGACCTGGACGCCGAATTCGGCGAGCCGCTCGCGAAGGATGCCCTCGGTCCGCGACTGGCCGAGGAAGTGGCCGTTGGGATACGGCACGTCCGGCGTCGGCTCGGCGAGCTCGGCCATCCAGCGCTCGCCGACGACCTCGCCGCCCAGATGGATCTTCATCGCCACGGGCGGCTGCCCGGCGGCCAGTACCGCGTCCAGGACGCCGAGGTCCTCGAAGACCTCCAGCGTGCGCGGCTGCAGGCCGTCGCCACGCGAGCCCTCGAAGAACGTCTCGGCCTTCTCCACGATCCGCACGCCGACGCCGCGGCGCGCGAGGTCGATGGCCAGCGTGAGCCCGGTCGGCCCGGCCCCCGCGATCAGCACTTCGGTCATCTCTCCTCCAGTGAATTAGGATTCAGTGAATCTGGATTCACTATGCTCGTTGCTAGCCTTCCGTGTCAAGGAGGTGCCGATGACGGCGATGAGCCGCAAGGAGAAGGCGGCGGAGACCGAGGCCGCACTCAAGGAGGCGGCGAAGCGCGTTTTCGCGGCGAAGGGGTACCTGAACACCAAGATCACCGACATCACGGCGGAGGCCGGACGCGCGGCGGGTTCGTTCTACAACCACTTCGCGAGCAAGGAAGAACTGCTCGAAGCGCTTCTCGAGGATCTGGCGGCGGAGAGCGACGTCAACGCGGCCTCACCGGAGCACATCCCCGACTTCACCGACCCGCAGGCCGTGCGCTGGCATGTCCGCGAGTACTGGAACTTCCACCGCGACAACGCCGCGACGATGCTCGCGCTGCGCCAGGCCGCGATGGTCAGCGACGAGTTCGCACGCACTTACGCGCGCTTCGGCGCCGACCAGGCGGCGGACATCCTCGACCACCTCGGGTACATCACCGCGGCGGGCATGGAACTCCCGGCGTCGGAGCAGGTCACGCTCGCGATGATGGCCGAGTTGGTCAACGGTTTCGCGCACACGTGGCTGCTCGACCCGTCGGCGATCTCGGAAGAAGAAGCCGTCGAGGCGCTGACGCGGTTCGTCTACCGGGGTTTCACCGGTCGCGACGTGTCCTGAAGCCGATCAGGCGGTGAGCCGCTCCACGGCGGCGTCGATCCGCTCGTCCGTCGCCGTCAAGGCGATCCGGACGTGGTTCCCACCGGTCGGCCCGTAGAACGTGCCCGGCGCGGCGAGGATCCCGCGTCCGGCGAGCCAGTCGACCGTGTCGAGCGCGGATTCGCCGCGCGTGGACCAGAGATACAGCCCCGCCTCGGAGTGCGAGATCTCGAAACCGCTGTCCAGCAACGCCTTCCGCAGCACCAGCCGACGGCGCGCGTAGCGTTCCCGTTGCACGGCAAGCGCTTCGTCGTCCTTCAGCGCGGCGACCATGGCCTCCTGCACCGGCCGCGGCACGATCAGCCCGGAATGCTTGCGGATCTCCAGCAGGCCGGCGACGAGCTTCGGGTCACCGGTGACGAATCCGGCGCGATAGCTCGCGAGGTTCGCGGACTTCGACAGCGAATGGACGGCCAGCAGGCCGTCGAGGGAGCCGCCGTGCACGTCCGGGTGCAGGATCGACACGGGCTCGCTTTCCCAGCCCAGCGCCAGATAACACTCGTCGGACACCACGACGACGCCGCGTTCCCGCGCCCAGTCGACGACCTTGCGCAGATGGTCGACTCCGAGCACGCGCCCGGTCGGGTTGGACGGCGAGTTCAGCCACAGCATCGAAGGCCGCTGGGGGCCGAGCGCGAACGTGCTGTCCGCGCGCAGGAGCGAAGCACCCGCCAGCAGCACGCCGACCTCGTAGGTCGGGTACGCCACCTCGGGGATGACGATGAGATCACCGGGGCCGAAGCCCAGCTGCCGCGGCAGCGAAGCGACCAGCTCCTTCGAGCCGATCGTCGGCAGCACGGCGGCCTCGGGAACACCCGAGATGCCGTGCCGCCGCGAAAGCGCTTCGATCGCGGCGGCCCTGAGCTCGGGGATCCCGTGTGTGGTCGGGTACCCCGGGATCTCCGACACGGACGCGAGCGCCGCGCGGATGCTCTCGGGGACCGGGTCCACCGGCGTACCGATCGACAGGTCGACGATGCCGCCGGGATGCGCCTGGGCCTTCGCCTTGGCTTCGGCGAGGGAATCCCAGGGAAAATCGGGAAGAGCGACCCGGCTCATTCGCCCTGCGGGGGAAGAGCCTTGATGAAGGCGGGGTCGTGACTGGTCTTGCCGACCTTGGAGGCGCCACCGGGCGAACCGAGCTCGTCGAAGAAGTCGACGTTGGCCTTGGTGTAGTCGTTCCACTCGTCGGGGACGTCGTCCTCGTAGTAGATCGCCTCGACGGGGCAGACCGGCTCGCAGGCACCGCAGTCGACGCATTCGTCCGGGTGGATGTACAGCATGCGGTCACCCTCGTAGATGCAATCCACGGGGCACTCGTCGATACACGCCTTGTCGAGCACGTCGACGCAGGGCTCGGCGATCACGTAGGTCACTGCGTACTCCTGCTTTATCTCTGCTTCACCAGTCTGCAACGGACATTACGCGCCCACGGGCGCGACCGGCCCGCTTAGGCCACCCTTATCCATACCCCGGGTATGGGCCTTCAGCGGTCCTTCCGGCGTGGCGGCGGAGTGGCCCTGCTGTCCCCGGTGATGACGAACTGCGGCGCGGCGGGCTTCGTCGCCGCTGCGTCCTTCTCGTCCTGCTCGACGGCCTTTTCCGCGCCCAACGCCCGGTTGAAGCCGTCGGAGATCTCGCGAACCAGGTCTTCGTTGTGCCTGTCGTCCTTGCGCGCGATGCTCATCGGGGTCCCTCCACTGCCTTCCTTGGCACAATCTAACCGTGAACAGTGCGGAAATGCTCGAGCTCACCTGTAGCCGGGCTTGGACTCCCCTGCTGGAGAGCCGGATCGGTGACTGGCGGCTCCGCTGGGCGGACGGGTTCACCGCCCGGGCCAACAGCGCCCTGGCGATCGGTGACCCGGGAAAACCGCTGCCAGACGCCCTGCGGGCGGTCTGTGACTTCGCCCACGATCATGCCATCCCGCCGGTCGTTCAGGTGATCCAGAACACGTCTCTCGAAGACGATCTCGCCGCCTCCGGCTGGGTCCACTATGTGGAACACCGGCCCGCGCACGAGGTTCGCCTGCTCACCGGGCCGCTCTCGCGCGGGACCTCGGCGGAAGCGGTGATTCTCGACGAGCCGACGTCCGGATGGTGGGAGATGACGGCGGGCAGCGCCGACCCGCCGGAGGCGCCGCGTCACGTCCTCGGCACCGGCAAGGTCGGCTTCGGGATCGTGGAACTGGACGGCGTCACGGCCGGCGCGGTGCGCGGAGCGGTCGTCGGTGAGTGGCTGCACATCGCCCGTTTGGAGGTACGGCCGGAGTTCCGGCGGCGAGGGCTGGCCCGCGGGCTGATGAACGCCGTGGGCGCCTGGGGCGCCGGTCAGGGCGCGACCGGGATGCTCCTGCAGGTCGCGATGGCGAACTCCGGCGCGCTGAAGCTGTACGAAAGCCTGGGCTGTACGGAGCACCACAGGTACCGCTACTGGGCTCCCGCTCCGGGGACGTGCGAGGATCGCCCGTCGTGAAGGTCGTCATTTTGGTCGGCGGAGTGGGCGGGGCCCGCTTCCTGCTGGGGGTCAAGCAAGCACTGGGTCTGCCCGCGACGGGTTCCGCGCCGGAATCGCCGCACGAGGTGACCGCGCTGGTGAACACCGGGGACGACGTGTGGATGCACGGTCTGCGCATCTGCCCGGACCTGGACACCTGCATGTACACCCTCGGCGGGGGGATCGACACCGAACGCGGCTGGGGCCACGCCGGCGAGACCTGGACGGTCAAGGAGGAGCTCGCCGCTTATGGCGCCGAGCCGACCTGGTTCGGCTTGGGCGACAAGGACATCGCGACGCATCTCATCCGTTCGCGGATGCTGCGCGCGGGCTATCCGCTGTCCCAGGTCACCGAGGCGCTGTGCGATCGCTGGCAGCCGGGCGTGCGCCTGCTGCCGATGTCGGACGACCGCGTCGAAACGCATGTCGTGATCGACGATCCGGAGGATCCGGACCAGCGCAAGGCGATCCACTTCCAGGAGTGGTGGGTGCGCTACCGCTCCGAGCCGAAGGCGCATTCGATCATCGCCGTCGGCGCCGACGAGGCCAAGCCCGCGCCGGGCGTGCTCGACGCGATCGCGGCCGCCGACGTCGTGCTGTTCGCGCCGTCGAATCCGGTGGTCTCGGTGGGCACGACGCTCGGCGTCCCGGGAATCCGCGACGCGCTGCGGAAAACGCGCGCCAAGGTCGTCGGTGTCTCGCCGATCATCGGCGGGAAGGCGTTGCGCGGTATGGCCGACGCGTGCCTGAGCGCGATCGGCGTGGAGACCTCCGCCGAAGCCGTCGGGCGGCATTACGGTTCCCGCAAGGAATCCACCGACGGTGTGCTCGACGGCTGGCTGGTGGCCGAGGGCGAAACCGTCGACGTGCCGGGCGTCGCCGTCCGCGACGTGCCCTTGCTGATGTCCGATGTGGACGCGACCGCGGCGATGGTGCTTGCCGCCTTCGATCTGGCTGGAGTTTCCGTTGACTGACCACGCTTCGGCGAAGATCGAGATCCTGCCGGTCGAGGGCCTGCCGGAGTTCCGGCCCGGCGACGACCTGACCGGCGCGATCGTCGAGGCGGCCCCGTGGCTGCGTTCGGGCGACGTCCTGGTCGTGACGAGCAAGATCGTCTCCAAGGCCGAGGGCATGCTGATCCGCGTCCCGTCCGATCCCGAGGAGCGTGACGCCGCCCGGCGCAAACTCGTCGAGGAGGAGTCCGTCCGCGTGATCGCGCGGATCAACCGGACGGTGATCACCGAGAACAAACTCGGCATCGTGCAGGCGGCGTCCGGCGTGGACGCGTCGAACGTGGCCTCCGGTGAGGTCGCACTGCTGCCGTCGGATCCGGACGCGTCCGCGCTCGCGCTGCGGAACGGGCTGCGTGAGCGGCTCGGCGTCGAGATCGCGGTCGTGGTCACCGACACGATGGGCCGCGCGTGGCGGATCGGGCAGACCGACGCCGCGATCGGCGCGTCCGGCCTGCGGGTGCTGCATTCGTACGCGGGCGAGGTCGACAGCCAGGGCAACGAACTCGCCGTCACCGAGGTGGCGATCGCCGACGAACTGGCCGCCGCGGCGGATCTGGTGAAGGGCAAGCTCGGCGGGACGCCGGTCGCCGTCGTGCGCGGCCTTCGGCTCACTGACGACGGCTCGACCGCCAGGAAACTGCTCCGGCCGGTCGAGGAGGACCTGTTCCGCCTCGGTACCAACGAATCCATCGCGCAGGGCCGCCGGGAAGCCGTGCTCGCGCGGCGGTCGATCCGGTCGTTCACCGACGAGCCGGTCGATCCCGAGGTGCTGCGCCGCGCGGTCGGGACGGCGCTGACGGCGCCCGCGCCGCATCACACGAAGCCGGTCCGGTTCGTGTGGCTGCGCGAGGAAGGCTTGCGCCGCAAGCTTCTCGACGCGATGAAGGCGTCGTGGCAGGCCGATCTCGAAGGCGACGGCTTCACGCCGGATCAGGTCGCGAAACGGCTCAGCCGCGGCGACATCCTGTACAACGCGCCCGAGGTCGTGGTGCCGTTCCTCGTCGCCGAGGGCGCGCACACCTACCCCGACGACCGCCGGAACGCTTGTGAACACACGATGTTCACCGTCGCCGGCGGAGCTGCCGTGCAGGGCCTGCTGGTCGCGCTCGCCGCCGAAGACCTCGGCTCGTGCTGGATCGGATCGACGATCTTCGCGTCCGCCATCGTGCGCGACGTCCTCGGCCTCGACGAGCGCTGGGAACCGCTCGGCGCGGTCGCGATCGGCCATCCCGCCGCCCTCCCGCCCGCGCGCGGCCCCGTCGAACCCGGTGAAGGACTTCTCGAACTGTGACCCTGCACGAAGACGTCGTGTCCACATTGTCCGGTTGGCGACCGGCGGACGCGGCCCAGGAATCCTTGCGCCAGGCCTATCTCGGTTTCCTCGCCGCACGAGACGACGTCTGCCGCCGCGAATGCGCGGCCGGGCACATCACCGCCTCGGCCGTCCTTCTCGACGCCGACGCGGAGAACGTGCTCCTCACCCTGCATCCGCGGGTCGGCCGCTGGCTGCAGCTCGGCGGGCATTGCGAACCCGGCGACGCGACGCTCGCGGACGCCGCCCTTCGTGAGGCACGCGAAGAATCCGGTATCGAAGACCTCGTGATCGACCCGGCTCCGGTGCATCTCGACGTCCACCCGATCACGTGCTCGCTCGGCGTGCCGACCCGGCATTTCGACGTGCGTTTCGTGGTGCGCGCACCCCGCGGGGCACAACCGGTCCAAAGCGACGAATCGGACGATCTTCGTTGGTGGCCGGTGAATTCCCTCCCGAAAGGGTCGGAAGATCTCGCCGAACTGGTGGAAGCCGCCGTGCCCGCGGCGTCCGGCCGTTAGGGTGTCGGCTGACGTTCTTAAGGGGGAATGATGCTGACGACACTGACGCCATACCTGGACCGGGTCCGGGTCCACAGCAGCGGTGACGGTGAAGGCTTCGGCTGGTTTCTGCTGGTGCTGGCGATCATCGTCGTCATCATCGTGATCGTGGTGATCATCGTGAAGGTCAACCAGGCGAAGAAACCGCCGATGACCTTCCCGCAGAACCCGAACTTCGGCGGTGGCGGCCCGGCTCCGGGCTTCCCGCCGCCGCCTCCGCCCGCCGGCGGCCCCGCCCCGCAGGGCAACTGGCAGCAGCAGCCCGGCTTCCCGCCACCCCCTCAGCCCGGCTTCGGCCAGGCGCCCGGCTTCCCGCCGCCTCCGGCTCCGGCCCCGGCGGGTTTCGCGCCGCCGCCCGGCGCCCCGGCGCCCAGCCCGTTCGGCGCGCCCGGTATGCCCCAGCCCGGTTTCCCGCCGCCGCCTCCGCAGGCCGGGCCGCCGATCGACCCGAACGCGGACCGCACACAGGTCGTGTCCCCGCAGCAGCAGGCGGCCGCCGACCGCACGCAGGTGGTCTCCCCCGCGAACGCCGACCGCACCCAGGTCGTGTCGCCCGCGAACGCCGACCGCACGCAGGTGGTTTCCGGTGACGCCACCCAGGTCGTACCCGGTGGCGGCGGCGACCGGACCCAGGTGGTCCCGCCCAGCCAGTAACCCCAGCAGGGAGAAACCGCATGGTCAGGGTCGACCCGAATTCTTCGGTCCCGCCGTTCGAGCAGGTCCGCACCGCCTACGCGGAGCGGATCAACGACGGCACGCTGCCCGTCGGGGCGAAGCTGCCGACCGTGCGGAAACTCGCCGAAGACCTCGGCATCGCCCCGAACACGGTCGCCAAGGCCTACCGCGAGCTCGAAGAAGCCGGTCTCATCGAAACCCGTGGCCGGGCGGGGACGTTCGTGAGCGCGGTCGGTGACGAAAGCCGGGAGCGGGCCCGGCAGGCCGCCGCCGACTACGCCGCGCTGACCAGGAAGCTGGGGCTCGGCCGCGACGAGGCCAAGGCGATCGTCGACGCCGCGCTGGGCTAGCCTCACCGAATGGGAGTCTCCGTGTTGATGCTGCTGGTCGTCATCCTGTTCCTCGCCGGCGTCGGCGTCGGGATCTTCTTCCTGGTGAAGGCCCTCAGCAAGCCGAAGCCCCCGGTGTACCCGTACCAGCAGTACCCGCAGCAGCCGCCGCAGTACCCCAGCCAGCAGCAGCCCTACCCGCCGCAGGGCTGGGGCAACTGAGTCACATCGCGCGGTAGTCGCGGAGTTCGATCTTCGGCCCGAACCTCGGCCGCCGGAATCCGGCCGTCGAGAGGTAGCGCACCGCGCGCTGCCGCTGCGGCGAATACGGCGCCAGCACTTCGGACATCCCGGCGTCGTCGAGTTTCGTGCCGACGAGCGCGTGCCCGACCATCGACGGGATGTTGTAGTCGCCGAAGCTGACCGCGTCCGGATCTCCCCAGGCACGCTGCGCGATCTCCGCCGCGGTCCACACACCGATGCCGGGTACCTTCCGCAGCCAGGCCCGGCCCTCGACACCCTTCAGTTCGACGGCCTTCTCCAGCCGCGGTGCGACCCGGGCCGCCGCGATCAGCGTCGTCCGCCGTTTCAGATCCACCCCGGCGCGATGCCATTTCCAGTCCACAATGGATCGGATGGCGACGGGCGTCGGCGGCACGCGCAACCGTGACGGCGCCGGGCCTGGCGCCGGTTCGCCGAACCAGCGGCACAGTTCGCCCCAAGACCGGAGCGCCTCCGTGCTGGTCACCTTCTGTTCCAGCACGGCGAGCACCAGCGCGTCCCACACCCGGCCGGTCGAGCCGAGGCGCAGTCCCGGGTTCCGGCGCCGAGCCGACGCGATGACGTCGTGGTGCGCGACGAATCCGGAGTCGTCGTCGTGGGCGCCGAGCATCGCCGGGACGCCTTCGAGCAGCCTGTCCGCGCCGGGGCCCCATGCCTCCGCCTCGATCTCGCCGTCCGCGCGCCGCAGCAGCGCGAGCGTGCCCGGGCCGTCCGCGGTGTTCGCGGCAAGCCAGGTGACCCCGCCCTCGGTCCGGACGACGTTGGGCGAACGCGACCCACGGCTCAGCGGGCCCAGAACGGTGTCCAGGTCCAGCTCGAAGGCAGGACGGAATCGCACACACGGAAACTACCCGGCACTCGGCTAGGGTGAGCGGGCCACCCGAAACCGTACGCCTACGGAGGACACCGACGATGACCGAGCGACCGGCGAAGGCCTCGATCGTCAGCGGGTACTTCAACCCGCTCCACCAGGGCCATCTCGACCTGTTCGAGGCCGCTCAGGCCAGGTCCGGCTACCTGATCGTCATCGTCAACAACGATCACCAGCAGGTCCTCAAGAAGGGCAGGGTGATCCAGGTCGAGGACGTCCGGGCCCGGATCGTCCGCGCGCTGCGCATCGTCGACGACGTGTACATCGCCGTCGAGCAGGGGCCCGGCATCAACGAGTCGTTCGACCTGATCCGCGCGGCGTACCCGGACACGGAGCTCGAGTTCTGCAACGGTGGGGATCGGCGCAACGTCGACGAGCTGCCCGCCGACGAGGTCGAGGCGGGGGCCCGGAACAACATCTCGATGATCTACGGCATCGGCGGCACGGACAAGGCCGACTCCAGCACCCGGATCCTTTCGGACATGGAAGCCTGACGCCGATATTTGTCGGACGACGTTCGCGGGTCTGCTGACGGCGGCCGCTCCTAGGGCCTACCCTAGACATCACACAGTCGGCCCTGAACCCAGAGGGCCCCAGGTCAGTCGGGAGGCCTAGGGGAATGGACCCCCGTGCTCGGGCGGACGCCTTGCTCGCACGCGCAAGCGCGCGTGGAGCCTTCGTCGTGACACCGGACAACGCGACGTCTCCGATGGACTCCGCGAACACTCAGCAGATCCCCCGGTCGGTGGTCGCCGAGATCGACCGTTCGTCGGACCCGGACACGACCACTCAGCTGCCTGCTTCGCTGATCGCGGAGAACGACCACCCGCTAGCGGGACCCGAACCGACGACGCGGCTGGACCTGCCGCCGGCGCGGGGCGAGGGCTCGACCCAGCCGCAGCCGTATCCCCGGCGTCCCGGCACCCCGCAGCAGACCAGACCGCTGCCGCAGGCGACGACCCCGCTCACCCGGCGGCCGCCCGCCGCTCCGGTGCAGAGCCCGCTGATCGAGCAGCCGGAGCCGGAGACCGTCGAGAACGAGGTCGGCGGCTTGGTGCCGACGGTGAAGCAGAACCCTTCGGGGCGTTCGAACCTTTCGCGCCGGCTGGACGGCATCTAGCCCCTCCACACGCGTGGCATGAAAGGTCCTTTCCTTGCAAAATTTGCAAGGAAAGGACCTTTCATGGCCTCCGGATCAGCCGATCGATCTCCTTGATCGCCGCACCTCCGCCGTACGTGGCGTTGGACAGCATCGCGACATCCAGCCCTTCGGCCGGGTAGTGCCGCATGAGCGAGCAGACGCCGACGTTCCCGCCGTCCTTGTAGTAGTGCCGCACCGATCCGTCCGGTGCCGGCACGAATTCGAGGCCGAAGCCGTACCAGACTCCGCTGCTGTGGAGTACCTGCGGCGTGAGGAACTCCTTCGTGCGCTCAGGGCTCAAGAGCCGTTCTTCGCGGATCGCCCGCAGAAGCCGCACGAGATCGCCGACGGTGCAGTACGCCCCTCCGTCGGGTGAACCGATCGGCGGGTAGCTGAAGATGTTCTGCTTCCAGCCGGTGATCCGATCGCCGTCGAGGATCGGGTCCCAGCCTTCGGCGACCCTCGGCTGCGGATCACGCCGGTCGAAGAACCCCGAATCGGTCATCCCCGCGCGGTCGAGCACGGCCTCCCGGACGTGGTCGCGATACGGCCTCCCGGTGATCTCCTCGATCACCAGCCCCGCGAGGACATAGCCCGAATTGCAGTACCGGCAGCCCTCGCCGGGCGCGAAATTCGGTGTCCGGTAAGCGAAATTGGGCAGATGGTCACGCGTCTCGACGACCGAGTACACCGGCTTGTCGACCCACAACGCCTCGTAACTCTCGCCCGCTTCCTCGTCGGCGTCGTCGGCGATCCCGGACGTGTGCGTGAGCAGATGCCGCGTCGTCACCCCGGCCGTGATCATCGTGTCGCCGAGGTCGATGATCTCGCCGATCGGGCGGTCGAGGTCCAAGCGGCCTTCGTCGGCCAACTGCACTGCGGCGATCGAGGTGATGACCTTGGTGATCGACGCGGTGTCGTACCGGACGTCCGGCGCGTTCGGCACCGACCAGCGGCGGCTGGCCAGGCCGTAACCGCGTTCGAACAGGGTCTCGTCGCCGCGCCGGATCAGCACGACTCCGGAGAAGCGATCCTCCCCGGCGCGTTCCGTCAGCCAGGTGTCCAGTGCGGCGAAGTCCATGCACCGACGGTAACGACGACGAGGAACCCAGTCGCGTGAATTCCGGTGGCCGGAACGACTACTTCCGGCGCGTTTCGAGCTTGAGACGCAGCGCGAGCCCGGCCTTCACCGCGAGCATGACCGGCTTCCACAGGAGACCGCGGTGACGGTCCGCGAGGTAGCGGTACGCACTGTCGTGGTGCGCGCGCAGCATCTTCGCCGACGCCTGCGACGTCGAGTGACCACCGATGTGCATGACGCTGGCCGAAGGCGCGTACACGTTCAGCCAGCCGGCGCGGGACAGCCGGTCACCGAGGTCGACGTCCTCGAAGTACATGAAGTAGCGCGTGTCGAACCCGTCGACCGAGTCGAAGGCCTCGCGACGGAACAGCTGGCAGGACCCGGAAAGCCAGCCCGCCGTGCGCTCGACCGGGGTGCCGGTCTCCTGCCGGTACTGCCGAGTCCACGGATTGCCCGGCCAGATCTTGCCGAACACCGCGTGCCCGATCCCGCGGCCGAACGACGGCAGCAGCCGGGCCGACGGGTACACCGTGCCGTCGAGGTCGTGGATGAGCGGGCCGAAGGCGCCCCCGCGCGGCCAGCGCTCGGCCACCTCGAGCAACGCGTCGAGCGAACCGGGCTCCCATTCGAGGTCCGGGTTCACCACGACGACCCAGCCGTAGTTGTCGTCGAGTTCCGCGACGCCCCGGTTGGCGGCGGTGCCGTAGCCGACGTTCTCGCCGATGCTGAGCAGCTTGACGTTGTCCCGGCGGGCGGCCTTCTCCGGCGCGCCGTCCGTGGAGTCGTTGTCGGCGACGACGACCTGGACGTCCCGGTCCGTCGCCTTCTCGAGGGTGTCGAGGAACTTCTCGAGGGTCTCGCCGGGGAAGTACGTCACGGTCACGACGGCGATCCCGTCGCCGTAGCTGGGGTGCTCAGTCACGCGGCCATTGTCCACCCGTCACCGAACGCGACTTCGGCCCACCCACCTCGGCCACGCGGGTTGCACGGCCGCAACAGAGCGTGCGCACCCGACTGCTTTACGCAATCAGCGGCAGGCAGAATGGACCG
This sequence comes from Amycolatopsis sp. MJM2582, assembly GCF_000754115.1. Classification (NCBI taxonomy): domain Bacteria; kingdom Bacillati; phylum Actinomycetota; class Actinomycetes; order Pseudonocardiales; family Pseudonocardiaceae; genus Amycolatopsis; species Amycolatopsis sp. MJM2582. Next base: position 245,180 of record NZ_JPLW01000001.1, read on the forward strand.
ATGCCCGTGCACGCCTTCATCGACGAATCGGTGCGAGACCAGCGGTACCTCCTGTGCATGACGCTGGTTCCCCCGGCACAGCTGGCACCGTCGCGACGAGAGCTGACCGCACTGCTTCTTCCTGGCGCACGGGAACTGCACTTCAAGAAGGAAAAGGAACCCCGTCGCAGGCGACTGATCGACCGCATAGCCGCCTTGGAAGTCACGACGATCCTGTATCTGGGCTCGTGCACCCGGAAAGAAGAGGAAGAGACCAGGCAGAAATGCCTTGAACGTGCTGTCACCGATCTACTCGCCAAGAACGCACACCGGTTGGTTCTCGACTCGCGTGACCACCGCGATGTCCACGACCGCAGAACATTGCAGCGCGCTCTCGGCCATCGGCCTTCCAAGACCGAGCTCACCTACGAGCACTTGAACTCGACCGCCGAGCCGCTGCTGTGGATTTCCGACGCGGTGGGATGGTGTTTCGGCGCGGGCGGTCACTGGCGCCGGAAAGCAGACCGGCTCGTCGACGCGATCATCGAACTCTGAACGGCGAAAAGCCCGCGAGACGACCGTCCGGACGCGTCACGGGCTTTCATACTCGGCCCCACCGGGACCTCGCGCTTCAAGCATACCCCACATGCCGCGAACGGCTCCCCTGGCGGAAGTGGGACCTCAGCTCGCCCGCCGCTGCGCATGCCGGTGCCAAGCCTTCGCGTAAGCCTCCCGGTGCCGCTCCGCGGTCGTCGCCCACGAGAACTCCTTCGCCCGCCGAAGCGCGGCTTCGGCCAGTTCGGCCCGGCGAGCCGGGGCATCGAGCAGCTCCGAGATGGCTGCGGCGACGTCTCCGGCGCCGACACCGCAGTAGGCGACCGCGTCCCCGCCGACCTCCGGCAGCGAAAGCCGTCGCGTCGTGAGCACGCTCGCACCGCACGCCATCGCCTCCAGCACCGGCAGCCCGAAGCCCTCGCCGAGGCTCGGATAGGCGACCAGTTCGGAGCCGCCGAGGAAACCGGCGAGCGTGTCGAACGGCAGATACCCGGCCCGGATCACCCGCAGCCGGTGCGGAACGGCGTCCAGCGCGCGTTCGACCTGCGAGTCCCAGCCCGGCTGCCCGGCCAGCACCAGGGCGGGCGGGTTCGGCCTGCCGATCACGGCGTGCGCGAAGCCGCGGATCAGCGCGGGCACGTTCTTGCGCGGTTCCAGCGCGCCGAGGAAGGCGACGTACGGCGTCTTCCCGAGTCCGACGGCCTTGCGCGCGGCCTCGATCTCCGCAGGCGAAGGCGGATGGAACCGATCCGGTTCGACGCCGTGGTGGATGATCTCCAGTTCCGCCGTGCGGACCTGGCCGACGCGTTCCAGCTCGGCCGCCGTCGCGATGCTCGGCACGACACACAGCGTCGCCCGGCGAAGCGCCGTCGCGGTCCAGGCGCGGAAGAAGCGCGCCTTCACCGAAGAGTGCAAGACCGCGTCGGTGAAGAAGGTCGCGTCGTGCAGCGTCACCACCGAAGCGGCCGGGCTGGCCAGCGGCATCGTGTAGTGCGGTGAATGGACGACGTCGGCGGCGAGCCGGCGGACCAGCCGGGGCAGGGTCGCCTGCTCCCAGGTCAGCCTGGCCGTCCTGGTCGACGTCGACGGTGACGTGGGCACGATCCGCGCGCCGGGCGCGAGCCGGTCGTACAGCACCGCGTCCCGCGGCTGGCAGACGACGGTGATCCGCGCGCCGTCCTCGTCCAGCGCCGCGACCAGCGAATCCACGTAACGACCGACGCCACCCCGGTCCGCGGGGACGGCGGTCGCGTCGATAAGCACGCGAGGGTCATCGGTCACCCTAGGAGGGTACGGCGGTGCACTGCGTTCGCGGTGGGGAACCGACAAACTGCTAGCGCAGGTGGAGCCCCCAAACCGCCGAAGCGGCTCGTTGCCAGGTGAACTCACTCGAACGACTGAGACCACTGTCACGCAGGGCTGCCGCACGCTCCGGCTGGTCGAGGACGCCGCGAAGGGCATCCGCAAGCGCTTGCGCGTCGCCGACGGGGACGGTGACGCCCGCTCCCCCGGCCACCTCGACCAGGGCGGGAGCGTCCGAATGCACCACCGGCACCCCGGCCGCCATCGCCTCGATCAGCGGCAGCCCGAACCCCTCCGCCCGGCTCGGCATCGCCAGCACCGACGCGCCCCGCAGCACGAACGCCAGCTCCGCGTCGCTCACCTTCCCCAGCACCCGGACGTCGGCGCCGTGCTCGCGCGCGAGCGCCGACGGATCGATACCGCCCCACCCCGGCTGACCGGCCAGCACCAGCGGCACGCCGATCCGGCCGGCGGCGTCGATCAGCACGTCGATGCCCTTGCGCGGCTCGATCGTCCCGATCGCGAGCACGTACTTCTCCGGCAGCGCGACCTCGGCGAACCCGGCGGGCGGCCGCACCCCGTGCGGGATCACGCGCACCGGCACCGAAACCGGCACCAGCGCGGCGAGCTCGTCCGCAATAGCTTGCGTGGGCACGGTCAGCGCGGTCGCCCGTGACGCGGCCCGCGCGATCACCGCCTTGTGCCAAGCGACGCCGCGCGGGGTCAGCGTCTCGGGATGCGTCCACGGCACGGTGTCGTGCACCGCGACCGACAACGTCCGCCCCTTCGGCACCCGGGCGGGTGCGAGTGGTGTCGGCGCGTGGACCGCGTCGCCGCCCGGCCACCACGGCAGGCCCAGCTGCCAAGCGGCGATGAGCGCCCGGGGCGGGATCGGCAGCACGCGCGGCCCCTCGACCCCCTCGACGACCGCGGCTTCGATGTCGGCGTGCCGCGCGACGACGCTCGACACCGTCCAGCCCGGCGGCGCCGTCTCGGCGAGCGCGCGCAGCAGCTCACCGGTGTAGCGGCCGGTCCCGCCGGGGACCGGCGCCAGCAGCTGCTCGGCGAGCACGACCAGTTCGGGCATGGTCTCTATTCTCTCCACCATGACCAGCACCACCGTCGTCGTGGTCACCTGGCGCGGCGCCGCGCACATCACCGCCTGCCTCGACGCCCTCGCCGCCCAGTCCCGCGCGCACCGGACCCTGGTCGTCGACAACGCCTCCGACGACGGAACGGCCGCCCTGCTCGCCGCCCATCCGTCGAAACCCGAAGTGCTCCGGCTGCGGCACAACACCGGCTACGCGGGCGCCATGGCCGCCGCACTGGACAAAGTGGACACTCCGCTGATGGCCTGGCTCAACGACGACGCCGCGCCGAGCCCGGATTGGCTCGCGACCTGCGAAGACACGCTCGCGAAGGCGCCGCTCGCCGCCGCCGTGAGCGCCCGCCTGACGCTCGCCGACGGGACCGTCCAGTCCACCGGCGTCCGCCTGACCGCCGACGGTCACGGCGCCGACCTGCCGGAATCCGCCGACGAGATCTTCGGCTTCTGCGGGGGCGCGGCCGTGCTCGACGTCGAGGCGCTCCGTTCCGTCGGCGGCGTCCCCGCCTCCTACTTCTGCTACTACGAGGACACCGACACCGCGTGGCGGCTGCGGCTGGCGGGCTGGGACGTCGTCAGCGCCGAAGCCGACGTCACCCATCAGCATGGCGCGAGCACCCGGCCGGGTTCGGTCCGGTTCCACCTGTGGAATGAACGCAACCGCCTCCTGACCCTGCTGCGGTGTGCTCCGCGCGCGGTGGCGATCCGCCAGCTGGTGAAGTTCGCCGTGCTCACCCTGGTGCTGCCCCTCCGAGGGAAACCGGCGGCACCGAACTTCCGTCCGAGCCTCCGGTGCCGCGTCCTCGGCGCCGTCGCCGTCCGCCTGCCGCGCACGCTGGTCGAGCGGCGGGCCGTCGGGCGACGGGCGACACTGGGCCGAGGCGCGGTCTGGGAGGCGTGGGCGGGCAATTAAGCTTGCCCCAATCGAGAGCAGGGAGTACGGCTTTGGCGCAGGGGGAAACGCAACCGGTCGTCTCGGTGATCGTCGTGAACTACCGGGGGGCCGCCGACACCGTCACCTGCCTGCGCGCACTCGCCGAACACGATTACCCGAACCTCGAGGTCATCTGCGTCGACAACGCCTCCGGCGGCACCGACGTCGCCGAGATCAAGGCCGCCGCACCGGGCGTCAAACTCGTCGAATCCCCGGTGAACTCCGGCTTCGCGGGCGGCTGCAACCTCGGCGCGCGGCACGCCACCGGCACCGTCCTCGCCTTCCTGAACAACGACGCCCGCCCGGCTCCCGGCTGGGTCGGCGCGGCCGTCGCCGAGCTGCGCGCACAGCCGACCGTCGCCGCGGTGGCCAGCAAGGTCCTCGACTGGGACGGCACCGGCACCGATTTCGTCGACGCGGGCCTGACCTGGTTCGGCATGGGCTACAAACGCCACGCCGGCAGCCCGCTGGCCGACGTCCCCGCCGCCGAACACGAGATCGCCAAGGACGTCCTGTTCGCGACCGGTTCGGCGATGTTCGTCCGCGCCGGGGTGTTCGCCGAACTCGGCGGCTTCGACGAGCGGTTCTTCATGTTCTACGAGGACGTCGACCTCGGCTGGCGGCTGAACCTGCGCGGCTGGCGCGTGCGGTACGTGCCCGAGTCGCTGACCTACCACAAGCACCACGCCACGATGTCCACAGTGGACGCTCCGGACTCCGGGCGCGAGACGTTCTTGCTGGAGCGCAACGCCTTGGCGGCGCTGTACAAGAACCTCTCCGACGAGACCCTCTCGCGGGCGCTGCCCGCCGCGCTGGCCCTGGCCGTCCGCCGGGCGACGGCGCGCGGAGACCTCGACGCCACCCAGTTCGATCTCGCCCGGGGTGTCGGCCCGGCCGAAACCGGCCCGGTCGAAGTGCCGAGAACGACGTTGGCCGGGGTGCTGGCGATCGACCAGTTCGTCGAACTCCTGCCGTCGATCGCCGAGGCGCGCGCCACCGAACAGGCCGCCCGTGTCCGCACCGACGCCGATCTGCTTCCCTTGCTGCGCAAGGCCTTGGAGCCCGCGTATCCGCTGCCGCGTTATCTCGCCGCGCACGACGTCCTGGTCGAGACGTTCGGGATCGACGCGCTCTTCGGGCAGCGCCGCAAGGTGCTGGTGATCACCGGCGACGCGATCACCGAGCGGATGGCGGGCCCGGCGATCCGCGCGTGGAACATGGCCGCGACGCTGGCCACCGAGCACGACGTCCACCTGGTGACGATCAACCCCCTCGCCGACCCGCCGCCCGCGCCGTTCCGGGTCAGCGCGGCGACCAGGCGCGATCTGGAGACACCGATCGCCTGGGCCGACATCATCATCCTGCAGGGGCACGTGCTGGAGCTCGCACCGTCGCTCAAGAAGCAGTACGCGCACAAGATCGTGGTCGCGGACCTGTACGACCCGATGCATCTGGAGCTGCTCGAACAGGGCAAGGGCGTGCCCGACGACAAACGGGCGCTGGACCTCATCGGGGTCACCAAGGTCCTCGACGCGCAACTGGAGCGCGGGGACTTCTTCCTGTGCGCCTCGGAGCGTCAGCGCCACTTCTGGCTGGGCCACCTCGCCGCGATGGGCAGGCTCTCGCCGCGGCTGTACGACGCCGATCCGACGACCCAGTCGCTGCTGTCGATCGTCCCGTTCGGCCTGTCGCCGCAGGCACCGGTCCGCACCGGCCCCGGTCTTCGATCCACTTTGGACGGTATCGGCGAGACCGATCACGTCGTGCTGTGGGCGGGCGGGGTCTACAGCTGGTTCGACCCGTTGACCCTGGTCCGGGCGATCGAACGGCTCCGGCAGCGCCGCGGTGACGTCCGCCTGGTGTTCCTCGGGATGAAGCATCCCAACCCCGAGGTCACCGAGATGGACATCGGCGCGCGCACGATGCTGCTCTCGGACACGCTCGGCCTCACCGGCAAGCACGTGTTCTTCAACCAGCAGTGGGTGCCCTACGAGGAACGCCAGAACTGGCTGCTCGACGCGAACTGCGGTGTCACCACGCATTACGAGCACGTCGAGACGACGTTCGCGTTTCGCACGCGGGTGCTGGACTACCTGTGGGCCGGGCTGCCGATCGTCACCACCGACGGGGACTCGTTCGCCGATCTGGTCCGCGAGGAGAAGCTCGGCGTCGTCGTCCCGGCCGAGGATGTGGACGCGCTGGCCGACGCGCTGGAAAAGGCGTTGTACGACGAGGAGTTCGCCGCCCGCTGCGTCGAGCGGATGGCCGCCGTCGCCCAGCGTTACGCCTGGCCCGAGGCGCTGAAACCGCTGGTGGAGTTCTGCCGGAACCCGCGGCCCGCCGCGGACCGGCTGCCCGGCTCGGAGGACCTCGTGGTCACGGCTCCGGTACGGGGCAAGGAAATGCTGCGCCGCGACGTCGACCTGATCCGCGAGTATCTCGCCGACGGCGGGCCGAAGGAACTCGTGCGGCGCGTCGGCGGCCGGGTGGTCAAGGTCGCCAAGCAGAGGCTCGGCCGTGGCTGACCGCCCCTTGCGCGTCCTGCTCGACGGGACCCCGCTGCTCGGCGCCAGGACGGGTATCGGCCGGTACACCGTCGCCCTGTCCGAAGAGCTCGCCTCGATGTCCGAAGTGGACACTCGTGCGGTCGCGTTCACGTTGCGCGGCTGGCGACGGCTGCGGCACGTGCTCCCGCACGGCGTCCGGGCCCGTGGCATGCCGGTGGCCGCGCGGCTGTTGCGGAAGGCGTGGCTGCGATCGCAGCTGCCGCCCGTCGAACTGTTCGCCGGGCCGACGGATGTCGTACACGGCACCAACTTCGTGCTGCCCGGCCGGTTCCGCGCGGCGGGTGTGGTGACCATCCACGATCTGGCCTTTTTGGAAGCTCCCGAGGAGCTCGCGCCGAGCGATCACGAGCTGCCGCGGCTGGTCCGGCGCGGTGCCCGGCTCGCCGACGCGATCTGCACGCCCACCAACGCCGTCGCCGATCAGGTCGCCGAACGGCTCGACGTGGACCGCGGCAAGATCATCGTCACCCCGCTCGGCGTGAACCCGGCGTGGTTCACCGCGCGCCCGCCGGATTCCGAGCGCCGCAAGGAACTCGGGCTCCCGGACAAGTACCTGCTCTTCGCGGGCGCCCCCGGCCCCCGGAAGGGCCTGCATTGGCTTCAGCAGGCCCACGAGGCCGCGCCGGATCTGCCGGATCTGGTGTTCGTCGGCCCCGGTTCGTTCTCGGTGGGCTCACGTTCGCGGCATGTCGGCTACCTGTCGGACGTGAACCTCCGGCGGGTCGTCGCCGGGGCCAGCGCGCTGGTGCTGCCGTCACGCGACGAAGGCTTCGGGCTTCCGGTGCTGGAAGCGCTGGCGTCGGACGTTCCCGTGGTGTGCACGGACATCCCGGCGCTGCGCGAGGTCGCGGGGAACTGCGCGAGCCTGGTGCCCTACGAGGACGTCGACGGACTCGTGGAGGCGCTGCGGATGGCCGTCAGCGACCCGCACGCCGTCGCCACCTCGGCCGCGCGCCGCGCCCACGTCGCGAACTTCACCTGGCGCGCGTGCGCCGAACTCACCGTCGCCGCGTACCGCCAGGCGAGCACGAAGCATTGACCTCCCGCATTTAGTCCTCTGAATGCGAGCGCATTCAGAGGACTAAATGCGGGAGGAGTCAGGAAGCGAAGTAGGCCTTCAGGGCATCGGACCAGTCCCGAAGCGGCGTGAGACCCGCCTCGCGCCACGAAGCATTCGACAGCACCCCATACGCCGGACGCGCAGCCGGACGTGGGAATTCCGCCGTCGTACACGGCTTCACCCGAGCCGGGTCCGCGCCGAGTTCCGCGAAGATCGCCTTCGCGAAGCCGCACCACGTCGTCGACCCACCGCCCGTGCAGTGCAGCACCCGCTGCGAAGGCCCTTCACCCGCGGCGATCCGGCCCGCCAGCTCCAGCAGCCCGGCGGCGAGGTCGCGCGACCAGGTCGGCGAACCGGTCTGATCGTCCACTACGGACAGTTCTTCGCGCTCCTTCTCCAGGCGCGCCATGGTCTTCACGAAGTTCGACCCGGTTTTGCCGTACACCCAGGACGTCCGCACGATCCAGGACCGGGCCCCGGATCCGAGCAGCGCGTCCTCGCCGGCCGCCTTCGTCCGGCCGTAGGCGTTCAGCGGGCCCAGCAGGTCACCGGGCTCGTACGGCGTAGTCGCGTCACCGGCGAACACGTAGTCCGTGGACACGTGGATCAGCGGCACCCCGCGCGACGAGCACGCGGCGGCGAGCACCCGGGGTCCGTCGGCGTTCACCGCGAACGCCCGCTCTTCATCGGTTTCCGCCGCGTCCACCGCGGTGTAGGCCGCCGCGTTGATCACCACCGGCGACGTCCCCGTCGCCCGCGCCCGGTCCGCCAGTTCGGTCACCGCGGCGACGACCTGGCCGGTGTCGCGCACGTTCAGCTCCGAAGACGACGGTGCCGCGACCTGGGGGGCCAGCGCCGCGAGGTCCTGCCCGAGCTGACCGGATCCACCCGGTACGAGAATGCTCAGCACCCGCTCACGCCCCCGCACGGTTCTTCAGCGGCTCCCACCACGACCGGTTTCCGCTGTACCAGGCGACCGTTTCGGCCAGACCGTCCTCAAAGGACTGACGCGGCGCGTAGCCGAGCTCCGTCGAGATCTTGGTGATGTCGACCGAGTACCGGCGGTCGTGCCCCTTGCGGTCCTCGACCGGCTCGACGCTCTCCCAGTCCGCGCCGACGGCGGTCAGCAGCCGCTCGGTCAGCTCGCGGTTGGTGAGTTCCGTGCCGCCGCCGATGTTGTAGACCTCGCCCGGCCTCCCGCCGTCGGCGACGAGCTGGATGCCGTGACAGTGATCGTCCACGTGCAGCCAGTCACGCACGTTGAGTCCGTCGCCGTAGAGCGGGACCTTCTTGCCGTCGAGCAGATTGGTCACGAAGAGCGGGATGACCTTCTCCGGGAATTGGTACGGACCGTAGTTGTTCGAGCACCTCGTGACACAGACGGGCAGCCCGTGCGTGCGGAAGAACGAACGCGCCAACAGATCCGAGGACGCCTTCGACGCCGAGTACGGCGAATTCGGCTCCAGAGCGTGGTCTTCGGACCAGGAACCCTCGTCGATCGAGCCGTACACCTCGTCGGTGGACACGTGGACGAACTTCCCGACCTCGGCCTCGAGCGCGGCCTGCAACAGGGTCTGCGTGCCCAGGACGTTGGTCAGCACGAAGTCGGCCGCACCGGCGATCGAACGGTCCACATGGGACTCGGCGGCGAAGTGCACGACGAGGTCGACGCCCCGCATGAGCTCGCTGACCAGGGCACCGTCACAGATGTCGCCCTTTTCGAACCGGTAGCGCGGGTTCTTGCGCACCGGCTCCAGGTTCGCCTCGTTGCCCGCGTAGGTCAGCTTGTCGAGCACGATCAGCTCGGCGTCGGCCAAGCCTGGGTACGCGCCCGTCAGCACCTGCCGGACGTAATGCGAACCGATGAACCCGGCACCCCCGGTGACCAGCACTCGCATCCCGCGATCCTCCCTCTACGACTTCACCGACCGGCCGAGTGTGTCACGACCGGGGCAACCTTTCACCAGCCTACGGACGTCTAACACGAGGATCAGTAGAGTTACCGGCGAGGCACGCGTGTGCCCTGGGGAGATTCGTGGAGGACCGCACGTGACCGAGTGGCCCGGGCCACCCATTCCGGCGCGCCGTGGCGGCGGCGTCGTGGTGTTCGCCCGCCGCGGCGTGAAGGTCGTGTTCAGCCTGGTCTCGATCACGATCCTGGCGCTGACCTGGTGGGGCTGGCAGTTCATCGGTGACCCGTCGCAGGGCTTCGCGACCACGAACATCTTCGAGGACAACGGCCATCCGCCGGCGAAACCGCTGGACGGCGCGATCGACATCCTGCTCGTCGGTCAGGACAGCCGCACCGACGCGCAAGGCAACCCGCTGCCGCGCGAGGTCCTCGACATGCTGCACGCCGGGGTTTCCGACGGCGAGCGCCAGACCGACACGATGATCCTGGTGCACATCCCCCAGAACGGTAAGAAGGCGGTCGCGATCTCCTTCCCCCGCGACTCGTGGGTCGAGATCACCGGCGGTTTCGGCAAGCACAAGCTCAACAGCGCGTACGTGTACGCCTACAACGACACGTCGAAGACGCTGCAGCAGCAGGGCAACTCCGATCTCAAGGACGTCGACGCCAAGGCCAAGGACGCCGGCCGCAAGAACCTGATCGCGACGCTGGAGAAGTTCATCGGCAAGCCGAAGATGATCGACCGGTACGCCGAGGTGAACCTGTCGAGCTTCTACGAGATCACCAAGGCGATCGGCGGCGTCGAAGTCTGCCTCAACAACGCGGTCAAGGAGAAGAAGTCCGGCGTGGACCTGCCCGCGGGCAAGTCGATCGTCGAGGGCGTGCAGGCGCTCGCGTTCGTCCGTCAGCGCTACGACCTGCAGAACGGCGACCTCGACCGGATCGCGCGGCAGCAGGCCTTCCTGTCGGGGCTGGCGAACAAGGTGCTCTCCTCCGACGTCCTGATGAACCCGGCGAAGATCTCCGACCTGATCGACGCGGTGAAGAAGTCGGTCGTGCTGTCGGCGGGCTGGGATCTGCCCGAGTTCGCCGCCCAGATGCGGGGCCTGACCAGTGGAAACGTCGAGTTCCACACCATCCCGACCCAGGGCGACGCGAATATCGGCGGCGCCGCGGTGCTCCGGGTGGACCCGGCGCAGGTGCAGGCCGAGGTCACCCGCCTGACCGCCGACGGCGAGACGGCACCGGCCGAGACCCCGGCCACCCTGCCGGGCGCGGAAGCGGTGACCGTCGAACTCTTCGACGGATCCGGCTCGCCCACGGTGGCCACCGAAACGCGGAACCTGTTGCAGGGCAAGGGTTTCAAACTGGCGGCCGACACCAAGCTCAGCACCCGCAACTCGACGGTCGTCCGGTACGCGCCGGGTGACGACGACGCGCTGGCCCTGATCAAGCAGGTCTTCGGCACCGCGGTGCAGGCCGAGGCGGACCGTGACGTCGCCCCCGGCAAGGTGCGGGTGCTGCTCGGCAAGGACTTCAAGGGCGCGAGCGCGACCACGGCCCCGTCGAAGACTTCGATCCCTTCGAAGCCCGCTCAGCCGCCCTCCAGCGCCCCGGCGGCGCCCAGCACGACGCCGATCGTCGCGGGCAATGTGCCCTGCGTCAATTAATCCCGGGTACTCAGCGTGGCCGACCTCACGGTGGCCTAGCCTTCTCCTACGATCGGACGAGCGACAGCGCAAGGGGAGGTGATCAGGGATGAGCGACGAGGAAAAGAGCGTCAACGCACGTTCTGAGCAGTTGGACGACGAGGAGCCGAAGTCCGAAGAGGACACCAAATCGGACACCGAGAGTGACGAAGAGCCCCGGTTCGTCCCGACGCCGTACCCGCGGAATCCGCCGCTCCCCCAGCCGTCCACGCCGGCCGGGGACGAAGCCGTCTCTGGCACGCTCGCCGTTCCCGAACGCCCGTTGCGCCGCGCCGGCCGGATCACCCGCCGGATCGCGGTCGGCCTCGTGTCCCTGCTCGCCCTCGGCACGACGGGCTACGCGTACGTCACCAAAGACCAGCTGCAGAACAACGTCCCCACGACGAACGCCCTGAGCAAGGCCGACGATCCCGCCGCCCCGCCCGCCGACGACGGCGCGAACGACATCCTCCTGGTCGGCAGCGACGCGCGCACCGACGCGCAGGGCAATCCGCTGCCGCTACGGGTGCTCAAGGAGCTGCGCACCGAGGAGAAGCCGGGCGTCAACACCGACACCATCATCATCCTGCGGATCCCGAAGAACGGCGGGAAACCGTCCGGCGTCTCGATCCCGCGGGACACCTGGACCGGCATCCCCGGCCGCGGCCCGAACAAGATCAACTCGGCTTACGGCGTCGCGAAGACCAACTACGCCAACGCGCATCGCGGGGAATCCGATCAGGCGAAACTCGAACGCGATTCCGATCAGGAAGGCCGGAAGGCACTGGTCCAGACCGTTCAGGACCTGACGCAGATCCGCATCGACCACTACGCCGAGGTCAATCTGCTCGGGTTCTATCTGCTGACCGAAGCGTTGGGCGGCGTCAAGGTCTGCCTGAACCACTCGACCGAGGACAAGGACTCCGGCGCGAACTTCCGGCGCGGTGAGCAGACCGTGTCGGGCGGTGAGGCGCTTTCGTTCGTCCGGCAGCGCAAGAACCTGCCGCGTGGCGACCTCGACCGCATCGTGCGGCAGCAGACGTTCCTGTCGTCGGCGCTGAACCAGGTGCTCTCCGCGGGGACGCTGACCAGCCCGTCGACGATGGCGGGCCTGATGGACGTCGTGCGCAGGTCGATCGTCCTCGACGAAGGGCTGGACCTGCTGGAGTTCGCGCAGCAGGCGAAGGGGATCGCGTCGGGCGACCTGACGTTCACGACGATCCCGGTGGTGAACATCAACGGCCGCAGCGCCGACGGCCAGAGCATCGTCGAGATCGACCCCGCCGCGGTGCGGTCGTTCGTCTCCGGCCTGGTGGGCCGGGGTGGTGGCGGTGGGGCGCCTGGGGCGGCTCCGCTGCTCGCCGCGTCGAGCGTTCCCTGCGTGAACTAGCGTTGGGGGCGTGAGCCTCACCGAACTGCTGCTGCGGCCCGTACTCGGGTCGCCCGCGAAACCGCTGATCACGCACTACGACGACAAGCAGGGCAGCCGGGTCGAACTGTCCGTGGCGACCACGGTGAACTGGGCCGCCAAAACGGCGAACTGGCTGGTCGACGAGTTCGACGTCGAGCCTGGCGACGAGGTCGCCGTGGTGCTGCCGTCGCATTGGCAGACCGCCGGTGTGCTGCTGGGCGCGTGGTGGTGCGGCGCCAGGGTGGTGACGGAGACCGCGGGCGCACGGGTGGCGTTCGTCGCGCCGGGCGGCGCCTCCGACGCGGCCGCGACCGCCGTCGTCTCGCTGCACCCCATGGGTCTCGGGCTGCCCGCCGGCTCCGTACCCGACGGGGCGATGGACTACCTGACCGAAGCCCGGCTTTCGGGTGACCAGTTCAGCCCGCTGTTCCCGGTGCCCGGCGACACTCCCGCCCTGGGCTCGTCCACTGTGGACGAAGTGCTCGCCGCGGCTCGATCTCGGGCGTCCGATCTGGGCCTGTCCGCCGACGACCGCGTTCTGTCCACTGTGGAATGGAATGGGACGGAAGGGATCCTGGCGGGCTTCCTGACGCCGCTGGCGGCCGGTGCCCATCTGGTCCAGGTCACCGACGCTGATCCGGCCAAACTCGCTTCTCGGCGCGAAGCGGAGCGGACTACCGCGGATCTCCCCTCCTGAAATGTCATGAAAGGGCCGTTCCTGACGAAATACGTCAGGAACGGCCCTTTCATGACATCTGGGGTCAGGCGTCCTGGAGCTGCTTCGCCTCACGCTTGCGGCCGAAGAGCGCGTGGTCGAGCGACAGTTTGCCGGGGTTGAAACCGAGCGCGAGCCCGGCGACCGCCAGGACCAGGACGAGTTCGTAACCGCCCTGACCGGTGAGGCCGTTGTCGAGGTGCACCGAGAGCAGGGCGCCGACGGAGACCACGACGAAGCCGAGGCCCACCAGCGGCGTCAGGAAACCGACGATGAACAAGATGGCTCCCACGATCTCCACCGCGATCGCGAAGATCGCCGCGAGCGTCGGGAGCGGGATTCCGGTCTGCTCGAAGAACTTCGCGGTGCCGTCGATCCCGTTTTCCCACTTCTGCAGGCCGTGTGCGAGGAAGACCACACCGACACCGATCCGGCCCAGCAGGAGGGCGACATCCTTGAAACGAGCGAACATCGGGTATCAGCTTTCTGGTCGGTGAATATTCAACTTACCCGGATCACGGTAGGGCACCGAGCGCCTCCGACGGCACCTCCGGAGCGTGATCGACAGGTACCCGACAGGAACTCCCATACGGCAGAATCCCCGCCGTGACGGACGAACGGCTGGTCGGCCTCTGGTCGGATGAGATCGTGTATCCGGGCAGCGTCGAGTCCGTCGACCTGGCGTTCCTGGACAACGGCTCCGGATGGCTCTATTGGTCGAGCTGGAGCACCGAATTCGCGGTGTCGCGCTTCACCTGGGCGACTCCGGGCGAACTGGTCTTGCATTTCCATCGCGCTCTCGGCGGCACGTGGTCGATCAAAGACGGTTTCACCCGTCACGAAGTCGAGTCCGACGAGAAAGAAGAGTCCGTCATCCGGCTCGGCTACGAAATCGCGCCCGGCGAGGATCCGTTCGGCAACCCGGTGACCCTGCTCTCGCTGGACCGCGCGTTGGATGAGCACCTGGCGGGATCACGGTTCGCCTGGGTCGAGAAACCGGAATCGCTCAGCGACCCGTCCGCCGATGCTCCGCGGCCAGACCCGTCCAGCCGCCGCTGACGGCCAGCAACTCGAGCACCCGCTCCGCCTGCTCGGCGAACCCGGCCAGATCGGCGTGCAGCAACGCTATCCGCTCGGCGTCGAGTGGGACCTCGTCGTCGGCCCACAGCTCGATGACCGTGCTGACGGTCCACACGAGGAACTGGATGATCCGGATGAACTCCTCGGACGGCTCGTCGACGGCGCCGCGGTATCCCGTCTCGATCTCGTCGCAGGCCGCGACCAGCTCCCGCAGCGGCCTGACGACGTCGGCCGCCGTCCCGTCCCACGCGGCCGACGGCCACGTGCGATCCCCGAGTTCGAGCCACAACCGCCAGCCGGCGATCAGCTCGGCCTCGTCGTGCGGTGTCCACGACACCGGAGCGAACCAGAACATCCTTCGAGAGTGACACCGGCGGCCCATGATCGCCGTACTTCCGTGAAGCATCTCACCGAGGGCTAAACCGATCGCCTGCGTGACCCGGCGCATCTAATCTCACACCGTGCCCGCCACGAACCAGCCCTGGTCGGGCGACGACGAGAACTTCAACCGCGCCTGTCACGCGCGCTGGCGCGAACGATTCAACCGCCTCGGTGACCGGCAGGGCGAACAATGCGGCGGATGCGCCTTCTGGGTCGCCTTGCACGGACGGCTCGGCGACGACTACGGCGCCTGCACCAATGCACGTTCGTTCTTCGATGGAGTGGTCCGCTTCGAACACGACGGTTGCACCGCTTTCACCGAGCGCAGTGACGGCTCGTTCGGCTGACGCTCCTAAGTACATGAAGGCCCCCTTCCTTGCGCTAGACGCAAGGAAGGGGGCCTTCATGTACTTACCGCAGAATCAGCCCTTGAGCAGAGCCCGCGCCATGACCATGCGCTGGATCTGATTGGTGCCTTCGTAGATCTGCGTAATCTTCGCGTCGCGCATCATGCGCTCCACCGGGAAGTCGCGCGTGTAGCCCGCGCCACCGAAGAGCTGCACGGCGTCCGTGGTCACCTGCATCGCGATGTCCGACGCGTACGCCTTCGCGGCCGCGGCCATGTAGCCGCCGCGCTTGTCGCCACGCTCGGTCGCCGCGGCGGAGGCGTAGACGAGGTTCCGGGCGGCCTCGATCTTGATGCCCATGTCGGCCAGCATGAACTGGACGCCCTGGAACTCCGAGATCGACTTGCCGAACTGCTTACGCTCCTTGACGTACGCGATGGAGGCGTCGAGCGCGCCCTGCGCGATGCCCAGCGCCTGCGCGCCGATGGTCGGGCGGGTGTGGTCGAGGGTGCGCAGCGCGGTCTTCAGGCCGGTGCCGGGCTCGCCGATGATGCGGTCGGCCGGGATGGTGGCGTTCTCGAAGTGGATCTCGCGGGTCGGCGAGCCCTTGATGCCGAGCTTCCGCTCCTTCGAGCCGACGGTGAAGCCGGGGTCGTCCTTGTGCACGACGAACGCGGAGATGCCGTTGGCCTTCTTCTCGGCCTCGGGGTCGGTCACCGCCATCACGGTGTACCAGGACGATTCACCCGCGTTGGTGATCCAGCACTTGGTGCCGTTCAGCACCCAGTGGTCGCCGTCGAGCTTCGCGCGGGTGCGCATCGAGGCGGTGTCCGAGCCGGCTTCACGCTCCGAAAGCGCGTAGGACGCCGAGGCTTCACCGGACGCGATGGAAGGCAGCACGAGCTTCTTGAGGTCTTCCGACGCCGAAAGGATGATCGGCACCGTGCCCAGCTTGTTGACCGCCGGGATGAGCGACGCCGACGCGTCGACCCGCGCGACCTCTTCGATGACGATGCAGGCGGCGATGGCGTCCGCGCCCTGGCCGTCGTAGGCCTCGTCGATGTGCACGGCGTTGAAACCCGACTTGACCAGCGCGTTGTACGCCTCGATCGGGTACCGCTCGTTCTCGTCGACCTCGGCCGCGTACGGCTCGATCTCCTTCTCGGCGAGGGCACGCACCGCGGCCCGCAGCTCCTCGTGCTCTTCGGCAAGCTGGTACAGACCCGGGCCGTCAGACACCTTCGTCACCTCTTCTAACCGCGTTTGGGAGTTTGACCGATGTTAGCGCTCGTTCACATGGTGCGACATCGCGAGCGCTTGTGTCTTTGACCGCAAAGTCCGTACGTTCGAGTGATGGAGCTCACCCCGTTCCCCCGGTCGCTCGATTATCCCGAGGTCCCGGTCGGCTCGGTGCTCGCCGGCGCCGCCGCTCGCTGGGGCTCCCGCACGGCGTTCGCCCACGGAGACCAGAGCCTCACCTTCGCCGAGACATACAGCGCGGCCTGCCGGTTCGCGAACGCCCTGCGCGCCGAGGGCATCGGCCGGGGCGACGTCGTCGCGCTCCACCTGCCGAACTGCCTGGCGTACCCGGTCGCCTACTACGGAACGCTGCTCGCCGGGGCGACTTTCAGCCCGGCGAATCCCCTGCTCCCACCCGAGGACCTCGCCATCCAACTGGCCGACGCCGGAGCGGTCGCCGCAGTCACCGTCGGCCCGTTCGCGCGCGTGCTGGCTTCGGTGCGCGAGCGGACGTCGGTCCGGCTGACCATCGTCGTTCACCCGCCGGAGGCACTCGGGCAGGGAGAGGTCGAGTTCACGGAGTTCCACTCGGGTCACTCCGACGAGCGGCCGGACGTCGAGATCGACATCTACCGCGATCTCGCCCATCTGGCGTACACCGGCGGCACCACCGGACGCTCGAAGGGTGTCCGCCTGCCGCATCGGAACGTCGTGGTCAACAGTCTGCAGAGCTCCTGCTGGCGCCTGGGCGCGGTCCCCGCGGTCGACGATTCGGGAGAGGTGATCGTCGAGCAGCTCGGCGGCCCGGACGAGTGGCCGTCTCGGATCGGCACCGGGATCGCCCTCAACCTGACGCCGTGGTTCCACGCCATGGGCACCATCGCCGCGCTCAACGTCCCACTGCTCGACGGCGGCACCATCGTCCTGCACGACCGCTTCGACCCGGCCGCGTACGTGGCCGACGCCGAACTACTCCGGGTCACCACGATCGGCGGCGCGCCCGCGCTGTTCGCCGCGTTGCTCGCCTGCCCCGAGTTTCACACAGCCGACCTGTCTTCGGTACTGACCATCGGTTCCGGCG
Organism: Amycolatopsis sp. MJM2582; assembly: GCF_000754115.1. NCBI lineage: Bacteria > Bacillati > Actinomycetota > Actinomycetes > Pseudonocardiales > Pseudonocardiaceae > Amycolatopsis > Amycolatopsis sp. MJM2582. Next base: position 262,536 of record NZ_JPLW01000001.1, read on the forward strand.
CGGCGCCGATGAACCACGAGATGATCCGCGCGCTGCAGAAACGCTTCCCAGGTGTGCTCGTCATCGAGGGCTACGGCCTCACCGAGGTCACCATGGGAGCCGTCATCGCGCCGGCCTACCGCTCCGCGGTCCGGAAGGTGGGCTCGGTTGGCCTTCCGCTCCCCGACACCGAAATCAAGATCGTCCCGGCCGAAGGCGGCGAAGATCCTTTGCCCGCCGGGGAAAGCGGCGAGGTCTGCCTGCGCGGCCCGCAGGTGATGATCGGCTACCGCGACCGCCCCGAGGAGACCTCGGCCGCGCTCGTCGACGGCTGGCTGCACACCGGCGACATCGGCGTCCTCGACGAAGACGGCTATCTGTCCATTGTGGATCGCAAGAAGGACATGCTGCTGTACAAGGGATACAACGTCTTCCCGCGCGAGCTCGAAGAGCTGCTGATCACCCTGCCCGGCGTCTCGGCGGCGGCCGTCGTCGGCAAACCGGACACCGAGGTCGGCGAGCTGCCGGTCGCGTTCGTGGTGCGCAGCGACGAGAACGTCACTGCCGAACAACTCCTGGAAGCCGTCGGCGCCCGCGTCCTGCCGTACAAACGACTGCGGGCGATCCACTTCGTCGACCAGATCCCGGTGTCGGCGGCCGGGAAGGTGCTCAAACGGGAACTGCGGAAGCAGCTCGCCGACTGAACCCCGCGCGTTTCGTCCTCTGAATGCGGTGGTTCGATGGCGAACTATCGCATTCAGAGGACGAAACGCGGGGTCAGCCTTCGACGCGTTTCCGCAGCGCGGAGTCCTTGTCGAGCACCAGCTGCTCCAGATCCGCCTGGAATCGCGCCATTTTCGCCTGAAGCGCCTCATCGGACGCGGCGAGGATGCGCACCGCGAGCAGACCCGCGTTGCGCGCCCCGCCGACGGAGACCGTCGCGACCGGGACACCGGCGGGCATCTGCACGATCGAGAGCAGCGAGTCCATGCCGTCGAGGTACTTCAGCGGCACCGGCACCCCGATCACCGGAAGCACGGTCGCCGAAGCGACCATGCCCGGCAGGTGCGCGGCACCGCCGGCGCCCGCGATGATCACGCGCACACCGCGCGAAGCGGCCGAAGTCGCGTAGTCGAGCATCCGCTGCGGAGTGCGGTGCGCCGAGTAGACGCCGACTTCGTATTCGATGCCGAACTCGGCCAGCGCCTGCCCGGCCGCTTCCATCGTCGGCCAATCCGAATCGCTGCCCATGATCAGGCCAACCTGCGGCGACATACTCAGTTACTCCTAGTGGATCTCGTAGCCGTCGAGCCAGACGGCGTGGGAAAGCCAATGCGCGGCGAGCAGCGCGCGGTCGCGCAGCTCTTCCATGCGTTCGCCGACGAGGTTGACGTGGCCGAGTTTGCGGCCGGGGCGTTCTCCCTTGCCGTACAAGTGAACGCGGATGTCCGGGTACCGCGCGAACAGGTGGTGCAGCCGCTCGTCCGGGCCCATTTCCGGTGCCTCGGGCGCGCCGAGGACGTTCGCCATCACGCAGGCGGGGGCGATCAGATCGGTCACCCCGAGCGGGTAGTCGAGCACGGCCCGCAGGTGCTGCTCGAACTGCGAGGTCTTCGAACCGTCCTGGGTCCAGTGCCCCGAGTTGTGCGGGCGCATCGCGAGTTCGTTGACCAGCAGGCCTTCGTCGGTCTCGAACAGCTCGACGGCGAGCAGGCCGGTCACGTTCAGCGTCGCGGCGATCCGCAGCGCCAGATCCTGCGCCTTCTGCGTGCGTTCGAGGCTCAGGCCCGGGGCGGGAGCGAGCACCTCGGTGTTGATCCCGCCGGACTGCACGGTCTCCACCACCGGCCACGCCGCGCCCTGCCCGAACGGCGACCGGGCCACGAGCGCGGACAGTTCGCGCCGCATGACGACCTTTTCCTCGACCAGCAAGGGGGTTCCGGCGTCGAGCAGTTCGGGGACGGTCTCGCGGGCGTGCTGCGCGGTGTCGAGCATCCAGACGCCGCGGCCGTCGTAGCCGCCCTGTGCCGCCTTGAGCACCACCGGCCACGAGTGCTTGTCGCCGAAGGTGATTACATCGTCCACAGAGGACACTTCGGCGAAGGCGGGGCCGGGGATCTCGAGCCCGGCCATCATCTCGCGCATGACGAGTTTGTTCTGCGCCATCGACAACGCGGCCGGATCCGGCCGGATGGTGACGCCTTCCATCGCGAGCGTCAGCAGGTGCTCGCCGGGAACGTGCTCGTGGTCGAAGGTCAGCACGTCGACCCCGGCGGCGAACGAGCGCAGCGCTTCGAGGTCGGTGTGGTGCCCCTGCACGACCTCGCCCGCGACGAGGCCGGCGGATTCGTTCTCCCCGGCGGCCAGCACGCGCAGGGACTGGCCGAGGGAGATCGCCGCCTGGTGGGTCATCCTGGCCAGCTGTCCGCCGCCCACCATGCCCACGATCGGAAGACCGGTTCGTTTGTCCATAACGTCGTGCAGATTACTTGGCCGCCACCGCCGCGACCTGGGCGGACCCGCGTCGCAGCTCCCGCACGGCCAGGCCTGTGATGGCGATCGCAGCGGTGAGGACGTAGACGTTGCCGAGCAGCGACCAGCCCAGCCCCCAGCCGAACTCGGTGTCCCCGCCGTTGGGCACGAACATGATCACGCCGCTCGCGAACAGCACCGCGACGCCCGCCGCAGGAACCCACGCCCGGCGGACGACGAGCAGGACGAGCAGCGGCACCGTCCACACCCAGTGGTGTGACCACGACACCGGCGAGAGCAACAGCCCGTAGAAGGCGGTCACCAGCAATGCGCCGACCGGGTCGCCGCGGCGGTGCAGGCGCACGACCAGCCAGACGGCGGGAACGGCCAGGACGGCGGCGACGGCGATGGCCACCGCCAGTGACCACGACGCGAGTTCCGAAGCGCGGTTCACCAGCCCGTTGAGCGACTGGTTGAAGATCCAGTGCACGGAGCCGACCCGGCTGGGATCGGTCGCCGACTCGGTCCAGAACCGGACGGCGTCACCGGGGATCACCGCGAACATCACGGCTTCGAGCGCGACGAACGTGCCGAGCGCTCGCAGCGCGTCCTTCCAGCGTCCGGTGAACAGCAGATGCGGCACGAAGATCAGCGGAGTCAGCTTGATCGCGGCCGAGATCCCGATCAGCACCCCGGCCCAGCGCGAACCGCGCGCCGAAAGCACCAGGACGTCGACGACGATCAACGCCATCAGGATGAGGTTGATCTGCCCGAGGAAGATCGTCTTCCAGACCGGCTCCAGCACCAGCGCGCCCGCCGTGGCCAGCGGAAGCACCCACCAACGGGTGAGCGGGGCACCGCAGGCGCGGGCGACCACGGAGATCACGACGCTGAGGCAGACCAGCGACAATGCGCCGACGACGCCCCAGGTCAGCCCGGCGGGCACGATCGCGAGCGGCAGGAACAGCGGCGCCGCGGCCGGGGTGTAGGTGAACGGCAGCAGCACCCACGGCGGCAGTGTCGTCAGCGCCTCGCGGGTGTAGAGCGGTTCACCCTTCAGCAGTGTGAGGGCGCCGGCCCGGTAGACGGCGCTGTCCGCGCCGAGATGCCATTCGCCGAGCCACGCGACGACGCCCAGCGTGAGCATCGCCAGCGCGAGCACACCCGCCAGCGTGATCCCGACGAGCCGGGCCTCAGCCGCCGGACGTGACTTCAGCATGCTTTCCGGTGTCCCCCGTGCCCTGCTTCCGCCGCAGGTACCACCAGCGTCCGGCGAGCGCGACCGCCAGCACCAACGGCATGAAGATGTACGCGCTGCCGAGGATGTTCTGCCACACCTTCCAGTGCAGCTCGACGTTGCGGCCGTTCGGCAGGATCAGCAGCACACAGCTGATGAAGACGAAGAACACCGCGAAGGTGCCGAGCCAGCGTTTCCACGCGGTGGCGGGCGTGGTCTTCGGCAGGCGCGAGACCAGCAGGACGACCAGCGGCGCCACCCACACCCAGTGGTGGGTCCAGGAGATCGGCGAGATCAGCAGGATCCAGAACGCCGTCACCAGCATCGCCGCGAGCGCCTGGCCCTTGCGGTGGAAACGCAGCACCAGCCAGATCGCCGGGATCGCGAGCAGCGCGCCGATCCCCATCGCGGCCTTCGACGCCCAGGGCGCGAGCTCGGTGAAGCGGTTCATCAGCGCGTTCAGCGACTGGTTGCCCGCCCAGTGCACCGGGCCGATGCGGCCGGTGTCGGGCAGCGTGTAGGTCCAGTAGCGGGCCGCGTCGTGCGGGATGATCAGGAACATCAGGCCCTGCATCACGACGAACGTGACGAGCCCGCGGACGGCGTCCATCCGGCGGCCGGTGATGAACAGATGCCCCAGGAACACGATCGGGGTGAGCTTCACCGCCGCCGCGACGCCGACGAGCACGCCGCCCCAGCGGCTGCCCCTCGCCCCGATGACCAGGATGTCCAGCATCACCAGCGCCATCAGGATGATGTTGATCTGGCCGAGGAAGATCGTGCGCCACACCGGCTCGAGGCCGAGGAAGACCAGGAAGAACGCGATCGTCGACCGGGCGGGCGAGGCCCACCAGCGGGGCCCGTCGGTCGAGGGCTTCGGCAGCGCGCCAATGGCGATCCGGACGCACAGCGCGAGCGCCAGCAGCGAAACCGCGGTCAGGAGCCCCCAGGCGACCTGCGTCGGGACCATCGCGAGCGGGATGAACAGCAGCGCGGCGGTCGGCGGGTAGGTGAACGGCAACAGCGCCCACCACGGCTCCACCGGAAGGGTGTTCGCGTCGTACAGCGGGTCACCGTTGAGCAAGGTCTCGGCACCGGCGCGGTAGACCGCGCTGTCCACGCCCAGCACCCATTCGTGCTGCCATCCCCAGATGCCGAAACCGATCGCGACCAGCGGGATCACCGACAGGATCAGGATCGACCTCGGCCGGACGGACAAGCGGGCGAGCGACTTCCGCAGCGAGAGACGATGCTGCGGTCGGCTCGCCGAAACGTCGCCGTTGGCGTCGGCGTCAACAGTCCGGGTCACGCAAACAGGAAATCATGAACCGGGTTGTGCCTGGTCGACAGGGTCGCCCGTGACCTGGAGAACCTCTTACGCTAACCCAGCGTCAGGAGCGGGCGAGGGAGCCGAGCAGATCGCACGCCAGATCGTAGGTCGCCGGGAGCCGGACCGCCGAGATCTGCGGACGGCCCGTGTCGCGCAACTGCGCGTCCACCGAAAGCCGCTCGTTGAGCGCCCTTCGCAGCGCGACGCCGGACGAGGCGAGCCTCACGTCCTTCGGCACGAGGGCGCCCGCGACGGACGGCCCGATCGAGGCGACGCTCTCCCCGCCGTCGAACACCTGCTTCAACGCGTCGGCGACCAGGATCATCCCGGTCAGCCGGGGCCAGCCCGCGACCGAGCTGAAGTCCATCGAGACCACGAGCAGCGTGTGCGCCTCCGCGACCGGCCGCTCGTCGCGGCGGGCCTGGCGGTACAGCTCACTCAACCGGGTCCTCAGGTACGCGGCGGTGGGCAGACCGGTGAGGGGTTCGGTGACCTCGGTGTTCACCAGCTGATCGGTCGCGACGTCCGCCCAGGCCAGCGCCGTCACCCGGAGTAGCCGGGAAGGCGTGGAGTCGACATCCGGAGCGAGGAAACCGTCCACCGCGTCCGGGTCGGCGAGCACGGCGTGCAACGCCGCGAGGTCCGCGAGCGTCTCGGCCAGTCCCGCACCCGCGGCGGCCCGAGCCCGGCCCAGCCCCGCGAGGGCGGTCTCCGCCACTTCCGCGGGAGCGACCCGGCCGTTCTTGATCACCGCCGCGCAGACGGCGTCGACCTCGGGCAGGCCCCAGTCGCTGGGGAAACGCCAGCCCGCGGCCAGGCTGGCCGTCCGCCAGCGGGCCCGCAGTGCGCGGAGCGTGCGATCTCGTTCGAACCGGTTCCAGGCGGCTTGCCCGTCGGATCCCCCGGACGGCGCACCGGTGGCCGGTACGTCCACTGCCCACCGCCCCTTTCCGTTCCGATCTTTTCGATCTTGCGATCGCTTCACGGTGGGGACGCCCGTCCACGCCGCGCGTGACGGCGTTTTTCAAGGATCTTTCCGAACTCTTCGGTAACCCATCCTGGGTGATGGCGTTGCGCCCTCCGGGTCATCGAAGGGACCGCGAGGTGACGTGCGTCGCCCGTTCCGTCACACTGAGCGTGTTCGGGCGTTAGGAAGAGTAGACCCGCCTAACCCGCAGATGAAGGAGCCCCGTGTCCACCGTTCCCGCCGATCTCTCCGGTAAGAGTGACGCCGAGCTGATCGCCGAGGTGCGTGACGGGAAGATCGCGTCTTACGGAACCCTTTACGAGCGTCACGCCGGCGCGGCGCACAACCTCGCCCGCCAGCTCGCCCGCTCGAGTTCCGAAGCCGACGACCTCGTTTCGGAAGCCTTCGCGAAGGTGCTGGACACGCTGCGCGGCGGCAAAGGCCCCGACGCCGCGTTCCGCGCGTACCTGCTGACCGCGCTCCGGCACACCGCCTACGACAAGACGCGCAAGGACAAACGCGTCGACCTGAACGAGGACATGTCCGACGTCGGCGGTGCCGTCGGCGAAGCGCTGACGGTCCCCTTCTCCGACACGGCCGTCGCCGGGCTCGAGCGCACGCTCGCCGCGAAGGCGTTCGCCCGGCTGCCCGAGCGGTGGCAGGCGGTGCTGTGGCACACCGAGATCGAAGGGCAGACGCCCGCCGAGGTCGCGCCGCTGCTGGGGTTGACCGCGAACGGTGTCTCCGCGCTCGCCTACCGGGCGCGTGAAGGCCTGCGGCAGGCGTATCTGCAGGTCCACCTGGCCGAGAACTCCGCCGAACGCTGCCGCGCGAGCGCGGACAAGCTCGGCGCGTGGACCCGCGACGGGTTGTCCAAACGCGAACGCGCCCAGGTGGAGAACCACCTGGACGAATGCGAGAAATGCCGCGCGCTGGCCGCGGAACTGGCCGACGTCAACACCGGGCTGCGCGGGATCATCGCGCCGATCGTGCTCGGTGGCGCGGCTCTCGGATACCTGGCGACGACCGGGGCGGGCAAGGCGGGCGCGGTCACCGCGGCCGCGACGGCCGCCGCCGCGGGTTCGACCTCGGGCGGCGCCGCCGGTGCCGCCGCGGCCGGACCGCGCCAGTTCGCCGGTGTGGCCGGATCGAGTGTGGCCATCGTCGCCGCCGTCGCGGTGGCGCTCGCCGCCGGTGGCGGCACCCAGGAGATCCCGGCC
>NZ_JPLW01000001.1:270066-354133 GCF_000754115.1 Amycolatopsis sp. MJM2582
CCCCCCCCCCCCGTCGCGCCCCCGGCGCCCGCCCGCCGCGCCTCCCCCGGCTCCGCCCGCCGTCCCGCCGGCGCAGCAGCCCGTGCCGCCCGCCCAGCAGGAGCCGCCTCCGGCCCAGACCCCGGCACCCAACCCGACGACCACCCCCGCCGAGCCGCCCGCGCCCACTCCGGTGATCCCGGCGCCTCCGGTGATGACGGCGTCGACCCCGCCCGGCGGTGTCCAGCTGAGGCCGGGCGAACCGGCCGACCTGCCGATCACCGTGCGCAACGACGGCGGATCGAAGTCCGAGCCCGTGGCCGTCTCGCTGAATCTGCCGAAGGGGGTGCGGGCCATTCCCGCCGCCGGCGGCGGTGGGGCGATGGGCGCCACCGGCTTCCGGCAGCAGGCACCCGGCCCGATCACGGTGAGCTGCCCCGGCGGCACCGGCACGGTGACCTGCCGGACCGGGACCGGCCTCGAACCGGGCCAGTCGGCGGTGCTGAAGTTCCGGCTGCGCGCCGACGGGACGGCCGAGGACGGCAGCGTGGTCACCGGTTCGGTGACGGCGGGGGCGCAGATCAAGGTGTCGATCGAGGTGAAGGTCAAGGTGCCGGCGCCGCCCGCGCCCAAGGACAAACTCACGCTGAGCGCCGACGCCGACTGGATGTCCGCGTTCCCCTGGTTCCGCAATCCGCGGGTGAACATCCACGTCAAGAACACCGGTGAGTCGACGAAACCGGTGACGATCACTCTCGACCACCGCATTCTCCAATGGTCGAGCTTCTCCGGTATCCGATGCACGCCGACCGGCGAAGGCGCGTCATGCACTTCACGTGGTTCGCTGGCTCCGGGGCGCGGGGCGAACCTGTCGGTGACGCTGAAGGGCCGTCCGGCGAACGGGATGCCGGTGGCCGTGAACGCCACCCTGGGCACCGCCAAGGCGGAGCCGGTCGCGGTCTACTTCGACTGCTGGCGCCACATGTGTGACGACAACTCGCTGCTTCCGCCGACCACGGTGCCTTCGCTGCCTTCGGTCACTTCGAAGCCTTCGGGCCCTCCGGACACGACGAAGCCTGGGCGCCCTGGCTGGCCTGTCCCGACGAAGAAGCCTTCGCCGGCAGTGACGTCTTCGGAGCCCGCGCAGCAAGAGCCTGCCCAGCCGGAGACGACCACGACCACGAGCGCGCCGCCGAGGCCTGGAAAGTCCAAGCCGTCCACCCAGCCCAACGGAGTGGTCGACCGCATTTTCCAGTAGCGTCGCCCGCATGCTGGGGAAGCATCGCGAGCTGGTGCGGTTCGTCCTGGTCGGGGGCGCGAGTTTCGTCATCACGATGACGATCACCTACGGGCTGAAGTTCACCGTGCTGACCGACAAACCGGTGACCGCGCTGGTCATCGGCGTCCTGGTGGCGACCGTTTTCTCGTACGTCGCGAACCGCGAATGGTCCTTTCGCTCCCGTGGCGGCCGCGAGCGCGCGCACGAAGCGGCGCTCTTCTTCCTGCTCAGCGCGATCGCGCTCGGGCTCAACGCGCTTCCGCAGCTGATTTCGCGGTACGTGTTCAAGCTGGAGGAGCCGCATGTCTCGCTGCTGACCCAGGAGGTCGCCGACTTCGTCAGCGGGGTGCTCGCCGGGACCCTGCTCGGTACGGCGTTCCGGTGGTGGTCGTTCAAGAAGTGGGTCTTCCCGCAGGCCGACGCGCGGCCGCGGCTGGTACGGGGTGGCGGACGGGAGATTTCCGGCATTCCCGACGATCCGGCCGCCTGACCGCCACTTGGTAGCAAAGGTCCCTTGCTCCCCCGGTCCCGTGGGTCGTGAGTGGCGTTTCGTGTTCTAACCCGAAACGCCACTCACGACCCACGGGGGGCCGCACTCACGTGATTGAAGGCGTGACTCGCGTGATCAAAGGCGTAACTCACGTGATCAGCGACGGAACACCCCGCGTGCGGCCTCCAATCACGCGAGTCACGTCCCTGATCACGCGAGTTACGTCCCTGATCACGCCGCGCCCTATGTTTCCCAGTCCGTGAGGGTCACGACCCACGGGACCGAAACACCCAAAGCGTCATATATCGCGCTGTCCATCCCCTGCCGACCCGTTCGGCGGGCCACGCGAATTAGACTGATCTGGTGACCGTGGTCGAATCCGTCCTTTCCAGGACGCCCGAGCCGCTCCGATCCGTGCTGATCAAGCACCGTGAGCTGTTGAAGTTCGCGATCGTGGGCGGCACGACGTTCCTGGTCGACAACGGCGTCTGGTACCTGCTGAAACTCAGCGTGCTGGAGTCGAAGCCGACCACGGCGAAGGCGATCGCGATCATCGTCGCGACGATCGTGTCGTACATCCTCAACCGCGAGTGGTCCTTCCGCACCCGCGGCGGCCGTGAGCGGCATCACGAGGCGGCGCTCTTCTTCGTGATCAGCGGGATCGCCGTGGTGGTCAACCTGATCCCGCTCTACACGTCGCGCTACATCTTCGATCTCGAAGTGCCGCACGTGACCCGGTTCGTCCAGGAGTTCGCGGACTTCACGAGCGGGTCGATCATCGGCATGCTGCTGGCGATGTTCTTCCGCTTCTGGGGTTTCAAGAAGTGGGTCTTCCCCGATGAGCTGGGCAAACGCCGCCGGGACAGCGACGAACCGGACGACGACGTCGTTCCGCTCCACTGAAACACTTGTCAAAAGACATGTGATTGTCTAGGGTCATCCATGTCAACTTTCCTTCACTGATGACGCCGGCCGGGTTCGTACGGTCGAGCGGGACGAATTCGAGGTGATCGCCAAGCGCGAAGAGGACCGCATCCGGTTCGGATGACGGTTGAGCCTTTTCCCGTCTTGGCGGGGATCCGGAGCACTGCTCCGCGTCCCTCGCGTTCCCTCGTTTCTTCCAGTGAACGGATCTCTTTCTTGAGCACCACTCTCGGCGCGCCTCCGCGCGCCCGAAACACCCTTGCCCTCGTCGGGCTCTTCGCCGCCGTGTTCCTGGCGATGCTCGACGCCCAGGTCGTCGCGACCGCCCTACCGCGCATGGTCGGCGAGCTCGGCGGAGCCACGTCGTTCGCCTGGGTCACCACGTCCTACCTGCTGGCCGGCAGCGTCAGCGCGCCCGTCTACGGCAAGCTCGGCGATCTCTTCGGCCGCAAGCGCGTCGTCCTCGTCGCGATCGCGCTGTTCGTCCTCGGCTCCCTCGCCTGCACCCTCGCGCCGACGATGCCGCTGTTGATCGCCGCCCGTGTCCTGCAGGGCATCGGCTCCGGCGGCCTGTTCGTCGCGGTCGCCGCGATCATCGGCGAACTGTTCCCCGGTCGCGAAGGCGCTCGCTACTTCGCCTGGTTCTCGATCTGCTTCGCCGGGTCCTCGCTGGCGGGCCCGGTCGTCGGCGGCGTCCTGACCGACCTCGCGGGCTGGCGATCGATCTTCGGCCTCAACGTGCCGATCGGCCTGATCGCGTTCGGTGTCGTCGCACGGTTCCTGCGGCTCGAACGACGCCGGACCACCGCACCGTTCGACTTCGCGGGCATCGTCGTCCTGTCCGGCGCCATCGTCGGCCTGACCCTGGCGACTCCCCTGTCGGCGTCGATCGGCGCGGTGCTGCTCGTCGCCTTCCTGCTCATCGAGCGCCGCGCGGCCGAACCGGTCGTCCCGCTCCGGCTGTTCCGCTCCAGGATGTTCAGTCTGAGCGTGCTGGCCAGTGCCGCGGCCGGGTTCGTCTTCCTCGGTTCGGTCAACTACCTCGCGCTCTTCCTGCAGACCGCGGGTGGCGCCGGGCCGTCCGAAGCCGGGCTCCTGCTGCTGCCGATGACGCTCGCGGTCGCCGCGTCGTCGATGGTCGCGGGCCGCGTCATCGCCAAGACCGGCGCTTACCGCTGGGCGCCGATCCTCAGCATGACCCTCGGCCTCGCCGCCGCGCTCGCGATGTCCACAATGGACGAAACAACGCCGTTGCCGCTCGTCGTCGCCTATCTCGTCGTGTTCGGCGCGGCCGCCGGACTCAACATGCAGGTGCTTTCCATGGCGGCACAGCAGAACGTCGCCAGGACCGACCTCGGCGCCGTTTCGGCGACCGTCGGCTTCCTTCGCTCCCTCGGCACCACTGCCGGGCTGACCGTGTTCGGCGCGGTGTTCACGAACGCCTTCACCGACGACAGTCCCGCCGGCTACTCGTCCGCGCTCGGCGGCGTGTTCTGGGTGATGGTCCCCGCCCTCGCCATCGGCCTCGCCGCTTCCCTCTTCCTGCCGCGCGTTTCCTTGCGGCGCAACCACTAAGGAGTCTTCCGATGATCCTCGTTCTCGGTTCCACCGGCAAAATCGGCCGCGAACTCGTTCCCGCGCTGCTGGACAAGGGCGCTCGAATCCGCGCCCTGACGCGCGATCCCTCCCGCGCCCGGATCGATCCGCGCGCCGAAGTCGCCGTCGGTGACCTCGACGCCTTCGATCCGGCGCTGCTCGACGGCGTCGAGCGCGTGTTCGTCCTGACCTCCGGCCACGGCTCGGACCCGCTCGCCCAGGAACAAGCCGTGCTCAAGGCCGCCGCCGACGTCTCGCACGTCGTCAAGCTCTCCACCACCGGCGTCCACTTCGGACAGACAGACCCGATCTCCCTCGTGCACGCCGAGGCCGAGCGGGCCGTGCGCGACGCCGGGCCCGACTGGACGATCCTGCGCCCCGGCACGTTCATGGACAACCGGTTCGCCTGGCTGCCCGCCGTTCGCGGCGACGGCGTCATCCGCGTCCCCGAAGGCGATCCGGCGTCCGCGCTGGTGCACGTCCGCGACATCGCCGAGGTCGCCGCGACGGTGCTGACCGGTGACGGGCACGCGGGCAAGACCTACCCGATCACCGGCGGCGAAGCGCTCACGACGCGACGGCAGGTCGAGATCCTGGGCGACGCGCTCGGGCGGCGGTTGACCTACGTCGAGGAGCCTGAAGCCGCTTCGCGCGCCCGGATGCTCGGGTTCGGCTGGCCCGCTTCGGCGGTCGACGGGATCTTCGAGCTCAAGCGGCAGTCCGCCGGGAAGGAGGAGATCGTGTTCGACACCGTTCGCGAACTCCTCGGCCGGGCGCCGCTGACGTTCGCGGACTGGGCTCGCGAGCACGCCGCTTCCTTCGCCTGATCCGTGAAGGCCTCCTTCACTACCTTCAGGGTAGGGAAGGAGGCCTTCACGGACTTGAGACCCGAACGTGGGCCGAAAGGGTTAATGGGTTGGGCTGGCCTCCGCGATACGCGATACTCATCAGGCGTTTAATTCTCGCCGGTCCGCTGTCCGGACCTCGCGTTGTTCGTGACCGGCCCTCTCGCTTAACGTGCCGCGTCGGGGAGACAGGGGGAACCGTATGAACGAACGCCTTCGCGTGCTCGTGGTCGACGACCATCCGCTGTTCCGGTTCGGGGTCTGCACACTGCTCGACAACGAACCGCTGATCGACGTGGTCGGCGAGGCCGCGAGCGGCGCGCACGCGATCAGCGCGGCGAGCGCGCTCGCGCCCGACGTCGTGGTCATGGACCTGCATTTACCCGATATCAGCGGTGCCGAGGCGACCCGGCACATCGTCGCCGAACGGCCCGGAGTCGGTGTGCTCATGCTGACGATGGCCGACGAAAGCGAATCCGTTTTCTCCGCGATGCGGGCCGGAGCCCGCGGATATCTGCTGAAAGACGCGGAACCCGACGAAATCATTCGTGCCGTGCACGCCGTCGCGAGGCGCGAAGCGATCTTCGGGCCCGACATCGCGACGCGGGTTCTCGGCTTCTTCAACCACACTCAGCCGACCACGGACACGGTGTTCCCGGAACTCACCGTCCGCGAACGAGAGGTCCTCTCGCTCATCGCGGGCGGGCACAGCAACACCGCCATCGCCAGCACGCTGTGTCTCAGCCCGAAGACCGTGCGGAACCATATTTCGAACGTCTTCAGCAAGCTTCACGTCGCGGATCGCGCCGAAGCGATCGTGCGCGCCCGTGAAGCGGGGCTGGGTCGCTGAAAAAGCGACCCCGATAAGGGCGGCTTTTCGGGCAATTCCGGGACCGGAGTCCCATGCGCTCGGGACACCTCACCCGGCAGGGTGAGTAGTGCGAGGGGTGGGGCCCTCGCACCGTTCGAGGGGAATGGGAATCACATGTTCGAACCGAACAGGACACCGGTGGTCGTCCGCGCGACCGATCCGATCCTGCACAACGGCGTCTGCATGACGCTCCGCTCCCGTGACGACGTCTGGCTGGTGGACGGGGAGACCGCCGACCCGACCATGGTGGCCCTCCTGGTCACCGATCGCCTCGACGAGGCGATGACGCAACTGCTGTCCGCCTTGCACCACCAGGGCTTCACCCGCATCGTGCTCATCGCGGGCGAAGTCGACGACAACGAGATCCTCAGCGCCATCGAACACGGCGTCTGCGCCGTCGCCCGCCGCTCCGACGCGGGCGCCGACGTCCTGGTCCGGCTGATCAAGGCGGCCGCGGCCGGGGAGGGCGCGCTGCCGCCCGACCTGCTCGGCAGGCTGCTGCACCGGGTCTCACGACTGCAGCGTCAGGTGCTGCAGCCGCGCGGCCTGCACCTCGGTGGCATGAGCAACCGGGAGACCGAGGTGCTCAAGCTGGTCGCGTCGGGGTTCTCGACGCAGGAGATCGCCGACCAGCTCTGCTACTCGCAGCGCACGGTGAAGAGCATCCTGCACGACGTGACCAACCGGTTCCAGCTCCGGAACCGCTCGCACGCGGTGGCTTACGCGCTGCGTGAGGGATTGATCTGACCCCGTGATCAGCCAGGTCGACGAGGCGTTGTGCCGGCTCATCGCACCCCATCTGCCGGAGGGGACGGTGGTCCGGCTCGATCCGCCGAAACCCACCTGGCAGACCGAGACGCGGGTGTCGAGCGTCGATCTGTTCCTCTTCGCCCTGCACGGCGCCGGCCCGGGAACCGGCGCCGTGCGGGCGAAGCGGTGTCGTCTGTCCTATTTGGTCACCGCGCGGGCGGACAAGGTCCGCGACGAGCACACGCTGCTCGACCGCTCGCTGGGCGTCCTGATCGGGACGGAGTTCCTCGTGGTCGACGAGCAGCCGTTGCCGATCACGCTGGAGGAGACCGATCCGACCGGGTTGTGGGTCAGCCTCGGCCTGCCCGCCCGTGCGGCGTTCGTCGTCACGGTCACGGCGGAGTACCGAGACTGAGCACCGAGGCCCGCCGCAGGACCACCCCGCCGATGGACGCCAGCTCGCCGCCGAAGAGCTCGCACCACTCGGCGGCGTTCCCCGGCGGGCCGCAGTCACCCGCCCGCCTCGCCCACTCCGCGCGGACTTCGAGGCGGTAGCCGAGGATGCCGGTCAGGGTCAGCCCGTTCCGGCTGGCGCCGACCCCGCACATGCCGCGGTAGAGCCTGCCGTCCGGCGGCTCGAACTCGGCGCTCCGCTGGACGAACCGATGGCCCGCCGCCCCCGTGACGGTCGCGACCGGCGTGTCGATCCCGCTGACGAACAGGCCTTTGGAGAGCAGGTCGAGCGCTTCGGCCTCCATCCGCTCCACCACGCCGGGCGGGCGGCGGCACGCGTACAGCGCGCCGTCGAAGGACAACCGCACGGTGACCGCCACCTTGCCGATCTCCAGGGTCGCCGCGGCCACCGGACTCACCGGTGGGCGGTACCGGAACGCCGTCGCATGCACCCCCCGACGGTAAGTCGCCGTGCTGACACGGCCTTGCCCGATCGGGACGTCCTTGGGGCGTTTCTTAGCGAGGGACCCGCTCGGCGGGCCACCGGACCTCGGCCACGTCTCCCGGCCGGGGCACCTTCAGGAAGAGGCTGAACACCGCCGGCTGCTTGCTCGACAGCTCCAGCCTGCCGCCGTCGGCCTCGATGAGCGCGCGGGCGAGCGCGAGGCCGACACCGGTCGACCCGCCGCCGGAGAATCCGCGTTCGAAGATGTGCGGTGCCAGCTCGTCGGGCACCCCGGAGCCGGTGTCGGCGACCTCGATGACGACGGTGCCGTCCGCGTCGCCGCGCCGGGCGGCGAGCGTGACCGTTCCCGCGCCGTGGCGCAGCGCGTTGTCGAGCAGGACGCCGACGACCTCGCGCAACCGGCCGGGCGTCGCCCTCGCCCGCAGCCCGTCGGTGACGCGGATCCGCAGATGCCTGCCCTCGGCGCGAAGCAGCTGCCGCCACTCTTCGGAAACCTCGGGGAGCACTTCCGGCAGATTCACCGGTTCCGCGCCGACCTCGCGCGCCGCCCGCGCGGCGGCCAGCAGTTCGTCGAGCGCTTCGGCGAGCCGGTCCGCCTGTTCCTGCGCGGCCTTCGCCTCGTCGACGACGTCCTGATCGGAGTGGACGGTCAGCGGTTCGAGGCGCAGCTGCAACGCGGTCAACCGGCTCCGCAACTGATGGGAGACGTCGCCGACGAGCTGGCGTTCCCGCTGGACCAGCTGCGCGAGCGCCGAGCCGGACGCGTCGAGCGCTTCGGCGACCATGTCGAGCTCGCCGACGCCGTAGCGCTTCGGATCCGGCCGGAAATCACCGCCGCCGAGTTTGACCGCGCGATCCGCGACGTGTCTCAGCGGTTTCGCGAGCCTTCGCGCGGTCACCGTCGCGACCACCGTGCCGGTGCCCACCGACAGCACGACCAGCAGCAGCACCAGCAGCGTCACCTGCGTCTGGCGGGTGCGCATCGGCCCGGCGGGCACGGACAGCTCGACCTCGCCGTGCAGCGCGATCGGCGCCCGCTCGGACACCACGTCCGAGCCGGGGTCGGAGCCGTACCGCTTCTCGATCTGCCCTTGCGCGCGGACGGTCAGCAAACCGCCCTGCGGCACGGCGACCCGGACCAGGTCGAGGTTGATCGGCTGGCCGACGGCGATCTCGCTGTCCAGCGTCGCCGCTATCCCACGGGCGGAGGACGCGAGGTTCTCGCGGTTGAGGTTCTCGACCAGTTGCCACGCGGTGATCCCCAGCGGGATGCCCAGCACGGCCGCGGTGACCGCGACGGCGAGCAGGATCGCCAGGAGGATGCGGCGGCGCATGCTATTCCGCGTTGAAGCGGAAGCCGACGCCGCGGACGGTGGCTATCCGCCGTTCGCCGTCGCCGTTCCCGCCGGGTTTGCCCGCGCGGCCCGCCGCCTCGTCGGCCGCGATGCTGAGCTTCCGCCGGAGCCACGACATGTGCATGTCGAGTGTCTTCGAGGTCTTCGATTCGAGGTCGTTCCACACCTCGGCGAGGATCTCGTCGCGGCTGACCACCTGCCCGGCGCGGCTCATCAGCACCCGGAGCAGCTCGAACTCCTTGTTCGCGAGCTGCACCTCGTGCAGGTCGACGGTGACCATCCGGGCACCGAGGTCCATCCGCACTCCCCCGGCTTCCAGCACGTCGGGCGCCCGGCGGCGGAGCAGCGCCCGGATGCGGGCCAGCAGTTCGGCCAGCCGGAACGGCTTGGCGACGTAGTCGTCGGCGCCGGCGTCGAGCCCGACCACGAAGTCGACCTCGTCCGTGCGCGCGGTGAGCATCAGCACGGGCACCTCGGTGCCGCTGGCGCGCAGGCGGCGGCACACCTCGAGCCCGTCCATCCCCGGGAGGCCGAGATCGAGCACCAGGAGGTCCACGCGGTCGCTCTCGGTCGCGTCGAGGGCGGCGGGCCCGTCGCCGACGACCCGCACCTCGTACCCCTCCCGCTGGAGTGCGCGGGAAAGCGGATCGGCGATGGCCGGGTCGTCCTCGGCGAGTAGCACCATGCTCACCTGGCCAACTCTACGACTGCCGGGCGTGAAACCATCGTGACCGTGCCCGGCTACGAGAATGATCTTGACCTCGCCACTCGGCTGGCCGACGCCGCCGACGCCATCACCACCGCCCGGTTCCGCGCGCTCGACCTGGCCGTGGAACGCAAACCCGACCGGACGCCGGTCACCGACGCGGACACCGCCGTCGAGGACGCCATCCGCGCGATCCTCGCCACGGACCGGCCGGACGACGCGGTGCTCGGCGAAGAACGCGGCGGCACCGCCGCGACCGGACGCGCCTGGGTGCTCGACCCGATCGACGGGACCAAGAACTTCCTGCGCGGCGTCCCGGTGTGGGCGACGCTGATCGCGCTGGTCGAAGACGGCGACCCCGTGGTGGGCATGATCAGCGCGCCGCTGCTCGGCCGCCGCTGGTGGGCCGCGAGCGGCGACGGCGCCTGGATGAGCGACTCCGCCGGGGAACGCCGCATCTCGGTGTCGAAGGTCGCGTCGCTCGAAGACGCGTATCTGTCCACAACGGACCTGAACTCGTGGGTGGAGTACCACTCACGCGAGAAGTACCTCGACCTCGTCGACGCGTGCTGGGAAAGCCGCGCTTTCGGCGATTTCTGGCACCACTGCCTGGTCGCCGAGGGCGCGCTCGACGTCACCGCGGAATGCATCGTGAACCCGTGGGACGTCGCCGCGGCCCAGGTGCTGGTCACCGAAGCCGGGGGCCGCTTCAGCGACCTGAACGGCGAAGCGCGCTACGACAACGGGTCGGCGCTTTCGACGAACGGGCTGCTCCACGACGAGGTCTTGGCGATCCTGAAGCGCTGAACGCGCTCACTGCGCGCCGGGCAGCAGCCCGACGGCACCGCGCGCGACCTGCGACCAGGCGAGACGTCCGAAGAGGTAGTGGCAGGCGACCTGTTCGCTGGTGAACCGCGCCCAGTCGTACCGGTTGCCCTGCTCCCGCCAGAAGACCTCCCAGGCGGGCTCGGCCCCCTCTTCCTCGGTGCGCATGAGGCACCAGGCGTTGTCCACCTCGGCGCCGACCGAAACCACTTCGGGCGGCACGCCCAGCGCGGCCAGCCACCGCAGGATCGTCCCCGTGTTCACCGAACCTCCCCCGTGACGTCCGCCAGGAAACCCAGCGTGACGAGTTCATCGGCGCCGAGCACCGTGCGAAAGCGCACTCCGCCGCCCGGCTGCCCGAACCATCCGGCGGTCACCGAACGCCAGACCGGCAGCGGCCGGACGACGCGGTAACGCCGGTAGGCACCGGCCTGGTCCGGCGGCAGCGAGCGCATGGGGAACAGGGTCGCGTCCTCGGCGAACACCCGGCCGTGCTGATCCCCGAAACGGTCGACATGAGTACCGGCCTCGAGCATCGTCGGCGTCGCCGGATCACTGTCGGAGGGCCACAGATAGCCCGTTCCGGTCGTGAAGCGCTCTTTCCAGTCCTCTTCGGACATTTCGCCCCACGGATGGTGCCCCCTGGTCAACTCCGGCGGCGGAACGGCGGCCGGAGTCGTCGGCGAACGCCGGAAACCGCTGCTGACATGGGACAGCGCGTCCAGGTCGTCGAGCACGTCCGCCTCGGGATGGTCCTGCGGACCGGAACCGCCGTCGGGCAGCGGCAGCTGACGCGCGGGTTTGCCCATCGCGACCGGGAGATGCCCGATCGGGAACATGTGCACGAGGAACAGCGCGATCACGCTCTCGCGTTCCGTCCGCAACGCCCCCATGGGCGGTGGGGCGGCGGGCTTCGGCGGGAAAGGCACCCGCAAGGGCGCCACCGAAGGCGGCCACGGCGAAGGCGCGTACGGAGCGCGCGCCCCGTGCGGTGGTGTCGGGGCGTCGTACTCGACGGGCAGCCGGATCGGGCCCGTCCCGGCCTCGCTCGGATCGGTCACCGCACCTCCCCCAAGGAATCGGTTCCCACCGGTGGACGGGGGAGGCAGCGGACAGGACGCGTTACGACCTTAGCGCCGACCGGCGTTCTCGTCGGCGGATACCCGAAAGCGCATCAAGGCCCGGGACGGTGGACGACGTTCGACGAGTTCGAAACCCGCCTTCGCGAAAACGCTCACCGTGCCGTGGTACAGGTCCGCACCCGGTCTCTTGCCCAGTACCTCGACGGGGTAACCCTCGACGACGCGCGCCCCACGCCCGGCCGCGAAGTCGACCGCGGCCCGCAGCAAGGCGGTGGAAACCCCTTGGCGGCGGCTCTTCCTGCCGATGTAGAAGCACGTCACCGACCAGACCCCGGTGTGGTCGCCGGGCGACGCCGCGACCGGCGACCTCGTCAGCCTCGGATTGTCCAGCCGGGGCGATACGGCGACCCAGCCGACCGGCTCGTCGTCGGCCAAGGCCAACAGCCCCAACGGTTTCCCGGCGGCGACCTCGTCGCGGACATGGGCTTTGCGGCCGTCCTTGCCCGCCTGCTTGAACTCGGGCCCGGTCAGCCGGAAGAAGGCGCACCAGCAGCCGCCCTGCACCCCTCCCGGCCCGAACAGCCGCTCGAAAAGCGGCCAGGTCTCATCCGTGAGTTCCGCGAACCTCATCCGGCGAGCGCGTTGACCACCCGCGACGGACTCGGCCTGCCCAGCTTGCCCGCCATCCACTTGCTCGTCGCCACCAGCGCGTCGAGATCGACACCGGTTTCGACGCCGAGACCGTCGAGCATCCACACGAGATCCTCGGTCGCGAGGTTCCCGGTGGCCGATTCGGCGTACGGGCAGCCGCCGAGGCCGCCGGCCGAGGAGTCCACAGTGGACACGCCGCAGCGGAGGGCGGCCAACGTGTTCGCGAGCGCCTGGCCGTAGGTGTCGTGGAAATGGACGGCCAGGGCGTCGACGCCGGCGAACTCCCCGATCAGCGTCTCGACCTGACCCGCGGTGGCGACGCCGATCGTGTCACCGAGCGAGAGCTGCGAACAGCCCAGGTCCAGCAGCCGCTTACCCACTCCGGCGACCTGCGCGGCCGGGACGGCGCCCTCCCACGGGTCGCCGAAGCACATCGACACGTACCCGCGGACATCGAGCCCAGCGGCCCGCGCCCTCGTGACGACCGGCTCGAACATCGCGAACTGGTCGTCGACCGTCGAGTTGAGGTTCTTCTTGGCGAAGGTCTCGGTGGCGCTGGCGAAGATCGCGATATGCGAGACACCGGCCTCCAGCGCCCTGTCCAGCCCGCGCTCGTTCGGCACGAGCACCGGGTACCGGACGCCCTCGCGCTTCTCCAGCCCGGCCAGGAGCTGCTCGGCGTCGGCCAGCTGCGGCACCCATTTCGGGCTGACGAAGCTGGTCGCCTCGAGCGTGGTCAGCCCGGAATCGGCGAGCCTGTCCAGGAATTCGAGTTTGACCTCGACCGGGACGATCGACTTCTCGTTCTGGAGACCGTCACGCGGGCCGACCTCCCAGATCGTCACCCGCTCCGGCAGGGAGTAGACGGACGGGACCTTCTCGGGCAGCCCCAGCTCTCGCGTGCCCATCAGCGGCGCCGGTTTCCGCGCGGCGGGTGCCCTTGCGGCGGCAGCGGCTCGGTCTGCTGCGGCCCCGGCGCGAAGTCGTCGTACGGGTTGTCGTTGACTTCGCGGTAGATGACCGTGTGCACGCGCTCGACCTTGGGGATGTCGTCGAACTTCAGCGGTTCGTCCGAAGCGGACTCGATCACCAGCGTGCCGCAGCCGAACACGCGGTCCAGCAGCCCGTGCTCGAACTGGACGCTGTTGATCCGCGACAGCGGGATGTCGATACCGGTCCGCTTGAGCACGCCTTCGCGGGCGATCAACCGGTCCGTGGTGACGATGAAATGCGTCGTGCGCCACCGGACGAACGGCGCCAGGAACAGCCACACGACGAGACCGAGCCCGACCGCGGCGATCGCGATCTCGGAGATCAGGTCCCACGGGGCCGTCGCGTCCTTCGCGATGACGGCCAGCCAAATCCCCACGCCGAGCGTGACGATCAGCGCGAGGAACGGGAAGATCAGCATCTTGAAATGCGGGTGACTGTGCACCACGACGTGCTCGTTCTCGCTGAGCAAATCGTCCGGATAGGCCACGACGGACGCTCCCAAAGTGTGTTCGGCGCTGGTGAGCTCACCGTACCGGCGAACGGTCCCGGCGGAAGAGGAGACGCCGGAAATCGAGACGCACGGATCAGGCCTCGGCGGGCCGCACGTGGACGACGTCTCCGGCGAACACCGTGTACCGCTCACCACCGGGAACGTCGACCTGGAGCTGGCCGGCGGGATCGATGTCAGCGGCGCGGCCGGTGAGCGCCGAACCGTCGGGCAGCTGGACCTCGACGTCCTGGCCCAGCGTGGCGCAGTACCGCCGGTAGTCCCCGAGCAGACCGGCCTCGGCCAGCGACCCGCCCGCGAGCCGCCAACGGCGTTCGAGCTCGTCGAACGCGGTGAGCAGCCGGACGGCGATCTCAGCGCGGTCGGTCTCCGTCGCCCCCTGCTCGGCCAGCGAGGTCGCGGGCAGGCCACCGGGCCCGGCCGGGACGCTCTCGCCGAGCGGCAGCACGTTCACGCCGATGCCGAGGATCACGGTGGTGTCGTCACCGGCGACGGCCTCCGCCAGGATGCCCGCGCATTTGGCGCGGTCCGGGCCGGCGAGGACGTCGTTCGGCCACTTGAGGACGGCGTCGACGCCCAGCCCCTCGGCGATCTCCCGGACCGCGAGGCCCGCGACCACGGAAAGTGAACCCAAATTGGCGAACGGGACGCCGCCCGGGCGCAGCAGCACACTGACGTAGAGGCCCGATCCCTTCGGCGAAGACCAGTGCCGGGCGCGGCGGCCGACCCCGGCCGTCTGCTCCTCGGCGATCAGCACCGTGCGGTCTTCAGCCCCCTTCGCGGCGGCTTCCCGCAGGTCGGCGTTGGTGGACCCGGTGCTCGCCACGACCTGGATCGCGGCGTACCGGCCGGACAGCGCGGCACTCAGACGCCCGGCGTCGAGCGCTCCCGTCTCACTCATTCGTCCAGAATATGAGAGTCCCCCTAACGTGCAAGGCGTTCGCTCGTTACGCAGAGGTGGTCTCCAATAATCTGGACGGCGTGACCGAGCCCGAGCCCGCCCCGAGCGCGTCCGAACCCAGCCCGAAGAAGTCGTGGGCGCACGGCGTGGCGATGCGCGGCCTGGTCGCGCTCCCGCTGGTCGCGGGACTCGCGACGGCGGGCTGGCTGCTCGCGGGCGGGAACGATCCCGCCCCGGTCGACGGACGTCAGCCCGTGCCCGTTCCCGCCGCGAAGCAGGACCCGGCCACCGTCGGCGGCGGCGCGGGCCCGTCGGTCCTGGAGGTCAGCGCGCCAGTCAAGGCGCAGGAGACGCCGAAGGGCGCCCGGCCGCTCGAAGAGTGGGCGGGGAAGCTGGCCGGGCCGCTCGACATCCCGGCGAAATCGCTCATGGGCTACGCGAACGGCGAACTGGCGCTGCGCGGCGAGCAGCCGAACTGTCACCTGTCCTGGGTCACCCTGGCCGGGATCGGCGCGGCCAGCTCGAACCACGGACGTGGCGGCGACAACCCCCTCGGCCTGTCGGCGCAGCAGTGGAAGAAGCACGGCGCGTCGATCCCCGGCATCGCGAAACCCGCGCTCGCCGATCCGGACTCCGCTTCGGTCGCCGCGGGCCGCGCCCTGTGCGCTTCCGGGGCCGACCTCGGCGGCGGCAACGGCTGGTGGAAGGCCATCGCCGCTTACCAGGGCGGCAAGGGCAACGAGGCCGAACTGTTCCGCCAGCGCGTCCTGGGCAACGCGCAGCTGTACGCGACCCTGTCCCTCGACCCGGCGCGTTCCGCCAGCCCCGCCGTGAAGGCGACCCGCTTCGCCCTCGGCCAGCTGGGCCTCCCGTACGTGTGGGGCGGCAACGGCCCCGAAGCGGGCGCGGCGGGCTTCGACTGCTCCGGGCTGACCAAGGCGTCCTACGACGAAGCCGGTGTCGCGCTCCCGCGGACCGCGGACAGCCAGTTCCGCGCGCTGCCGCAGGTGCCCGGCGAGCCGAAGCTCGGCGACCTCGTCTTCTACGGGAACCCGTCGACGCGGATCCACCACGTGGGGCTGTACCTCGGGAACGGGCTGATGATCAACGCGCCCACCGAGGGCCAGGCGATCCAGATCCACACGTATCACTCGAAGGGTGACGACTACACGGGTGCGGGACGGCCCGCGGCCTGACCTCAAGCCGGTGTCGGTGTCGTTTGCCGGTGTCGCGAAAGCCACTTTAGGGACATCAGACGTCGCGAAAGTGGCTTTCGCGACACGGCCTCACGGCGCGATCCAGACCGTCACCCGGGTAGGCCGATGACGCCGCGAACCCGGCGACGACTGACGCACGACTCGCCCCTCCGAGCGCCCCGTCAACGGCGTCGTCGCGTCTGCCTCGTACAGCACGATCTCGGCTTCCGCGGCCAGGGCGAGAGCCTGAGCGACCGAAAGCCCGACGAACGCCGGGACCGGCCACGGCATGTCGTAGTTCAGGTTCCGTGACACGCCAGCCATATGGCACCTCCGGATATACGCAGCCGATGAACGGCATGCCGGACGAGGACGATCTCGCAGCTCACGAATGAGCGGCCAGCCACTCGAGCGCGTCCTCCCCGTGGCGCAGCACCGACACATGTCCGTCCTCAGGGAACACGCGCGCCTCGGCCGTGGCGCACTGCCGCGCCAGCCACTCGCCGTGCGCGAGCGGCGCGACCCGGTCCTCGCCGCCGTGCAGGAACAGCGCCGGGGCCCGGAGGTCGGACGGCTGGAAACCCCATGACGCGACGTACGCGAGATCGTCGTCGATCAGCGCGCCGGGTCCGCCCTCGACCGCGGGGCCGACGACGTCGAGGAACCACTTCCAGTCACCCGACAAGGCGGCGTGGTCCGCCGGCGTGAACATCTCCGCGTCGTATTCGGCCGTCGCCTCGTACCGCTCTTTTTCGGCCCTCCCCGCCACGGCGGCCGTCAGGGATTCGACGCCCGCCGCGCCCATCCCCGCGAACCAGTCCAGCCCGGCGGCACCGTACGGAGCCATGCCCGCGACGCAGACCGTCGCCGACACCCGGTCCGGCAGCAGCGCCGCGCAGGCCAGCGCGTGCGGGCCGCCGCCGGAATGCCCGAAGACCGCGAACCGCTCGATTCCCAGGGCGTCGGCGATCTTCTCGACGTCCGACGCCGCCGACGCGACATTCCGGCCGGGCCGCGGCGACGAACCGCCGTAGCCGGGCCGGTCGTAGGAGACCCATCTCAGTCCGAGCCGCTCGGCGGCCGGGAACAGCGGGGCGGGCGGGGCGCCGATGTTCGGGGTCCCGTGATGCCAGAAGACCACCGGCCCGGCCCCGCCCGTGTCGTACGTGTGCAGTGTGGCCCCGTCCCCCAGGTCCACGTCCGACTCGTTCACCATGGCCCGAGCGTAGGGCACCCTGGAGCCATGTCCCGCTATCACGAGATCAAGCACCGGGTGGCCACGACCTTCCAGCGCCACGTCGGCAACCCGATCCTCGTCCGGCTGCCGAACCAGCCGATCCTGGAGACCACCGGCCGCAAATCCGGCGAGGCCCGGCGGACGCCGATCGGTGGCCGCCGGGTGGGCCGTGAGTTCTGGATCGTCTCGGAATTCGGCGAGAAATCGCAGTACGTCCGCAACATCCAGGCCGATCCGCGGGTCCGCGTCCGGCTCCGGGGCCGCTGGCACACGGGCACGGCGCACCTGCTCCCCGGCGACGACCCCCGCGCGCGTCTCAAGGCCCTCCCCAGGCTCAACAGCGCCGCCGTACGCGCGATCGGCACGAACCTCCTCACCATCCGGGTCGATCTCGACGAATGAACGTTTGCCTTGACGCCAAGGGCAAGGTTTACGCTCGGGACCATGCGGATCGGCGAACTCGCCGCGCGTACCGGAACCACCACCCGCGCGCTGCGTTTCTATGAGTCACAAGGGCTTCTCGACGCACGGCGCGCGTCGAACGGGTACCGGGAGTACGACGAGGACGACTTCCGTCTGGTGAACGAGATCCTGACCCTGCAAGCGGTGGGGCTCAGTCTGGAGGACACCAGGCCGTTCGTCGAGTGCCTGCGCGCCGGGCACGAGACCGGCGATTCGTGCGCCGATTCGATCGAGGTCTACCAACGCAAACTCGCCGAGGTGGACGCCTGTCTGGCCAGGCTCAACGACGTGCGGGACAGTCTGCTGACCAAACTCGCCGGCGCGCTGAAAACGCCGCCGGGACCGTGCGTCGTCGTGCCGCGAACCGAGGAGGCCTGAGTGTCCCTTTCCGTCGTCACCGACGAAACCTTCCAAGCCCTCGTCCTGGACCAGGACAAGCCCGTCCTGGTGGACTTCTGGGCGCAATGGTGCCCGCCTTGCCACATGATCACGCCGGTGCTGGAGCAGATCGCCGAAGAGCGTGCCGGATCGCTGCTCATCCGCAAGCTCAACTCCGACGAAAACCCGCTCACGGCCAGGAATTATCAGGTCATGTCGCTGCCGACGCTGATCCTCTTCCGTGCCGGGAGTCCCGTGTGGACGACCGTCGGCGCCCGGCCCAAGGCGCGGCTGCTGGCCGACCTGGACGCCGTTCTGCAGCCGTCCCTCTCGTGAGTGGCAAGGACGGTTCTAACGGACGGCATGCGCCTGCTTTGTATCCGTAAGTCCGGTTCCATGGAGGGTCGTGAGTGATTAGGAGGGTTAGAACGACCATCGCCACTCACGACCCCCAGGCAACACCGCTCAAAGTGCCCGAATCCGATACCTTGATCTCGAAGAGTGTCCTTTTTGGACAGTATGAGGGGTACGGTGCCGGTCTCGGTGGCGAGCCCGCTCGCACCGCCGACTCCATCACACCACCTTTGACCTATCCCTCAAGAGAACCGTCCAAGTCGTGTACACCTATGGTCGGGCGGTCGCCGAGCTTCGTCCACGCGCAACCCACTCTGTACACCTCCAGCACCTTCGCGGACCGCGAGATAATTGTGTTGCGCGAGCGACACCCCGCTCGCATCCTTCTCCCATGACATCGACCCCCGCCTTCCTGCCGCCGTCCACCGTCGTCCGACGGGTGCGGAAGCAGCAGCAGGCCGGGTCCGGGTGGAGGCCGACACCAGTCCGACCGTGAGCGCCGCGTTCGTCGCGGGCCTGCTCGCCGGGTATGGCATCGCCATCCCGGTGGGCGCGGTCGGGACGTATCTGGTGGTGCTGACCGTCAGGGCGGGGCTCAGGATCGGCGCGTACGCCGCGCTCGGGGTCGCCACCGCGGACGGGCTTTACGCCCTGGTGGCGGTCCTCGGCGGGGGCACGCTGATTCCGGTCATCGAGCCGATAGCCGTGCCACTGCGCTGGATTTCGGTGGTGGTACTGCTCGGGCTGGCCGTCCACATAGGATTCACCGGAATCCGGAACTACCGCGACTCCGCGAAGGCGGAGCTGACCGAACCGGTCGCGATCGGGCCGGTGAAGGCCTACGTGAGCCTTCTCGGAATCACTCTGCTGAACCCGATGACAGTGGTCTACTTCGCGGCGCTCGTGCTGGGCAGCGAGGACATGGCCGCGGCGAGCGGAGCGGAACACGTCGTCTTCGTGCTCGCGGCGTTCGCGGCCTCGGCCAGCTGGCAATTGTTCCTCGCGGGCGGCGGCGCCGTGCTCGGCAAGGCGCTGACCGGACGTCGTGGACGGCTGGTGACCGCACTGGCTTCCAGCGCGCTCATCGCCGCGCTCGGTGTTCGCCTCGTTTGGTGACGAATCGAGGGCCGTAGTTGTCCTGATCGCTTGCGAGGCTGCCCTCATGACCGAAACCCAGCAACGTCCGGCTTCCCTCCACTCCTACCTCGCGTACAGCGATGCCCCGAAGGCGCTTCGCTGGCTTGAACGCGCCTTCGGCTTCGAGACCACCACGGAGTACCCCGACGACAAGGGGTTGATCCTGCATTCGGAACTGCGGCGCGGCGAAGTCCGGATCATCGTGTTCAGCGCGGAAGAGGACTACGACCGCCCGGCCCGCAAGGGCGAAACCGTCGGCCACGGCCTCTACGTCAGCCTTCCGACGCAAGAGGCCGTGGACGCCGTCTTCGCTTCCGCCGTCGACGCCGGCGCGACGCCGGTCTGGAAGCCGGAGAACACCGAATGGGGCAACTATCGTTGCCGTGTCGACGATCTCGAAGGGTACGAATGGACTTTCGGCACGTACGTCCCCGGCGAGCCGCAGGGTTAGAGCAGCCGCGCGAACCATTCGCGGGTTCGGCGCAGCAGATCCAGCTGATGCGTCCGCCCGCGAATCGAATGTCCTTCGCCGGGATAGACCACGAAGTCGTGTTCGACGCCGAAGTGGCGTAGCGCGCGGTGGAAGAATTCCGCCTGGGACAACGGGACGTTCGTGTCGTCCGCACCGTGCACGATCAGCACGGGGGTCTCGATCTCCGACGCGAAGGAGATCGGGCTGAGCCGATCGTGCCGGTGCGGGCCGGTCCCTTCCCAACCGGTACTCCCGCCGAGCGCGGCTTCGAGCGGGCCGAGCTCGCCGGTCGCGGCTTGCATCCCCCAGTCACAGATTCCGGCGCCCATCAGCGCGGCCTTGAACCGCCTGGTCCGCCCGACGGCCCAGGCCGACACAAACCCGCCGTGACTCCAGCCCGCGATGCCGAGCCGATCCGGGTCGGCCACCCCTTCGGCGACGAGCAGATCGATCCCGGTTTCGAGGTCGCTCCATTCCTCCAGCCCGACGCGTCCCGCGACGGCGGCGGCGAATTCGTGGCCATGTCCTTGTCCCCCACGGGCATTCGGCAGGAAGACCGCGTGCCCCGCCAGCGCGAGCCACTGCGCGGACGGAAACCAGCCGAGCCGGAAGCCGTCCGCGTACCGGTCGTACGGCCCGCCGTGCGGCAAGGTGATCAGGGAGAACGGGCCGTCTTCCCGGGTCTTTCCCGGCGGGAGGACGAGCAGCCCGTCCAGAGCCAGGCCATCGGAAGCCTTGTAGGACAAGCGTTCCTGCGCACCCCAAGTGATTTCGGCGAACTCCGGCGCCGTGTCGCTCACCCGCGTCAAGGGTTCACCGATCGGTCCACAGTGGACATCCTTCGGCTGGTGAGCGGTGCTCAGCACGATGGCCACGACCTCGCCGTTCGACGCGATGGCGTCCGCTTGCCCGCGCCAGAAGGCGACTTCACCTGATCCGAGCCGGTGGAGGGCCGTGTCGAGCCCGTCAGCGACGATCGTCAGCGGAGCACCGGAATCGACCTGCGCGAGCCTGATCGGGCAGGCCGATTCCGGGGTCAGGTTCCGATGTTCGGCGGTGTCCACGGGCACGTCGAAGACCGCCCAGCCACCGACCATCTCCGGTGTCGCGAGATAGGCGACGTGCCATTCTTCGCCGTCCCGCCACCAGACCGGGTTCGTGGCTTCGACCGCGGTCCTCCCGAGGTCGCGCCGCTCCCCGGTTTCCAGGTCCAGCACGGAAAGCCGGGGTTCGAGCCCGCCGGGATCAAGCTCCGGGGTGGGCCAGGCCAGCACCGCGAGCGCCCCGTCGTCCTGACGGCGGGCGACATCGACGACGTGCTCGTCGACCAATGTCGTGATCTCCCCGGTCCGCCGATCGAAGCTTCGGAGCCGTGCCGGACGGAAGCTCTCACTCCACACCCAGATTTCCGCGGCCGGTGTCTCGTCCTCGGCGATGAACACGATCCGCTCCCGCATCGGGAGGAACGCGGTGATCTCGCTCCGCCAGGCGAACAGCGGCCCGTCCACCGTGTGGATCAGGCCGTCCCGGAGGAAGTAGAGGGAGTTCGACGACCATCTGGGCATGGAGCCCTCGGCCAGCCTCCGGGGTTCCTCGCGACCGTCGACGGACGCGAACCAGATCTCGGGGACGGGGTCCGCGATGGTGCCGACCTGGTAGGCGACCCACCGCCCGTCGGCGGAAAGCGCGGGATTCGAGGGGACTCGGCTGTCGGCGATCAGCTCAGCGGTCAGCATGTGTTCATACTGCCGACAAAGCCTTCCCCAGCGCGTCGAGCCAGCATCCGGTTCCCTGCTCGCGCCAGGCCGGTTCTTCTTGCCCGTCGAGGAAGGTGCCCTGCTCGATCAGCGTCAGGCGGGTGCCGTCCGCCTCGGGTTCGAGCAGCACCGTCGTGAGCGAGACGGTCGCGAGGACGTCGTCGGTGGACAAGGACGTGGCGTAGACGATCCGCTCGTTGTCGACGATGTCCTCGTAGCGCGAGTCGGCGATCAGCTTCCGGCCGTCGTCATGGGGACCTGTGGTGATCTCGCGGCCACCGACGCGGAAGTCCAGGGAATGCTCGCCGCCCGGCACGGTGAACCAGCCGGCTTTCGCGTCGGGATCGGCCCAGGCCGCGAAAACGCGTTCCGGCGACACGGGGTAGACGCGTTCGAGGGTGAACGTGGCGTGTTTGACGGTCATGACCTGTTCCCTTCGTCGGAATCCAGAAAGCCACCAAGACGATCGAGCCGGTGTTCCCAGCCGGTGCGCTGTCCGCCGAGCCAGTCCTCGGCCAGCCGCAGGCCGTCCGGTTCGAGGTGGCAGGTGCGGACCCGCCCCGCCTTCTCCGACCGGACGAGCCCGCTCGCCTCCAGCACCTGGAGGTGCTGCATCACGGCGGGCAGCGACATCGACAGCGGCTGCGCGAGCTCCCCCACCGAGGCGGGTCCCCGGGTGAGGCGCTCGATCATTTCGCGGCGCGTCCCGTCGGACAGCGCCTTGAACACCTGATCCATCCGTTGGTTAGGCACATGCTTAACCATCCGCCCACGGCCAGAAATAGTCAAGTAGGTGCTTAACTTTCCGCGGTCATCCCCTCGACGAGCAGCCACTGCGACGCCAGGTACGAGGTCAGCACGAAGGTTTCGAGGTTGGCTCGCACGCGTTCGCTGGTGACGAAGTTGCGTCGGATCAGGATCGCCAGATCCGACGCGGAGAACAGCAGCGCGCCGGCGGCGATCCAGGTCCGGCGGTCACCCGACGGGATCACCATCCCGCCCGCGACCTTGGCCTTCGGCGCCAGCACCGGGTCCGCCGCGAGGGTCGACGTCGTGCTCAACAGGCCTCCGTAGGCCGAAAGCACCGAAGAGACCGGAGACGGCTTCGGCAACGCCATCGCGACCGCGGCCGCCGCCCAGGCCGCCAGCCGCGGCGGCGCGGTCGCCGCGCGCGGACGAGCACCCCTGCGCCACAGCAGCGCGGAGTACAGCACCTGCATCAAGCCGAACGACGTCGCGCCCTTGATCAGCTCGCCGTCTTCATCGGACCGGCCCATGAAATGGTCGCCCGCGCCGGCCGCGATCAACGCGGCGACGAGCAACCCCTTCTCCCCCGGCGCGAGCCCCCGCGAACGCGCGACCCGGGCGGCGAGTACCGGAACCGCGGCAGGTTTGGTCGCGAGTTGCAGCTTCCGATTACCCGTTCTGGCGGAGTACACCGTGCCGATCGCGGCACCGGCGAACAACACGCGTTCGGCGATCTTGAGGGCTTTCACCAACCACCTCCGGAACTTATTTCTGGGTAAGTTACCAGGAGGTCAGTCTGATTCAGACGGCTTCGCGGAAGGTGTTCCGGTACGCGCTCGGCGAGACCCCCAGCGAAGCCTGGAGATGCTGACGCAGCGACGCGGCGGTGCCGAAACCCGCCTCGGCGGCGACCTTGTCCACCGGCAGATCGGTCTCTTCGAGCAGCTGGCGTGCCCGTTCGATCCGCTGCTGGGTCAGCCACTGCAACGCCGAGATCCCGACCTCGTCGCGGAACCGTCGCGTGAACGTCCTCGTGCTCATCGCCTCTTTCGCCGCCAGCTCGCGCAGCGTCAGCGGCCTGTCGAGGTTCTCCAGCGCCCAAGCCCGGGCCGCCGCCGTCGACGAGGACTGCGGCTCCGGCACCGGCCGCCGGATGAACTGCGCCTGCCCGCCCTCGCGATGCGGCGAGACGACCGTTCCGCGCGCGACCTCGTTCGCGACCGCGGCACCGTGATCACAGCGGATCATGTGCAGGCAGAGGTCGATCCCGGACGCGACGCCCGCCGCGGTGAGGACGTTCCCGTCGTCGGTGTAGAGCACGTTCGGGTCGAGGGCGACCTTCGGGAACTTCGCCTGGAAGTCCAGCGCCGAACGCCAATGCGTGGTCGCCTTCCGGCCGTCGAGCAGGCCGGCGGCGGCGAGCACGAAGGCACCCGTGCAGATCGACGCGATCCTGGCCTCCGGCCGGATCAGTTCCAGCGCCCGGGCGAGCGGTTCGGTGAGGTCGTGCCCCGAGGGTTCGTATTCGGTGGAGGACGCCGGGATGACGACGGTGTCGGCCTCGGCCAGCACTTCCGGCCCGTGCGCGACCGAGATGGTGACGTCGGCGTCGGTGCGGATCTGCCCCGGCTCCGGCGTGCAGGTGACGACTTCGTAGAGCGGCTCGCCGTCGGCCGATTTGGCCGTGCCGAACAGCCGCGTGACGATGCCCAGCTCCATCACCAGCATTCCGTGCCGGACCAGCACGGCGACCCGGTGGCGGCCGGGATGCGCGAAAAAGCCCATGGCTCGATTCTTGCACATGTTGTCCATCGGGCCACTCGTTTCGGCGCCGGGACCGGGCGACGGTGGAACCATGAACGTGCTGTGGATCTTCGCCCACCCCGAACCCCGTTCCCTCGGCGGCTCACTGCGCGACGAGGGCTTGCGCACCCTCCGCGCGCAGGGCGCCGACGTCCGGGAATCCGATCTGTACGCGATGAAGTGGAAGGCCGTCGTCGACGCCGACGACTTCGGCCGGGCCGCCTCCACGGAGCGGCTCATCGTCGGCTCGACGTCGAAGGACGCCTTCCGGACGGGCGAGCTCGGCGAGGACATCCGCGCCGAGCACGAAAAGCTGGCGTGGGCGGACACCGTGATCTTCCAGTTCCCGTTGTGGTGGTACGGAATGCCCGCGATCCTCAAGGGCTGGTTCGACCGCGTCTTCGTCAAGGGTTTCGCCTACGGCGTCCAACGTCCCGACGGCCGGACGGCACGCTACGGCGAAGGAGCGTTGGCCGGGAAACGCGCCCTGGTCGTGCTGACCGCGGGCGCGCCGGAGGCCACCATCGGACCGCGCGGCGTGAATGGCGAGATCGGCGATCTGTTGTTCCCGTTGCAGCACGGAACGCTGTGGTACGCGGGCATGTCCGTGCTGCCCCCGTTGACGATCTGCGGCGCCGACCGCGTTTCGCCCGAGCAGTACGAGGCCGCCGCGGAGGCACTCCGCGCGCGGCTGCGGACACTGTCCACTCAGGACCCGATCCCGTTCCGCAGCCAGAACGGCGGCGACTACGACGACGCCCTGGTCCTGCGCGAGGAACTGGCGCCGGGGCGGAGCGGGATCGGCGTCCACCTCGCCGGTTGACCTAATATTACGTCGCGGTTATATTTCCCTCACGGCACATTAGGAGGTAACCGTGAACGCTCGCGCCCGGTTGAAAACCGTCGGAGACCGTCCCGCGCTGCGGATCGAACGCCGTCTCGCGCATCGGCCGGAACGCGTCTGGCGGGCGATCACCGAACCTTCGGAGCTGGCGAACTGGTTCCCCGCCGCGGTCACCGTCGACCTGCGACCGGGCGGGACCATCGAGTTCACCTTCGAAGGCGAAGAGGCGCCGACAGTGGGCGAAGTACTCGAAGCGGACGAGCCCCGCGTCTTCGCGTTCAGCTGGAACGACGACGTGCTGCGCTGGGAGATCGTCCCGGAGGGCGAAGGCAGCCGTCTGCTGTTCACGCATACGTTCGGCCGAGGCGAACCCGCCATCGCCAGGATCGCCGCGGGCCGCACGGCCGCCGGCTGGGACAGCTGCCTCGTCGCGCTCACCGCCCTGCTCGACGGCGAGGATCACGAGCCCCCGCGGGACTGGGTCGCCCCGATCGAGGCCTACATCGAGGAGTTCGGGCTCGCCGAGGGCGAGGTCCTGGAAACCGGCGATGGCAAGGTGATCCGCTTCCGCCGCGATCTGATCTGGAAACCGCTCGACGAGGTCTGGGCCCTTCTCGCCGCCGAAAAGGCCGCGGGGACGGTCATTCGCGAAGAGCCTCCGCGGGTGCTGGAGATCGGCCTGCCGCGAGGCGGCGTCGTCCGCTGGGAGTTCAGCCACTCCGAACTCGACGGCACCATGGTCGAGCTGACCCAGACCGTCCCCGCCGGACAGGACGACGTCGTACCCGAAGCGCTGCGAAGCTGGCGAGAGAAGCTGAAGGAGTTCTTCGCGGCGGCTCACGGGAGCTGATCTCCACCCTGGGGATGACCTCCACCGGATGGACGCGGAGACGCCGCCCGTCTGGTTGAGTTCGCCGTATGAAACAGCCGTCGGCGCTCTCCCAGCGGGTGGCGTACACGATCGACGCGCTCCTCGCGCTGGTGCTCGTCGTGGCCGTCGGCGGGAACCTCGCGGCACAGACCTGGACGTTCCTCGTCGTCATCCCGATGTGGCTCGCCTGGGCGACCGTCGCCGCCAGCGGGATCGCGATCGCGCTACGGCGGCACCGCCCACTGCTCGCCTACGGCCTCGGCCTGGGCAGCCTCGTCCCGGCGCTGATCGCGGGCAACGGGCTGGCCCCGGCCGCGCTCCTGGCCACCGGATGCGCCCTGTACACCGTGGCGCTGGAACACCCGCGGACCCGCTCGCTGATCGCGATGGGGCTCGGGCTCGTCGTCGTCATGATCTTCGAAGTGCTGCGGCTCGGGCCGAACACGATCGCTTCGACGGCCTTCGCGGGCGGCGGCGTCGCGGGCTCATGGGCGCTGGGCTGGATGACGCGGCAACGACGCGCGAACCTGGCCCAGCTCGCCGAAACCCAGGCCGATCAGGCGGTTTCCGACGAACGGCTGCGTATCGCGCGCGAGATGCACGACGTCGTCGCGCACAGCATGAGCCTCATCGCGGTCAAGGCGGCCGTCGGCAACCACGTCGCGGAGCAACAGCCCGAAGAAGCACGTGAGGCGTTGCGGGTCATCGAACTCACCAGCCGCGAGACCCTCGTCGAACTCCGGCGGATGCTCGGCGTCCTCCGTTCCGGTGACGGCACGCCCGAGGCCGCGCTCGGACCCGCGCCGAAACTCGCCGACCTGCGGGCCCTGGCCGAACGCGCCGGACAGGCCGGGGTGCGGGTTGAGCTGACCGGCGAGGCGGTGGACGACCTGCCCGAGGGCGTCGCGCTTTCGGTCTACCGCATCACGCAGGAGGCGGTGACCAACGTCGTGAAACACGCGGGGCCCTCGGCGTGCCGGGTCACGATCACCGAAGGCCCCGGTGAGGTCAGCGTCGAAATCGTCGACGACGGGCGTGGCGAAGGCTCACCGCCCGCCGTGGGCGGCCACGGTTTGATCGGCATGCGCGAACGCGTCGCCGTCTACGGTGGCGACTTCGAGGCGGGCCCGCTGCCCGCCGGGGGATTCCGGGTGTTCGCGCGGCTTCCGTACGCCGCCAAGGAAGTGGGGACACGATGATCCGCGTACTGATCGCCGACGACCAGGCGTTGCTGCGCGGCAGTTTCCGCGTGCTCGTCGACAGCGCGCCGGACCTCGAAGTCGTCGGGGAGGCGAGCGACGGCGCGGAAGCCGCCGAACTCGCCGAGAAGGAGCGCCCCGACGTCGTGCTGATGGACGTCCGCATGCCCGAACTGGACGGGATCGAAGCGACCCGGCGGATCTGCGCGTCGCCCGCCACCGAAGGCGTCCACGTGCTGATGCTGACCACTTTCGACCTCGACGCCTACGTCTATTCGGCCCTGCGCGCGGGCGCGAGCGGATTCCTGCTGAAGGACACCCCGCCCGCCGAGCTGCTGACCGCGATCCGCGTCGTCGCGGCGGGCGAAGGACTTCTCGCCCCTTCGATCACGCGAAGGCTCATCGCGGAGTTCGCCCGGCTGCCCGAACCCGGCCAGCGCGTCGCGGCGTCGCTGGACAACATCACCGCGCGGGAACGCGAGGTGCTGAGCCTGATCGCGCGCGGCCTGTCGAACGACGAGATCGCCGGGACCCTGCACCTCGGGCTGGCGACGGTGAAGACGCATATCGGCCATCTGCTGCACAAACTCGCGGCGCGGGACCGGGCGCAGCTCGTGATCGCGGCTTACGAGTCCGGGCTGGTGCGGGCCTCGGTCTAGCGGCCTGTTCGGTCCGTGAAGGCCTCCTTGAGGGACCCAGAGTCCCTCAAGGAGGCCTTCACGGACTTGCGCGGCGCCACAAGCGTCCGGTCAGGGACGTTGCCTACGCCACACGCGAAGTGACCGTCGAGTAGCTAGGCTGCGGTTTCATGAGCAGTGCGACGGAGCCGCTCGGGACGCCGCCCGAGGACGAACCGGACATCCACACGACGGCCGGCAAGCTGGCCGACCTGTACCGCCGGTATGACGAGGCGGTGCACGCGGGTTCCGCGAGAGCGGTGGAGAAACAGCACGCCAAGGGCAAGAAGACCGCTCGCGAGCGGATCGACCTGCTGCTGGACGAGGGCTCCTTCGTCGAGCTCGACGAGCTGGCGAAACACCGCTCGGTCAACTTCGGCCAGGAGAAGAACCGTCCCTACGGCGACGGCGTCGTCACCGGCTACGGCACGGTCGACGGCCGCCCGGTGTGCGTGTTCAGCCAGGACGTCACCGTCTTCGGCGGTTCACTCGGTGAGGTGTACGGCGAGAAGATCGTCAAGGTGATGGACCTGGCGATCAAGACCGGCCGCCCGATCATCGGCATCAACGAGGGCGGCGGCGCGCGGATCCAGGAAGGCGTCGTCTCGCTCGGGCTGTACGGCGAGATCTTCAACCGCAACGTCAAGGCTTCCGGCGTCATCCCGCAGATCTCGCTGATCATGGGCGCCAACGCGGGCGGGCACGTCTACTCCCCCGCGCTGACCGACTTCGTGGTGATGGTCGACAAGACCTCGCACATGTTCATCACCGGCCCCGACGTCGTGAAGACCGTGACCGGCGAAGAGGTCTCCTTCGAGGAGCTCGGCGGCGGGCGCACGCACAACACCCGTTCGGGTGTCGCGCACTACCTCGGTTCCGACGACGAGGACGCCATCGCGTACGTGAAGGAACTGCTCGCGTTCCTCCCAGCGAACAACCTGTCCGAAGCGCCGCTGTTCGAGACCGACTCGGCGCCCGGCGGGTTCTTCGACGACGTCACCGACACCGACCGCGAGCTCGACACGCTGATCCCGGACTCGCCGAACCAGCCGTACGACATGCACGAGGTCATCAACCGCGTCGTCGACGACGGTGACTTCCTCGAGGTGCACGAACTGTTCGCGCCCAACATCCTGGTCGGCTTCGGCCGGGTGGACGGGCGCAGCGTCGGCATCGTGGCGAACCAGCCGACCCAGTTCGCCGGCTGCCTCGACATCGACGCCTCCGAGAAGGCCGCGCGGTTCGTGCGCACCTGCGACGCGTTCAACATCCCGGTGCTGACCTTCGTCGACGTCCCCGGCTTCCTGCCCGGCACCGACCAGGAGTGGAACGGCATCATCCGGCGCGGCGCGAAGCTGATCTACGCCTACGCCGAAGCGACCGTCCCGCTCGTCACCGTCATCACCCGCAAGGCGTACGGCGGCGCGTACGACGTCATGGGGTCGAAGCACCTCGGCGCGGACATCAACCTGGCCTGGCCGACGGCGCAGGTCGCGGTCATGGGCGCGCAGGGTGCGGCGAACATCGTGCACCGCAAGACACTCGCCGCGGCCGCCGCCGACGGCAAGGACGTCGACGCGCTGCGGGCCGAGCTCATCCAGGAGTACGAAGACACCCTCCTGAACCCGTACGCGGCGGCCGAGCGCGGTTACGTCGACTCGGTGATCGTGCCCGCGCACACCCGCGGCCATGTCGCGAAGGCGCTCTCGCTGCTCCAGGGCAAGCGTGAGTCGCTGCCGCCCAAGAAGCACGGGAACATCCCGCTGTGACCGCGCCCGAAACCCCGCTGCTGCGCGTCGTCCGGGGCAACCCGGACGACGCCGAGCTCGCCGCGCTGACCGCCGTCGTCGCGGCGGTGGCCGGTGCGCGGGCACCGGAACCGGCGCCGAAACGGGATTCGTGGTGGGCGGACAAGGCATCGCTCGTGCGGGCCCCGCTCGCTCCCGGAGAGGGCGCCTGGCGCGCTTCGGCGCTTCCTCGCTGAGACGGGCGCGGCGGGCTATCGTGGCAGTCCTGCCGACCGCGATCGCCTCAGAAAGCCGTGCGTGACGAACCAGGACCACCTCTCCACCGAGTTGCGCCGTCTGCGCAAGGCCGCCGGGCTGTCCGGTACCGAAGCGGCGAGACTCGGCGGCCTCAGCCAGTCGAAGGTGTCGCGGGTCGAGACCGGCGCGTTCATGCCGACCGAGGAGCAGGTCGTCGCGCTGTGCCGCGTCTATCGCGCGCCCGCGAAGGTCCGGCGGGAACTGGTCGCGATCACCCGGGACCTCCGTGAAGAGGCGTCGTCCGCCCGAGTCGTGCTTCAGCGCGGTGCCTGGCGGATGCAGCAGCGCATCGGCAAGATCGAGACGGCGTCCGCCCGCATCCGGAGTTTCCAGCCGACCATCGTGTTCGGCCTGCTTCAGACCCGCGACTACATCACCGCGCTCTTCGGCGACGCGCTGCCGGAGGACGAACGCGACCAGACGGTCGAGGCTCGGCTGGAGCGTCAGCGGATCCTCGATTCGAACCGTGAGTTCCATTTCGTGCTCACCGAAGGCGCCCTGCGCTGGAACATGGGCGGCGCGGCGACCATGCTGGCCCAGCTCGGCCACCTCATCGAGATCTCCCGCCGCGATCGCGTACGGCTCGGCGTGATCCCGTGGACCACCCCGGTGTCGGTCCCCGTCCTCCACGGTTTCGACATCTACGACTCGCGCGCGGTGCTCCTCGGGACGCAGACGGCCACGGCCCTCGTCACGGACGAACGCGAAGTCACCGACTACGAAAAGAACTTCGCCGAGGTCGAGCGCTACGCCACCTACGGCGACATCGCCTGCGGGCATCTGACGCGGATCGCCGCCGACTACCGACAGCTCGCGGCCGGTTCACTTCGGTGACCTAAGACCCTTGGCCCTATGCACTCCGAGAGTGCATCGTGTGTAAAGCAGCTGTCGGTGAAGGTCCCTTTCCGTGCGCCGAACGCGATCAGCGGAGCCGCTCACCGACCGATCGGCACAGATCACCCGATCTCGCCAACCTTGCTGCCGCGCAACCCGTCTACTTGCCGAAACAGTCACTGGGGAAAGGCCCTCCTATGACCACCTGGCACGAAAACATGACCGGCTGGCACAAGTCGACCTACACGCACTGGGAAGAGAACGCCTGCGTCGAGGTCGGCACCGCGCCCGGCCTCGTGGGCATCCGGGACACCAAACAGTGGGCACTGCCGGACGAGACCCGGCCGATTTTGGTGGTCCCGGCCGAGTCCTTCACCGCGCTCCTCGAGCACCTCGGACGATGAACGACGTCGCCGAGCCGTACATGGTCCACGATCCGCGGGAGATGGCGGGCCAGCTGATCAACGGCAACTGGATCGTCGCGCGGTGGGAGCACCTCGGCGAGGACGAGGACCTCGACCACTGGACCGCCGTCCTGCGCGGGCACTGCGAAGAACTCGACGTCGATCCGTATGTCATCAACATCCCGCGGAAGAGCCTGACCATCGTCTTCAACGGCGCGCTCCCCGCGCCGACGTTCGAACAGCTGGAGAACTCGATCGCGGCCATCGAGTACCACCGCTTCCTCGAACGCGAGATCGGGCCGCGACCGCTCGACTAGCGGCCGGCCGAAGCACTGACACCCCCCTTGAAGGTTCAGCCCCGCCTGGCATATATTCCACGTGGAATAATCAGCAGGGAATCTTCCAAGGGGGACATTCATGGCCGCGAAGCTCACCCCGCTCGCCATGGCGGTGCTCGAACTCCTGCATGAGCGGCCCATGCATCCGTACGAGATGGCGCAGCTGATGCGCGAGCGCTTCGTCAACACGCGCGTCAAGGTGAAGGCCGGCTCGCTCTACCACACGGTGGATCGCCTGGTGCAGAACGGTTTCGTCGAGGTCGTCGAAACACAGCGGGACGGGAAACGCCCCGAGCGCACCGTGTACGCGATGACGGACACCGGCCGCGACGAGTTCGTCGCCCGGGCGCAGGACATGCTGGCCACCCCCGCCGAGGAGTACCCCGAGTACCTCAGCGCGCTCGCCGTCATCGACGAGCTCGGCCCGGAAATGTCGCTCACCCAGCTCAAACACCGCGTGCTGCGGCTGCAGGCCGCCATCGCCTCCGACCAGGTCGTGCTCGAAAACCTGGTCAACGAGCACAAACTCCCCGAGATCTACTGGCTCGACTGGTCCTACGCCACCGCGCGGCGGGCCTTCGAGCTCGAGTGGACCCAAAAACTCGTCGAAGACCTGGAATCCGGCCGCATCCGGTTCCAGGGCCACTGCACGCCAAAACTGAACCTGGTCACCGAGGACGACAGCGATGAACGCAAGACAAGCTAACCCCTGGGCCGCGCTTTCCGCGCTGTGCCTGGGTTTCTTCATGATCCTGCTGGACACCACGATCGTCTCGACCGCGATCCCCGCGATGCTGCGAGAACTCGGCGCCGGGCTGAACGCGATCGTCTGGGTGATCAGCGTCTACCTGCTCACCTACGCGGTACCGATGCTGTTCGCCAGCCGTCTCGGCGACCGCTTCGGCCCGAAACGCGTCTACCTGGCCGGGCTCGTGGTGTTCACCCTGGCCTCACTGTGGTGCGGTCTGTCCGGTTCGGTCGAGATGCTGATCGCGGCCCGCGCGGTGCAAGGCCTCGGCGCCGCTTTGATGACGCCGCAGACCCTGGCGTTCATCAGCCATCTGTTCCCGCCGTCGAAGCGCGGTCCCGCGATGGGGCTCTGGAGCGGCGTCGCCGGGATCGCGGCCATCGTCGGGCCGGTGCTCGGCGGCGTGCTCGTCGACCACCTCGGCTGGGAATGGATCTTCTTCGTCAACCTGCCCGTCGGCGTGGTCGCGATCGCGCTGGCGCTGCTCAAGGTGCCGGACTGGCAGCCGAAGCACTCGCATTCCTTCGACGTCCCGGGGATCCTGCTGTCCGGCGCCGGTCTGTTCTGCGTCGTCTACGGCGTCCAAAATGGACAGCACTACGACTGGGGACGCGTGTTCGGGCCGGTCACCGTGTTCGAGATCATCGGCTTCGGTGTCGCCCTGCTGGTCGCTTTCGTGGCGTGGCAACGGTTCAACCGCCGCGAACCACTGCTCCCGCTCGGCGTTTTCGCGAACCGCAACTTCTCGGCGGGCACACTGACCTCGGTCACCGTCGGTTTCGCGATGACCGGCATGTTCCTGCCGCTGGTGATCTACATCCAAGCGGTGCTGGGCGAGTCGCCGACGATGTCCGGCCTGCTGTTCGCGCCGATGTCGTTGCTGGCCGGCCTGATCGGCCCGTTCGTCGGCCGCGCTTCGGACAAGGTCAACGGGAAGGTCCTGCTGATCGTCGGGCTCACCGCGCTCGCCGCGGGAATGGGACTGGCGGCCCTGATCGCCGAGGCGGGCGCGAACGCGTGGACGCTCACCCCGGCGTTGCTGGTGGCGGGCGTCGGCATCGGCTTCATCTTCCCGCCGATGGGCAATCTGGCGATGAGCTCGGTCGAACCGCGGTTCGTCGGGACCGCGTCGGGCATCTTCAACACGGCCCGGCAGGTCGGCGGCGTACTGGGCAGCGCGGCCGTCGGTGTGCTGCTGCAGGCGCGGATCGGCACGTCGATCGCCGACGAGGCGGCGTCGGCCGCGACCGCGTTGCCGGAGCAGTACCGGGCACCGTTCGCGGAAGGCGTCGCGAAGGCCGCGGAATCGACCGGGGAGTTCGGTTCTTCCGGGGCGGCCGCGTTCCCCGGCTTGCCGTCCGGGGTCGCCGAGCAGGCACAGCGGCTCGCGCTCGAAGCCGTCCACAATGGACTCACCGACGCGGCGCGGGTGACGCTGCTGCTTCCGGCCGCGGTGCTCGTGCTGGGCGTGCTCGCCGCGCTCACCATGCGCCGCACTTCCCGGGCACCCCACCCGCCCGCTCGCGAACCCGCCGCCAGCGCCGCCTGACCCTCCTCCCGCATTTAGTCCTCTGAATGCGGGTCGTGGGCCCACCACCGGTGCAATGAACGGTCCTTTCCTTGCAAATTTCGCAAGGAAAGGACCGTTCCTCTCATCCGCGCGGGAGGCGGAAGCTACCGGCGGTACCGCAGGCCGTAGCCGTACGGGTACAGCGCCTTCTTGCCGTCACCGACGTTCACCGGTTCCTGCGCCGCACTGGCCGGCCAGCTGAACGTCAGCTTCCCGGTCGGGTTGTAGTCGCCGTAAAGGACATCGGCGACGCCGGCGCCTTCACTGCCCGGGAGCCAGGCCGCGACCAGCCCGTCGAACCGCGGCAGTTGCGCGGCGATGTCGAGCGGACGCCCGGACACGGTCACCACGACGACCGGAACACCCGAACTCTTCAGCTTGGCGATGGTGGCGAGGTCTTCCGCGTCGAGTCCGAAGCCGTCCGGCCGGTCTCCCTGTCCTTCGGCGTACGGCGTTTCGCCCACCACGGCGACGGCGACCTGGTAGCTGCCGTCGATTCCGTCACCCGCACGGTCATAGGTCACCGTGGTTCCCTTCCCCGCCCCCGACTTGATGCCGTCGAGGATGGTCGTGCCCGGGATCACCGGGCCGCTCTGTCCCTGCCAGGTGAGCGTCCAGCCGCCCGCCTGGTTGCCTATGTCGTTCGCGTTCTTGCCCGCGACGAAGATCTTGTTGTTCGTCTTCGCCAGCGGCAGCACACCGTCGTTCTTCAGCAGCACCTGGGATTCGCGGACGGCCTGCCGGGCCAATTCACGATGTTCCTTGCTGCCGAACGTCTTCTGAAGCGACCGGTCGGTGTACGGGTGCTCGAACAGGCCGAGTTCGAACTTCTCCGCCAGGATGCGGCGGTTCGCGTCGTCGATCCGCTCGCGCGAGACGCGCCCCGCCTCGACCTCGGCTTTGAGGTAGGCGATGAACTGCGGCGCGTCCCACGGGACCATGAACATGTCGATGCCCGCGTTGACCGAGAGCCGCACCTCTTCGGGGGTGAAACCCTCCTTGCCGTCGATCTGGTTGATCGCGTTGTAGTCCGAGATCACCAGCCCGCGGAACCGCAGTTCCTTCTTGAGGACGTCGGTGATGAGGTACTTCTGGGCGTGCATGCGCACTCCCTGGAAGCTGGAGAACGAGATCATCACCGAGCCGACCCCGCGGTCGATAGCCTCGCGGAACGGCGGCAGATGGATCTGGCGCAGTTCGCGTTCACTCACCTCGGTGTTGCCCTGATCGACGCCGTTCGTCGTGCCGCCGTCGCCGACGTAGTGTTTCGCCGTCGCCAGCACGGATCCCGGTTTCTCGCCGAGCCTGCGCCCTTGGAGCCCGGTGATGGCCGACGCGTTCGCGATGGCGTCACGCGGGGATTCGCCGAAGGATTCGTAGGTCCGGCCCCAACGATCGTCGCGGGCGACGCACAGACACGGCGAAAAGTCCCACTGCGGACCGGTTCCGGCGACTTCCAGCGCCGTCGCCCGGCCGATCTTCTCGACCAGGCGCGGATTGTTCGCGGCACCTAGGCCGATGTTGTGCGGGAAGATCGTGGCGCCGTAGACGTTGTTGTGGCCGTGCAC
Source organism: Amycolatopsis sp. MJM2582 (assembly GCF_000754115.1). Classification (NCBI taxonomy): domain Bacteria; kingdom Bacillati; phylum Actinomycetota; class Actinomycetes; order Pseudonocardiales; family Pseudonocardiaceae; genus Amycolatopsis; species Amycolatopsis sp. MJM2582. The sequence continues at coordinate 305,382 of NZ_JPLW01000001.1, forward strand.
GGCGTCGACGCCGTAGAGCGTGGGAATGCCGAGCGGCGTCGAGACCGCCGCCTTCTGATACGAGTCGACCATGTCGGCCCACCCGTTCGGCGTGTTGCTGGCGGGCACCGAGCCACCGCCGGAGAGCAAGGACCCCAGTTTGAGCGCGGCGGCCTGGTCGGGGGTGACCGCGCCGCGTTCGGCCTGGGTCATCTGGCCGATCTTGTCGTCGAGGCTCATCCGCTTGAGCAGGTCGTTCACCCGCGCGGACGTCGAAGCGTGCGGGTTCTTGTAGAGCGGCCCAGGGGCGGCGGACGCCACCGGCGTCAGGGCCGAACCGGCCAGGAGCAGTCCTGCGAGCACTGTGGTTTGCGTCGTGCGAAGAGATCTTCTGACGCGGAGGCGGGGCGACATTGGTTCCTCCGTAGCTCGAACAATCCATATGTTGCGCGCCACAACAAACTAACTCCACGGTCGGGTGTTCCAGGTCACAATCAGGCAACGGCGAGTCGTCGAGTACCTTCCTCACGTGCGTTTCGTTCTCGCGTCCCAGTCCCCCGCCCGCCTCGGTGTCCTGCGTTCCGCCGGCTTCGATCCGAGCGTCGTCGTGTCCGGCGTCGACGAGGACGCGGTCGCCGCGTCACTGACCGATCCGGCCCCCGAAGAGCTGGTCCGCGCACTCGCCGCCGCGAAGGCCGAAGCGGTTTTCGAGGCCCTCGACGGACACTCCGACATGGTCATCGTGGGCTGCGATTCGATGCTGTCGATCAACGGCGAAATGGTCGGGAAACCGATCACGCCGGAAGCCGCGCGCGAGCGCTGGGCGTCGATGGCGGGCAAAACCGGTGAACTTCTGACCGGCCACGCGATCATCCGCGTCGAGAACGGCGAGAGGACGAAGGAAGCCTCCGGGACCGAAGGGACCACTGTTCGCTTCGGCACACCGTCGCAAGAAGAGATCGAGGCGTACATCGCTTCCGGAGAGCCTCTTCAGGTGGCCGGCGGCTTCACCCTCGACGGGCTCGGCGGCTGGTTCATCGAGGGAATCGACGGTGACTTCTCGAGCGTCATCGGGATCAGCCTGCCGCTGACCCGGCGGTTGCTGACGGAGGTCGGCGTGAGTGTCATCGATCTCTGGACCCGTCCCGCATCCTGAGACGACTCCCACACGATCAGGTGATCCGGAAGAGTCCTGCTTCGCCGAACGTTCTTCACGTTCGGGAAATCAGGAAACTTTCACGCACCGGAGTCGCCCCGTGTCTTTCATTCGGACCTACACAAGGCCAAGGGTCTTCGCGGCGGCGGTCCTCGGCTCGCTCGTCGTGGGCGCCCTGCTCGGCGTCCTCGCCAGGACGACCGAGGCGAGCTGGCTGACCGACCTGCTCGACCAGATCGGCACGATCTTCACGACGCTGCTGCAGATCGCGGTGATCCCGCTGGTCTTCACGGCGATCGTGGTCGGCATCAACAGCCTGCGCAACCTCGGCGGCGGCAAGAAGGCCGCGCGACTGGGTGGCAAGACCGTCCTGTGGTTCGCGATCACCTCGTTCATCGCGTCGCTGATCGGCATCGCCGTCGCGAAGCTGTTCAACCCGGGCAGCGGCGGCCTCGGCGAAGGCGTCGCCGCGACCGCGAAGAACGCGGACAAGGCCACCAAGAGCGTCGACAACTGGGGCTCCTGGAGCGCCTTCGTCGAAGGCTTCCTGCCGAAGAACTTCTTCGCCGCCTTCACCGAAGGCTCGACGCTGCAGGTGCTGTTCCTCGCCGTGCTGATCGGCGCGGCGGCCTACAGCCTCGGTGACAAGGCCAAGCCCTTCGTCGACTTCACGACCAGCGTCTTCGAGATCATCCAGCGCTACCTCGGCTGGATCGTCCGGCTCGCCCCGATCGGCATCGTCGGCCTGATCGGCGCCGCGGTCGCGAACTACGGTGACGCCCTGTTCCGGCCGCTGTTCACCACCACTCTCGCGGTGTACGTCGGCTGCCTCGTGGTGCTGCTGGTGGTTTACCCGATCCTGCTGCAGTTCGTGGCGAAGGTCAGCCCGCTGAAGTTCTTCTCGAAGGCGGGCACGGCGATCCAGTTCGCGTTCGCTTCGCAGTCTTCGGCCGCGACGCTGCCCCTCACCCGGCAGTCCGCCGTGAACCTGGGCGTCCAGCCCGCGTACGCCGCCTTCGCGACTCCGCTGGGCAGCGCGACGAAGATGGACGGCTGCGCCGCGGTGTTCCCCGCGATCGGTGCCATCTTCATCGCGAACCTGTCCGGGGTCTCGCTGAACATCTGGCAGTACGTCGGGATCGTCGTGGTCGCCGTGCTCGGCGCGCTGGCCACCGCGGGCACCACCGGCTGGCTGACCGCGCTGACCCTGACCACCGCGTTCATCGGCCTCGACGCGCAGCAGGTGGCGCTCGGGATCGCGCTGATCTACTCGGTGAACCCGATCATGGACATGATGCGGACCGCGACCAACGTGGCGGGCCAGATCGTCGTGCCGGTGGTCGTCGCTCGCGGCGAAGGCCTTCTGGACGACGAGGTGCTCAACTCGCCGACGGACCCTTCGCCGACTGAAAGCGGCGAAGCGGCTACTGCCTCCGAGAAGGAGCCTGCCACCGCTGGTGCGTGACGCTTCTGCCGATACGTGAAGGCCCCTTTCACTGCGCTAGACGCAGTGAAAGGGGCCTTCACGTACTTGGGCCGGGACCCGGCCGCCGAAGTGGTAGCAAAGGTCCCTTGCTCCCCGCGCTGTGGCGACTGTGTGGATTTCGGGTCATCCAACGCACCAAAATCCACACAGTCCGTACGCATCGCTACGCGGCGTACAGGGTGTGTGGAAATCGGGACACTCAACGTCCCTATTTCCACACACCCCCGCCTCCCGCCACCAGTGGTAGCAAAGGTCCCTTGCTCCCGGTCAGGGGCAGGCCCGCAGATCCGCCTTCGTCAGCCGGACATCCGGCCAGCCCCGCAGCTCCGAAGGCGCGGTGTACCGCCGCGTGCACCCCACGGAACCGCGGGCGACGTCGTAGACCTCCGCGAGCACCGGCGCCGCCTGGCACCGCGCCGAGCCGGACTGCGCGCCGGGGCATTCGTGCCGCACGACGATGACGTCCGCGACCCCGTCGGCGGTCACGTCGTTCAGGGCGACCGTCCCGGCGTCGGAGAAGTACGGCTTCCCGGTGTCCCGCCAGATGCCGCCGCGCGCGACGAATAGTTCCCCCGCCGCACCGGCACCCGTCTCGCCGCGCACCAGGCACACCGGCGTCGCCCCGTCGACACAGCGCAAAGAATCGCCCTTCAGGGTGACCCCCATGTCGTTGATCATCAGCGGGTACGCGGTGTCCGCGCCGATCCGGACCACACCCTGTTTCCCCGCGCCGTCGGCCAGCAGCACTACAGGCAGCCCGCCGACGGTCATCGCGCCGATCTCGCGGCAGGCCGAGTCGCCGCAGTTCACCCCGGGCGCGCTCGGGGCGCCATCGGACACCGGAGGCGCACCGGGGTCGCCGTCGGGCGTCGGGGCGGCCGGGCGGAGCAGGATCACGGCGACGATCACGCCCGCCGTCACCACCACCGCCAGCAGGGCGGTGAGCAGCACGGATAGTGGCGCCCGCGCTTCCTGTGTCCGCATATCCCAGAGCGTAAGTGATCTAGCGCAGAGTGCACGTCTATGTTGTTCCTGTGACGAACCCCGGACTGCCCACCGCACTGTTCCTTCCGACGGCGAAAAAGCCGAAGGACTACACCAGCGCGGAAATCGAACTCCGCGCGACCAAGGACGGCCGGATGGCGTTGATCGCCTTCAGTTCCGTGCAGCGTCTGGTCGAGTGCTGCGGTCCGCACCAGCCGTGGGCACTGGTGAAATCCGAGCACCTCGGCCGGGTCCACCAGGCCCAGCCGTACGACCTGATCGTGCTCGATTCCGATCTTCCGGAAGAACTGCGGCATCGCGAAGCCCTGGTGTAGGGCCTGTTAGAAGAACTACGCCACCGTAAGCCGCTGCTATAAACAGTGTCACCGGGTGGCCTTGCTCTCACTAATCAGAGCGGGAACTTCCGTAAACTGCTGCGGAGCCGCATCGGGGCGGCCCGACGTGCGAACGCAGGAGGTACGGCGTGACCGAGCAGGCCGGCACAGGTGGTCCGGTGACCAAGATCCTGATCGCGAACCGCGGGGAAATCGCGGTACGGGTGATCAGGGCGGCGAAGGACGCCGGGCTGACCAGCGTCGCCGTCTACGCCGATCCTGACCGCGACGCACCCCACGTGCGCCTCGCGGACGAGGCCTTCGCGCTCGGCGGCACCACCGCGGCCGAGAGCTACCTCGTCTTCGACAAGCTGCTCGACGCCGCCAAGCGGTCCGGCGCGGACTCGGTCCACCCCGGCTACGGGTTCCTCTCCGAGAACGCGGACTTCGCCCAGGCGGTGATCGACGCCGGGCTGACCTGGATCGGGCCGAGCCCGCAGGCCATCCGCGACCTCGGGGACAAGGTCACCGCGCGCCACATCGCGCTGCGCGCCGGCGCCCCGCTCGTGCCCGGCACCAAGGACCCCGTCGCGAACGCCGACGAGATCATCGCCTTCGCCGACGAGCACGGCCTGCCGGTGGCGATCAAGGCGGCGTTCGGCGGTGGCGGCCGTGGCCTGAAGGTCGCCCGCACCCGCGAAGAGATCCCCGAACTCTTCGAATCGGCGACGCGCGAGGCGATCTCCGCCTTCGGCCGCGGCGAATGCTTCGTCGAGCGCTACCTCGACAAGCCGCGCCACGTCGAGGCGCAGGTCCTCGCCGACCAGCACGGCAACGCCATCGTCGTCGGCACCCGCGACTGCTCGCTGCAGCGCCGCCACCAGAAGCTCGTCGAGGAGGCGCCCGCGCCGTACTTGACCGACGAGCAGCGCAAGCGCATCCACGAATCCGCGAAGGCGATCTGCAAGGAAGCCGGCTACTACGGCGCCGGGACCGTCGAGTACCTCGTCGCCGTCGACGGCACGATCTCGTTCCTCGAAGTCAACACGCGACTGCAGGTCGAGCACCCGGTGTCCGAGGAGACCACGGGCCTCGACCTCGTGCGCGAGATGTTCCGCATCGCGCGCGGCGAGAAGCTGCGCATCACCGAGGACCCGGAACCGCGCGGCCATTCGATCGAGTTCCGCATCAACGGCGAGGACGCCGGCCGCGGCTTCCTTCCCGCGCCCGGCACCGTGACGAAGTTCGTCGCGCCGAGCGGCCCCGGCGTCCGCGTCGACTCGGGCGTCGAGTCCGGCAGCGTCATCGGCGGCCAGTTCGACTCGATGCTCGCGAAGCTGATCGTCACCGGCTCGGACCGGCAGAACGCGCTCGAGCGCAGCCGCCGCGCGCTGGCCGAGATGGTCGCCGACGGGATGGCGACGGTCCTGCCGTTCCACCGCGTGATCGTGAACGACCCGGCCTTCATCGGCGACGAGAACGGTTTCAGCGTCCACACCCGCTGGATCGAGACCGAGTTCGAGAACACCATCGAGCCGTTCGTGGCGCCGGAAACCGTCGAGGCCGAGGAAGAGCAGCCCCGGCAGAACGTCGTCGTCGAGGTCGGCGGCCGACGGCTCGAAGTGTCGCTCCCCGGTGGTTTCTCGCTCGATGCCGGCGGTGGTGGGACGGCCGTGAAGGCCAAGCCGCGCAAGCGCGCGGGCGGTACCAAGGCCGCGGTGAGCGGGGACGCGGTCACCGCGCCGATGCAGGGCACCATCGTCAAGGTCGCCGTCGAAGAGGGCCAGCGCGTCGAGGCGGGCGAGCTGGTCGTCGTGCTCGAAGCGATGAAGATGGAGAACCCGGTCACCGCGCACAAAGCGGGCACTGTCACCGGGCTCTCGGTCGAGGTCGGCGCCGCGGTGACGCAGGGCACCCAGCTGTTCGAACTCAAAGACTGACGAATGTCGTGGTTGACGGGACCTCGCCCGGCCTATTCTCGAAAGGGTGAGCGAGGTTCCGTCTCCGCGGCTGCGGATCAGTGATCAGGATCGCGAGTCCGCGCTGACCGCGCTCGGCGAGCATATGACCGTGGGCAGGATCGACATCGACGAATTCGGTGACCGGTCCGCCCGGATCACCGCCGCCAAAACCCGCGGCGAGCTGGCCGAGATCTTCCTCGACCTGCCCGAGCCGCACCCCCGCTACGACGCTCCGAAGGCGGCCGTCGGCGAACCGGAGAAACCGGCGTCGCCGTGGGCGGGCATCTCCCCGACGCAACGCGTCATGGGCGCGCTCCTGCCGATCCTGTTCATCGCCACCATCGCGCTGATCATCACCACCGGCATCACCTGGTGGTTCATCCTCGTCCCGATCGGGATCAGCGCCGTCGGCGAGGGCATCTGGGGCAAGGGCTGGGAGAACTCGCACAAGAAGCTCGGGAAGCAGCGTCGGCGGGAACTCGACGGCTGATCCGCCCGTAGACTCGGGACGTGGGTGCCGAGAGACCGGACATGCGGCTGAGCGACGCCGAACGCCAAGACGCGCTCGAGGCGCTGGAAGAGCATGTCCGCACCGGCAGACTCGACCTCGACGAGTTCGGTTCGCGGTCGGCGAAGGTCAGCGCCGCGAGGATGGCGAGCGAACTGGAACCGCTGTTCACGGACCTGCCTTCGCCCCGGCCCAGCGCGCTGCTCCCCCTGCCGCCGATGCCCGGCGTCGCGCAGGCGGCCGAGAAGAACGAGATCCAGCCGTCGAAATGGCTGACGGCCAGTGCCGTGCCGATCGCCGCCGCCGTCGCGATCGCGTTGTTCTTCTTCACGCGCGGGACGTTCCTGGTCTTCCTGCTGCCGCTGGCGGTCGCGCTGATCATGAGCCGCCGCCGCTGAAGCGCCGGTTACCCTCGAAGGGTGGAACCGGTGGAGATCAACGCGGGCGAGTACTACCTGCGGCAGCTGCGGGCGGACAAGGCCCTCGACGACCGTCCGGCGCTGGTCGCGGCCTTCGCGGACCCGACGCACCGCAAGTACGTCCTCAACTACCGTTTGCGGGACCTGGACGAGGCGACCGAGTACGTCGCGCTGCGCGCCGCCCAGTGGGCGGGTGACGAGCGCTGTTCCTGGGCGGTGGCCGAGCCGACGACCGGGGATCTGCTGGGCGAGGTCGGCCTGCGGGATCTCGATCTCGACGCCGGGTACGCCGAAGCGTCGGTCTGGGTGCGCGCGGCGTCGCGGGGCAAGGGGGTCGCGAGCACCGCGCTCAACGCGGCCCTGCGCTTCGGTTTCGGCGGGCTCGGCCTGCGCGAGGTCAGCTACCGCTACGAGGAGACGAACGAGGTGTCCGCCTCGGTCGCCCGTAAATGCGGGTTCACCCTGGTCGGGCCCGAACTCGATCCGGCCCCGACCGGGGAACGCCTCATCCGCTGGCGCCGCACCGCCTGACCCCCTTACGCATTTCGTCCTCTGAATGCGGTAGTACGCGACACCAACTACCGCATCCAGAGGACGAAATGCGGGCGGTCAGAAGGGGTAGGTCGGCGGCGGGTTCCGGACGGTGACCCAGCGGGTCTCGGTGAACGCCTCGATGTTCGCCGCCGCGCCGCCGAAGCGGCTTCCGGTGCCCGAAGCGGCGACGCCACCGAAGGGGCTGTTCGCCTCATCGCTGACGGTCTGGTCGTTGATGTGCACGATCCCGGTCGGGACGCGATCCGCGAGCTCCAGTCCTTTGAGGACATCGCGCGTGACGATCCCCAGCGAGAGCCCGTACTCGCTCGCAGTCGCGAGGCGGATCGCCTCCTCCGCGTCGGAGAACCGCACGACCGGCGCGACCGGGCCGAAGATCTCCTGGGCGACCGCGGGCGCCGTCGGCGGCACGTCGGCGAGCACAGTCGCGGAGTAGAACAGCCGGTCGTACTCGGCGCCGGCGGCGACCCGCGCACCCGCCGCCACGCTGGCCGTCACCAGCTCGTGGATCTTGTCCCGCTGTCCGGCGTCGATGATCGGCCCGAGCGCGACCTCGTCCCGCGCCGGGTCGCCCACCCGCAACGCGGCCGCCTTCGCCGCCAGCCGCTCGACGAAGTCGTCGTAGAGCCGCTCGTGCACGAGGTGCCGGCCGGTGGTCATGCAGATCTGGCCCTGGTGGAAGAACGAGCCGAACGCGGCGACCCCGGCGGCCTCGTCGACGTCCGCGTCGTCGAGCACGATGAGCGCGGAGTTCCCGCCCAGCTCCAGATGCGCCCGCTTCAAATGCTTTCCGGCGAGTTCGCCGACCTTGCGCCCGGCGCCGGTCGACCCGGTGAACGAGATGACCCGGACCGCCGGATGCGTCACCAGTGTCTCGCCGACGTCCGCGCCGCCCGGCAGCATCTGCAGCACACCCGGCGGCAGCCCCGCCTCCTCGAAGATCCGCGCGAGGACGACGCCGCCGGTGACGGCGGTGCGCGGATCCGGCTTCAGGATGACCGCGTTCCCCAGCGCGAGCGCCGGGGCGACCGAGCGGATGCCGAGGATGATCGGCATGTTGAACGGCGAGATCACGGTGACCACACCGGCCGGGACACGGCGCGCCATCGAAAGGCGCGGCTCCTCGCTCGGCAGGAGTTCGCCGTACGGGCGGCCGGGCAGGGCCGCCGCCTCGTAGCACTCCTGCTCCGCGACGTGCAGCGAAAAGCCCGCGACTCCCGGCACCGCGCCGACCTCGCGGACGTTCCACCAGCGGATCTCGTCGGCGTACTCCGACCACAGCGTGGCCGCCTTGCGCAGGATCGCGGCCCGCTGGACGTGCGGTGTCGCCGCCCAAGCCCGCTGCGCCTCGGCCGCCGTCTCCGCCGCTTTCGCGGCGTCTTCGGCCGAGGCGATCCCGACGCTTCCCAGCACCGCTCCGGTCGCGGGCTCCGTGACGTCACGGACGCCACCGGATCCGGGCACCCAGGCACCGCCGGCGAAGATCCGGTCCGTCCACGTCGACGCGTCGAGAAACACCACAAGGCCGCCTTCCGTCTCGGGAAGGCCGACGCTATGCCAGATTCACCGGATCAGGCAACGATCCCTGCGCGCGTGGCACACCACGCGGCACCGTCGATCAACTCACCGGCTCGATGATCCCCGAGCGTGCTTCCGGCGCGGCGGAGCGCAACGCGTCGGCGGCCTCGTCGCTCGGCTGCGACTGGGACTCCCGTTCCGCGTCGACCCGTGCCTTGTACACCTCGACTTCGCGCTTCTCCTCGTCCTTCGACCAGCCGAGCACCTCGCCCACCAGCGTGGCGACCTGCGCCGCGCAGTCCACGCCGCGGTGCGCGTACTCGATCGAGATCCGCGTCCGCCGCGCGAGCACGTCTTCCAGGTGCAGCGCGCCCTCGTGGCTGGCCGCGTAGACGACCTCGACGCCGAGGTAGTCCGGAGCGTGCTCCAGCGGCTTCAGCAGTTCCGGCCGTCCTTCGCCGAGCGCGAGGACCTCGTGCACCATCGAGCCGTACCGGTCGAGCAGATGCCGCACGCGGTACGGGTGCAGCCCGTGCTCACTGGCCAGATGATCGGCCTGGTTCACCAGCGCGTGGTAGCCGTCGGCGCCGAGCAGCGGCACCTTGTCCGTGATGGACGACTGCGGCCTGCCCGGCAGGTCGACGGCCGCGGCGTCGACGGCGTCGGCCGCCATCACCCGGTAGGTCGTGTACTTGCCGCCCGCGATCGCGACCAGTCCCGGTGCGACACGCGCGACCGCGTGCTCTCGCGAAAGCTTTGACGTCTCTTCGCTTTCCCCGGCGAGCAAAGGCCGGAGACCGGCGTAGACGCCTTCGATGTCGTCGTGCGTGAGCGGCGTCGCGAGCACGGTGTTGACGTGTTCGAGGAGGTAGTCGATGTCGTGTTTGGTCGCGGCGGGATGCGCGAGATCGAGGTTCCAGTCGGTGTCGGTGGTCCCGACGATCCAGTGGTTGCGCCACGGGATGACGAACAGCACGGACTTCTCGGTGCGCAGGATCATGCCCGATTCCGAGACGATCCGGTCGCGCGGGACGACGATGTGCACGCCCTTGCTCGCCCGCACGCGGAACCGGCCGCGGCCACCGGAAAGACGCTGCAGTTCGTCGGTCCACACGCCGGTGCAGTTGACCACCGCGGAGGCGTGGATCTCGGTCTCGCGACCGTCCTCGACGTCGCGCACGCGGACACCGGAAATACGGTCCGCCTCGCGGAGGAAACCGACCACCTGGGTGGAAGTGCGCACGACGGCGCCGTAATGCGCGGCGGTGCGGGCGACGGTCATCGTATGCCGCGCGTCGTCGGATTGCGCGTCGTAGTAACGGATCCCGCCGATCAACGCGGACCGCTTCAGCGCCGGGACCATCCGCAGCGCGCCCGCGCGGCTCAGGTGTTTCTGGCCGGGGACCGACCGCGCGCCGCCCATCGTGTCGTACATCAGCAGGCCGGCCGCGGTGTACGGACGCTCCCAGATCCGATGGGTCAGCGGGTACAGGAAGCTGACCGGCTTCACCAGATGCGGGGCGATCGTCGTCAGCATCAGCTCGCGTTCCCGCAGAGCTTCCCGCACCAGCCCGAATTCCAGCTGTTCGAGGTAACGGAGCCCGCCGTGGAAGAGCTTGCTGGACCGGCTCGACGTTCCCGAGGCGAGGTCGCGCGCTTCGACGAGGGCGACCCGCAGGCCGCGTGTCGCGGCGTCGAGCGCCGTGCCCGCCCCGACCACTCCGCCGCCGATGACGACGAGGTCGAATTTGTCCTCACCCAGCCGCTGCCAAGACTCTTCCCGCTTGAGCGGTCCCAGCCTGGCGGGGCTGTTTTCGGCTTCGCGCTGAGAGCTTGCCACGTGACATTCCTCCTTGGTGCCGCTGTGACTCCAGCATCGCACGATCGGCCGCGACCGGTCCGTTATGCGGGTGACACGTGTGGCGTAACCCTCGTCGATCTTGGAAGGATTGGTTCCCGCGACGCCTGGAAGGAACAAATACGCGACGGTAACGTGCCACGGACGTGGGTCGGCAAGGGCGCCGTAGCACACCGTGTTCGACCCTGCGCGGAATGTCCAAAGTGGAGGTCAAGCGGTGAGTGCAGGAGCCATATTCGTCTGGGAACTGCTGGGAACGGCGGTCCTGATCCTGTTGGGTAACGGCGTGGTCGCCAACCACGTGTTGCGGAAGAACAACGGCCACAACGGTGGCGTCGTGATGATCACCCTCGGGTGGGCGTTCGCGGTCTTCGCCGGCGCGAGCATCGCCGCGCCGAGCGGCGCGCATCTGAACCCCGCCGTCACGCTGGGCCTCGCCATCGCGGACAAGACGAAGTGGGCGGACGTCCCGATCTACTTCGCCGGGCAGATGGTCGGCGCGATCCTCGGCGCCGTGCTCTGCTGGGCCGCCTACAAGCTGCAGTTCGACGACCACCCGCAGCGCGACGAGACGCTCGGCATCTTCTCGACCGCGCCGCAGATCCCGAACAAGGCGTGGAACCTCGTCACCGAGATCATCGGCACCTTCGTGCTGGTCGCGTGGATCCTGCTCAGCCCGGTCTACGCCAACGCCACGGGTGAGGGCGGCACGCCGAACTTCGGCAACTCCGCGCTCGGCTACGCGGGTGTAGCGTTCGTCGTGCTGGTCATCGGCCAGTCCCTCGGCGGCCCGACCGGTTACGCCATCAACCCGGCCCGAGACCTCGGCCCCCGCATCGCGTACGCGTTCCTGCTGCCCATCAAGAACAAGGCCAACCCGAACTGGGGCTACTCCTGGGTCCCGGTCGCCGGCCCGCTGGTCGGCGGTGCCCTGGCCGCCCTGCTCTTCCTCGCCGTCCACAACCTCACCTGAGACTGGAGTTTTCGATGACTTCGTACGTAGCCGCGATCGACCAGGGCACCACGTCGACCCGCTGCATGATCTTCGACCACTCCGGCCGGGTGGTCGCCGTCGACCAGCGGGAACACGAGCAGATCTTCCCGAAGGCGGGCTGGGTCGAGCACAACGCCGAAGAGATCTGGGAGAACACGCGGGCCGTCGCCGCGGGCGCGCTGGCCAAGGGTGACCTGGTCGCGAGCGACATCGTCGCGGTCGGCATCACCAACCAGCGCGAGACCACGCTGGTCTGGGACCGCACCACCGGCAAGCCGGTGTACAACGCGATCGTGTGGCAGGACACCCGCACCGACAAGATCGTCGCCGACCTGGGCGCGCTCGGCGGCGGGCAGGAGCGCTACCGCGCGAAGGTGGGCCTGCCGCTGGCGACCTACTTCTCCGGACCGAAGATCAAGTGGATCCTCGACAACGTTGACGGCGCCCGCGCGAAGGCCGAAGCCGGTGACCTGATCTTCGGCAACATGGACACCTGGGTGCTGTGGAACATGACCGGCGGGGTCGACGGCGGCGTGCACGTCACCGACCCGACCAACGCGTCGCGGACCATGCTGATGGACCTCGACACGCTGGCCTGGGACGCGGAGATCGCCGAGGAGATGACGATCCCGCTGTCGATGCTCCCGGAGATCCGGTCGTCGTCGGAGACCTACGGCAAGGTCCGGGAGAAGGGCGCGCTGGCCGGGGTCCCGATCTCGGGCATCCTGGGCGACCAGCAGGCGGCGACCTTCGGGCAGGCGTGCCTGTCGCCGGGCGAAGCCAAGAACACCTACGGCACCGGCAACTTCATGCTGCTCAACACCGGCACCGAGAAGGTCATGTCGGACAACGGGCTGCTCACCACGGTCTGCTACAAGATCGGTTCGAACGACACGGTGTACGCGCTCGAAGGTTCGATCGCGGTCACCGGTTCGCTCGTGCAGTGGCTGCGGGACAACCTCGGCCTGATCGGCTCCGCGGCCGAGGTCGAGCAGCACGCCCGGACCGTCGAGGACAACGGTGGCGCGTACTTCGTGCCGGCGTTCTCGGGTCTCTTCGCGCCGTACTGGCGCTCCGACGCCCGCGGCGCGATCGTCGGCCTCACCCGGTTCGTCAACAAGGGACACATCGCGCGGGCGGTCCTGGAGGCGACGGCGTTCCAGTCGCGCGAGGTGATCGACGCGATGAACGCCGACTCCGGTGTCCCGCTGAAGTCGCTGAAGGTCGACGGCGGCATGGTCGTCAACGAGCTGCTCATGCAGTTCCAGGCCGACATCCTCGGCGTGCCGGTGATCCGGCCGGTGGTCAACGAGACCACCGCGCTCGGCGCGGCCTACGCGGCCGGTCTCGCGGTGGGCTTCTGGAAGAGCGAGGACGACATCCGCAACAACTGGGCGCAGGACAAGCAGTGGGACCCGTCGATGGACGAGACCCGCCGCGAGTCGGAGTACCGGAACTGGAAGAAGGCGGTCACGAAGACCTTCGACTGGGTCGACGAAGACTGACCTGCGGTTGTCCGTGAAGGCCTCCTTGAGGGACCCTGCGTCCCTCAAGGAGGCCTTCACGCGCTTGGCGCATTCAGAGGACTAAATGCCGCCGCCGGTTTGCGGAGCACCGGCGGGCTTGACCTTCACCTGCGGCGTCTTGCCCGGTGTACCGCACGGCTTCGTCAACGCGGCCGGGACGACCCGCGCCGAACTCGACGACGGCGCGCTGCTGCTCGACGGCGGTTCACTGCTGGACGGCGGCTGACTGCTGGACGGCGGCTTGCTGCTCGACGGCGGTTCGGTGGGCGTGGTCGTCGGCGGCGGGCAGACGATCTCGAACTCGACTGTCGCCGTCCCGCTGGCGGCGGGCAGGTTCGGCCCGCCGTCGCACCGGAAACTCGCCTTGAACTTGCCGGTCCTCCCCGCGGCCTTCCCGTTCCCGGTGTACGCCGCGCCGGCCTGGGCCGAGAGCGTGACCGGACCGGTCAGGCCCGGCGACGTCACGGCGGTGGGCGTGCCATGGCAACTGGCGCTGAAGTCCAACGCCTGCCCCGGCGCGACCTTCGCCGGACTGACCGACAACTTCGGCGGTGGCGCGGTGGCCGACGCCTGCGGAGCGAGGAACACTCCCGCCGTCATCGCGAGCAAACCGGCGCCCGCGACGATTCCCTTCATTCCCATGATCTTTTCTCCCTCAATGCGAGCCCTCGCACTGAGAACACCATCGGGAAAGGGAATCGGTTGCCCCGGTCTGCGGCGCGCCCACCGGAATTTTCGAAACCTGACGGCCCGAAGCCGGTTTTCCCGGCGAAGAAGGCTTCGGCAAAACTGTCGGCTTCGGCGCAGGCGGTTTACTAGACGACGTCGGCGTTTTGTCCGGCACGATTTCGAGGTTCGCCGTGATCTTCGTGGTCTTGCAGATCGCCGTGACCGTGTAGAAGGCAGGCCGCGCCTCGGCGTCGATATGCGCGACGGCGCCCTGGATCACCGGAACCTCGTTGGTCACCGTGAATGCACCGATGCGGTCGAACACCTTCGACTTCACCTCGCCCAGTTCGCCGACCGGACAGCCGACCGACACCAGGATCTCCTCCCCCGCCACCGACTGCCGGGGCGAGAGACCGAGGAACGGGTACGGATCCGCCTTCGGGCTCGTGGACGGGGCGTCCTGCGCGTACGCGACGGCCGGGACGACCAGCGCGACCCCGCACGCCAGCACCAGGGCGGACCTGATCATGGAACTCACCTCGCGATCAACCGGGCGAAAACGATGATGTTGTCGAGATAGTTGCGCGACGCCTTGTCGAAGACCCCGCCGCAGGTGATGAGCCGCAGTTCCGGTTCGGCGGTGTCGCCGTAGACGGCGTCGGTCGGGAACTTGTCCTTCGCCACCCGCTCGACCTTCGTGACCGCGAACTCGGCCGTCGTGCCGTCCTTGCGGGCGACCGAGACCTTGTCGCCGGGCGCCAGTTCCTTCAGCCGGAAGAAGATGCCCTTCTGCTTGTTGCCGTCCACGTGCCCGAGGATCACCGACGGCCCGACCTCCCCCGGGGTCGGACCGTTCACGTACCAGCCCGCCTGCAACGGCCGGGTCACCGGCGGTACCTCGATGGTGTTGTCCGCGTTGAGCCCGAGCGGGATCAGGCTGGACTTCGCCTCGATCTTCGGCACGTCGATCGACACCGGATCGGCCTTCGGCATCCCGCCGACCGGTTCGGCCTCCGGCTCGCTGCCCGGTGCCACCGGCACCTCTGTCCGCTCCGTGCTCGCCGGAGGCGCGGCCTGGCCGGTCTCCCCCGGACCGGACAGGACGATCGCCAGCGTCGCCAAGACGGCCAACAGGACGGCCGCGAGCACCAGCGGCGCCCGTCGCCCCCGCACCCAGTTCGCTTTCATGTCCACCTCCCGGGCCGCGACGAGCCGGTCCCGGCCCCCAGACCGGGACCGGCTCGTCGTTCACCCCACGACTGGCAAACGCCACAGGCGGCCCGGCGGTTGCCCGCCAGGGTCACGAAATGATCGCGACCGTCGGTGCGAGAGGACGGAAGTCAGGAGGCCAGGCTGCCGTCGCCCGCGTGGGCGGCGCCCGCAGGTACCGCGCTCACCTGCCGGGGCGGCACGGAAAACGTTGCCGTATAAGACTTTCCGTTGCAGTTGACGGTCAGCGGGTAGCTGCCGGGAGCCGTACCGGCCTTGAGTTCGACGTCGGCGCTGACATTCGCCGGAACCCCGATGAGCGGGCCGTAGTCGTATTTCCCGATGGTCAGCACCGGCGAAGAGAACGTCGTCGACGTCGGTGCCTTCATGCCGTCTCCGCCGGGGCATTGCGCCAGCGCCACGTTGGCGTCGCCGTGCACGTACTTGTTGACGAGCCCGAGTTCGTAGGCCGTGTCGTCGTTGAGCTGCACGGTGACACCGGGATCCGGCTGGGGTTGCTGAGCGAAACCGGTCGCCGGCCCAGCCAGCACCGCCGCACCGATCGCCACCACTCCGGCGAGCACCCTGCGAATCACGAAAAACCCCTAGCTGTCAACGAAACACCGACACGCGCTAGACGCGGGCACCACCGCGAAGGTTGCTCGGCGGCGAAGATCAGTCCAAGTCGTCGTGCCGCATGAGCTGGCGGCCCGCCTCGGTGATCGACCCCGACAGCGACGGGTACACCGAAAATGTCAGTGCCAGGTGTTCCACTGTGAGCTGGTTCTGGACGGCGAGCGCGATGGGAAGGATGAGTTCGCTCGCCGTCGGCGCCACGACCACCCCACCGACGACCACGCCGGTGGCGGGGCGGCAGAACAGCTTCACGAAACCGCGTCGCAGGCCTTCCATCTTCGCGCGGGCGTTCGTCGCGAGCGGGAGCATGATGGTGCGGGCGGGCACCTCGCCCGAGTCGATCGCCTGCTGGCTGATGCCGACGGTCGCGATCTCGGGGTGGGTGAACACGTTGGCGGCGACGGTCTTGAGCTTGATCGGCGCGACACCCTCACCGAGCGCGTGCCACATCGCGATGCGGCCCTGCATGCTGGCCACGGAGGCGAGCATGAGCACCCCGGTGCAGTCGCCTGCCGCGTAGATACCGGGCGCGCTGGTACGGGAAACGCGGTCGACGCCGATGAAGCCGCCGGGGCCGGGCTCGATGCCGACCTTCTCCAGGCCGATGTCGGTGGTGTTGGGCACCGAACCGACGGTCATCAGCGCGTGGCTGGCCTCGATCACGCGGCCGTCGGAGAGGTGGATCTCGACGCCCTTCTCGGTGCGCTCGACCTTGTCGGCGCGGGCCTGCTTGACGACCGTGGTGCCGCGCTGGGAGAAGACCTCTTCGAGCACGGCGGCGGCGTCGGCGTCCTCGTGCGGGAGCACGCGGTCGCGGCTGGAGACGACGGTGACCTTGACGCCCATCTCGGTGTAGGCCGAGGCGAACTCGGCGCCGGTGACACCCGAACCGATGACGGCCAGGTGCTCGGGCAGTTCGCGCAGGTCGTAGAGCTGACGCCAGTCGAGGATGCGCTCGCCGTCCGGCACGGCGCCGGGCAGCACCCGCGGCGTGGCGCCGGTCGAGATGAGGACGACGTCGGCGTCGAGCACCTCGGTCGAACCGTCGGGGGCGGTGACGGCGACCTTGTGCGTGGCGAGCCCGGCCTCTTCGTCGTCGAACCGGGCCTGGCCGATGACGACGCGGACGCCCTCGCGCTGGACGCGGGCGCGGATGTCGGCGGACTGCGCGAGCGCGAGGCCCTTCACGCGGCCGTGGACGGTCGGCAGGTCGACGCTGGTGTCGGCCATGTCGGTGTTGATGCCGAGCTCACGGAGGTCGTGCATGTTCGCGAGCGCGCCGGAGGAGGCGATGAACGTCTTCGACGGGACGCAGTCGTAGAGCACGCACGCGCCGCCGAGACCGTCCCGTTCGACGATGGTGACGTCGGCTCCGTGCTGTGCCGCGACCAGTGCCGCTTCGTAACCGGCGGGGCCTCCGCCCATGATCACGATCTTGGTCACTGGTCTCCTCCTCGCAGCGGTGTCTGTGACTGCGTTTACCGTACGCGGGCGACCGTTGGGCGGATTGAGTGGCCGGACACGGCATGTGCGTCCAGCCGGGTGAGCGGTAGGTCGCTAGGCTGTCGCCGTGCCGTTGTATGCCGCGTATGGATCCAATATGGAGCCCGCCCAGATGCTGGAGCGCGCTCCGCACTCGCCCATGGCCGGCACCGGCTGGCTGGAAGGCTGGAGGCTGACCTTCGGCGGCGAGGACCTCGGCTGGGAAGGCGCGCTGGCGACCATCGTCGAAGACCCGGGCTCCCGGGTCTTCGTGGTGTTGTACGACGTCACCTCGCTGGACGAGCCCAATCTCGACCGCTGGGAAGGCGGCGAGCTGGGCATCCACTCCAAGATCCGCCTCCGCGTGCAAACCATGGACGGTTCCGTGCTGGCGTGGCTGTACGTCCTGGACGCCTACGAGGGCGGCCTCCCGTCCGCGCGCTACCTCGGCGTACTGGCCGACGCGGCCGAGGCCGCCGGCGCCCCCGCCGACTACGTCGACGCCCTCCGCACCCGCCCCTGCCAAGGCATCTCCGGCTGACCCGCGAGTTCCGCCCCCAATCACGCGAGTTCCGCCCTCGATCACGCGAATCACGGCCTCAATCACGCGAGTCGCGCCGTACGACGCTCGAACGCGCCCCGCAACTCCGCCAGTAACCGTCGCGGATCCCGCAGGTCGGCCGCCGTCGCACGAACCGTGATCCACCCGCGTGCCGCCATCCGGGCGTCCCGCTCCGCGTCGTAGTCCTGCCTGCCCTCGTGAGCGGCGTAGCCGTCGTACTCCAGGGCGATACGCAGCTCAGGCCAAGCGAGGTCGAGGACGTACAGCTTCCGCCCGTCGATGGTGTCGATCTCGTACTGGGCCACCGGCACCGGCAGCCCGGCCTCCACGACGATCAAGCGCAGGATGCTCTCCGACGGCGATTCGGCCTCGCCCGTCGCGAGCGCGAGCAGCATCTGTGCCCTGTGGATACCTCGCCGGTCGCGACGGTCGAGAAGGCGATCCCGGACGTTGGTGTGGAGGACTGCCCGATGGTCCGGCGCGAGGTTGTGCATGGCCTCTTCGAGTGCGGCGAACGCTGTTCGCTCGTCGCCGTCGCAGAGATGATCGGCCAGCGCGCGATCCAACGAGAACAGGGGAAGTTCGTCCAGTTCGACGATATCGGACGGGTGAAATTCCGCCCTGTGCACGACGAGCCCGGGCCTCGACCCGACCCGTCTCGAGTACGGGACGGTCAGGTGGACCGTGGTGCCTTCCGCAGCCGAAATCCCATGCAGGGCAAGAGAAGTGACGTCGGACAGGACGGCGGGCGGTCCGATCGCGAGCAGTGCCGCCTGCGCCAGCGTCGGCAGTTTGAGCAGATCGGCGGCGTGGACGACGACGCCTCGCCACGGCTGCGCCAGCGCACCGCGCGCCAAGCCTTCGAGGACGGCTCTCCGCCCCAAGATCCTGTCGGCCTCACCACGCGAGACCACCCCATGACGTCCTCCCCAGTTGATCACGTCTTCGAGAATCGAAGATCGGATCGGCCTTGGGAACCCCGATTTCCCGGACTGTGGATAACTCGCCCAGGCTGTGGATAACCCTGTGCGCGGATGTCCGGACCCGTTAGGGCGAACATCCGTGCACAGGGGCGGAACTCGCGTGATTGAAGACGTAACTCGCGTGATTGGGGGCGGAACTCAGGCCAGGGCGGCCAGGGCGGTGTGGACCAGCGTGCGGACTCCGCACAGGAGCGAACGCTCGTCGAGGGTGAAGGTCGGGCGGTGGATGTCGGCCATCGGGCCTTCACCGGACCACACGCCGAGGCGAGCGAAGGCGCCCTGGACGTGCTCCAGGTACCACCCGAAGTCCTCACCACCGGACGACTGCTCGGTCCCGGCCACGGCGGTCTCGCCGAGGGCGGCCTCGACGCCGGCCCGCATCAGCGCGTGCGACTCCGGATCGGAGACGACCGGCGGCACGCCGCGGCGGTAGTCGAGGGAGAACCCGACCCCGGTCGGCGCCAGCAGCGACTCCACCGAAGCCGCGACGAGCGGCTCCAGCATCGTCCAGACCTCGTGGTCCGCCGTGCGCAGCGTGCCGCGCAGCACCCCGTCCTGCGGGACGGCGTTCGCGGCCTGTCCCGCGTGCACCGCGCCCCAGACCAGCACGGTCCCGGATCGCGGGTCGACCCGCCGCGAAAGGACCGCGGGCAGCGACGTGATCACGGTGCCGAGCGCGTGCACCAGGTCCGCGGTCAGATGCGGCCGCGAGGTGTGCCCGCCCGGCGACGTGAGCCGCAGCTCGATGAGGTCGGCGGCCGAGGTCAGCGCGCCGACGCGCAGCCCGACCTTGCCGACCTCGAGCCGCGGGTCGCAGTGCAGCCCGTAGATCCGCTCGACGCCTTCCATCGCACCCGCCGCGATCATGTCCAGCGCGCCGCCGGGCATGACCTCCTCGGCGGGCTGGAAGATCAGCCGTACGCGGCCCGGCAGCTCCGGCGCGCCCGCCAGCGCCCGGGCGGCGCCCAGGAGGATCGCCGTGTGCGCGTCGTGCCCGCACATATGCGCGGCGCCGTCGGTCTTGGAGGCGTACGGGAGCCCCGTGGCCTCGGTCAGCGGCAGGGCGTCCATGTCGGCGCGCAGCGCGACGCAGCGGTCGCCGCTGCCGATGTCGCAGACCACGCCGGTGCCCGAGGGCAGCACCCATGGCTTGAGCCCCACCGAGCGGAGCAGGGACATGACCAGTTCGGTCGTGGCGAACTCGTGGCGGGAGAGCTCCGGGTGCGCGTGGATGCGACGACGCCACGCGACGACGTCGGTGGCGTTCGCGCGGAGCCAGTCGTCGAGCCAGAAGGGGCCACGCCCGGCACCCAGATCATGCACAGGTGCCATGCTGACGCCGGCCTCGGAGATCAGCGCGGTGGGCGCCTCGATAGGGGCAACGACGCGACCCTCGGGGTCGCCTGGAATGTCCGGACGTGAATCGAGCACCGTCACGCCGCACCTCCTCCCGCAACACAGTCACCTTCGTCTACCACCGTACGGGTGGTCGCTGAAGGCACGCTGGGTGCCGTTCGATCTGTGATACGCATTTGCGATAGATCGTGCACCATGCGAATGACAAGCCGCTCGTCGAGTGATCGAGCCGGAGACGGCCGGTAGTGGATCTGCGATGAACGGCTGCGAGAGTTCGGCCCGGGCTAAGCGGAGAGTCCTTCTACTTACGGGTAGCGGTTCAGGACTTCTTCTTCTTGGAACGGGAGCGGCGCCCGAGGATCACCAAGCCGAGCAGGATGGCCGCGGCGATACCCGCGATGACCTTGTTCTTGGTCTCCTGGCTGTTGGCCTTGTCGGTCTCGGCGGGGTCGAGCACCGGCCCCGGAGGCGCCTGCTCGAGCGCTTCGTGCACCGCCGCCGCCTGCATGATCACCGGCGCGGGCGCCTGGATCTCAACGGCCTGCGCGACGGGAGCGCAGACGACGAGCCCGGCGGCGACCAGTCCGGTCAGCTGCCCGAGACGAGACCTTTTCGGCATGACTCCCTTTCGTCGGCGTAGCGCGAGTCCGATTCTGCACTCTGCCGGGTTCCCGCGTCAGCCGCCACGCGGAGGACCGGAGAACGCCTCCAGAATCCGTTGCGCGGCCAGCGTCGGGGTCAGCTCACCGTCCCGGACCGCCCGTTCGACGTCCGGAACGACCGCTCGCACGTCCGGATGCGCCGCGAGCCGCCCGAGCAGCTGTTCGCGGACCATCGCCCAGGTCCACTCCACCTGCTGCCGCCGTCGCCGCCCGTCCAGTTCACCCGAAGCGGTCAGCACGTCACGGTGGCGCCCGATTTCGGCCCAGACCTCGTCGAGCCCGACGTCGGTGAGCGCGCTGCAGGTCAGCACCGGGGGCGTCCACTCGGCGTCGCGGCCGTAGATCATCCGCAGCGCGCCCGCCAGCTCGCGAGCCGCGCGTTTCGCGTCGCGTTCGTGGTCGCCGTCGGCCTTGTTGACCGCGATGACGTCCGCCAGTTCGAGGACGCCCTTCTTGATCCCCTGCAGCTGGTCTCCGGTGCGGGCCAGGGTCAGGAACAGGAAGCAGTCGACCATGTTCGCCACGGTCACCTCGGACTGTCCGACACCGACGGTCTCGACCAGCACGATGTCGTACCCGGCCGCCTCCATCAGCACGATCGTCTCGCGGGTCGCCCGCGCGACACCGCCGAGCGTGCCCGAAGTCGGCGAAGGGCGGATGAACGCCTTCGGGTCCACCGCGAGCCGCGCCATCCGGGTCTTGTCGCCCAGGATCGAGCCGCCGGTCCGCGTCGACGACGGGTCGACGGCCAGCACGGCGACCTTGTGCCCGGCCCCGGTCAGATCGGTGCCGAGCTGATCGATGAAGGTCGACTTGCCGACACCGGGGACCCCGGTGATGCCGACGCGCCGCGCTCCACCCGCGTGCGGGAGCAACTCGACCAAGAGCTCCTGCGCCTGCGCCCGGTGATCGTCCCGATTGGACTCGACGAGCGTGATCGCCCGCGACAGCAGGCCGCGGTCACCCACGAGGACACCTTTGGCCAGCGCCCCGACGTCGATCTTGCGCGGCAAGGTTCAGGACTCCTGGGCGGTCAGCTGTCCGATGAGGTCGATCGCCGCTTCGGCGATCACCGTGCCGGGGCCGAAGATCGCCGCCGCGCCCGCCGCGCGCAGCTCCTCGTAGTCCTGCGGCGGGATGACGCCGCCGACCACGACGATGATGTCCTCGCGGCCCTGCTCGGCGAGTTCGGCGCGCAGCGCGGGCACCAGCGAGAGGTGCCCGGCGGCCAGCGACGAAACGCCGATCACGTGCACGTCCGCCTCGATCGCCTGCCGCGCGACCTCGCCGGGGGTGGAGAACAGCGGGCCGACGTCGACGTCGAAACCGATGTCGGCGAAGCCGGTCGCGATCACCTTCTGGCCGCGGTCGTGGCCGTCCTGGCCCATCTTCGCGACCAGAATCCGGGGACGGCGGCCTTCCTCCTCAGCGAACTTCTCGACCAGCTCGCGCGCCTGCTCGACGTTCTCGGTCTTGCCGACCTCCTCGCGGTACACACCGGAGATGGTACGAATCTGGCCGGAGTGGCGCCCCCAGATCTTCTCCAGCGAGTCGGAGATCTCGCCGACGGTGGCCTTCGCCCGCGCGGCGTCGATGGCCAGCGCGAGCAGGTTCCCGTCGGACTCGGCGCCCGCGGTGAGCCGCCGCAGCGCGTCCTGCGTGGCGTCCTCGTCACGCTCTTCGCGCAGCCGCCGCAGTTTCTCCAGCTGCTGCGCGCGCACGCCCGCGTTGTCGACCTTGAGCACGTCGATCTGCTCGTCGTCGGTGACCTGGTACTTGTTGACGCCGATCACCGGCTGGCGGCCGGAGTCGATCCGCGCCTGGGTCCGCGCCGCGGCCTCTTCGATGCGCAGCTTGGGGATGCCGGCGTCGATCGCCTTCGCCATCCCGCCCGCCTGCTCGACCTCGGTGATGTGCCCCCATGCCTTGCGCGCGAGGTCGTACGTCAGCTTCTCGACGAACGCGCTGCCGCCCCACGGGTCGATGACGCGCGTGGTGCCGGATTCCTGCTGCAGCAACAACTGCGTGTTCCGCGCGATGCGGGCGGAGAAATCGGTCGGCAGCGCCAGCGCCTCGTCGAGGGCGTTGGTGTGCAACGACTGCGTGTGGCCTTGGGTCGCCGCCATCGCCTCGACGCAGGTGCGGACGACGTTGTTGTAGACGTCCTGCGCGGTCAGCGACCAGCCGGAGGTCTGCGAATGCGTCCTCAACGACAGGGACTTCGACGATTTGGGTTCGAAACCCTTCACCAGCTTCGCCCACAGCAGGCGCGCCGCGCGTAGTTTCGCGACCTCCATGAAGAAGTTCATCCCGATCGCCCAGAAGAAGGACAGGCGCGGCGCGAATTTGTCGACGTCCAGCCCGGCCTCGACCCCGGCGCGGATGTACTCGACACCGTCCGCGAGCGTGTACGCCAGCTCAAGGTCGGCGGTCGCCCCGGCTTCCTGCATGTGGTAGCCGGAGATGGAGATCGAGTTGTACTTCGGCATGTTCCGCGAGGTGAACGAGAAGATGTCCGAGATGATCCGCATCGACGGCTGCGGCGGGTAGATGTAGGTGTTGCGGACCATGAACTCCTTGAGGATGTCGTTCTGGATGGTCCCGGCCAGTTTGTCCGGCGTGACCCCCTGTTCCTCGGCCGCGACGACGTAGAGCGCGAGCACCGGCAGGACGGCGCCGTTCATGGTCATCGAAACGCTCATCTTGTCGAGCGGGATGCCGTCGAAGAGCTGGCGCATGTCGTAGATCGAGTCGATCGCGACGCCCGCCATGCCGACGTCACCGGCGACACGCGGGTGATCGGAGTCGTAGCCGCGGTGCGTCGCGAGGTCGAAGGCGACCGAGAGGCCCTTCTGCCCGGCGGCGAGGTTGCGGCGGTAGAAGGCGTTCGACTCCTCGGCGGTGGAGAAACCCGCGTACTGGCGGATGGTCCACGGCTGGTTGACGTACATCGTCGGGTACGGGCCGCGCAGATACGGCGCGATACCGGGATACGTGCCGAGGAAGTCCACTCCGGACAGATCGTCGGCGGTGTACACCGGCTTGACGCCGATGCCCTCCGGCGTCTCCCACGCGAGCGCGTCGGGCCCCTTACCGGTGGCGGCGTGCAACGCTTCGGTCCACTGAGGACGGTCGCCCGGCTCGGGGCTGCCGAGCTCGATTCCGGCGAAGTTCGGGATGGTCATCACTGCACTCCGAGCTCGTTCAACGTGCCGGTCAGGATTTCCAGGGCGTCGCAGCCCGTGAAGAGGTAGCCCGTGACGTCCGGGTGGTCGCCGGGTTTCCCGGCGAGCAGCACCGACGTCGCGCCCGCTTCCTTCAACGCCTTCGCGACGCTGTCCGCTTCTTCGGCGTAGGAAGTGTTGCTGCCGCAGATGCAGGCGATCTTCGTTCCGCTGGCCTGGAATTCCGCTACGACGGCTGGGATGTCCTTGGGCGCACCGGGGTTCACCGCCTCGATCCCGCCCGCCTGGAACAGGTTCGCCGCGAAACTCGCCCGTGCGGTGTGCGCCGCGACCGGGCCGAGCGTGGCGAGGAAGACGCGAGGACGGCTGGGATGCGCGTCCGCCCGGTCTCGCAGCGCCTCGAAGGCCTCGGCGTACCGGTGACGCGGCAGGCCGCCGCCCGGCAGGTCGTCCAGTGGGTCGCGGACGACCGCTTTCTCCGTCAGGTTGGGGAATTCGCTGACGCCGGTGATCGGATCGCGACGGGTCCCGATCCGCTTCGACCGCTTCTCCCAGGTCTCGGCGAGCCGTGCGGCGAGCGCTCCGGACGCCAGTTCCGCCTCGATCCCGCCCGCCGCCTCGATGGCGGTGAACTCGCGCCAGGCGGCCTTGGCCAGCTCGTCGGTGAGGTTCTCGACGTACCAGGAGCCGCCCGCCGGGTCGATGACACCGGCCAGTTTGGACTCCTCCAGCAGCACGGCGTGCGTGTTGCGCGCGATCCGCGCGGAGAACGCGTCCGGCTGGCCGATCGCGGCGTCGAACGGGAGCACGGTGATCGCGTCCGCGCCGCCGACCCCGGCGCCGAAACAGGCGAGCGTGGTCCGCAGCATGTTCACCCACGGGTCGCGCTGGGTCAGCATCGCGGGCGAGGTGACCGCGTGCTGCCGCATACCCGAGCCCTTGCCGCCGGAAACCTCGGTGACGCGGGCCCACAGGCGCCGCGCGGCACGGAATTTGGCGATCGTGAGGAACTGGTCGGCGGTGGCGGCGAGCCGGAATTCGAGCTGACCGGCCGCGGTGTCGACGTCCAATCCCGCTTCGGTGAGCGCCCGCAGATACGCGACGCCCGCGGCGATGGCCGCGCCGAGTTCCTGCGCGTCCGAGCCGCCCGCTTCGTGGAACGGGAGGCCGTCGGCGACGATCGTCCGCACCTTCGGGTGACTGGCGGCGACGCGCGCGGCCAAGTCCGCGGCGGGGGCGAGCGGATGCGCGGTGCCGGTGCGCGCGGTCGAGCCGATCGGGTCGGCGCCCAGGGTCGCGGTGACCGCGCTCGCCGGGATCTCTCGCTCGGCGAAGAGCGTGAACAACTCGTTCGCGGCGGCTTCGTACTCTTCGCCCGCGTCGAGCGTGACGGGTGCGAGGTCGACGTACACCTCGTTCAGCGCGTCGCCCAGATCGGTGACGGGAACGCCGGTCGCACCGGCACGCAGCCAGATCGAGCTGACGCCGCCTTCGAGGTCGGCGAGGATCGCGGCGTTCGTGGCCTTGGCGTCGCGGCGCGCGTACCGGGCACGGATGTCCCAGCCGGTCGTCACCGCGCCTTCGGGCCGGGCGCTTCGCACGAACGGCGGAAGACCGGGGAAACCCGTCCCGTCGACCGTGTCTTCGGCGGTGTAGAGCGGCTGGATCTCCAGGCCGTCGTACGTCCGCGTGACCAGCTTGCTTTCGGGCAGGCCGTCGAAGGACTCGTCGATGGCGCCGCTCTTGCGCAGCACGCCCGCGACCAGCTCGCGCCACTGGTCCCGGCTCGCTTCGGGGAACTCCGCCGCGAGCTCCAATTCTTCCGGCGCGTCGGGCTCGCCAGGGGTCGGCACTGACTCCGTCTCGGCCACTTCCGTCATAGCCAACGATGCTAACGGCCCTCAAGTGGCACCACCTGTGACGCTAGTCGCGCCTAGGGGGTGATTAGGGGGCGATGCCGGGCGGTCGTGAACGGCGGTTTCGCGTGACTGGCCGGACGGCACGTGTGATCAGACGGACGACACGCGTGATGGAATGGACGACACGCTCGGAGCCGGGCTTCCGCCTCGAGTCGTCCGTCTGATCACGTGTGTCGTCCGGCCAGTCACGTGTGTCGTCCGTCTGATCACACGAAACGACCCGGCAGTGCACCGCTGTCCGGGCGGCCCCGTTCACTCCGACAGGGCACGGCGCATAGGGCCGCCACGCGGGCATACGACACAATTGGGTCGTGCCGTCCGACACCACCGAGTCCAACGAGAGTCCCGGCGACGAGAAGCGGGTAGTCGCCGGGCGATATCGGTTGCGCTCGGTCATCGGATCAGGGTCGATGGGCACGGTCTGGTCGGCCTACGACGAGTTCCTGCACCGCCCCGTCGCGGTCAAAGAGGTCCGCCTCCCGCCGGGCGTCCCGGCGTCGCAGGCCGACGAACTGCGCGAACGGACCCTGCGCGAAGCCCGCGCGATCGCCGTCCTGAGCCACCCGAACGTGATCATCCTGCACGACGTCGCGCGCGAGAACGACGAACCGTTCGTGGTCATGGAGCTGCTGCCGTCGCGCAGCCTCGCGCACATCCTGCGCGACCACGGGCCGCTGACGGTCGAGCAGACCGCGGCGGTCGGCATCGCGGTGGCGTCCGCGCTCGAAGCCGCGCACGCCGCCGGGATCACCCACCGTGACGTCAAACCGGGCAACGTCCTCGTCGCGGGTGACGGCCGGATCAAGCTCACGGACTTCGGCATCGCGCGCAACGTCTCCGAAGCCACC
The DNA here is from genome assembly GCF_000754115.1 of Amycolatopsis sp. MJM2582. NCBI lineage: Bacteria > Bacillati > Actinomycetota > Actinomycetes > Pseudonocardiales > Pseudonocardiaceae > Amycolatopsis > Amycolatopsis sp. MJM2582. The sequence goes on from NZ_JPLW01000001.1 coordinate 332,169, forward strand.
ATGACCCGCACCGGGATGATGCTGGGCTCGCCCGCCTACATCGCGCCCGAGGTCGCTTCCGGCGGCGCCGTCGTCCCCGCCGCCGATCTGTGGGGTCTCGGCGCGACGCTGTTCGCCGCCATCGAGGGCTCGCCGCCGTACGACGCCGACGGCGACCCGCTCGAAACGGTCGGCAAGGTCGTCAACGGGAAGGTGCCGAAGCCCGGCCCCGGTCCGCTGGCCGACGTGATCGGCGCGCTCATGAAGAAGGAGCCGTCGAAGCGGATCACCCTGCGCGAGGTGCGGCGCCGCCTGTACCCGTTGCAGGCCAAGACGCTCATCGACCTGTTCCCCGCCGAGCTGTTCCACACGCCCGACGGCAAGAAGACCACCGCGCATCTCGACGCCACCGACACCCAGGTGATCAAGCCGGTCGCGCCGGAGAAGCCGGGCGAGGGCACGAGTTCCGAACTCGCCGCCGACCCCGGTCCGCTGCCGTTCCTCAACCAGCCCGCGCCGGCGCCTCCCGCCGAGCTCGCGCCGATGCCGACCGTCACGCCACCGCCGCCTCGGCGGCCCGGCCGGTCGACGGTGGGCACCGTGGTGCTGGCACTCGCGTCGGTCGTCCTGTTCCTGTTGGCCGCGGGCGGCGGTTTCGTGCTGGCCAGGGCCGTCGGCGGGCAGGATCTGCGGCCGCCGGAGAAGCTGCAGCAAGGCGACACGATCATCACCCAGCCGCCGCCGAAGCTGATCACACAGCAGGGTGACGCGAGCACGGTGAACGGCCTCAAGGGCGGCCGGTTCAGCCTCGGTGTCCCGGAGGGCTGGCAGAAGTTCGTCGCGCCGCATATCACCAGGGGTGTGCCGAGCACGGTGGTCCAGTACGTCTCGCCCGACGGCCGCCAGGTCATCCGGGTCGAGCGGCTGAGCGGTTTCCTGGCCGAGAGCCCGCCGCCCGCCTACTTCAGCTGGCTGAGGAGCCAGCATCCGGAGATCGCCCCGATCGGCGGGCCCACCACCGTCCCGGGCCGGGGCGACGACAGCCAGCGGTACACCTACCGGACGACGGAGCGCGCCACCGGCAACCGGGACGCCGTGAACGAGAGCATCACGCGGACGACGTACATGGACCTGTTCAGCGGTGGCACGGATCTGTGGATCCTGTCGGTGACCTCGACGATCGAGCAGGAGAACTCAGCGAAGACCGGGATCTTCGAGCCGGTCGCCTTGTCGTTCATCGTTGACGGCTAGCCCGGCGAAGTACGCCTTCGACGCGCGCTGCTGCGCGAGCCTCCGCAGCACCGAGAGCAGCCTGTCGCCCAGAACCGTCTCCACGACGGCGATCTCGATGATCTGCTCCAGCGACTCGATCCCCGAGATCCCTTCGAGGTCCAGGTCGGCGGTCCGGTCGGCGATCTCGGCGTAGGCGTCGAGTTTCTCGAGATACCAGCCGTGCCCGACCTCGCGGATCGTGCACAGGACGCCGACCAGGGCCTGGATGACCAGGTCGTCTTCGTCCTTGCAGGGCCAGCCGCGGCGGTCGGCGAGGTCGCGGACCGTGGCGAGCGCCCATTCGCGGGCTTCGTCGTCGACGACCCGCTTCGACGTCGTGATGCCCTGCTGGGCGATACCGAGGACGTGGTGGGGGCCGGCCTCCCCGGCGTCGACCGCGGCGAGCACTTCGCCGACCGTCGCGAGCGAAAGGCCGCCGACGTCCATCAGCGCCCTGATCAGCTTGATCCGCTGCACGTGCCCGTCGTCGTACTTCGCCTGGTTCGGGCTGGTCCGCTCGCCCGGCGGAAGCAGCCCTTCCCGCAGGTAGTACTTGATCGTGGCGACCGGGATCCCGGCTTTTTCGCTCAGTTCGGCCATCCGCACGCGTGCGCACTCCCATCTCGGGGACGGTTCCAGGGTCATCCCTGAAGACTTCTCAGGATGGATAGTTTAGCTTCCCATAACGGAGAGCTTGACTATCCATTCTGGGAGGGACCCATGACCATCTTGACCGATCTCCGCGAGAGAACCCGCACCTGGCACCGGGGTTCGTATCGCTTCGCCCAGGCCTTCGCCGTGATCACCGTGCTGTGCGTCTTGGCCATGCTGATCGACCAGCGGACGCTGAACGGCGCGCCGCTCTGGGCGAAACCGTTCAAATTCGCCGTCTCCGCCACGCTGTACTTCTTCACCTGGAGCTGGCTCGTCTCCCTGCTGCCCAAGTTCCGGCGGACCGGGAGCTGGCTGGCGAACGTGCTCGTCGTGATCTTCGGCGCCGAGTACGCGCTCGTGATCTTCCAGGCCGCCCGCGTCCGCGCGAGCCACTTCAACAACGCGACGCCGCTCGACAACACGATCTTCCAGGTCATGGGCGGGATGATCGCCGTGCTCTGGGTGGTCAACCTCGTCCTGACGATCGCCGTCATGTTCACCCGGCTCCCCGACCGCGCGACGGCGTGGGCGGCCCGGATCGGCGCGATCCTCGGCATGATCGGGATCTCGCTGGCGACGCTGATGAGCAGCCCCACCCCGGACCAGCAGGCCCTTCTCGACGCGACCGGCCAGTCCGCGATGATCGGCGCGCATACCGTCGGCCTCCCCGACGGCGGCCCCGGCCTGCCGATCCTCGGCTGGAGCACGGTCGGCGGCGACCTGCGGATCCCGCATTTCCTCGGCCTGCACGGCCTCCAGGCGCTTCCGCTGCTCGCGCTCGTCCTCGGCGTCCTGGCCGCGCGCTACCCGCGGCTTCGCGACGACGTCCTCCGGCTGCGGCTCGTGGTGATCGCCGGCGTCGGCTACGCGGGCCTCCTCGCGCTGCTCACCTGGCAAGCCCTGCGCGGCCAGTCGATCGTCTCCCCCGACAGCCAGACCCTCACCGCCTTCGCCCTCCTGATCGCGGGCGTCGCCTTTAGCGGGCTGATCGCGATCGGGCGCCCGGCGAAGGACAGGGAGCTGGAGGCCTCGCTGCGATGAGCGTCGAGACCCTGTTCACCTGGACCTTCCCGCTGGCGACGCCGTTCTGGCTGCTGATGATCTTCCTGCCGGGCTGGTCGTGGACCCGCCGGATCATGTCCTCACCCTGGACGCCGCTGCTGCCGCTGATCCCGTACTTCGTGCTCGCGATCGCGCATTTCGGCGAGCTCTGGACGGCGGTCAGCAGGCCGGACCTCGGCGTGCTCGCCACGTTCACCGGATCGCCGTACGGGGCGGCCACGATCTGGGCGCATCTGATCGCCTTCGACCTGTTCATCGCGCGCTGGATGTACCTCGAATCCCGCGAGCACCGGATCCATCCGCTGGTGACCGGGCCGATCCTGGCGCTCACGATCTTCCTGTCCCCGTTCGGGCTGGTGGCGTTCCTGCTCGTGCGAACCGTCCGGATACGCTCGTCGCATGAGTGAGAACGAGGTCGCGGCGGCCGCCGCCATCGCCGAACGCACCGGCGTCGAGAAGCACGACATCGCCGTCGTGCTCGGTTCGGGCTGGCGCCCGGCGGCGGACGTCATCGGGGAGCCCGAGGCGGAGATCCCGCTGGGCGAACTGCCCGGATTCGCCGCGCCGGGCGCGGTCGGGCACGGGGGAACCGTCCGGTCGGTCCGCGTCGGCGAGAAGCGCGCGCTGATCCTGCTGGGCCGCACGCATTTCTACGAGGGCAAGGGCATCGACCCGGTGGTGCACAACGTGCGCACCGCCGCGGCCGCCGGGGCCAAGACCGTGCTGCTGACCAACGCCGCGGGTGGCCTGCGTGAGGGCTTCCGCGTCGGGCAGCCGGTGCTGATCTCCGACCACCTGAACCTCACCGCGCGCTCGCCGATCGTCGGCGCGAACTTCGTCGACCTGACGGATCTGTACTCGAAGCGGCTGCGCGACATCGCGCGCGAAATCGACCCTTCGCTGGAGGAGGGCGTCTACGCGGGGCTCACCGGGCCGCATTTCGAGACGCCCGCGGAAATCCGCATGCTGCGGACGCTCGGCGCCGACCTCGTCGGCATGTCGACGGTGCTGGAGGCCATCGCCGCCCGCGCCGCCGGGGTCGAGGTGTTCGGGCTTTCGCTGGTGACCAACCTGGCGGCCGGGATGACCGGGGAACCGCTGAACCACGAAGAGGTCCTCGAAGCGGGCCGCCAGTCCGCCACCCGGATGGGCACCCTGCTGAAGGAACTCGTCTCCCGCGCCTGACAAGTGTCATGAAAGGGCCGTTCAGGACATTTTTCGTCCTGAACGGCCCTTTCATGACATCCGGGGCAGTACTCAGCCGGCGAACTCGGGAAGCCGCTGCGCGACCTCCGCGGGCGAAGGCATCGCGGCGACCTCGTCGGCGAGCCGACGCGCCGCGCCGTGGACGTCTTCGTCGGCGAGCAGCTTGCGCGCCTGCTCGAAGATGACGTCCTCGACGACTTCGGCACCGATCAGCTGCACGCCCACCCCGGCCGCGACGACGGCCTCGGCGTTCGTGAACTGATCCGCCCCCTGCGGCAGCACCAGCTGTGGCAGCCCGGCGCCGAAGGCACCCAGCGTCGTCCCGCTGCCGCCGTGGTGGACCACGAGATCGACGTGTGGCAGGAGTTCGACCTGCGGCACCCACATCTCGACCCGGACATTGCCCGGGACTTCGCCCAGTGCCGCCGGATCCACCGTCGGGCCCGCCGCGACGACGACGTCCGCCTCGAGCCGCGCGAGACCGCCGATGGCCCGCTTCAGCACGTCTTCGTCACCGAACGCCGTCCCGAGCGTGAGGTAGACGAGCGGTCGGCTCTTGTCCCGGCCCACCACGCCCGCCGGGAGGTCACCCGGTTCGGCCCAGCCGACCGGACGCAGCGGGATCCGGTTCGCCCCGGCCAGGAATTCCGGCGATTGCACCGATTCCGGGCAGATGTCGACGACGGGATCACCGAAGGATTGCGGATCCAAATCCGGCAAACCGACTTCCGCGGTGAATTCCGCGAGGCGGCCGTGGATGACGTCCATGACGTCACCCGGCGAGAACCGGCCGAAACCGTGCCCGATCGCGGGAATCCCGGCGAGATGGGCGGCGATGGCACCGCCGGCGTTGCCGCTTTCGTAGACGACGAGATCCGGCCGGTGCCGTTCCAGCACCGGTGTGAGATCGGCGACGAATCGCCGGGGCAGCACATTTCCGAACGCTTCGCCGATGACGGGATGGAACGACTCGGGCGGGGCGTCGGAGGCGTTGGGTTTGGGAGCGTCGGGCCCGGCGACCCGCTCGAACGCCTCCCGCATCCCGAATCCGGCGCTTTCCACTGCCAGACCGGCCTTTTCGACCACCGTCAGCATGTCGTCCCCGGTGGCGAAGACGACCTCGTGCCCGGCGTCGCGAGCGGCGACGGCGAGCGGTAGTAGGGGATAGAGATGACCATGACTCACCAGAGAAGTGAAGATCAATCGCACCCTCTCCAACGTACCCGTAGGCTGACTCGGTGACGACTTCCTTGACCTCGGATCTCCGGGATCGGGCGTTCCGCTGGATCGCCGACGACCCGGACGACGATTCCCGCGTCGAGCTGCAGAACATCCTCGCGCGTGCGATGGGCGGCGAAGCCGGTGCGGCGGACGAACTCGCGGACCGCATGGCCGGACCGCTCGAATTCGGCACCGCCGGGCTGCGCGGCCCGGTGCGCGCGGGCCCCAATGGGATGAACGTCGCGGTCGTCACCCGGACGACGGCTGGGGTCGCGGCCTGGCTGACCGCACAAGGACATTCAGGCGGTGTCGTGGTGGTGGGCCGCGACGCGAGGCACGGTTCGGAGGCCTTCGCCAAGGCCGCCGCCGAGGTGCTGACGGCCGCCGGGTTCGCGGTGAAGACGCTGCCCGGCCCGCTGCCGACGCCGGTGCTCGCGTTCGCCGTACTGGAACTCGGCGCGGTGGCGGGTATCCAGATCACCGCGTCGCACAATCCCCCGGCCGATAACGGTTACAAGCTCTACGACGCGACGGGCGGCCAGATCGTCCCGCCTTCGGACGGCGAGATCGAGCGCGCCATCGAAGCCGCTCCCCCGGCGATCAGCGTGCCTCGCGAGCCCGGCGCCGAAGTACTGGGCGACGAACTCCGCGACGCGTACCTCGCCAAGGTCGCGCTGCTGCCACGCGGTCCGGAACGCGCGGTCAAGGTCGCCGCGACGGCGTTGCACGGCGTCGGCGCGGAGACCCTGCGCGCCGCGTTCGAACGCGCCGGTTTCACCGAGCTGAGCCTGGTCGCCGAGCAGTCCACGCCGGATCCCGACTTCCCGACGGTCGCCTTCCCGAATCCGGAGGAACCGGGCGCGACGGATCTCTTGCTGGCACTGGCCTCCGAGGTCGGTGCCGACCTGGCGATCGCGCTCGACCCGGACGCCGATCGCTGCGCGCTGGGCGTGCGCGAGCGGGACGGTTCGTGGCGGATGCTGCGCGGGGACGAAACGGGTGTCCTGCTCGGCTGGCATGTTCTGTCCACTGTAGACAGTGCCGATCCACTGGTGGCCACGACGATCGTGTCGTCGTCGATGCTCGGCGAAGTCGCGAAGGAATTCGGGGCGCGCTACGCGGAGACCTTGACCGGGTTCAAATGGCTGGTCCGTGCCGGCGAAGGGCTCGTGTTCGCTTACGAAGAGGCGCTCGGCCTCTGCGTGAACCCGGGTTTCGTGCGCGACAAGGACGGTATCTCCGCCGCCGTGCTCGCGGCGGGCTTGGCCGCCTCCCTGCGCGCGGCGGGCCGCGGGCCGCTGGACGTCCTCGACGAACTGGCGGTGAAGCACGGCGTGCACGTGACGGATCAGGTCTCGCTGCGGGTCACCGACCTGTCGGTGCGGGAACGCCTGATGGCGGGTCTGCGCGCCGCTCCCCCGGCGTCGCTGGGCGGCACCGATGTCACGATGGAGGACCTCCTGCCCGACGCCGACGTCCTCCGCCTGACCGGCGAGGGACTGCGTGTCGTCATCAGGCCGTCCGGGACCGAGCCGAAACTGAAGGCGTACCTGCAGATCAAGGAGCCGGTCGCCGGCGAGCTCGCCGAGGCGCGGGCCGCCGCGGACGCGCGGCTGGCGACGCTCCGGGCCGACATCGAGTCCCGGCTGGCCTGACATGCCGAAGCTGCTGATCGTCCACCACACGCCGTCGCCTTCGACGCAGGCGATGTTCGAGGCCGTGCTCTCCGGCGCGAACCATCCGGACATCGAGGGCGTCGACGTCGTGCGCCGCGCGGCGCTGGGCGCGACCGTGCCCGACGTCCTGGACGCCGACGGCTACCTGCTCGGCACCCCGGCGAATCTGGGCTACATGTCCGGCGCGCTGAAGCATTTCTTCGACACCGTCTATTACCCGTGCCTGGATTCCACGCGGGGGCGGCCGTTCGGATTCTTCGTGCACGGAAACAACGACACGTCCGGCACCGTGCGCGGGATCGAGGCCATCACGACCGGCCTCGGCTGGGAAAGCGCGGCCGCGCCGGTGCTCGTCACCGGCGAACCGGGCAAAGCGGATCTCGAGGCCTGTTTCGAATTGGGCGGCACCCTGGCCGCCACGCTCATGCCCTGACCCCCGCCCGCGTTTCGTCCTCTGAATGCGATAGTCCGCATCGCGAACGACCGCATTCAGAGGACGAAACGCGGGGGTGAAAGTAAAGGGGCCTGTCACCGGAAGCCCTGGGGGTCGACCTCCGGCAACAGGCCTAGGCCAAGGGTTCGCCGTGATGGCGATCAACCTTGGCTGCCTCAGCGTACTACATCCGGCACGATCTTGTGCACCCACCGGGAAAAACGGCTCTCACTCCGGCGTCCGTACACCCCCAGGGCACGGATTCCGGAGCGAGAGACCGGACACGGCACGAAACCGCTTGACAACTGTAAACCACTGCATACATGCGCTGTCAACAGCTGCGGACAGGCTGTATCGCGTTACACTCCAACTACGGAACGGGACTACGGAACGGTTGGGGGGTCATGTCGCCGTATCAGACCTTCGCCCAGAAACTGACCGCGCTGATCGATTCGGCGCGCGCGGACGAAGGCGCCCCGCACAGCTATCGCGAGCTGTCCGCGGCCATCGACCGCGCCGGCGGGCCCACCATGTCGCCCGCGTACCTCCAGCAGCTCGCCACGGGCAAACGGGTCAACCCGAAGATCCACTACGTCGAAGCGCTGGCGAAGCTCTTCGGGGTGCCGATCACGTACTTCTTCGACGAGCAGGAGCCCCAACCGGCCGGAGAGGCGACGCTCATGGCCATGCGCGCGCAGGAACTGTCCCCGCAGGGCCGTCGCCAGGTGATGGACCTCCTGGAGCTCGTCGAACGCTACGAACGGGCCGAGCGCGAGCAGCCGGAAGAGAACCAATGAAGGAACGGGAACTCCGCAAACGCTGCCGCAAGATGCTGAACAAGCTCGACATCGAGCCGCCGCTCGACGTCGGCGTGCTCTGCGAACGGCTCGGCGAACAGCGCGGCAGGCCGATCCGCCTGATGCCGTATCCGCTGGAGGTCCCCGGCCCGTTCGGCTGCTGGATCGCCACCGGTTCGGCGGACTACATCTTCTTCCAGCAGGAGACCACGAAGTCCCATCAGGACCACATCATCCTGCACGAACTCGGGCATATGCTCGCCGATCACCATCCCGGCGGCGACGCCGAACCCGCCGACTTCCTGCGCGGCCCCGCCCCCGGCCTCGACGACGACGCGGTACACCGCGCTTTACGCCGCACCTCCTACGATGAGGCGCACGAATGGGAAGCCGAGACCGTGGCGACCATCATCCTCGAATGGGCGTCGGTCTTGAACTACACGATTCCCCGTCGCGCCGACGACGATGACGTCCGCCGCGTCCAAGGCGCGCTGGGCGACCATCAAGGGTGGCTGTGACTCCACTGTTCTCCCCCATCAACGTCGTGGCGATGGTGCTGTTCGCGACCGCGCTCGCCTGGCGGATCTACCAGACCTACCGAGCACCCCGCCTGCTGCCGAACTGGGCGATCACGATCACGATCGTCTGCGTCGCGGGCTCCTTCCTCGCCCAGCAGAAGGTCATCGTCGGCTGGCTCGACGACCTGACCGGCAAGGGCACCGGCCGCCTGGTCAACAACGTCCTGCTCGCCATCGGCGTCTGCGCGCTGTTGATCGTGTTCCTCGGCTCCGCGCTGGGCCCGCGCCGGCCAGGGCGCGTCCTGTTCGAACTGATCCCGTTGTCCGCCGCGATCGCGCTGATGCTGGTCGCCATGGCCGTCACCCCGCCGGAGGTGCGGGGGCTGGCGCTGAGCCCGAAGCTCGTGCACGTGCCCGGGGTGGCGCTGTTCTACCTCGGCGCCGGGATCTACCTGATCTACGGCCTCGCCGCCTGCGCCTGGTGGATCTTCCGGTACATCCGCACCGCGGACCGCCATCTGAAGATCGGGCTGAAACTCAGCGCCGCCGGGCTGATCTGCCTTTCCGTCGGCAGTGTCTTCCGCGCGCTCTACATCGTGATCGCGTGGGCGTTCGGACCGTCGGTCCCGATTCTGCTCACCGTCGCCGTCCCGCTGGTGCTCCTCGGGATCGTGCTCTTCCTCGCCGGGATCACCTATCCCGGCGCTCGCGCGCGGTTCGCCGCGCTGCGACGGCGCCGTCAGCACCGGCGGCATCACGACGAACTCACCCCGCTGTGGACCGCGCTGGCCGGGATCTACCCGAACATCGTGCTCCGGACCACCCCGCAGGGCGCGTGGGAGCGGTGGCGCCCGCGCACGGTCCACCGCCGGTACTACCGCCGGGTGATCGAGATCCGGGACGGGCTCGTGCAGCTGAGCCCCTATCTGGAAACCGATCTGACCGCACTCGCCGCGGACGATCCGCAAGCGGCGGCGGAAGCGCTCAAGCGGGCGATCGCCCGGCAGACCGCGGGCGAAGAGACCGACGGGCGCGCGAAACTCGTGCTCCCCGGTGGCGCCTCCGACATCGAATCCGACGTGCGGCCGTTGCTCGCGCTCTCCGCCGCCGTCTCCAGGAGCGGCGCATGACGAAACAGCTTTTGCTGACGGCGAGCCGGATCCTGCCGCGTCCGAGCACGCCGGTCGAAGACGGCGCCGTGCTCGTCGAGGGTGACCGCATCCTCGCGGCGGGCCCGCGCGCCGAGGTCGCGGCACAGGCATCGCCGGACGCCGAAAGGCTCGACTTCCCCGGCGCGACCCTGTTGCCCGGCCTGTTCAACGCCCACGTGCACCTGGCGTTCGACGCCACGCGCGAGATGCTGCCGAACTTCCTGGCGAGCGACGACGAAGCCCTGCGCGCGGGCGCCAAGGATCGCCTGGGGCAACTGCTGCGCAGCGGCGTCACGACGGTGCGGGACCTCGGCGATCGCGGCGCTTTGGGCGCGCGGGTCCGCGCGGAACTCGAAGGCGCGGCCGCACCGCGCCTGCTGACCGCCGGATCGCCGCTGACCGTCCTCAATGGACATTGCCATTTCTTCGGCGGCGAAGTCGACGGCGACGACGCGATCCGCGCCCTGATCGACGCGAACGCGGCCGCCGGCGCGGACGTGATCAAGGTGATGGCCAGCGGCGGCCAGATCACCGAGGGCGGTGCGGAGATGTGGGAGTCCCAGTTCGACGTCCGGGCGCTGCGCCTGATCGTCGAGCACGCGGGGCGCCACGGGCTCCCGGTCGCGGCGCACGCCCACGGCGCCGACGCGATCGAGGCGTCGGTCGAGGCGGGTGTGGCGACGATCGAGCACTGCACCTGGATGACCGGACCGCAGCGGCAGGACCGGCGCGAAGGTGTCGCCAAGCGGATGGCCGCCGAGGGCATCGCGGCCTGTTCGACCAGCAGCCGCAACTGGCGGATGCTCGCCGAGCGCATGGGCGAGGAGCTCGCGAAGACCGTCTACGGCAGGCTGTCCTGGCTGGAGGAGCTGGGTGTTCCGCTCCTCGCGGGCACGGACGCCGGATTGCCCGGTTCGGTCTTCGACGACCCCGTCGGCGCCCTCGAACTCTACGAATGGCTCGGTTTCGGCAGGCGCCGGATCCTCGAGATCGCGACCGAGGACTCCGCCGCCGCGCTCGGCCTCGGCGACGTCACCGGACGGCTCGCGCCTGGGCTGAGCGCCGATGTCCTGGCGGTCGACGGAGATCCGCTCGCCGATCTTTCCGCCCTGCGGAACCTCCGCCTGGTGCTTTCGCGCGGCGTGCGGGCCTGATTCCCGGAAGTGGGACGCCAAGTTTGGTGACAGTGTTTTAAAACAGTGTTATGGTTTGCTCATGGAAGGACCGATCAAACTCTTCACCGTCATCGCCCTCGTTTCGCTGCCGACGGTGATGTACGGCGGCTACGCCCTGATGGGTGTCCTGCGCGACAAGAAGCTGACCGAACACCAGCGCGGGATGTTCCGCGCGGGCCACGCGCACGCCGGCGTCCTGCTGGTCCTCGCGCTGGTCGCGCTGCAGATCCTCGGCCAGACCGGACTCCCGGACACCGCGCGGTGGATCGTCTGCTTCCTGCTGCTGTTCGGCGTGCTCGCCCAGTCCGGCGGCTTCTTCCTGCACCTGGCACCGGGCAAGGGCAAGCTCGGCGGGCGGGTCACCAGCGCCGGGGCGGTCCTGCTCGGGGCGGCGATCCTGACCACCGCGTACGGCGTGGCCTTCCCCTGACAAAAGCGCTGGCAACGGCTCGTTAAGCTTGTTGACGTGCCTGAATACCTGCCGACAGCCCCCGCCAAGGGGACCCGCGACTTCCTGCCCGCCGAGATGTCCGTCCGGACGCAGGTGTTCGGCCATCTCTACGACGTGCTCGAGCTGCGGGGTTTCCTCCGCTACGACGGGCCGATCCTCGAACCCGCCGAGATCTACGAGCGGAAGTCCGGGCAGGAGATCGCCGACCAGCAGCTGTACACGCTGACCACCAAGGGCGGCGAGCGGCTGGCGCTGCGCCCGGAGATGACGCCGTCGGTCGCCAGGATGATCGCGGGCAACGCCAAATCGCTGCAGTTCCCGGTGCGCTGGTACAGCCACCCGAACTGCCACCGCTACGAGCGGCCGCAGCGTGGGCGGGTCCGTGAGCACTGGCAGATCAACGCGGACATCTTCGGCTCGGACAGCGCGAACTGCGAGATCGAGATCTTCGAGCTGGTCCACGACATGATGAGCGCGCTCGGGGCGACCCCGGACATGTTCCAGGTGCGGGCCAACGACCGGAACCTGCTCTCGTCGGCGCTCACCGACATCGTCGGCGTGACCGCGGAGCAGTTGCCGCAGGTGTTCACCCTGGTGGACCGCTGGGAGAAGTCGGACCGCACGAAGCTGAGCGACACCGCGACCGAGATCGGGTTGACCGACAAGCAGTTCGAGAAGCTGACCGAGACCCTGTCCTCGGGCGCGGCCCTGCTCGACGAGCTGCCGGAGCAGGTCAAGGAGAACTCGAACCTGGTCAAGGTGCTGAACAGCGGCGCCGCGGACCTCATCACGTTCGATCCGATGATCGTGCGCGGGCTCGCGTACTACACGTCGACCGTGTTCGAGGTCTTCGACACCTCGCCGGAGAACCGTCGCGCCCTCTTCGGCGGCGGCCGGTACAGCGACCTGGCGTCGTTGTTCACGTCGCAGCAGATCCCCGGGATCGGCTTCGGCATGGGCGACGTCACGCTGATCGACTTCCTCGACACGCACGGCCTCACCCCGAAGCCGCGCAGCGAGGTCGACGTCGTCGTGATCCCGGTGACCGAAGAGCTCACCGACGCCTCGCGCGAGGTCGCCGGACGGCTCCGCAAGGCCGGTCTGCGCACGTCCACGCCCGTCGAACTCCGCAAGCTGGGCAAGGAGCTCACCCGGGCGGACAAGGCCGGGGCGCGGGCCGTGGTGATCGTGGGCCAGGAGGACTGGGACGCCGGGAACGTGACGGTGCGCGGTCTCGCGACCCGCGAACAGCAGACCGTGGCCCTCGACGGCGTGGTCGAAGCGGTCAACTCCTCGCTCTGACAACGAAAAAGCCGGCGCCCTTTCGGGGCGCCGGCTTTTTTCGTGTTCAGCGGGACAGCGTCCGCATGGACGCTTCGGGGTACCGCTCCCCCGCGACCGCGTCGGCGGGGACCGCCTTTTCGATCGCGGCGATGTCCTCGGCCGTCAGCTTCAGGCCGACGGACGCGACGTTCTCTTCGAGGTACTTGCGACGCTTCGTGCCCGGGATCGGCACGACGTCGTCGCCCTGCGCCTGCACCCAGGCAAGCGCGAGCTGTCCGGCGGTGACGCCCTTCTGCTCGGCCAGCGCGCGCAGCGCCTCGACGATCGCCAGGTTCCGCTCCAGGTTGCCCTCGGCGAACCGCGGCTGCGTCGTCTGACGGAAGTCGCCGTCCGCGAAGTCCTCTTTGGACTTGAACCGGCCGGTGAGGAAACCGCGGCCCAGCGGGGAATACGGCACCAGCCCGATGCCGAGTTCGCGGCAGACCGGGACGACCTCGTCCTCGATGTCGCGCGACCACAGCGACCATTCCGTCTGCACGGCCGTCACCGGATGCACGGCGTGCGCCCGCCGGATCGTCTCCGGACCGGCCTCGGACAACCCGATGTGCCGGATCTTCCCCTGCTCGACCAGTGAGGACAGCGCACCCGCGGTCTCCTCGATCGGCACCTCCGGGTCGACGCGGTGCTGGTAGTAGAGGTCGATGTGGTCGACGTCCAGCCTGCGCAGCGAAGCCTCGACCTGTTGGCGCACATAGAATTCGTCGCCGCGGATGCCACGCTTCGAGGGGTCCGCCTCGTCGCGCACGATGCCGAACTTGGTCGCCAGCACGACCTGGTCGCGCTTGCCGGCGAGGGCACGGCCGACCAGTTCCTCGTTGCGGCCGAAGCCGTACATGTCGGCGGTGTCGATCAGGGTGACACCCAGTTCGATCGCGCGGTGGATCGTCGCGATGGATTCGGTGTCGTCACCTTGGCCGTAGAACTCGCTCATGCCCATGCAGCCGAGCCCTTGCGCGCCGACTTCCAGCGTGCCGAGCCTGCGGGTGGGCAGGGTGGAACCCGTCATGATTTCTTCTCGCACTTCTCTCGGGTTATTTGCCGGCCGCGCGGGCGAGCCGCTCCGGGTAGCGCTCACCGGCGATCGCCTCGACGGGCGCGGCCTTTTCGATGGCTTCGATGTCCACTTCGGACAGTTCCAGGCCCGCGGCGGCGGTGTTCTCTTCGAGGTACTTGCGGCGCTTGGTACCCGGGATCGGCACGACGTCGTCGCCCTGCGCCTGCACCCAGGCGAGCGCGAGCTGTCCGGCGGTGACGCCCTTCTGCTCGGCCAGCGCGCGCAGCGCCTCGACGATGGCCATGTTGCGCTCGAAGTTGCCCTCGGCGAACCGGGGCAGCCCGCGGCGCATGTCGTCCTCCGGAAGATCCTTCACCGACGTCACGCTGCCGGTGAGGAAACCGCGGCCGAGCGGCGAGAACGGCACGATGCCGACGCCCAGCTCACGCGCGGTCGAAAGGATCTCGCCCTCGATGCCGCGCGTCCACAGCGACCACTCGCTCTGCAGCGCCGTCACCGGGTGGACGGCGTGCGCGCGACGGATGGTCTCGGCACTGGCCTCGGAAATCCCGGCGAAGCGGATCTTGCCTTCCTGGACCAGCTCCGCGAGCGCGCCCCAGGTCTCCTCGACCGGCGTGTCCGGGTCGACGCGGTGCTGGTAGTAGAGGTCGATGTGGTCGACGTTCAACCGGCGAAGGGACTCTTCGCAGCTCTGCTTGACGTACGCCGCGTCGCCGCGGGCGGACATCCCGCCGTCCTTGTCCCAGACGATGCCGAACTTGGTCGCCAGCACGACCTGGTCCCGTTTGCCCGCGATCGCGCGGCCGACCAGCTCCTCGTTCGCTCCCGCGCCGTAGACGTCCGCGGTGTCGAGCAGGGTCACGCCCAGTTCGAGGGCGCGGTGGACGGTGGCGATCGACTCCGTGTCGTCGTCGCGGACACCGTAGGCCTGGCTCATCCCCATGCAGCCGAGCCCCTGGGCCCCGACTTCCAGACCGCCGAGCCTCCTGGTGCTGATCACGCTGAAATTCCCTCCACGGTGGCTCCGGTGCCGAGCACCTTGCGCTCCACCTGGTCGTAGTGGTCGATCTTGTAGTCGAGGATGTCGAGGCAGGCCTGCAGCTCGGCGATCCTCTCGGCGACGGAGGCGCGCTGGTCGACGAGGATCGACTTGCGCCGCCCCGCGCTCGCCGCCCCGTGGTGACGCAGGGAGGCGTACTCCCGCATCCGTTTGATGGGCATGCCGGTCAGGCGCAGTTTGGTCAGGAACCCCAGCCATCCGAGGTCGTCGTCGGTGTAGGCGCGCCGGCCCGCGGCATCCCGCGCCGGGGGCTCGACGAGTTTGATGCGCTCGTAGTACCGGAGAGTGTCGATGGACAGTCCGCTACGTCGCGCGGCTTCCGCTATCGAGTAGCTCATGTCGACGACAGTACGACCTGGAGTGCGCTCCAGGTCAACTCCGAATCCGAGCGATTGATAACAGCGTTGCGTTACGCTGGGCTCATGCCCCGCCCCAGGACGCACGACGAGAACCTCCGGCTGAAACTGCTGGACCGCGCCGGTGAGCTCATCTCGGCCGACGGCCCGAAGGCGCTCAGCCTCCGCAAACTGGCCGCCGACGTCGGCACGTCCACCACTGCGGTCTACTCGCTCTTCGGCGGGAAGACGGATCTCGTCAGCGCGCTCTTCACCGAGGGCTTCCGCCGGTTCGGACGGCGGATGGCGGGGGTCACGCTGAGCGGTGACCCGGTCGAGGACCTGGTGCGGCTGGGCGTCGCGTACCGGGAAAGCGCGCTGGCCGACCCGCACCTCTACGCGATCATGTTCACGAAATCCGTGCCGGGTTTCGAGCCGGCGGACGAAACGGCGGGCCAGGCGCGCGCCACGATGGCGCCGCTCGAGGAGACGATCCGCAAGGCCGTCGCCGACGGCGCGTTCCTCGACGTGCCGCCCGAGGTCATCGCCGTGAGCTGCTGGGGCATCGTGCACGGGCTCGTGTCGCTGGAGCTGAACGGGAACCTGCCGGACGAGTTCACCGTGAGCGCGGCTTACGAGGCCGCGCTGCGGGCGAACGCCTCGGGCTGGCTGCGTCGCGTTTAGCCCGCTAAACGCGGGGCGGTCCTCTGGTGAGTGCGGATCGCGTTTAGCCCGCTAAACGCGATCCGGCGGCGGGGACCTGCTGCGGCATGCCGTGAAGGCCTCCTTGCCTACCTTCAGGGTAGGCAAGGAGGCCTTCACTACCTCGGCGGTCGGTACCGAATCGCGTTTAGCCTGCTAAACGCGCTCTGCCACTGGCGCCATCCCCAGCCGACGCGCGTGAAGGCCTCCTTCCCTCGGCTCAGCCGAGGGAAGGAGGCCTTCACGCGCACCCCACCCCAGAAGGATCGCGTTTAGCGGGCTGAACGCGATCAGTAGAGCGGCAGCGTGCCCTGGTGCAGGATCGCCCCCGCCGCGTCCAGGACGGTGATCCCCACCCGCGCGTTCTCGTAGTCCTGGCTGACGCCGTCCGGCATCCAGGCCCCGAAGGTCCCGGCCCCGACCACCGCGTCGACGGTCTTGCCGGTCCCGAAGTCGAGCTTCACGGCGGCCGCGGCCTCGGGCACGACCCCCAGGTACGCATTCAGAGGCTTGTCGCCCGTTCTGCCGACCGTTTCGGTCCGCAACGCGTACACCGGTCCCGCGGGCTTCGGCTGGTCGTACATGATCCGGAAGTACTCGGTCTTCCCGTCCCCGTACCCGAGCCCTCCCTGGCATACGGTGACCATCCCACCGAGACGGGCGACGACGACCCCGACGTCCTCGCCTTCGAGGAACGCACCCAGCTCATAGGCGTCCCTGTCGGCCAGCACCTCGGACGCCCTCTCCACGCAGACGTTGAAGAACTCACCCGCCGGTGTGGCCCGGTCGGGCACCGGGAACACCGGCTTGTCGAGCTTCGTCGCGGCCGGCTCCGGCGCGGGACGCAGAGGGTACGGCGCGTGGTACCCGGGGGGTCGGGATTGCTCTCCGGGTGTCGGTCCCACGGCGTAGGTGGTCCGCGAAGGCTTCATCGGCGCGAGGTGCACGAACAGGTTCCCCGGCCGGAAGACCGGAATGTCCCTTGTGGACAACGACGCCTCGTTCTGCCCCGTCATTTCCACCTTCGGCCATGCGGGATCGGCGATGCCCGCGACGGTCCCCGCCGGGGTCATCAGCAGGGCCGCGGTCCCCGTGCCCGGCAGGTAGAGCGGAGCGGCGTCCGGGTCGGACACGGTCGCGGTCATCAGCGTGGTCTCGCAGAAGAACGGTTTGCCGCGTGCCACCATCGCGACGACGGTGACCGACGGTGAAACGGCGGTGAACCGCGGGATCCATTCGTTCCGGCCGGGGAAGCCCGCCTTCGACTCGACGACGGCCCAGCACCGGTCCATCGCCGCCACGGCCTTCGGCCAGTCGAGGGAGAAGTCAGGGTTCGCGACGACGGGTCCCTGCCCGTCCGGCTCCCGGATGACCACGGTCGCGACCAGCGCACCCGCGAGCACCAGGACGACGGCGGCGGCCGCGGCGACGATCGGCCACCGCCGCCGCGCGGGTTTTCCCATTCCCTCCCGCAGTGTCATCCGCAGGTTGTCCAGCACTTCCGGAGGGAGTTCACGCCTGCCCGGCAGGCCGAGGTCGTCGGTCATTTCTCCTCCAGGGCGGCCCGCAGCTGGGCGCGGGCCCGCGAGATGTGGGCGCGAACGGTCACCTCGGCGACGCCGAGCAGTTCGGCGGCGTCCGGCACGGAGAGATCGCCGAGCAGGCAGAGTTCGACGGCTTGTCGTTGCGACTTCGGCAGTTTCGCGACCAAGGCGAGCACTTGCCGGAGACGGTCTTCGCCGTCGAGCTGATCGACGACGGTGTCGGCGTGGTCGATCACCGACCGCGGTTCCGGCAGCCGCCGGACGAGCCGCAGCCGCCGCCCGACGCTGCGGTGTTCAGTGCGCGCGAGGTTGCCCACGACGGTGTACAGCCAGGGCAGCGCGCTGTCGCGGATGAGCGTGATGTCCGCCCTGCGCCGCCAGGCGGTGAGAAAGGCCGCCGACGTCAGGTCTTCGGCCGACGCCCACGACCCCGTCAGCCGGTAGGCGTGGTTCCACACCGACTGGACATGCCGTTCGAACAGCTCGGTGAAGGCCCCGTGATCACCGCCCGCGGCCGTCCGCCACAGCTCCGTGTCGCTCCTGTCGGAAGGAGGTTCGCGTGAGTCCACCGGTACCCCCACCGTTCCGGTCACTGTCCTGGTCACACCTGTCAGTGACCGGCGACGGCGGAGATGTTGCGAGTCGCGTTTAGCCCGCTAAACGCGATCCGGGGTCAGACGGCGCCGTACTGACGGTCCCCCGCGTCCCCGAGGCCCGGAACGATGAACCCGGAATCGTTCAGCCGCTCGTCGATGCTCGCGGTCACCACGCGCAGCGGCAGCCCGGTCTTCTCCAGATGCTCGATGCCCTCGGGCGCCGCCAGCGCGCAGATCGCCGTGACGTCGGTGGCGCCGCGGTCGGTGAGCAGCCGGATCGTGTACTCCATCGACCCACCGGTCGCCAGCATCGGGTCGAGCACCATCACCGGCCGGTCGGCGAGCGATTCGGGCAGCGATTCGAGGTACGGCGTCGGCTTGAGCGTCTCCTCGTCGCGGGCGAGGCCGACGAAACCCATCTGGGCGTCGGGGATCAGCTTGTGCGCCTGATCCGCCATCCCGAGCCCGGCCCGCAGCACCGGCACGAGCAGCGGCGGGCTCGCCAGCGCGTAGCCGTCGGTGCGCGCCACCGGCGTGTGGATCCGCTCGATCCGCACCGGCATGTCGCGCGTGGCTTCGTAGACCAGCATGACGGTCAGTTCGTGCAGCGCCGCGCGGAAGGCGGCGCTGTCGGTGCGCGCGTCGCGCATGGTGGAGAGCCTGGCCTTGGCCAGCGGGTGATCAACGACGTGCACATCCATGCCGGTCAATTTAGCCGTTCACGCCTGGCGCGCGAACCAGCCGACCCAGCGGCGCTGCCAGGGCGTCTCCACCGAACGCTTGTCGTGGTTGGCTCGCGCCCAGGCCACGGCTTCGTCGGCGCTCAGCCCGGAAAGGGTGGCGAGACAGGACAGCACCGTGCCGGTCCGCCCGACTCCGCCGTAGCAGGCGACCTCGACCCCTTCGCCCTTCGCCGCCCGCTCGTGCAGGTCGACGATGCGCCGCCGCGCGTCCGCCCAGTCCGTCGGCAGCAGGAAGTCGGGCCAGCGGATCCACGCCCGCTCCCACTCCATTTTGTGATCGTGTTTCCGGCGCAGCTTCGCGCCGCCCAAATACAGTCCGAAATCCGGCGAGGGCCCGTCCGGCCAGGGACGCCCCAGGCCCCGTCCGCGCACCTTGATCCCGTCCGGCAGCTCGACGGCGCCGGGTAGTGAGTTCCCCATCTCGGGAGGATGCCACTGTCGACCATAAGATGGACGCTTGGCCCTGCCGTCGGCGCTAGGCTCCTCCGCGTGAGTGAAGAACCGGCCCTGCCGGGCCCCGAACAGATGCGCATCTCCGACGCCGATCGCGAGCAGGTCGCGCAGGTGCTGCACGCGGCGATGTCCGAAGGGCGCATCACCATCAACGAGCTGGAAGAGCGGCTCACCACCGTGTACGCGGCCAAGACCGTCGGCGACCTCAAGCCGGTCACCGCGGATCTGCCGCAGCAGTCACGGTCGGCGATCGAGCCGGCGACCTCGCGCGCGCTCGGCCTGCCCGACGACCGCATCGGCGGGCATCCGGGCTCCGGCGCCTCGATCGCCGTCATGTCCGGCGCCTCGCGCAAGGGCAGCTGGGTCGTCCCGCCGCAGCACAACAGTTTCGCGTTCTGGGGCGGTGCCGAACTCGATCTGCGGCACGCGCGGTTCGCCGAGAAGCATTCGACGATCACCGCGGTCGCGATCATGGGCGGGATCGACATCATCGTGCCCGACGACATCAACGTGGACGTCACCGGAATCGGCTTCATGGGCGCGTTCGAGCTGGAAGACCGGGCCGGGACGCCCGCGGCGCCGCCGACGGCGCCCACGGTGAAGATCACCGGCCTGGCATTCTGGGGTGGGGTCGTCGTCAAGCGGAAGCCACGCAAGAGGGACGTACCTGAAATCGAAGGCTGAACCACAACCTGGGGGATTCATCCGATGCGCCGAACCGTCGTCGCGATCGCTTGTGCCGCACTGCTTTCCGTCACCGCCCTCCCGGCGGCGGCCGCCGGGAAGACCGATCCGCGCCAGACCGCGATGGACGCGGCGGTCGCCGCGGGCATCCCCGGCATGGTCGCCGTCTCCGACGATTTCCGCGGTGTCAGCGGCGTCGCGGACATCGAGCGCCTCGGCAAGCCCGACGCGTCGGGCCGCTGGCGGATCGCGAGTGTCTCCAAGGTGTTCGTCGCGACGCTGGTCCTGCAGCTCGTGGCAGAGCAGCGCGTCGGGCTCGACGAGCCCGTCCAGCGCTATCTGCCCGGATTGCTGCCGTATCCGGAGCCGATCACCGTCCGCCAGCTGCTGCAGCACACCAGCGGCCTCCCGCGTGACCTGGCCCCCGAGGACACCTGGGCGTCCGGTCCGGAGGTCGACACCGAACGCTTCGAGCATTTCGACAGCGACGACCAGATCCGCCTGAGCGTCACGAAGCAGCCGCTGCAGTTCAAACCCGGGACGAGCTGGGCGTACTCGAACACCGGCTACAACGTCCTCGGCCTGCTGGTCGAGAAGACCACGCGCAAACCGCTGGAACGCGCGCTCGCCGAGCGGATCACCGGGCCGCTGCACCTGCGCGACACCTCGCTGCCCCGTGACTTCCCGTTCCTGATCCGCCCGGCCGCCCGCGGCTACGAGCAGCTGTACGACGCGCCGCGCGGCCTCACCGACGTCACCACCTACAACTACTCGCGCTACTTCGGCGCGGGCGGCATGGTGTCTTCGGGCAAGGACCTCAACCGCTTCTTCGAGGCGCTGTTCGGCGGCCGCCTGCTGCCCGCGGAGCTGCTGAAGCAAATGAAGACGACGGTCCCGGCGGGCGGCATGGAGTACGGCCTCGGCCTGATGAAGCTGAACCTCAAGACCGCGGGCGCCTGCGCGGACGACCACGTCGTCTGGGGTCACGGCGGCGACCTGCCGGGCTTCAACACCCTCAGCTTCCACGACGACTCCGGCAAGGACATCTCCACGCTGGCCACCGTCGACCTCACCGCGTCGCCGGACGCCGCGCTCAAGCGCCAGCTGCCCATGATCAGCGAGTTCTGCACCCCGGTGGTGCCCTCGACCAGGGCCGTCGCCCAGGCCCCGGTGCCCAGCTTGTAGGCCGCTTACACTCACCCGTATGACAGCTACGACCAGCTCGTCAGCGGCGACGGCCACCCCGTCGCCGCTGGCGGACGCGACTCGCGACGAGGCGAGCCTGCGCCGGTTCCTGCACGGGCTGCCTGGTGTCGACCAGGTCGGCGTCGAGCAGCGGGCGGCGGGACTCGGCACGCGCAGCATCAAGAAGGCCGCCAAGCTCTGGGCGATCGACACCGCCATCTCGATGGTCGACCTGACGACCCTCGAAGGCGCCGACACCCAGGGCAAGGTCCGCGCGCTCGCCGCCAAGGCCAAGCGGCCGGACCCGGAACGGCCGGACACCCCGCAGGTCGCGGCCGTCTGCGTGTACCCGGACATGGTCGAGACGGCTGTCGAGGCACTTCGCGGCACCGGCATCCACGTCGCGAGTGTGGCCACCGGCTTCCCGGCCGGCCGCACGAGCCGCGAGATCAAGCTGGCCGACACCAAGATCGCCGTGGACGCCGGCGCCGCCGAGATCGACATGGTGATCGATCGCGGCGCGTTCCTGGAAGGCCGCTACCTGGAGGTCTTCGAGGAGATCCAGGCGATCAAGGCCGCCTGTGGCAGCGCGCACCTCAAGGTCATCCTCGAAACCGGTGAGCTCGCGACCTACGACAACGTCCGCCGCGCCTCCTGGCTCGCGCTGCTGGCGGGCGGCGACTTCATCAAGACCTCCACCGGCAAGGTC
>NZ_JPLW01000001.1:354475-1137238 GCF_000754115.1 Amycolatopsis sp. MJM2582
CGCCCGCCGCGACGCTGCCGGTCACGCACGTGATGCTGCAGGCCGTCCGCGACTGGTTCGTCCAGACCGGTGAACTGCGCGGCGTCAAACCGGCCGGTGGCATCCGGACGACCAAGGACGCGATCAAGTACCTGGTCGCGGTGCACGAGGTCGCCGGCGAGCAGTGGCTGAACCCGGACCTCTTCCGGTTCGGGGCGTCCAGCCTGCTCAACGACCTCCTGCTGCAGCGCCGCACCCAGGCCGACGGCCACTACAGCGGTCCCGACTACGTGACGGTGGACTAATCCATGGGCATCTTCGAGTACGCGCCCGCGCCCGAATCGCGCGACCTCGCGAACCTCAAGTCGCATTACCGGCCGTTCGTGAACGGCGAATTCGTCGACGGCTCGGGCGAGCCGCTCAAGACGATCAACCCGGCCACCGAAGAGGTGCTCGCCGAGGTCGGCACCGCGTCGGTGTCCGATGTGGACACCGCGGTGAAGGCCGCTCGCAAGGCGTACAACAATGTCTGGTCGAAAATGCCGGGCTCCGAGCGCGCCAAGTACCTGTTCCGCATCGCCCGCCTGATCCAGGAACGGTCGCGGGAGCTGGCCGTGCTGGAAAGCCTCGACAACGGCAAGCCGATCAAGGAATCGCGTGATTCCGACGTGCCGACGGCCGCCGCGCACTTCTTCTACCACGCGGGTTGGGCCGACAAGCTCGATTACGCGGGCTACGGCCCGAACCCGAAGCCGCTCGGCGTCGCGGGCCAGGTCATCCCGTGGAACTTCCCGCTGCTGATGCTCGCGTGGAAGATCGCGCCCGCGCTGGCCACCGGCAACACCGTGGTGCTCAAGCCCGCGGAGACCACGCCGCTGACCGCGCTCGTGTTCGCGGAGATCTGCCAGCAGGCCGAACTCCCGCCCGGCGTGGTCAACATCCTGCCCGGCGCCGGGGACATCGGCGCCGCGCTGGTCGGCCACGGCGACGTGAACAAGGTCGCCTTCACCGGATCGACCGAGGTCGGCAAGGCCATCCAGCGCCAGATCGCGGGTACCGCGAAGAAGCTGACGCTGGAATTGGGCGGCAAGGCGGCGAACGTCGTCTTCGATGACGCTCCGCTGGACCAGGCCGTCGAGGGGATCGTCAACGGGATCTTCTTCAACCAGGGTCACGTCTGCTGCGCGGGCTCGCGCCTGCTGGTGCAGGAGTCCATCGCCGAGGAACTGCTCGAAAAGCTGCGCTACCGCGTTTCGACGCTGCGCCTGGGCGACCCGCTGGACAAGAACACCGACATCGGCGCGATCAACTCCGCCGAGCAGCTCGCGAAGATCAAGGGGCTCGTGGAGTCCGGCGACGCCGAGGGCGCGCAGCGCTGGACCAGCCCGTGCCCGGTGCCGGAACGCGGTTTCTTCTTCGCCCCCACGGTGTTCTCCGACGTCCAGCAGTCGATGCGCATCGCCCGCGAGGAGATCTTCGGTCCGGTGCTTTCGGTGCTGACCTTCCGCACGCCGGACGAGGCCGTCACCAAGGCGAACAACACGCCGTACGGGCTCTCCGCCGGCATCTGGACCGAAAAGGGCTCGCGCATCCTCTGGATGGCGAACCAGCTCCGCGCCGGCGTCGTCTGGGCCAACACGTTCAACCGCTTCGATCCCGCCGCGCCGTTCGGCGGCTACCAGGAGTCGGGTTTCGGCCGCGAAGGCGGACGCACCGGACTGGAGGCCTACCTCGATGTCTGACCGTATTTCGGTGGCGAAGACCTACAAGCTCTACATCGGTGGCAAGTTCCCGCGTTCGGAGTCGGGCCGGGTGTACCCGGTCACCGACACCAAGGGCAAGTTCCTGGCGAACGCCTCGCACGCGTCGCGCAAGGACGTCCGTGACGCGGTTTCGGCCGCCCGCAAGGCTTTCGGCGGCTGGTCGGCGGCGACCGCGTACAACCGCGGCCAGGTGCTGTACCGGGTGGCGGAGATGCTGGAAGGCCGCCGCGAACAGTTCGTCGCGGAGGTGTCCGCGTCCGAAGGCGTGGCGGCCAAGAAGGCTCAGTCCATTGTGGACGCCTCGATCGACCGCTGGGTCTGGTACGCGGGCTGGACGGACAAGATCGCGACCGTGCTCGGCGCGGCCAACCCGGTCGCGGGCCCGTACTTCTCCTTCACCGTGCCCGAGCCGACCGGTGTCGTGGGCGTGCTCGCACCGCAGCAGTCGTCGTTGCTGGGGCTGGTGAGCGTGCTCGCCCCGGTGCTGGCGACCGGCTCGACCGCGGTGGTCGTCTCCAGCGCGGACCGGCCGCTGCCCGCGATCACGCTTTCGGAGGTCCTGGCGACTTCCGACCTGCCCGGCGGCGTCGCGAACATCCTGACCGGCCGCGCGTCGGAGCTGGGCTCGTGGCTGGCGTCGCACGGCGACGTCAACGCCCTCGACCCGACCGGCGCGGAGCCGTCCGCGCGGGCGGATCTGGCGCGTGAGGCCGCGGGCACCGTGAAGCGGGTCCTGACCGTCCCGGACGCCGAGCCGGACTGGACCGCCGACGCCGACATCGCGCGGCTGCGGCGGTACCTGGAGGCGAAGACCGTTTGGCATCCGCTGGGTGTCTAAGCCGGTCCGTTTTCCGCAGTTGGACACCTGACCGCGCGGGCAAATGTCAGGAAAGGGCCGTTCAGGACGTTTCATGTCCTGAACGGCCCTTTCCTGACATCCGGGACTTCACGCCTCACGGATCGAGATCGGCCCCGGTCAGCACCCGGCCCGGCAGCGGCTCGTTCGAGCCCACGGCCCGCAACCCGTCGATCATGATCCCGATGCACCGCCGCGTCGCCATCCGCGCGACCTCCTCGCCCTTGCCGGGCATCTGCCGCAGCAGCGTCGCGAACAGGATCGCGACGTCACCGGTGGCGACGTCCGTCCGGAGCCTGCCCTCCGCCTGCGCGCCCTGGACGAACGAGTCCATCACCAGGAGCAATTCGTCACGCAGGGCCTTGATCGCGGGGTCGCTCTTCAGGATCGCCAGCGCCCGCGGCGACACCATCGCGAGCTGGATGCTCAGCTGTAGTTCCATCGACTGGTGCAGGAGCCGGATCAGCGCCTCCCAATCCGAGGACTCCTGATCCTTCGCGGCCTTCGCGTCCCTGAGGACCCGGTCGAAGTTGTCGACGGCGACCGCCCGGATCAGCGCGTCCCGATCCGGGAAGCGACGGTAAAGGGTGCCGACGCCGACGCCCGCCGAGCGCGCGATCTCCTCCATCGGGACCTCGGCGCCCTGGGCGGCGAAGATGACTCTCGCGGCGGCCAGGATCTGATCCCGGTTCCGGCGCGCGTCGGCACGCAAGCGGGTCTCGGGGTCGGCTGTCATGGTCCTCGCCTCTCGAAGGTCCTTCAGGGCCGTGATTCTCGCACGTAAGGGCGTGCCCTTCACGCCTCCCGGGAAACCACCCCTTCGCGAGTGGACGACCTGTCTCCACTTGAGTACCTTGGGTGCATAAGCGGAATGAAACCATCCGCATACGTTTTGGGCCTCACTGTCCGATATCGCCCGAACCCACCCGACATTCTGGGGAAGGACAACCCGATGACCGACGTCGAGGAAACCACCGCGACCTTGCCGCTGGCGCGTAAATGCCCGTTTTCGCCGCCTCCCGAATACGAGACGCTTCGCGAGAAAAGTCCGATTTCCCGGGTCGGTCTCCCGTCCGGGCAAACGGCTTGGGCACTCACCCGGCTCGAAGACATCCGCGAAATGCTGAGCAGCCCGCATTTCAGCTCCGACCGGCGTAATCCGTCGTTCCCGCTGATGGTGGCGCGCCCGGTCCGCCCGGAGGACGACTCGTTCCGCCCGTCCCTCATCGGGATGGATCCGCCGGAGCACAGCCAGGCCCGGCGCGACGTCGTCGGGGAATTCACGGTCAAACGCATGAAGGCACTGCAGCCGCGGATCCAGCAGATCGTCGACGACCATATCGACGCCCTCCTCGCCGGCCCCAAACCCGCCGACCTGGTCCAGGCGCTTTCCCTGCCGGTTCCGTCGCTGGTGATCTGCGAACTGCTCGGCGTTCCCTACGCGGACCACGATTTCTTCCAGTCGTGCAGTTCCCGCATGCTCAACCGGGAGGTCAGCGCCGAAGAACGGCAGACGGCGTTCGAGGGCCTCCGGAACTATCTCGACGACCTCGTCACCAAGAAGGAAGCGAACGCCACCGAGGACGATCTCCTCGGCCGTCAGATCCTGAAGCAACGTGAATCGGGCGAGGCCGACCACGGCGAACTCGTCGGTTTGGCGTTCCTGCTGCTCATCGCCGGCCACGAGACCACGGCGAACATGATCTCGCTCGGCACGGTGACCCTGCTGGAGAACCCGGATCAACTGGCGAAGATCAAGGCGGATCCGGACAAGACCCTCGCCGCGATCGAGGAACTCCTGCGGGTCTTCACCATCGCGGAGACGGCGACCTCACGTTTCGCCACGGCGGACGTCGAGATCGGCGGCACGCTCATCCGCGCGGGTGAAGGCGTCGTCGGCCTGAGCAACGCGGGCAACCACGATCCGGAAGGCTTCGAGAACCCGGACGCCTTCGACATCGAACGGGGCGCGCGGCATCACGTCGCCTTCGGATTCGGTGTGCACCAATGTCTCGGGCAGAACTTGGCGAGGTTGGAACTCCAGATCGTGTTCGATACGTTGTTCCGGCGAGTGCCGGGCATCCGGATCGCCGTACCGGTCGACGAACTGCCGTTCAAGCACGATTCGACGATCTACGGCCTCCACGCCCTGCCGGTCACCTGGTAGGAGGAGCCATGAAGATCATCGCGGACACCGGGAAATGCGTCGGTGCGGGCCAGTGCGTGCTCACCGATCCCGATCTGTTCGACCAGAACGAGGACGACGGGACGGTCCTGCTGCTGAACGCCGAGCCCGAGGGCGAAGAGGCGGAGGAGAACGCCCGCACCGCCGTGCACATCTGTCCGGGGCAGGCCTTGTCGCTCGCGTGAGGCGTGGGGGTCGTGAGTGGCGTTTCGGGTTCTAACCCGAAACGCCACTCACGACCACCTGTACCGACGTCTTACTTGACCGCGCCCATCGACAGGCCGCGCACCAGGTGGTTCTGCGCGATCCAGCCGACGATCATCACCGGCAGCGACGCGAGCAGCGCGGCGGCGGAAAGCTGCGCCCAGTACAGGCCTTCGCTGGTGATGAAGCCGACCAGGAACACCGGCACCGTCCCGGCCCGCGCGGCGGTGAGGTTGACCGAATAGAAGAACTCGGTCCACGAGAAGATCACGCAGATCAGCGCGGTCGCGGCCACCCCGGGCGCGACCACCGGCATGATGATCTTCCGCAGCAGGACCGGCAGCGTCGCCCCGTCGATCCGGCCGGCCTCGATCATCTCGTGCGGCACCTCCAGGAAGAACGACCGCATCATCCAGATGGCCAGCGGCAGGTTCATCGAGGTGTACAGGATGATCAGCGCCCACACGTTGTCCAGCAGCTGGGTGTTCTGCGAGATCACATAAAGCGGGATGATCGCCGCCACGATCGGCAGCATCTTCGTCGACAGGAAGAAGCCGAGCGCGTTGCTCGTCCCCTTCACCGGCGCCAGCGACAGCGCGTACGCCGCCGGGATTCCCAGCAGCAGCACGAAAAGCGTCGAAACCACGGTCACGAACGCCGAATTCGACAGGTACGGCAGGAAACCGCGTTCGAGTACGCCCGCGAACTGGTCGAGGGTCGGGGTGAAGAGCAGCCGAGGCGGATCGGTGTAGGCGTCGGCCTCCTGTTTGAAGGCCGTGAGGATCATCCACAGCAGCGGGAACACGAACAGGATCGCGATCACCCAGGTCGCGACCGTCAGCGCACCGGGGCCGAAACGGCTTTTCATTTCGCGCCTCCCTGTACCGAGAACGTGCGGAACATCAGCCGCAGCGCGAAGGTCGCGACGATCATCGTCAGGATCACGACGATGACGCCCATCGCGGACGACTGCCCGATGTCGAAACCTTGGAACGCCCGCTGGTAGATGTAGAACGGCAGGTTCGTGCTGGCGGTCCCCGGGCCGCCTTGGGTCATCAGGAAGATCGCGTCGAAGCTGTTCACGATGTAGATCGCGCCCAGCAACGTCGCCAGCTGCAGGAACCGGCTCAGATGCGGCAGCGTGATCGCGGTGAACGTCCGCCAGCGGCCGGCGCCGTCGACCGACGCGGCCTCCAGCACGTCCTTCGGCTGGCTCTGCAGCCCGGCCAGGATCAGCAGCATCATGAACGGCGTCCACTGCCAGACGACCTGCGCCATCACGGCGGCCAGCGGGAATTCCGAAAGCCAGTCGACGTCGGTGCCGAACACGAAGTGCAGCAACCCGTACGTCGGGTCGAACATCGTCGTCTTCCACAGCAGCGCGCCCGCCGCGGGCAGGATGAGGAACGGCGTGATCAGCAGGGTCCGGACCACCCCGCGGCCGAGGAACTTGCGGTCCAGCAGGATCGCCAGCCCCAGGCCGAGCAGCAGCGAGAAGAACACGCACACCACCGTGAGCACGACGGTGTTCAGCAACGCCCCGAGGAACGTCGAGTCGGCGAAGACGTCGATGTAGTTCCGCAAGCCCACGAAATGCCGCGACCCCGGCCGCACCAGGTTCCACGACTGGAACGAGTAGAACACCGTCAGCACGAACGGCAACTGCGTCACGGCGACGACGAACAGCAGCGCGGGCAACAGCGGCAGCCGTCGTTTGAACGGCGTATCGGTGCCGCGTTTCGGAGCCGCCTTCTTCGCATGGGCGGGCTCGGGACGAGCAGGAGCGGAGATCGTGGCCATCACTGCACCTCCTGATACGACTTGCCGACGGTCTGCGCGTATTCCTGCGACTGCTCGAGCGCTTCGTCCACGGTGATCTGGCCCGCGATCGCCGCCGAAAGCTGCTGGCTCACCCGCGTGCCGAGATCCTGGAACTCGGGGATGCCGACGAACTGGATCCCGGGATAGGGCACCGGATTCGCCATCGCCTTGCGCTGGTCGGCGTCCGCGATACCGTCCAGCGTCGGCTGCGCGTAGGCCTTGGCCGCCTCGCGGTACTGCGGGATGTCGTAGGTCGATTTCCGCACGCCCGGCGGGACACGGTTCCAGTCGCCGAACTCCTTCGCGACCCGCTGCACGTAAGCCTTGTCGGTCATCCAGGACATGAACTTGAAGGCGGCTTCCTTGTCCTTGGCGACCTTGGGGATCGCCAAAGCCCAGGTGTAGAGCCAGCCGCTCGCCTGCGTCTTCTCCACCGGCGCCGGGGCGTAGCCGGACTTCCCGACCACCTTGCTGGCCGACGGGTCCTCGTTCGTACCCGCCATGACCGTGGCGTCGTACCACATCGCGGCCTGGCCCTGGGTGTACCGCGTGCCGCATTCGGAGAAGCCCGCGCTCGACGCGCCGACCTCGCCGTGGTTCCGCACGAGGTTCACGTAGAACTCGGCGGCCGCCTTGAACTCGGGGCTGGTCAGCTTCGCGTTCCAGTCCTTGTCGAACCACTGCGCGCCGAAGGTGTTGGCGACCGTGGTGAACGGCGCGAGGCTCTCACCCCAGCCGGGTTTGCCGCGCAGGCAGATCCCGGCGATGCCCTTGGCCTTGTCGTCCAGTTTCGCGGCGTACTCGGCGATCTGGGTCCACGTCGGTTTGGCGGGCATGGTGATCCCGGCCCGCTCGAACAGATCCTTCCGGTAGGCCAGGAACGACGATTCGCCGTAGAACGGCACCGCGTACATGGACCCGTTGTGCGACAAGGATTCCTTGATACTCGGGATGAAGTCGTCCGCGTCGTAGGACGGATTCGCCGCGATATGCGGGCCGAGGTCTTCGAGCCAGCCGTTCGCGGCCCATTGCGGCGCCTCGTAGTTGCTGATCATGACGACGTCGAATTCGCCGCCCTCGGTGGCCGTCGACGCGGTGATCTT
The DNA here is from genome assembly GCF_000754115.1 of Amycolatopsis sp. MJM2582. Lineage (NCBI taxonomy): Bacteria > Bacillati > Actinomycetota > Actinomycetes > Pseudonocardiales > Pseudonocardiaceae > Amycolatopsis > Amycolatopsis sp. MJM2582. Next base: position 362,387 of record NZ_JPLW01000001.1, read on the forward strand.
CGCGCGTGCCTGGTTCTCCGGCAGCGACACGAATTTGAGGCTGACGCCGGGATTCGCCTTCTCGAACTCGCCGGAAAGCTCGATGGCGTCCTTCATCTGCGGGTTCGCGACGATCGCGACGACGAGCGTCCGGTCACCGGTGCCGAGCGCGCCCGCACCGGCGCATCCGGTGAGGGTCAGCAGGAGCACCGCGAGCAGAGCGGCCGCTTTACGCACCTTCGCCTCCCGGTATGACCTGCACCTTCAGGCCGGCGCCGCTGCGCATGAGGGCGAGAGCGTCGGGGTACTGCTCCAGCGGAAGGGAGTCGGTGAGCAGCGCGGCGGTGTCGACGGCGCCGTCGGCGACCAGGTCGAGCGCGGCACCGAAGCTGTTCATGACGGCCATCGAGCCGACAACGGTGATCTCGTCGTTGTAGATCCGGAACGGCGAAAGCGCGACGCGGGCTTCGGCGGGCGCGACCCCGAAGACCAGCAGACGGCCTCCGCGCTGAAGCGAATCGAAAGCGGCTTCGATGGCGGGCGCGGCGCCGGTGCAGTCCGCGGCGGCGTCGAACTTCTCGTCGTCGAGGTCCTTCACGTCACCCGCGACCGCGGCCGCGCCGAGGTCCATCGCCCGGCCGAGGCGGGCGGTGTTGCGGTCGACCACCGTGACATGGGCGCCCGCGCGCTGCAGCAACTGCTGCATGATCAGCCCCATCGTGCCCGCGCCGACGACGAGGAACCGCTCCCCCGCCTCGACCCCGATCCGGCGCACGCCGTGCACCGCGCAGGAGACCGGTTCGACGAGGGCGCCCTGTTCCCAGGTCATCGTGTCCGGCATGCGGTAGCAGTTCGCGGAGGGAACGGCGACGTACTCGGCGAAAGCGCCGTTCACGGTGTCGCCGGTCGCGTTCCAGTTCTCGCAGAGGTTGCCGCGGCCGGACCGGCAAGGCTTGCAGTAGCCGCAGAACAGCGACGGATCGACGGCCACCCGGTCGCCGATCTTCCAGCCACCCGGCACGTCCGCGCCGAGTTCGACGATCTCGCCGGCGAATTCGTGGCCGGGGACGATCGGGTAGGGCGTCGGCGGGAAATGCCCGTCGGCGATGTGGAGGTCGGTCCCGCAGATCCCGCAGGCACCCACCTTGACGACGACCTGGCGATCCCCCGGTTTCGGGTCGGGCACCTCGCCGACCCTGATCTCCCCGGGCTTGTCCACGATCGCGGCACGCATGCCAGCTCCTCTTCTCTCCGCTCAAATGAGCGGGGCAGGCTTATGCTTCGGACTGCATGTCCAGGCATGGTGAACTTTTCCCAGGTGTTACGTCAACCTTTCGGGTTGATTTCGCGTTATAGTGCTCATATGAGCGCTCACAAACAGGATCCTGGCCTGGTTGAATCGCTACGCCTGGCCGCGGTGGCCCGGCGCTTCTACGAACAGGGCGCCTCGAAACTCGAGATCGCCGAAGAGTTCGGGATCAGCCGGTTCAAGGTCGCGCGAATGCTGGACACGGCCAGGGAAAGCGGCATCGTCAAGGTCGGGTTCCACCTGCCCGCGCCGGTCGATCTCGTACTGTCCGAGGAGATCCGCGCCGCGTACCGGCTGGACCGGGTCCTGGTGCTCGAACGAGCGCCGGAACCGGAATCCCGCGAGGTGGCCCGCCGCAAGATCGGCACGCTCGCCGCCCGACTCCTGGCCGAAATCGTCACCCCCGGCGACGTCCTCGGCCTTTCCTGGGCACGTTCGGTGAACGCGATGACCGACGCGATCGAGTCCCTGCCGAAATGCCCGATCGTGCAACTGTGCGGCGTGCAGGCGGGAATGGACATGCGCGACCGGTCGGTGGAGACGGTCAGCCGGGTCGCCTCCGTCTCGGGCGGAGCGTCGTACCCGATCTTCGGGCCGCTCGTCCTCCCCGACCGCCGCACCACCGAAACACTGCGCAGGCAGCCGGGTATCGCGGAGACCTTCGGGCAGTTCAAGAACCTGACCAAGGCCGTCGTCAGCATCGGCGCGTGGAAACCCGAAGAGTCGACGGTGTACGACGCGCTCGACGAGGCCGAGCGGAGCGCGATCGCGAAACGCGGCGCCAAGGCCGAGGTCTCGGCCCGCCTGTTCGACGCCGACGGCAACCCGATGTCCACCGGGCTGGCCCACCACGTGCTGGCCATCAGCGCCGAGGAACTCCTCGCCGTCCCCGAAGTGATCGCGCTGGGCTACACGGAACCGAAGGCCGAAGCGATAGACGCCGTCCTGCGCTCCGGCATGGTCTCGACCCTGATCACCGACGCCGCCGCGGCCGTCCCCTTACTCCGGCTGGCCGAGGCCCGCCCACTCCCCTGACCCCGTGTCGTCCGCCCAATCACGCGAGATCGCCCTCCAATCACGCGTGATCCGCCTCCAATCACGCGAGATCGCTGCCCAATCACGCGTGATCGCGAAACCGGGCCGCCTCGTCCTGCGCCGCCATGACCTCGTCGCCGTACCGGAACGCCCACTCCCCGAAGGCCTCGATGGGCGCCAGCAACGTGGTCCCGAGATCCGTCAGCGAGTACTCGACCTTCGCCGTCCGCCCGCAGTCACGCCGGTGGACGAGACCGTTGGACTCCAGCCGCCGGACCGTCTCCGTGAGCACCTTCGTGCTGATCCCGCCCAGCCGTCGCCGCAGTTCGGCCGGGCGCAGCGGTCCTTCGCGCAAGGCCCACAGCACGACCGGGTTCCACGTGTTCGCCATCAGGTCGAAGGCCAGCCGGGCACGGCAATCGGCGAGGAAGACGTCGTTCATCGGACCTCCGGTAACCATTCGGTACCCGCGCGGCTTTCTACGGTCGGTGTCGTCACTCGATCTTAGGGAGCAGCACATGCGTATCGGTATTTTCGGGGCGGGCGGGATGGCGGAGGCGCTCGGCGGCCAGTGGTCCGGGCACGACGTGATGGTCGCGGCGCGCGATCGGGCCAAGGCCGCCAAGATCTCCGCGCGGGTCGGAACGTGGGCGGAGACCGCCCGCGCGAGCGACGTGATCCTGCTCGCCCTCCCCGCCGCATCGGTGCCGGAAGTCCTTGCCACAGCGGGGAATCTCGACGGAAAGGTGCTGATCGACTGCACGAACGCCGTCGGTCCCGGCGCCGTGCTCACGGTCCCCGATCAGGCCGCCCGGATCGCCGCAGCCGCACCCGGCGCGCACGTGGTCAAGGCGTTCAACCTCTGCGAGGTGGACGTCTGGCGGATGACTCCCCCGGTGTTCGGCGGCCGCCCGCTCGCGGTGCCGCTCTGCGGTGCGCCGGAGGCCGTCGAAGTGGTGAGTTCGCTGGTCCGCGACCTCGGCTGCACGCCGCTGAACGCCGGCGGGCTCGACCGGGCGGGGCTCATGGAGGCGACCATGGCGTTCATGGTCGGTCTCTGGTTCGACGGCCACGACGCCCAGGCCTGTTTCCCGCCCCTTCCGGCCTGATTTCAGGGTCGTCCCCGATGTGCCGGGCCGGGCGGTCGCGCGAATCTGTGCGCCATGCGGACGAAGACCTGGCGGCAGCTGACCGTGTGGCTGCACGTCGTCACCTCGGTGGGCTGGATGGGGCAGGCCCTGGCCCTGTTCACCCTCCTGGCGATCGGCCGGACGAGCGCGGACGGCGAGATCCGCGTCGCGGCGACGTCGATGGCGCACGAGATCGACTCGTTCCTGCTGGCGCCGCTGGCCAACGCGTCGGCCTTCACCGGTTTCCTGCTCGCCGCGGCGACGGCGTGGGGATTCACCCGGCACTGGTGGGTGCTGGCGAAGTTCGCGATCACGCTCGTCCAGCTCTACGCCGGGATCTTCCTGCTGTCGGGCGCTTTGCGGGATTCCGTCGACGCCGCCAGGGCCGGCGATCCACCGCCGGTGGCGCTGGTCGCCGGGACCGCGCTGATGGCGAGCGCGTTGGCATTCCAGGCCTGGCTTTCGGTGGCGAAACCGTGGGGCAAGGCCCGTTCCGGCGTGAAACTGCCGACCGCGCCGACGTGGGTGTTCGTCGCCGCGGTCCTCGCGCCGCTCACCGATATCACGGTGGGCCTGCTCCTCGGCTATCCGCTGCCGGCGCTTTCACTGGTGGTGCTGATCGTCCAGCTGATCCGGCGGCGCGTCGTCACAAGTCCGTGAAGGCCTCCTTGAGGGACTCTGGGTCCCTCAAGGAGGCCTTCACGGAACGAGCTACTTCTTGTACGCGCCGGCCACGATGTCGGCCGAGTTGTCCGAAGCGACGCCGTACTCGACGGTGGTCGCGTCCTCCCCCGGCAGCGAGTACTCGGTCATCGACGCGGCCTGCGCGGCCGCCCCGCCCGCGATTCCCAGTCCCGCCGCTATGGCCACGACGACCAGCGCACGCTTGAAGACGCCCATGATTCCTCCCAGCCCCTGTGACACTTACCTGACGAATGTAACACCGATCCGCTGGGCCGCACAGTCGTTTCAGCGGAATGCCGAAATCAGAGCTGGTCCACCGCCGTGATCCGGATGACCGCCGAGCCCGCCTCGTCCGAAGCGGCCAGATCGACTTCGGCGCTGATGCCCCAGTCGTGATCACCCGCCGGATCGTCGAAGATCTGCCGCACCCGCCAGATCTCCGGCTCCTGCTCGATGATCAGCAGCTTCGGCCCGCGCGCGTCCGGCCCGATGCCGAGCGTTTCGTGCTCGTCGTAGTAGTCCTCGATGGCGTCTTCCCACGCGTCCGCGTCCCAGCCCGACGCGGCGTCCAGCTCGCCGAGCGCGTCGTAGGCACGCCGCGAAGCCAGCTCCACCCGCCGGAACAGCTCGTTGCGCACGAGCACCCGGAACGCCCGCTCGTTCCGCGTGACGGCGGGCGGCTCGGACGGCGGCCTCGTCGAAACCGGGCCCTCCTCTTCGGGATGCCGCAAGGCTTCCCACTCGTCCAGGAGGCTGGAGTCGACCTGGCGCACGAGTTCGCCGAGCCATTCGATGAGGTCCTGCAACCCCTCGTTCTTGGCCTCGTCGGGCACCGTGTGCCGCAGCGAGTCGTAGGTGTCGGTGAGGTACCGCAGCACCAGCCCTTCCGAGCGGGCGAGCTGGTAGAAACCGATGTACTCCACGAAGTTCATCGCGCGCTCGTACATGTCGCGCACGACGGACTTCGGCTTGAGCTCGTAGTCCTCGACCCACGGATGCCCTTGCCGGTAGCGGGAATACGCCGCCTCCAGCAGTTCCTCCAGCGGCTTCGGGTACGTGACGTTCTCGAGCAGCTCCATCCGCTCGTCGTACTCGATACCCTCGGCCTTCATCGCCTGCACGGCCTCGCCGCGCGCCTTGAACTGCTGCTGTGACAGCACCGGACGCGGATTGTCCACAGTGGATTCCACAATGGACACGACGTCGAGCGGATACGACGGCGACTCGACGTCCAGGAGTTCGATCGCGGCGAGCGCGAACGGCGAAAGCGGCTGGTTCAGCGCGAAATCGAACTGCAGGTCCACGGTCAGCCGGACGATGCGGCCCTGCTCGTCGGGTTCGTCGAGCCGTTCCACCACACCGGCCGCGAGCAGCGCGCGGTAGATCGCGATCGCGCGCAGGATCAGTTTCCGCTGGGTGGGCCGGTCGGAGTGGTTGTCCTCCAGCAGATGCCGCATCGAGTCGAACGCGTTGCCCGGCCGGGAGATCACGTTCAGCAGCATCGAGTGGCTGACGTGGAAGCTCGACGTCAGCGGCTCCGGCTCGGCCGCGATCAGCCGGTCGAAGGTGCTCTCCGTCCAGTTGACGAACCCTTCGGGCGCCTTCTTGCGGACGATCTTCTTTTTCTTCTTGGGATCGTCGCCGGCCTTCTCCAGCGCCTTGGCGTTTTCGACGACGTGGTCCGGCGCCTGCACGACGACGTAGCCGTCGGTGTCGTATCCGGCGCGGCCCGCGCGGCCGGCGATCTGATGGAACTCGCGCGCCTTGAGATGCCGTTGCCGCACACCGTCGTACTTCGTCAGCGCCGAAAAGACCACCGTGCGGATTGGTACGTTGATGCCGACGCCGAGCGTGTCGGTCCCGCAGATCACCTTCAGCAGCCCCGCCTGCGCCAGCTGCTCGACGAGGCGCCGGTACTTCGGCAGCATGCCGGCGTGGTGCACGCCGATCCCGTGCCGGACCAGCCTCGACAGCGTCTTCCCGAACCCGGCCGAGAAGCGGAAGTCGCCGAGCATCTCGGCGATGGCCTCCTTCTCCGCCTTCGAAGTGACGTTGATGCTCATCAGCGTCTGCGCGCGCTCGATCGCCGCGGCCTGCGAGAAGTGGACGACGTAGACCGGCGACTGCCCGCCGTTGAGCAGCTCGGACATCGTCTCGTGCAACGGCGTCAGCGCGTAACGGAAGGTCAGCGGCACCGGCCGCTGTGCCGAGGTGACCACCGCGGTCGGACGGCCGGTCCGGCGGGTGAGATCTTTTTCGAAGAACGAGACGTCGCCCAGCGTGGCCGACATCAGCACGAACTGCGCCTTCGGCAGTTCCAGCAGCGGCACCTGCCAGGCCCAGCCGCGATCCGGCTCCGAATAGAAGTGGAACTCGTCCGCGACGACCTGGCCGACCGGCGCGTCGGCACCGAAGCGCAACGCCATGTTCGCCAGGATTTCCGCCGTGCAGCAGATGATCGGCGCGTCGGCGTTGACCGCCGAGTCGCCGGTCATCATGCCGACGTTGTCCGCGCCGAAGATCTCGATGAGCTGGAAGAACTTCTCCGAGACGAGCGCCTTGATGGGTGCCGTGTAGTAGCTGCGGCGGCCGTGTGCGAGCGCGGTGAAGTGCGCCCCGACGGCGACGAGGCTCTTACCCGAGCCCGTCGGCGTCGACAGGATCAGGTTCGCGCCGGAGACCACCTCGATGATGGCCTCTTCCTGCGCGGGGTACAGCTCCAACCCGCGCTCGGCCGTCCAGGTGGAGAAGGCTTCGAACAGCGAGTCGGGGTCGGGATCCGCAGGCAGGAGGTCTGTAAGTGTCATCAGAGGACCTATCGTGCCATCCGTTGGTCGCTTCTTGCCCAGGGGTGATCGCGCCCATCGGCGGAAACCCGTAGGCTTCGCGGTACCGCGCACCTTCCGGGCACCATCACCCGGCCGCGCACACAGGCGGTAATCCGAGAGGGCTAAAGGAATGGCACAGGACATCATCCCGATCGAACTCGGCCTGCCACAGGGTGACGTCGTCACCCTCTGGGCGCCGCGCTGGCGGGAAGACGGCGAGGAATGGGAAGCCTTCCTCGGCGACGAGGAAGACCTGTACGCCTTCCCGGACGCCGCGCATCTCGCCGCCTTCGTGCGGACCTCCGAGCAGCACGACCTGCTCGACCACCCCGCGTGGGAGGTCGTCCCGGCGCTGAACGTGCCCGAGCTCATCCCGGACGACGACCACACCTACGACCTGGTGGGCGTCCCCGAGCTGGTGGCCGAGAAGCCGGACCAGTGGACGCTCGGCGAGCTGGCCGAGATCATCGGCATCGTGCGTTCGCTCGCGGACGTGTGCGAGCTCGAAGAGGTCCACGAAGTCCTCGACGCGCACGAGAGCTTCTCGCTGCTGGACCAGGGCACGCTGCCCTTCTCCGGCCGCGACGGCGAGCGCCTCTGGGCGGACCTGTCGCAGGCGGTCTCCGAGAAGTGGGACACCGTCCTCGACGCGATCGACGGCCTGGTGACCGTCCCCGACGTCGACGAGAAGGTGCTGGAGCAGACCGCGGAGGAGCTCGCGACCTTCCTCGCGGAGTCCGCCGAGGCCGAAGCGGCCGCCGTCGACGCGGACCTCATCGACGACTCGGACGAGGACGACGAGGAAGACGACGAGCCCGTCGGCTTCTGGGGCGAGGTCGGCATCGACCCGATCAAGATCATCACCTCCGGCGCCGAGTACTACACGCTGCGCTGCTACCTCGACGACAAGCCGATCTTCCTCGGCAGCGAAGGCGAGATCGACGTCTTCACCTCCGAGAAGGCCCTCATCCGCGCGATCGCGGACGGCAAGGAGCTGGCGGGCAACGACCTCGCCGGAGTGTCCACTTGGGACGAGGTGACCACGAAGGCCACCGCGGGCGAGCTCGAGATCGAGGTCGACACCGAGAACACCTACGTGCTCAACGGGATCGCCGACGACATCGCCGAAGGCCCGGAGTCGATCGACCCGACCCAGCTGGAGCTGGCCGTCGAGCTGATCACCGACGCCGCCGAGTGGGCCGAGGACGACAGCGTCGAAACCGCGCTGGCCGCCAACGAAAGCCTCGGCTGGCTGGTGTCGTTCGTGCTGCGGCCGGACCCGTCGCGGCTGGAGCCGAGCGCTCCGTTCGACGCCGAGCAGTCGGAGTGGCGCAAGCTCGTCGAGACCTTCGAGAACCGCCTGACGGTTCTCTGATCCACCCGCGAAGGGGCCCCTCAGGTTCGTCCTGAGGGGCCCTTTTCGTCTCTGACCGGTACCAGCGCCACGGCCAGCGCCGGGAAGATCGCGGCCACGCAGAACGCCAGCGCGTATCGCGAATCACCGATCACGAGACCCAGCATCGGCGGGGTCAGCGCGGCGGCGATGTTCTGGCCGGTGTTCTGCGTGCCCATCGCCCGCCCCGCCCACGCGAGCCCGGCCATCTCCGCCGACGCGGTGAACCCGAGCCCGTTGTCGGACACGGTGATCACCGCGGCCAGGACGAGCGCCAGCAGCACCAGCCACGGCCACGTCGCGTCGCCGAGCGCGACCAGCAGCATCACCGCGGCGCTCGCGATCGCCAGCTGCCGCATCGGCCGCAGCCTGCTGCCGACGCGGTCGGACCAGTAGCCCGACACCAGCCTGCCCAGCGCGCCGAGGACCTGGACGGCGCCGACGAACCAGCCCGCGGACGCCGCCGTCCAATCGTGCATGGTCACCAGATACACGGGAGTGAACGCGGAGACCGTGAACTGCGGGACGACGAGCAGCGCGCTCGCGCCGTGGACCCGCCACAACGCCGGCCTCCGGTACGGCGACGGCGGTTTCTCCCCCGCCGTCCCGGATTCCGGACGCGGCGGGTCGATCAGGAGCCAGGCGACCAGGAGCGCGACGCCGATCGCGGTCAGCGCGGGCAGCAGGAGCGAGACCTGGAAGCCCCAGCGGTCCGCGAGCGGCGGGAGGCCGAAGGCGGCGACGCCCACCCCGAGCGGCTGGGCCATCTGGCGGATACCCATCGCGAAACCGCGTTCGGCCGGGCCGAACCAGCCCAGGACGGCCCGGCCGCTCGCGGCGTTCACTGACGCGGTGCTCGCGCCGGCGAGCAGGAACACCCCAAAGAGGATCCCGAGCGAGTGGTCACCGGCGGCCGCGTACACGAGGAGTAACCCTGAGACGCCGAGCCCGATGGCCATTACCAAACGCTCTCCGTAACGGTCCGCGGCCGCGCCCCACAGGATCAAGGTGAACAGCAGGCCAAGACTCGGCGCCGCGACCACGGTTCCCGCTTCGGCGAGCGTGAGACCCTCCGCACGCTGCATCGACGGCACCAGGAACGGGAGCCCATAGAGGAACGAGCAACTCGCGGTCTGCGCGGCGAGACCGAGCGCGAGGATGAGCCAGCGTCGTTTGCCGCCGATCCCCACGTCCACGACCTGCGCCATCTTCGCCACCGTTCCACTATTTGGAATAGCACTCCTACATAGTGAACGATAGTTGTCGCTGCTAACTAACGCAAGGCCGCGTACCCGGGCTTGATGACCGTGTTGATGATGTCGAGCCGCTGGTCGAAATCGAGGAAGGCGGATTTCATCGCATTGATCGTGAACCACTCGAGATCGGCCGGCCCGAAGCCGAACGCCTCGCTCAGAGCCGCGAATTCGCTGGTCATCGAGCAGCCGCTCATCAGCCGGTTGTCGGTGTTGACGGTGACCCGGAACCGCAGCCTGGCGAGCAGGCCGATGGGGTGCTCGCCGATCGAGCGCGCCGCTCCCGTCTGGACATTGGACGTGGGACAGATCTCGAGCGGGATCCGCCGGTCGCGGACGTAGGCGGCCAACCGTCCCAAATGGACCGTGCCGTCACTGTCGGTCTTGATGTCGTCGACGATGCGCACGCCGTGGCCCAGCCGCTCCGCGCCGCAATGCTGAATCGCCTCCCAAATGGACGCGAGCCCGAACGCCTCCCCGGCATGAATGGTGAAATGCGCATTATTCGTCCGCAGAAACTCGAATGCGTCGAGATTTCTGGTAGGCGGGAATCCGTCTTCCGGTCCGGCGATGTCGAACCCGACCACGCCGGCGTCGCGGTAGCGGACGGCCAGCCCGGCGATCTCCAGCGCCCTGGCGTGCTGGCGCATCGCGCAGAGCAACGTCCCGACGCGGATCCGGCCACCGGCGGCCGCCACTCTCCGTTCACCTTCGGCGAACCCGGCCTGAATGGCCTCGACCACCGCATCGAGTGACAGTCCGCGTTCGACGAAGAGTTCGGGGGCATAACGCACCTCGGCGTAGACGACGCCGTCGGCCGCCAGGTCTTCCACCGCCTCGGCGGCCACTCTGACCAGCGCTTCCTCGGTCTGCATGACGCCGCAGGTATGCGCGAACGTCTCAAGGTACGAGACGAGGGAGCCGGAATCGGCGGCGTCGCGGAACCAGCGGCCGAGTTCCACGGGATCGGTGGTGGGCAAGGCCTCGTAGCCGGTCTGCTCGGCGAGTTCGGCGACCGTCGCGGGACGCAATCCGCCGTCCAGGTGGTCGTGGAGGAGAACCTTGGGAGCGCGGGCCAGTACCGCCTCCGGGACGCGTGGTCTGCTGCTTTCAGAGGACATACGTAACGGTAACCAGCCTGTCATTCCCCTACATGGCTGTAAGTCTCATGCTTGACTTAACCCTCGGCTTTGTGGATCACCGGCTGAATCGGCCATCAGGGCAGAGCTCGGCATTGTCCGATACCCGGGGGCCATACGCAGAGCAATTTCGCAATGGATAAGCTTCACGTCACGTCCCTCCCATTTCCCCGCCCACGAAGGACACCGCAGTGACCACTGACAACCACATTGCAGCCCCGTCCTTCGACCGGATGCGCAACATGCTGGTGCGCGCGGCCGAAGTGCGTGAGAGCGAACAGCAGCAGATCTTCGACGCGCTCGACGACATCTACGCACGTCTGGCGCCCGTCGACTCGCTCGGCGCGGTGCGCAAGCGGCTCTCCGAGATGCCCGACCGCACCGAGACCAGCGTGCTCGCCGAGCGGCTCGACGAGACCATGTCGCGGCTCGAAGCGCAGGACACCGCGATCGCCGCGCTGACCCGCGCCGTCGAAAGCATCGTCGACAAGCTGGCCAAGCCGTTCGCTCAGCTCGACGGCCGCCTCGACGGCATGGCCGCGCGTCTGGAAGGCGTCGGGGGCCGGATGGACGGGCTCGAGGACAAGCTCCAGAACATCCACCGCCGTCTCGACGAGCTCGGCGCGCACCTCGACAAGCAGGACGTCAAGACCGACACGCTGCCGCAGTCGGTGATCGGGCCGGTGCGCGAGCGCGTCGAGCAGGCCGAGTCCACCCTGCGGGACCGCGTCGACACCGTCGACCGCGAACTGCGCACCCGCGTCGAGAACCTCGACAAGGCCACCAAGGAAAGCCTCACCGCGAACACCGAGGCGCTGAAGACCGCGCTGACCGAGACCGGCGAGATGATCGACGCTTCGGAGCGCCTCGACGGCCTCGGCGACCGGCTCGAGAAGGTCACCTCGCGGCTCGACGACCTGGCGGAGCGGCTCGACAAGGTCGAGGACGGCTTCACCGGCCGCCTCGGCGACCTCGACGGCTCGATCCGCTCCGGCCTGTCGAAGGTCGAGAGCACGCTGCAGAAGCAGCCGGACACCGACTCGGTCGACTCGCTGGTGCGCAAGAGCAACGACGAGTCCGTGCGCCGTATCGGCGGCCAGCTGGACGAGGCCATGGCGACCTTCGCGGAGCTGATGCTCGGCGGTGGCCCGGCCGTGCAGCAGATCTCCCCGCCGCCGCCCGCCCCGCGTCAGCCGCGCCGCAGCTCGCGCAACGGCCGGGCGCCCAAGGCGGCCGACGCCAAGGCGAAGGCCGACGGCGGCGACGAGTCCTCGGACTGACGCCCTCTCTTAACGCGTGAAGGCCCCCTTCCCACGGCTTCGCCTGGGACGGGGGCCTTCACGCTTTCTCGGGCCACGACCTGCGTTTCGCGGGCTAATCGCGATCCGGCGGCCGCCCGCGTTTCGTCCTCTAAATGCGGTGCACGCCTGGGGCCCGGCGCCGGCCGGGCCGGGTCCGATGCCCCCAATGTGGCATTGGAGGCACTCAGCGTCCCCAATGCCACATTGGGGACACCCGCCCCGCGCCGACCTGCGTTTCGCGGGCTAATCGCGATCCGGCGGTCGCCCGCGTTTCGTCCTCTGGATGCGTAGTTGCACGCGCAAGTACCGCATCCAGAGGACGAAACGCGAGGGGTCAGGGGCGCACGGTTTCCAGGACGAGCGGAGCGGAGGCCGGAGCCTCCGAGGAGACGGCGTAGGCGTCTTCGAGCGCAGCGAGAGCCGAAGGAACAGCCTCCGGCGTATCGGTGTGCAGCTCCAGCAGCGGCTGCCCGGCCGACACGGTGTCGCCCGGCTTCGCCAGGCACAGGACGCCGGCCGCGGCCTGCACCGGATCCTCCTTGCGTGCCCGCCCGGCCCCGAGCCGCCAAGCGGCGACCCCGACCGCGTACGCGTCCAGAGACGTCAGGACACCATCGGCGGGCGCCGGAACCACGTGCACATAACGAGGCCGCGGCAAAGCAGCCTCCGGATCCCCGCCCTGAGCGGCGATCATCCGGCACCACGTCTCGTAAGCCCGGCCGGAAGCCAACACCGCCGCCGGGTCCACATCGGACAGCCCGGCCAGCGCCAGCATCTCCCGCGCCAACGCCACGGTCAGCTCGACGACGTCGGAAGGACCGCCGCCACGCAGCACCTCGACCGACTCCGCGACCTCGATCGCGTTGCCGACGGCGTGCCCCAGCGGCACGTTCATGTCCGTGATCAGCGCCGTCGTCGCGACGCCGTGCGCGGTCCCGATCTCCACCAGCGTCCGCGCGAGTTCGCGGGCCTGCGGAAGCGTCTTCATGAACGCGCCCGAACCGGTCTTCACGTCGAGCACCAGCCCGGCCGAGCCCTCGGCGATCTTCTTGCTCATGATCGAGCTCGCGATCAGCGGGATCGACTCCACCGTCGACGTCACATCGCGCAGCGCGTACAGCTTCTTGTCCGCGGGCGCCAACCCGGAAGTGGCCGCGCAGACCACCGCGCCGACCTCGTCGAGCTGCCGGATGATCTCCGATGTCGACAAAGAGGCACGCCAGCCCGGAATCGACTCCAGTTTGTCCAGCGTCCCGCCGGTGTGCCCGAGCCCGCGCCCGGACAGCTGCGGCACAGCCGCGCCGCACGCCGCGACGAGCGGCGCCAGCGGGAGCGTGATCTTGTCGCCGACCCCGCCGGTCGAATGCTTGTCGATCGTCGGACGGCTGACCTTCAGGTCCAGCCGCTCCCCCGACGAGATCATCGCGCCGGTCCAGCGCGCGATCTCGCCGGAGTCCATCCCCCGCAGGAAAATGGCCATCGCGAGCGCGGCCATCTGTTCCTCGGCGATGTCGCCGCGCGTGTACGCGTCGATCGTCCAGTCGATCTGCTCGTCGGACAGCCGTCCGCCGTCCCGCTTCGCGCGGATGACGTCTACGGCGGCGAAAGCGCTCACGGCAGGTCGTCCGGTCCGAACGCGTCCGGCAGCACCGCCGACATCGGCAGGATGCCGCTCGGGGTGTCCACCAGGCAGTCGGAACCGCCGTGTTCGAACAGGATCTGACGGCAGCGCCCGCACGGCATCAGCAGTGCGCCTTCACCGCTGCGGCACGCGACGGCGACGAGTTTGCCGCCGCCGGTCAGCCGCAGCTGCCCCGCCATCGTGCATTCCGCGCACATTCCCAAGCCGTACGAAGCGTTCTCGACGTTGCAGCCGACGACGATCCGGCCGTCGTCCACCACGGCCGCGACACCGACGTGCAGGCCGGAGTACGGCGCGTACGCCGACTTCGCCGCCTCGATGGCCTGAGCCCGCAAGGCTTCCCAGTCGTACTCCGCCATGTCAGTCCTCACCTCGTCGGTACAGCGCGCCATCGGCCTTCGGCGGCCGCAGCCGCTGCGAAGCCACCGCCAGCACGATCAGCGTCACGAAGTGCGCCGTGTACGGGATGAGGTCGCTGGGCAGGTCATCGTTGGTCCAGTAGATCGCGTACAGCGCGGCGGCGCCGACGACACCGAGCGCGGCGGCGATCCACTGACGGCGGAACAACTGCACCGCCACGATCACGGCCAGCAGGATCACCGCGCCGTACAGCAGCGCGAGCACCGCGGTGCCGCCACCGGCGAGCTGGAGACCGTCCGCGTAGCCGAACAGCGCCGCACCGCCGAGCAGGCCGCCCGGCCGCCAGTTGCCGAAGATCATCGCCGCGAGGCCGATGTAACCGCGGTTGTTGGTCTGGTTCTCCAGGTAGTCCGCGCCACCGGCGAGCAGCACCAGCGACGCGCCACCCATGCCGGCGAGCCCGCCGGAGATGATCATGGCGACGTACTTGTGCAGGTAGACGTTGACGCCGAGGGATTCCGCCGCCACCGGGTTCTCACCGCACGACCGCAGCCGCAGGCCGAACCGGGTGCGCCACAGCACAAAGTAGCTGATCGGCACCAGCGCGATCGCGATCATCGTCAGCGGCGCGACCTCGGTGATCAGGCCGTTGAGGATGCCCGCGAGGTCGGAGATGAAGACGCGCTGCATCTTTTCCAGGTCCGACAACCAGTCTGAGAGGAACGTCGCCGAGTAGGTGTCGAACTTCGGCACCGGCGGCGACTGGCGCGGGTTACCCGAAAGCGGGGTGAACACCAGGTTCGCCAGGTACTTCGCGACACCGAGACCCAGCAGGTTGATCGCCACACCGGAGACGATGTGGTTGACGTTGAAGGTCACCGTCGCGACGGCGTGCAGCAGCCCGCCGAGCGCGCCGAACACGACCGCCGAGATCAGCCCCGCCCAGACCCCGCCGTGGTACGCGCCCCACGCGGCACCCCAGGTGCCGAGGATCATCATGCCTTCGAGGCCGATGTTGATCACGCCCGCGCGTTCGGCCCAGAGCCCGCCGAGCGCGCACAGCAGGATCGGCAGCGCCAGCCGCAACGCGGTGTGCGCGGTGTTGGTCGAGGTCAGCGTGTTGACGCCGGTGGCGTACGACGCGATCGCGAGTACGCCGACCGCCAGCAGACCCCAGATGGCGCCCTTGAGCCAGCCCGGGATACGCCGCTTCGGCGGCTTCACCGGCATGGTGGTGCCGCCCGTGTTGGGCGAAAGAACGTCCGCGGTGGTCACACCGCACCTCCCTCGGACACGCTGGAACCCTTGCGGCCGTTGCCCGCCAGCGCGCGACCCACGCGGCGTTGCTCGGCGGCCAGGTCGGCGCGGCGCACGATCTCGTACGCGATGACGACCGACAGCACGATCACGCCCTGCATGATCGTGGCGATCTCTTTGGACACGTTGATCTGCTCCAGCGAAACGGCGGACCGGTCGAGGAACGCCCACAGCAGGGCGCCCAGCGCGATACCGGCCGGGTGATTACGCCCGAGCAGGGCGACCGCGATGCCGGTGAAGCCGTACATCTGGGTCGAGGTGATGCCGTAGCTGAAGTCGCGGCCGAGCAGTTCCGGCATCGCGACCAGGCCGGCGACACCACCGGAAAGCAGCATCGCGATCAGCGTCATCTTCTTGGCGTTGACGCCACCCGCCGCGGCGGCCGTCGTCGATTCGCCGGAGGCCTTGAGTTCGAAGCCGAACCGGGTCCGGTTGAGCATGAACCAGTAGGCCCCGCCGATCAGCGCCGCGATGAGCACGAAGCCGAACAGCTCGCCGGACCCGATCGGGATACCGGGGATCCGGCCGGTCTCGGCGATCTCGCGGGTGGCGATGTTGTTGCCGGTCTGCACGCCGAACTGGTCCGCGTTGACCAGGAACGCCACGATGCCGCCGACGATCGCGTTCAGCATGATCGTCGAGATGACCTCGGAAACCCCGCGGGTCACCTTCAGCACGGCGGGAATCGCCGCGTAGAGCATGCCGCTGGCCACCGCGACGATCAGGATCGCGAGCACGTGGATCACCGGCGGCAGCTGCAACGCCCCGCCGATGATGGCGGTGACGATGGCGGCGAACCGGTACTGACCCTCGACACCGATGTTGAAGAGGTTCATCTGGAAGCCGATGGCCACCGCGAGCCCGGACAGGTAGTAGACCGTCGCGAGGTTCACCGTGTCGACGGCCGTCGAGCCCTTGAAGAGCTGGCCGATCATCGTGCCGTAGGCCTGGAGCGGATCCGCCCCCGAGATGATCAGCGCGATGGCCGTCAGGATGACCGCGAAAACGATCGCGAGCAGAGGCGGCAGCAGCCTCGTACGCCAGGAACTCACGCCGCACCGTCCTCTTCGGAGTCTTCGGAAGCACCCGTCATCGCGGAGCCCAGTTGCTGCGGGGTCACGGTCGCGGGGTCGGCCTCGCCGACCAGCCGTCCGCGAAGCATGACCTGAATGGTGTCGGAAAGGCCGATCAGCTCGTCGAGGTCGGCCGAAACCAGCAGGACGGCCAGCCCGGCGGCACGCGCCTGGCGGATCTGTTCCCAGATCAGCGCCTGCGCACCGACGTCGACACCACGCGTCGGATGCGACGCGATCAGCAGGACCGGGTTGCCGGAAAGTTCGCGCCCGACGATCAGCTTCTGCTGGTTACCACCCGAAAGCGCGGCGGCGGGGACGTCGATACCCGGGGTGCGGACGTCGTACTCCTCGACGATGCGGCGGGTGTCCTCCCGCGCGCCGTCGATGTCGAGCAACTGTCCTTTCGCGACCGGCTTGCGCGTCTGGTAACCGAGGATCCGGTTGACCCACAAGGGTTGCGTGAGCAGGAGGCTGTGCCGCGTGCGGTCTTCGGCGATGTAGCCGATGCCTGCCTCGCGGCGGGCGAGCGTCCCCAGTTTGTGCAGTTCGACGACCTTGCCGTCGGCCTCGGTCAGTTCGATCCGGCCGCCGCCCTTGCGCATGCCCATGATCGTCTCGACGAGTTCGGTCTGGCCGTTGCCCTCGACGCCGGCGATCCCGAGCACCTCGCCCGCGTGCACGGTGAAGGAGATGTGGTCGAGCACGTTCCGCTCGGAACCCTCGACGCTCAGGCACACGTCGTCCAGGCGGAGGACGTCCCGATCGGTGACGGTGGACTCGCGGGTCTCCGGGCTGGGCAGCTCCGTGCCGACCATCATCTCGGCCAGCTGCCGTGAGGTGATCGTCTTCGGATCCGCCGTGCCGACGGTGGTGCCGCGGCGGATCACGGTGACCGTGTCGGCGATCGCGCGCACCTCGTCGAGCTTGTGCGAGATGAAGATGAAGGTGAAGCCGTCCTTCTGCATGGCGCGGACGGTCTCGAACAGCGCGTCGACCTCCTGCGGCACGAGCACCGCGGTGGGCTCGTCGAGGATGATGATCCGCGCGCCGCGGTAGAGCACCTTGACGATCTCCACGCGCTGGCGGTCGGCGACGCCGAGCTCTTCCAGCAGCGCGTCCGGGCGGGCGCGCAGGCCGACGCGTCCGGCGAGTTCCGCCAGCTTCGCCCTCGCCGCGCGGCCGATGCCGTGCAGGTTCTCCGCGCCGAGGAAGACGTTCTCCCCGACGGTCAGGTTGTCGGCCAGCATGAAGTGCTGGTGGACCATCCCGATCCCGGTCTTGATGGCGTCCTGCGGGTTGCGCAGTTTCACCGGTCGACCGTTGATCGCGATGTCGCCCTCGTCCGGCTGCTGCATGCCGTAGAGGATCTTCATCAGGGTCGATTTGCCCGCGCCGTTCTCGCCGCAGACTGCGTGCACCTCGCCCTTGGTGACGGTGAGGTTGACGTCGGAGTTGGCCACGACACCGGGGAATCGCTTCGTGATCCCGGTCAGCTGCACGGCCGGTTCACCCCGGTCGGGGGCGTCGGTGACCTCGGCCTGGGGAGCGCTCATGAAAAAGCCATCCAGTTCTGGGGGTAAACAGGTGGGGGCTCGGAAGGGGTTACCCTCCCGAGCCCCGCTGCCAGACGAACCTTACTTCTGCGGCTTGTCCGAGACGGTGATCGCCCCGGAGACGATCTGCGCCTT
Source organism: Amycolatopsis sp. MJM2582 (assembly GCF_000754115.1). Taxonomy (NCBI): domain Bacteria; kingdom Bacillati; phylum Actinomycetota; class Actinomycetes; order Pseudonocardiales; family Pseudonocardiaceae; genus Amycolatopsis; species Amycolatopsis sp. MJM2582. The sequence goes on from NZ_JPLW01000001.1 coordinate 380,521, forward strand.
GTAGCCGTCGAGCACGTCCTTGATGTCGTCGACCTTGCCGCCGGAGGTGGCGTAGCCGATGCCGTCGACCTTGAGGTCGAACCGCTTCGGCAGCGACGTCAGGTCGCCCTTCGCCAGCGCGCGCAGGTAGTCGAACACCGCCACGTCGACGCGCTTGAGCATCGAGGTGATGATGACGTCCTTCGACGCCTCGACCGTCTTCTGGTTGTACTGGTCGGAGTCGACGCCGATGGCCATGGCGTTGTTGGACTTGGCCGCCTCGAAAACGCCCTTACCGGAGGCACCGGCGGCGTGGTAGACGACGTCCGCGCCCTTGGCGATCTGGGCGGCGGCCTTCACGTTGCCCTTCGCCGGGTCCTGGAACCCGGAGAAGTCACCGGCCGGGGTGAGGTACTCGTCCTCGATCTTGGCCTTGCTCGACGCGGCCTTCACACCCTGGAGGAAGCCGGCCTCGAACTTCTGGATCAGCGGCGTGTTCACGCCACCGACGAAGCCGACGTGGCACTTCTTCGACTTGTAGGCGGCGGCGACACCGGCCAGGAACGAGCCCTGCTCCTCGGCGAACACCAGCGGGGTGACGTTCGGCGCCTTGACGGAGTCGTCGTCGACGATCGCGAACTGGGTGTTCGGGTACTTCGGCGCGATGGCGCCGACGGCCTTGGCGTAGGCGAAGCCGACCGCGATGACCGGGCTGAAGCCCTGCGAAGCGAGCTGGTCGAGACGCTGCGACTTCGCGGCCTCGTCCTCGGTCGCGGCGGCGGTGCTCTCGGTCACCGAGGTGACGCCGAGTTCGCTCTTCGCCTTGTCGGTACCGGCGGCGGCGGAGTCGTTGAACGACGCGTCGCCACGGCCGCCGACGTCGAAGGCCAGCGCGACCTTGAGCTTGCTGCCGTCGACCTTCTCACCGGCCTGGCTGGAGCTGGTCGAGGCGGCCGCCGCGGCAGGCGGCTTCGGCGCCGTCACGCAGCTGGCGGACTGGTCCCCAGTGCTCGCGTTGTTGTTGTTCCCCGCACCCGAATCCTTCGCGCACCCGGCCAGTACCAGTGCACCGGCCATGGCGGCGGCGGCCAGCGCGGTTCCACGCATGCGACGCAACGTGTGTCTCCCTCCCCGCTGATCCAGCGGATGGTCCGAAGAAAGCGACCCGGCGACACTGCCGGGTTCGACCGAGGAACGGTACCTAACGGCCGCTTTGCCGCCATAGGAAAGGCACGCTACGTAACACAAACGTTTACTCATGAGTCGTAAGCGCGACGAATGGAGTACTTACGGTGATCACAATGGAGTAGTCGCGAGCAGGCCCTCTCCCCCGTTCGGGCGCGGGGGAGAAGGCGCTCACGCCCTGTTCAGGGCCTACTCGCAGGTGAGCAGCGGCGAGGCCCAATCACCCCGGTCGTACTGGACACCGTCGCCACCGTCGGTGAGCACGAGCCGCAGGTAGCGGGCCCCGGTCACATCCGCGGTCAAGGTGGTCGCCGGATCCGCCCAGGTCTTCACACCGGACCCGGCGGCCTTGGTCCCGTCCGCGTAGACCTCGAACGCCGACGAACCTTGTTTCGCCGCCGGCTCCTTCTCGTCGTCGATCCCGACGTCGGTGCTGAACGCCGAACAGCGGCCGCCGAGATAGAACACGACTTCGGCGCTCGCGTGCGTCCCCAGGCCTTTGGCGTGTTTCGCGCCGTTGATGGTCAGCGGCTTGCCGTCACCGGCCGGGATCCCGCCGTTCGACATGTCCTTCTCGACCGGCCCGTACCCGTTCCGTTCGGCGGCGATGGCGACATCGCTGGCCCAGACCCGGCCGGACGGCGGCGCCGCGGGCACCGTCACCGGTGAGTCCGTGGCTCTCGTCACCTTCTCGAACCGTGTCGTCCGGTACGCGAGTGCGCCGGTGAGCACGGCTTTCGTACCGGCCGCCGCCGGTGGCGGAGTGAGCCGCCATCGTCCGGTCGCCGACTCCCCCGTGGTCAGCACCACCGGCCGCGGCAGGGCCACTCGCTCGGTCTTCCACCCCTCCGGTGCCGTCAAGGAGACCTCCGGGGCGAACACCGGGACGCGGGCCTCGTTGGTCGCGCGGACCGTGACCTCGACAGGTTCACCCGGAGGAAGGATTTCGCCGGGGATGCCCGGCACCGGGGCACGGAGTTCGAGCCCACCGCTGACCAGCGGTGCGTGCCGGAACCAGTCGCCACCCGCCTTGACCCGGTAGATCACCGTTTCGTGCGGGCCGACGACCGCGGAGATCCGCCCCGCGGTCTGCAAGTTCTCGTGCCGCCACAGATCCCGCAGGGTGTACCCGGCCGCGGACGGCAGGCCGATCTCCCGCGCGCTGGTCGAGATCGTCGCGTTCGCCGAGTTCTCGTTGAACAGGGCCACCGCGACGTCGCCGTTCGCCAGTGGTTTCGCGAAGACCCATTTCCCGTCCACGGTGGACAGCACCTTCGCCTGGACACCCTTGCGGTCCTGGTCGACCGCGATGATCTCGTCGTTGCGGAGGATGTCGAAATGCTCGGCCGACACCTTCCGCAGGTCGGCGCCGATCAGCAGCGGCGCGGCCATCATGGCCCACAGCGCGAAATGCGTCTTGTACTCGGCCGTGGTCATGCCACCGTTGCCGACTTCGAGCATGTCCGGGTCGTTCCACCGGCCCGGTCCGGCGTAGGCGTCCAGCGGCGCGTTCTGCTTCATCAGCTGGAGCATCCGCGACCAGTTGTCCTTGATGTCGCCGGTGGTCCGCCACAGATGGCCGACGTCCGCACCCCACTGCCACGGCTTGTTCTCGCCCCACTCGCAGATCGAGAACACGATCGGTCGACCGGTCCTCTTCAGCGCGTCCCGCATCTTCGTGTACCGCTCCAGCGCGGGGCGGCCCTGGTTGTTGCAGTTGTCGTACTTGAGGTAGTCGACACCCCAGTCGGCGAAGGTCCGCGCGTCGACCTCTTCGTGGTCGAGCCCGCCCGGCATCGTCTTCGCGCAGGTCACCGTGCCGGCGCTGGTGTAGATGCCGAACTTGAGCCCCTTCGAATGCACGTAGTCGGCGAGTGCCTTGATACCGCTCGGGAATCGTGTCCTGTGCGCTTCCAGCTTCCCGTCGGCGTCGCGCAGCGGCTCCGCCCAGCAGTCGTCGACGTTGACATACTCGTAGCCGGCGGCCTTGAGTCCCTTCGAGACGAAGATGTCCGCGGTGTCGCGGATCAGCTTCTCGTCGACGTCGCAGCCGGTCGTGTTCCAGTTGTTGAACCCCATGGGCGGGGTCGGCGCCAGTCCGTCCGGCAAGGCCTCCGCGGTGGGAGCCGTCACCAGCACGGCCAGCGCGACCGCCGCCATCAGCGTCGCTCCGGTCTTCCGCACGCCGCCCCCCTCAGACCAGCTGGTAGGACTTGAGACCACGGATGTTCTGGTGACAGTTCTTCAGGCCGGACGAGTCGAGGCTGCGGTAGATACCCCATTTCGGCCGCAGATAGTTCTTGTCCCGCCACAGATCCGCCGGTTTCCGGACGTCGGCGACGGTGCGGGCGCCGTCTTTGAGCACGCAGCGCAGGTACCCGGTGTGCGAGGCCTTGAACTCCCAAGACACGTCGATCCACTTGTTCTGCAGGGGCGCGTAGTCGGCGAGGTCTGCCTCCGCGCCCGAGTCACCGGCGATCGTCAGCACCCCCTTCCCGCCCTTCTGGCGCGGCGTGAGCGTCCACTGTGGAGCGCCGACGTCGGGCACCTTCATCTGGAACAGATGCGTGAACGACGTCGTGGCGGTCAGCTCGGTGGGCCAGTAGGCCTGGTAGGAGATCCTCCACGTCTGGTTCTGGAGGATCTTGTAGGTGGTGTCGCCGTCGCGCATCCCCTTCGACTCGTTGCGCTGCCGATCTGTCGATGTGTCGACATCGCGGGTGTGCATGTCGAACCGCCAGTGATCACCCTCTGGATAGATGTGCTTGACCCCGGGATGCGAACCCGCGCGATCGTCCTCCAGTCCTTCGAACGCCCTCAGCCCGTCCTCGGCGGGATCGGGACTCCATCGCAAGGTCCAGGTCGCCGCCCGCGCCGTCCCGGCGCCGAGCGCGACCGCGCCGAACACGCCGGCGCCCAGGACGAGTGCCTTCCGGCGGTCGATGTTCTCCATGACGGTTTTCCCTTCGTCGGGGGACGGGGTGACGGCGGAAGGGATCGCGTATCCGCCGTCCACATAGGACCTGCGGATCCGGGAAGCGGCACCGGCCTGCGGCGATACTCGAGAGTTCACTCATCGGCGTGAGCGGGGCCCGCACGGCGGGACGGCCCGCTCATCCCGGGAAGCGGGCGGATGACCCTGAGGCTGGCCCATGGTCACCCCATCGTGAACTCGGCCTAGTGATCAGATGTCTACCCGGCCGAACGTAAGATATGAAATACGATACGTCAATCCGCCCCGGCTGAAGCAACCCCTTCGGCCGATCCGTGTTCACCCCGAGGCGATGTCCCACTGAAAGAGATCGGATGTTCGCGGCCTTCAGCGGCCCGGATCGGTGCGTAAGCGGCGAACCGGGGCGGATCCGCCGCCTTCGCCCGCGACGGGGCGTGATGTCTGGTCCATCACACACACGAACCCGGAGGTGAGCCCACCGTGAGGTGCGGGTCTAGCATCCTTTTCATCCACGCTCGATGACCATGATCTCGGCACCGTCGCCGGAGCCGTCCCCAGGTGGACGTCCCGGCGGCAGGCGCGGAAACCAGCGGTCAGCGGGCCCAAGCCATGACGTTGGAGGCCGTTCACCGATGTCCACCACGGCTAGCACCGCCACTGAGGCGGCCGCGAGCGATCGGGCGGGTGCCTCACGCCGGCAAGGGACGTTCTACCGGGGAGACCCCGGTATGTGGTCCTGGGTGCTGCACCGCATCACCGGCGTGCTGACATTCTTCTTCCTCTTCGTGCACGTGCTCGACACCGCGCTCGTGCGCGTGTCGCCCGACACGTACAACGAGGTCATCGAGACCTACAAGACCCCGCTGGTCAACCTCCTCGAGGTCGGCCTGGTCGGCGCGGTGCTGTTCCACGCGCTCAACGGCATCCGGGTCATGCTGGTCGACTTCTGGGAGAAGGGACCGAAGTTCCAGAAGCCGATGCTCTGGACCATCCTGGCCATCTGGGTCGTGGTGATGATTCCGGGCGCGTTCTTCATGATGAAGCGCACCGTCGAGACGCTCTTCGGGGGTAACTGACCATGGCATCCGAAGTCCTCACCCTCGACAAGCCGCGCTCGCCGAAGCGCCCCGCCGCCCGCCGCAGCAACTTCGAGCTCTACAGCTGGCTGTTCATGCGCATCTCGGGCCTCGCCCTGATCGTGCTGGTGCTCGGCCACCTGTTCATCATGAACATCCTCGACGGCGGCGTGCACCGCATCAACTGGGGTTTCGTCGCCGGCCGCTGGGCCTCGCCGTTCTGGCAGTTCTGGGACCTGTCGATGCTGTGGCTCGCCGAGATCCACGGCGGCAACGGCCTGCGGACGATCATCGACGACTACGCCCGCAAGGACAGCACCCGGTTCTGGCTGAAGATCGTGCTCTACGTCTCGATGGTGCTGATCCTCGCCGTCGGCACGATGGTGATCTTCACCTTCGATCCCGGCATCTCGGCCAACTGACGCCCCACCACACGTTCAAAGCGGAGTCCTCATGCAGTTCCACAAGTACGACGTGGTGATCGTCGGCGCCGGTGGCGCCGGCATGCGCGCGGCCATCGAATCCGGCCAGCGTGCCCGCACCGCGGTCCTCACCAAGCTCTACCCGACGCGTTCGCACACCGGCGCCGCGCAGGGCGGCATGTGCGCCGCGCTCGCGAACGTCGAAGAGGACAACTGGGAGTGGCACACCTTCGACACGATCAAGGGCGGCGACTACCTGGTCGACCAGGACGCCGCCGAGATCATGGCGAAGGAAGCCATCGACGCGGTCCTCGACCTCGAGAAGATGGGCCTGCCGTTCAACCGGACGCCCGAAGGCAAGATCGACCAGCGCCGCTTCGGCGGGCACACCCGTGACCACGGCAAGGCCGCGGTACGCCGCGCCTGCTACGCCGCGGACCGCACCGGGCACATGATCCTGCAGACGCTGTATCAGAACTGCGTCAAGCACGGCACCGAGTTCTTCAACGAGTTCTACGTGCTCGACCTGGTGCTGACCCCGGACGAGAACGGCAACCCGGCCGCTTCCGGCGTCGTCGCCTACGAGCTGGCGACCGGCGAGCTGCACGTCTTCCAGGCGAAGTCGATCGTGTTCGCCACCGGTGGCGCGGGCAAGATCTTCAAGACGACGTCGAACGCGCACACCCTCACCGGTGACGGCCTCGGCATCATCTTCCGCAAGGGCCTGCCGCTGGAGGACATGGAGTTCTTCCAGTTCCACCCGACAGGTCTGGCCGGGCTCGGCATCCTCATCTCCGAGGCCGTGCGCGGCGAGGGCGGCATCCTCCGCAACGCCGACGGCGAGCGATTCATGGAGCGCTACGCCCCCACCATCAAGGACCTCGCGCCGCGTGACATCGTCGCCCGATCGATGGTGCAGGAAGTGCTGCAGGGCCGCGGTTGCGGGCCGAACAAGGACTACGTCGTCCTCGACGTCACGCACATCCCGGAAGAGACGCTGAACGCGAAACTCCCGGACATCATGGAGTTCTCGCGGACGTACCTGGGCGTCGACCCGGTCACCGAACCGGTGCCGGTGTTCCCGACGTGTCACTACGTGATGGGCGGCATCCCGACCAACGTCCACGGCGAAGCGTTGCGGGACAACGAAAACGTCATCCCCGGCCTGTACGCCGCGGGCGAGGTGGCGTGCGTGTCCGTGCACGGCTCGAACCGGCTCGGCACGAACTCGCTGCTCGACATCAACGTGTTCGGCCGTCGCGCCGGCATCGCGGCCGCCGAGTACGCGCTGGCGCACGAGCACATCGAGCTGCCGGAGAACCCGACCAAGGTCGTCGAGGACCAGCTCGCGCTGCTGCTCTCGGAGCACGGTGACGAGCGCGTCGCCGACATCCGCACCGAGCTGCAGCGCACGATGGACTCGCACGCTTCGGTGTACCGCACCGAGGACACGCTGAAGCAGGCACTGACCGACGTGCAGGCGCTGAAGGAGCGGTACAGCCGGATCACCGTGTCGGACAAGGGGAAGCGGTACAACACCGACGTCCTCGAGGCCGTCGAGCTGGGCTTCCTGCTCGAACTCGCCGAGGTCCTCGTCGTCGGCGCCCTGGCGCGCAAGGAATCCCGCGGCGGGCACGCGCGCGAGGACTACCCGAACCGCGACGACACGAACTTCATGCGGCACACCATGGCCTACAAGGAGGGCGAAGGTCTCACCGCCGACGTCCGCCTGGACTACAAGCCGGTGACCTTCACCCGCTACGAACCGATGGAGCGGAAGTACTGATGACCACGGCAACCCCCGAGAAGTCGGAGGCCGTGTCCTCCGACCACACGCCGATCACCGTCACGCTGAAGATCCTCCGGTTCAACCCCGAGATCGACAACGAGCCGCACTGGGAGTCCTACGACGTCCCGGCGCAGCGCACCGACCGGCTGCTGAACCTGCTCTTCTACGTGAAGGACTACATCGACGGGACGTTCTCGTTCCGGCGCTCGTGCGCGCACGGCGTGTGTGGTTCCGACGCGATGCAGATCAACGGCATCAACCGGCTGGCGTGCAAGGTCCTGATGAAGGATCTGCTCGAGACCAACGGCAAGAAGACGACGATCACCATCGCGCCGATCAAGGGCCTGACGACGCTCAAGGACCTTTACGTCGACATGGACCCGTTCTTCGAGGCGTACAAGGCCGTGAAGCCGTACCTGATCGCCTACGGGAACGAGCCCACGCGCGAGCGGATCCAGTCGCAGGCCGACCGCGACCGGTTCGACGACACGACCAAGTGCATCCTGTGCGCCTGCTGCACGTCCTCGTGCCCGGTGTACTGGAACGACGGTTCGTACTTCGGCCCGGCCGCGATCGTCAACGCGCACCGGTTCATCTTCGACTCGCGTGACGAAGGCGCCGAAGAGCGTCTCGACATCCTGAACGACTCCGAGGGCGTTTGGCGCTGCCGGACGACGTTCAACTGCACCGACGCCTGCCCGCGCGGTATCCAGGTGACGAAGGCGATTCAGGAGGTTAAGCGCGCTTTGCTCTTCAAGCGCGTCTGACGCTTCTGGCGGCTTCTGGACTGTCCGTGAAGGCCTCCTTGAGGGACTCTGGGTCCCTCAAGGAGGCCTTCACGGATTTCTGGGCAGTTATCCACAAGGGTGGGTTATCCACAGGCCGCGGAAGTGTGTCTGGTGATCGCGATGCCAGCGGGCCCACTCTGTGGTCATGAACAAGCGCGGCAGATGGGCTGAGCATCCCGAACTGCTCCAGCAGCGGAGCCGGCATGGCGTCATCAAGGCGACGACCTTGGAATCGCTCGACATGAGCAGCAAGGTCATCTATCGAAGATGCCTGCCCGGCGGTCCTTGGCAACGCCTGCTACCGGGGATCATTCTGCTGCACCAGGCGCCCCCGACCATCGAGGAACGGGTGATCGGCGCGCTCCTGCATGCGGGGCCTCGCGCACTCGTGACCGGCGTGGAGGCCTGCCGCCGACACGGGCTTCGTCCCCGTGAGCTACCTCCGGACAAGGACATTCACGTTCTCATTCCGCATGAACACAAAGTCCGCAGCGCTGAGTTCGTGACCGTCGAGCGAACCCATCGTCTGCCTGAAGCACGAACCCACGAAGGCGTACCCCTCGCTCCACTCGTTCGCGCGACCACGGACGCTTGCCGACGCCTGCGAACGGTCGAACCCATCGGACGCCTTCTCGTCGAAGCCATCCAGCGTGGCCGGTGTTCGCCTGAAGCGCTGGCCCACGAACTGAACAAGGGTTCCAAACGAGGCACCGCGATCCCGCGCAGAATTCTCGGCGAGTGGAAGGATCTCTACTCGGTCGCGGAAGCACGAGCCAAGATCTTGAGCCGCAGTCTCCTCGTTCAGCCGAGCCACTGGAATCCGGAGATCTGCGACAGCCGCGGCGGCTACATCGGTCGTCCTGATGCTTGGTGGGACGACATCGCACTCGCGTGGGAGATCGACTCGTTCGACTTCCATTTCCATCGCGAGGACTACAGGCGCACTGTCATGCGCAATACGCGCTACGCGGCCGCCGGGATAGTCGTCGTACAGACCTTGCCTTCCCGCTTGCTGACAGATCCCGCCGGAGTTCTGGCAGAACTGGAAGCGGCTCGTCTCGCAGCCGCCGCGCGCCCGCGCCCACCTGTCGGTCTGACGTCTCGTGCGGCTTGACCGTCCGTGAAGGCCTCCTTGAGGGACCCTGGGTCCCTCAAGGAGGCCTTCACGGACAGCCGCTACTCAAGGATCCGGGCGTCCAGCGAGTGATGGTCGGCACCGGAGTCAACGGTGCCGGGCAGCAGGTCGAAAGCCTCCGGGTCGATGCGGTCCACTGCGCCCGTGCTCACATCCCGCAGCATGTTGTACAGCCCCGCCATCACCGCGCGCGTGAAGTGCTCCCGGTGCTGCTGCCCGAGCGTCTGCGTCTGCCCGCGCACCTCGAACAGCACCGTCCCCGTCCCGTTCAACGCGAACGAGCACCGCGCCTGCCCGGGCAGATCACGATCCGCGCCATGCGGGTACCGCGCCCCGACGAACCCACGCGACGTCATCCCGTTGAAGCCGCTGATCGCCAGCTGCCGCGATTCGTCCTTTGTGTACACGTCGCGGTACTTCGCGTATTTCTGGCCGGGCTCGAAGAACTTGTCCGGCAGCGGCGGGTAGTCGATGCCGACATCGAGGAGCCGGTTGCTGCCTTCCTGACGGACGCACGCGCCTTGGTGGTGCAGATCGACGTAGACGTCGGGCACCTTCCCGCGCCGCGCGGTCAGCTCCATGTACACAGACCGCAAAGCCCGCGCCTCGGGCGTGATGAACCAGCCCGGCTGATCCGGCGCGCCCGGGAAGTCCTCCGCGCGCGGGACGTAGTTCAGGTCCGGATTGAAGTCGCGGTTGACGTCGAACCCGGGCCGCTTCCGGTAGTCGTCGCCCTGCAGGACGTCGCTGAGGTAGTTCCAGGCGGGCGGCCGGTCCTTCAGCTGGGGGAATTTGCGCTGCACCTCGGCCCACGACAGGTCGTCGCCGCGCCGGTCGAGTTCGGCGCCGTCCGGGTTCAGTTTCGGCACCGCGACGAAGGTGATGGTCTTCCGCAGCCGCTCGGCGTCCCGCGACTCCGAGGTACCGAGGTAGTCCAGGATCCGGAGCAGGGCGTCGGTGCCGGTCTTCTCGTTTCCGTGGATCTCGCTGGAGACCACGAAGACCTTCGGCCCGGTCCCGACGGTCGCCTGATGGATCACCCGGCCGCGGTTGGACCGCCCGGCCTCCTTGACCGCCACGCGCCCCTTGCTCACGCGCTCGAGCCTGCCGAGTTCCCCCACCATTTCGCGGTAGTCGGTGAACTCGTTGATGGGCAGCTCCCGCGGCTCTTCGCTGCAGGGCACCACCGGAGCCGCCGCCGCGGGCGTGCTGACCAGCGGGAGCATCGCCAGCCCCACCGCCACGGGAACCAACCGACCGAACACCGACATCGTGAACTCCCCACTGTCGAAGGTGTTCACAACGTAGCGAGAACGCACCGGTCGCGAATCCGGCGAAAGGTGCTTCACCGCCAAGAAGACCGTTGGAAACGGTGTGTGACTGAGATAGCCTGGAGAGTCACCAAGCCGGGTGATCGAGGGGCGGCGAGGCGATGGGTGCTGGTTCGGAGCTGCGCGCGATCCTTTCGCAGCGACTCGTGCCTCTGATCGCGGAAATCGAAGAACTGGTTTACAAACACGGCTACATTCGCGTATTCGGAAGCACGATCACCATGCTGGGTACGGTCGGCCTGCTCGGCCAGGTGCTCGGCATCGCCTGGCTCAGAACGGCTTTCGCCACCGCCGCCGGCACGTTGTTCGTCTTGGCCGCGCTGGTTTCGTTCGCGGGAACGCAACGGCAACGCAACAGACTCGCCAACGTGGAGAACATCCTTCACGACTATGCCGACAGCATGCACACGGATTCACCGATCGTCCTCCGTGAATGGCGGCAAGAAACCATCGTCGAGAACAACGGCGACGTCTACTGCAAACGCAACATGATCCTCAGCGCCGCCTCGGACGGTAAGCCGAGATACGTTTCGCTCAAAATGACCTACTACGGCCTAACCCCCTTGACCGCCAGGGCGAAACGGCGCATCTCGTGCAAGGCGTACCACGCGAGACCGGAAAGCGCGTCCGAGCGCACACGGGCGAAGGCCACGTCGGTCTGGAAGAACTCGAAGGCGGGCAAACCCCGCCTCGACATCTACGTCCACTTGGGAAACCGGGTCGCGGACGGCGATCTCGTGACCGTCGAGTGGTGGTGGCCGAAGATGTCGGCGGACCTGATGAGCGGTGCGGAGCCGGAGGACTTCGACGTGGTCTTCGACAAGCAGGTCTGCAAGTTCACCCACCGGGTCGTCTTCCGCAACGTCCCGAACCCCGCGTCTCTCACCGTGCGCAATCAGGGGGCACGCAATTTCAAGAAGAAGGTGCGGAACAACGATGTGATCGTCGAGTACTCCGCCCGCGAGCCCCGGTTGAGCGAGCACATGGGCTTCGTCGCGGACTACACGCGTAACGGCTGACGCTCCGGCACGGGTTTCATGCCGGAGCCAGGCGGTGGCTAGTTGCCACCCGTCTCAGAACCGCCGGTCATCATGTGCATCCATTCGCGAGGTTGATTGGTCGCCCCCATCGGTGCCGATGTGGTGGACGGCACAGTAGCCGAAGTCGCTCGATCTTCACTCGGCACCTACCCCATTGGGGTTTCACCTATACGAGTTTACCGCGCTCACGGGCCACCAAGACCGGAAAATCCGGCACGTGTTCGGGTGGTCACCGAACGGATCTTGCCTTTCCGCAAGCGACCGGAACGCATTCGGGGCCGGCCCACCACGTGGACCGGCCCCGAATATTCGGAAATCCTTTTACTTCACCGCGTCCAGGGCGTCGACGCGGCCGTGCCCGTAGTACGAGTTGTCCTTCGCCGGGCCTTCACAGACCGGCGCCGCGGTCCCGCAGGGAACCTCGTCCGCCTGGTGCTCCAGCAGCCAGGTCAGCAGCCGCGGCGGAGCGTGGCGGTAGCGGGAAGCCAGCAGCGCGGCGACACCGGCGGCGTGCGGGGACGCCATCGAGGTACCGCACTTGGCGCCGTAACCACCGTTGAAGATCGTCGACAGCGGGCAGCCCACTCCCTGGCCGGCGGGCGGCAGCTGGGCGCGGTCGCCACCGGGGGCGGTGACCGAAACGTCGTCGCCGTAGTTGCTGTACGACGACTTCGTGCCCGCGTAGCCGATGGCCGAGACGTTGACGACGCCGTCGATGGCCTTGGGCAGGATGCCGCAGCTCTCGTCGACCGGGTGCGGGCGGTTCGGGTCGGTGGTCTGCTTGTCCGGGTCGAAACCGCTGTTACCGGCGGCGGCGACGTTCAGCACGCCACGTCCGGTCGAGTAGGTCACCGCGCGGCGGACGGCCTCGAACGCGGCCGCGTCGCCCGGCTCCTTCGCGCAGTAGAACATGCCCGGGTCGATGTAGTAGCTGTTGTTCGTGACCGGGAATCGGTGCTTCGCCGCCCACATGAACCCGCACACCGCGGCCTCGGGGAGGATCAGGCCGTCGTCGTTCACGACCTTCACCGACGCGAGCTTGACGCCGGGCGCCACACCCGTGAAGCCGCGCGAGGCGTCCTTGCCCGCGATCGTGCCGGCGACGTGCGTGCCGTGGTCCGACGTCGTGGGCGCCCAGGCGGCGGGCGTGGTGTCGGGCGCGCCGCTGTTGCAGCCTGCCGACACGGTCGGGTCGAGGGCCGCCTTCAGCGCGGGGTGGGTGGGCTCGATGCCCGAGTCCAGCACGCCGACGGTCACCGAGCTGCTGCCGCCGGAGATCTTGTTCGCCTCGGGAGCCTGGATCGCCCGCATGTCCCACTGCTGGGCCGACAGGTCCTCTTCGACCGCGACGCTGGTGGTCTCTTCGTTCTCCTTGGTGTCGACCACGGCGGAGCGGGTCGCGCGGGCGGTGGCCGCCGGCGGGAACGCGACGTCACGGCCGCCCGAGTAGGCGCGGAAGACGCCGATCTTCGCCTGGAAGTCGGCGTTGCGCGAGGTCGCCACCGCGACCCCGATCTCCGGGTAGTACGCGACCTTCTCGCCGCACTTGGCGCGCAGCTCGCTGTCGACCTTGCGCTCCGGCGTACGCGGGTTGTAGAGCACCACGTAGTTGAACGGCGCGCTCGCGGTGTCGCACTGCGGCGCGGGCGCGGCGCTCGCCGACGGGGCCGCGAACACGCTTCCCGCCGCCGCCGCGACGAGCGCGGGGACGAGCAGGCGTCTGATCCGGGACATTCCACCTCCATGATTCGGTGGAGTGAACGTAAGCGAGCCGAAGGCGGGCCACCACCGTCAAAAGGACGACAAACCGGATCAGGCGTCAGCCTTCTCCGCGTCCCGTGACTTGGCGCCACGAAGCGTGCGCAGACCGATGACGCCGATGATGGTGCCGAGCACGAACGAGACCACCGTCAGCACCGCGTGCACGATGAAGTAGGCGGTGGGCGAGCCGTCCGCGGCCCAGGCGCGGTCACTGTCCCAGAGGTTCTTGGCGAACGTGATCCAGATGATCCACGACCACACGCCGAAACCCAGCAGGAACATCGAAGTACCTCGCGAAATGCGCATGCCCCTGAGTATGCAGCGGGCCCGGCGACGCTACATTGCTCGGGTGCACAGCGCTATCTCCCGGTCGCTCCTGGTCCTCGTTTCCGGTGTGCTCGCCCTCGCGGTGACGCCGGTGGCCACAGCCGCCCCGAAGCCACCAGCCCAGGCGCAGCCGTGCGCGAACAAGACGACGCCTCCCCCGCCCATCGACACCTCCGAGAAGCCACGTCCCGGTGAGGCCGCGCCGGCCCCGCTGCCGGTCCCGCCGGTCCCGGTGGGCGGCGACCGGATGGCCGAATGCGGGCTCGTGCTCCCGAAGCGCGCGCTGAACCCGCCCGAGGGGAACACCTCCGCGTCGTGGGTGCTGCAGGATCTCGACAACGGCGACATCATCGCGGCGAAGGACCCGCACGCGCGCCAGCGGCCGGCGTCGCTGATCAAGGTGCTGCTCGGGCTGGTCGTGGTCACCGAACTCCCGCCGGGCAAGAGCATCGTGCCGACCAAGGAGGACGCCGAGCAGGAGTGCACCTGCATGGGCATCGCCGCGGGCGGTCAGTACACAGTGGACCAGCTGCTGCACGGCCTGCTGATGCATTCGGGCAACGACGCGGCGCACGCGCTCTCCACCGTGCTCGGCGGGGTGGACGCGACCGTCGCGAAGATGAACGCGCTGGCCACCCGCATCGGCGCCACGGACACCCGGGCCGCGACGCCGTCCGGGCTCGACGGCCCCGGTATGTCGACGTCGGCCTACGACATGAGCCTGATCTTCCACTACGCGATGAAGAAGCCCGAATTCGCCAAGGTGGTCAAGACCAAGACCTTCGAAATCCCGCCCACGGCGGGAAAGCCGCTCATCACGATCTACAACGACAACAAACTCCTCGGCACCTACCCCGGGTTCACCGGCGGGAAGACCGGTTTCACCGACGACGCGCGCCACACCTACGCGGGCAGCGCGGTCCAGAACGGTCACCGGATCGGGGTCGTGATGCTGCGCGCCGAGCAGCGCCCGACGCGGGTCGTCGAGCAGGCGGCGAAACTCCTCGACTACGGCATCGCGCTGCGCGACGCCAAGGCCGAATCGGTGGGGCGCATCGAATACCGGTCACCGGAAATCGTGAACGCGGACCCGGCGAACGCCACGCCGAACGGGGACGGAGCGTCGAACAGCGGCGCCGCGGCCGCGGCCGAAGACCCGTTCGGGGTGACGGGCTGGATCATCACGCTGGTCGTGTTCCTGATCATCGTGGCGTCGTTCGTCGTCGGTCACCAGCGGAAAAAGGCCATGGCGGGCGAGTAGACCGCGGAAAACGAAATCGGCGGACAACGACGGCCGCGACCGCTAACCTTCGGTCTCCACCCGCGCGCCGTTCGGGGGACGGCGGTGGGTGTCCCCGATTTCAAGTACTCGTTTCCGAGGTGTTCTTTCCATGCAGAGACTCGCGTTCTTGTTCATCCTGCTCGGTTTCGGCTCGGTCGCGCTGACCTACACCGACCGCCAGTTCATCCTGCTGATGTGGGCCGAGGACTACCAGCCGGTGCTCGGCATCGTCGTCGGCGTACTCGGTGTCGTCCTGCTCGTCGCGGGCATCGTCCGCACCAAGAAGGCTGCGCAGGCACAGCCGGCTCCGGTCACGCAGGAGCCCGGCCGGTAAGTCAGGACCTCCGGCGGCCGAACCAGCCCAACAGGGCACCGGTCGCGAAAGCCCCGCCGACGGCACCGAGCCCCGGCCCCTGCTGCACGGTCACCCTCGGGTGGATCAGCACCGGGGCCGGCGGCTCGATGACCGTCTGCTGGTTCTCCTTCGCCGTCGCCGTCCACGCGGTGACGAACAACAGGAACCGCGACACGAGGTTCGCGAACACGAGCAGACCGATCACCGGGCCGAACAGCGTGAACGCCGGTGATTTCGTGACGCTGCCGAGGTAGACGGTCGCGGCCTGCTGGAGCACGATGAACCCGACGGCGGCGAAGATCGCGCCCTTGACCGCGCTGCGCAGCGCGACGTGCTCACGAGGCAGCCTCGCGATGACCCACAGGAACACCAGGGTGTTCGCGAGAAGACCGAGCAGGATCGTCGCGACCTTCAACAGGAAAACGGCCCAGCCCTGGTTCTCGAGGCCGACCAGTTCGAGCAGGAACCGCCCGACCCCGCTGCCCGCCGCGGTGAGACCGAACGAGACCACCAGCGCGAGACCGAGCCCGACGAGGGACAGCAGGTCCTTGATGGTGGTCGAAACCAGCGGAAGCTTCTGCTTTTCCTGCCCCCATTGGGCGGTCAGCGCGTCGCGCAGGTTCGACATCCAGCCGACGCCCGAGTACAGGGCGAGCAACAGACCGAACACCCCGATGCCACCACCGGATTTCAGCGCCGCGCCGATGATCTCGCCGACGAGACCCCGTAGCCCGTCCGGTACGGACTTCGTGATGCCGTCGACGAGCTGGTTCGTCACCGCGGTGTCGCCCTTGAGCACGATCCCGACGATCGCGAAGGCGACCATCAAGATCGGGATCACCGAAAGCACGCTGAAGTAGGTGATGGCGGCCGCGTAGTGGTTGCCGTAGCGCTCGGTGAAGGCGTCATTGGCCCGGATGAGGTGATCGAGCCAGGCGTACTTGCGCCTCAGGCGCGGTAGCAGCTTGTCCTCTTCCGGCTTCGCGCCGTCGTCTTTCGCCACCTTGAAACGCTAACCACACGGCCGCGGCCGCGCAGCGCGAATCAGCCTGCCGGGGGAAGGAACCCGATGTTCTCGTAGACGTTCCGCAAGGTCACCGAAGCGACCTCCCTGGCCCGTTCCGCACCGAGCGCCAAGGCCTTGTCGAGTTCGGCGACGTCGTCCAGGTAGGACCGGACGCGCTCCTGCACCGGCGTGACCCACTCGACGAACGCCTCGCCGACGCCCTTCTTCAGGTCGCCGTAGCCCTTGCCCTCGTAGGCGTTCTCGAGTTCGGCGACCGGCTGGTTGGTCAGGGCGGACAGGATCGTCAGCAGGTTCGAGACGCCCGGCTTGTTCTCGGCGTCGAAGACGATCTCGCGGCCGGTGTCGGTGACCGCCGAGCGCACCTTCTTCGCCGACTTCTTCGGGTCTTCGAGCAGCTCGATGAGGCCGTTGCCGGTCGACGAGGACTTGCTCATCTTCGCGGTCGGGTCCTGCAGGTCGTAGATCTTCGCCGTGTCCTTGACGATATGCGGCTCCGGCACGGTGAACGTCTTGCCGTAGCGGTTGTTGAACCGCTGCGCGAGGTTGCGCGTCAGCTCCAGGTGCTGCCGCTGGTCCTCGCCGACGGGGACCTCGTTCGCCTGGTACAGCAGGATGTCCGCGGCCTGCAGGACCGGGTACGTGAACAGGCCGACGCTGGCGCGATCCGTGCCCTGCTTCGCGGCCTTGTCCTTGAACTGCGTCATCCGGCTCGCCTCGCCGAACCCGGTCTGGCACTCCAGCACCCAGCTCAGCTGGGCGTGCTCGGGCACCTGGCTCTGGACGAACAGCGCGCTGCGGGCGGGGTCGACCCCGAGCGCGAGCAGCTGCGCGGCCGAGCGGCGCGTGCGCTCGCGCAGCACCTTCGGGTCCTGCTCGACGGTGATCGCGTGCAGGTCGACGACCATGTAGAAGGTGTCGTGGGTGTCCTGCAGCCGCACCCACTGCCGCAGCGCACCCAGGTAGTTGCCCAGGTGGAACGAGTCGGCGGTCGGCTGGATCCCGGAGAGTACGCGCGGGCGCTTCTGTTCGTCGGACACGCCCGGATTCTGTCAGGCCACGCCGCGGCGGGTCATCCGGCCTCGGCCCGGCCGAACGGGCTAAACGGTTAAACGCCACATACTTCCGACGGTTCTGGGCGCGGTGTCCGATTCCTAGCGTTCATGGCACCGGATCTTCCGGCCACACCGAAGGAGAACCCAGATGAAGGCACGATCCCTGCTGATGGGCTTGGCCATGGCGGCTGCGGCCGTCTTCTCGCTTTCCGGCGTCGCGGCGGCGGCCGAGCCCACCGGAGGCGTCCAGCCGAACATCGTCGGCGGCGGCAACGCGACCCAGGTCTACTCGTTTATGGTGTCCCAGCAGTCGAGCTCCGGCAGCCACCAGTGTGGTGGCTCACTGATCAGCTCGACCTGGGTGGTCACCGCGGCGCACTGTGGCACGCCGTACCAGGTGCGGGTCGGCACCACGAACCGCACCAGCGGCGGTTCCGTCGCCCGCGTCGCCCAGCGCATCGCCCACCCGAGCGCCGACCTGGCGCTGCTGCGTCTCTCGACGGCGGTGTCGCAGGCGCCGGTCACGATCGCCGCTTCGTCCGGGGCCGTTGGCACCGCGACGCGGATCATCGGCTGGGGCCAGACCTGCCCCGTCCGCGGTGGTTGTGGCGCCCCGATCAACCTCCAGGAGCTGAACACCTCGATCGTCGCCGACACCCGGTGCAGCGGCATCAACGCCGCCAGCGAGATCTGCACCAACAACCCCAACGGCAACTCGGGCGCCTGCTACGGCGACTCGGGCGGCCCGCAGGTGAAGCAGGTCAGCGGTGTCTGGCAGCTGGTCGGCGCCACCAGCCGCGCCGGGAACAACAGCAGCACCTGCGCGACCGGGCCGTCGATCTACGTGGACGTCCCCTACTTCCGCAGCTGGATCCGCACCAACTCCGGCGTCTGACCCGGTCCCCGCGTCGCCCCACCGTCCCCGGGGGCGACGCGGGCCCAGCCGGTTCAGCAAGGAACCGTGCGGTAGTTCGAAGAGCCGCTCCAGCAGCGCGACCGCCTTCAGGGAGTCGCACCGCTCGGGGCGGCTTCTTCCTGTCCGCCAGTAGCTCAAGGTCGCGACACTGATCCGGACTCCCTGCTGGGCGAGCCGGTGCCGGATCCGGTCGAGCCCGAGGCCGCTTTCCGTGATCGCCCGGTCCAGGGCGCGGGGGAAGGGGTCACCGGGCCGGCTGCGACGCCGCGTCACCGTCATGGACCCGAGCGTGGCGATCAGCGCGCGGCGAAACAATCCGGGCGGGACTAGGTGTACCTACCCAAGAAATCCGCCGACCTGCGTTTCGCGGGCTAACCGCGATCCGCCGGGCCCAGGGCACCCACCTGCGTTTCGCGGGCTAAACGCGATCCGAAGCAGGGGAAAGCAGGTCAGGGGCGCTGCTGGCGAGTGAGGGCGTCGTCGGCGAGCACGGCCTCGGCCATCGCGGCCACATGCGGGGCGGCGGGCTGCGGCGGGACGACGGGAGCGGGGGCGACGGCGGCCGCGCGGGCCTTCCGGCGCTGACGGAACACACCGAAGGCCATGCCGACGATGCCGAGCGCGACGGCGATCAGGCCGACCGGGCCCAGCAGGCCGAACGCCATCTCCGAACGTGACGCCGACTCCGCTGCCGACGCCGGAACGGCGCCAGCGACGAGCAGCGCGACCGGGATCGCGATGACCGCCGCGGCCCGGGCCGCGGGCACGGACGATCGCATCAGGAGATGAACTGGGTTCCGCACCGGAGTGCCTCCCGTGACGTGACTTTGCCGAACCGGAACGCTAACCCGAACGAGTGAGCATTTCCAGGTTGCTGGTCAAAAAACTACCGAGCGTGTCAAGACCTGTGGGTTCTGATCAACTCGGGGCCCGAGACTAGCCCCTCACAGGGGGGATGTTTCGAGCACCCCTCGCCTCAGAGTTGCCATGCGGGGAATCGGTTTCTGACAAAACCGGACAGGGGTTAGGCCATTCGGCTGTCGCACGCGGCCGAACAGGCACGATCCGACTTTCCCCGGTTGGTTTCTTGTGCGCAATGGTCTATACCTGTTGGCCATACCCCTTAAAAGGTATAGACCAATCTCCCTGCATGGTCCCCTCGTACGAAGGAGCCACCGATGTCTCTTCGACGTATTCTCGCGGCGGTCGCCGCAACCTTCGCCGCCACCACCGTCGCCGTCGTCCCGGCCCAGTCCGCCTCCGCCGCGGACTGCGTGGCGCCGTGGAACGCGAGCTCGGTCTACTGGGGCGGCAACACGGCCTCCTACAACGGGCACAACTGGTCCGCGAAGTGGTGGACGCAGAACGAAACCCCAGGTACGGCGCAGGTCTGGGCCGATCAGGGCGCCTGCGGCGGCGGGACGACCAACCCGCCGAACCCGTCCGGCTTCGTGGTCAGCGAGGCGCAGTTCAACCAGATGTTCCCGAGCCGGAATCCCTTCTACACCTACAACGGCCTGGTCACCGCCCTCAGCGCGTACCCGGCCTTCGCGGGCACGGGCAGCGACACCGTGAAGAAGCAGGAAGCGGCGGCTTTCCTGGCGAACGTCAGCCACGAGACCGGCGGCCTGGTCCACATCGTCGAGCAGAACGAGGCGAACTACCCGCACTACTGCGACACGAGCCAGTCCTACGGCTGTCCCGCCGGCAACGCCGCGTACTACGGCCGCGGCCCGATCCAGCTCAGCTGGAACTTCAACTACAAGGCCGCCGGCGACGCACTGGGCCTGCCGCTGCTGACCAACCCGTGGCTGGTGCAGAACGACGCGGCGGTCGCCTGGAAGACCGGCATCTGGTACTGGATGACCCAGAACGGTCCCGGCACGATGACCCCGCACAACGCGATGGTCAACAGCCGCGGCTTCGGCGAGACGATCCGCAGCATCAACGGGAGCATCGAGTGCAACGGCGGCAACCCCGCCCAGGTGCAGAGCCGCGTGAGCAAGTACCAGCAGTTCACCGGCATCCTCGGCGTCGACCCCGGCGGCAACCTGTACTGCTGATCCGTCCAGGGAACTGAAGGGGCCCTTCGCCGCATGTGACGCGGCGAAGGGCCCCTTCAGTTTTCGTCGAGGGACGCCAGTAGCCGACGCAGCGAAGCGTCGAGGACGCCGAGGTCCTCTCCCAGCGGCGAGAGCAGCTTCGCGACGTTCGCCGCGTGCTCGGTCATCGCGGCATCGACGACCTCGAAGCCGCGCTCGGTCAACGTGACCCGGAAGCTGCGCCGGTCTTCGGGATCGAGCGCCCGCTCCACCAGCCCGGCCGACTCGAGCCTGTCGATTCGGCTGGTCATCCCGGCCCTGGACATCATCAGGGTCGCGGACAGTTCGGACGGGATCAGCGTGTACGGCTTCCCGGACCGCCTGAGCGCCGCGAGCACGTCGAACTCCCCTTGCTTCAAGCCGTGTTTCGCGAAGACGGCCTCGACCATCGGCGTGGTCAGCATCGTGACGCGGCCGAGGCGGCCGGCGACCCCGATCGCGGTCAAGTCCAGCTCCGGCCGCTCGCGGTGCCAGGCGTCGACGACGGCGTCGATCGCGTCCGCGCTTCCTTGTTCACTCACGAACGCAGTCTATTCGACGGGAGATAGTTTGACAGCGAACTATCAGCGGTGGAACTATCGAGTCATGACACGGCGCATCGAAACCCGCGAACCCGTCCTCGTCCGCGCCGCCGAAGCCGAGACCGTCGGCGCGGCCCCCACCCTCGTCACCCTGCTCGCCGACGTCTCGACCACAGGCGGAGTCATGAGCAGCGCGAGAACACAGCTGGGCGTCGGCGCCGACGGCGCGGCGCCGCACTACCACACCGGCTCGTCCGAGATGTTCTTCATGCTCGGTGGAAAGCTGGAAGTCCTTGTGGGAGAAGAGATCGTGACCGTTTCCGAAGGCGACATGCTCGTCGTGCCGCCGCTGACCACACACGCGTTCCGGGCGGCCGTGGACTCGGCGGCGGACGTTCTGATCGTGTTCATCCCCGGCGTGGAACGGTTCGGCTACTTCCGGCTACTGGAGAAGGTCGGACACGGCGAGGCGACCGTCCAGGATCTCTTGGACAGTCAGGAAAAGTTCGACAACCACTTCGTCGAAAGTCCAGTGTGGACGGAGAGCGCGAAGTCCCGTCAGTAGCCGCGCGGCGGGTATCCCGGCGGCGGATACTGGGGCGGGTACTGCTGTGGCGGATAGTGCTGCGGCGGGTGTCCCGGATATTGCGGCGGATACGGCGGCTGACCGTATTGCGGCGGGGGCGGGTACTGCGGCGGATACCCGGGGTTCTGCGGCGGATACTGCTGTTGCGGCGGATAGTAAGGCTGCGGCGGAGGCGGCGCGGCGGGCTGCGCACCGAGGTGGAACGGCAGCAGCGACACGAGCTGCGCGAGCCTCCCGAGCGTGGAGAGCACGTCGTCCGGTTTGGTCCGGCCGAAGGTCGGGTTCTCGACGTAGACCAGTTCCGCGCCCACCAGCGACCAGGTGTGCAGCTTCGACGACCGCATCGTGGCGGCGACCTGCGGCGTCAGCACGGCGACCGCGACGTTCGGGTCGGTGTCGATCAGCTTGTACCAGCGGTTGAACTTCCGGTCGGCGGTGGCGGGCTCCGGGTACTGATCGACGTCCCAGGCGGACTCGATACTCGACACGATCTGGAAATTCGGCATCGGCGCGGGCAGGGTGACGACCCAGACCGTGTCGATCGAGATCGTGTCGAGCTCGTTGACCTTCTTGTTGGTCCACCGCGTGTGCACGCTCGTGACCGTCGGGCGGCGGTGGTAATCGAAGACGCTGAAGCGAAGCCCGTTGTACGCGCCGCTCAGCGCGCCGAACGCCATCCGCTTGTCGCCGCGCTGGTTGAACGGCAGGACCGTCCAGCGCTCCAGCAGGTTCGGCGCGTCCGGGCTGAACTCCCACCCGTACTGGCCGGACATCGCGTAGCGCTCGGCGTTGGTCGCCTCGATACGCCTGGCTTCGTTCGTCTCCATCGCAACCCCCGGATCTCCTGCGCGCAGGTTATCCGGAGTACGTCGCGTTGTCGGATCTAGGCAGCGTCAACCCGTCGCGTAACCGTGGCTGAGGATGCCGCCAAAGGCGACGACCCGTCCGAGATCCGGCACCTGCGCCGCGAGTCCACTGTCCAGTTCGGAAAGCCGAGAACTCGACGAGCACGTCGACATCACTGGATCGCAGGTCGAACCTGTCACTCACAACCGACCCGAACAGATCGAGGCGGCGCACTGAGTGTGCTCGGCAAGCTCCTCGATCTCACGCTTTTGACCGGATCCCGGAGGTCACGGTGAAACCCATGACCTCCGGGATCACCGGCCGAGCCCTCAGATGCCGTACGTCGCCGTCACCGGCGCGTGGTCGGACCAGCGCTGGTCGTAGGTCTCGGCGCGCTCGACCACGACGGAGGTGCACCGCTCGGCCAGGCCGGGAGTGGCGATCTGGCAGTCGATGCGCCAGCCCGTGTCGTTGTCGAACGCCTTCCCGCGGTACGACCACCACGTGTACGGGCCGGGGCCTTCCGGGTCGAGCTTGCGCTGCACGTCGACATAGCCGGCTTCGCTGAACACGCGGCCGAGCCACTCCCGCTCCTCCGGCAGGAAGCCCGAACTCTTCTGGTTCCCGCGCCAGTTCTTCAGGTCGATCTTGTCGTACGCGATGTTCCAGTCGCCCACGACGACGACCTCGCGGCCACCGGCCTCGGCCTTGGCGCGCAGGTCGACGAGGTACGGCAGGAACGCCGCCATGAAGCGCTCCTTCTCGTCCTGGCGCGGTGTCCCGACATCGCCGCTGGGCAGGTACAGGCTCGCGACGACGACGTTCGGCAGGTGGATCTCGGCGTAGCGGCCGCTGTCCTCGAATTCGGGCTCGCCGAAACCGATGCGGACCTCTTCCGGCTCCGCCCGGCTGAAGAGCATGACGCCGTTGCGCCCCTTCTGCACGGACGGCGCGTGCACCACGTGCCAGCCTTCGGGCGCGGCGGCACCGGCCGGGAGCTCCTTGAGCTCGGCCCGGACCTCCTGGCAGGCGACGACGTCCGCCTTCGTCGAGCCCAGCCACTCGACGAAGCCCTTTTTCGCGGCGGCACGGAGGCCGTTGACATTCACAGTGGAGACGGTCAGCACCCTTCGCACGCTACCTGGGGGGTCCGACAGAAACGGCACTGGGAGACTGCGCGCATGAGCGAGCTGACCGTGCTGGGCAGCTGCGGCGCCTGGCCGGAACCCGGCCGGGCCTGCGCCGGCTTCCTCCTGGTCCACGGGGGCTTCAAGGTGGTGCTCGACCTCGGCTACGGCGCCGCGTCACGGCTGTTCGAGTACTGCCCCGAAGGCCGGGTCGACGCGGTGGTGGTGACGCACGAGCATCCCGATCACTGCGCCGACGTGAGCGCGCTCGGCCGGGCTCGCGCCTACGGGCTGCCGGACGAGCCGCGGATCCCGCTCCACTGCACGCCTGGCACGGTGCGACGGCTCGAAGCGATGGAACCGCGCCCGCATCCGACGACGATCTTCGACGTGCACGAGCTCGGCCCGCCGCGCGATGTCGGGCCGTTCCGGATGACGACGTTCCTGCTGCCGCACCACGTGCCGAACTACGGGGTGCGGCTGACCGCGCCGGGGTTGACCGTCGCCTACACCGGCGACAGCGGGCCCAGCCCGATCCTCGCGGAGCTGGCGCGCGACGCCGACCTGCTCATCGCCGACGCCACGCTCCAGGGCCCCTCCCCCGACGAGACGCCACGCCTGGTGTCGACGGCGGGCGAGGCCGGGTACTGGGCCGAGCGCGGAGGTGCCCGGCGGTTGCTGCTCACCCACTTCTGGCCCGGCTCCGACCGCGGGATCTCGGTGGCCGAAGCGCGGCAGGAGTTCAGCGGCGAGGTCCTGGCGGCCGCGGAAGGGGCCCACCTGCGTTTCGCGGGCTAATCGCGAAGCCGCAGGTCAACGCCCACGTCGCCTTTCGCGGGCTAAACGCGAAGCCGCAGGTCACGGGCCACATTTCGAACCTTGGACCGGCGGCGCGAACTCGGCCGAAACCCATTTGCCCTCGGCGATCTTGCGGAAGCCGTTCTCGACCACCGGCTGCGCGTCGATCTTCGCGTCCTTGACGTACTTGCCGACGATCTTCTGCCCACCGGGGGCGTCGCGCGCGTTGAGCACGTCCGCCGTCACCACGACCTGGCAACCGGTCGGGCTCGACGCGCTCGACTCCCTGTCCTGTCCCGAGATGGCGACGACGACGATCAGCGCCAGTCCGCCGCCGATGAACAAGACCGGTTTCGAGATGGCCATGATGGTCACTCCTCGAACAAGGGAATCGTTTTCTGTCCGGTCCAGAGTGGCAGAAGCCGGGGCGGTCGCCCAGATCCCGGATCGCCTACCACCCGGAGGCGCCAACCCGGCCGGTCACGGGCTACCCACCGTCACAACGCGAAAAGGCCCCCTTCCGCGAGGGAAGGGGGCCTTCAAGCGGTTACGGGACTCAGGCCTGGGCGATCTTCTTGGCCAGGTTGGCGTCCAGCGTCGCGAGGAACTCCTCGGTGGTCTGGAACGGCTGGTCCTTGCTGATCAGCAGCGCGAGGTCCTTGGTCATCTTGCCGCTCTCGACGGTCTCGATGACGACCTGCTCCAGCTTGTTCGCGAAGCCGATCAGCTCCGGGTTCGAGTCCAGCTTGCCGCGGTGCTCGAGGCCACGGGTCCACGCGAAGATGGACGCGATCGGGTTCGTCGAGGTCGGCTTGCCCTGCTGGTGCTGGCGGTAGTGCCGGGTCACCGTGCCGTGCGCGGCCTCGGCCTCGACGGTCTTGCCGTCCGGGGTGCGCAGCACCGAGGTCATCAGGCCCAGCGAGCCGAAGCCCTGCGCGACCGTGTCGGACTGCACGTCACCGTCGTAGTTCTTGCAGGCCCAGACGTAGCCGCCCTCCCACTTCATCGCCGCGGCGACCATGTCGTCGATCAGGCGGTGCTCGTAGGTGATGCCCTTGGCGTCGAAGTCGGCCTTGAACTCGGCCTGGTAGATCTCCTCGAACACGTCCTTGAACATGCCGTCGTAGGCCTTCAGGATGGTGTTCTTGGTCGACATGTAGACCGGGTACTCGCGGTCGAGGCCGTACTGCAGCGAGGCACGCGCGAAGTCCTCGATGGACTTGCGGAAGTTGAACATCCCCATGGCGACGCCGCCGCCCTCGGGGTACTGCGCGACCTGGAACTCCATCGGCTCGGAACCGTCGGCCGGGGTGTAGGTCATGGTCAGCGTGCCCGGGCCGGGGACCTTGAAGTTGGTCGCCTTGTACTGGTCACCGTGCGCGTGACGGCCGATGATGATCGGCTTGGTCCAGCCCGGTACCAGGCGCGGGATGTTCTGGATGACGATCGGCTCGCGGAAGATCACGCCGCCGAGGATGTTGCGGATCGTCCCGTTGGGCGAGAGCCACATCTTCTTCAGGCCGAACTCTTCGACGCGCGCCTCGTCCGGCGTGATCGTGGCGCACTTGACGCCGACGCCGTGCTTCTTGATCGCGTTGGCGGAGTCGACGGTGATCTGGTCGTCGGTGCGGTCCCGCTCCTCGATGCCCAGGTCGTAGTACTCCAGGTTCACGTCCAGGTACGGGTGGATCAGCCTGTCCTTGATGAACTGCCAAATGATGCGGGTCATCTCATCACCGTCGAGCTCGACGACGGTGCCCTGGACCTTGATCTTGGCCATGAGCAGCGGTGCTCCTTCCGCGGATCTTCGCGTTTCTTCTTCAGTCTCCGGTAGCGGTACAAGCGTACTGCTTAACGGTCCTGGATGGTTCCAGTAGTGGTCGGTATCAAGTCTCCACGAGGCTGATGTGTCCGACGTCACCCGGTCGTACGACGGCCATCCGGCCGTCACGGGAACGTCGGCGACCGCGCCATCATCGAACCGAACCCGACAATCGGCACGTCGGCCACCGGAAAGGCGGACCTCATGACCACCGACCCCTACGCCGTGCCACCGCACGGGCAGCCGGCGACGCCGGAGCCTTACCTCCAGCCTAGGCAAAGCAGCCGGGCGGTGCCCCGGGTGATCAGCGGGCTCGGCGGTTTCCTGCTCACGCCGGTCGCGCTCGGCGTGACCATCTACGGCGGCACGCTGGTCCAGCGGGGCTTCTCGCGCTCCCTGTCCATCAGCGAGGACCCGCTCGGCATCATCCTCCTGTTCCTGGGCGGCCTGCTCCTGCTCGGTGTGGCGTTCCTCGGGGCGTTGTCCGGACTCGGTCCGGTGCTGGGCGGGCTGGTGTGGGGTGTGCTGCCGGGCGTGGGGTTCCTCCTGAGCCCGCGCGACGTCATGAGCGTCATCTACGACGCCGGGGGCAGCGGCCTCGGTGTCGGCCTGGTGACCTGGCTGGTGATGGGCGCGCTGGTCGGGAGCGGTTTCCTGCTGATCGGGGCGGGTCTGGTGGGCACCCTCTCGCGCCGTCGTTCAAATCGCGTTTAGCGGGCTAAACGCGCTCCGCGGAGATCAAAGTGAACCGAAGGGGGCCGGCGTCCGTAGTCCGGGTCAGGGAGGTGACCCGCCCATGTCATCGCACCGGTACGTCGCGGAGTACGACGACGAGGACTACCAGGAGTACGGCGAGTACGAGCAACCCGAAAGCCCGCGAGACCCCCGGAGGCCGTACGAGGACGTCGAGTCGTACGAACCGTACGAGCCGTTCGACGACGACCTGGGCGCCGAAGACCCGCGCGCCGGCCGAGGTGTGCGGCGCGTCCTCAGCGGCGCGGGCGGCCTGATCCTGACGCCGGTCGCCCTCGGTCTGCTTGCCTGGGGCGGGCTGCGGCAGCAGATGCTCGTCCAGGCGACGCTCAGCACCCAGCGTGACGTCTTCAGCATCGGCCTGCTCGTGGGCGGCGGGATCCTCCTGCTGGCCGTCGGGCTGCTCGGCGCGCTCTCGGCGACCGGCCCGATCCTCGGCGGTCTCGTTTGGGGCGTCGCCCCCGGAGTGGCCACCATCGCCGTGCCCGAGTGGGGCTTCCGGCTGGTGAAACTGTTGCCGCAGAACGACGTCACCTACGGCGTCACGAGCTGGCTGTTCATCGGCGGCCTGCTCGCGACCGGTTTCCTCCTGATCGGCGCGGGCCTCGCGTCGAGACTCGCCCGGAGGCGCCGCTGAGCGGGCTGGGACCATCGGCGCATGGGTCTGTTCACCGTTCCCGAAGCCCGCGCCGAGCTCGCCCGGCTACGCCCGGTGCTCGACGAGCTCGTCCGTCTCCGCGCCGACGCGGCCGAGCTCGCCGCTTCCCTGCGCCCCGGCGGCCGGGAGACCTCGCTCGGCGGGATGCCGGAGTGGAAGGCCGCGCAGGCCCGGCTGGACGACCTGATGACCACCGTCCAGCGGACCGGTGCGGAGCTGAAGGGGTTCGCCCCGCTCCTGGTCGACTTCCCCGCCGAGCTCGACGGCGTCGACGTCCTGCTGTGCTGGCTCGAAGGCGACCCGGAGCTGTGCTGGTATCACCGCGTCGACCTGGGTTTCGCCGGGCGGCGGCGCCTCCCGGATAGGGTCTCGGTCGTGAGCGAGGAGATCGCGGCCGGGCTGTTCGACGGCATCGCCGCGCACTATGACGAAGACACCTTCCACGGCCTTGTCGCCGACGCGCTCGTCGACGGTCTCGGCAGCACCGCGCCCGAGCGTGTTCTCGACGTCGCGACCGGGACCGGGGTGGCCGCGTTCGCCGCGTTGCGCCTCGAGCCGGGCGAAGTGCTGGCGATCGACATCTCACCGGGCATGATCGCCCAGGCCGAGGCGAAGGCGGCGACGCACGATCCCGGCAAGCGCATCACCTGGCAGGTCGCCTCCGCGGTCCCGTCGCCGGTGGAGGACGAGGGCGCGGACGCCGTGCTGTGCGCGTCCTCGCTGCATTTCCTCGGCGCGGCCGCCCTGCGCGACTGGCTGCGTGCGTTGCGCCCGGGCGGACGGGTCGGATTCAGTCTGCCGATCGCGTCGGCGTTCCGGCCGTCGGAGGCGTTCGCCGCGATCGTCCCCGCCGACCTGAAGCTGCCGGAGACCGAGGACGACGCGGCGGACCTGGCCGCCGAAGCCGGCTTCACCGAGGTGACGGTGAAGCGGCTCGACGTCGAGTCCGACGATCGGGTCCGGTCGGTGTTCGTGGTGCACGCGACCAGGCCCTGAGGCTTACAGCGGCGCGAAGAACGGCACGCACTTCGGCGCGGGTGCGTTCTCCGGGTCGAGCGCCTTGAGGATCAGGCCCGTCACGTTGGGGTCGATCGCCTGGCTGAGATGCCCGGAAACGTCCACGCCACACCGGTCCTGCAACACGATGTCGGTCGTGCCCGGCTCGCCGAGCACACCGCTGGTGTACGGCGTGACCACTCGATCGTGCCGGCTCACGATGCTCGTGTACGTCGGCCCAGGCACGCTCACCCCACCGCGGGCGAGGTCGTCGAGAAACGCCGATGGCGCGAGGTATTCACGGCACGCCCCGCAGACGCCGTCGGCGAGCAGGTCGATCCCGGGCAGCGACAGCACGGCCTTCGCCAGCTCGGAGAACCCGTTGAGCGACGTGCCCTTGAAGTTCGAGCCGAAGCCGACGAAATGCTTCACCTTCTCCGCGCCTCCCTCGAATTTGAGGTAGTACGCGGGCATCGTCGTCCCCTCGGAATGCCCGACGATGTCGACCTTGTCCGCGCCGGTGCTCGTGCGCACGCGGTCGACGAACGCGCCGAGTTCGGCCGCGCTCTTCCGCATCGAAGCGAGCCCGCCGAACAACTGTCCACCCAGGACGGTCGATCCGTAGGTCAGCGAATAGACGCAGTAACCGGCGTCCTTGAGCTTCGGCGCGTGGTAGAACCAGTTGGTCGTCGCGTTGCCGCCGAGGCCGTGCACCAGCACCACCGGCTCGGGATGGCTCGCGCTCGGCCGGCACGACCAGTCGTTCCAACCGCTCGACGGCGCCGCGCTCGCCACCGCCGGGACGGCGATCGTGAACGTCAAGGCCGCGACAAGCGTGGTGAGGATCCGAGCCCGCATCCCTGCCTCCGGTTACTCGTCAGTATGTGATGCGAGTCATCATGCGTCACAAACCGACGAGCCGAACCGGGAGAACGACCAGACTTACGCGTCGCCTCTTGTGACGGATCACAACGGCAGCAGTACGCGCCTTTCGATCGGACTGGACATGACGATCGACGTCGTCGTGGCGCCGAGCGCGGACAGGTCCTCCAGTAGTTCTTCCAGGTGGCTCGTGTCCCGCACGGCGATCTTCAGGATCCAGCAGTCCTCGCCCACCACATGGTGCAGTTCGAGGATTTCGGGGCGGTCCATGATCTTCCGCGTCCGCGGATGCCGGACGGTGAACCCGCTGTGCGGCGCCATCCGCACGAACGCCCGCAGCCCGAGACCGATCCCGGACGGCGACACGAGTGCCGCGTAGCCGGTGATCGTGCCGTCGGCTTCGAGGCGTTTGACGCGTTCGCCGACGGCCGCGGGGCTCAGCGAGACACGGCGCCCGAGTTCGCTCAGGGTGATGCGGCCTTCCTCCTGGAGGAGTTCGAGAAGTCGCCGATCGATCACGTCCAGTGAGCTTTCAGTGGATCCTCGATTCGACCGAGAATCTTTCTGCGATTCCGCCGTTTCACCCATGCTTTCCCCTTCAAACACCTGGATCACCACCGTAACACTGGTGAACATGAAGAAAGTGCTCGTTCTCGGCGGAAGCCGGTACTTCGGCCGCGGGGTGGTCGAGCGGCTCCGTGATGCCGGAATGGACGTCACCGTCCTCAACCGCGGCTCCACCCCCGCGCCGTCCGGCGTCGCGCATTTGATCGCCGACCGCGACGACGAAGCCGGACTCAAGGCCGCGGTGGGTTCCCGTGCGTTCGACGTCGTGCTCGACCAGGTCTGCTACACGCCGGTCCAGGCGGAGATCGCGCGCCGCGTCCTGCGCGCGGACCGCTACGTGATGACGTCCACGATCGAGGTCTACGACCAGGTCCGGACCGAGACCCCGATGACCGAAGCGCTGCTCACCCCGGCGACCGTCGACCTCGAACTTCCCGAGTACGAGTACGGCGAAGGCAAACGGCAGGCCGAAGCGGTCTTCTCGGCGGGAGACACACCGTTCGTCCCGGTACGCGTCGCGCACGTCCTCGGTGGCGAAGACTTCACCGGGCGGCTGCGGCATTACGTCGAACGGCTGGACGCCGGGGACGCCGTGGACATCCACGCGGATCCGCGCCCCTCGACGTTCATCCACGCGCGTGAAATCGCGGACTTCCTGACCTGGGCCACGCTCGCGGACTTCACCGGCCCGGTCAACGCGGGTTCGCACGGCGCACTGTCGGTGCTCGATCTCGCCGCCGCCATCAGCGCGGAGCCGGAGTTCCGGGTCGTCGAGCAGGACGCCTCGCCGTTCTCCTTCGACCGCTACGCCGTCTTGGACACTTCGCGCGCGACCGGCCTCGGCTTCTCCTTCTCCACCACCACCGACTGGCTCGGCGAAGCCGTCGAAGAACTCAGAAAGGCTTGACCCCCATGCGTTACCGCAGCATCGGAGACGTCGAAGTGAGCGCGATCGGCCTTGGCGCGATGCCGCTTTCGATCGAAGGCCGGCCGGATCGCGACCGCGCGATCGCCACCGTCCACGCCGCTCTCGACGCCGGGGTCACGCTGATCGACACGGCCGACTCCTACCACTGGCACGCGGACGAGATCGGCCACAACGAGGAGCTGATCGCCGCCGCACTGGCCGTCCACAGTGGAGCGGACGCGGTGCTCGTCGCGACCAAGGGCGGCCGTGGCCGTCCCGGTGACGGCTCATGGACCGTCACCGGGACTCCAACGCACCTCAAGAACGCCTGCGAGGGCTCGCTGAAACGGCTCGGCGTCGACGCGATCGGGCTCTACCAGCTGCACAAGCCCGACGAGAACGTGCCGTGGGCGGAGTCCGTCGGCGCGATCAAGGAACTGGCCGACGAAGGCAAGATCCGGCTCGCCGGGATCTCCAACGTGTCCCGGGCACAGATCCTCGAAGCACGGGAGATCCTCGGCGAGACACTGGTTTCGGTGCAGAACGAGCACGCGCCCGCGCACCTGGTGCACGAACCGGAGCTGGCACTGTGCACCGAACTCGGGCTCGCGTATCTGCCGTGGGGCCCGCTCCGCGGGATCGGCGCGGAATTCCGTGCCGTGGCGGAGGAACGCGGCGTCAGCCCCCAGCAAGTGTGCCTGGCCTGGCTGCTCGCGAAATCGCCGTCGATGATCGCGATCCCCGGCTCGACGAGGCCCGCCACGATCCGCGATTCGGCGGCCGCGGCCGATCTCGTGCTCACCGCCGAGGAGCTGGCCCGCCTGCCGTGATCAGGCGCCGGCCACCAGCGCCACGCCCAGGCCGATCATCGTCGCGGCGACCAGGCCGTCCAGCACGCGCCACGACGACGGTTTGCGGAAGAACCCGCTGAGCAGCCGCGCGCCGAAACCGAGCGCGAGGAACCAGAGCACGCTGGCCGACACGGCACCGACCCCGAACGCCCATCGGTCGCTGCCGTGCCCGGCCGCGATCGCGCCGAGCAGGAGGAGGGTGTCGAGGTAGACGTGCGGGTTCAGCCACGTGATCGCCAGCGTGGTCAGCACGATGCGGCGCAGCGATCCGCCGGTCTCCGGGCCGCCGGTCTCCAGCGCGGCCGGTTTGAACGCGCGGCGGGCCGCGAGAGCGCCGTAGCAAAGCAGGAAGGCGCCACCGATCAGAGCGACAACGGTCAACGCTTCGGGTGACGTCCCCACCAGCGCGCCGACCCCGCCGACGCCGAGACTGACCAGGATGGCGTCCGAGAAGATGCAGATCAGCACCACCACGAGCACTGCCTCGCGACGGATGCCCTGGCGCAGCACGAACGCGTTCTGGGCGCCGATCGCGACGATGAGGGCCATGGTGGCGCCGAATCCGGCACCCAGGCTGAACAGAACGTCTCCCATACGGACCAGGCTAGGAAGCCGATCGTCAACAGTACAGCTAAAGATTCTTACGTAAGATTAGCGCTCGTGATGAGAGATCTGCCCCTCGACCTGGTCCGCACGCTGCTGGTGGTCGCCGACGAAGGCACGTTCGACGCGGCGGCGTCGGCGCTGCACGTGACGCCGTCGGCGATCAGCCAGCGCGTCAAGGCGCTCGAACAGCGCACCGGCCTCGTCCTGCTCATCCGCACGAAACCGGTGCGGCTGACCGAATCCGGGCAGGCGGTGGTGCGGTTCGGCCGTCAGATGGCCCTGCTGGAGGCCGACACCCGGGCCGAACTCGGCCTGACCGCCGGCGACGAACCGGTCCGGCTGCCGATCGCGGTGAACGCGGATTCGCTGGCGACCTGGTTCCTTCCCGCGCTCACGCGGGTGCCGCCGGAGCAGAAGATCTGCTTCGAACTGCATCGCGAAGACCAGGACCACACCACGACCCTGCTGCGGGAGGGCCTGGTGATGGCCGCCGTGACGTCGTCACCCGATCCGGTCGCGGGGTGTTCGGTGCACCGGCTCGGGCACATGCGCTACCTGGCCCTCGTGAGCCCGGCGCTCGGCACGGACCTCGACCTCGCCGAAGCACCCGTCGTCGTCTTCGACCGTCGTGACGACCTTCAGGACCGCTTCGCGCGCGAGCGCGGCACGATCGCGAGCTCGCTGCGGCACTACGTCCCGTCGTCCGAAGGGTTCTTCGACGCCGTCGCGGCCGGCATGGGCTGGGGCATGGTGCCGCTCGCGCAGATCGGTGACCGCCTGCGCGACGGCACCTTCGCCTGCCTGGACCCGGATCACCCGATCGACGTACCGCTGTTCTGGCAGCAGTGGAAACTCGACTCCCCCGCGCTGGCTGCGGTGTCGGACGCCGTCACCACGGCGGCCGCGGACCTGCTGGTGGACCCACACGGATGAGGACGCGCGCACCGGGCCGCTCGTGAGATCCTGGGCGCATGACGCGCGCATTGCACCTGGTCGGAGACGAGGAAGCGGACCGGCTGCTCACCGAAGACCCGTTCGCGCTGCTCGTCGGGATGCTCCTCGACCAGCAGTTCCCGATGGAACACGCGTTCCGCGGCCCGCAGAAGATCGCGGACCGGATGGACGGTTTCGACATCAAGAAGATCCACGCGATGGACACCGAGACCTTCGTCGAACTGTGCGTGGTGCCGCCCGCGATCCACCGCTACGGCGGCTCGATGGCGCGCCGGGTGAAGGATCTCGCCCAGCACGTCGTCGAGGTCTACGACGGCGACGCGGCCGGGATCTGGACCGCCGGGCGGCCCAAACCGGACGGCCCCGAAGTCCTCAAGCGGCTCAAGGCGCTGCCCGGCTACGGCGACCAGAAGGCCGCGATCTTCCTCGCGCTGCTCGGCAAGCAGCTCGGCGTGCAGCCCAAGGGCTGGCGTGCCGCCGCGGGTGCGTACGGCGACCGCGGCTCACGACGTTCGATCGCCGACGTCGTCGACGCGAAGACGCTCGGCGAGGTGCGCGCGTTCAAGAAGGCGGCGAAGGCGGCCGCCAAGGCTCCGGCGAAGTAGCTACTTCTTCCCGGCTCCCGGCCACGGCCCCGGCGTCTCGGCGGGCAGTTCGGCCTGCTCGACCTCGGTGCGGAACAGCCGGAAGCCACGCGCCTGGTAGTTCTTGAGCGCGGCCGGGCCATCGGTGGTGCAGGTGTGGACCGTGACGCGGCGCGCCGGCGTCTTGCCCGGCCAGCGCTCCGCGAGCGCCCACGCCTCCCGCAGCGCGACGGTCAGCAGATGCCCTCCGAGGCCCTTGCCGACGAAGGACGACATAAGTCCGAAGTACGCGAGTTCGACTTCGCCCTCGACAGTGCCGTCGAGCTCGAAGTAGCCGCACGGCGTCCCCTGCGCGTACGCCACCCAGGTCTCGACGCCCGGCCTGTCCAGCCACTCGATCCACTGATCCCACGACCAGCCGAGCCGGTCGATCCAGAACCAGTCGCCGCCGACCGCGGTGTAGAGGTAGCGGTTCAGCTCCGGGCTGACCAGCTCGGCGCGGGTGACCGTCACCGGGATCGCGGGCGGCTTCGCCGCGCTCAGGTCGTCCGGCGAGGTCTGTTCGAGGTGCCAGGTCGTGATCTCCATACGGCGATCATTTCAGCCAGACCCGCAGCGGCCCCAGCGCCGTGTAGCCGTCGCGAAGGGCGGCGTCGAGATCTTCGCCGCGTTCGTAGCCGGTGATCGGCAAGCCGGGGAAGCTCGCCGAGACGGCCGAGGTCGCGCCGCGCCAGGCCTCATCCAGGTCGCCTTGAGTGTACAAATTGGACAGTCCAGCGAAGCCGCCGTCACGATTGGCCGTCACCCCGGCGACGCCGTTCGACCACACGGCGACGGACGGATCGCCGTACTGGTCGTCGACTCGGGCCCAGTCCGGTTCGAGCGGCACGTCGGCCATCCGCGCGATCCACGTCGCCTCGAAGAGCACCTCGAAACCTTCGCGCGCGAGATCCAGGCAGGCGAAACTGTCCTTCACCGCGCAGCCCGGCGAGGTGTCGATCCCGTCCAGTACCTCCGCGACCGTCGCGTCGGGAGCCAGGGTCACCGCGTCGGGGTACAGCGGCGGCGTCCGGATCGGCGACTTCCAGACGCGGGTGGTGAAGGTGCCCGTCCGGCACACCACATCGCACCAGCGGGCGTTGACGCGCGCGGCGTCGGCTACACCCGCGCGAACCACAGCACGTCCGGTTCTCCTTGCGGCACCGGGATCTTCAGCTCCCGCACCTCGCCGAACCGCGCCCGCAACCGTTTCGCGAACGACGGGACCGACTCGGCGCTCCACACCGCGAGCACGCCACCCGGCCGCAACCGCGCGGTGAGCATGTCGAGACCGGCGCCGGAATACAGCTTCGCGTTGCCGTCGGTGACCGTCCACTCAGGACCGTTGTCGATGTCGAGACACAGCGCGTCGAACCGCTCTTCCGTCCGGCGCAACCATTTCACCAGATCGGCCTCGACAACGGTGACCCGTTCGTCGGACAGGGCGTCGTCGTGGACGTCCTTGAGCGGGCCCTCGCGGTTCCAGCCGATCACGGCGGGCTCGCGCTCGACGACCACGACCTCGCCGACACCGGGGTGATCCAGCGCGGCGCGCAGCGAATAGCCGACCCCGAGGCCGCCGATCAGCATCCGTACCTTGCCCGGCACCAGATCCGCGGCCACCGAGACGAGCAACCGTTCGGATTCACCGTTACGGGTGTCCATCAGGAAGACGCCGTTGGCGATGACCTCGAAATCGCCGCCCGCCCGGCGGAGTACCAGTTCGCCGCTCTTCCCGGCCACCTTGTCGAGTACGTCGGTCATCCGGGCAGCCTATCGGCGACGGTCACAGCAAGCCCGCCAATTTGTACAACACCAGACTGCCCGCGACGGCGACGTTGAGACTCGCGCCAGTGCCCACCATCGGGATTTCGACGACGGTGTCGAGAAGGTCCAGCGCTTCCGGCGGAATCCCCTGCTGCTCATGGCCGAGCACGGCGATCGTCCGCCCTCGCGCGGGCGGGAGATCGGCGAGGCGCACGGCCTCGTCGGCGAGTTCGACGCCGACGATCGCCGTGCCCGCCGCCTTCTCCCGCGTCAGCCAGCCGGGTGGATCGTGCACCCAGTGCACACAAGCCGGACGCCGCAACGTGTTCCCGCGGCGCAGCGCCTCCGGCACCCAGGGAAACCTCGGTACGGCAAGGCAAGCGCCTACGGCGTCGCAGGTCCGCAGCAGGGTGCCGAGGTTCGCGCCGTGCAGCGGCCACAGCGGTGCCGCGACGAGATGCCCCCAGCAGGAATGGGATTTCCTTCTTCTGGCCGCACGCAGCTCCGAGGGCGTGCGGACCCGGATCGACGGGCTCACCGGACGTGAGGCGTCGCGCCTCCAAGGATTTCGAGGATCATGCCGACACTGTAGCGGGATCACTCCGACGCTCCTAACCTTGAAACGTCGGAGGTGGTTCTCATGCAGGCGACCGTCGGAGACGAGATCCACGTGCACGGACGCACGGTGGGCTCGGCCGAACAACGCGGCGAGATCCTCGAGGTACGCGGCGAACACGGTGCCCCGCCGTATCTCGTCCGGTTCGCGGACGGACACGAAGGGCTGGTCTTCCCCGGCCCCGACTGCGAAGTCCAGACACGCGCCGAGTAGCCGTCACTCGGCCATGGCGGGCTGCTTCACGCGGCTCCGCCAGCCCGCCA
The DNA here is from genome assembly GCF_000754115.1 of Amycolatopsis sp. MJM2582. NCBI lineage: Bacteria > Bacillati > Actinomycetota > Actinomycetes > Pseudonocardiales > Pseudonocardiaceae > Amycolatopsis > Amycolatopsis sp. MJM2582. Next base: position 417,184 of record NZ_JPLW01000001.1, read on the forward strand.
CGACCACGGCCGCGCCGAGCGCGGTCAGCACCGCCGCGATCTCGGGCAGCAGGAGCGGCCCGCCGCCGCTGAGCACCGCTCCCCCGACCAGGCCGGAGAGGCCGACGCCGAGGTAGATCGCGGACGCGTTGAGCGAGAGCACGAGTCCGGCGTTCTGCTTGGACAGCTCGATCAGCCGGTGCTGGATCGGCGGGTTGACCGACCAGGTGGCCAGCCCCCAGAGGAAGAGGACGACGGCCGCGCCCGCGACGGTGGTCGCCACCAGCGGCAGCATCGCGAGCACCACGGTGATCCCGCCGAACACGATCAGCAGCGGTCCCCTGGCGCCCCAGCGGTCGGTGGCGCGGCCGCCGAGGACGTTGCCGAGCGCGCCGCCCGCGCCGTAGACGAACAGCAGCAGGCTGACCGTCGTGCCGTGGATACCCGCGGTGGCCGACAGGACCGGCGAGATGAAGGTGTAGACGGAGAACGCGGCGAGGCAGCCGAGCACGGTCGCGCCGAGCATGGCGAGCACGCGCGGGTCCTTGGCGACGGTGAACCGTTCGGCCAGCCGGACCGGGGGCGGCGCCGGGACGGCGGGCAGGACCAGCCGGACGGCGAAGGCGCCGAGAAGCGAGAAGGCCGCGACGAGCGCGAAGACGGCCTGGTAGCCGACGCTCTGCGAAAGGACACTGCCGAGCGGGACGCCCAGGATCGTCGCGACGGTGAGCCCGCCGAAGACGAGCGCGACCGCGCGGCCCCGGCGTTCCGGCGCGGTGAGTTCGGCGGCGACGGCGCTCGCGGCCGGGGTGAAGACCGCCGCGCCGATCGCGGTGACGACCCGCGCGAGGAGCAGGGTCACGTAGCCGGGCGCGAGGGCGGCGAGCGCGTTGCCGACGGCGGTGACGACGAGCGCGGCGACCAGGAGCGTGCGGCGCTCCCAGCGGCCGGTGACCGCGGCGAACAGTGGCGAACCGACCGCGTACGCGATGGCGAAGGCGGTGACCAGCTGGGCGGCGGCCGTCTCGGAGACGGCGAGCTCGCCGGTCAGCGCCGGCAGCAGCCCGGCGACGACGTAGCCGCTGGTGCCGACCGCGAAGGTGCCGAGCGCCAGCACCGCGGTCCTGGGTGGTGCGAAAGTCATGACTCCCCAGCTCCAGACCCCGCGGATCGCGTTTTGCCCGCTAAACGCAGGTCGGCGCCGGATCGCGGTTCGCCCGCGAAAGGCGACACGGGGTCGTTGTTCGATGGTTGTCGTAGTTCGATGGTGACCGTACTACGGATACGCGGGAAGTTCGAGAGGCGTCGTACTATGGACGGATGACCGCGACGCAGCAGTACGTCTACCCCGATCGGGACGAGATCCGGATCGAGGCGGTCCTCGCCGCGCTCGCGGACCCGGTCCGGCTCGACATGGTCCGCCAGCTGGCCGACGCCGGCTCCGAGATCTCGTGCAGCGGTTTCGACGTCGCCGTGACCAAGTCCACACTCACCCATCACCTGCGCACACTGCGCGAAGCGGGCATCATCTTGGGCCGCCAGCAGGGCACCGCCCGCTACAACTCCTTGCGTCGCAACGATCTCGACGAGCTCTTCCCCGGACTGCTCCAGGGCGTGCTCGCCGCCCGCCGCTGAGGGTGGTCAGCCTCACCCGAAACCGGGATGACAAACGCCCCCTCGATCCGTTGAACTGGACGCAGGACAGCTCGTCGACGCTGGGGCCGCACGCGCTGTCTTCTTTTGTGCCCGAGACCTAAATCGATTCAGCTCCCCATCCGCGACGCTGGGCGAGTAATCGTTTACTCACGTACGACCCTCGAAGGGAGAGCCGTGCCCGTCGCGCTGCTCGCGCTCGCCATCGGTGCCTTCGGCATCGGGACCACCGAATTCGTCATGATGGGCGTGCTGCCCGAAGCCGCCGCCGACTTCGGCGTGTCGATCCCGTCCGCCGGTTACCTCATCTCCGGCTACGCCCTCGGCGTCGTGGTCGGCGCCCCGCTGCTCACCGCCGCCGCCGTCCGGCTGCCACGCAAGACGATGCTGCTGGCGATGATGGGGCTGTTCACGCTCGGCAACACCCTCTTCGCGCTCTCGCCGAACCAGGAGTTCGGTGTCGCGTTCCGCTTCCTCGCCGGCCTGCCGCACGGCGCGTTCTTCGGCGCCGGAGCGGTCGTCGCGTCCAGCCTGGCCAAGCCGGGCGAACGCGCGAAGGCCGTCTCGATGATGTTCCTGGGCCTGACCCTGGCCAACGTCGTCGGCGTGCCGCTGGGCACTTTGCTCGGCCAGAAGGTCGGCTGGCGCGCGACCTTCGGCGTCGTCGCCGTGATCGGCCTGATCGCCATGGCCGCGATCGCGAAACTGGTCCCCCACCAGGGCAAACCGGCCGAGCCGTCGCTGCGCGGCGAACTCGGCGCCTTCCGCCGTCCGCAGGTGTGGCTCGCCCTCGCGATCGTCACCTTCGGCCTCGGCGGCGTGTTCGCCTGCCTGTCCTACATCGCGCCGATGCTGACCGACGTCACCGGCTACTCGCCGTCGAACGTCACCCTGCTGCTCTCGCTGGCCGGGGTCGGCATGACGATCGGTAACATCCTCGGCGGCAGGCTCGCCGACAAGGCGCTGATGCCGAGCCTCTACGTCTCGCTGTTGGGCCTGGCCGCGGTGCTGGCGATCTTCACCTTCACCGCGAACGGCAAGGTCGGCGCGGCGGTGACGATCTTCTTCGTCGGCCTCGCCGGGTTCATGATCGGCCCGATGATGCAGGCGCGGATCATGGAGAAGGCGGGCGGGACGCCGTCGCTGGTCTCCGCGGCCGTGCAGTCGGCGTTCAACATCGCGAACTCGATCGGCGCCTACCTGGGCGGATTGGTGATCGCGGGCGGCTTCGGCCTGGTCGCGCCGAACTGGGTCGGTGCGTTGCTGGCCGTCCTGGGGCTCTCGCTGGCCGTCGTGTCCGGCGGCATGGACCGCCGCGAAGCACGCCTGGCGCCCGCGATGGCGTCCTGACCTCTTAAGACAGGGGCCCGCCGGTGATCGTGAACGCGATGAAGAGGATCAACACCGACAGCGCGCCGTAGGTCAGGACGTCGACCGGCTTGCCCCTGATCGCCAGCAACCCGGCCTTCGCTTCGGGCAGCGCCGCCCGGAGCAGGCCGGCGAGCAGCAACGCGCCGCCGATCAGCGCGGCGCCCTGCCGCCAGTGGTACTGGCCGATCCGCAAGGCGGCGACCGCCACCACGAGCATCACCAGCAGAAACGGCAGGTGATGGAGCAGTGCCCCACGGTCACGCCGCTGTCCGGCCACCGCCATCAGTCCTCGTCCTTCGGGGTCTCGCCGGCAAATCGGTTCACGCCGTCAGTATCCCGGGTGAGTGATCCGGCAGCAGGTCAGGGCGTCTTCCGAGGGAGTCAATAGCGGCAAAACCCACATGCGGGGTGCACAGGAGCGCGGATACGGTCAAAATGTGACCGTGGCACAACCGACGACTCAGTTGAACGCGACCGAGCAGGACACCCTGGTCAAACAGATCGGCCTCGCCCTGCTGCGGGCCGCTCCGCGTGATTGGCGGAAGGTGACCGCCGAGTACCGAGCCGTCGGCAGGTACCACGAGATGACCGGCGAGATCATCACCGAGGACGGCACCTCGCACGAGTGGGTCGCGACGCACGACATCGCGACGCTGTTCGGCAGGCTCCGTGCCGGGATGTACCGCGACGGCCGCGGCACCTGGTTCAACGCCCGTTACCAGCTCGACCACCCGTCCAGCTACAACCTCGAGTACAACCGCGACGAGCCGCAGTGGCGCCTCGCGCCGCCTCCGCAGGCGCTCTCCGACGAACTGCGCATGTTCCCCCGCTCCGAGGAGAACGTGCCCGAATGGCTGATCCGGCGTATGTCCGGCCTCGGCCCCGAGCAGCCCGGACCGCATTTCCGCATCGCCCGCATCTTCGACACCATCGGCCCGGCCGGGCGTCCGGTGATCAACCGGCCCGACCTGGAAATCGAGGAGCAGGACAGGCTGCTCGAATACCTCGACCACGCGCCGCTGGTGGTCACCGAACGCGGCTACGACATCGACCGGCTCGCCCAGACGCCCGAGGCCACCGTCCCGGTCGCCTTCCACAGCGACGGGCAGTGGATCTGGCCCGCCGCCGTCAACTTCTACCTGCGCGAGTACGGCGTCTCGCCGGAGCTCGACCTGATCGACCACGTCCGGCAGAACGACTTCACGCTGCCCGAGGTCGACGCCCCGACGCTGCAGGCCGCGGCGGGGTACCTCACCCGGGGGAACCAGCCCCCGCAGCAGCGCCCTGGCCCCGGTGGACCCAACGGCGTGCCCGCGGGACCGCCTCCGCAGGGCCCGCCGCAGAACGGCCCGGCGCCTTCGCCGCAGGCAGGCCCGGGCGCTCCCGCACAGGCCGGTCCCGGTGGTCCGGGGCCGAACCAGCCCCCCGCTCAGCCGCCCGTCCCGCCGCCGCACCAGCAGGGCCCGGATCCGGCCGTGGCGGCCGCCGCGGCCGCGGCACCGGTCGCCGCGGCGGCGGCCGTCCCCGCCGCCGAGTCGGCCGTCCCGGACCAGGCCGAGCAGGCCCAGCGGTACGAAGACGACTACGACACCCGGGACTACCAGGCGCAGGACTTCCACGAGGCCGCCGCCGAGCAGCAGTACGAAGAGGGTTACGAAGACCCGTACACGTCCGAACAGGACGCCTACACCGACGAGGCCCGGCAGGACACCGAGCCCGAGCCGGAACCGCGGGTCGCCGACCCGGAGGCGACCACGTACGCGCGGGCTCCGCAGGCCGACGCCTACGAGCAGCCTCCTCACGAGGAGGAGCAGGACGCGTATGCCCGGCAGGAGGAAGAGCAGCCGTACGCGCCCCCGGAGGAGGAGACGACCACCGGCTATACCCCGGTCGAGCAGGCCGACGCCGGTCCTGAGCTGCCTCTCCTGACGCACGACGCGGAGCCGAACGTGGCACCGCCGCCGTCGGATTCCGAGGTCACGCAGGTCGACGCCCCACCGCAGGAGCGGGGGACCTTTGCTACCACTCCCGCGCCCCAGCCGGAGCCCGAGCCGCGACGCGAGGAAGCGCAGCCGCGCCGCGCCGAGCACCCCGTGCCGGTGCTGAACGAGCTGCAGGCGAGGTTCGACGAGCTCGACGTGCCCGAAGACGTCTACCGCATCGGCGGCCCCGCCGAGCACGGCTGGAGCGTCGAGCAGGTCGACGGCGGCGGCTGGCGCGTCGGCTGGTACGACGGGAAGCTGACCAACCCGGCGGTGTTCGGCGACGCCGAGGACGCGGCCGCGTTCATGCTCGGCAAGGTCCTCCTGAACCCGAACGGCGCCCCGCCTCCCGAGGAGCCGCCCGCCGCCGAAGAGCCGCCTGTCGAGGAGCCCGCTCCGGCGCCTCCCGTGCTGGCGACGCTGTCCCCCGAGATCGCGACCGGTTCGCATCCGGTGCCGCCGCGGGAGTCGATCCCGGCTCAGGAACAGACCGCGTTCACGACGGCCGAGGAGCTGCTCGGGGACGATCTGGACGACGAGCCCGCCCCTGCTCCGGTCCCGCCCGCGCCCCCGTCGCGGCCGAACCCGGTGCTGGCGAGCCCGCCGCCCGCGCCGCCCGCGCCGCCGCGGCGTGAGCCGCCGGTGACGCCGCCGCCTCCGCCGCCGATGCGGCGCGAGGAACCGGCCCGTCCGCCGGTCGCGGCGAACGCCGGGGCTCCCGACGCCAAGCAGAACTGGCCGATCTCGCCGCTCAACGGCGAGCCGCCGCTGACACTGTTCCGCGGCAAGGAACTGCGTGAGCTGCCCGCCGGCAGCGAACTGGACCGTTTCGGCGGCCCGAACGGCAACCTGACCTACGCGGCCGGGACGCCGTTCGAGGAGCGCTCGCTCGTGCCGGAATGGGTGAACCGGCCGTACCACGTGTACCGCGTGCAGCGTCCGCTCGAAGCCCTCGCCGGTGTCGCGATCCCGTGGTTCAACCAGCCGGGTGGCGGGTCGGCGTACCTGCTGCCCGCGTCCATCGAGGAGTTGCTCGCCGAGGGCGACCTCATCGAGCTGGACCCGGGCGAACCGCCGATCGACTAGCCCTCAAATGTCATGAAAGGGTCGTTCCTGACGTTTTTCGTCAGGAACGACCCTTTCATGACATCCAGGGGGTCGGGGTCAGTGGATGACGAGGCCGTGCGCGGCCGCGTAGGCGATCGCGGTCTCGGTGTCCACGTGGACACCGGAGAGGTTCGCCTGCACCAGGCCGTTGGCGTCGAGCCGCGCGCCGCGCAGGTCCGCGCCCTCGAGTTTCGCGCCCGCCAGCCGGGCACCGGTGAGATCCGCGCCGCGCAGATCGGCGCCGGTCAGGTCCGCGTCCAGCAGGTTCGCCTCACGCAGCCGCAGGCCACCCAGGTCCACTTTGGACAAACGAGCCTTGCTGAGCGAGACGAGCGAAAGATCGCATTCGGTGAAGGCGATCTTCTGGAACCGGCAGTCCACAAAGGACGATCCGAGCATCGAGCAGGAGCTCCACCGCGTGCCGGCCAGTACGGTGCGGTCGAAGGTGCACGAGCGGAACGCCGACGCCTCGTGGCGCGAGCCCTCGAAGTCCGTCTTGGTGAAGTCGCACTGGTCGAAGGTGCAGCCTTGGGTACGCAGCCCGCGCAGGTCGGCTTCGGTGAAATCACAGCCGACGAAACTGCGTTTTTCCCACCATTGCCGGGAAAGGACGGCTTCTCGGTAGTCCTCGGCAGTCTCGATCACCCGTCCAGGATCGCATACCCGCTCACTCCCAGGTGATCCTGCCGAACATAGCGCGCAGCTTCGCCGCCCGTGCCTGCGAAGACGCGGCGATCCAGCCGATCCGGCCGAGCAGATGGGCGCGGAAGTCCGGATGCCCGCCCCGGTTCTGCGCTTCCGGGCCGGTCCGGGCGCAGTTGTGGAGCAGGGCACGCAGGGCGTCGTAGTCGGCACGCGTCGCGGCGGGCGCGCTGTTGACCACCAGCCCCGCGACGCGTTGCCGCTGGTGCGCGCCGGCGATCGAGGTCTTGTCGTCCCGGAGCCGGAAACCCTCGTCGGTCACGATCCGCCGGACACCGGGCAGCAACCGGTGCAGTGGCAGGGAATCCCCGGAGAACGTCAGATCGTCGGCGTACCGCGTGTACGTCGCGCCCAGCACCCGCGCGAGCCCGTCGATCCGACGGTCCAGATGGTGCGTGACCGCGTTCGCGACCGAGGGCGAGGACGGCGCGCCCTGCGGCAGATGCGTGGCCGCCAGGTTGCTCAACAGCCGCGTTCGCGCCGGATCCCGGCGTCCGCCGGGCACGGTGGCGAGAACATCGGGTGGAACGGCGGTGGTGAGCACGCCCGCCAGCGCCTCCGCCACGGCGGGCGGGTAGCCGGCGAGGGCGAGCAGCGCAGAGATCCGGCGCGCGGACACGGCGGGGAAGAACCCTTCGAGGTCCATCCTGACCACGGTCTCCCGGCCCGCGTGCGGCGCGGCGCACGACAGCGGTGAACGCCCGCGCCGGAATCCGTGCGCGGCCTCGTGCACCGGCAGCGCGTCGACGACGTGCCGCACGATCCGGCGCTGCAGTTCGGCGAGCCGCGGTTTCGGCCGCTCGATGAGCCGCACACCGCCCGAAGCGGTTGGGATCCAGCGATAGGTGTAGTGCCGGACCGGCTCGGCGGCGCGCCTGTTCCAGCCCTTCGCGTCGGCGAACCACGAAAGTTCGCCCGGTGTCAGGTCGAGGCCGGCGGCGCACTCGTCGAACGTCGTCCAGCGGGCCACCTGGAATCGCCAGATCGGCAGGGGTTCGAGGAGCGACGCGGGGGTGACTCTTTCTCCTGTCATCCGCGCGGACTCGCACGCGGAGCATGCCGCGCTCGCGCGGGGCGCCTTGTCTCGCTGACTTCGTACTCCCCGGGGTTGCCCCGGAGTGGGTGGTGATCCACCGGCTCACCTCCGCGTCGCTGCCACCACCCTACCGATTTCAGCGACTGGGGATGATCTTCGAGCTCGCCACGTAGTTCATGGCCTCGATGAACTTCGGATCGTTCATCCGTCGCTCCATCTCCGGATAGTCGAGATCGACCAGCCGGGTCTGGATCCACCACAGGTTGCCGAACGGGTCGAGAACCCGCCCGACACGGTCGCCGAAGAAGAGTTCGGTCTGCTTCGTGACTTCCTTGGCCCCCGCCTCGATCGCCCGGCGCTGCGTCTCGATGCTGTCCTCGACGTAGAGCCTCAGATAAGCCGGAGTGTCGACCCAGTCGTCCTGCGCGTCGAACAACATGACGACCGAGTCGCCGATCCGGACCTCCGCGTGCCCGATCTTCCCGCCCTCGACGTACACCGGTTCACCGATCGGCTCGGCATCGAAGACGCGCTTGAGGAAGTCGATCACACCCGTGGTGTCACGCGAGATGATCCACGGGGTGACCGAGTGGTAGCCGGCGGGAATCGGGTTGCTCATCAGAGTTCTCCTCAGTCGTCGTAAGCGATGGGAAGAACACTAGAACCCGTATAGGACAGATCGTGTCCTAATGCGTCTTCAGCAGGAAAGGCGGCTGCGATTCCTGCCACTCCGGCATGTCCAGCGAGTTGAGCACCTCGACGATCCGCTTCTCTTCGTAGCGGAAATGCGTCTCCATGATCGCCGTGAGGCCGTCCAGTTCCCGTTGGACGTCGAGGATCTCGTCCTGACTCGACCCCGGGCCGACACCGGCGACCAGCTCTTCGAGCCGTTCGATGATCCCGGTCATCACCCCGTGGTCGTGCGCGAGCTCTTCGAGCGAAGGCCGCAATTCGGGGAATTTGTCCGCCAGCACAAGGAAAGCGCCGCCGTCCTCGCCGGTGTGATGCCTCGTGAGCGCCGAGCAGAAGGTGAGGCAATGCGCACGGAGATCGCGCAGCCGCTCGGCACGCCCCTCCGCGACCGACCCGAGGTCGTCGTGCAGCAGGGCCAGCTCTTTACGCAGCCAGTTGTGAACCTGAACGAGTTGATTTCCGAACGCCGTCAACCGGCCGTTCGTCCGAGAAGGGGTTTCCATGATTTCCCATGGTCCGGCGCCTCCATGCCCGCGACGGTCTCTTTGCCGGGTGCACTGCGACGCTGGCGCAACTCCAGCACACCCCCCGAGTGATCGTCAAGAGGGTTCAGTGGAAGTCACGGGACTTGGCGGTGATCCGCAACGGCAGATGCCGGATCTGTTCGGCGAGGACGTTCACCACCTCACCGGTGCGCTCGACCACGCCTCGGATCAGCAGCGCGGGACTGCCGCGGGCGACCCGGTGATAGCGCTGCCACACACCCATCGTGCAGATGACGTTGATCATCCCCGTTTCGTCTTCGAGGTTCATGAAGGTGACGCCGCCCGCGGTCGCCGGCCGCTGGCGATGGGTCACGGCGCCCCCGGTCAGCACCTCGGCGCCGTGCGGGATCTCGCGCAGGCCCGCCGCGGTGACGACGCCGAGTTCGTCGAGGTGTTCCCGGATGAACTGCGTCGGGAAGCTGTCCGGTGACACCCCGGTGGCCCAGACGTCCGCGGCCGCGATGTCGATTTCGTCCATCCCCGGCAACATCGGCGCTTTGGCCCCGGTGATCAGCCCCGGCAACTTCTCCAGGCTTTCGTCGGCGACCGCGCCCGCCGCCCAGAGCGCGCTCCGCCTGCTCTCGCCGAAACAACCGAACGCTCCGGCCGCGGCCAGCGCCTCGACCTGTGGTTTGGTCAGCCGCACCCGCCGGGCGACCTCCGCCAGATCCGCGAACGGGCCGTCCCGTTCCCGCTCCTCGACGATCTTCCGCGCCAGGTTCTCGCCGATCATCCGCACGGTGGACAGGCCGCCGCGCACGGCGAGCAGTTCTCCCCCGTCCGGCAAGGGTTCCAGCGTCGCGTGCGGGAGGCTCGCGTTGATGTCCGGGCCGAGCACGCGCACTCCGTGCCGCCGCGCGTCGGCGACCAGCGACTGCGGCGAGTAGAACCCCATCGGTTGCGCGCGCAGCAAACCCGCCAGGAACGCGTCCGGGTGGTAGTACTTGAAGTACGAACTCGCGAACACCAGCAGGGCGAAACTCAGCGCGTGGCTCTCCGGGAAGCCGAAATTCGCGAAAGCTTTGAGCTTGCCGAAGATCTTCTCTGCCAGCTCCCCGTCGACGTCGTTCCTCGCGGCACCTTCGAGAAAACGTCGTTTGAGCCTTTCCATCCGGTGTTCGGAACGTTTGGCACCCATGGCGTGGCGCAGCTGATCCGCCTCCGCCGGGGTGAAATCGGCGATATCAAGGGCGATCTGCATCATCTGTTCCTGGAACAACGGGACGCCGAGCGTCTTCCCCAGCGCGTTGGCCAGTTTCGGATGGTCGAAATCCCATTTCTCCTGGCCGTTCTTGCGCCGGATGTAGGGATGCACCGAACCACCCTGGATCGGGCCGGGCCGGATGAGCGCGACCTCGACCGCCAGATCGTAGAATTTCTTGGGGCGCAAGCGGGGCAGCGTGGCCAGCTGTGCGCGGCTCTCCACCTGGAAGACGCCGATCGCGTCGGCACGGCAGAGCATTTCGTAGATGTTCTGATCCTTGAGATCCAATTCGGAGATGTCGACCTCTTCCCCTTTGTGGTCACGAACCAGATCGATCATATAGTGCAGGGCCGACAACATTCCGAGCCCGAGCAGGTCGAATTTGACCAGTCCGGCGGCGGCGCAGTCGTCCTTCTCCCATTGCACGACACTGCGATTCTCCATACGGGCCCATTCGATCGGGACCACCTCGCTCACCGGCTGTTCGCAGATCACCATGCCGCCGGAATGGATGCCCAGATGCCGGGGGAAGTCTTCGAGCGCGCAGGCCAGCTCCACGACCTCCTCCGGGATGTCGTGATCGTGGTCCTTCTCCGTCGCCCGCAACGCACCCCAGCGGTCGATCTGCTTGCTCCACGCGTCCTGCTGGCCGGGCGAGTACCCCAGCGCCCGCGCCGCGTCCCGGACCGCGGATCGCGCCCGGTAGGTGATCACGTTCGCCACCTGCGCGGTGTTCAGCCGCCCGTATTTCCGATAGACGTACTGGATCGCCTCCTCGCGGCGATCGGATTCGATGTCGAGGTCGATGTCCGGGTAGCCGTCGCGTTCCGGGGCGAGGAACCGTTCGAAGAGCAGGCCGTAGCGCACGGCGTCGACCTTGGTGATGCCGAGCGCGTAACAGACCGCCGAGTTCGCGGCCGAACCCCGGCCCTGGCAGAGGATGTCGCTCTCCCGGCAGAACCGCACGATGTCCCAGACGATCAGGAAGTAGCCGGGGAAACCCAGTTCTTCGATGATGTCCAGTTCGTGGTCGATCAGCTTCCGGGCCTTCTCGCGGTACTCGGCGTCTTTGTTCTTCTCGTGCTCCTTCGCGCCCTTGTAGGTGAGCTCCCTGAGGTAGGACGCTTCGGTGTGCCCCTCCGGCACCTCGAACGGCGGCAGCTTCGGTTCGATGTGGTGGAGTTCGAACGCGCACTCCCGGCCGAGCAGCGCCGCCCGCTGCACCGCGCCCGGATACCGCGCGAAGATTTCGGCCATCTCCTCCCCCGACCGCAGGAACGCCGTCCCGGCGGCGGGCAGCCAGCCTTCCATGTCCTCCAGGCCCCGCCGGGCGCGAATGGCACTGAGTGCGTCGGCGAGCGGTGCCCGCTCCGGCCGGGCGTAATGCGCGGCCGTGGTCGCCACCGTCGGCAGGCCGAACTCGTCGGCCATCTCGCTCAGCAGGTCGTTGTGCGTGCTGTCCAAGGGAAGACTGTGGTCGATGAGTTCGACATAGACATTTTCCCGGCCGAAGCAGTCGATGAGTTCCTTCAACCGCACCACGGCCGCGGCAGGGCCATCGGTGACGAGCGCCTTGCGCACCGCGCCCTTGCGGCAACCGGTGAGCACGACGCACTTCCCGCGCACCTCTTCGGCGACCGCGCGCAGGTCGTAGACCGGCCTGCCCTTCTCCGCCCTTTCCTTGGGGGACAACGACCGCCGGTCGAAGCCGTGCAGCTGGCCGGCGGTGATCGCCCGGTTCAGGCTCAGATAGCCGTCCTTCTGCTTGGCCAGCAGGAGCAGATGCTCGCCCTCGGGATCGGCGAACCCGTTCTGCGGGCCGGACAGCCCGAAACTGAGCTCCGTGCCGAAAACGGTGTGCACGCCCAGTTCCCTCGCCGCTTCGGCGAAGCGCACCACGCCGTACATGCCGTCGTGATCGGTGAGCGCGATCGCGTCCAGGCCCAGCCGCGCGGCTTCCTCCACCAGTTCCTCGGGATGGCTCGCGCCGTCGAGGAAGCTGAAGTTCGAATGGCAGTGCAGTTCGGCGTACGGCACCCGGCGCGCGGTGGCGCCGTCGTCGTCACCGATCAGCCCGGTCAGATCCGCGGGCCGCTGGTATCCCTGCCGCTTCGCACTCCACGCGGGGCTGTCACCGCCGTCGCCGGGCGGTACCTCACCCGCGAGTTCGCGGGCGAGGTCCTTCCACGGCCGCGGAGGATTGTTCCAGCCCATCGGTCACCGGTTCTCGGTCGAGCTTCTCGGCGCGGGGACGAACACTTCCGCGCGCGGGACGCACGCCGCCCAGGCCGAATCCAGCTCGGCACGTTGCACCGGGATGGCCGGCTCCTCCAGCCATCGCCGCACCAGCCGCGTGTACTCCTCGTCCATGTTCAGTCGTACTTCCCTTCCAGTGTCCACATCGGATTCTTGTGGTGCTCGAAGCGGAGCAGCACCGCTTCCTCCGCGTCCTGCCCGTCGGCCAGCAACACCTGCAACCGCATCCGCGTCCCCGACCGGGCATGGCCCGCGCCGGCCCGGACACCGACGAACCACGGCCCCGCCCAAGCGAGAACCTCGCGCGGCTCACCGCCCTCGAAGCTCACGAGGTACGGCGCGGCGGTGACCCGGCGCCGCGCGGTGATCTCCACGACGCGCCCGTTCTCGTCCAGCACCTGGGCGAGCACCGGCCGGGCGAACACCGTCGCCGGGGAGGGCGACGGAAGCCTCCCGGCCCAGTTCGCGTCCGCTTGCGCCGTCTTCTCCCGTCTGTCGCCCCACGGCACCAGCCGGACCCGCTCGGCGGGGCCGTGGCCGCCGTCGAGCACCGCGGTGAAGACGCTCTCCGGGCCGAGCAACCCCTGCACCCGCACCAGGGCACGACCGGCGCGCTCGCCGGACAGGTCCTCGTCCTCGGTGGACGGCCGCAGGACACCCGCCGCACCCGCCTGCCACAACCCGAGCTGCAGCGACCGGCCTTCGACCGTCTCCTCCGGCTCCAGCCGAAGCCGGACGACCCCGGAACTGGGGCGATCTTTGGCTTTCAGCCAGCCTTCGAACTGCCAGCGCACCCTGTCCGCGACGCCGAGCGGTGTCAGCGGTTCGGCGCAACGCCACACCCGGCCGAGCTGTTCGCCGGTCTCGGTGGTGGCGTAGATGCCGAGCCGGGTGCAGGCCAGCCCGTACGCGGCGAGCCCGGCATGGAAGCGTTCGCCGAGCCCTTTCGCCACGAACGCGGCGGCGTCGACCCGGTCGATCGGCGGGTCGAACGCCTTCGCGAGCGAGAGTTCCGGTGGCGGACGGCGGCGCGACGGCGGACGTTCGGACCGTCCTCGTGCCAGCCGATGCGCGAGCACCCCCTCCATTCCGAACCGCGCGGAGACGTCACTTTCACCGAGCGCCGCGAAAGCGCCCAGTGTCTGCAGGCCGAGCTGCTTGAGCAAGGTGACCAGCTCGGCGCGGCCCGCCTCGGGCTGATCGAGTTCGCGGATGGGCAGCGGGGCAAGGAATTCCGCCGTCCCACCGGGTTCGACCAGCGCCGACCGGCGGGCGGCGAGCGTCGCGGCGAACAGGCCGTCGGCCACGCCGACCTGGCTCTCCACTCCCGCCGCCACCGACACCTCGTCCACCAGTCTTTCGAGGAGGCCGTGCTCACCGCCGAAGTAACCGGCCGCGCCGTCGACCGGGACGGCGACGATCCCCGGGCGCACCACCTCGACCCCGACGGCCAGCTCTTCCACCGCCCGTGCGACGGATTCGAAGAGCCGGGCGTCGCGACCTTCGTCCTCCCCGAAGACCGCCAGCTCCGGACAGCAGGACTGGGCCTCGCGCCGCCGCATCCCGCGGCGGACGCCGTAGCCCCTGGCCACCGCGGTGCAGGCGACCACGCGGTTCGCCGAGAAGACCGCGGCCGGGCGGCCGACGGGTTCGCCCGCGACGGCCGCGGCGGCGACCGCGGGCCAGTCCGGGCACCACAGGACGAGCATGCGCACCGGCGGGTTCATGCCGTCCCCCACTTGGTCGTGGGGAACTCGGCCCGCTCGACCTCGCCCTCGCCGGGAAAGCGCAGCAAGGCCGACATCGGCCGGGCGGCCGCACCCCGGCCGCCTGCCCGCACTTCCACCTCACGGGCGCGCAGATAACCCGCGCCGCCGCCGGTGAAACCCGTCCAGCGCGAACGACGACAACTCAGCTCGACCTCCGCGCCGGGCCAGGAACCCAGCGAAAGCAGCACCGAACCACGGTTGCGCGCGCGGGCGGACAGCCTTCTCGCCACGTCGGGCCGGGCGAGCCCCGGACCGACGACCACGAGATCGAAACCGTCCAGCAAGGCCGCGGTCACCGCCGGGAACTCGGCACCGGGACGGGGGACCAGCGCCAGCCTGCCCACCTCGACCCCGAGTTCCGCGGCGGCGACCACCCCGAGCGCGGGCAGGCCGACCGCGACCGCCCACGCACCGCCGGCGGTCGCGGCGGCCAGCAGGGTGAGCATCAGTGACGTGGACCCCAGCACCGAAACGGTGCTCCCGCGCCGGAGCCCCGCGGCGGGCAGCAGACCGGACAACGCCGGGGACACCGGGAGCACCCTTCCCGTCGTCCTCGCGTGTTCGGCCACGGAAGCCACGCCACTGGCCGTGCTCACTCCTGGCAAAGCCGCCAGCCTCGCCAACGGCAAGGCCCGCGCCTCGACCACCTCCGCTGTCACCGGACCTCGCCTCCCCACGACACCTAGACCGTCCTTTGTGGACGGCACCGGCGTGCCACGGGGAAGGCGGCACTTCGAACGCTTGTTCGATACCTCCAGTAGACCGGGTGGCGCAGCGGTTGTCAAGCGAGCCGGAACGATCACCGGACCTGTCACGTCCGAGACCGGGGGTCTTCCCGTCAGGAAAGGAAAACCGCAGTGGACGACGCTTGGCCCGAGACGGTGAACGGCTGGGAACTCGCCAGGGAAGGCCATATCGAGAACTACCGCAAACGCCTGGCCAACCGGGTCACGGTCACCGCGATGTGGGAGAACGGGACCGGGCGGGGCCGGGTGGACGCCCGCACCGAGCCGCTGGGCGGCGGCCGGACGCTGACCAGCAGCCGCAAGGATTTCCGGGACAAGGACGCGTTCTGGACCGCCGCGACCTGCGTACTGGAGATGGCCGCGAACCTGCCGTCGCTGGACTGGCACACGAGCCCGGCGCCCACGGCGCTGGCCGGGACCGTGGCGGGCATGGTCGAGGCGGAGCCCGGCACCAGCGGCCACCCGGAGGCCGAACTGACGTTCACGTTGACCGAAGGGCACACCGTGACGCTGGTCATGACCGACGAACAGGCTTTCGACCTGAGCAACAGCATCTCGCGGCTCGATCACCACGTCTGGTCCGAGGAACGGGAAGACGAAGAAGAGGATGAAGACGACTACGACCTCGATGAGGTCGAACCCGTTGTCGTCGAAGAAGTGCCTGACGTCAGCGAAGTCCGGTCCGGTCCGGACAGCGGGCACGACCTGGTCACGGTTCTGGAGGAACGGTTCGGCGTCACCGAGGACAACCTGCTGGCGCACGTCGACTGGTCCGCGCTCATCGTGGTGGGTGAACCGGCGGTGAGTTCCCTCATCGAACAGGGTGGCGAGCTGACCGACGCGGTCGCGCCGCGGTGGTATCCGGTCGTGGCGGACCGGCCCGGTGAGCGCTGGGTCGTCCTGAAGCGCACCGGCCTGCGCTACCAGGGGGAATGAACGGCGGTTTCTGTCATTCTGGACGCCATGCCCTCGCCAGCCTTGCGCCGCGCCCTGACCGATCCCGGTGAGCCACCGCTTCGCCCGTTGCCGGACGAGGTGAGCGGACTGCTGGAAGAGCTGGCCGCGCCCCCGCAGCTGGCCGCGCATCTGCGCGCGGTTCACGACGTGACGTGTGCACTGGCCGACTGGTTGGAGAAGCAACACCCGGAAGTGGTCTTCGACCGCGAAGCGACCCTCTTCGGCGCGGCCGTCCACGACATCGGCAAGACGATCCACCGTGAAGAGTTGTCCGGGCCCGGCTCCGCTCACGAGCAGGCCGGTTACGAACTCCTTGTCTCCCGGGGGATCGCCGAGAACCGCGCGCGTTTCGCGCGGACACACGCCGCTTGGAGGGCGGACGTCGGTCTCGAAGATCTCCTCGTGAGCGTCGCGGACAAGGTGTGGAAAGCGAAGCGGGTCACCGATCTCGAACAGGCCCTCGTCGACCGTCTCGCCGTCGCGACCGGACAGCGGCCGTGGGAGATCTTCTTGGGGCTGGACGACGTCCTCGACCGGATCGCGGCCGACGCCGACGGGCGGCTGGCATTCCAAGCCTGCCATCCCGTCGGCGACCGGCCTCAGACGGCACGGGGAAGCGGATCCGGGTGATACCGCCGGAAAGCGGGTGCGGCGGTACCCGGCTCACCGTGCAGCCAGTCGTAGAGGAAGCGGAACTCCGGGCCGAACCGGTTCGCCTCGGCGTTCAAGCGTTCCGGTGACGTCGAGGGCCAGCGACCGGTTTCGACGCGGTCCCGCAGCACGCGCAACGCCGTCAGTTCTTCCGCGGCGGTGTGCTGGCAGTGCCCGCCCCGGTTCACGAACAGCTGCCGGATCCGGCCGGGATCGACGCGGTCGCCGTAGGTCCGCTCGTGTTCGGGGGCGACGCCGTCGCCGATCGGATGCAGCGTGACGACGGGCTGACGACCGCGCCCGGCCTGGGTCCCGACGCGGCCGAGCCATCGTTCGGCGGCTTTGTCGGCCTCGACCCGTGGCGCGGTCGCGAGCCGTGCCAAGTCGGCGTCGAGGTCCAGACCCGCGTCCCGGTAGGCCTGGTCCACGAGGCCGCGTTCACTGGACCGGGCGAGCAGGCCGCGGTAATCCACACCGGTGTTCCCGGTCGGATTCCCGCCGGCCTGCGTCTCCAGATCGGCCCGATGCGCACCCCAGGCCAGCTGGTCGTAGACCGCTTGGACGAACTTCGTCTGCTGACGGATCTGCTCGGCGACATCGGTGGAACGGGGGTGATGCGCCGTCGACCAGCCAGGGACGTCGGCGAACGCGTTGGCGAGAGCGAGCCGCGCCCGTCCATCGGGTGATTCCAGCGCCTTCGCGATCACCTGATGGGCTTTCGCGAGATTCGCCCCAGGGTCGGTGACGCGGACGACCTCCAGCTCGGGCGCCAGCAACGTCCGGACCGTGAACCCCAGATCGAGCGCCTGGCCGAACAACGCCGCACCGCCCGCGACGGGACCGCACATCGCCAGCGCGCCGTCGATCCGGTGCGGGAGCCGCTCGGACAGCAGGATCGCGTTGAGCCCGCCGCCGGAAGCTCCCCAGGTGAGCACCTGCTCCGGGCGGCCGACGTTGCGGTCGAACCAGGACAGCAGCGCCGTCTGATCGTGAACGGCTTCACGGGCCGAGAAACCGTTCGGCTTGCTGTAGAGCGACGCGGCCAACGCGTATCCCTCGCCGAGGAGGACGGGTTTCGCCTCCGCCCGGTTGGCGAGTTCGATCTCCTCGGGAACGTAGCCCGGCGGATAGATCCCGTGGTTGTACAGCAACAACTTGCCGTTCCAGTTCGACGGCACCTCGACCCGGTACCGGGCACCGTCGATCGTTCCGGTGTGCACGTGGACGTCGTCCGTGCCGATGGCGGGCGCACCGGTGACGATCAGCGCGGCGGCCAGGATTCCTGTCAGTGTCATGGCGGAAATGCTGGCAGCGCGGGGCGTCGCGGGAATCCGTCGAAACGCGGCTTCTCGCCTACGCTTCCCGTCGTACGAGCGCTTCCGCCAGCTCGACGACGATCCCCGCCGGGCCACGCACGTAGCAGAGCCGGTAGCTGTCCTCGTACCGCACCAGCTCGCCGACGAGCGTGGCGCCGTGCGGCCGCAACCGTTCGAGGGTCGCGTCGATGTCCTCCACCGAGAACACGAAGTGACTGATACCGGGCGTGTTCATCGGCGCGTGCGGATCACCTTCCGGTCCTTCCGGCGTGTGGTACTTGATCAGCTCCACTCCGCCGTGGCCGTCCGGCGGGCGCAGCACGGCGATATCCGTGCGGACCCCTTTCAACCCGGTGATGCGATCGACCGTGTCGCCTTCGAGCGACGCCTCGCCTTCCACTTCGAGACCGAGCGCGAGGAAGAACGCCTTGGCCGCTTCGAGATCGTGGACGACGGCACCGATGTGTTCCAGCTTCATGATCGGCTCCGTTCAGGCGCTCTGGCGGCGGATGAGCTCTTCGACGGCGGTGGGCAGCGTTTCCTCGAAGTCGATGAGCTTGACCCAGGTCGGGGTCATCACGATGCGGACCATGCTGTCGTAGAGCGATTTCACGTTCACTTCCCACTCGGCCCGCTGTTCCGGCGTCATCTCATAGGTGCCGTTCCACTGCATGTACTCGTCGGGGATGCCGTCGACGTAGTCCAGCTCGACGGTGCCGCGGAGGAGCAGGATCTTCGGCGGATGCGATTCGGTGTCGATCGTCAGCGCGACGGCCGGGTTGCGGCGCAGCGACGCCAGCTTCGGCGCGTTGGTCGAAGTGCACATGACGATCTCCGTGCCGTTCCAGTGGATGCTGATCGGGATCGCCCGGGGCGTGCCGTCGAGCGCGGTGTAGGCCAGCCGGGCCATGTCACGGGCCAGGAGCTCCTGGGCGTACGGGCGGTTCAAGATCTCGTCGATCGTGCTCTGCTGCATGTCTCTCTCCTCGGGTCGCCGTCTTCGCGGACACCCCGGGGACGCCGCTGTCCGCCGCACTTCGACATCGTGAAATGTGACCTGCATCACTCCACCTCAACCTCGGCGAACCAACGACCCGCCCTGGCTCCGCACCGCCCGCCTGTGGGCCCGGCCCAACGGGCCGGAGGTCGGTCAGAGAGACTGGGGGCCAGTGCCCGCCCTCTCGACCTGGAGTCTTTTATGCCGCAAGGGACCGTCCGTTGGTTCGACGCCGAACGGGGTTTCGGCTTCCTCGCCCCCGAGGACGGCTCGCCGGACGTGTTCGTGCACGCCTCCGAGATCGTCGGGGACGGCGGCGCGAAAGTGCTCCGTGAGGGTCAGGCCGTCGTGTTCGAGGTCGGCGAGAACGACCGCGGGCCCCAGGCGCTGCGCGTTCGCGTCACCGCCGATGCGGCCGCCGGCAGCGCCGTGGGCCTGCTCGGCACCATCAACTGGTACGAGCCGGGCAAGGGGTACGGCTTCGCGTCGCCGGACGGCGGCGGCGCCGACGTCTTCGTGCACAGCTCCGCCATCGTGACCGGCGGCGTGGTCACCGAGGGGCAGCGGGTGGCCTTCCTGATCGTCGAAGGCGAGCGCGGCCCGCAGGCCGGGCACGTGATCCCGCTGGGAGCAGGGGCAGGCTCACCCGCTGCGGCTGGTATCGCGGACGGTGCCGACGGCACGGTGGCCTGGTACGACGAGGACAAGGGCTTCGGCTTCATCAACCCCGACTCCGGCGCCGGGGACGTCTTCGTTCACGCCCGGGCCCTGGCCGAGGGGCTGACCTGGCTCGCGGAGGGCGACCGCGTCGCCTACGAGGTGACCAGTGGGGACAAGGGCCCGCAGGCCCGCGACGTGCACCTGGTCCGGGGCGCCGAGCCCCAGACGGCGCCGCAGCGGTCGGCACCTGCCGCGGCGGCGCGGGACGTGCCCGTACGAGGCGGCGAGGGCGTCGTCGCGCGCTACGACGACGACCGCGGCTTCGGCTTCATCACCCCGGACGCGGGCGGCGACGATCTCTTCGCCCACGCGTCCGTGATCATGGGGTCGGAGCCGCTGCGGAAGGGTGACCGGGTCCGGTACACGGTGCGTCAGAGCGACCGGGGCCCGCAGGCCGACCGCGTCGAACGCCTCTGAAGAGGCAGCCCCACCGAAGGCTGATCACTTCCCGGCGGTAGTCGTAGCGAGCTAAATGCGCTCCGGTTGTCGAAAGCGCCCTTGGCCAGGCGTCGCTCTCATGAAGGCACAAGAGAGAGGACAGTCATGGCGAAGGAATCCGAGGTCCGCTTCGAGGGCTTCATGCCCACCACCCCCGCCGACACCTGGGCCGCGATCACCACCGCCAGCGGCGGCTGGCTCTGGCCGATCCAGTACGAACCCCGCGACGGCGGCGCCGAGTCCGGCCTCACCCCCAACGGCGGCATGGTGACCGTCTGGAAGCCGTCGCGGCGCTTCGTCACGTACGCGGAAGACGAGACCGGCTGGTTCAACACGCTCGAATACGTCCTCGAACCGAAAGACGGAGGCACGTACCTGCGCTACGAGCACACCACCGTCCTCGACAACTGGGACGTCGAATACGACGCGTGCGAGCAGCACACGGCTTTCTATTACCACTCGCTGGGCGAGTACCTGACGCACTTCAACCGGCGTCAGGCGAAGTACTTCAAGGCCGATGCGCCCGACGCGTCGAAGGCTCCGGAGGCGTTCGAGATCGTGAAGGCGGCTCTAGGCGCGAAGGCCGTCGGCGACCGGGTGCATCTCGAAGTCGCCGACGTCGACGGTGTCGTCGACTACCTGACGCCGGCCTTCATCGGCGTCCGGACCGAAGACGCGCTGTACCGCTTCTACGGCCGGAACGTCTGGGGCTGGCCTGTGGGCATCGGGCACCACCTGTTCGCCGAAGACGCCGACGCGGACAAGGCCGCGAAGGCGTGGACAGCCTGGCTGAACGGCCTGTACGCCTAGCGGGGCAGGTTCTTCACGAGTTCGGCGCCCACGGATTTCGCCACTTCAGCGGATTCCGCGGGCGGGATCGGCGAGTTCGTGAAGAACCCCTTGTCCCAGCCCTTGTAGGTGACGAGGACGACGTACACGCCCTGGATGACCCGCAGCTCGGCGCCGCTGAAGGCGCTGTCGGTGTCGAGGGAGACGAGGACCGCCTTCTCCCCGATGCCCTGCACCTGCTGCTGGCGCTCGGACGGCGCGGCCGATCCGGTGGACGACTCGGCCGCGCGCTTCTCGGCGTCCGGGCCCTCGTGGCGGTAAATCATGACCTGGAGGGCGCGGTCGTGGACGTTGTCGCTCTCCGGCGGCAGCCAGGAACAGCCCTGCTGCTTGGTGACGATCTCGCCCGCTTTGATCTCGTTGTCGCGGACGCCCTGGAAGCTGGTGGTGAACGTCTTGTTCAGCAGCTCCGGGGAGACGGCGCACTCGGCGGGCGGCTGCTGTGAGACCGGCGCCTTGCCGACCGAGGAGTAGTACTCCGACGCGAAGATGGCGCCGGGGATGCCCAGCCCGAGCAGGACCACGACGCCCACGATCACGCCGACGATCAGCCCGGTCTTTTTCTTCTTGGGCGGCTGCCCGTAGCCGGGCGGGCCATAGCCGGGCGGCGGACCGTATCCGGGACCGGCGGGCGGGCCGTAACCCGGCTGCTGTCCGTAGCCCGGCTGCCCTCCCTGCCCAGGCGGCGGGCCGTAACCCGGCCCCTGGCCGTACCCCTGCGGCGGCTGGTGCACCGATCCTCCCCTGGCGACTCACTTACGTCCGCGTCGCGTTTAGCCCGCTAAAGGCGACATGCGCCCGGACCTGCGTTTCGCGGGCTAAACGCGATCCGGGGCCAGCATGGCACGAACCCCCGGACCCGGGGCACCGGGAACTCCCGCGGGCACCCCCGGATCGCGATTAGGGGGCTAAACGCAGGTCCGCGCGCGGATCGCGTTTAGCCCGCGAAACGCAGGTCGGCTCAGTGGGCGAAGTGCCGCGTGCCGGTGAGGTACAGGGTGACCCCGGCGGCCTCGGCGGCGGCGATGACCTCGGCGTCGCGGATCGAGCCGCCCGGCTGGACCACGGCGCGGACGCCGGCCTCCAGCAGGACCTCGAGCCCGTCCGGGAACGGGAAGAAGGCGTCCGAAGCGGCGACGGAGCCCTTCGCCCGATCCCCGGCCCGCGAGACCGCGAGCCGCGAGGAGTCGACCCGGTTGACCTGGCCCATGCCGACGCCGACGGTCGCGCCGTCGTTCGCCAGCAGGATCGCGTTCGACTTCACCGCGCGCAGCGAACGCCACGCGAACTCGAGGTCGGCCAGCGTCCGCTCGTCGGCGGGCGCGCCGGTCGCCAAGGTCCAGTTCGCCGGGTCGTCGCCCTCGGCGGCGATCGTGTCGACGGTCTGCACCAGCATGCCGCCCGAGATCGGCCGGAACTCGATCGGATCCGGCGACGTGATCGCGGGCAGCTTCAGCAGCCGCACGTTCTTCTTGCGCTGCAGGATCTCGAGCGCCTCGGCGTCGAAGTCCGGCGCCAGCACGACCTCGGTGAACACCTCGGAGATCTGCTCGGCGGCCTCACGGCTCACCGGCCGGTTCGTCGCGATCACCCCGCCGTACGCCGAAACCGGGTCGCACGCGTGCGCCTTCCGGTGCGCCTCGGCGATGTCCTCGCCGACCGCGATGCCGCACGGGTTGGCGTGCTTGATGATCGCGACGGCCGGGGCGTCGAAGTCGTAGGCGGCGCGGCGCGCGGCGTCGGTGTCGACGTAGTTGTTGTACGACATGGCCTTGCCGTGCAGCTGTTCCGCGTGCGCGAGCCCGGGCCGCCAGTGCTTGTACAGCGCGGCCTTCTGGTGCGGGTTCTCGCCGTAGCGCAGCACGTCGCCGCGCTCCCACGAAGCGCCGGTGAAGTCCGGGAAGCCGGAGTCGTCCGCGGGCGCGTAGACGTTGGCGAACCACGCGGCGACGGCGGTGTCGTACGCCGCCGTGTGCGCGTAGGCCTGCGCGGCGAGCCGCTTGCGGTCGGCCAGCTCGAAACCGCCCGCCGCGACGCGCTCCAGCACCCATTCGTAGCGCGACGGGTCGACCACGACGGCGACGCTGTTGTGGTTCTTCGCCGCGGCGCGCACCATCGCCGGACCGCCGATGTCGATGTTCTCGACACAGTCCTCCGGGCTCGCGCCCGAGGCGACGGTCTGCGTGAACGGGTACAGGTTGACCACGAGCAGGTCGAACGGCGCGATGTCGAGTTGCTTGAGCTGCTCGACGTGCTCCGGGCGGTCACGGTCGGCCAGCAGACCGGCGTGCACGCGCGGGTGCAGCGTCTTGACCCGGCCGTCGAGGGACTCGGGGAACCCGGTGACCTCCTCGACCGGCGTCACCGGCACCCCGGCGTTCGCGATGACCTTCGCCGTGCCGCCGGTCGACACGATCTCGACACCCGCCGCGTGCAGCCCGGTGGCGAGTTCGAGCAGGCCGGCCTTGTCCGAGACGCCGATCAGCGCACGCCGGACGGGACGCTGTCCCTGTGCGGTACTCACGAAAACCTCACCTTTCGTCCCTCGACCGAGCACCCGCTCCGGCCGAGTTTCTCGATCGTTTCCACCAGGAGCCTGCGTTCCACGGCCTTGATCCGCTCGTGCAGGACGTTTTCGTCGTCGTCGGGCTCCACGATCACCGGCTCCTGCGCGATGATCGGCCCGGTGTCGACCCCGGCGTCGACGAAATGGACCGTCGACCCGGTGACCTTGACGGCCATCGCCAGCGCGTCGGCCACGGCGTGCGCGCCGGGGAACGACGGCAGCAGGGCCGGATGCGTGTTGATCACGCGGCCGGGGAACCGCGCGAGGAATTCGGCGCCGAGGATCTTCATGAACCCCGCGGAGACGACCAGGTCCGGCTGGTAGGCGGCGACGGCCTCGGTGATCGCCTTGTCCCAAGCCGCGCGATCCGGATGATCGGCCATCCGCACGGTGAACGACGGCACGCCGGCGCGTTCGGCCCTGGTCAGCGCCGCGACCCCGGTGCGGTCCGCCCCGACGGCGACCACCTTCGCCGGGAAGTTCGGCTTTTCGACGGCGTCGAGCACGGCTTGCAGCAGCGTGCCGGAACCGGACGCGAGGACGACGAGCTTCACCGGAGTGGGCAGGTCCAACCGACTAGCCAGAACGGGCTCCTTGCCACGGCGGTACGCACTCGGGCGTACGGCGCTTCACCTGGTCGCGACAACCCTAACGGTCGTCGCCGGGGGCGCTTTCGTCGCCGGACCCGTCGGTGGACTCGGTCACAGCGTCGTCCTGCTCGGGCTCGGTTTCGGGCTCCGGTTCCTCCGGGACTTCGTCGGTGTCCTCGCCCAGTTCCCCGGCGAGTTCCGCTTCGGCCTCTTCGTCGAGTGCTTCGTCTTCGAGTGCTTCGGGTTCCTCGGCCGGTTCGGCTTCTTCTTCGACTTCGGTGATCTCTTCGACGTCGGGTTCACCCGGCGGTTCGGGGGCCTCGTGCGCTCCGGCGAAGAACGCGACGAACCCGCCGGGGACGACGATCCAGCAGAACGCGATCACGGACGCGACGCCGACCGGCACGCTGACCGGGTCGAACGGCCCGTCGCCGAGCCTGCCGCCGGAGACGGTCCCGAGGATGACGCAGCCGAACGCGACCAGCGCGCCCGCGACGGCGACCGCCCGCATCCGCAGCATCGGATCCTCGTCGATCGCGCGGATCCGCCAGCCGACCAGCGCACCGACCAGCGCGGGCAGGAGCAGCAACGCGGGCCACCAGGCAGCGTGGTGCGACGGGATCCCCGCCAGCACCGGCACCCCGGGCACCTGCCCTTCCTGGTAGCCGAACATGCCGACGGTCAGCGAGCCGACCGAGAAACCGGGCCCGGTGGTGAACGACAGCGCGGCGACGACCGCGTTGGGCAGATAGGCGACGGAGAGCACGAACAGGCCGAAACTCGCACCGAAGCCCGGCTCGAACAGACTGTCCACAGTGGACCACGAGAGCGCGGTGGCCGCGGTGAAGACGACGGCGCCGCAGGCGATGAGGGCGGCCAGGCCGAGTGCGCCCGCCCGCAGGCCGTGGACGGCCACCGGGTCGAACCGGTCCCGGACCACGGCCGGAAGCCCGCAGACCTTGGCGACCCCGGCGACGGCGGCGAGCCCCGCGAGGAGGCCCGGCACACAGAAAGCGGTCAGCGGGTTCACGTCGATCGGCGATCCGCCGGCCGCCAGCGCGATCAGCACGCCGAACAGCGCGTGCGCCCCGGCGATCACCGTCACCACCGGGACGGCGTCCGCCGGGGTCCGGCCGCCGACACGGCGGGTGGCGCGCGCGGCCGCCCTCGCCACGAGCCAGCCGACGGCGAGCGTCGGCAGCAGCGGCAGCACGCCGAGCGGATGACCGCCGAGGTCGAGTTCCACCTGCCACGAGGCGAGCCAGCCGGGGCCGGCGGCGAGCAGGGCGCCGGTGGCGGAGAACCGGGTCCGGTCGGCGGCGAACGAGACCACCGCGAGCACCGCCGCGATGGCGGAATAGGAGAAGAGCAGGGGCGCGCAGGCGGCGGCGAGCAACACACGAACCCGCTTCGCCCTGGAGACCTCCAGCTCGGGGACGAGGTCGCTCACCGGCTCTTCGCCCGGCGGGCGTTCGTCGCGGGTGAGCAGCTTCATGAACCGCACCATGACATCCGGACTGGGCCGTCCGGGTGAGGCACGCCGCCGCCGGTCGGGGCACGTGGCCCAACCCACCCGGTCGGGTACCCCGGAAAAGAAAAGCACCCGCTGTGACACGGAGAGTCACAGCGGGTGCTTTCGCGTTCGGCAGGTCAGCTCTGCTGGCCGAAACCACCGGGCGGCGTGCCCGGGTTCTGGCCGGGCTCCGACGACGAGGACGGCGGCTGCTGGAAGAACTGGCCCTGCTGCGGCGCGTACGTCGTGGCCTGCTGGCCCGGCGGCTGCGTCACCGGCGGCTGGAACCCGCCGGGCTGCGAAAACGGACCGGACTGCTCGCCCGGCTGCTGCCCCTGCTGGCCCGCGCCGGGGAACGGCTGGACCTGCGTGGCGGCCGGGCCCTGCTGACCCTGCTGGCCGAACGGACCCTGCGGGCCCTGCTGCGGGAACTGCTGGCTGTACGGGGCCTGCGGCGCCTGCTGCTGGGGCTTCGCGGCGGGCAGCTTGATGACGTCGTGTTCGAAGAGCAGCGCGGCGACCGCGACCAGCATCTGCAGGATGCCGAGGATCAGCACCACGGTGAGGATGCCCGGGACCGAGACGTCCTCACGACCGCTTCCGTAACCGATGACCAGGTCCAGCGCGCCGAAAGCGCCGATGACGCTGAACAACGCGGCGAACGGCAGCGTCTTCGGGCCGCGCGGCAGCGCGTGCAGGGCCGCGAGCAGACCGCTGACCAGGAGGAAGACCGAGACCTGTCCGGCGGCGTCGGCCTCGTCGGAGAAACCGATGAAGAACTGCACCAGGCCGAGGACGGTGACGGCGAGCGCGAGCAGCAACGCCAGGTTCAGCGGGGCGGCCGGTGACGGCGCCTGCTGCTGAGGGAAGGCCCCCGAGGCGGGGTTGGGGTGTTGCTGGCCGCCACCCTGCTGGGGGTAGCCGGGCCCACCGCTGGGATAGGACATCCGAATGCTCTCCTGTCGTTCGACCGGCACCCCGGGGCGCGCGGGACTCCCGGGACAAACGAGGCGGCTGTGATGCTCGAACGCTAGCGCACACGCGGACACCCCACGCCTCGGGCTCTGAGACGTCTGTACACCCGATCAGGTTCCCGGCGGAACCCCTTCCCGACCGTCGGATCGCGTTTAGCCCGCGAAACGCAGGTCGGCCGCGGACGTGCGTTTCGCGGGCTAAACGCGATCCGGGCGAAAAGAGGCGGGCCGGGCACCGGTGAGGGTGCCCGGCCCGCCGGGGAAAGCTCAGTCTCCGAAGGATCAGAGGCTGTTGTACAGCTCGCGCGCCAGGACGGCGGTCTCGCTCGGGGTCTTCCCGACCTTGACACCGGCGGCCTCGAGGGCCTCCTTCTTCGCGGCGGCCGTGCCGGAGGAGCCGGAGACGATGGCGCCGGCGTGGCCCATGGTCTTGCCCTCGGGCGCGGTGAAGCCGGCGACGTAGCCGACGACCGGCTTCGTCACGTTGTCCTTGATGTAGGCCGCGGCGCGCTCTTCGGCGTCGCCGCCGATCTCGCCGATCATCACGATGACCTTGGTCTCGGGGTCGGCCTCGAACGCCTCGAGGGCGTCGATGTGCGTCGTGCCGATGACCGGGTCGCCGCCGATGCCGACACCGGTCGAGAAACCGATGTCACGCAGCTCGTACATCATCTGGTAGGTCAGCGTGCCCGACTTCGACACGAGGCCGATCGGGCCCGCGCCGGTGATGTCGGCCGGGATGATGCCGGCGTTCGACTTGCCGGGGCTGATCACGCCGGGGCAGTTCGGCCCGATGATGCGGGTCTTGTTGCCGGTCGCGACGGCGTGCGCCCAGAAGTAGGCGGAGTCGTGCACCGGGATGCCCTCGGTGATCACCACGGCCAGCGGGATCTCGGCGTCGATCGCCTCGATGACCGCGTCCTTGGCGAACTTCGGCGGCACGAAGATGACCGAAACGTCGGCGCCGGTCTCCTTGATGGCCTCCTCGACCGTGCCGAACACGGTGAGGTCCTTGCCCTCGATGGTGACGGTCTGGCCGGCCTTGCGGGCGTTGACGCCACCCACGATGTTCGTGCCGGACTTCAGCATCTTGGTCGCGTGCTTCATGCCCTCGGAGCCGGTGAGCCCCTGGACGATGACCTTGCTGTTCTCGTTGATGAAGATCGACATCTCACGCACCTGCCGCGGCGAGCTCGGCGGCCTTGTCGGCCGCGTTGTCCATTGTGTCCACCACGGTGACCAGCGGGTGGT
This sequence comes from Amycolatopsis sp. MJM2582, assembly GCF_000754115.1. Lineage (NCBI taxonomy): Bacteria > Bacillati > Actinomycetota > Actinomycetes > Pseudonocardiales > Pseudonocardiaceae > Amycolatopsis > Amycolatopsis sp. MJM2582. The sequence goes on from NZ_JPLW01000001.1 coordinate 445,049, forward strand.
TCGCGTCGGCCAGGATCTGGCGACCCTCGACGACGTTGTTGCCGTCCAGCCGCACGACGAGCGGCTTGGTGGCCTCGTCGCCCAGGATCTTCAGCGCCTCGACGATGCCGTTCGCGACCGCGTCGCAAGCGGTGATGCCACCGAAGACGTTGACGAAGACGCTCTTCACGTCGGTGTCGTTGAGGATGACGTCCAGACCGGCCGCCATGACCTCGGCCGAAGCGCCGCCGCCGATGTCGAGGAAGTTGGCGGGCTTGACGCCGCCGTGCTTCTCGCCCGCGTAGGCCACGACGTCCAGCGTGGACATCACGAGGCCCGCGCCGTTGCCGATGATGCCGACCTCGCCGTCGAGCTTGACGTAGTTGAGGTCCTTGGCCTTGGCCTTCGCCTCGAGCGGGTTCTCCGCGTCCTTGTCGACCAGGGCCTCGTGGCCCGGCTGACGGAACGAGGCGTTCTCGTCGAGGGTGACCTTGCCGTCGAGGGCGATGATCTTGTCCTGCGGGTCACGGACCAGCGGGTTGACCTCGACCAGCGTGGCGTCCTCGGAGACGAAGGTCTCCCAGAGCTTCACGACGACGTCGGCGGCCTCGTCGACGACCTTCTCCGGGAACTTGCCCGCGGTCAGGATCTCGACGGCCTTCGCCTTGTCGACACCGGCGATCGCGTCGACCGGGATCTTCGCGAGTGCTTCGGGGCGCTCGACGGCCAGCTGCTCGATCTCCACGCCACCTTCGGCCGAAGCCATCGCGAGGAAGGTGCGGTTCGCACGGTCCAGCAGGAAGGAGAAGTAGTACTCCTCGGCGATGTCCGAGGCTTCGGCCACCAGCACGCGACGCGTGATGTGGCCCTTGATGTCGAGGCCGAGGATCGCCTCGGCCTTCTCGGCGGCCTCATCCGGCGTCTGGGCCAGCTTGACGCCGCCGGCCTTGCCGCGGCCGCCGGTCTTGACCTGCGCCTTGATGACGACCTGGTTGCCGATCTTCTCGGCGGTGGCCTTGGCTTCTTCGGGGGTGTTTGCCACGGCACCCGGCAGAACCGGTACTCCGTGGGCGGCGAAGAGATCCCTCGCCTGGTATTCGTAGAGGTCCACTACTCCAGTCTCCTGACGACACGCCACTGTGGTGGTCCGTTGCCGGACCGCGCTGTCGGACCAGTCGAGGTTAGCGACCTGCGCAGAAGCAGGGGACTCCGCACCTGGTGAAGTCGGTCACCGTACGCGGTCAGACGGTGTTTCCACGGTGTGAGACCGCACACCGGAGACCCAGTTCGCCGCGTCTTCCTGGCTTTCGAAGGCGTTGTCGAACCCGCTCGGGCCGTTACCGACCGCGAAGAGCAGAACGCCCGGGAGGGTTTCGGCGAGCCCTTCCGGATCGCTCGCGCCACGCAGGATCCCGAGGATGTCCGGATCCTCCTGTTCGGCCGTCCGGACGAGTTGTTCGACGGTGTCGAGACGTCCGGCGTAGACGACCTCGACGCCTTCGTCGCGCAGCAATCTGCCGAGCGCGACCGCCGAACCTTCCTCGACACCGAACTCGGCCAGCACGACCCGAAGAAGAGGCCGGGTCATCCGGCCCGCCGTGAACCCGCGACGGCCATCCCGGCCGCGACGAGGGTGACGACGGCGCCGCCCAGCGCGAGCCAGAACCCCACCCCTGCCGACGAGCCGTCGTACTCCGAGCCGACGAGCGGCAGTTCCGCCGCGCGCAGGCCGAGCACCAGCGCGGCCCCGGCCAGCGCGGACGCCGCGGCGACCGGCCGCGAACGCGGGACGAGCGCGTACAAGCCGAGAACGACGGCCAGCGCGCCGAGCAGGCCCCACGACGCCGCGCCGAAGTTCGACCACAGTCCCGGGGCGGTGTAGCCGGGCGCGCCGAACACCGGGGTGCCGAACGCGGCGATCGCCAGCACCGCGGCCGCGACGACCGGGGTGAGCACGGTCCCGCTCACGCGCGTTTCGTCCGTTTCTTCCTCGGAGTCGTCACGCTCCACGACGCCGGTGATCACCGCGGCGAGCGCGGCCAGCGCCGCCAGCACGAGCGCGATGAACGTCCAGGTGACCCCGGCGCCCGCCGAGTAGCCGACCTTGTCCGGCAACGGCACCGGGAGGTCGACCCCGAACAATGCCGGGTCCACCGCCTTGTCCTCGGTCACGGACAAGGCCGCGCTCAGCACCGCCGCGCCCGCGAGGACGACGCCCGCCCACGTGGCCGCGACGACTCCCCTGGCGAACGCCGAGAGCCGCGGCAGGAAGACGAACAGCGCCGGCACGGCGAGCACGACGGCGGCACCGAGCAGCAGCCAGCGCGCGGGTGTCTCGGGGACCGGCGTCGGACCGTTGGCCTTCAGCACCGGGGCAAGCGCACCCGCGGCCGCGGCACCGGCGGCCAGCAGCGCCAGGCCTCCGGTGGCCAGCCGCCACCAGAACAGTCCGGGCAGCCTGGCTTCGCCCGCCAGGTCACCGGTGACGGCCTCGTCCGCTTCCGCGACGTCGAACCGGGTGAAGGCCAGTCCGACCAGCGCCAGACCGGCGATGGTCACCACCACCGAACCCGGCGCGACCGAAAGCCGGTCCACGACCAGCCCCGCGACCACCGGCGGGACACCGACGGCGAGCGCCGCCAGCCCCGCGCCCGCGAAGCCGCCCTTGCCGACCCCGGCCGAAGGCGAGCTCACGGCCACGAGCACCGTCAGCGGAAGCAAGGCCGCGAGCAGCAGGTACCCGGCCATCGCGACCGTCGGGCCCTCGAAGGCGTTCTTGGCCAGGAGGTACGCGTTGCCCGAACCGAACTGCGCGAGCAGCAGACCGACCCCGCCCGCCACGCCGAGCACGGGCCCGAGCAACCGCCAGCGGCGCCGTCCGTCGAGTTCACCCGCCAGTTCCGCCTCGTCGCGGGCGGTCCCGGCGGCGAAGGCCCCGGCCGCGAGGGTGAGCAGGTGCCCCGCCACCAGCGGCCACAGTCCCGGCCCGGTCTGCGGCATCGCGAGCAGCCTGTCGGCGAGGAACAACTCCGGACGCGCGGCCAGGGAACCGTCCGCGAGCAGCTGCAGATCCAGCAGCAGCCGCCCGGGCGCGAGCGCGGTGAGCCCGAGCACCAGGCCCGCCGTGAGCCCCGGACGCCCGGAGACCAGTGCGTAGAGCACGGCCGCCGCGGGCGCCAAGGCCAGCACGACCAGCAAGGGAGCGGCGGTGAACCCGGGCGAACCACCCCGGACGACGGGCATCAGCGCGCCGGCGGCCAGCGCGACCGCACCGGCCGACACCAGCCCCGCCGACAGCAGGAGCGCTCGCGGGCGGGCGCCCGGTTCGCTCCGGAGAAGTTCGGCGGACGCGGTCCCGGGGACGGCTTGCCCGGTGGTTTCGTCACCAGGGTGCCGTGAGCGCGAAGTCATCGACGGCGACGCTAGCAAGCCGGGCTCGGCCGGGCCCGGCAGCAGGGCACCAGCGTGGCCGAACGCCCCTCGCCGTGACTGGCTTGGCCTGGCTCCGGGTAAGGACCCTTCAACACCGTCGGGCAACCGGTTATTTCCCTCGTTCGCCCCCTTTCCGGCCGCCCGGTACCCCCGAACGGCCCTTCGAATCTGTAACGCAAGTCACACGGTTGTGAGTAAACCTGGTTTAACTTTGGGTAATCCCCACTGGACAACGGCCAGATCTCCGTCGCCCGATCGGCCGAGAGCGCCGTCAGATCTTGCTGACCGGGGTGCCGCTTCGTTACTGTCCCGGGGTCCCCATTACAGTCAGATCACGAATGAGAGCACCGAACGAACCACCCCCGAGGTCGTTCACCGGGATCCCCCGCCCGGGCTCTTGATCCGACTCCCCGAACTATGGAAGGCCCCGTCTTGGCTTCACACCGCTCCCCCGGCGGCCAAGCTCCTTCCCCGGCGCTCGAGAACGCACTCGATGGTGCGGTCGTTCGCGTCCGGGGCTCGCACCGCCTGTCGCCCCCGTCCTCGGCCCTTCGTGGCCGTGTCGTGGTCGCAGCCGTCGCTGCCGGCGCCTTCGCGGCCGCCGCTGCCGGGCAGACCCTGAAGTCCGTTTCGGAATCCTCCGACGCCGCCGTCACCCCGCTGGCCAGCACCCAGGACGCGAGCGCCTCGTTCGCCCTCGGTGGCGGAGCCGGTGGTGGCGCCCCCGAACTGCTGCCGACGAGCCAGTCGACGAACGCCTCCGCCGAGGCCCAGAAGCTCTCGGACAACAACAGCATCACCCAGGCCCGCGTGAAGCGTGAGGCCGAAGCGGCCCGCAAGGCCGAAGAAGAGGCCAAGCGCCCCAAGACCTGCATGCCGACCAAGGGCACCTTCACCTCGGGCTTCGGTGCCCGGTGGGGCACGAGCCACCTCGGCATCGACCTCGCGGCCCCGATCGGCACGCCGATCGTCGCGGCCTCCGACGGCACGGTCATCGAAGCGGGCCCCGCCAGCGGTTTCGGCCTCTGGGTCAAGGTCCAGCTCGCCGACGGCACCGTCCACGTCTACGGCCACATGAACTCGTTCTCCGTCCGCGAAGGCCAGAAGGTCAAGTGCGGCGAGGAGATCGCCGAGGTCGGCAACCGCGGCCAGAGCACCGGCCCGCACCTGCACTTCGAGGTGTGGCAGAACGGCACGAAGAAGATCGACCCGCGCCCGTGGCTCGCCGCCCGTGGCGTGAACGTCGGCTGATCGAGCCCCGCTCGTCCCCGCATCACCTTTTCTCACCACACCGGTGATCCCGTCCGTGACGAGGGCGCGCCGGGCAATGACGCTCAGGCGCGCCTCCAGGACCTCCGCTTCCCCCATCGCGGGCATCACGAAGCGTCGTAGGTCCTCCGGTACGGAACCCGAGTGATTTTCCGGGCCCTCAGAGCCCTCAGGCGACGCCGTCCGGCAGCTTCCGGACGAAGTACCCCACGGCGATCTGCCAGACCGTGCAGAGACCGGCCGGGCGCCGTTCGATCGGCCGCCATCCGGCGAAAAGTCTCCGAGACGGAGATCGGCACCCGGCTGGCCGCGGCCCGAACAGCCATCGCCGCGCGTGCCCGCATACGACACACCGTCCGGCCCCGTCCGGTTCGTGTGTCCGCAGTAACGCGCGCCAGGCCGCGACCAGCCTGAGCACTTCCGGCGGTTCCGGACCCCGATCCGGTCCCGCCCCTTCTTCAACACCCCGCAAGTACTCGAGTACCCCACTCGAGAGAACCTGAAACAGCACCCCGTCCACACCGTGCGCCCCCTCCCCAGTTCGGGGCACACCGGCTTGTCCAGCATACCCCAGCGCATCGAACTCGTGTTCGACGACACAGGTATACGGGAAGGGTCCGACAGTTTTCGGACGCACGGGGAAAACCGCAGGTCAGGGCTAGAGTTTGACCATCGGGACGCTGCCGATCAGCATCAGCCGGACCTTGCCGGCGGCACCGAAATCGATCGTCGCCGTGGCACGCGGACCCGCGCCGTCGCAGGCGACGACCGTGCCGAGCCCGTACTTGTCATGGCTGACCCTGTCGCCGACGTCGAGTTTGAGCGCGACGGTGTCCTTCCAGCCCTTGCCGAACGGACTCGTGCTCGCCGCCCGTGACGACGAACCGCCGCCACCGCCCCGGCTGCCCCAGGTCGTCGCGGCACGCGGCGATCCGCCCGACGAACCGAAACCACCGGAGGAAGAGGAAGGCGCGAGCCTGCGCCAATCCACCAGATCGGCGGGAAGCTCGTCGAGGAACCGCGAAGCCGGGTTCATCTGCGGCTGGCCCCAGGCCGAGCGCACCATCGAACGGGAGACGTACAGCCGCTTCCTCGCCCGCGTGATCGCCACATAGGCGAGCCGGCGTTCTTCGGCCAGCTCGGTCGGGTCACCGAGCGCGCGCATATGCGGGAAGATCCCGTCCTCCCAGCCCGTTCCGAAGACGACCGGGTACTCCAGGCCCTTCGCGGTGTGCACGGTCATCAACGTGACCACGCCCGCGTCGTGCCCCTCGCCGTCGTCGCCGCCGTCGGGCGACGGGACCGAATCCGCGTCGGCCACCAGCGAAACCCGCTCCAGGAACGCGGGCAGCGAGCCCGGCTCCGGCACACCCGGGTCCGCCTCCGGCAGCTCACCGTCCGGACCGGCGACCTCCGCGGTGAATTCGGTGAACTCCCGCGCGACGGTGACGAGTTCCGTCAGGTTCTCCACCCGCGACGCGTCCTGCGGGTCGTCGGACTCCTCGAGTTCCGCGCGGTAACCCGTGCGTTCCAGGACCGCTTCGAGGATGTCGGCGACTTCGGCGCCGCTCTCGACGACCTCGCCGAGCTCGTCCATCAACTCGACGAAACCGGTGATCGCCTTGGCGGAACGCGGGTTCAGCAGCGGCACCTCACCGCTGACGGCACCGCGCAGCGCCTGCGCGAACGAGATGCGCTCACGTTCGGCGTACGTCGCGATGACGGCTTCGGCGCGATCCCCGATGCCGCGTTTGGGAACGTTGAGGATACGGCGCAGGCTGACCGTGTCCTCCGGGTTCGCCAGCACCCTCAGGTACGCGAGCATGTCGCGGACCTCGCGCCGCTCGTAGAACCGCACCCCGCCGACGACCTTGTACGGCAGGCCCAGGCGGATGAAGATCTCTTCGAAGACACGGGACTGGTTGTTGGTGCGGTAGAAGACGGCGACGTCGGAGTAGTCCGCTTCGCCCTTGTCCGCCAGCGCGTCGATCTCGCCCGCGACGAACGCCGCCTCGTCGTGCTCGTTGTCCGCGACGTAGCCGACGATCTTCTCGCCGTCGCCCGAGTCGGTCCACAGCCGCTTCGCGCGCCTGTTCGGGTTTCGCGCGATGACCGCGTTCGCCGCGTTCAGGATCGTCTGGGTCGAGCGGTAGTTCTGTTCCAGCAACACGGTCCGCGCGTTCGGGAAGTCGCGTTCGAATTCCTCGATGTTGCGGATCGTCGCCCCGCGGAAGGCGTAGATCGACTGGTCCGCGTCACCCACGACGCACAGCTCGGCGGGCTCGATCCCGGCCTCGTTCGTCTCGGTGCCGACCAGTTCGCGGACCAGCGTGTACTGCGCGTGGTTCGTGTCCTGGTACTCGTCGACGAGCACGTGCCGGAAGCGCCGCCGGTAGTACTCGGCGACGTCCGGGAAGGTCTGCAGGAGTTCGACCGTCCGCATGATGAGGTCGTCGAAGTCGAACGCGTTGGCCTGGTTCAGCCGCCGCTGGTACTCGACGTACACCTCGGCGACGCGGCGTTCGAGGTCGTTGCCCGCGTCGGCGACCGCCGTCTCCGGATCGATCAGTTCGTTCTTGAGGTTCGAGATGTGCACGGCCAGCGTGCGCGCCGCGTACCGCTTCGGGTCGATGTCGAGATCACGGGCGACGAGGGTGATGAGCCGCTTCGTGTCGTCCGAGTCGTAGATGGAGAAACTCGACGACATCTCCAGCGTTTTGGCCTCACGGCGCAGGATCCGCACGCACATGGAGTGGAACGTCGACACCCACATGGCGTTCGCGCGGCGGCCGACGAGGTCGCTCACCCGCTCCCGCATCTCCGCGGCCGCCTTGTTGGTGAACGTGATCGCCATGATCTGGCCGGGGTGGACGTCCCGCTCGGCCAGCAGGTACGCGATCCGTCGGGTCAGCACCCGGGTCTTGCCCGAACCCGCGCCCGCGACGACCAGCAGCGGCGAGCCCGCGTGGGTCACGGCTTCGCGCTGTGCCGGGTTCAGGTCGTCGAGCAGATCCGAGTGCCGGGGCTTGGCCGGACCGTCCGCTGGGAGATCGAAGAGGGTGTTCATCGCCGGTCCACGCTACAGCGCCGGGCGTAGGCGGTGTTGCCGCCTGCCGTCCGACGCGCGGACGGTGTTCGCGGCGGAGGATCGGATGCCATGGACACCAACGGAATTCCCTCCAGGCTCAGGGCCGCCGACGCCGACCGTGAGCGGGTCGCCACCCGCATCCAGGCCGCCGGCGGTGAAGGACGGCTCACTCTCGAAGAGGTGGAAGACCGGCTGAGCGCTGTGTATTCCGCCAAATACACGGACGACCTCGCCGCGCTCACCTCGGATCTGCCGGAACCCGCCCCGAAGCGGCGGCCGATCGTCCTCGGCCATCCGGCGGTGCGGGTCCATCTCGCGATCGCCGTCGCGCTTTCGGTGCTGTTGACCGTCCGCTGGGTCGCCTCCGGGGTGCCGTTCTTCTGGCCGGCGATGCCGATGTTCTGGCTGGCCATGAGCGTCCTCGTGCACGCGCGTGTCCGCGGAGCGCGCCGTCGCTTCCGGCCGGAGGGCGGCGCCGCTGTGGCATAATGACCGGCATGCGGCACCACGCGACGCGATTTTTTTACGGGACCCGGACTCCGGCTCCCGTGATCGCATAGTGCCGCCATTGCCATCACCCGAAGCCCCGGAGTCCACGGACCCCGGGGCTTTACGCTGTTCCGGGGGCCAGCAGGGAATCCGGACCGAAGAAAGGTCCCGATGAACACCACACAGAAGCCGGACGCCGAAGAACCCACCGCCACGGCCGAAGAGATCGGCGAGCTCCGCAAGGAGATCGACTTCCTCGACGGCGAGATCCTGCGGCTGGTCAAACGCCGCGTCGAAGTCTCCAAGACGATCGGTGCGGCCAGGATGGCCGCGGGCGGCACCAGGATCGTCTACAACCGCGAGATGGACGTGCTCGCGCGCTACCGCGAACTCGGGCCGGAGGGCCGGCAGCTGGCGATGGCGCTGCTCAACCTGGGGCGGGGCAGGCTGGGGCGGTAAGTGGTAGCAAAGGTCCCTTGCTCCCCACGACGCACCCGGATCGCGTTTAGCCCGCTAAACGCGATCCGGCCACGTCACGATCCTGCGGCGTGAGGCGGAACTCAGGGTGTTCCCCGAGCCACGACGGCGCGGGACCAGGCAAATTGGACACATGATTAACCTCATCGCCGTGATCATCGCGATCGCCGGTGTCCTCGCGGCATTGGGCCATGTCGGTTATCTCGCCATGCTGAACAACGCGGCGGGTAAGCGCGCCGGTGGCACTCCCGTCGCCCAGTACGTCAAGACGCGCTGGCCGATCGCAGCGGGTACCACCGCGGCTTCGCTTTTCGCCTGGCTGCTCACGAGTGGGGGAACGCCGCTCGACATCATCGCGATTTTGCTTGCAGCGGGTAGTGGGATCACCGCCACGAAAGCCCTGCAATCGACCCAGCAGAAGTACCGCAGCGGCAACTGAGCGACCTCACCAGCGCCGATAGCACAGCGTTACGTCACCGAGGCCCGTTCGGCCGCGCCCGACCGAGTGAAACATCTGCAACTTGCAGAGTGGGTGAAGACTTGCGGGTGTCGAACTTTTAGTGTGGACCTCGTGAGGACCCTTGCGTCTGGGTCGGGCGATGCCCGCATGGCGCGCGGGGGCGACGGCCCCGCGCGCCCCCAGTCGTATGCGCGTGCATTTGCTCACGAGACTGCCCGGGAGTCTGCAAGCGAGGGATCCCGTGAAACCGCTGCTCCGTTCGGCTTAACCGGTGTCACATCGCCGTCAGGGTGGGCCTGTGAGGGGGTCGCTCGGACATGAACGGCTGGGCGGAACACCAGGGACGCAACGGCACCACACAGACAGGTCGTCACCGGGCGGGCGGCACCGAGAGCTGGACGCCACCCGTGCCGCCGAGGCGGCAGCGCCCGACCGGGCACGGGCATCACGCGCACCGCGAGTTCGCCCCGCCTTCCACCGGTTCCCTTCCCTTGCCGCCACCGCGGAACAGGAGGGCGCCGAGCCCCGGCTACGCCCCATCGAGCGGCCTGCTGCCGCTCCCCCAGCCCGCTCGCGAAGTTCCCGTAGAGCGCCCAGCCCGCGTCGAGGTCTCGTTGACCGAACCCACCATGACGCCCGTCGAGGAGCGGCGCGCGAAAGCCGCCCAGCGCACGAAGGTGACGCTGACCGCCCCCTCACCCCGCCGTCCCGAGCCGGCGGAGATCGACGACAGCGACGTCCGTGTCTACATCGCCCCGCCCGTCGACGGCCTGAGCACCTTCGACCTCGGCTCGGTGCCCGCCTCCGTGACCCCGCCCAAGACCTGGCGCAAGGCCGCCTGGTTCGCGGCCGCGGCGTCCGCGCTGGTCGTGGTCGGCCTGCTCTTCGCCGGTTCGTTCCTGGTCGGCAAACCCCTCCCCGAGCAGCAGAGCCAGGGCGGCTGGCCCGGCTACCGCGGCGGCAGCCCGCTGTCCCAGGACGGTCTCGCCGGCAATCCGACCACCCCGCCGCAGGGTGGCGCGGCGGGGAACCCGTCCGAATCCGAGACCGACTCCTCCACAAAAGACGACCGGAGTTCCAGCAACTCCGGCACCTCGTCGGACAGCGACGACACCGGGACCGGCTCGTCGCGGCCCGACTCGGGCGGACCGGTCACCTCCGGGCCCGCGCCGTCGTCGAGCGACCGGCCGCAGAAGCCGCCGGTCGTGCCCGCCGACCGGACCACGACCACGGCCCCTTGGTACAAGGAGCAGTCGGACCCGCAGGCGATGGGCGACAACACCGAGCTCTTCCTCAACTCCGTCACCACCGACCCCCAACAGGCGTCCTCGGTGACCTCGGGCAGCCTGGGCGAAGAAGGTGCTCAGGGCCTCCGTGAGCGCTACGCCGACGTCGCCTACTTCGAGGTGAAGAAGGTCAGCATCGACCAGCGCCGCGGCGTCACCGTCAACACCGTCGAAGTCACCCACAAAGACGGTACGAAGACCATGGAGCAGCGCACGTTCACCTTCGGTGACGACGACAAGATCGTCGACGACGGCATGTAGGCGACCGCGCACGTGCAAGTGTCCTGTTCCTCTGCACGTGCGGTGCGTTGAGCGGTCATCCCTGGTCCGGGTGGGTGACCTAAGCTGCCGTTCGTCGTATCGCGACGGCATTCCGGCGATAGAGCCTGGCCGTGCACCGTCCGCACAGGGTTACCTGACGACTGCAGGGTCCGCACCGTTCAGAAGACGGCCGCGCGGACCAAAGGCACCGGCCGAACGGCCCAGTGCCTGCCCCGGACCAGAGCGAGGAATTTCGTGCTTGATCGACAGCGCATACGGCGTGAGGACGCCGTACGTGTCGAGGACGTCATCCCGGAAGAGATCCTGAACGACACCCGCGTCGACCGCGAGTATCTCGAGCAGGTCTTCCGCGAGCCGCAGAAGTTCGTGCCCGCGCGCACCCGTGAAGAGCCCGCACCCCGGCCCGAGCCCGAAGAGGACGAGCCGGAGAGCCGCGCCGCCCGGCGGGCCAAGCTGGCCGGACTGGTCGCCGCCGGACTGCTGGTCGCGGGTGCCGTCGTCACCGCGGGCGTGCTCGCGGGCGCCCAGCGGGAAGGCACGGTGCCGCGCGCCACCGCGCCGGAGACGATGAGCGGAGCCGCCGCGCTCGGCGGGCTCGCCGTCCCGGACGCCACGGAGCCGCAGCGGAAGCAGGAGACGCCGGCGACGTCGGGCACCAGCTCGAAGGCCCAGCCCTCCTCGGGCACCGGTTCGGGCTCGCTCCCCCGGCCGAGTTCCCCGGCGGGCAGCACGAGTTCTCAGCCTGCCACCAAACCGGCCGCGGTCAGCACGGTCGAGGACAAGATCGAAGCGGTCCGGAAGTTCTACCGGACCGTCGACGCCGATCCGTACGGCGCGATGTCGCTGATCACGCCGGTGCTGGCCGAGTCCGAAGCCGGCAGGCTGATCGAGGCCTGGAGCTCGATGGACGCCATCCAGATCCAGGACATCCGCGAACAGGCCGACGGCACCATCCTCGCCGTGGTGACCATGCGCAACCCGGACGGCGGCCTGCTCCGGGTCACCCAGGTACTGGAATTCGCCGACGAGACGACCGGCCTGATCACCGACGCGCGGCTGTTGTCCGCGCAGCACATGTGACGAACACCCCGCGTGTAACGGCCCTCCACCCAGGGCGATCAGAGTGTGCCGCGTGTGTGTGCGCAGAGTGAGCGCCTAGCCTTGTCACGAGTCGGTCTCGGAAAAGCCGGCACACAGACCACTACATGTGCATACGCTCCAACGCTGTGGCGTGCTGAAGGCCGCACCGCGTGCGCGGACGACTCCGCGACGTGAAGACGGAGCCCAAAGGGAGGTCGCGTGAGCGACGAGGGTCGCCTGGTCGCCGGTCGATATCGCATCGCCGGGCGGATCGGCACGGGCGCGATGGGGGCCGTGTGGCAAGCGCACGACGAGGTACTCGGCCGCACGGTGGCGATCAAACAGTTGCTGCTGCAGCCGGGTCTTGAGGCTCACGACGCCGAAGACGCCCGCCAGCGCACGATGCGCGAAGGACGGATCGCCGCGAGACTGCACCACCCGAACGCCATCTCGGTGTTCGACGTCGTCACCGACGACAACGGCCAGCCCTGCCTGATCATGGAGTACCTGAACTCCACGAGCCTCGCCCAGGTGCTGCAGGAGGAGCGGACGCTGCCGCCGACCGAGGTCGCGCGGATCGGCGCGCAGGTCGCGGCGGCGCTGACCGAGGCGCACGCGGTCGGCATCGTGCACCGCGACATCAAACCCGGCAACATCCTGCTGGCGCCCAACGGCACCGTGAAGATCACCGACTTCGGCATCTCGCGGGCCAAGGACGACGTCACGGTCACGAAAACCGGGATGATCGCTGGAACCCCCGCCTATCTGGCGCCCGAGGTGGCCATCGGCGGCGACCCCGGCCCGGAGTCCGACGTCTTCTCGCTCGGCTCGACGCTCTACGCGGCCTGTGAAGGCCAGCCGCCGTTCGGCCTGAGCGAGAACACGCTGAGCCTCCTGCACGCCGTCGCGGCCGGGCAGATCATCCCGCCGCGTCAGTCCGGCCCGCTCGCCAGCGTGCTGGCCGTGCTGCTGCACCCGGAGGTGCGGCACCGGCCCACCGCCGAAGAGTGCGAAGAGCTTCTCGCCGCCGTCGCGCGTGGTGAAACGCCGCTGGGCGGCCCCGCCGACGACACCGTGCTCGCCGCGCCGATCGCGGGCGCGCTCGCCGGTGGCGGCGTGACCCAGGCGCTCGACAGCGAGGCCGCCGGCCACTCGGGTTCGCTCCTCGACGATCAGGCCGCGGCCGGTTCGTACTACGACGACGAGGACGACTACCACCAGCCACCCGCGTCGGGATACCCGGAAGACGACTACGACGGGTACGACAACTACGACGAGACGGCGCTGCTGGCCGAACGCGGCCACCCGGGCGCCGGCCCCGCGCCCACGCGCGCCGTCCCGATCCCCGCGGGCGACTACGACGACGATCCGTACGACGACGACTACGACGACCCGCCCCCGCCCCCGCCGCCGCCCACCCGCGCGCAGACCAGCCCGGTGGACGAGGACGACGACGAGAAGCCGGGCGCGTGGAAGAAACCCGCGATCATCGGCGGTGTCGTGGTCGTGGCGCTGGCCGCGCTGGGCTTCTGGCTGCTGAGCCCGAACAACCCGGAGACGCCCGCGCAGGTGGGGAACTCGTCGACGAAGCCGACCCCTTCGGCGACGTCTTCGGCTCCGGAGACGACGGAAACGCCGACGGAGACCCAGTCGGCCGAGCCGCCCAAGGAGACGCCGACCTCGTCGAAGAAGACGTCGAGCAAGGCGAGCCAGACGCAGGAGCCGGACCCGCCGTCGCCGACGAAGACACCGACCAAGACGACACCGACGAAGACACCGACTCCGACTACGCCGACGACTCAGTCGAACACCGAGACGCCGACATCGACCCCGCAAAACTCGTGACCGAGGCTGCAATTGAGTTCTGAAGGTTCCATCATCGGCGGCCGATACCGCCTCGACCAGCCCATCGGGCGTGGCCGGGCGGGCATCGTGTGGCTGGCGTTCGACACCCGTCTGCTGCGCACGGTCGCGATGAAGCGCATGTATCTGCCCGTCGGCCTGCCGCCGGACCGGGCGGAGCAGGCCAAGGCCGTCGTCGTCCAAGAAGGCAAGGACGCGGCCAAGTTCGAGCACGCCACCGCCATCAAGGTGTACGACGTGCTGCCCGACGGGCCGGACGTGTGGCTGGTGATGGAGTACATCCCGTCCCGCGGGATGGCGGCCTTCCTCGCCGAACACGGCAGGCTCACCGCGGAACAGGCGGCCGGGCTGGGCATCGTGCTCGGCCGCGCGCTGGCCGCGATGCACGAGGCCGGGGTGGTGCACCGGACGGTCGAGCCGGGCACGGTCCTGCTGGCCGACGACGGCGGCGTGAAGCTCACCGACATCGGCATCACCGGTGGCGGCCCGAGTCCGGCGTACCGCGCGCCCGAGGTGGCGCGCGGTGAACCGGCGACTTCGGCGTCCGACGTGTTCTCGCTGGGCGCGACGCTGTACACGGCCGTTGAGGGGGTGCCGCCGTTCGGGGAGGACGGCGAGTCTTCGGAACGGCCGCCACAGACCGCCGGGCCGCTGGCCGGCGCGCTGCGCAAGATGCTGAGGGCGGAGCCGGACGCGCGGCCGACGATGGCGGACACCGTCCGCTCGCTGAACGCGATCACCGAAGGGCGGCAGACGGCGTTCATCCCGCCGACCGCCCCCGCGATGCCGACGGTTCCGGCGTCGATGCCGATCCCGTCGCAGCAGCCGGTTCCGCAGTTCCCCCAGCATCAGCCGCAGCAGTACCAGCCGCCGCAGCCGCAGTACGCGCCGCCGACGCGGCAGTACGCTCCCGCTCCCGCCGCGCCGGCGGCCACGAAGTCGCCGGACACCCGGAAGCTGTTGATCACGGTCGGCGCCGTCGTGGCGGCGATCCTGATCGGCGTGCTGTTCGCGGAGCTGTTCCTGATTTAGAGCCGCTCGCGGACCAACGTCGCCAGTTCGACCGGGCGGCTGAGGTACGGGCTGTGGCTCGCGCGCCAGGTCACCGTCGTGTCGCACCGGGCGGCGAAGTGGACGACCATTTCCGGGACGAGCGCCCGGTCTTCGGTGCAGGTGACGTACGTGGTCGGGGTGTCCTTCCACGCCGAGCCTTCCGGCGACTCGTCGAAGATCGTGACGGGTTCGGGACGCAGCAGGGTCGTGGCGCGCTCGGCGACGGCGTCCGTGCAGTCGGCGTACATGGCCTCGCGGACGACGGCGAGATCGAGATGGGTCCAGCCTTCATCGTCGAAGATCAAGGGCAGCTGCCGCGGTTCGCGGCCGGTTTCCTCTCTGGTCCGCTCGATCCAGTACTGCGCGGTTTCACCCGGCTCGCTGACGATCGCGGCCAGATAGATCAGATGCGAGGTCCCCCGCAGCCCGCTGGCGGTCAGGCCGCCGAAGGAATGCGCGAGCACCACCGGCGGCTCGGCCGCCTTGTCGACGATTTCCTGGACGGTGCGGGTGGTTTCGGCGATCGGGCGCGCGCCGAGGTCGGGGACGGTGACCTCGGCGCCGTCCCGGCGGAGGCGTTCGACGACGTCGTCGAAATGGGCGGGCTGGTGCCATGAGCCGTGCAGGACGATCAGGGGACGCACGGAAGTCCTTTCGCCGGCGGGAATGTGGCTTCCCCGCCAGGTTGTCGACCGCCCGCGCGGCTGTTCAAGCTCAGCCGGTTTTCGTGCCCACTCGGCCATTCCCGCTTGTCTGTACGGCCCCTTCGCGGATCGCGCCGAGGAATCGCCGCACCGCGGGATGTTCCCTGGCGTGCGCGGCGACGGCCGCGTGGATGGACCGCACCGGATCCGGACGGCGGACCTTGCGGATGGCGACACCGGGATGCGGGGCGCCGAGACCGAGCTCCGGGATCAGCGCGACGCCGAGTCCGGCGGCCACGAACCCTTGTGCCGTCTGGTAATCCTCGGATTCGACGACGTGGTTCGGGGCGAAACCGGCCGCACCGCAGGCGTCGAGCAGGATGTCGCGGCAGGCGCCGGGGAGCCCGTCGACGCCTACCCACGGATCCTCCGCGAGCTCGGCGAGATCGAGGACGCGTTTGCGGGCGAGCCGGTGGTTCTTCGGCAGGATCGCGCGGTACGGATCGTCGAGGAGGTGGATGTACTCGACGCCCTTGATCCGGGGAGCGCTGCTGGGGAGCACGATCATCGCGACGTCGGCCTTGCCCGACTCGATCTCGGGCATCGAATCATCGGGCTCGACCAGTTTGAGGTCGAGGCGGACACCCGGGAAGTCCCGGCGCAGCGCGGCGACGGCCAAGGGCACCAGTGACGCGCCGGCGGTGGCGAAATAGCGGATCGCGAGCCTGCCCGTGCGGCCTTCCTTGAGTTCGGTGAGCGCGGCTTCGGCCTTGGCGAGCTGCGTGCTCAGCGTTTCCGCGTGTTCGGACAGCAGCGAACCGGCGGGGGTCGGGCGCACGCCCCGGCCGACGCGTTCGAGCAGTTCGACGCCCGCTTCCCTTTCCAGGGTGGACAATTGCTGGCTGATCGCGGATGGTGTGTAGCCGAGGTTCCGGGCGGCGGCGGTGATCGAGCCGCTGCTGATCACGGCTCGGAGGACCTGCATGCGGCGGACGTCCAGCATGCTCCGATCGTACAGTTCTTCTTAAGGCTCCCTGCAGTTATTTTCGCTTGTCCTTACGCGTCGACCCGGCGAAGCTGGGCCAGGCACTAAGGAGGACTGGGGTGGGCGAGACGAAGACCCTGCTGCGGATCGGCGCGCTGGCGCTCATGTGGGGATCGAGTTTCTTCTGGATCAAGCTGGGGCTCGGCGCGTTCACGCCGGTGCAGCTGGTGCTGGCGCGGGTGGCGCTCGGCGCGGCGGTGCTGATCGGGCTCTGCTATCTCGGCCGGGACAGGCTGCCGTCGGGGCGGCGGATCTGGGGACACCTGGCCGTCGCGGCGTTCTTCCACAACGCGCTGCCGTTCCTGTTGTTCGCGTGGGGTGAGCTGACCGTCGATTCGGGGATCACCGGCGTGCTGAACTCGACGACGCCGCTGTGGGTGTTGCTGGCCGCTCCGATGATGGGCGCGCGGACGAGGATGACCGCGGTGCGGGTCACCGGGCTGGTCGTCGGGCTCGCCGGGATCCTGCTGATCTTCGCGCCGTGGGAGGCGTCCGGCCTGCTCAGCTGGGGCGCGCTGGCGTGCCTCGCGGCGGCCGCTAGCTACGGTTTCGCGTTCGTCTACGAGGGCAAGTACCTCACCGGCACCGGTGACTCGCCGATGTCGCTGGCCGGCGGGCAGATGCTGCTGGCGACCGGGTTCCTGCTGCTCGCGATGCCGATGGGCGGCTTCGAACCGGTGCGTCTGAGCGCCGGTGCGATCGTCGCGGTGGTGATCCTGGGGATCGGGTCGACCGGGATCGCGTTCGCGCTGAACTACCAGCTCCTCGCGAGCGAGGGCGCCGTGGCGGCGTCGATCGTCGGCTACCTGCTGCCGGTGGTCTCGGTGCTGCTCGGTGCGGTGTTCCTGGCCGAGCCGCTGAACCTGCGGGTGATCGCGGGGATGGTCGTCGTGCTGGGCGGGGTCGCGCTGACCCGGCTCCGCCCGAGGGAGCAAGGGACCTTTGCTACCACTCCGCAGGTCAAGCCCCCTTTGGCCGCCGTCGATAAGGTCGCGCCATGACGGACACGACGACGCTGTGGCGCCCCACCGGACCCGTCGAGCTCGACCTCGTCCGCGAGTCGGGCTGGCGCGAGTGGCCGCCGAGACTGCCGGAGCAGCCCATCTTCTACCCGGTGCTGAACGAGGACTACGCGATCAAGATCGCCCGTGACTGGAACGTGCGCCACGACGGCGCGGGCTTCGTGACACGGTTCGAGGTCGAGACGTCGTTCGTCGAGCGGTACCCCGTCCAGCAGGCGGGCGGGAAGACGATCCTGGAGCTCTGGGTCCCCGCCGAAGACCTCGCCGAGTTCAACACGCACATCGTGGGGAAGATCGAGGTCACCCACGAATTCCGCTGACCTGCGTTTCGCGGGCTGATCGCGACGCGGTGGGGCCTGGGGGCTCGCCGGATCGCGTTTAGCCCGCGAAACGCACGTCAGGGCGTCAGGGCCGCGAGGACGAGCAGGGCGGCGAGAACGATCTCGACCCAGAAGTAGAGCCAGCTCGGGTAGAACCGTTCGGGCCGTTCTGCGAACCGTGCGACCAGCCGCCCGAAGGCCATCCCGGCGAGCGCGACGGCCACCGCGATCGCGACACCCCGCTGGATCCCGCCGACGTCGAAAGCCGCGAACCCGAGCAGCACCGCGACAGCCACCCCGAAGCCGCCGTAGACGGCCCGCACCTCGGTCCGCGCCGTCGCCGACTCCAGCGAGATGCCGAACGGCCGGATCAGCCGCTTCGGCGCGGCGAGCCCGAGCAAGCCCATGCCCAGGAAGAACACGGCAACCAGGCCGAGGAGAACAGGCGCCACCTAGACGAGACGCCGGTCGGAAGCCCAGCGCGAAAGCTCGTACCGGTTCGAAAGCTGCGTCTTCCGCAGGACGCTCGACACATGGGTCTCGACGGTCTTCACCGAGATGAACAGCTCCGACGCGATCTCCTTGTACGCGTACCCGCGCGCGAGCAGCCGCAGCACGTCACGCTCCCGCGGGGTCAGCAGGTCGAGATCCGGGTCGCTGATCGGCGCGGAACCCGGCCGGTCGGCGAACGCGTCGAGCACGAACCCGGCCAGCCGCGGCGAGAACACCGCGTCCCCGTCCGAGACCCGCACGACGGCGCGCACGAGCTCCTTCGACGAGATCGTCTTCGTGACGTACCCCCGCGCCCCCGCGCGGATCACGGCGATCACGTCCTCCGCGGCGTCGGAGACCGACAGCGCGAGGAACACGACGTCCGGCAGTTCCGGCCGGACCCGGCGCAGCACCTCGGCGCCGCCACCGTCCGGCATATGCACGTCGAGCAGCACGACCTGCGGTTTGGTCCGGGCGATACCCGCGACCGCCTCGGCCACCGAGCCCGCCTCACCGACCACGCGCACGTCGTCGGTGATCGAGTCCAATTCGGTGCGCACACCCGCCCGGAAGAGCGCGTGGTCGTCGACGAGGAAGACCTTGACCGGCTCCCGCGTCTGCTGGTTCTCCGTCACGATGCTCCCTCGCTCGCCCTGTCCCGTGAGCATAGCGACCTCACGCCGCACCCTTCCCCGCCTTGACCGGCATCTCCAGCTGGACCTCGGTTCCTTCACCCGGTGCGGTACGCAGTTTCAGCTTCCCGCCGTGCCGTTCCATCCGCCCCCGGATGGAATCGGCGAGACCGTGCCGGTCGCTCGGCACGACGTCGGGGTCGAACC
This sequence comes from Amycolatopsis sp. MJM2582, assembly GCF_000754115.1. NCBI lineage: Bacteria > Bacillati > Actinomycetota > Actinomycetes > Pseudonocardiales > Pseudonocardiaceae > Amycolatopsis > Amycolatopsis sp. MJM2582. The sequence goes on from NZ_JPLW01000001.1 coordinate 464,169, forward strand.
CCTTGCCCCGGTCGCGCACGAACACCGTGACCGCCGTCGGCTCGACCTCGGCGTACACGCTGACCTCGTCGACGCCCGCGTGCTTGGCGGCGTTCACGATCGCTTCGCGCGCCGCCTGGACCAGCGCGGTCAACGGCTCGTTCAGCGTCGCCTCCCCCACGACGACCTGCTGCACCGAGATCGCGAACGCGTCCTCGACCTCGCCGCACGCGGCCGCGAGCACTTCGGACAGCTGACCGCTGACGGCCTCTTCCTCGGTCTTCTTGCTCTTGCCGTACCCCGACGGCCCGTACAACCAGCCACGCAGCTCGCGTTCCTGACCGCGCGCGAGCCTGGCGACCTCGCGCGGCGATTCCGCCTGTTTCTGGATCAGCGCGAGGGTCTGGAGGACCGAGTCGTGCAGATGCGCGGCGATCTCCGCGCGTTCATCGGTGCGGATGCGGGCGGTGCGCTCGTCGGAGAGGTCGCGGACCAGGCGCAGCCAGAACGGGACGGTCAGCACGGCGACGCCGAACAGCGTCGCGATCACCGCGACCAGCGCGAACTTGACCTGGTCGATGCTGCCGCTTTCCAGGACGACGACGCCGATGCCGGTCATCACCAGCGCGACACCGGCGACCAGGCGGATCGCGGCCGACCAGCCCCCGCCACCGAGGAACGCCGTGGCGACCCCGCCCTTGGCACTGATGCGCCAGCGCCGCCGCTGCGACTCGTCGGCCTCGCGCCAGACGACGGCCGCACCGATCATCGCCAGCGCCAGCGGGATGGCGACCCAGCCGCTGATCAGACCGGTCAGCGTGCCGCTGGCGACGGCGAGGCCGACACCCAGCGCGATGAGCCCGAAGGCCTGCTGCTTCTCCTTCGGCGCGGACTTCTCCGGCTCGGCCTCGCCGGATCGCTGCTGGACGAACACCCAGAGCAGGCCGTACGCGAGCAGGCCCGCGCCGTTCAGGGCGGCCAGCAACGCGAACGCGATCCGGACCCAGAGCACCTTGACGCCGAGGTGGTCGGCGAGGCCGCCGGCGACACCCGCGATGGCGCGGCCGGAACGGCGGCGATACATCTTGGGCGGCTCGAACGGTGCCGGGGACAGGCTGCCGGGAACGGGCACCGGAGGGCGCTCGATGATCGTCGGCTTCACCTGTCCGGCGAGCTCGTCGGTGACGGATTCCTGCACGTTCTCCATGGTCACACGGAGTGGGGTACTGATCCATCGGGGAAACCCCTGACTCTTCCCGCTGGGGGAAACCTCAGGGGAGTTCCCGGATGTGGCGAGGGCCCACCGGGGCGCATTCTTTGTGGCATGAGTGGGAGTGAGACACAGTTTCCGAAGCGCGGCCCCGCGGCCGGCTTCGAGGAGACCGTCAAGGATTTCTGGCGGAGCAGGCCGGTCCGGCCGGTACACGGCCGCAAGTTCGCCGGCGTCGCCGCGGGCATCGGCTACCGGTACGGCATCGACCCGACCGTGGTCCGGGTCGCGCTGGTCGCCGCGACGGTGTTCGGCGGGTTCGGCGTCTTCGTCTATCTGCTGGGCTGGCTGTTCCTGCCGCAGGAAGGCGACCGCGTTTCCGCGTTCGAGGGCCTGATCGGCCGGGGGCGCGCGTCGAGTTCTCCGGCGTTCGCGGTGCTGCTGCTGATCCTGCTGTTCCCCGGTCTCACCTGGACCTTGAGCGGCGGCTGGATGACCGACGGCACCGGGCTGATCGGTTTCGCGCTGATGGCCGTCGCGCTGTACCTCCTGCACCGCAACCGCGGTCAGTTCAACCGGCCGTCGATGCCCGCCCCGGCTCAGCCCGCCGCCGCGTTCTCGATGGCGTCGGCGTCGGCCGCCTCCGCTTCGACGGCGACCGAGGGCGGCTGGGACCCGCTCGCGGCCGACCCGTCCGCTTGGGATCTGCCGAACGCCTCGCCGTCCGGTGGCATGCCGCCGCAGACCCCTCCGCCGCCGCCCGCGCCGCCGATGCCCCGCCGCCGCAAGTCGAAGATCGGCGCCGCGACCTTCGGGATCGCCGTGCTGGTCGGCGGCGTCGGCACCGTCCTCGGCCTGGACGGCGAGCCGTGGTTCACCATGCAGCACGTCGTCGGGCTCACCCTGGGCGTGGTCGGTATCGGGCTGGTGGCCGGTTCGTTCGTGCGGGGCGGTCGCGGGCTGATCGGGCTCGCGGTGCCGCTGGCGATCGTCGGGATGGCGCTGACCACGGTGCCGTTCGAGAGCTTCTCCGTGAAAGGCGGCGTCGGCGACCTGACGGCGACCCCTGTCCAGGTGTCCGAGGTGCTGCCGGAATACCACCGCTCGGCGGGGAACGTCGATGTCGACCTGACCAAGCTGCCGGCGGGCGCTTCGGTGACCACGAAGGTCTCCAGCGGTGCGGGCAACTCGACGGTGCTCGTTCCGGCGGGAGCCGAAGTGAAGGTCTCCTGCGAGACGGGCGCGGGCGACGTCGACTGCCTCGGCCAGTCCCGCTCGGGGGTCGGCGAGGACAGCATCGACTTCACTTCGGCGGGTGACAACGGGCAGAAGATCACTCTGCAGGTCAAGAACGGTGTCGGGAACGTGGAGGTGCGTCGTGGCTGAGTACGACTACGACAACTACGACAGCACGCAGACCCAGGCGACTCAGCCGGCGAAGCGCGGGGTGGACGTCATCACCCTGATCGTCGGGATCGCGACGCTGCTGGTGTCGGGCTACGTCCTCTCGGACGGCTCCACGTGGCTCCCGCAGTTCGACTTCCGGTGGATCATGGCGGGCGGGGCGATCTTCGTCGGCGTCCTGCTGCTCGCCGCTTCGCTGCGCAAGAGCCGCCGCTAGCGGCGCCGCTGACGCTCCACCCCACTCCGAAGGCCCCGACCCCTCGCCGGGGCCTTCGCCTTGCTCCGCCCCCTCCCGCGCCGACCTGCGTTTCGCGGGCTAAACGCGATCCGGCGTCGCCACGGTGCCCACCGCCGCCGACCTGCGTTTCGCCCCCTAATCGCGATCCGGGCCGCGGCGGGTGCCCCAGACCCCAGAACGCAGTTCGCGGGCTAAACGCGATCCGGTCGCCTGGGTGCCCCCAGGACGGACAGATCGCGTTTAGCCCGCGAAACGCAGGTCAGAGCGGGCGCCGTCACTCCCACTCGATGGTGCCCGGCGGCTTGGACGTGACGTCCAGGACCACCCGGTTCACCTCGGCGACCTCGTTCGTGATGCGGGTCGAGATCCGCTCCAGGACCTCGTACGGCAGCCGCGTCCAGTCCGCGGTCATCGCGTCCTCGGACGACACCGGCCGCAGCACGATCGGGTGCCCGTAGGTCCGCCCGTCGCCCTGGACGCCGACGCTGCGGACGTCGGCCAGCAGCACCACCGGGCACTGCCAGATCTCGCCGTCGAGCCCGGCCGCGGTGAGCTCCTCGCGCGCGATGGCGTCCGCCGCGCGCAACGTCGCGAGCCGCTCGGCGTCGACGGCGCCGACGATCCGGATGCCGAGCCCCGGGCCGGGGAACGGCTGCCGCTGCACGATCGTCTCCGGCAGCCCGAGCTCCAGCCCGACGCGCCGCACCTCGTCCTTGAACAGCAGGCGCAGCGGTTCGACGAGCTCGAACTGCAGGTCGTCGGGCAGCCCGCCGACGTTGTGGTGGCTCTTGATGTTCGCCGCGCCCTCACCGCCGCCGGACTCGACGACGTCCGGGTACAGCGTGCCCTGGACCAGGAACTTGTAGTCGCCCTCGGCCTTGAGGTCGCGCTCGGCCTGCTCGAACACGCGGATGAACTCGCGGCCGATGATCTTGCGCTTCTCCTCGGGGTCGGTGACCCCGGCCAGCGCGTCGAGGAACCGGTCGCGCGCGTCGACGGTCACCAGGTTCACCCCGGTCGCGGCGACGAAATCGCGTTCGACCTGGGTGCGCTCGCCCGAACGCAGCAGGCCGTGGTCGACGAACACACAGGTCAGCCGGTCACCGATGGCCCGCTGGACCAGCGCGGCGGCCACGGCGGAGTCGACGCCGCCGGACAGCCCGCAGATCGCCCGGCCGTCGCCGACCTGCTCGGCGATGCGCTTGACCTGGTCGTCGACGATGGACGACGTCGTCCACTGCGGCTTGATGCCCGCGATGTCGTGCAGGAAGCGACGGAGCACCTCCTGGCCGTGCGGCGAGTGGTGCACCTCGGGGTGGTACTGGACGCCGGCGAAGCGGCGCTCGACGTCTTCGAACCCGGCGACGGCGGCGCCGTCACTCGAAGCGGTCACGGTGGCGCCCTCGGGGGCTTTGGTGACGCTGTCGTTGTGGCTCATCCACGCGGGCTGGTTGCTCGGGAGGCCGGCGTGCAGGACGCCGCCTTCACCGGCGACGCGGACCTCGGTGCGGCCGAACTCGCGGATCCCGGTCGGCTCGACGGTGCCGCCGAGGGCCTGCGCGAGCACCTGGTGGCCGTAGCAGATGCCGAGGATCGGCACGCCCGCGTCGACCAGCCCGGGAGCGAGGGCGGGCGCGTTCTCCGCGTACACGCTGGAAGGACCACCGGAAAGGATGATCGCGGCGGGGTCCTTGGCGAGGATGTCCTCGGCGGTGGCGGTGTGCGGGACGACCTCGGAGTAGACCTGCGCCTCACGCACCCGGCGCGCGATCAGTTGCGCGTACTGCGCCCCGAAGTCCACGACGAGTACCGGACCGGTGGGACTGGGCACCTGAAACCTCCAGATCAGAGCAGTACGCTTCCCCACCATCGTCCCAGGTGGGCCCGGTCACCCCGCCGCCAACCCCCTCACGATTCAGGACAGCGGATGACCGCGACGCGGCCTAGCGTCCGGGACATGGGCATCGACTGGAGCAAGGAACTCTCCGAACAGCTCGACTGGCACTGGAAGAACCACCTGCGCCCTCGGCTGGACACCCTCACCGACGACGAATACCTCTGGGAACCCGTCGAGGGCTGCTGGACGGTGCGGCCGGGCGAGAACGGCGACGTCACGATCGACTGGGCGTATCCGGAGCCGTCCCCGCCGCCGGTCACGACGATCGCCTGGCGCCTCGCGCACATCATCGTCGGCGTCTTCGGGATGCGGAACGCGTCGCATTTCAACGGCCCGCCCGTCGACTATCAGACGTTCCCCTACGCGGCCTCCGCCAAGGAAGCGCTGGAGCAACTCGACGACGCCTACGCGCGCTGGCGTGACGGCGTCCGCGCCCTCACCGCCGAAGGCCTCGAACGCCCCTGTGGCGAGGCTGAGGGCCCGTACGCGGAGTACCCCTTCGCGGCCCTCGTCCTGCATATCAACCGGGAGGCCATCCACCACGGCGCTGAAATCCTCCTGCTGCGCGACCTCCACCGATCGCGTTTAGCGGGCTAAACGCGACGCGCCCATACTGGGGCCAGCCGAGGAAAGGACCCGTCTTGCGAGCGACACTCATCTACGGCGCCGGTGACGTGCGCGTCGAGACCGTCCCGGACCCGAAGCTGAGCGAACCGACCGACGCCCTCCTCCGCGTCGTCCGTTCCTGCATCTGCGGCAGCGACCTCTGGCCGTACGGCAGCATGCCCGCGCGCGACCGCGGCGTCCGGATCGGGCACGAGTTCCTCGGTGTCGTCGAGGCCGTCGGCTCCGACGTCACCACGCTCAAGCCGGGAGACCTGGCCGTCGCGCCCTTCGTCTACTCCGACAACACGTGCCAGTTCTGCCGCGAAGGCCTCCACACCTCCTGCCTGCACGGCGGCAACTGGGGCGCGAAGGGCGTCGACGGCGGTCAGGGCGAGGCCGTCCGCGTCCCGCAGGCCGACGGCACGCTGGTGAAACTGCCGCACACCGAGGACGACGACCTGCTCGCCTCGTTCCTCACGCTTTCCGACGTGTTCGCGACCGGCCACCACGCGGCGGTCAAGGCGGGCGTGAACGAGCGCACCACCGTCACTGTCATCGGTGACGGCGCCGTCGGTCTCTCCGCGGTTCTCGCGGCGAAACGCCTCGGCGCCGAGCGCGTCATCCTGATGGGCCGCCACCGGACCCGCACGGACCTGGGCCGTGAGTTCGGCGCGACGGACGTCGTAGCCGAGCGCGGCGACGAAGGCATCGAGAAGGTGCGAGAGCTGACAAGCGGTGAAGGCACGCACACCGTCCTCGAATGCGTCGGCACGAAGCCCGCCTTCGAGATGGGTGTCGGAGCTGTCCGCCCCGGCGGCACGGTGAGCCGCGTCGGCGTGCCGCAGTACGCCGAGGGCCCGATCGGCCCCGCGCTCTTCCGCCGCAACATCACCGTGACCGGCGGTGTCGCCCCGGCCCGCCACTACATCCCCGAGCTGCTCGAAGACGTCGTCGAGGGCAAGTACCAGCCGGGCAAGGTCTTCGACCGGACCATCGGCCTCGAAGCGGTTCCCGACGGCTACCGCGCGATGGCCGACCGCGAGGCGCTCAAGGTGCTCGTCAAACCCTGACTGGAATACCTTGTCACCCATGGACATGATCACCCCGGAGCCGCGCCCCGCCTGGATCGCCGGACGCCCCGAGCAGGGCGCTTCGACGCTCACCGTGCATCACCCCTTCGACGGAAGCGAAGTCGCCACCGTCGCGGTGCCCGGCCCCGATCAGGTCGAGCGAGCGGTGAGCGCGGCGGTGAGTGTCGCGAAGGAGTTCCGGCGTTCCTCGGCGCACAGCCGCGCCGCGGCGCTCGACCACGTTTCGCGCGTCATCGCGGGCCGGTCCGAGGAGATCGCCGAGGTCATCACCGCCGAGAACGGCAAGCCGCTCAAGTGGGCCGAAGCCGAGGTGCGGCGCGCGGTGTCGGTATTCCGGATCGCCGCCGAGGAGGCCCGCCGGTTCAGCGGTGACCTGCAGCGGCTGGACACCGACCCGGCGGGCGAAGGCAGGCTGGCGCTCACCCGTCGCGTCCCGCGCGGCCCGGTGCTGGGGATCGCGCCGTTCAACTTCCCACTGAACCTGGTGGCGCACAAGGTCGCGCCGTCGCTCGCGGTCGGCGCGCCGATCATCGTCAAACCCGCCCCGCGGACGCCGCTCGCCGCGCTGATCCTCGGCGAGATCCTGGCCGAGACCGACCTGCCGGAGGGCGCGTTCTCGGTGCTGCCGCTCGGCAACGAGGAGACGTCGGCGCTGGTCGCGGATCCCCGGCTGCCGGTCGTGTCGTTCACCGGTTCGGGTCCGGTCGGCTGGTCGATCGCGGACGCCGCGCCGCGCAAGCACGTCGTCCTCGAACTCGGCGGCAACGCGGCCGCCGTCGTGCTCCGCGACTGGCCGGATCCCGAGGGTGCGGCGGAGCGGATCGCGACCTTCGGCAACTACCAGGCCGGGCAGTCCTGTATCGCCGTGCAACGCGTCATCGTCGAACGCGAGGTCGCCGAAGAGTTCGTGCCCGCCTTGGTGGAAGCCGTGAAGGCCCAGCGCACCGGCGACCCGTACGACAAGAACACCGACGTGGGACCGGTCGTCGACGAGGCGGCCGCGGAGCGGATCGTGGCCTGGATCGACGAGGCCGTCGCCGCGGGCGCGAAGATCCTCACCGGCGGCAAGCGTGACGGAGCCACGGTGGAGCCGACCGTGCTCACCGACGTCCCACCGTCCACAAAGGCCTGGGCGGAAGAGATCTTCGGCCCGGTCCTCGCGGTGTCCATTGTGGATGGTGTCGACGAAGCTTTCGCGTCGGTCAACGAATCCGCCTACGGCTTGCAGGCCGGCGTGTTCACCCGCGACGTCCATCTCGCCTTCTACGCGTCGACCGAACTCGAAGTCGGCGGCGTGATCATCGGCGACGTCCCGTCCTACCGCGCGGACCAGATGCCGTACGGCGGAGTCAAGGGATCGGGCGTGGGCAGGGAAGGCGTTCTCGCCGCGATGAACGACCTCACCGAGGAACGGGTCACCGTCTTCACCGGCATCGACCTCTAATCCGGCGTGACGGCCTGCGCGAATCCGAATACCTTGTCCGGGTCGTAGGTTTTGGCCACCTGCTTGAGACGGGTGGCATTGCCGCCGTAGTACGCCGTCATCCAGTCGGGCAGGGCGGGGTCGATGTAGTTGACATAGCCCCCGCCCAGCCCGAGCCCTGTCACCACTTCCGCGACGGAATCCGTTGCCGCGGAACGGTTACGCGTGTCCGCCTGACTGTAGATCTGCACACTGCCGATCGCCTTCCGATGCCAGAACGCGGTGGCGTCCGGTGCGACGTCGGCGACCGCACCGCCGAGACGTCAACCAGGAGGTCCATTCCGCGCCTGCCCTTGAGTACGGACGTCAGCTTCGCGGGATCGGCCGGTTCTTCGAGTATTCGCGATGAGGCCACAAAGGACTGCCGGCTTTCGCTGCCGGAGAAGTACTTCATCGCGCCGAGATAGTCGAGCTGCTTCACGGAACGCGTCGCACCGGGGAATCCGTTCAGCAGCTTGCCCAAGGAGGCGGAATCGCCTACGTAGCAACCGGCGATGCGCGCGCCGACCGGCGTTCCCCCGGACAGCACGACGTTCGCCCACAACTCCGGCGGCGCTTCGGGAAGCCACCGCTGCCACTCGGCGAGCACGTCGTTCGCGCTACCGGCCGGGAATCGCAAGGAGAACACCGAAACAGCCGAAGGCGCCGGGTCGGTGCGGAAGGTGAACGAGGTGACGACCCCGAAGTTGCCGCCTCCCCCACCGCGCAACGCCCAGAACAGCTCGGGCTCGGAATCCGCCGACGCCGTCCGGAGTTTCCCGTCCGCCGTGACGACTCGTGCGGACACCAGGTGATCACAGGTGAGACCGTATTTCCGGGCGAGGACACCGATTCCGCCACCGAGCGTCAGCCCGGCGATCCCGACGCTGGGACAGGAACCCGCGGGAAGACAACGTCCCGCGCCGCCGAGCGTCGCGTAGACGTCCTTCAGTTTCGCGCCCGCGCCGATCACGATCTGTTCACCTTGGACGTCCACTGAGGACATTCCGCCGAGGTCGATCATCAAGCCACCGTCGGGAACCGAGTAGCCGGCGTAGCTGTGGCCACCACTACGAGCGGCGATCGGAACCCGCCGTGCCGCGGCGGAAACGGCTTCCTGCACGTCCTCGGGTTTGACGCATTTCGCGATCGCGGCCGGCTTGAGCCCGTCGAAAGCCGGATTGAACACCCGTTTGGCGTTGTCGTAGCCGGAATCCCCCGGCAGGAGAAGGGAGATCTTGTTCCGCAGCGCGGCCCAGTCCGGCGGACCGGACGGCGGCGTGACGCCGGTGCTCGGCGGCAGCGACGTGCCGGGCGCGGAACTGGGCGCCTGCGCGGGAGGCGCGGCCGAGCACGCCGTCGCGGCCACTCCGGCCACGGTCGCACCGGCGAGTTTGAGGAACGCCCTTCTCTCCATGCCCGTTAGACGCGTAGCGGACGGACAGGTTGCGACGCTACGCCCGAAGGTGGGCGCTCACCGGCACGACCAGCGGCGTCCCGGACACCGGATCCTCCATGACCTTCGCCGACAGGCCGAAGATCTCGTCGAGGAGCGGTTCCGTGAGCACCTCGGCGGGCGGGCCCTGCGCGACGATCCGGCCCCCGCGCATCGCGACCAGTTTGTCCGCGTACCTGGCGGCGAGGTTCAGATCGTGCAGCACCATCACCACGGTGGTCCCGCGTTCCTTGTGCAGCCGGTACACCAGGTCCAGCACGTCGATCTGGTGCGCGAGGTCGAGGTAGGTGATCGGCTCGTCGAGCAGGAGCAGCCCGGTCTCCTGGGCGAGCGTCATCGAGATCCACGCCCGTTGCCGCTGCCCGCCGGAAAGCTGGTCGACGACCCGGCCCGCGTACTCGTCCATCCCGGTCAGCCGCAGCGCCCGCTCGATCGCCTCGTCGTCGGAGGACGACCACTGCCGGTACCAGCTCTGGTGCGGATGCCGCCCGCGCCGGACCAGATCGGAGACGGTCAGCCCTTCGGGAGCGGACGCCGTCTGCGGCAACAGGCCGATGATCTTGGCGACCTCACGGGTCGGCAGCTTGTCGATCCGCTCGCCGTCCAGCAAGACCGCGCCCTCGCGTGGCTTGAGCAACCTCGCCAGCGCACGCAGCAAAGTGGACTTACCGCAGCCGTTGGGGCCGATGATCGCGGTGACGGTCCCGTCGAGGACGTCGAGGTCGAGCCCGGTCACGACGGGCGTTTCGCCGTAACCGAGTTCCAGTTCCCGGGCACGCAGTCTGGCGTTCACGCGCGCTCCTCCTTACGGCTGCGGATGAACAGGAAGATCAGGTACGGCGCACCGAGGATCGCCGTCAGCACGCCGACCGGCAGCCCGGACAGGACCGGTGTCACGCGCACCACGAAGTCCGCGCCGACGGTCAGCAGCGCGCCGAGGAGCATCGATCCGAACAGTGGCGGCTGCGCCGAGCGGACCAGCCGCAAGGCGATCTGCGGGGTGGCCAGCGCGACGAAGGTGATGGGCCCGGCGGCCGCGGTGGCGACGGCGGCCAGCGCCGCGGCGAGCAGCAGCAGGGAACCCCGGGCGGCGTCGACCCGGATCCCGAGGCCGCGCGCGGTGTCGTCGCCGAACTGAAGCCCGCCGATGGTGTGCCCGGCGATCAGCGTGACCGGCGCGAGCACGGCCAGCGCGAGCAGGACCGGGCCGACCGATTCCCAGCCGACGTCGGCGAGGCTGCCCACGATCCACGTGGTCGCGCGCGCGGCGTTGTCGACGTCTCCGACGGTCAGCAGCCAGTACACGAGGTTGTAGCCGACGGCGGACAACGCGATGCCGATCAGGACGAGCCGGTAGCCGTCGATCCCGCGCCGCCACGAAAGCGCGTACAGCAGGATCCCCGCGACCACACCGCCCGCCAGCCCGGCGAGCGGGACGCCCAGCGTGCTCGCCAGGCCGCTGACCTGGCCGCCCGTGCCGCCGGCGACGATCACGCCGACCGCGCCGACACCCGCGCCCCAGGTGATCCCGAGGATGTCCGGGCTGGCCAGCGGATTCCGGGCGATCGTCTGGAACAGCGCACCCGAGAGGCCGAGCGCGGCGCCGACGCCGATCGCGGTCAGCGTGCGCGGCATCCGCAGGTCGAAGATGATCCCGCGTTCCCGCGCGGTGCCACCGCCGAACAGCGTCTTCAGGACGTCGCCGAGGCCGATGTGGGAGGTGCCGATGCCGATGTTCAGCGCCGCGACCAGCACCAGCGCGATCGCCGCGAGAGTCGCGACGGCGAGTGTCCTCGGCCGGACCGACCAGGCCGCCGGGCCGAACGAGATCACCTTGGGTGCGGTCATATCCGGGCCAGGCCCTTCTTGCGGACGAGGTGGACGAACACCGGCACGCCGAGGACCGCCAGCATGATGCCGACCTCCAGGCTGTCCGAGGCGATCACGCGGCCGAGAAGGTCCGCGGCGAGCAGCAGGATCGCGCCGAGCACCGCCGAGAACGGCACCAGCCAGCGGTAATCGGGTCCGCTGATCGCCCGCGCGAAATGCGGGACGAGCAGGCCCAGGAACGCGATCGGCCCGCAGGCGGCGACGGCGGCGCCGGTCAGCAGCGTGATCGCGACGACGCCGAGCAACCGCGTCCGGCCGACCCGCCGCCCGAGCGCGACGGCGACGTCGTCACCGAGCGCGAGGGTGTTCATCCCCGGGGTGTTGATCACCGCGAGGAGCAGGCCCGCGGCCACGAACGGGGCGATCTGACCGATCATCGCGGGGTCCCGGCCCGCGATCGAACCCACGTGCCAGAAGCGGTACGTCTCCATCCCGCGGTCGTCGCCGAGGACGATCGCGGAGATGACGCCGTTGAGCAGGGCGCTCACCGCGGCTCCCGCCAGCGCGAGCGTCACCGGTGTGGCGCCGCGGCCGCCGACGGCGCCGAGCAGGAACACGACGGCGCTCGCGACGAGTGCGCCCGCGAAGCCGAACCAGATGAACGCGTAGAGGTCGTCGATGCCCAGCACGACGACGGCGAGCACCACCGCGAACGCCGCGCCCTGGGTGACACCGAGCAGACCGGGGTCCGCGAGCGGATTTCGGGTGTGTCCCTGCATAAGCGCCCCGGCCGCGCCGAGTGCGAGTCCCGCCAGGACACCGAGCAGCGTTCGCGGCACCCGCAACGAACGGACGATCAGGTGATCCGGCACACCGGTGGGATGGAAGATCGCGTCCCAGACCACACCCAACGGAATCGAACGCGCACCGAGGGCGACGCTCGCGACGCAGATCACAGCCAGAAGGGCGAGGAGCAGGGCTCCCGCTGTCGCCTTTCCAACACGAACTTCCACTGTGGACATCCGCCATCCTATGCTCCGGTTAGGAAAGCCTAACCGCACAGAAAGAGTGACCCATGACCCCACCCCGGCGCGCAGCCGTCGCCTTCGCCGTGACCGCCTGCCTGGCACTCTCCGCATGCGGTGGCGGGGCACAGGAATCCGCCTCCACCGGCACCGGCCAAAGTGGATTCCCGCGCACCATCGAACATGTGATGGGGTCGACCACGATCGACAAGCAGCCCGCCACCGTCGCGGCGCTGGACTCCAGCTACGTCGACGCGACGCTGGCACTCGAGACGAAGGTCGTGGCGTACACCAAATATCGCAACTACGACAAGCTGCCGGACTACCTGGGCGACGACCGCAAGTACGCCGAGGGCGCCAAGGAGATCGGCGCGCTCGAAAGCCCGGACATCGAGAAGCTGTACGACATCAAGCCGGATCTGATCGTTTCGGCGAAGGTGCGTCACGAGAAGTTCTACGCGGAGTTCGGCAAGGTCGCGCCCACGGTGTTCAGCCAGACCACCGGCGCCACCTGGAAGGACAACATCCGGATGCTCGGCAAGGCGCTGGGCAAGGAAGCCTTGGCGGAGCAGAAGATCAAGGCTTACGAGGAGCGCGCCCGCAAGGTCGGTGACGCGATCAAGGCCAAGCTCGGCAAGTCCGCCGCCGTGTCGGTGGTCCGCTTCGTCGAAGGCGAGCCGACCGTGCGGCTGTACAGCAGCGCGTCGTTCCCCGGGACCGTGATGACCGACGCCGGGCTACAGCGGCCCGCCGGGCAGCCGGACAACAAGGCGAAGATCTCCAACGACCTGAGCCAGGAAGAGATCGGGAAGCTCGACGCCGAAGCGATCTTCGTCGCCACCTATGCCGACGAGACCAAGCAGGCCGAGAGCCCCAAGACGAAGTTCCAGTCGAACCCGCTTTGGGGCACCCTCAAGGGAAAGGTGATCGACGTCAACGACACCACGTGGTTCACATCGGTCAGCCTGCAGGGCGCGCACGCGATGCTGGACGACATCGCGAAGCAGTTCGGCGTGGACTCGTTCCGCGCCTAGTCCTTTGTGGATCGTGCCGTCACAGCCAATGCGGCAGCGGCGGCGCGGTACCGTCCAAAGTGGATCCGTCGCTGCGGCCGGTGATCCACGCCAGGACGTCACCCGGGGAGCCGGTCAGCGTGACCGGCTCTCCGGCGCCCATCCGCCATTCGTGACGCGTCCCGTCTTCGCCGACGGCGACCAGCAGGACGGAGGGCAGCTCGCCGCCGTACATGCCGATCGCGTTGCCGACGACGATCTCGAACTCGTCGCCGAGCAACTCCGCGACCCGGCCGAAGTCGTAACCGAGATCGAGATCCGCCAAGTGGATGGCGGTCTCGGAAAGCCTGAGCCACAGCACGAACTCCGCCGGGATCTCACGTCCCTGCCGGGCGCGCACGCGGACCGGCCACGCGTCGTCCGGCATGCTGGAGGCGACTTCGACGAACCGTGCCGCGGACGCGACGACGTCTTCGGCGATCTCCTCGGCGGACCGGTACGCACCCTTCTCGATGTCGTCGTCCCTGGCCGCCTCACCGGCGTACATCGGCGTCTCGACACCCGATTTCGCCCAGGTGAGCAGGTTGACCAGGCCGTCGGCGTTGCGCGCCAAATGGGACAACAGATGCGCGCGTGTCCAGCCGGGCAACGCGCTGGGGGCGTGCACGGCCTCCTCGTCCATCTGTCCTACTACACGCGCCCATTCTTCGTGGAGGGCGCGGACGCGGTTCAGCAGCGCGTGTGCGCGTTCGGAGGCTGTCACTCCCCCAACTTAGCGCCGAAGTGCCGCCGGCGCGGCCGCCGGAACCGCGGGATTCTTCGGCGCGATCGGTTCGAGCCGCGCGTACGGCGCGTCCTGCGACGGCCTGCTGTCCTTTTCACCCTTGTTGGGCCAGAACGAGAAGGCCCGCTCGGCCTGCGCGGTGATGGTCAGCGAGGGGTTCACGCCGAGGTTGGCCGTGATGGCCGATCCGTCCACAATGGACAAGCCGGGATAGTTGAAGACGCGGTGGTACGGGTCGATCACGCCGTTGTCGGGCGCCGTGCCGATCGGGGCGCCGCCGATGAAATGCGCCGTCAGCGGGATGTCGAAGATCTCGCCCCAGGTGCCGCCCGCCATGCCGCCGATACGCTCGGCGGTGCGGAGGTTGGCCTCGTGCCCGGCGGGGATGAAGCTGGGGTTCGGCTCGCCGTGGCCCTGTTTGGACGTGTACTTGCGGCGGCCGAAGAGCCCGCGTTTCGTGTACGTGGTGATGGAGTTGTCGAGGCTCTGCATCACCAGCAGGATCACCGTGCGCTCGCTCCAGCGGTAGCCGTTGAGCAGCTTCACGGTCTGGACCGGGTGCTTGAACATGAAGTTCACGGCCTGTCGCCAGCGCGGGACCGCCGAGTCGCCTTCGGTGGCGATGGTCTGGAGCAGGCTCATCGCGTTGCTGCCCTTGCCGTAGCGGACGGGCTCGATATGCGTGTTGTCGTCGGGGTGGATCGACGACGTGATCGCGACGCCGCGGCTGAAGTTCCGCTCCTCGTCCACCGAGGTGCGGGCGGCGCCGATGATGGCCTCGGAGTTCGTGCGGGTCAGTTCGCCGAGACGCGGCGAGAGCTTCGGCAGCTTGGCCGTGTCGCGCATGCTGTGGAGCAGGTTCTGCGTGCCCCACGTGCCGGCCGCGAGCACCACCTGCCCCGCGGTGAGCTTGTGCCGGAACTTGCGCGAGGTGGTCCCGGTCTTCCTGATGCTTACCTCGTACCCACCTGCGTTTAGCGGGCTAATCGCGCTCACGGTGGTGAGGGGGATGACCTTCGCGCCGTCCTTCTCCGCGAGGTAGAGGTAGTTCTTGACCAGCGTGTTCTTGGCGCCGACACGGCAGCCGGTCATACAAGCGCCGCATTCGGTGCAGCCGGTGCGCGCCGGGCCCGCGCCGCCGAAGTACGGGTCCTCCGCGCGCTCCCCCGGCTTGCCGAAGTACACGCCGACGGGGGTCGGGTGGTACGACTCCGGCACGCCCATGTCCTCGGCGACGCCCTTCATGACGACGTCGGACGGCGTGACGCTGGGATTGGTGACGACGCCCAGCATCCGGCTGGCCTGGTCGTAATGCGGGCCGAGCTCGGCCTCCCAGTCGGTGATGTGGGACCACTGCGGGTCCACGTAGAACGGCTTCAGCGGGCGGTACAGCGTGTTCGCGTAGACCAGCGAGCCGCCGCCGACGCCCGCGCCGGCGAGCACCATGACGTCCTTGAGCATGTGGATGCGCTGGATGCCGTAGCAGCCGACCTGAGGCGCCCAGACGTAGCGGCGAAGGTCCCAGGACGTCTTCGCGAACTCGTCGTCGGCGAAGCGGCGCCCCGCCTCGATGACGGCGACGCGGTAGCCCTTCTCGGTCAGGCGCAGGGCGGCGACACTGCCGCCGAACCCGGAGCCGACGACGATCACGTCGTAGTCGAAGTCGTCTTCAGTGGTGGTGTTACTCGCAGTCACACCCTCGACTGTAACCCCGGCCACCCCTTCTGACCAGAGGTAAGTTACTCGCCGGTTACCTTCCACTCGGATGGTGCATGCTCGGAGTCGTGATCGACGATTTCGCGAAGGAATACCTGCACAGTGACCTGCGAGAGATCCGCGAAGCGATGCTCCGGAAGCTCGACGGGCTCTCCGAGTACGACGTCCGGCGTCCGCTGACTTCGACGGGGACCAACCTGCTCGGCCTGGTCAAGCACCTGGCGGCGTGGGAGGCCCGGTACTTCGGCGAGGTCTTCGATCGGCCGTTCCCCGGGGCGATCCCTGAGCGCGGGACCGACCTGTGGGCGACCGAGCACGAAACCCGCGAGGAGATCGTCGGCCGCTACCGGCGCGTCTGGGAGCACTCCGACGCGACGATCGCGGCGCTGCCCATCGACGCGCCCGGCCGCGTGCCGTGGTGGCCGAGTCCCGACGTGATGCTGTTCAACATCCTCGTCCACATGCTCACCGAAACGAACCGGCACGCCGGGCACGCCGACATCCTGCGAGAGCAACTGGACGGCTCCGTCGACCTGGCCCCCACCAAGGACCCGGCCTTCTGGAAATCCCGCCACACCGAAATCACCCGCGCCGCCCAAGCGGCCTCAGAGCGCCTTTAGCGGGCTAAACGCGACACTGGTGGGGCACATGGGGCAGGTGTGACTATTGGGGCACGTGAGCAAAGAACGGCCCGGATCGCGTTTAGCGGGCTAAACGCGATCCGGGCCGGGAAGCGAGCATCAGCGGCGAACGGTCAGGCCCACCCGCTGGAACTCCTTCAGGTCCGAGTAGCCCGTCTTCGCCATCGCGCGACGAAGCGCGCCGAAGAGGTTCACGACGCCCTCAGCGTCCGAGGACGGCCCGAACAGCAGCGTCTTCAGGTCGACGGCGTAGTCCGGCCCCAGCGCCACGCGCGAACGCGGCAGCGACGGGTGCGCGGCCGCCGACGTCCAGTACAGCCCCTGCCCCGGCGCCTCGGAGGCGGCGGCCAGCGGCGCGCCCAGCATGACCGCGTCGGCACCGCAGGCGATGGCCTTGGCGATGTCGCCGGACGTGCTCATCCCACCGTCGGCGAGGACGTGGACGTACCGGCCGCCGGTCTCGTCGAGGTAGTCGCGGCGCGCGGCCGCGGCGTCGACGATCGCGGTCGCCATCGGCGTCCCGATCCCGAGCACACTGTCGGTGCTCGTCACGCCGCGGCTGGCCCCGTGGCCGACGATGACGCCGGCCGCGCCGGTGCGCATCAGGTGCATCGCGGTGCGGTAGTCGCTCACGCCGCCCGCGATCACCGGGACGTCGAGCCGCCCGATGAAGTCCTTCAGGTCCAGCGGCTCGGCGTCGCGCTGGACGTGCTCGGCCGAGATGATCGTGCCCTGCACGACGAGGATCTCGACGCCCGCCGCCAGCAGATCCGGCGTGAGCTCGGCGGCGTGCTGCGGGCTGACCCGCGCGGCCACCGTGACCCCGGACTCGCGGACGGTCTTGATCGCCTCGGTCAGCAGGTCCAGCCGGATCGGGGCGGAGTGCAGCTCCTGCAGCTCACGCACGATCGCGGTCGGGTCCTCGGTGTCCTCGGCCGCCCGGACGAGGCGGAAGATCGCGTCCTCGACGTTCGGGTGCCGCGCCCAGAGCCCTTCGGCGTTGAGGACGCCCAACCCGCCGAGCTCGCCGACGGCCACCGCGGTTCCCGGCGACACGATCGCGTCGGTGGGGTGCGTGACCAGCGGCAGCTCGAACCGGTACGCGTCGATCTGCCAGGCGGTGGACACGACCGAAGACGACCGGGTGCGCCGCGACGGCACGATCTCCACGTCATCGAGGTCATACGCCCGCCGCGCGGTGCGGCCCATGCCGATCTCGACCAGATCCCGCACGTCAAGTCCCTTCTCACCGACGACCGTTACACCCCATTGTCGCTAGGCCGCGTGGGTGACCTGCGCACGGGGCACCCGAACCGGGCCGGACGTCACACCAGCCCCAGGTGCCCCACCCGTTTCACGTTTAGCCCGCTAAAGGCGCTCGAGGTCAGAAGGAGACCTTTTCGACGGAGTCGGTCCGGAGGACGGATTCCTGCGCGAAGGCCTTCTTGTAGTCGGTCCGGATCTCCTCGATCTCGCGGTTCGCGTCGCGATCGGTGAACGGGTACACGACGACGATCACCTTCGACCTCTCCCGTGAGATCACCCCGTCCGAACCGCGCCACTGGCCGCGTCCGGTCAGCTCGGTGAACCCGTCGGGGAACCTCGGCGTGACGGCCTTGTCGGTGAACGCGGTGAACTCGGCGTCGGTCA
Organism: Amycolatopsis sp. MJM2582; assembly: GCF_000754115.1. Lineage (NCBI taxonomy): Bacteria > Bacillati > Actinomycetota > Actinomycetes > Pseudonocardiales > Pseudonocardiaceae > Amycolatopsis > Amycolatopsis sp. MJM2582. The sequence goes on from NZ_JPLW01000001.1 coordinate 482,171, forward strand.
GCTCCCCGCCGCCCGGCTTCGTCGTCCCGAAGTACAGCTCGGTGCGCTTCCACAGCTCACCCGGCGATGCCTGGAGAGCGGCGGCCTCGGGTGCGGACGGCGCGGCGGAAGCGGTGGGGACGGCGGAAGCCGCCACCCCGCCGCCGAGCCCGAGGGCGGCGGCGGCGAAGACGGCGAGCGCGGTTCGGCGCGACGTGAAAGACATCGGGTTCCTCCCAGGAGACTTGATCAGCGGGCCAAGTCTCCCGGGAACGGAACCGGATGGGTAAGTGTCCTAAGGGGCGGACTAACGGGTGGTGTAGTTCGGCGCCTCGACGGTCATGGTGATGTCGTGCGGGTGGCTCTCCTTGAGCCCGGCCGCGGTGATCCGTACCAGCTGCGCCTCCTGCAGCTCGGGGATCGTCGACGCACCCGCGTAGCCCATCCCCGACCGCAGCCCGCCCACCAGCTGATGGACGACATTCGCGAGCGGCCCGCGGAACGGGATCCGCCCCTCGATGCCCTCGGGGACCAGCTTGTCCTCGCTCAGCACGTCGTCCTGGGCGTAGCGGTCCTTCGAGTACGACTTCGCCTCGCCGCGCGACTGCATGGCGCCCAGCGAGCCCATGCCGCGGTAGGTCTTGAACTGCTTGCCGTTGACCAGGATCAGGTCACCGGGCGATTCGGCGGTGCCCGCGAGCAGGCTGCCGAGCATCACCGTGGACGCGCCGGACGCGATCGCCTTCGCGATGTCACCCGAGTACTGGATGCCGCCGTCGCCGATGACCGGGATCCCGGCCGGGCGCGCCGCCTGGTCAGCCTCGTAGATCGCGGAGATCTGCGGCACGCCGACCCCGGCGACGATGCGGGTGGTGCAGATGGAACCGGGGCCGACGCCGACCTTGATCCCGTCCGCGCCCGCGTCCACCAGCGCCTGCGCGCCGGCCCGGGTCGCGACGTTGCCGCCGACGATGTCGACGGTTTCGCCCAGTTCCTTCTTCAGCAGCGCGACGGTCTCGACGACGGCGCGGGAGTGCCCGTGCGCGGTGTCGACCATCAGCACGTCCACCCCGGCGTCGGCCAGCGCCATCGCGCGCTTGTGCCCGTCTGGGCCGACCCCGACGGCGGCACCGACGATCAGGCGGCCGTTGGTGTCCTTCGAGGCGTTGGGGTACTGCTCGGTCTTGACGAAGTCCTTGACCGTGATCAGCCCGCGCAGCTTGCCCGCACCGTCGACGATGGGCAGCTTCTCGATCTTGTGGCGGCGCAGCAGCCCGAGCGCGGCCTCCGCGGTGACGCCGACCTGCGCGGTGACCAGCGGCGGCTTCGTCATCACCTCGTGCACCGCGCGGGTGTGGTCGACCTCGAACCGCATGTCGCGGTTGGTGATGATGCCCACCAGCGTCCCGGCGGCGTCCGTGACGGGCACGCCGGAGATCCGGAACCGCGCGCACAGGGCGTCGACCTCGGCGAGGGTGTCCTCGGGCGAGCACGTGACCGGGTCGGTCACCATGCCCGCTTCGGAGCGCTTGACGACCTCGACGGCGGCCGCCTGGTCGTCGATCGGCAGGTTGCGCTGCAGCACGCCCATCCCGCCCTGGCGCGCCATCGCGATGGCCATCCGGCCTTCGGTGACCGTGTCCATGGCGGCGGAGACCAGCGGGATGTTCAGGGTGACGTTGCGCGAGAGCCGGGTGCGGGTGCTGACCGCACTGGGCACCACGTCGGACTCGGCCGGCAGCAGCAGCACGTCGTCGAAGGTCAGCCCGAGCATGGCGAACTTGCTCGGGACGGGGGCGGTGACGCTGTCGCTGGTCATAGCAGGCGAAGGGCCTTCCTGGCGGTGATGGAGGGAAGCCGCCGTGGCTGGTGGCATCGTGGCGGGGGCCTGCTCCTCATGATATCCGGGCCGGGCGGCCGCCCGGCCCGGGTGGGCGCCCGGTAGCGTGCAGGCGTGCCGCAAGATGCGTTGCCCCCAGACCCGTTCGCGGATGACCCGGACGACCCGGCCCGCGCGTTCATCGACGACGCCGACCGGCTCGACGAGCCGATCAGCGACGAAGAGCGCACCGAGTTGCTGGCCGACCTCTCCGATCTCGCCGTGTACCAGGCGCTTCTCGAGCCGCGCGGAGTACGCGGGATCGTGGTCGACTGCGGTGAATGCGACGAACCCCACTATCACGACTGGCATCTTCTGCGCGCCAGTCTCGAGCAGTTGCTCGCCGACGGCCGCATGCGGCCGCACGAGCCCGCGTTCGATCCGAACCCCGGCGACTACGTGAGCTGGGACTACTGCCGCGGCTTCGCGGACGGTGTCACCGCCAACGAAAGCGCCTACTGAGCGCGTTTAGCCCGCTAAACGCGATTTGGGCCTGGTGAGAGAGATCTCACCAGGCCCTTTCGGCGTTCTGGGGTGTTACGGCGTATCGACGGCGGCCGCGGGAGCCTGCGCTCCGGCACCCGGCGACGGTTCGTTCCGCGAGCCGCCCGGGTCGTTGCCCGAGGCCGGCGGCGTGGTCGACGTCGTGGGCGGCGGAGGCTCACTGGTCGTGGCAGGCGGAGTCGGCGAGGGAGTCGTGGTGCCCGGCAGCGACGTGCCGGGGTTGCCGCCTCCCGGCAGCGACGTCGGCGGAGCCGTCGGCTGCGTGGTGGGCTGCGGGGTGGTCGCGACCGGAGTCTGCGAAGGCGACTGCTGATCCGGGGGCAGCGGCTGCTGACCGGGGTTCTGCAGCTGAGCGCTCAACTGACGGTGCTGTTCGAGCAGCTGATCGCGGTTCTCTTCGTCGGTCACCTGGTTCAGCGCGGCCTGGGCCTCGTCGAGCGCCTTGCGTGCGTCGTCGAGGCGCCCGCCGGCGAGCGCGAGGTTGGCCTTCTCGAGATCGAGTTTGGCCGCCGCGGCGGCCTCGACCGACCGGGCGTGGTCGGCGTAAAGCACCTTGGTCAGGCCCCAGAGAGTGTCACCAGGCTGCGCGTCCTTCGCGGCGAGACCGGTACCGGCGAAGGCGATGGCCAGGACGGCCGCGGCGGCGGCCACCGGGACCAGCAGCCGGCGTCTTCCCCCGTGTTTACGGGCGAGCGCGGCGGTCTTCACGGTGACGACGGCGGTGTCGACGTCGACGAGTTCCGCCAGCGGCTCACTGTCGATGTCACGACGCCAGGCCAGCAGCAGGGCGTTGAGCTCTTGATCGCCGAGGTCGTCGGCCATCTTCGGATCCGAGCCGCCGAGAGCGTCGAGCAGCGCGTCATCGGCCTGGACGGCCGACAGATCAGCTGCGAACTCGGCTTCCGAGGGCGTCAGCCCTCTTTCGAAAGCCGTCAGTTCACGATCGGTCCCAGGGGAGAACCGATGGTCGCGATCGGTCACTCAGATCACCTCCTCAGCGGCCAGAACCTTACGTAGGCGCGCGAGGGCGCGATGCTGGGCCACCCGGACGGCGCCGGGGGTGGACCCCACGGCCTCTGCCGTCTCTTCGGCGGACAATCCCACGACAACCCGCAGGACCACGATCTCACGCTGTTTGTCGGGAAGGACGCGCAGCAGCTGCGACATGCGCTCGTTCAGCTCGCCTTGGAGAGCACGCTGCTCGGGACCGACGCCGCCCTCGACCTCGTCGGGGACTTCGGCGACCGGTTCGGCGCGGTTGCGGGCCGCGGCGCGATGCGCGTCGGCCACCTTGTGCTGGGCGATCCCGTAGACGAAGGCCAGGAACGGGCGGCCCTGATCACGGTACGAAGGCAATGCCGTGAGCACCGCGAGACACACCTCCTGAGCAACGTCGTCTGCGGAAGCGAACGAACGCTCCTGCCTGCCAACCCGAGCGCGGCAGTACCGCACTACCAAAGGACGGATGGCCGCCAGCAACCGCTCGACCGCTTGAGGATCACCCTCAACAGCAGCGGCGACCGGCTCATCCAGTCCGTCCCCCACATTGGCCATCGCAGACAACAGTCCCAGTGTTACGTATAGGCGTGCAAAGAGTCCGGTGTGTGACTTCGGAGACCACTACCGGTGACAGCTACCGTACCGCCCGGGTCCGACACCTTCGCTGACGGCCGTCGTCGGCGCGCCGCCTTTCCGGCGAGCACGCTGAACCCGGGTCTTCCTGGTTCCCTTCGCCCGTAGTCGAACTTTCAACGAGCCGGAACGCAGTGGGGTACGACGGTCCGCCCGGAGGCGGACTCGCTCGGGCAAGAGTGCCCGAGCGTCGAACATAAAAGCGCGAAGCGTGACAGGGAACACAGGTACGGGCCAGGGGTTCTCCCCCGGCCCGTTCGTCACCCGTTCTGCAATCTGACCGATGAAATCAGGAAAGCGTTGTCAGGAAACAAGTCCACGGCGGAATCCGTGGGCGACCGCCTGAGCGCGGTCACGAACGCCGAGCTTGCGGAACAAGCGGCGCGCGTGGGTCTTCACGGTGTCTTCGGACAGGTACAGCTCGCGGCCGATCTGTCCGTTGCTCTTGCCCTGGCTCATCCCGCGGAGCACCTGGAGCTCGCGCTCGGTGAGCTGGACACCGGGGTCGGACGGCTGACGCGGCGCCGGCACCGAGGTGCTGGCGAGGGTGTGCGCCAGTGCGGCGACCAGCTCGGGACGCGAGGCGTCCCAGCGCAGGTAGCCGCGCGCACCGCCGGCGATGGCGGCGGCGATGCTGCCCGCGTCGTCCGGGGCGCCGAACACGATCACGTTCGCTTGGGGGTTCGCAGAGACGAGCCGCCGGGTGGCTTCGACGCCAGTCGGGACAGCGCGCTGGGTTCCGACCAGCACGACGTCGACCGGCTGACGGGAGTACCGGGCCAGCAGCTCGTCACCGTGCGCTACGCAGTCGATGCGACTGACCCCTGGGACCGCGGACATCACTCGAGTGAGCCCTTCGCGGACACTGCGTCGGTCGTCGCAGATCAAGACCGTCGTCACGGGGTTTCCTTCCTGCAGCCGGGTGACATTCCACTTCCCCTATCGGACGCTTTAGCCCGAACCTTGACACGATCCGGTGGCTTTTTTTGAAAGTTCTTAGCCCGGTTGCCGGAATGGGCCCTCCAACAGGCTAGACGCCCTCAGAGGGGGACCCACGGAGATTCCCGGGCGAGCCACCTCCCGCAAGGATCCGCATGCCGTAACACTGCGTGCAACAGTTCGGCACTTCTGGATCGATACTCATCGGCGTGTCCTGCCCCGAAGTCGGCCTCGAGCAGGCATGCCACCCACAGAAGTGAATTGAATTCGTATTTCTCGGCGGTTTCACGCGCGCTCTCTACCAGCGCTTTCGCACGATCCCGCTCAGCGGAACCGCCATTCGCGATCGTCACGGCGAGTACCAGGCTCGATTTGACGACATGTCGGCACGCGCCCCTGGCACGCGCGGTTTCCCACGCCATTTCCGCCGGTGCGATGGCCGCCCCGGAAATGTTACCCGCCAGTTCGATTTCCGCGCCCACCCAACCGGCCCTGGTCCGGGTCCGCCAGTTGCCGCAGTGCACGTCCGCGCGCGCGACCAACCGCCGGGCGGCGGTCAGCCTGCCGCGCCCGAGGTTGTCCGCCGCGAGCCCCAGGAGGGCGTCCGCCCGCGCGCCCTCGGCGTCGAGACCGTCGGGGTCGGGCTCACCTGACGGCTCCGCGATCGCCAGCATGAGCGCCTCGCCGTCGAGGACGAGCGCCGCCGCGTGCCCGCCCAATTGCCGCCGATGCGACGCCAGCGTGCTCGCGGCCAGCGACGCGAACACCGGGCTGCCGTTCGCCCGCAACCCGTTCAGCAGCGTCGCCGCCGCCGCGTACCGGCCGCGGGCACCGAGCCCGATCGCGGCGAGCAACCGCCCGCGAGGCGACGCGGGCACCGCGAACGGGTCCGGCGGCGGCACGCCGTCACCGAACGCGGCGGACCGCAAGGACGATTCCATGCGTCCTTTCTATCGCCTCGCACCGACAAGAACGTGCTCGATCCGGTCGGCGGCGGTCGTCAGTTCGCCGAGCAGTTCGATCTTGTCCGGGAGGGTGGCGGGATCCCAGCCGGGACCGCACGCGAACAGCCTGCTGCGCTGACGGCCGCGGGACACCCTGGCGAACAGGCGCGGGTCCGCGGTCGCCCGCCGCCCCGACCACAGGACGACCGCCGCCGGCACACTGCGGCGGACGGTCACCGCGAGCACTTCGGCGGGCAGGGACGCCCCGAACAGCTGGGCGCCGATCCGACGTCCCGCCAGTGCCGCGGCGAGCGCGTACATCGGCATGTTGTCGCGCTCGTCCGGGACGCAGGTCAGCAGGACCGGGCGTTGGTTACGCGGCTCGCGGAGCACCGGCGTCGCGCGGACGAGGGCGGCGTACACGCATTCGGCGAGCAGGTACTCGACCTCCGCTCCGGCGCTCACCCCGCGCCAGCGCGCGCCGAGTGCGGTCAGGACCGGCGACACGACACCGGTCCAGGCGGGCAGGACGCCGAGTTCGCGGATCGTGTCGGCGAGCATGCGCTGGACCGCGCCGAAATCCATCGCGAGCGCGGCCGTGCTCAACCGCCTGGCGAGGCGGGACGGGACGTCGTGATCTTCGGAGGCCGGCGCGGCGGCCTGCTCCGCCACTTGGACGGCGGTGGATTCCGGAGACTCCGTCGCCATCCTGGGCATCTGCTCGAGTGCGTACTTCGCCGCTTCGGCCGTCGAGGCGCCGCGAAGGAGCGCGCGCTGCATCAGTTCGAGACGGCCGATGTCGGAGCTGCCGTAGCGGCGGTGACGGCCGTTGGTGTGGCGGCTCGGCCCTACGCCATATCTGCGGTCCCAGGTGCGCAGGGTGGACGGTGCGACCCCGAGCCGGCGAGCGACGGAGGCCACCGGCAGGGTGGGTTCTTCACTGCTCGTCCGAGATCCCACTCGACCCAATATCCAGGCAGGCCGGGGCAGGGGCAACCGGAGCGGAAAGTACGGCTCACACATCCGGGGGATGCCTAACGGCTGAATCGTCTTGAATCTCTTGAACAAGTATTGGCGCGCTTCTAACGTTACCGCCGTTGCACCGAATGGAGTATCCGCAGCGCAGCAGAGCAGGTAAACGCTTCGACCGGATGACGGAGGCGGTCAGGATGGCGGACACACGCAGGCTCCCGGGGCCCAACGCGGATGTATGGGACTGGCAGCTCGAAGGGTCGTGCCGAGGCATGGACAGCGCGTCCTTCTTTCACCCTGACGGCGAGCGCGGGCCGGCCAGAGCCCGCCGCGAGGCGAGGGCCAAAGCCGTGTGCCTGGCCTGCCCGGTACTGGCGATGTGCCGGAACCACGCACTCGCCGTGCACGAGCCGTACGGGATCTGGGGCGGGCTGTCGGAATCGGAACGCGAGCACATCATCAAGGCGGACAAGCGCACATTGAGCATGTCGAACGGCTGATCCGGCCGGTTCGGCAACGCGGAAGGGCGGCATCCGGGTGGGGTGCCGCCCTTCCGCATGTCCGGGCACCGGATCGCGTTTAGCCCGCGAAACGCAGGTCGGCGCGGGGATCCCGTCAGATCGCGGTTAGCCCGCGAAAGTCGCTCTGCCCGCGGCTGCCCCCTCCCCACGCCCGGATCGCGTTTCACGGGCTAAACGCGATCCGGGTGCGGGAGGGGCGGGACAGCAAAACGGGGCGGCACTCCGAGTGGAGTGCCGCCCCGCTTCAGGGGTGGAACTAGTGCGCGTGGCCGTGACCGGCCGCGGCGGGCTCCTCCTCGACCGGCTTCTCGACGACGGAGCTCTCCGTCGTGAGCACGAGCCGGGCGATGGAAGCGGCGTTCGCCACCGCGGACCGGGTCACCTTGACCGGGTCGACGATGCCGGCGGCCAGCAGGTCGGTGAGCTCACCGGTGGCGGCGTTGAAGCCGTGCCCCCACTTCTGCTCCTGGACCTTGTTCACGATGACCGCACCCTCGTGGCCCGCGTTGGTCGCGATCCAGAACAGCGGGGCGGACAGCGCGTCGCGGACGATGCGCACACCGGTCGCTTCGTCGCCCTCGAGGCCGAGGCCGCCGTCGAGCTCCTTGACCGCGTGCACGAGAGCCGAGCCGCCGCCGGGCAGGATGCCCTCTTCGACGGCCGCCTTGGTCGAAGCCACGGCGTCCTCGATGCGGTGCTTGCGCTCGTTCAGCTCGGTCTCGGTGGCCGCGCCGACCTTGATCACCGCGACACCGCCGCCGAGCTTCGCCAGCCGCTCCTGCAGCTTTTCGCGGTCCCAGTCGGAGTCGGTGTTCTCGATCTCCTTGCGGATCTGCGCGACGCGGCCCGCGATGTCGTCCTTGGTGCCGGCACCGTCGACGAGCGTGGTGTCGTCCTTGGTGACGACGATCCGGCGGGCGTTGCCCAGCTGGGCCAGCGTGGTCTCGGACAGCTTGTGCCCGATCTCGGCCGAGATGACCTCACCACCGGTGACGACCGCGAGGTCGTCCAGGAACGCCTTGCGGCGGTCGCCGAAGAACGGCGCCTTGACCGCGACGGCGGTGATCGTCTTGCGCAGCGAGTTCACCACGAGGGTGGACAGCGCTTCGCCGTCGACGTCCTCGGCGATGATCAGCAGCGGCTTCTTGGCCTCGACGACCTTCTCCAGCACCGGGAGCAGGTCGGCCAGCGACGAGATCTTCTCGCGAACGAGCAGGATGTAGGCGTCCTCGAGGATCGCCTTCTGCTCCTCCGGGTTGGTCGCGAAGTGCGCCGACAGGAAACCCTTGTCGAACTGAACACCCTCGGTGATCACGAGCTCGGTCGCCAGCGTGGACGACTCCTCGATCGTGATGACACCGTCTTCGCCGACCCGCTCGACGGCCTCGCCGAGCAGGGCGCCGATGGCCGCGTCACGCGAGGTGACGGTGCCGACCTGGGCGATGTTGTCGCGACCCTTGACCGGGGTCGCCTTCTCCTTGAGGACCGCGATGACCTTCTCCGCGGCGGCCTCGATGCCACGGCCGACGGCGGTCGGGTTGGCACCGGCGGCGACGTTGCGCAGGCCGACCTTCACCAGCGACTGCGCGAGCACGGTCGCGGTCGTGGTGCCGTCACCGGCGACGTCGTTGGTCTTGGTGGCGACGCTCTTGGCGAGCTGGGCGCCGAGGTTCTCGAACGGGTCGTCGAGCTCGATCTCGCGAGCGACGGTGACGCCGTCGAGGGTGATGGTCGGGCCACCGAACTTCTTGTCGAGCACGACGTGGCGACCGCGCGGGCCGAGGGTGACCTTGACCGCGTCGGCGAGCTTGTTCACCCCGCGCTCGAGCGCGCGACGAGCGTCCTCGTCGAAACTGATCTGCTTGGGCATGGCCTGTTCCGCTTACCTTCCAGTTCTAAAGCTCGGAAAACACGAACGCCCCGTTCCCCGGCAATGCGGGGCCCGGGGCGTCATGCGCTGAGAGCGGACGTCAGTTGATGACGGCCAGCACGTCGCGAGCGGAAAGGATCAAGTAGTCCTCACCGTTGTACTTCACTTCGGTGCCGCCGTACTTGGAGTAGATGACGACGTCGCCGACGGAAACGTCGAGCGGGACGCGGTTGCCCTTGTCGTCGATGCGGCCCGGGCCCACGGCCAGAACCTTGCCCTCCTGGGGCTTCTCCTTGGCGGTGTCGGGGATGACGAGGCCGGAAGCGGTCGTCTCCTCGGCCTCACTCGTCTGGACAACGATCTTGTCCTCGAGCGGCTTGATGTTCACGCTCACCGGGTTGACCTCCACGGTCGTCGAAAGCGTTGGCAGGATTAGTTACGGCTCCTACCACCCCCGCCGTCGCGGGTGCCGGGGCGTGTTCGGGCCGTGCAATTAGCACTCTAGCCATGTGAGTGCCAGCTTCGCAAGGAGGGTCCGCTCACCTTGTCCGCGAGCCCCTGACCGGCCGTTTTGTTCCGCCCCGGTTCCGCCGGAGCGCGTTTAGCCCGCGAAACGCAGGTCGGCGAGGTCGGTCACCAGGGCGTCCGGGTCGAGGGCCGCGAGGGCCCAGCGCTTCGCCGGCGTCTTCGCGAGAGCGATCGAGGCGACACCGGCGGCGCGAGCGGCCAGGATGTCCGCCGCCGAGTCGCCGACCATGACGCACTGTCCCGGCGACGTGCCGAGTGCCTTCACCGCCGCGTCGAGGAGCGCGGGTTCGGGCTTCAGCCGCGCCGGGTCGCTCGACGTCCGCGCGCTGATCCCGCGAACGAGCTCGGCGAGATCGTGCAGTCCCAGAAACGCCCTGACCGCGTCGACGGAGTTGTTGCTGACGACCGTCACCGTGAACCCCTGCGCGCGCCAGTCACGCAGCACGTCCGCGACCCCGGGTGCCGGCGGGACCTGCGCGACCGCCTCCCCTTCAAGGCGGCTGAGCTGCCGCTCAACGACGTTCGCGGTGTTCGGCCCACAAGAGACCGCGAACCGGAGTACGTCGAACGGATCGGCCGAGGCGATCACCTCGGGTTCGACGAGGCGTTTCAGCCTGTCGGCCACCTCGCTCGCCGGCAGCCGGGCGAACACGTCGCACACCGGACCGTCGAAGTCGAGGAAGACGTGGTCCTTCCCCCGCAGAAGCTCCATGCCCCCCACCTTGCCACCGACCTGCGTTTAGCCCCCTAATCGCGATCCGGAGGGGCCTTACGGACCAAGCAGGTTTCTGGTTAGGTTCCGACCATTGGGGTCGGTCCTGTTCAGCAGACCTAGTCACTGGGGGTATACGCCCATGCCGCGTCCCTTCCGTCCCGTTTCCCTCGCGCCGCCCCGGCGCCGGTCCAGACGGACCGCCGGGCTCGCGATTCTCAGCCTCACCGCCGGGCTCCTCGCCGCTGTCCCCGCTGAAGCCGCTCCGGCGGATCAACAGCGTCAGCGGGACTTCGCGGCCGCCGCGCGGGAGTTCGGCGTTCCCGAGAACGTCCTGCTCGGCGTCTCGTTCCTGGAGTCGCGTTGGGATTTCAACGCCGGCACCCCGAGCACGTCCGCCGGCTACGGCCCGATGCACCTGACCGACCTGCGCGAAGCGGGCACGGGCACGCATCACGACGACGGCGAGGAGGATCCGCGCGGAGACGACGCCCGCACGGCGAAACTCCCGGTGACGCCGGCGCCGAAGCCTCCCCCGCCCGGTCTCCAGACCGTCGACGAGGCGGCCACGCTGATCGGCCAGGACGTCGCGACGCTGCGCACGAACACCACGCAGAACATCCGCGGTGGCGCCGCCCTGCTGGCGAAGTACCTGCGCGAAACCGGCGATTGGAGGGCCGCCGTCGCGCGCTACAGCGGCGCGAAGGACGCGGAGGGCGCGCAGTCCTTCGCTGACGAAGTCTTCGACACCATCTCCAAGGGCGTCAGCCGCAGGACCGACGACGGCCAGAACGTCACCCTCGCCGCGTCACCGGTGAGCCCGGCGCGCGCCCAGGCCGAAGCCCCGAAGATCGAGTGCCCGAAGAAGGTTTCGTGCCTTTCGGTGCCGGCGCCGTACCAAGAGCTGCCGAACAACGACTACGGCAACCACGACAAGGCGGACCGGCCGAAGAGCCAAAAGGTCGAATACATCATCATCCACGACACCGAGGGCTACTGGGACACGGCGATGGACCTCGTCCGTGACCCGACCTACGTGAGCTGGCACTACACGATCCGTTCGTCGGACGGCCAGATCGCGCAGCACGTGCCGACCAAGGACGTCGCCTGGCACGCGGGCAACTGGTACGTCAACGCGAAGTCCGTCGGCATCGAGCACGAGGGCTTCGCCGCGAAGGGCACTTGGTACACGGAGGCGATGTACCGCACCTCCGCGAAGCTGGTCGGCTACCTCGCGCGGAAGTACGACATCCCGCTCGACCGCGCGCACATCCTCGGCCACGACAACGTCCCCGGCACGATCCCCTCGACCATCAAGGGCATGCACTGGGATCCGGGCCCCTACTGGGACTGGGCGCACTACTTCGACCTGATGGGCGCGCCGCTGTCCGGTTTCGGCCGCCCCGGCTCGCCGCTGGTGACCATCACGCCGGACTTCGCCACGAACCAGCCCGCGTTCACCGGCTGCGAGACCGCGGGAAAGCCTTGCCCGGCAAGGGGTTCCGGTTCGGTCGTGCTGCGCAGCGAGCCGAGTGACGCGGCACCGCTGCTGAAGGACATCGGCCTGCGCCCGGACGGTTCGGCGAGCACGATGGCCGTTTCCGACATCGGCAGCCGCGCGGAAACCGGCCAGCGTTACGTGGTCGCCGAGCGGCGTGACGGCTGGACGGCGATCTGGTACCTCGGCCAGAAGGGCTGGTTCCGCGACCAGCGCACGACGAGCCCGGCGTTCGGCCTGGTCGTCACGCCGAAGCCCGGCCTGGCGACCGTGCCGGTGTTCGGTCGCGCGTATCCCGAGGCGGAGGCGTACCCGGCGAACGTGCCGGTGCAGCAGGTGATCCCGCTGCCGTACACGTTCTCGGCCGGGCAGCGGTACTCGCTCGGCAACGTCCTCGGTTCCGAGTACTACTCGGCGACGACGTTCGACCCGGCGAACCACGTGGTCGTCAAGGGCAAGACGAAGTACGTGCAGATCCAGTTCGGACACCGCATCGCCTTCGTGAAGGCGGACGACGTCCGGATCCTGCCCGCCGTCTGAAGCCGTCCCCGGGGTCAGGAGTCCAGCGCGACCTTGACCCCGGGGGCGTGCTCGGTGTTCCGCCGCGTCTTCGACCAGCCGTTGCGCCCGCGCACCAGCCGGAACAGCGCCCGCCACGACGTGATGTAGAACGTGTAGATGTACAGCGCGTAGGCGAAGCCCATCCCGAGTCCACGTAGGACATTGCGGCTCTTCAGGCATTTGAACTGGTAGATCGGGCCCCACACGATGAACGGCAGCAGCCCGAACGAACCGTAGATCGCGAACAGGATCCACGCGCCGTCGTCGGCGAACCAGGTCCACACCTGCGCCGGATCCCCCGCGGTGCTGAAGAGCAGCAGGATGAACGGGATCGGGTACAGCAGCGAGCCGAGCAACTGCATCCACGGCTGCGCGAGGTAGTACATCATCTCCGCCGCGCCCAGCGTGCTCACGTGCGGCGAATCCCAGATCCGCCGCAGATACCGCGAACACTGCATCGTGCCCTGGCCCCAGCGCGTGCGCTGCACCAGGAATCGACGCAGGCTGTACAGACCTTCCTGTTTCACATGGGAATCCGGCGTGTAGCCGGTCCGCCAGCCCGCGGTCAGCAGGTGCACGCCGAGTTCGAAATCCTCCAGCAGCGAACCGCGCCACGGCTGCTCGTCCGATCCGGCGATCGAGTCCAATGCGGACAGTCGTGTGAACTGACCGTTGCCACCCATGGAGATCGTGCCGGTGAACCCGCGCGAGGTCTGGATGGCCGCGATGGCCGTGCGGAACTCGAGATCCTGCATCTGGGCCAGCTTCAGCCCGAACGCGCGGGAGAACCAGTTCTTCCCCGGCGGACGGGTGCCCGCGTTGCCCATCCAGACGTCGAGTTGCACGGCGCCGATCGTCTCGTCGCCGAAGAGATGGTCCGCGGCGCACACCTCGAGGCAGTTCTCCGCCGGCCGTCCGTCCGCGTCGACGACCACGACGACCACGTCGTCACGGCTCGCGTCCGGGCCCATCCAGTCGTTGAGCGCCTGATAGGCCGCGTTGAGCGCGTCGCCCTTGCCCGTCCTCGCTTCCGGACGGCGGCGGGGGACGAGGTGCAGATACGGGTCGTAGCCGCCGTTGCGCCGCCAGATCGACCGGACCACCCGCGCCGTGCGGTCCTCGGAGTCGTCGTCGACGACCCAGACGTGCGCCTGCCGGAACGTCGAACGCAGGTACCGCACGGTTTCCCGGATGACGGTCTGTTCGTCCCGGCAGGGAACGAAGAAGTGCCAGGTGAAGTCGTCGGCGTCGCCGACGGGCGCGGGTTTGCGCCGCAGGTACGGCACGACGATCACGACGACGTACACGATGAACGCCACGCTCATGGTGAGCGCGAAGGCCTGCGTGATCGCGAGAAGGATCTTGATCGAGCCGCCGCCCATCAGGCGGTCCCGCGTTCGGCGCGGGGCTTGCGGGTGCTCAGCCAGACGAACAGGACGAGGGCGACCGCGCCGCCGAGGACGCTGACCATCGAACCGAGCAAGGTGTGACCCCAGTAATAACCCTCGTCGATACCCATCACGTTCACGAGACCGACGATGGCCAAAACCCTCATCTGATTGACAAGAATGACGACGATCGCGGAAATCGCCAACGAAGTGAAGAGCCTCTTCGCATTTCCCGGACGGAAATACAACATGACGGCGGTCACCAGCAGCAGCGGCAGCAACATGAATGCCGACGAGCATTCCGGAGTCATTCTTAACCCGAGTGGAGTATCGCCCGACAACCCAAAGTAGACAGTCTCGCGTTCACCGGCGACGAAGACACCCGATGTGGTGATGACCCGCAGTATCAGGCCCGAGAGCTGGACCTCGAACACCCGGTACAGACGTTCGGCCAGCACGAGGCCGACCGCGACGGCGATCACCGCCGGCACCGCCATACGCAGGGTAAACCGGTGGTGACTCGGCAAAGGAGCGCTCGCAACGGCCACGGTGACCCTCTCAGGAAAGACGCAGCAGACGACGGGGATCCGGCGCAGCGGACAGGAACTCGCCGACGAGCGTAAGTCAGCGAGAACCGGCCCTTTCGACCGGGGTTCGCATTTCCAACGTGATCATGGGCCCTTTCGGCACGATCGTGGAAAAACTGACTAGGCCGAAAGGGTGAAGCATCCGGCGACCTGCGGGAAATGTCCGCAAGACCACCTGATCCGGTGATCCTCGCAGTTTTCTGTTCAATTTAAGAAACACTCGGCGATAGACGATCCGCGAGCCGAGTCAGGCCAGCTGAGGATTCGTCCGCGACGGTTGTGCCTTCGTGCCGACCGCAGATCCAGAGAAACTCCCCCACGAATCAATTCGGAGGACCAGTTGAAGAACACGCACCTCTTGCGACGAGGCGGAGTACTCGCCGCTGTGGTGGCGAGCGTGGCTCTCGCCGGTGCGGTGCCCGCCTCGGCGGCCCCCGGCGACGGCTCCGCGTATGGCGTCAAGGTCGATGTGAAGCTCCTCGGCCTCGACGCGGTGAAGGCCGGGCCGCTCGCCGAGGCGAAGACCTCCGGGCCGACCACCAACAGCCTCGCGAAGGCCGACCTCACCGGTGTGCTGACCGCGGGCGCGATCAACACCGAGGCCAAGCGCGACGACAACTCCGGTGCCGTGACGGCCAAGGCCAGCACCGCCGACGTCGGCTTGCCGCTGCTGAAGGGTGCCCTCGGCGACGTCGGCGTCAAGGTCGTCGAAGCCACCTGCACCGCGACCCAGAAGGGTGTGCAGGGCGCTACCAACCTGGTCGGCGCGAACTTCGGCAGCGCGGGCGCGGTCGACGCGACGCCCGCCCCGAACACGCAGATCAAGGTCGGCCTCGGCACGGTCAACGTCGCGACGATCATCCTGAACGAGCAGATCAAGAACCCCGACGGCAGCCTCACGGTCAACGCCATCCACGTGAAGCTGCTCGGTGACGCCCTCACCCCGCTCGGTTCCGGCGACGTGATCGTCTCGTCGGCGACCTGCGGTCCGGCCGGTCTGCCCGTGCCGCTCGCTTCGGGCGCGGGGCTGTGGATCGGTCTCGGCCTGCTCGGTGCCGTCGCCATCCCGGTCGGCATCCGCGTGGTCCGCAACCGGCGTCCGGCGACCACCGCCTGACCAGGGTGAAGTGAGGTCGAAATGTACAAGTTGCCTGGCGCCGGTGTCGGCGTCGCCGGTGGCGGGGTGGGTGCCCTCGCCGCCACCGGGGCCGATGTCGGCTGGTGGCTGGCCGTCGGCGTGATCCTGCTGGTTCTCGGAGCCATCGCGGTCATCGCGGGCTACCGCCGCACGAAACGGCTCGGCGAGATGGGGAGCTGACCCTCCCCTGGACGGAACGGCCGCCGGCGTGGGCCCCTCGCACGCCGGCGGCCGGCACCCGCGTTGTGCGGGACACTCGAAAACGTGGATGAGGAGCGCGAACGCGTGGATGTGATGTTGCTGGCCGGGACGCGGCCGGAGGCGGTCAAGCTCGCGCCGCTGGCACTGGCACTGGCGGAGCACCCGCACCTACGGCCCTTCGTCGTCCACAGTGGACAGCATCCGGGCATGGTCGAACAGGCGCTGATCCCGTTCGGCCTGCCTGTCGACGCCTGGCTCGACACTCCGCCCAGGACCACCGGCACCCAGGCGGAACTGGTTTCCGGCCTGCTTCCTGCGCTCGACGAGGTGCTGCGCCGGGTCGCACCGGCGGCGATTGTCGTCCAGGGCGACACGACGACGGGGCTCGCGGGCGCGCTCGCCGCGTTCTGGCAGGGCATCCCGGTCGTGCATCTGGAAGCGGGACTGCGCACCCACGACCTCGCCGCGCCGTTCCCCGAAGAGGGGACGCGGCAGATGATCTCGCGTATCGCCGCCCTGCACCTGGCGCCGACGCCGGGCGCAGCGGCCGCACTGCGCACGGAAGGTGTTCCGCGCCAACGGATCGCCGTCACCGGAAACACCGTCGTCGACGCCGTGATCGCGATCGCCGAACGTGATCTCCCCGCACGGGACACCGCGCTCGCCTTGCTGGAGATGGAAATCGCCGAGGCGGGTGAGCGGCTCGTCCTCGTGACGTCGCACCGGCGCGAGTCCTGGGGCGAGCCGTTGAGCCGCACGCTCGCGGCCATCGAACTGATCGTCGCGGAACACAGCGACGTCCAGGTGCTGTTCCCGGTGCACCCCAATCCGGCCGTGCGGGATCAGGTGACGGCCGCGCTCGGCGGGACGCCGCGGGTGACGATCACCGAGCCGCTCGAATATCCCGATCTCGTGCGGGCGCTGCGGCTCGCCGAGCTCGTCCTGACCGATTCCGGTGGCATCCAAGAGGAAGCGCCGACGTTCGGTACACCCGTCCTCGTGCTTCGCGACGTCACCGAACGACGCGAAGCGATCGAGGCCGGCTGTGCCTGGCTGGTCGGGACGGACACCGGTCTCATCGCCGACACCGCCGCGAAGATCCTGCGTGGCGACCTTCATCCGACGCACGCCGGAAACCCTTACGGAGACGGCCATGCCGCGGCTTTGTCGGTGGCGGCGCTGGAGGAGCTGCTCAATCTCGCCCCGGCGCCGCGCACCGCCGCCGAATCCCGCTAAATCGAGACGATCTGCACCGGCAGGGCAGGGTTGGCGGAGAAGTCGAGCGAGGCTCGCGGTCGTCCGGCGGCGACCACGTGCGCGCCGAGCGCGGCGATCATCGCGCCGTTGTCCGTGCAGAGCCGCGGCCGCGGGACACGCAGGGTGATCCCGGCTTCGGCGCAGCGCTCGGCGGCGAGTTCGGACAGTCGCGAATTCGCCGCCACACCACCGGAAATCACCAGCGTGTCCACGCCGTGTTCCTTCGCCGCGCGGATCGCCTTCATGGTGAGGACGTCGGCGACGGCCTCCTGGAACGACGCGGCGACGTCGTCGACAGGAATGTCCTCGCCACGACGTTCGGCGCCCTCGACCCAGCGCGCGACGGCGGTTTTCAAGCCGGAGAAGGAGAAGTCGAACTTGGCGTCGCGCGGCCCGGTCATCCCCCGGGGGAACGCGATGGCCGCGCCGTCGCCGTTCTTGGCGGCCTTGTCGATGGGCGGGCCGCCCGGGTACGGGAGCCCGAGGACGCGGGCGACCTTGTCGTAGGCCTCGCCCGCGGCGTCGTCCACAGTGGACCCGAGCTCGGTGATCTCGGACGCGATGTCGTCCACCAGCAGCAATTGCGTGTGCCCACCAGAGACGAGCAGGGCGAGACAGCGCTCGGGCAACGGGCCGTGCTGGAGCGTGTCGACGGCGATGTGCCCGGCGAGGTGGTTGACGCCGTAGAGCGGGATGTCGAGCGCGGCGGCGTACGCCTTGGCGGCGGCGACGCCGACGAGCAGCGCACCGGCGAGACCGGGCCCGGCGGTGACCGCGATGGCGTCCACATCGGACAGTTTCAGCCCGGCCTTGTCGAAGGCGCGTTCGACCGTCGGGACCATCGCCTCCAGGTGCGCGCGGCTGGCGACCTCGGGCACGACGCCGCCGAAGCGGGCGTGCTGGTCGACGCTGGAGGCGACCTCGTCGGCGAGGAGTTCGACCGTGTTGTCGTCGTGCAGGCGGACGAGACCGACACCGGTCTCGTCGCACGAACTCTCGATGCCCATGATGATGCGCGGCATCAGCCCGCCACCTCGTCTCGGACCTGGGCCCGCGGGCGGACCATCGTGTAGGCGTCGGCGCCGGAAGGCTGGTAGTAGCGCTTCCGGAGGCCGACGCGTTCGAAACCGTGTCGCTCGTAGAGCGTGATCGCCGCGTCGTTGTCGGTGCGGACTTCGAGGAAGACCGGCGCGGCGAGCTCGTCCGCGCGGTCGAGGAGCGCTTTCAGCAAGATGGTGCCGATGCCCTGGCGCTGGTGGGCCGGGTCGACGCCGATCGTGTGGATGCTCGCCTCGTAGTCGCCGCGGCGGCCGACGACGGCGAGACCGGCGTACCCGATGACCTCGTCGGTTTCATCCGGGCGGGCGACGAGATAGTGGCCGCCGGCGTCGAGCTCCGCGTGGAAGGCGTAGGCGGTCCAGGGCGAATCGCCGGGGAAGAGGATCTTCTCTATCTCGACACAGCGCGGGATGTCCTTGCGACGTAAGGGTTCCAGCCTCACGGCGTGGTCACCTTCTTGCGCGCGGCCGGTTCGACGGCGTCGGGGCGGCGGAGGTAGAGCGGGGTGAGCGGCGCGGGCTCTTGGTCGAAGTCGGCTGCTTTGACCAACCCGAGAGGCGACGGGAAGCGCGGTTCGATCGGCTGGACGCCGAGGGTGTCCGCGTAAAGGAGGGCGCCGTCGCCCGCCGCGACCTTGATGGTGGTCTGGAGGTCGGCGGGCCGCTCGACGTGGGGGCCGTCCGTCCGGGAGCCGTCGGCGGCGTACGCGGCCCAGTAGACCTCGCGGCGCCTCGCGTCGGTGAGGACGAGGAAGGGCGCTTCGCCGGGAGCGACGTCGGCGGCGATGGCGTCGAGGCTGCAGACCGGGTGAGCGGGGATGCCGAGGGCGTGGGCGAGCGACGCGGCGGTGGCCATACCGGCGCGAAGGCCGGTGAAGGGGCCGGGGCCGACGCCGCAGACGATGGCGTCGAGGTCGCGAAGCGTGACGCCCGCGGCCTTGACGGCTTCGAGGGCGTGCGGCGTGATCAGCTCGCCGTGGGCGCGCGGGTCGACCGTGACGCGGTCGCCGCGTGACTCGAGGGCGTCGCCGTCCAGGGCGACGAGGCCCGCGGTGACCGCCGGGGTCGAGGTGTCGATGGCCAGTACCAGCACGGTTACCCAGCCTACGACCAGCGCCCCGGAGCGCGTTTAGCGGGCTAAACGCGATCGGGTGGCGTGGCCGCTCCCCTGGCACCGGAGCGCGTTTAGCCCGCTAAACGCGATGCGCACCGGGCCTGCCGCCGGACCCCGCGCCCCGCCCACCGGATCGCGATTAGGGGGCGAAACGCGATCTGGCTCCCCCGACTGCGGATCGCAGTTAGCCCGCGAAAGGCGAGTCGGCGGGCCTCCGTCTTCCGGACCCACAGATCGCGATTAGGGGGGCTAAACGCAGGTCGGGCGGGGCGTGTGAAGCAGGTCGCAGGGCAGAGGCGGCCTGCCCGGTACGGTTCCGAAAGCGGGGTTCCTTGGCTCCAAGCGCCCCGGCCGGCGGAGTCGAGCAGGAGGTCACACGGTGCCCGATCGGTTGTTCCCCACGCTGGCGAGCGGCCCCGACAAGGAGGCGCTCCGCTTCGGCGACACCTCCCTCACCTACGCCGACGTGGCGGCCATCGCCGGCACGCTCGCCCGCGACCTGCCGGACGGCCGCGTCGCCGTCTGGGCGACGCCCTCGGTGCACACCAGCGTCGCCGTCATCGCCGCCCTGCTCGCGGGCGTCCCCGCCATCCCGCTCAACCCGAAGATCGGCGAGCGCGAACTCGCGCACATCCTCACCGACAGCGAACCCGTCCTCGTCCTCGCCGAGCCGGGCGTCGACCTGCCCGCCGGTCTCGACGGACTGCCGCGACGCGACATCGTTCTCGAAGGCGCACCGGTCGATCTCCCCGCGGAACCGGACGCCGAAACCCCGGCGCTGATCGTCTACACCTCCGGCACCACCGGCCCGCCCAAGGGCGTCGTCCTCCCCCGGCGCGCGATCGCGACCACCCTCGACGCGCTCGAGGACGCCTGGGAGTGGACCGCCGACGACGTCCTCGTCCACGGACTCCCGCTGTTCCACGTGCACGGCCTGATCCTCGGCATCCTCGGGCCGCTCCGGCGCGGCGGCTCGGTCCGGCACCTCGGTCGCTTCTCCACCGAAGGCGTCGCACGCGAGCTCGCCACCGGCGCGACGATGATGTTCGGCGTCCCGACGATGTACCACCGCATCGCGGGCGAAGTCGGCGAAGACCCGTCGCTCGCCAAGGCGCTGAGCAGCGCTCGACTGCTCGTGTCCGGATCGGCCGCGCTGCCCGTCCACTACCATCAGCGCATCACCGAGGCGACCGGCAGGCGCGTGATCGAGCGCTACGGGATGACCGAGACCCTCATGAACACCAGCATCCGCGCCGACGGCGAGCACGTTCCCGGAACCGTCGGTGTCCCGCTGCGCGGCGTCGATCTGCGCCTCGTCGACGAAGCGGGCGAGCCCGTCGAAGACGTCGAGACCGTCGGCGAGATCCAGGTCCGCGGCCCGAACCTGTTCACCGAGTACCTCAACCGTCCCGACGCCACCGAAGCCGCTTTCGACGACGGCTGGTTCAGGACCGGCGACATGGCGACTCGCGACGAGGCCGGATACGTGAAGATCGTCGGCCGGAAGGCGACCGATCTGATCAAGAGCGGCGGCTACAAGATCGGTGCGGGCGAGATCGAGAACGCGCTCATGGAGCATCCCCGTGTCGCCGAGGTCGCCGTGACCGGCGAGCCCGACGACGATCTCGGCGAGCGCATCGTGGCCTGGGTGGTACCCGAGGGAGAACGTCCGACGGAGTCGGAGCTCGCCGACCATGTCTCACGTCTGTTGTCGCCGCACAAACGGCCTCGGGTGGTCCGCTATCTGGAAGCGTTGCCGCGCAACGACATGGGCAAGGTCATGAAGCGGGCGCTCGGATGAGCGAGCCCTCGACGCGGTCTGTCATCAAGGAGATCGCGACCGGTTTCGAGGATCTGGACGTTCCGCGTTCCGAGGAGCCGGACGACGGGCCGATCGACTGGCCGGGTTATCGCTCGGCGCGCGAGGCCGCCGAGGAACGGACCGGCGAGAGCGAGTCCGTGCTCTGTGGGACCGCCATGATCGGCGACGTCGAGGCGGTGGTGATCGCTTTCGAGTTCGGCTTCCTTGGCGGATCGATCGGCAGGCGGACCGGTGATCGCGTCGAGGCGGCGTTCGCGCGGGCCGTGGCTTCCCGGTTGCCGGTGGTGTCGCTGATCGCGACCGGCGGCAGCCGCATGCAGCACGGGATGCGAGCGCTTTCGCAGTTGCAGCGCATCGCGCGGGCGGCGGCCGGGGCCCGGTCGGTGCCGCAGATCTCGGTGCTGCGCGATCCGACCACAGGTGGCGGCTGGGCGACGCTCGGTGCGAGCGCCGACGTCGTCCTCGCACTGCCCGGCGCGCAGGTCGGCTTCGCCGGTTCTCGCGTGCGGCCCGCCGACGCGTCCCCGGAGGCGTACACGGCGGAGGCGAAGCTCGCGTGGGGCCAGGTGGATCAGATCGTGACGCCGGCCGAACTTCCTTCGGCCTTGGAACGGTGGCTGCGCCTGCTGACTTCGTCGACTGCGGAAGCCGCCGAGCCGCCCGGAGCGCTCGGATCCACGGACCTGCCCGACAGTGGGTGGGATGCGGTCCAGGCGGCACGCTCCGCTGAGCGACCGAGGGCCGCGGAGTACCTCGACGTGTACTTCGACTGGCGAGAGGAGCTCTCGGGCGACAGGTGCGGCGGAGTCGACTCGGGTGTCTTGTGCGGCTTCGGCTGGCGAAGCGGCCGAGCGGTCGCGTATGCGGCGCAGTGCGGAACGGCGACGCTGCCCGCGGGGTTCCGGACCGCGGCGCGTTTGGTGCGGCTCGCGTCGAGGCTCGGCATCCCGGTGCTCACCCTCGTCGACACCCCCGGAGCGGCGAACGACGAGGCGGCCGAGCGGGCCGGTGCGGGCGCGGCGATCGCGGAGTTGTTCGAGGCGGTCGCGAGCGCGGTCGTGCCAATCACGACGCTGGTGATCGGCGAAGGCGGGTCCGGGGGTGCGCTCGCGTTCGCGGCGCCGGGGTCGACCTGGGTGACACCTGACGCCTACTTCTCGGTGACGTCGCCCGAGGCGGCCGCGGCGATCCTCAAGCTGCCCGCCGACGAAGTCCCCGCACTCGCCGACCGGCTGCGGCTACGCCCCCAAGACCTGGTCGACCTGGGAATCGCGCGTTCCGTCGTGCGCCCCGCGGATCGCGTTTAGCCCGCGAAACGCAGGTCGCCCCGCCAAGATCGCGATTAGGGGGCGAAACGCAGGTCGGGCGGCCAGATCGCGATTAGCCCGCTAAACGCAGGTCGGGCGTGCGGGTGGCCC
Organism: Amycolatopsis sp. MJM2582; assembly: GCF_000754115.1. NCBI lineage: Bacteria > Bacillati > Actinomycetota > Actinomycetes > Pseudonocardiales > Pseudonocardiaceae > Amycolatopsis > Amycolatopsis sp. MJM2582. Next base: position 504,693 of record NZ_JPLW01000001.1, read on the forward strand.
AGGTGCCGTGGGGCTCCAGGGTGACCAGGCGGACATCGTCTTCCCGGCGCTCCAGGCGTACGACGAGGTAGTCCTCCGACAGACGTTCGGCGGCCCCCTCGCCCCATTCGACGACCAGCGCCGACCGCTCCAGTTCGGTGTCGAGGTCCAGGTCGTCCAGCTGCGAGAGATCCCCGCCGAGCCGGTACGCGTCGACGTGCACCAGCGCGACCCCGGCCGCGCCCGCCGGATGCACCCGCGCCAGCACGAACGTCGGCGAGCTGACCCGCCCGCCGACCCCGAGGCCGTCCGCGATCCCGCGGGTCAGCGTCGTCTTGCCCGCCCCGAGCGGCCCGGCGAGCAGCACCAGATCGCCCGCACGCAGCGAACGTCCGAGCTCGCGCCCGAAGTCCATCGTCGACTCGGGAGTCGGGAAAGCGAAATTCATCAGCGTTGCCACCACCAGGTCCGCCGTTCGGAAGTCTCACCATCGGTGCCCGTGCATCGTTGCACCAAGTCGATCAGGTGGCTGTTCACCAGTTCGGGTTGTTCCAGCTGCACCATGTGCCCCGCGCCGCGCACGCGCACCAGCTCCGCGTCCGGCAGCTCCGCCGCGATCCGCTCGGCGTGCGCGATCGGCGTGAACCGGTCGGAATCCCCGCCGACGACCAGCACGTGCGCGTGCTTCAGCCCGGCGAGCGCGGCATACCGGTTGTGGCTGCCGAGCGTGTCGACGAAGTTCACGAGCCCGCGCACCGGCGTCACTTCGAGCATTTCCAGCATGAAGTCGACGAGCCGCGGAGACACGTCCCGGCTGCCGAAAGCCAGCCTGCGCACGGCTTGCCGGGTCAACTGCCCGCCCGCCGCGCGCACGAACTCGACCAGCCCAGGCTGCCAGCCGGCGAGCCCGCCGACGCCTCGTGTGAGCGGGTTGTACTTCGAAAGCAGCGAACGCGGCAGCCCCCGCGCGCCGACCTCGCCCGCGGCGGTCGCGATGAACGCGACGCCGCAGACCCGGTCGTCGAACAGTTCGGGATGCTCCGCGGCGAGCTCCATGATCACCATGCCGCCCATCGAGTGCCCCATGAGCACGATGGGCCCGTCCGGCACCACCGAGCGCAGGACCATGTCGAGGTCGCGCGCCAGCTGCTCGATGGTGCTGGTCTCGGCGGTCGCGGCGCCGGATTGCCCGTGCCCGCGATGGTCGTAATAGACCTGACGCACCCGCGGCAGCTTCAGCGAAGCGAGGTCTCGCCGCTGAAAGTGCCAGCAGCGCTTCGACAACGCGAAACCGTGCACGCCGACGACGGTCAGCTCCGGTTCTCCCCCATCGGCCGGATCGATCTCCTCGACCGCGAGCGGCGTGCCGTCCTCCGCCGCCACTGTCGACGTCCGGTCCGGTTCCAAGTCCCCCAACGGCTCGTCCACGAACGGATCCTCACTCTGCCGCCGCTGCTGTGCGGCGACGGCGATCGCGGCGGCGGTGCCGGTGGCCACCGCACCGACGCCGCCGACGATGGCCAGCAGTCTTCGTGAAGGTGTCACGAGCCTGCCTCCAGATACGTCCGGTGGACCCGCGGGCGGTACATCGAAGTCACGATCTCGTAGTCGATCGTCCCCAGCTTGTCGGCCCATTCCCGCGCCGTGGGCCCGTCCTTGCCGAACAGGATCACCTCGCTGCCGACGGCCGGTTCTTCGTCTCCGCAGTCGACGATCAGCTGGTCCATGCAGACCCGGCCGACGACCGGCCGCCGCTTCCCGGCGAGCCACACGTCCATGCGGCCGGACAGCGACCGCGGCACTCCGTCGGCGTATCCGACCGGAACCAAGGCGAGGGTGGTGTCGCGCTCGGCCGTCCAGCTGTGGCCGTACGAGACCGATTCGCCGGCCGGGATCCGTTTCGTGAGCACGACGGACGATTTGAAGGTCATCGCCGGGCGCAGGTCGTCTTCGGTGGGCACCGGGTTCAGCCCGTAGATCGCGATCCCGGGGCGCACGAGGTCGAAGTGCAGGTCGGGCCTGGTCAGCACGGCGGCGGAGTTCGCGATATGCCGCATCGGGTTCAGACCGGCCGCGCGGGCGATGTCATAGGCCTCGTCGAACCGCTTCGCCTGCGCGTCGATGGAGGGGTGGCCCGGCTCGTCGGCGCAGGCGAGGTGCGACCAGATGGCGACGACCTCGATGAGCGGCTCAGCGGCCGCCGCGGCCCTGACCAGGGCCGGCCAATCCGCAGGTGGGCAGCCGTTTCGGCTGAGCCCGGTGTCGATCTTGAGGTGAACCCGGCAGATCGCGTTTAGCCCGCTAAAGTCGCGTGCCCGGCGCGCGCCGTCGACCACGCGGGCCAGCTCGTCCAGGGAGCTCACGGCGACGTCGATGTCTTCGGCGACAGCGGGCGCGAAGTCGGCTTCGGGGGTGTCGAGCCAGCTGAAGAGCCGGACGCCGATCCCGGCCCGGCGCAGCGCGAGCGCCTCACCGAGGGAGCAGGTGCCCAGCCAGGTGGCGCCGCCCGCGACGGCGGCCCGGGCGACCTCGAGGGCGCCATGCCCGTAGCCGTCTGCCTTGACCACGGCCATCGTCTGGGCCGAGGGGGCGCGGGAAGCGAGCAGGGCGACGTTGTGCCGGATGGCGGACAGGTCGATGACGACCTCGGCACGCGGGAAACTGGCGGTCATAACGACCACCAGTTTCCCACGAACCGGCTCAGGACAGGCGCGCCCCGTCGGTGGCGGAGAACACGTGCAGCTCGTCGGGACGGATCCGCAGGTGCAGGGTGTCGCCCATGGCCGGCGGTGTGCGCGGGTCCACGCGGGTGACGACGTTCGACTTCGCGCCCTCGGCGTCGGTCTCGGCCAGCTTGCCGTAGACGTACGCGTCCGAGCCGAGCTCCTCGACGAGGTCGACCTTGATCGGCAGGGTGCCGTCTTCGCTGGTGGTCACCTCGAGCGACTCGGGGCGGAAGCCGAGGGTGACCGTGTCGCCTTCGGCCTTGGCGAGGATCTCGCGGGTCAGCGGCACCCGGGCACCACCCAGTTCGGCGCCGTCTTCGGTGAGCTTCGCGGTGACGAGGTTCATCGCGGGCGAGCCGATGAATCCGGCGACGAAAGCGTTTGCGGGCTTGTCGTAAAGGGCGCGCGGGGTGTCACACTGCTGCAGGAGACCGTCCGAGAGGACGGCGACCCGGTCACCCATCGTCATGGCCTCGACCTGGTCGTGCGTGACGTAGACGGTGGTGACGCCGAGGCGGCGCTGCAGCGCGGCGATCTGCGTACGGGTGGAGACACGCAGCTTCGCGTCGAGGTTCGACAGCGGCTCGTCCATGAGGAAGACCTGCGGCTCACGCACGATGGCGCGGCCCATCGCGACACGCTGGCGCTGACCACCGGAGAGCGCCTTCGGCTTGCGGTCGAGGTACTGCTCGATGTCCAGCAGCTTGGCCGCGTCGAGCACCTTCTGCTTGATCTCCGAGGCCGGGCGGCCCGCGATCTTCAGCGCGAAGCCCATGTTCTGGCCCACGGTCATGTGCGGGTACAGCGCGTAGTTCTGGAACACCATCGCGATATCGCGGGCGCGCGGCGGCAGCTGCGTGACGTCGCGGTCGCCGATCCACACGGCGCCTTCGTCGATGTCCTCGAGGCCCGCGAGCATCCGCAGGCTGGTGGACTTGCCACAGCCGGAAGGCCCGACCAGCACGAGGAACTCGCCGTCGGCGATCTCGAGGTCGAGTGCGTCCACGGCGGGCCGCTCGGAGCCCGCGTAGCGCCGGGTCGCCTTGTCGTAGGTGATCGTGGCCATCGGTTCAGTCCTCTTTCGGTTTCGCGGAAATGCCGTGCCCGAGTTCGCGGGCTTCGAGATGCCGCTGCTGGATCCGGCGCCCTTCGGCACGGTCCGCTTCGGTCGGCTCGAGTGGGGTGTAGCCGTGCTGTTCCTGCCAGCGGGGAGGTTCCGTGCTGGAAGCGAGGGCCCAGGCCGCCTGCCGCGCGGCACCGACCGCGACGTACTCGGCGACTTCGGGGATGACGACGGGCACGCCGAACACGATCGGCGCGACCGCGCGGACGGCGGCCGACTGCGCGCCGCCGCCGATCAGGAGGACGCGTCGGACTTCGAGCCCCTGTTCGCGCAGGGCGTCGAGCCCGGCGGCCAGACCGCACAACATGCCTTCGACGGCCGCGCGGGCGAGGTTTTCGGGCGTCATGTTCGCGCGGGTCAGGCCGAAGAGCGTGCCCTTGGCGTCCGGGAGGTTCGGCGTCCGCTCACCGTCGAGGTACGGCAGGAAGGTGAGGCCGCCGGCACCCGGCGTGGCGCCGAGCGCCAGCTTGTCGAACTCGGCGAGCTCGACGCCGAGCATCGCGGACGTGGCCGTGAGCACGCGCGCCGCGTTGAGCGTGCAGGCCAGCGGGAGGAACCGGCCGGTGGCGTCGGCGAATCCCGCGACGATGCCGGTGGGGTCGGCGCTCGCCGCCTCGGAGACGCCGAACACGGTGCCGCTGGTGCCGAGCGAGACCACGACGTCACCGGGGACGAGTTCGAGACCGAGGGCGGCGGCCATGTTGTCGCCGGTTCCGGCCGAGACCAGGATCCCGTCCGCGGTATGGCCCGCGGCTTCGGCTGGGCCGATGACCTTGGGCAGTTCGGGAGTCCGGCCGCCGAAGGCGTGCGCGAGGAGGTCTTGGCGGTATTCGCCGGTGGCGGGCGAGAAGTATCCGGTGCCGGAGGCGTCGCCGCGGTCGGTGACCGGCTCGGCGCCGTCGCCCAGCAGCCGCCAGGTCAGCCAGTCGTGTGGGAGCAGGACGCGGGCGACGCGATCGGCCAGTTCGGGCTCGTTCTCCGCCATCCAGCGCAGCTTCGTGACGGTGAAGCTGGCGACCGGCAGTGAACCGACGGACTTCGCCCAGTTCTCGGCACCGAGTTCGGCGCCGAGGTCTTCGGCCGCCTTCGCCGACCGGGTGTCGTTCCACAGCAGGGCGGGCCGGACGACCTCGCCGGCTTGGTCGAGGGCGACCATGCCGTGCTGCTGACCACCGATGCCGATGGCGCCGACGCCGTCGAGGAGGCCGTCCGTGGCCTCGCGGAACGCGTCCCACCACGCGGCGGGCGCGACCTCGGTGCCGTCCGGGTGCGAGGCGCGGCCGGTGCGGACGATCTCGCCGGTGTTCGCGTCGCAGACGACGACCTTCGTCGACTGGGTCGACGAATCGATTCCGGCGACCAGGTCAGAACTCATATTCCGGCCCCTCCGGTACGCATTCGACCTGCTCGATGGCGGTCCCCGCGGTCAGCGCCGCCTCGATCTCCTCGGTCGGCGTCTCTTCGTCGGTGATCAGGAGGTCGTAGTCGCCGATGTCGCCGTACGCGTAGGTGGCGGTGCGGCCGAACTTGGAGTTGTCGACGACCAGGACGTTGCGGTCGGCGGTGCGCAGCGCGGCCTTCTTGAGCTCGGCGTAGTCCTGGACCGGGTGGAACAGGCGGCCGACCGCGACCGCGGCGACCGAGACGAACGCGATGTCGGCGTGCGTGCGGTCGAGGAACGCGACGACGTCCGGGCCGGCGCACGAGTCGAACTCGTGGTGGTAGCGCCCGCCCGCCAGGACGACCTCGACGCTCTTCGCGGGCCCGAGGATGCGGGCGGCTTCGAGCGAGTTGGTGATGACGGTGAGGTCCTCGACCTGGCCGAGGCGGCGGACGAGCGGGAAGAGCGTCGTCGAGTCGTCGACGAAGACCGTCTGGCCGGAGTGGACGTGCGCCGCGGCGGCCTCGCCGAGCGCGTCCTTGGTGGCCTGGTTGAAGGTGTCGCGGAAGCGGGCGGCCGACTCGATGGTCGTCGCGGGGTAGGCCTCGACCTTGCCGCGGAGTTTGCGGAGGAGACGGCGGTCGGCGAGGTCGTCGAGGTCGCGGTGCATCGTCATGAGGCTGACGCCGAAGCGGGTGGTGAGGTCGTCGATGCGGACCTCGCCGGTGGCGATGACGTGGTCGAGGATCTCCTGGCGTCGCTGCTCGACGGCGGCGTCCGAGGGCCTGGTCTTAGACATGGGCGACACCGTTCACGACCCGGACCATCGCGGTCTCGGCGGGGTGGGTGTCGGCGCTCACATCTGCTTCTTACCAGATTATTCGCCCGGAGTTAACACGTAACTCGATAACTGCCGCATTTTTTCCCACTCGCGCCGCCTGCCCCGCCGACCTGCGTTTTGCGGGCTAACCGCGCTCTGATGGCGCCCGCCCGCAGAATGTGAGTATCTGAGGGCGCCCGACCGCAGAGCGCGGTTAGGGGGCAAACGCAGGTCGGGGCCCTGGTCAGGAGGTCAGGGAACGGACGGACCGGAGGGCAGCGGGGATCACGCCGAGGATGCCGGAGGCCGAGGTGGGGGCGCCGTCGGCGGCGAGCGCCCCGGCGAGCGAGTGGACGTGCGCGGCAGCCCCGGCCGCCAACCACGGATCGAGCCCGGCGGCGAGCAGCGCGCCCACCAGACCGGACAGCACGTCCCCCGAACCCGCCGTCGCGAGCCACGACCCCCGCGGCGTGTTCACCAGCGCACGCCCATCCGGCGCCGCGACCACCGTGCAATGCCCCTTCAAGAGCACGACGGCGTCGTACTTCCGCGCGGCCGCCCGCGCCGCCGCGACCCGGTCCGCCCCCGGCGGCGAACCCATCAGCCGCTCGAACTCCCCCGCGTGCGGAGTCAGCACGAGCGGCGTGTCCGGATCACGTGCGTCGAGCACGTCGGGCGAACGCGCGATGATCGTCGTCGCGTCGGCGTCCGCGCATACCGGCACACCGCGGCCGAGCACGAACCGCAGGACGTCCCGCCCCTCGTTCCCGGTACCGATCCCCGGCCCGACGACCCACGCCTGCACCCGGCCCGCGTCGGTCACCGAACCCGTCGCGATGACCTCGGGCCACTGCCCGCGCACGACGTCCGCCGCATGACCGGCGTACCGCACGAGCCCGGACGTCGCCCGCACCGCCGCGCCCGCCGCGAGCACGGCCGCGCCCGGATACGTCGCCGACCCGGCGGCCACCCCGACCACGCCCTGGCTGTACTTGTCGTCGTCCGGCCCGGGCACCGGCCACGCGGCGGCGACGTCCGCCGTATCGAGTCGCTGCAGATCCGGCTCGGTGAGCCGCAGTCCGATGTCCACCAAGGAAACCTCACCGCAGGACGCGGGTGCGAGGGCGTGCACCGGCTTGAGCGCACCGAAAGTGACCGTCCGGTCCGCCACGACCGCCGGACCGTCGACGGCGCCGGTGTCCGGATCCACCCCGCTCGGCAGATCGACCGCGAGCACGGGCGCGCTCACGTGCTCCAGCAGCGCGGCGGCGTCCGGCCGCAACGGCCCGCGCGCCGAGATCCCGACGATCCCGTCGACGACGAGGTCGGCCCGCCGAATCCACTGTGGACCGTCCTCAAGGGACACAACCCTGCCGCCGGATCGCTTCAACGCGGCCAACCCCGGGCCGTGCGCGCGTTCGGGCTTCAGCAGGATCGCGGAGACGGCCACATTGCGGCGACGCAGGAACGCGCCGGCCCACAGGGCGTCACCGCCGTTGTTCCCCGACCCGACGAGCAACGTCACCCGCCGCCCGGACACCGAACCCGTGTGTTCGGCCAGCATCTCGGCGGCGTGCACCGCGAGACCGAAAGCCGCGCGCCGCATGAGCTCGCCGTCGGGAGTGACGGCGAGCAACCGGTCCTCCGCCGCGCGAATCCGTTCCGTGGTCCAGATTCCCTGCACGACGCCTCCGGTCTCTATTCGACGGTGACCGACTTCGCCAGGTTACGCGGCTTGTCGACGTCGTACCCGCGCGTGCGGGCGATCTCGGCGGCCAGCACCTGCAGCGGCACCGTGGAGACCAGCGGCTGCAGCAGGGTCGGGACGGCCGGGATCTCGATCAGTTCGTCGGCGAACGGGCGGACGGTCTCGTCGCCCTCCTCCGCGATCACGATCGTGCGGGCGCCGCGTGCCTGGATCTCGCTGATGTTCGACACCAGCTTGGAGTGCAGCACCGCGCGTCCCTTGGGCGACGGCATCACCACGACGACGGGCAGGCCTTCTTCGATCAGCGCGATCGGGCCGTGCTTGAGCTCGCCGGCCGCGAAGCCCTCGGCGTGCATGTACGCCAGTTCCTTGAGCTTCAGCGCGCCTTCGAGGGCGACCGGGAACCCGACGTGGCGGCCGAGGAACAGCACGGCCTTCGAGTCGGCGATCCGGCGGCCGAGGTCGCGAACCTGGTCCACAGTGGACAAGACCTTCTGCACCGCGGCGGGCATCGCTTCGAGTTCGGCGAACTCGCGGGCGACCTCGTCCGGGTACTTGGTGCCGCGGGCCTGCGCGAGGGCCAGGCCGACCAGGTAGTTGGCCGCGATCTGCGCGAGGAACGCCTTCGTCGAGGCGACACCGATCTCCGGACCGGCGTGCGTGTAAAGGACGGCGTCGGACTCGCGCGGGATCTGCGCGCCGTTGGTGTTGCAGACGGCCAGGACGCGGGCCTTCTGCTCGCGCGCGTGGCGGACGGCTTCGAGGGTGTCCGCGGTCTCGCCCGACTGGGAGACGGCGACGACCAGCGTCGCGCGGTCCAGCACCGGGTCGCGGTAGCGGAACTCGCTGGCCAGCTCGACCTCGACCGGGAGGCGGCACCAGTGCTCGATCGCGTACTTGGCGACGAGGCCCGAGTGGTACGCGGAACCACAGGCGACGACGAAGACCTTGTCGACGTCGCGCAGGTCCTGGTCGGAGATGCGCTGCTCGTCGAGGATGATCCGGCCGCCGTCGAAGTGGCCACGCAGCGTGTTCGCCAACGCCTCCGGCTGCTCCTCGATCTCCTTGAGCATGAAGTACTCGTGGCCGCCCTTTTCCGCGGCCGAGAGGTCCCAGTCGACGGTGAACGGCTTGGCCTGGGCGGCGTCGCCGTGGAAGTCGGTGACCTCGTAGCCGTCGCGGGTGATCACGACGAGCTGGTCCTGGCCGAGCTCGACCGCCTCGCGGGTGTGCTCGATGAACGCGGCGACGTCGGAGGCGACGAAGTGCTCCCCCTCGCCGACGCCGACGACCAGCGGCGACGAACGGCGGGCGGCGACGACGGTGTCCGGCTGGTCGGCGATGGTCACGACCAGGGTGAACGCGCCCTCGAGACGACGGCAGACGGCGGCGACGCTGGCCGCGAAGTCGCCCTTCGTGTCGCCCTCGGTGTACGCGCGGGCGATGAGGTGCGCGGCGGTCTCGGAGTCGGTGTCGCTCGCCATCTCGACGCCTTCGGCCTCGAGCTCGGCGCGCAGGGCGGCGAAGTTCTCGATGATGCCGTTGTGCACGACGGCGACGCGCTGGGAGGCGTCGCGGTGCGGGTGCGAGTTGCGGTCGACCGGGGCGCCGTGGGTGGCCCAGCGGGTGTGACCCATCCCGGCGGTGCCGGTGAAGGCGTCCCTGCCGACGGTGTCGAGCTGGGTCTCCAGGTTGGCCAGGCGGCCCGCCTTGCGCTCGACGTTCAGCGCGCCGGCGCCGTCGAGGACCGCGACGCCTGCCGAGTCATAGCCGCGGTACTCCATCCTGCGCAGGCCGCCGATGACGACGTCCAGGGCCGGGCGGTGTCCGACGTATCCCACGATTCCACACACGGCCACCAGCCTAACGACGGGAATCCGGCCCCCTCGCCCGGGCGCCCGCGCGTCGCGTTTAGCGGGCTAAACGCGACGCGCAGGGCGGCGCGCGGGCCAGGTGGGGGTGCGGGCAGTAAGGTCACGACCATGGCCAGCAAGCCCAAGCAGCTGCTCGCGGAGCTGTCCCACCCAGGTCCGCACGACGTTCTGCGCGGCAACCTCGCCCTGGTCGGACTGCCCGGTGTCGTGTTCACGCCCCGTTCCGGGCTCGGTCTGCCCGCGATCGCCTTCGGGCACGGCTGGCTGCAGCCGACCGGGAGCTACCGGCATCTGCTCCGGCACCTCGCGAGCTGGGGCATCGTCGCGGCGGCTCCGGCCACCCAGCGCGGGCCGCTGCCTTCGCACCGGCTGCTGGCCGGCGACCTGCTCACCACGCTCGAACTGATCACGACGGTCCGCCTCGGACCGGACGGCATCAGCGTCGACCCGGCGAAGCTCGGCCTGGCCGGGCACTCGACCGGCGGTGGTTCGGCGGTGCTGGCCGCCGCGCAGGCGGCCGAGAACGACGAGCGGCCCGGGATCCGCGCCGTCGCGACCATCACTCCGGCGCAGACACTGCCGCCGGCGACGGTGTCGGCCCGGTCGGTGACCGCGCCCGGCCTGCACCTCGCGGCGAGCGAAGACCTGGTCGCGCCGCCGGTCGGCCACGCCGAGGCCATCGCCGACGCGTGGGGCGGCCCGGTGCAGCTGCGCAAGCTCGGGAAGTCTTCGCACCTCGGCGTCACCGAAGGCAGGCACTGGAGTCAGCTGTTGCTGCACGGGAAGCCGCACCGCGGCACCCAGCAGCTGGCGCGGGCGCTGTTCACCGCGTTCTTCCTCACCCATCTGACGGGGACGACGAAGTACCAGCCCCTGCTGGACGCCGACGTCAAACGCGCCCCCATCGAGCTCCAGGACGAGCCCGCCGCCTGACCGCCCGGATCGCGTTTAGCGGGCTAAACGCGATCCGGGGGTGAAACAGGTCAGTCGACCATCCACGAGTTGTTCGAGAAGTCGTCGTCGTCGAAGCCCTTGTCGTCACGGGCGTGACGACCCCGACGGCGCGCGGGCGTGCCCGGCGCTTCAGGCGCCGCGGCACTCGGAGCGGGCGTCGGCGCCTGAGGCGGGACGTCCACCGTCGCCGGCATCCCGGGCACCCCGGGGGCGATCGGAGGCGGCGGCGGAGGCGCCACCGGCCGCGGCGCGTCAGGCCGCGCCCCGAACTCGGCGAACCGGGCGTCCGGCTTCTCGTCGTCCTCGATGTCGAAGCCGATGGTGTGGCTGCGGTCGGCGGTCGTCTTGCCGGTCAGCCAGCCGCCCGCCTCCTTGCTCCGCTTCCCCAGCTCCTGCATGTGAGCGGCGTACTTGTCGTGGATGGCGGCGTCCTTCTGCATGGTCTCCACCGCCTGGGCCTTGGCGTCGGCGAGATGCCGCTCCCGCAGCCCGCGCTGCTCCAACTGCTCCGTGATGGCGGCGTCCTGCCTGGACATGGCGGCCGCCAGCCGGTCGACAGCGCTCATCGGTCCTCCCTCGTTCCCCGGTCAGGCGATCATCGCTCGTAGCTGATCGAGCGGTCGCCACCCTCGTCGTCGAGCGATCCGCTGATCCGGCCGCCCGCACCACTGGTCTCGAAAATGCCACCCTCGACGCGGTACTGGCTCGACCCGCGCTGCGTGTCACCCCCGCCACCGCCGGCCGCGCCGCCCATGGCGCCCATGCCACCCATCATGCCGCCCATTCCGGCGGGCGAGCTTCCGGCACCGGCACCGCCGGCACCCGCGGGCGCCGGATCCATCCCCCCGGGAGCCATCCCGAGACCGCCTTCGGCCCCGGCCGGCAGCGCGCCGCCTCCTGACTGCACACCCGCTTCCAGCGACCCGGCTTCGTTCAGCGAGCCCGCCGAAGCACCCTCCATGGGGCTCCCGAGCGCGCCTTCGAAGCTGCCGCCGCCTCCGCCGCCACTGGCGGTCGGCACGGTGCCATCGCCACCGGCACCCGAAGCGCCACCACCACCGGCGGCTTCCGCTCCCGCGGACGCCCCAGCGGTCCCTTCGGCGCCGACACCGACCTCGACTCCGCCAGGAGCACTGAAGCCGCTGCCACCGCCACCGCCGGGAGCCATCCCGGCCTCGGCCGGGGCGGGCATCGTGCGGATGTCGTCGGTCTTGCCGGGCTGCGGGTTGCCGGGATTCCGGTCGTCGAGACCGTTCTTGAGGTCGTCGCCGGGCTTGAGTTCCTTCTTCTCACCCTTTTCGTCGAGGGTGTAGGTGGTCGGCTCGCCCTTGCCGTCGTCGACGGTCACCACGGTCGGGCCGTTCGGACCGTCCGGCTGCTCGGCGGTGATCTTGAGGTTGCCGTCCTGGATGTGGATCTTGCCGTCCGGACCGGGCCGGTAGACGCCGTCGGGGCCGGGCTCGCCTTCCTTGACCGTGCCCTTCGGCCCGAACTCGCCGTCCTTGCCGTCCTTGCCCTCTTCGCCGGGCTTGCCGTCCTCGCCCTTCGGGTCGTCGAAGTCGAGCTTGTAGTCCTTCTCGTTGCCCTTGCCGTCGTCGACCTTGATGTCCATTTTGCCGTCTTTGTCCGGCTCGGTCATCTCGATCTTGTTGTCGCCCTTTTGGACGGTCATGGTGTCCTGACCGTCGATGCCGTCCTTGATCGCCTCGCCAGTCGCGGGGTCGATCGGGTACGGCTTGCCGGTCTCGGGGTCGATCTCCAACGGCTTGCCGGTGACCGGGTTGGTTCCCTCGGCGGGCTTGTCCTCGGGCTTCGGCGCCTCGGGGACCTCCGCGGCAGGCGGCGTGCTGGCACCGCCACCACTGCCGCTGCCACCTCCGCTCCCGCTGCCACTTCCGCCACCGCTGCCGCCGCCGGTGTTCCCGCCGCCGCCGGTGTCGTTGCCCTTGCCCTTGCCGTCGTCGGCGGGCGGCTTCTCGGATCCGGGCGCGGGGAACGGGTTCGTGTAGTCCTCCATGAACCGCGAAAGTTCGTGGTACTGCGTGTTGATCGTCTCGGTCGCGTTCTTGCAGAGCTTCTTGAAGTTCTCGTACCGCTCACCGAATTCGGTGGCGAAAGAACCCTTCAGCCACTGCTTCGCGGCCCCGATCGCGTAATCCTTGTTTTCGTCGTTCAGCTTGCAGTCGTCGTGACGCAGCCGTTCGGCGAGGTTGTTGCCCGGACACGCGGAGTCGAGCCAATACGCGACGTCCATGAGCTTTTCTTTGGAATCGACCTTGCCATTCGCGATGTCGACGACCTGCTTCGCGATGTACAGGGGCGCCGTCGCGACCTTGTCGACCCGGAGCTTCAGCGTCTCGTCGACCTTCAGCTTGAGCGCGCTGTAGATCTTGTCGATGGTCGAAGGCACCAGTTTGATGGCGCCGTCCATCTGCGCGATGAGTTCTTTCGCGTCGGGCTGGATCCGCTGCTCGTACTTGACCTTCGCGGCCGTCGCGCCCTGGCCCTTCCAATCGTGGAAGAGCGTGGTCAGCGCCGAACTCGCGTCCTTCTGGGTCTGCTCGACGATCTTCTTGGCGTCGGCGAGATCCTCGACCTCGTCGAACATCTTCTGGAAATTGATCTCGCGGTTCTCGTGGAACCGGTCCCAGATGTCGGTCTTGTAGCTGATTTCGCCCGACTTCTCCGGCATCTTGTTCCAGACCTGCTCGGCCCAGTCGGAGAAGAAGTCCAGTGCCGGCTTTCCGAGGTCGAGCACCTGGTCGGATTTGGTGGTCGCACCCCCGGCGGCCGGCCGGGACATGGAGTCGAGGTCCTTGTCGGCCTGTTTCGTCTCGGCCGCCTGCTTCTTGTCCCCGGCCGCGTTCGAGTCACGTTCGGCGACGGCCTTCTTGTATGCCGCTTCCCTGTTCCACGGCAGCATCAAGGCGTCTTTGGTCCCCTGGGTGACGTAGGGGTCCTTCAGCATTTCGTCGATCTGCGCCTGCGTCGGTTGACTCATTACTGGGCTCCCGCCTTGTTGGCAGCCGCGGCGTTCGCCTGGTCGGAAGAGGTGTATCGGGTCGACGCGGTGCTGACGCCGCCGGCGAGCTGGGTGAGCTGGCCCGCGTAGCCCTTCATCGCGTCGGAAATGGCGAGAATCCCGGTGGCGTAGCCCTTTTGATAGTCCTTGTGGACCCGGCCGAAGTTCTCGGGCGCGACCTGGGTCGGCCCCACCTTCCCCGCCTCGGACGTCGTTTTCTCAGCCGCGCGCTCCAACGACGTCGACGCCGTGAGCATCGCCTCTGAATCGGCTTTGTAGCCCCCGTCCGGCATGACCGGTGCCCCCTTCGTCCCGCTGTATCCGCCTCGTTGTCCTACCTACGACGCACGCCGACGGCATCAGGTGCCGTCGCATATGCACACAGAATGTACCCACCGGTCATCGAGACCGCAGGGACATTCACACCTTTGCTAACTCAAACGATTTCGGCGTAAGAAGCCTGGTAGACCGCGTTTTCGCGGTTTCGCGCCCGCCTCGACGGCCTCGGCGAGCACGGTCGCCGCGCCCCGGATGTCGACCAGGCGGTCCAGCTCGTCGAGATCGAGGTCGACACCGAACTCCACCTCGACGGTCGCCAGGAGCCGGACGCGGCGCCGGGAGTCGACCCCCATCTCGGCGAAGGGCGTGTTCTCGTCGATGGTCTCCGGATCGACGTCGAAGGTCTCGCAGACGAGGGCCTTGATCTCGTCGACGTACTCGCTCCCGTCAGCTGCCATGGGTGGATTCTGGCCCATCCGCCGTCCAGTACCGCGTTCTGGCCGCGGAACGCGCGACCTTGCCGCTGGAGGTCCGCGGCAGGCCGCCGGGTTTCACCAGGAAGAAGGCGCGGAGGCGCACGTCGTGCCGCTCGGCGACGGCTCGCGTGGCGGCTCGCTCGATCTCGGATTCGTCGAAGCCGGGGGCCTTCCTGGCGCGTTCGGCGACCACGACGACGCCCTCGCCTTCGTCGCCGTCGACCGAGAACGCGGCGACCCGCTCGGGCCCGAGAAGGGGATGCGCGGCGGCGACCGTCTCCTCGATGTCGTGCGGGCTGTGGTTACGGCCGTCGATGATGATCAGGTCCTTGATGCGACCGGTCACCGACAACCTGCCGTCGCGGATCGTGCCGAGGTCGCCGGTGCGGAGCCAGCCGCCCTCGCCGTCGAGTTCGGCGCCAAACACCTCGGCGGTCAAGTCCGGCCGCCGCCAGTACCCGGCCGCCACGTTGGGCCCCTTGACCCAGATCTCGCCCACTTCGCCTTTAGCGGGCAAAACGCGATCCGGGGTGGGGACGACGCGGACCCGCTGCCCCCTGGGCCAGCCGATCTCGACGACCTCCCGGCCGTCCACTTCGGTCACCACGGGGCCGTCGGAACCGCCGCTGGCGACGTAGACCGTGGCCTCGGCCAGACCGTAGGACGGCCGGAACGCGCCACGCGGGAAGCCGTGGGGTTCGTAAGCGGCGAGGAACTCCCGGACGGTCGCCGCCCGGACCGGTTCACTGCCGCTGAGCGCGATCAACACCGTCGAGAGGTCGTACTCGGCGCGCTTCGCCTCGGGCACGGCCTCGGTCACCAGGTCGTACGCGAAGTTCGGGGCCGCCGTGAGCGTGTTCGGATAGGACGACATCAGCAGCAGCCAGCGCTCCGGCCGCCGGATGAACTCCAGCGGCGCGATGAACACCGTCCGGCCGCCGGAGTGCATCGTCCCCGCGAGCAGTTGCGCCAGCCCCATGTCGTGGAAGAACGGGATCCAGCCGACGCACGTGGTGCGCTCGTCGACGTCGTAGGCGTCGCAGATCTGCCAGCAGGCGGCCGACAACGCCCGATGCGTGACGATCACGCCGGCGGGCGATCGCGTCGTCCCGGAGGTGTACTGCAGGTAGGCGGGGTCTTCGGGGGAAACGGGCGAGGGCAGCGACCGGTCCGCCGGATCCGTTGGCAGGGTGTCGACGGCGATGATCTCGCGGGGCGCCGGAACCGGCTCGGTCTCGGCGAACTCCGTCAGCCGCGCGACCAAGGCTGCCGAGGTGAGCCAGATGTCGGCGTCGCAGTCGTTGAGGACGCCGACCAGCCGCTCGCGGTGCGCGCGGACGTCCGGCGCGGACAGCGGCACCGCGACGGCCCCGGCGTACAACGCGCCGAAGAACGCGACAACGTAAGAGAGGTCCTGCCGCGCCGTGATCGCGACGCGGTCTCCCGGCTGGATCACCTCACGCAGCCTCGCCGCGACCGCCCGGACGTGGACGAGCAGCTCCGCCCAGGTCAGCGTGTCCTCGACGGGTTCGTGCCGGTTCGAGCAATCGAGGTGCGTGTACGCCGGGCGCTCGACGTCGGCGCGTTCGAGCAGCCGCCGCACGAGCGGGGTCCGCAGAACTTCTTCGGGCACTTCTGAGCGCACTGGCACATCCTCCGGCCGCGGCATGGGCATCATACGAACGTGGACGACTTCTTCGTGCTGGACGATCCGGCGGATCGCGTCAAGGCCCTGCGCGACCGCGAGCTCAGCTCGAACCCGGGCGGCGCCGCGGCCGAGACCCCGAACCTCCTGCTGATGGACGGCGCGGACCACCGACGGCTGCGCGCGGTCGTCAAGGAGGTCATCGCCCTGGTGGAGCCGCTTCCGGAGACCGTGCTCACCGACCTCCGGAGCGCGATTAGCCCGCTAAAGTCGCTCCGGCGGTTCGATCTGGTGGCCGATTTCGCCAGGCCCGCGGCGGCCAGGGTGACGGAGGCGGTGCTCGGCACGGTCGAACCGCTCGGCGAGAAGCTGCTGACGAACCTTTCGGAGACCGCCGCGAACCTGGACGTCTGGTCGGGCGGGCCCGCCGGAGCCGACACCGCCGCGCTCAGGGTCGCGATGTTCTTCCTGAAGGCGACGGCCGTCGAAGGCGGCGGGCTGGCACTGCTGCGCGAAGCACACGAAGCGGGCCGGATCACCGAAGACGAGCTGATGATCACGCCGGTGATGCTCGCCCACGCGGCGTACGAGAACTCCATGAACTTCCTCGCCCTCGCCGGCCTCGAACTCCTACGCCGCCCCGACGTTCTCGACGACGTACGCGGCCTGATCCACGAAGTCGCCCCGACCCGCTTCGCCGCCCGACGCGTGACCACGCCGTTCTCCTTGGCGGGCAAGGACTTCACGACCGGGGACAAACTGGCCATCCCGCTGGGCCCCGACGCCGAGCTCGCCTTCGGCCTCGGCAGGCACACCTGCCCCGGCTCGCGGGTCGCGGTCGCCGAGGGCGAAGTCGCGCTTCGCGCCCTCGCCGAGATCCTGACTCCCGACCACGTCGCCGAAGACGTGCGATACAAGTCGCACGCCGTTTTCCACGGCGTCGAGCGGGCCATCATCACGCTGCGGACCTGACCGCTCAGGTCGCCAGCCAATCGGTGTTGGCGAAATCGTCGTCGTCACCCCGCGCGGCCGCCGCCCGCCGGTGCCGCCCGGCCGGACGCTCTTCCGGAACGGGAGCCGGAGGCGGCGGAGGTGTCGGCGCCTGCACCGGAGGAGCGGGCGGCCGGTACGCGACCGGCTGCTCCTCCGCCGTCCGATACCCGGCCCGACGCTCGTTCTCGGCCTCGTCTTCCTCGAACCCGAAATCGCCGTCGTCCTCGACCTTCTCGCTCAACGTCGACTCGGTCGCCCAGCCACCCGCGGCCTTGGCCTTGCGGTTGCGCTCCTGCAACCGGACGATGACGCCGCCCTGGATCTTCGACTGCTTGTCGAACTTCTCCTTGGCCTCGGCGAGCGCCTCTTCACGACGTTTGTCGAGTAGGGCCATCCTGGCGGAGTTTTCACTCTCCAGATTCGCCAATTTGCTCTTCAGCGCGGCAAGCGCGTCCTCGGAACCCACGGTCAGTCCTCCCTCGCTGATGCCGGCCGCTAGCGGAACCCGATGACACCGTCGTCGTCGAGAGAACCGCTGATCCGGCTGCTCGACGTCGCCGTGTCGAAGAGGCCGCCGTCGACGCGGTAACCACTCGAGGAGCGCTGCTGGTCCTCGCCACCGCCGCCGCCCGCACCGGCACCACCCATCATGCCGCCGCCCATCATGCCCATTCCACCGCTCATGGCGGCGGCGGCCTGGTCGCCACCACCGCCCGGTGCCGAGCCGAGCCCCGACGTCGCGGAGGTGGACGCGCCGCCGCCGGCACCCGCCGGATCGGAGGTCTCGCCGAGTCCACCGTCGTCACCCATGGGATCGCTCAGTGACTGCGGCGACGTCGACTCCGAATCCGCGGCCGGCGTGGTCTGCTCGGTGGCGGCCGCCGGGACTTCGACCGCGCCGGAAGCCGGAACCTCGTGCGTTCGCACGGACTGGGCTTCCCCTTGCGACGCCGGCTCCGGAGCGGCCTGCGCCGTCGCGTGGTCCCTCGCCACCGCTTCCACGGGCTGACCGGAAACGTGCTCGGCGGCATGCCTGCCGCCCGGCACCGCGGCGTCCGAACGGGCCTCGGCGGCGCCGCCACCGGCTCCAGCGGCCGTCTTGGCCACGGGATTCTCTTCGCCAAGGGTGTACGTCGTCGGCTTGCCGCTGCCGTCGTCGACCGTCACCCGGGTGGGCCCGTCCGGCCCGTCCGGCCGCTCCGCGGTGATCTTGAGGGCGCCGTCCTCGATGTGGATCTTGCCGTCCGGACCGGGTTTGAACGCCTGGTCGTCCACACGCGGAGCGTCCGGTTTTTGTGCGGCGTCACGATGGATCGCGCCGCCTGCCGACGTGTCGCCGCCGGGTCCGCGGTTGGGGGTGTCGTCCGGCAACGGCCGCGAGTCGCCGAAGTCGAGCTTGTAGTCCTTCGGCTGCCCTGAGCCGTCGTCGACCGAGATCCCCATCTTGCCGTCCTTGCCGGGCTCGGCCATGGAGATCTTGTGATCACCCTGCTCGACGGTGACGGATTCCGGGCCTTCCGGCTTGACCGCCTCTCCGGTGCGCGGATCGATCGGGTACGCCTCCCCGGTCTCCGGGTCGACTTCGAGCGGCTTCTCCGTGACGGGGTTGATGTTCGGGTCCGGAGGGCTCGGCGGTGCCGGCGGGGCGGGAGGTTTCGCGTCGCCGATCGGCGTGGTGTTGCCGCCACCACCGCTACCGGGCCCTGTGCCGGGACCGCCGGTGTGCCCGCCGCCGTTCTCCTGGCCGCCGCCGGTCTTGAACCCGCCGCCCGACGTTCCGGCGGCCGCGTCGAGGTTGACGAACGGGTTCTCTTCGAGCTGGCTGAAGAAATCGGTCAGCCCTTGCCAGGCCCCGGCGACCGCAGTGTGCGTGTTGGCGCACATGGTCCGGAAGTCGTTCAGGTACTTCGAGTAGAACGGATTGAAGGTTCCCGTCAGGTAGTTTTTGACCTGCCCGATGATGTGCTCGATCGTGTCGCCGTCGAGGTCGCAGTCGTCGTCGTTGATCATGTCGCGCGACTGCTGGTCGAGGAACTTCGAGCAATGCTTGAAGTCGTCCTGGCTCGCGTTGTTGCCGAGCTCCGCGATGCGGATGATCCGGTCCAGATCCTGCGCGGTCACCTCGCCGATCCGGTCGCACGAAGCCTTGATCATCCAGTCCGCCTTGTCACGGCAGAACTTCGCGACCGACCCGGCCGCCGTCATCATCGCGACGGCCGCGTGCTCCGCGCCATCGGCGACGACCTTCGTCTTGGCCTCGTAGTTCTGCTGATAGGTCCGCGCCTGATCGGCGGCGGCCCCCTCCCAGCCCCCGAGGTTCTTGTTCATCTCTCCGGAAACGTCCCCGGAGGAAGTCGCGACCGCTTCCTTCAGCTTCGTGAACTCGTCGGCACCGGCCGCGAATTTGCCGAACGGGATCTTCCGCTGCTGGTCGTACAGCTCACGCAGCTGGTTGACGTCGGCCGGAGCGCCGGAATGCACCGCCGCGACCGAACGGTTGTAGAGCGGGACGAAGGTCTCGATGTTCTGGAAGGACGCTTTGCCGAAGTCCAGGATCTGGTCCGAGGTCTCCGCGGCGGGATTGGTGGCGGTCGCCTTGGCGGCCATCTGATCGAGGCCCGCCCTGGCGTCGGCGTTGGCCTTCTGGTTCGCCTGGCGTCCTTCTTCGGCGAACTTGTCGACATAGCCCTTGGCGTTGCCGTACGCGACCTGAACGCTTTCTTCCAGGCTGTTGATCACCGGGATGTCGGACAGCATCCCGCCCCAGAAGTTGTTCCCGTTGAGATCGCCTTCGCTGATCTTCATCTGCGCCTTTACGGCGTCACGGAAACCGTTCTTGTCCTCATCGCTGGCGAAGCCGACCTCGTCGGGGTCTTCGTCTTCGATGTAGTCGATGTACTGGAGGGCGAGATCCCGACGGACGTCCCAAGGGATGCGCTCGTCGTTGATGATCTGCTCGACCTCGGCGCGGGTCGGGAGGTCGTCTTCTTCCTGGGCGGTCACCGGCCACTCGCTTTCACGGCCTGGTTCGCGTCGGCTTCGTTGGCCTCGTACTTGCCACCCGACGCGTTCAGTTTCTGCGCGAACAGATCAGCGGCCTTGAGGTAGCTGTCGGCCATGTTCGCCAGCCGCGTGACGGCTGGCCGGTACGGGCCGTAGCTCTCCTGGTGTCCCTGCCCGAAGTCCATCGCGATCAGCTGGATGTCCTTGACCGCGGCCAAGGGCTGTTCCAAAGCGTGCTTCGGAATGTCGCTCAGTGCCTTGGCCGCCTGCGTCAACGCCTGCGGATCGACCTTGTGGCCGCCGGCCATGTCTCCCCCTCACCCTGGGCAACGATCTGCGTCGGAGATCAGACGTGGCCCAAGCCCTCCCGGTGCCGTTCCTTGCACACGGAATGTACCGGGCCGGTAACCGCAGCGCAGCGACTTGGGAAGAACGTGAGAGGGCTTACGAGGCGGAGGAGACGACTCCCGCGAGCCTGTCCGCGGCCGCCTGCGCGGTGTCGTGCGCGGGGGCTTCGACCATGACGCGGACCAGCTGCTCGGTGCCCGAGGGGCGCAGCAGGACACGGCCTTCTTCGCCGAGTTCGGCTTCGACGGCGCCGACGGCGTCGCGGACCGCGGCCGAGACGGCGACCGCCGCCTTGTCCGCCACCGGGACGTTCACCAGCACCTGCGGCAGGCGGTTCATGACGGCGGCGAGGTCGGCGAGCGACTTGCCGGTGGACGCCATGCGGCTCATCACCCGCAGCGCGGTGAGGAGGCCGTCGCCGGTGGTCGCGTAGGCGGGGAGGACGACGTGGCCCGACTGCTCGCCACCGAGCGCGAATCCGCTCGCGCGGAGCTCTTCCAGGACGTAGCGGTCGCCGACGGCGGTGGTGACGAGGTCGATGCCGCGCGCACGCATCGCCAGGTGCAGGCCGAGGTTGCTCATCACGGTCGCGACCAGGGTGTTCTTGGTCAGCTCACCGGTCTCGGCGAGGGCGAGCGCGAGGACGGCCATGATCTGGTCGCCGTCGATCAGTTCACCCGCGGCGTCGACCGCGACACAGCGGTCGGCGTCACCGTCGTGCGCGATCCCGAGGTCGGCGCCGTGCTCGACGACGGCGGCACGCAACGCGTCCGGGTGATTCGACCCACAGTGTTCGTTGATGTTCACGCCGTCCGGGTCCGCGTGGATCGCGATGACCTCGGCGCCGGCCTTGCGATAGACGTCGGGGGCGGCGAAGGAGGACGCGCCGTTGGCACAGTCGACGACGACGCGCAGGCCTTCGAGCGAGTGCGGCGTGGCCGACAGCAGGTGCTGGACGTAGCGGTCACCCGCGTCGGGGACGTCCTTCACCCGGCCGACGCCGATACCGGTCGGGCGGGTGACGGGGGCGGCGAGACCGGCTTCGATCTCGTCCTCGATCCCGTCGGGAAGTTTGTGGCCGCCCGCCGCGAAGAGCTTGATGCCGTTGTCGGGCATGGGGTTGTGGGAGGCGGAGATCATCACGCCGAGGTCGGCTTCGAGCGCGCCGACGAGATACGCGACGGCGGGCGTCGGGAGGACGCCGAGGCGGAGCACGTCGGCGCCGGCGGAGGTGAGACCCGCCACGACGGCGGCTTCGAGCATCTCGCCGCTGGCGCGCGGGTCACGGCCGACGACCGCGACCGGGCGGTGCGAGCGGTCGTGGGCGGCGAGGACGCGGGCGGCGCTGGCGGCGAGCGAGAGCGCCAGCTCCGGGGTCAGCTCCTCGTTGGCGAGGCCACGTACGCCGTCGGTACCGAATAGACGAGCCATCTGTCGACCTCCTTGAAAAACCACCACGACAACCTAGCCAGTGCCCCTGCCCACCCTGCCGCACCCCCGGTTCGCCTTTAGCGGGCTAAACGCGACGCGCGCGACTTTAGCGGGCTAAACGCGACACGGGTGGGGCACATGTGGCGGGTGTGACAGGTGGGGCTGGGGGGCGAGCGGGGAACCGAAGGACCCCGGAAACACGGAAGCGCCCATCCGAAAGACGGATGGGCGCTTCCGCGGGTTGCGCCAGAGGCGCGATCAGCGCTTGCTGTACTGCGGAGCCTTACGGGCCTTCTTGAGGCCGTACTTCTTCCGCTCCGTGGCGCGGGCGTCACGGGTCAGGAAGCCGGCCTTCTTCAGGGCCGGACGGTCGTCGGCGTCGACCTCGACGAGCGCACGGGCGATCGCGAGACGGAGCGCACCGGCCTGGCCCGAGATCCCGCCACCGTGCAGGTTGGCGAAGATGTCGAACGAGTCGGGCTTGTCGACCGTCACCAGCGGCTCACGGATGAGCTGCTGGTGCACCTTGTTCGGGAAGTACTCTTCGAGCGTGCGGCCGTTGAGCTTGAACTCACCGGTACCGGGAACGACGCGGACCCGGACGACGGCTTCCTTGCGGCGGCCGACGGTCTGGGCGTTGCCACCGGCGGCACGCGACGGGCGCGGGGCGGCGGGGGTTTCGCTGGTCGCGACGGCGTCGCCGACCGCGGGGGTCTCGACAGCCTCGACGGCCTCGGTCTCGGTGCTGGTCACAGACTGTTCCTCACTCACTTCGCGACCTGCGCGATCTTGGTGATCTCGCGCGCCTGCGGCTGCTGCGCGGCGTGCGGGTGCTCGGCGCCGGCGTAGACCTTGAGCTTCTTCGCCTGGGCGCGGCCGAGCTTGTTCTTCGGGAGCATGCCCTTGACGACCTTCTCGAGCAGGTGCTCGGGCTTGGTGTCGAGCAGCTCGCCGAAGGAGCGCTTCCGCAGACCACCGGGGTAACCGCTGTGCCGGTACGCGAACTTCTGCTCGCGCTTGTTACCGGTGAGCGCGACCTTCTCGGCGTTGACGATGATGACGAAGTCACCGGTGTCCACGTGCGGGGCGTAGGTCGGCTTGTGCTTGCCGCGCAGCAGCGTGGCGACCTCGGTCGCGAGCCGGCCGAGCACGACATCCTCGGCGTCGATCACGTGCCAGGCACGAGTGACGTCGCCGGGCTTGGGGCTGTACGTGGGCAAGGGTCTACCTCGTCGTCAACATTGCGTGTGGGTTCTGTGCGGGCCTAGCGCTTACGCGCCGCAGCGCACAACGACTAATGAAGATACCCCCACGCCCGACCCTACTGCGAAGCGGGGGTCGGTCCGGGGTCCCATACTAGGACCGGCGCCCGGCGGGCGCCCCGCAACTGTACCTCGCCGGTGTGGCGGAACCGCCCACGGCATCATCCTTCGCGGGAGAGGATGAGACGATCCGGACGCGCACCGCGCGCGGGGGACTCGATCAGGGGAACGGCGATGAACAAACGTCCAACGACCATCTTGTGCGTGCTGAGCGCCGTGCTGGCGCTGACCACCGCCTGCGGCCAGGGGCGCGCGGGCACCGCCGTGCCGAAGGGCGACGACGCGGCGACCTACGTCGGCACGAAGTTCGAAACCGCGATGAACAAGCTGCAGGACACCATCGGCCAGCAGCGCGACGTCACCAGCGAGTCGGGCGCCTACTTCCGCTTCGACGAGAAGTACGTCCGCAGCACGATCTCCTCGGCCCGCACCGGGTCCCCGGAAAGCCGGGTCAGCCGCCAGCGCTCGCAGAAGAACCCGGACGACAGCATCGACTGGTACACCCCGGGCGACGGGACCGTCGAGTACGTGTACCTCGGCCCCGTCTACAAGAGCCTCGCCCCGACGCCGTGGGTTTCGATGCTGAAGTCCGAAGCCGGGCTGGCCATCCCCTGCGCGTGGGTCGGGATCATCCACGCCTGCAAGATGGCCGACGCGATCGCCGTGTCCTACAACGCGGACAAGAAGATCGTGAAGGGCGCCAAGAGCCTTCCGGAGAACCGGATCGAGCTGACCGCCGACGTCCCGTTCGGCAAGTTCATCGAACGCCGGGTGGAGATCCTGCCCACGTCGATCAGCAGCGGGATCACGGACGAGATGAAGAAGGCCCCGGTGCACACCACCGTCTCCCTCAATTCGGACGGGACGCTGAACCAGATCGTGATGGAGGCGAAGATCGAGGGCAACGGGCACAAGATCGAGCTGCGCTACGACTTCCGCTTCACCGGCAAGGCGAGCCCGCAGGACCTGCCGAAGCTGCCGGACGCCTCACAGATCACCGTGCTGCCGGACAAGGCGGCCAAGGACGACTTCAACCGCCGCTTCAACGAGCTGAAAGGCGTCTGAGGCATGACCGAACAGCAGCCGCAACAGCCGCAGCAGTGGTGGCAGCCCCCGGCGAATCCCGGCAATCAGCAGCAAGGCTGGCAACAGGAGGGCCAGGCGACCGGACCGCATGCCGGGCAGTGGCAGCAGAACGACGCGGGCGCCGCGAACACCGGCTCCTACACCGGGCAATGGCAGCAGCAGCCCGGCGTCACCGGCTCTTTTTCCGGGCCCTGGCAGCAAAGCGCACCCCCGGCGCAGGGCCCGGGGTGGCAGCAACCGCAGCAACCGCAGCAGCAGCCGATGCCGCAGCAGCAGGATTGGCAGGCACAGCAACAAAGTCCGGGTACTCCCCCGCAGGGTCAGTACGGCGGAGGGTTCCAGCCCGCGCAGCAGGCACAGCCGTCTCAGTACGGCGGGCTCGGTGCCTTCGGAGCGGAGCCCGCGAAGAAGCCCAAGGCTTCCAAGAAGACCTTGCTGATCGGCGGGATCGCGGCGGCCGTCGTGGTCGCGGGCGGCGTCGGAGCCTGGCTGCTCGGCGCGTTCGCCGGTGACACGCTCGATCAGAAATCGGTCCAGGACGGTGTCGTCCGCGTGCTCAACGAAAACTACGGGGAGCCGGACGTGAAGAACGTCAGCTGCCCTTCCGGCCAGCCGGTGGAGAACGGCGCCACGTTCGACTGCTCGATCGATCTTTCGGGACAGCAGAAGAAAGTCACCGTCCGGGTGCTGAACACCACCCCGGAATTCGAGGTCGGCGCGCCGCACTGACCGGTGCGGACACGGAAAAGCCGCGACGGCGACCGTCGCGGCTTTTCCTTCGACACAAACGAAACGGCGGGCTCGGCATCCGAAGATGCCTGCCCGCCGTTGCTCGTTGGAGCCGGGAGACTCAGAACAGGCCGGTGACGCCCTGCTCCGTGGCCTGGTAGCCGTCGGCCAGCTGCGGCAGCACGCCGGCGACCTGCGCGAGCAGCTGCTTGAGCTCCTCGAACTTGTTGTCCCACTCCTGCTGAGCGGCCATGTACGCGGTCTTCGCGTCACCGTCCCAGGTGTTGACCAGCGGGGCCAGGTCGCTCTTCAGCTGCCCGAAGAGGGACTCCAGCTCGCCACCGGTGGTCTTGCAGTCGTCGGCCGCCGCGTGGATCGTGGCGTAATCGACCTTCAACTCGCCCATGGGTTCCTCCAGTGATTAAGAATGGTCTTGGTTTGTACGGGGTGAAGCAAGATCAGCCGAGGACGCCGAAGCCCTTGTTGACCGAGTTGATGAGTTCCTGCTGCTGCTGCTCGGAAGCGTTGTACTTCGAGCCGGCCTGCTCGAGCAGGTCACCGATGTTCTGGAGGGCCTGGTTGAGCCCACGGCCCGCTTCGTCGAAGCGCTTCATCACGTTGTTGAACGCGATCGAAGCGTCACCGGTCCAGCCCGCGCGGGTGGCCTCGATGTTGTCGCGAAGCTTGCTCAGGTTCTGGTCCATCGAAACGCGGACCTCGGTCACGCGCTTCTCGGACTGAGTGAACTGCTCAACTGTCCCGGTAAATCCGCCAGCCATGGGAGCTACCCCCTTCGTTCGTGGTTATCCGTACTCGGTGAAGTTCGTTTGGTACGGACCTACGACGGAGACACTGCCACGTCTGGTTCCCTCTTGTCGCTCGTTGGTTTCAAGTAGTTGCTTGCGTTAACGCTCCCGGCGGGAACCGCCCGCGGGAATCCGGCCCGCGCCCTGCGATTCACGCGGGAAAAAGGGCTTCCACCACGCGATTTAGCGAATGCACAGCGGCCGGTCAATCGCCGCGGCTCATGATTCGCGACTGCGAAAAGTCCTCGTCGTCGTCACCCACACGTGGCCGTCTGGACACGGGTTCCGGCCGAAGGGGAACCAAATCCGCCGCCGGGGGCAAGGCGGGAACGGGAAGACCGGCGCCCGCGCGGAACCGTTTCGCGGCGTTCCGGACGACGGCGGGGGTCGGCGCGGTCTCCCCGCCCGCGAGCCGTCCCTTGCCGAATTGCTTCGCGAGTTCGGCGTTCTCGCCCCGGCGGCGTTCGTAGCGCGCCTTGGCCGTACGGGCGACCTGCCGGGCATAGGTGACCGCGTCGCGTCCTGTGCGCGCGAAGTGCTCAGCGGCGGTCTCGGGTTCGGGTGGCATGAGCCTCCCCCTTCAGTTGACGACCACCATCGTTTTGACGACCTGCTCGCAGGCCGCGCTCACCCGTTGTTCGTGCGGTGAGCCGGTGCCGTACTGGCAACCGATGTGGACGCGGATCTTTCCCTGAGCGACGACGTACCAGTCGACGCGGGCACTCGGTTTGCTTTCGCGGTAGTAGATGACGGACTTGCCGGCGTATTCCGCGGCGCCGTTGAAGCCGCTGTACTTGTCCGGCTCCAGCCGTGCCAGGCCGCCGAGTTCGTCGACGAGCTTCTGTCTGTCCGCAGTCGCGTCGTAGTCCATCACGTTCTCTTGGGCGACCACGAGGTCGTCACCGGTGAGGGAGTCGCTCGGATGGATCACCACCTGACGTTTGGCGACGCGGTCGTCGGTCTGCGTCCAGTCCGGCGGCGCGATGAAGCGGTAGTCGTACTGGGCGAGCGTCCGGCCCTCCGGCTCGGCCTCGCCGCTGTTGACCGCGAAGAGGACGCCACCGGCGATCGCCGCCACGACCACCACGGCCGCGGCGATGATCCAAGGCGTCTTCTTGTTCTTCCCGCCGCGCTCGGCGGGCTTGGTCTCACGAGCGGGCTCACCCGGCCGCCACTGCGGCAGGGGCGCCACCCCCTGCTGCCCCATGGGCGGCGATGGCGGCCCCTGCTGCCGCGTCGCGTTTAGCGGGCTAAACGCGCTCTGCGGGGGTGGGCCGGGAGGGAACGGGGGACGCGGGGCATCGGGACGCCGGTCGGCGGGAGCGGGGACAGGCGCGGGGGCACCGCCGACCCGGGACACCGCGGAGCCCGCCAGCGAACCCGTCCGATCCGGGTCGATCAGCACGGCCCGCAGCGCGCCGCGGGCGACCACGGTCTCCGGCTGGTCCAGCGTGGTGGGGACGACCCCGGTCCGCTCGTGCACCAGCCGGGACACCATCGGGATCCGGCTCGACCCGCCCACGAGGAAGATCGCCGTCAGTTGCTTCGGGCGCAGCCCGGAATCGCCGATCGCGGCCACGGTCAGCTCCACCGCGCGCCCGAGCGGCCCCGCGATGAGCCGCTCGAGGTCCTCCCGGGTCACATGCGCGTCGGCGAACGGCGGCGGCATCGGGACGTCGGTGTACGCGTGCCGCGACAGCGTCTCCTTCGCGCCGCGCACGTCCTGCCGCAGCACGCGGCGCCGTCGCCTGTCCGTGAGTTCGCGGCCCTCGACGAGCTTCCGCCATTCCGGCGGATCGACGGACGACACGAGCGAACCCACATGCTCCAGGAGCGCCTGATCGACGTCCGCTCCCCCGAAGCTCGGATCCCCCCGGGTGGCCAGCACCTGGAACCCGGCGCGTTTAGCGGGCGAACTGCGATCCGCCGGGCTGCCGGGCATGCGCTGCACCACGGAGACGTCGACGGTGCCACCGCCGAGATCCAGGACCGCCAGAGCGTCTCCCGGGCGGCCGCTGAACTCGACGGTGCGCTCGGAGTTGAGGTCGGCCGGGGCGAACGTCGCGGCGTGATAGACCGCCGCGGCGACCGGCTCCGGCACGAGCGCGACCTGGCGCGCGAGCCCACCCGCGGCCTGCCGGAGCAGCCGGGTCCGGGTCGCGCCCCAATCCGCGGGATGGGTCAGGACGAGCAGCTCGACCTCGGCGTCGCCGGCGAGCCGCCGCGCCTCGGTCACCGCGCGCTTCAGCACGGCGTGGACGACGTCGGTCACGCGGAGGACGTTGTCGCCCAGCAGCAGGTCGCCTTCGTCGATCCGGCGCTTCGGATTCGGCTCGTAGCGCGACGGGTCCACCGCCGCCTGCCGTTCCGCCTCCTGGCCGACGAACAGCGTCCCGTCCGGCGCGGCGTAGACCGCCGACGACATCAAGGGCTGCCCGTCCACCACGACGACCTGCGGCTCGCGGCCGTTGATCGAAGCGACTACGCAGGTGCTCGATGTCCCGAAGTCCACCGCAACCCGCACTGTCACAAGCCACTCCCGCAGATCGTCGTCGTCACCCCACGCCCGGCCCTTCCCTCACCTGGTTCCGCGGGAGGTCAGTCCGGCTGGATCCACGAGACCTGCATGAGCTGCTTGCCGTGCTTCCGGGTGACGAGGTTTCCTCGTCCCGGCGGCATCTGGCTCGGCTTCACGTTGGCGACCAGGTTGCCCTCGTCCCGCGAGCCGTTCATGACCATACCGGGCGCCGCGATCTCCCTGAGCTTGCCGAGGATCGGGTCGAACATCGCCCGGCTCGCGCCACCACTGCGGCGCACGACGACGATGTGCAGACCGACGTCCTTCGCCTGCGCGAGGAACTCGGCGAGCGGCTTCAGCGGGTTGCTCGTCTGCGTGGCGACCAGGTCGTAGTCGTCGACGATGACGAACAGCTCCGGACCGGTCCACCAGGACCGCGTCTTGAGCTGTTCCTGCGTGACGTCCGGGCCGGGGAGGCGCCGGGTCATCGACCCGTGGACGTCCTTGACCATGCTCTCCAGCTGCGCGGCGGACACCGCGTAGCCGAGCAGCTGGTCCCCGCCGATGAAGCCGAGCATCGTGCGCCGGTAGTCGACGAGGATGATGACCGCTTCCTGCGTCGTGTACCGCTCGGTGATACCCCTGGTGATCTGGCGCAGCAGGTTCGTCTTGCCCGACTCGCCGTCCGCGAACGCGTAGAAGTGCGAATCGGCGGCGAAGTCGAGGTAGATCGGCTGGAGGTCTTCCTCGTTGACGCCAATCGGCACCAGCTTCGTGTTGCGCTTGGAGTCGATGGCCAGGACCTCGTCGTAGGTGACCATCTCCGGCAGCAGGCGGACCTGCGGCGCCGGGCGGCCCTTCCACGCGGCCTTGATCTTCGCGACCGCGTCGGCGACGCCGGCGGCGACGTCGTCCGGGTTGCTCGATCCGTCGATCCGCGGCAGACCGGTCAGCAGGTGGAGCTTGTCCCTGGTGAGACCGCGGCCGGGGCGGCCGGCCGGAACGTTCACCGCGACCCGGCGGTCGATGTCCGACTCGCTCGGGTCACCGAGACGGAGCTCGAACCGGGTACCGATCATGTCCTTGATCGCCGGGCGGATGTCCGCCCACCGGTTCGCCGCGATGATGACGTGCACGCCGTAGGAAAGACCCTGGGTGGCGAGCTTGGTGATCGAGGTCTCCAGCTCGTCGAAGTCGTCCCGCAGGGCCTTCCAGTTGTCGACGATCAGGAACGCGTCGCCGAAGGCGTCTTCCTCGGGCTTGATCTCGCCCCGTCGCTTGCGGTTGCGGAACTCGTTCATCGAGTCGATGCCCATGGCACCGAACCGGCCTTCCCGCTCGGTGAGCAGGGTGGTCAGCTCGGCCACGATCCGGCGGGCCTTGTCCGGCTCGCGCCGCGCGACCGCGACGCCACCGACGTGCGGCAGGCCCTGGAGACCGGCCAACGTACCGCCACCGAGGTCGAGCGCGTAGAACTGCGCTTCCTCGGGGGTGTGGGTCAGCGCCATCGACATGATCAGCGTCCGGAGCATGGTCGACTTGCCCGACTGCGGACCGCCGACGATCACACCGTGCCCGGCGCCACCGGAGAAGTCGGCCCACAGCAGGTCACGACGCTGCTCGTACGGGCGGTCGACGATGCCCATCGGCACCTGCAGCCGTCCGTTGCCGAAGAACCCGACCGGGGAAAGACCGCGGTCGTCGGTGGGGTTCAGGTTCGGGAGCAGGGTGTCGAGCGAGTTCGGCTCCTTGAGCGGCGGCAGCCAGACCTCGTGCGCGGGCGGGCCCTGGCCGATCAGCCGGGACACGATCACGTCGAGCTCGCTGGGCTCGACGGCCTCCTCCGACTTGGCCTCTTCCACCGGCGCGGCCTCGATCTGCTGCGGCTCCGGTTCCTTCGGCAGTTCGACGAAGTCCGGGACGAACAGCTGCGGGCGCTTGTCCGCGCGGACCACGGTCGCGACCGGGCCTGCGGCCTTGATCCCCGCGGGCCGGTACGGGCCCGAGACGTACGAGGCCTTGAAGCGGACCAGCGTCGAGGTGTCGTACTTGAGGTAACCGCCACCGGGAACGGACGGCAGCTCGAACGCGTCGGGCACGCCGATCGCGGCACGGGATTCCGCGGCGGAGAAGGTCTTCAGACCGATGCGGTAGGAAAGGTGCGAGTCGAGACCGCGCAGCTTGCCCTCTTCGAGTCGCTGCGACGCGAGGAGCATGTGCATCTGCAGCGACCGGCCCAGACGGCCGATGGCGACGAACAGGTCGATGAAGTCCGGCTTCGCGGCCAGAAGTTCGGAGAACTCGTCACAGACGATGAAAAGCGCGGGCAGCGGATCGAGGTCGGCGCCGTTCTCGCGGGCCTTCTCGTACTCCCAGACGTTCTTGAAGTTACCGCCGTTCTTCAGCGCTTCCTGGCGCCGGTTCATCTCGCCGGCCAGCGCGTCCTTCATGCGGTCGACCAGCGTGACTTCGTCCGCGAGGTTGGTGATGACCGCGGAAACGTGCGGAGCGGCGTCCAGACCGAGGAACGTCGCACCACCCTTGAAGTCGACGAGGACGAAGTTCAGCGTGCTCGACGAATGCGTGGCGAGCATGCCCAGCACCAGGGTGCGGAGGAACTCCGACTTACCGGAACCGGTCGCCCCGATGCACAGGCCGTGCGGGCCCATGCCCTCCATCGCGGCTTCCTTGATGTCCAGCTCGACCGGCTGGCCGTACTCGCCCACGCCGAACGGGACGCGGTAGCGGTCCCGCACCGGGCGCGGCCGCCATGCCTGCTGGACGTCGAAGGTCATCGGGTCGCCGGGGATGCCCAGCAGTTCGAGCAGACCGGGGTTGGACAGCAGCGGCTCTTCCTCGGCGGCGTCCTGCGCGGCGGTGCCGACGCGGTACGGGGCGAGGAGCCGGGCCAGCGCTTCGGCCTCGACCACGCTGAGCGTGTCCGGACGGCCGAACCATTCGACGCCGCCGGCGCTGCGCGCGCCGAGCCGGTCTTCCTCGACGACCAGCCGCAGACCACGACGGGCCGCGAGGTTGCCGATGGAGTCGGAAAGGTCGATCAGGGTGACGCCGACCAGACCCTCTTCGAGGATGATCTGCTCTTCGCGGGTGACCTCGGCGTCGTCGACGATGATGACGATGTGCGGCTGGTCCGGGGCGGGCGTCGCGTTGCGCGAGAACCGCTGGCGGTCACGGAGTTCTTCGTCGAGCCACTGCTCGATCTGCGCGAGGGAGCCCGCCATCATCCGCAGCTGGCCGATACCGTCGGCGAGCGCCGGGTGCTGGGCGTGCGGCAGCCACTTCGCCCACTCCCACTCCTCCTTGGCACGGCCAGCCGTCGCGACCGCGATGAGGACGTCGTCGGGGCTGTGGAAGGTGACCAGCTGGGCCAGCATCGCCCGGGTGAGGCCGCGGGTCAGACCGCGGTCGCCCTGCATGCTGACCGCGGCGAACCCGCGGAGGGTGATCTGGGTCGGCAGATCCGGGACGATCGAGTGCGCACGGACGAACCGGCGCAGCGCGAGCGTGGCGATCGGCTCCAGCTCGTCGACCGGGCCGGTCTGCGGCGGCACGAGCCGCGTCGCGAGGCGGTGCGAGCTGCGGCCGACGCGGAGGTGGAGGAAGTCCTGGTCGTTCTGGCGGCGTTCCCACATGCGGCGGCTCGCGGCCAGCGACCACAGGGTCTGCGGGTCGGGGTGGACCCATTCGAGCGCGGCGCGCTGGTCGACCATGGCCTCACGGGCCCTGTCGCGCATCTGGCCGAGGTAGCGCAGGTAGTCCTTGCGGTCCTCGTCCATCTCGGCCTTTTTGGCGCCGCCGCCCTTGCCCGCGCCGCCGGCCATCATGCCGACGGTGCTGAGCACCATCATGCCGCCCATCATCATCATCATGGGATTGCGTCCACCCGTGGTGAACATGAAGACCATCATCCCGAGGGAAGCGACGATCATCACCGCGGGGAGCAGCTTCATGACGATGTTGCCCGGGATGGTGCGGGGCACCTCAGGCGGCGGTTCGAGATGCACCTCGCCGCCCGGCGGCCGCGGCGCCGCCAGGCGCGGTGACTTCTTGAACTGCAGCGTGCTCATCGAAGGACCCCTCTTCAAACTCGACGATGGCGGCCACCGTTGGTGCGCGTACGGGTGCGCGAGACAACCTATCGAACGTGGCCGGTGAAATCCGGACAACGCCGAGAACGGCCCCGACCGGGACCATACGCATTCCGGGAGTGTAGGGCTCCGGCCGCGCCGACGTGCGTTTAGCGGCCTAACTGCGATCCGGCCGCCCACCCGCCCGACGTGCGTTTCGCCCCCTAATCGCGATCCGGCCCGCCCAGCCGCCCCACGTGCGTTTCGCCCCCTAAACGCCATCCGGCGGCCGGGGCTCCCAGATGCCCGGGGCTCCGGCGCGTGACGTTTAGCCCGCTAAAGTCGACGCGCCGGCAGCCGGGAGCGGGCTTCGGAGGTCGCCTCTCCTACTTTTGCCGGTCTTTTTCCGACAGTCGATGATGTGGGCACCCGGGTTCGGTATAGGTTCCCCCGGGAGCAGACTCTCAGGGCAGGGGGAAGGCAGTGGCAACGGGCACGACGGTATTCAGCAGGGTGACGGTGGTCGCGCCACGCACCCGGATCGACGTGGCTTTGCCGGCTGACGTCGCGGTGGCGGACCTGCTGCCCATGCTGTTGGAGATGGCGAAGGAGGCGACGCCGGACGGCGGCGCCCGCCACGGCGGCTGGGCGCTCGCGAAGCTGGGCGACGCGCCACTCGACCCGAGCCGGACCCTCGCGTCCCTCGGCGTCGTCGACGGCGAACTGCTGCAGCTGCGCAAGCGCAACGAGAACCCACCGCCCCCGCTCTACGACGACGTCGTCGACGCGATCGCCGAATCCTCCCCGGACAGCTTCCGTCCGTGGACCAAGGAGACGGCGCGCCGCTTCGGGCACGTCGCGGGCGGCCTGGCGCTGTTCTTCGCCGCCCTCGCGCTCTTCACCAGCGGCTCTTTCTACGGCGGCAACGCACTCGCCGCCGCGATCGCGGGCGGTGTCGGCGCGATCGCGTGCGTCGCGATCGGCGCGACACTGGCCAAGGCCTACAAGGCCGAGGCGACCGGTGTGCTGATCGCCGCGGCGGGCGGTCTGCCGCTGGCGTTCGTCAGCGGTTTCTACATCGTGCCGGGGCTGTCCCTGTGGGCGAACCTGCTGCTCGCGAGCACTCTCGTGATCATCGTGGCGGCGGTCTGCATCCTCGTCATCGGACACGGGATCACCACCTTCATCGCGGCCGCGACGACGGCCACGATCGCGGCGCTGACCTTCCTGGCCGCGACGCTCATCGACACCCCGATCGCCGGGATCGCCGCCGGCGCCACCGCGTTCTCGCTGGCCTGCATCTCGATCCTGCCGCGCGCGACGATCAAGCTCGCCGCACTCCCGACACCGCACGTTCCCGGCAGCGCCGAAGAGCTGAAGGAAGACTCGGGCTTCCCGGACTACCGCGCCATTGAACGCCGCACCGCGGTCGCCCACGAGTACATGACCGGTCTGCTGACCGGTTGCGGCGCGGCCACGGCACTGTTCGCGATCATCGCCTCGACCTCTCCGACGGTCTTCGGCCCGATCCTCGGCGTGGTCGCCACGCTGGTCCTGCTCCTCAGGGCGCGGGCGTACGCGAACGGCGCGCAGGCGATCGCCCTGCTGACCACCGGCATGGTGTCCGGCGCGGGCATCCTGCTCGGCTGGATGTGGTCGGCGAGCCCGCTGAACCGCGTTCTGTTCGTGTTCGGCGCGCTGTTGCTGATCGGTGCCGGCGCGCTCGTGGTCGGCGTGATCTTCCCGAACCAGCGCTTCTCGCCGCCGCTGCGGCGGACCGTGGAGATCTTCGAGGCCGTCTTCATCGCGACGGTGCTGCCGCTGGCGCTCGGCGTCATGGATCTCTACACGACGCTGCGCCACCTCAACTTCAAGTGACGACCCGATCGGATGATGCTCTGATGGCCGTAGCGCGGAAGTCCAGGGGGACGCGCGTCCGCCACCTCGGCCTCGCCGGACGTACCGGAACGGTGCTGCTGGCGGCCGGTATCGGTGTTCTCTCGCCGGCGTCGGTGGCTCTTCCCGCGTGGGCGCAGCAAAGCAGCGTCGCGCCGGACGCCGGCGGTTACTACGCGACCCCGCCGCCGGTGGACACGTCCAAGAGGCCGAACGACTCGGGTAAGCCGGACGAGACCTACGAGAAGAAGACCGAGTGCGTCCAGCGCAGCAAACTCGGCGGTGACCAGGTCGACATCAAGAACCGGCCCTGGGGACAGCAATACCTGCAGATCGAACGGGTGCACCAGTTGATGCGCGGTGCCAAGCAGTCGGTCGGCAAGGGCATCAAGGTCGCGGTGATCGACACCGGCGTCTACGCGCACCCGTACTTCGGAGGTCGTGTCGAATCGGGTGGTGACTACGTCGCGACGCCCGGTGGCGGCAAGGCGCCGGGGCTCGAAGATTGCGACGGCCACGGCACCGAGGTGGCGGGGATCATCGCCGCGAACCCGCCCGACGCGAGCATCGGCTTCCGAGGGGTCGCGCCGGATGCCACGATCCTGTCGATCCGTCAGTCGAGTCAGAACTACGAGAAAGCGGAGAAAAAGGAAGAGCCGCCGGCCTCGTCCAACTCGGCACCGCCTTCATCGTCTAACAATCCGGGTTCACAGCTTCCGCCGTCCTCCGGGAACGGCACTGGAGGCGGCGCGACGGACGGAACCGCGCCCGGCCAGGACAAGGGCGGACGACAGCAGGGACAGGGCAAGACCGCGGGCACGCTGACAACGCTCGCGCAGGCCGTGGTCCGGGCTGTCGATCAAGGCTCCAACGTGATCAACATGTCGGTCGACAACTGTCGCCCGGCCACCGGAAGCATCACCAAGGGTGAGCAGGAGCTTCAGGCTGCGGTGAACTATGCCGTCGAGCGCAATGTTGTCGTCGTCGCGGCAGCGGGCAACGTCGGCGACAAGTGCCTGCAGAACGATCAGCCGGACCCCAAGTCGCCCAAGACGATCGTCACGCCGCCTTGGTTCTCCGAAGACGTGCTGTCGGTCGCGGCGATCGACGAGACCGGCGGTGTCGCGAATTTCAGTGTCAATGGGCCGTGGGTCAGTGTCGCCGCCCCAGGCACCAAGATCATTTCGTTGGACCCCGCGGAGGGTTCCAGCAGCCTGGCCAACCTGACCATCGAAGGCAACGGGCAGCCCGGTGAGATCCAGGGGACCAGCTTCGCCGCCCCGTACGTCGCAGGTGTGGCCGCACTTGTGCGCCAAAAGTTCCCAGAGCTGAATGCCCGTGAGGTGATGACCCGGATTAAGGAGACGGCTCAGCACCCCGCGGCGCCGGGCGGCCGGGACAACTTCGTCGGCTTCGGCGTCATCGACCCGATCGCGGCGCTGACGGCGATCGTGCCGTCGGAGGCGGACAAGGCCAAGCCGGTTCAGCTGCCCGCGAATCTGCCGCCCGCGAACGATCGTGACCCCGCCCCGATGATCGTCGCGCTCGCCGGAACCGGCGGGGGCTTGGTGGCGCTGCTCGTCACCCTGTTCGTGGTGCACTCGGTCCGCCGCAACCGGCCTGCCACCTCACCAGGCCGCAAAACCCCGTAGCACGTGCGTTTCGCGGGCTAACCGCGATCCGGGCTCGCCTCAGACCGGCCCAGATCGCGGTTAGCCCGCGAAAGTCGCTCTGGCCCTTGGGGGCTCCTACTTGGCGGGCTTGGGCTTCGGGGCGGGTTTCGGCGGGGTCTCGTCCTCGCCGATCACGGGCGGGACGACCTGACCGGGCTCACCGACCACATCGGACGGTTTCGAAGCGGGCCGCGTCTTGGACTGGTGGGCCGTCTGGCCTCCACCGCCCATGCCGCCCATCCCCATCATGGGCGCCATCCCCATCGGCATCATCGCCGAACCGGCACCGGCCACACCCGATCCCTGCGCCGGCGCGGCCTGAACGGGCGCGACCTCGGGGATCAGCGCCTGCCCTTGCTCGATCAACGGTTCCTGCGATCCGGTCTGCCTGCCCTCGGCCGCGGACGGCGACGTCGACTGCTCATCGGACGCCGCACCGGAATCGGCCTCGACGGAGGCCTTCTCCTGAACCGGCGCACCCGGGGCCTCGGAATCGTCGTGGAGCTTGAATTCGTCCTGCGGGTACCGGTGAGTGATCTCGATACTCCGCGAACTGGCGTCAGGGTCGTCGACGCCGTCACAGAACCGCACAAAGCCCTCAAGGACGTTACGAGCGGCCTCGAAGAGCGCCTTGGCCGACTCCTGCGCCTCCTCCAGCTGCGTTCGCGCCCGCCGGACACCGCCGACCGGCAGCATCGCGGTCTCGGAGGTCAGTTCCGCCGTGTCGACGAGGACCTCGACGAGGTCGGTCAGGATGCGCCGGATCGACAGCACCAGTTCGTCGAGCGAACTCGCCAGCGTCGTGAGGGCGTCTTCGACGTCAGAGCCCGCGGCGTGGATGTCCACGATGTACGCGACGAACGCGTCGGCGTCCTTGCCGGACCACCCGGCGTCGAGACGCCCGAGGTCCTCGGAGAGCTCCTTCGAAACGTTGCCCGCGGTCTTCGCTGCTTTCCGCAGGAGGTCCGCCTCGTTCTTCAAGTCCTCCCAGCGTCCCACCAACGGGGTCAGGTAGGTCTCGACCGGATCGATCAGCCCCAGATGGCCGGACAGCTCCGAAACGAAGGCGAGATGCGGTGCCGCTGCCTCGACCAGCTCCTCCCCACCCGAACCCGTCGCGTTTAGCGGGCTAAACGCGCTCGGGGCCGGCTCGGGGGCAGCCGGGCGTGCGGCGGCCGCCATCGGGTGCGGGATGGAATCCGTCGGGTTCTCCGATTCGGCGATCATGCGGTTCAGAGCTCCACGGCGCGGTTGATCATCTGCGCTGCCTCGTCGTCGTGCCCGGCATGCCGCGCGGTCACGGTGTGCAGGGCCTCGGATGCCGACCTCAACGCGGCCGCGCCCTCCACCAGCTGACGCCGGATCGCCTCGGCCGCACGCCCATAGGACGCGCCGAGGCCCAATTCCTCCCCCAGCGTGCCGTGGGATTCGACGGTGACGCCTTCACCGGTCACCTCCGCGGCCGCCAGGTCGAGCTCTCCGGCGGCCGCGTCCACCCGCTTCGCATAGTCACCGACGACGTTGCCGTCGATCTTCAGGCCGGCCACTGCACCCTCCACTCACCCGATACCGCTCGGGCGTTGAGACGCTCGCGCCGTCCGGCGGGTTCCCGTGATCAGTTACCGGCCGGAGCCTGCTGCGACTGCGTGGCGACCGAACCGGCCCTGTCGTCGATCGGCACCGTGTCGAACGTGCGGAGCACGTCCTGCGTGTTCAGCGAAGCACCGGTGGGCAGGATCCTGACGATGGACTCAGGGGCCGGAACCCGCTTGTTGAGCCCGATCGAATCCGCGGTCACGGCGTCAGGGACGCCATAACGGATCCCGCGATCGGAGATCAGCTGGATGGGTCCCTTGTCGAAGGTCTCCTTGCCGGTCGCCGACTGGACGACGGCCGCGAAACCGGGCTCCATGTAGAAGCTGTTGATCGGCGCGCCGACCGGACCGGGGGTGCCGATCTTGACGCCGGGCGCGGATCCGTCGGCGTTCCTGCCCTTCGGCAGCTTGTCGTCGACGAACACCGCCGTGTGCCCGTCCCGGCTGCTGCCTTCGCCCGCGATGGACCAGCTCAGGCAGGAGACCCGCGAACCCTGGGTCGCGTCGAGCACCGTCGGCACGGTCTGCGGGTAGGCGTCGAGCTCGACGACCTGGGAGACACGCGTGAGGTTGCGGATCTTGCCCAGCGGCACGGACATGACCGACGTGCTGCCGTCGTTCTTCCCGGTCTGGACGATGTCGGCGACCGCCGGGGAGATGGCCTGGATTCCTTCCTTCGTGATGAGGTAGAAGTCCTTCCGCCCTTCGGCCTGCTCCGTCGAAAAGACGTCGCCGACCCTCATATCGTCGATCTCGTAGTTGGGCCGCTCGCCCTTGCCCGGCACGTCCGGGAGCTTCAGCTCCGGAACCTCGGGGATCGCGTCCAGCAGGCCCTGGGAAATACCGCGCGGCCGATCGGACAGCTTCAGCGCGGACCGGACGGCGTTCGCGTCGGGCTTGATCTCGGCCTTGACGGCGTTCGCGTTGCGGGCGTTGGGGTCCGGCGTCTGCCGGTAGATCAGGTACTCCCGGCCGTTGGCGCCCTTGGCCAGCAAGGCCTCGTTCTGGCCAAGCTCACGGTTCCCGAGCTGCTTCACACCCGCGTAGACGGTCGTTTCCGTCTTCGAGAGGTCCGGCTGGGGCACCGACTCGTCGTACTTGACCTCGTCGCAGACGCCCCATTCCGGGGTGACGCGCTGCGAGTCCGTCGGCATCAGCTGAGGACCGTTGGGAATACCCATGAGCTGGCCGCGGGGAATGTTCTTCAGCTGTTCATCCGAAACGACTGTGGGGTTCTTCACCTCTGAGGCCTGCGTGGGCCCGGAAGGCTTGCCCCCCGACTGCTGCGCCCCTTGTTTCGACTGCGCGATGATCAGCAGCCGCGCGGAGGCGAGATTGAAGGTCGGAATCAGCTTCTTCGGGTTCCCGGCGACGACGTACACCGTTCCCGACTGTTCGCCGATGACGATGTTGCCCGCGTCCGGCACGGAGGGCTTCGGGTTCAGCAGGCCCCAGATGACGAAGACCAGGACGCCCAGCGCGGCCAGCACGACACCCACGATGGTGGCCCGCGTGTGCGTGCGCATCGGGTCGTGGAGCATGACGGCGTCGCGACGGACCAGCGCGGATTGCATCCGTCGCAGAACGAACTGATAAGCCTGAACTTGAGACTTAGTAGTCGGTGTTGATGGCATTCTCGACCTACAGTCCTCCCCGTCGCGGTACGGTTCCGCAGGATAGCCGTACGGGGACCGTCTGGTGTGGGGTTTCTACCAACTCCAGCTAGTGTCAAGTTCCTCGGGACCGGCTTTCCGGGTACGCAGCAAGCACGAGGGGAAGAGAAAGCGCGGATGTCCGTCACCACTCCTCCACGTCCGCCCGGCCCTCCGGGGTCTCAACCTCCTGGTCGTCCGCCGGGGCCGCCGCCAAGGCCCGGCAGACCGGGTGGTCCGGGCGGCCCGGCCGGAGGCCCGGGAGGTCCCGGTGTTCCTCGCGGTCCCGGGGGCCCAGGCGGCCCTGGAGGTCCTGGCGGCCCGCAGGGTCCCGGTGGACCGGGAGGCCCCAAGGGACCCGGTGGCCCCGGCGGACCTGGCGGTCCGGGAGGCCCCGGTGGGCCAGGCGGCCCGGGCGGTCCTCCGTCCGGCGGCCCCGGCCCGCAGTCCGGTCCCCCACCGACTCCGGCGGTGCGGATCGCCGCGCCCGCGCGGCGCCGGACCGGTGGGATCAACCTCGGCCCGCTGCCCGTGGCGAACCTGGTCGTGCTCGAACTCGGGCTCGCGGTCGGTCTCGTCCTCCTCGCGATCGACATGAAGCTGAAGTACATCGCGATCGGCGTGCTCGGATTCGCGATCATCGTCGCGTTCCTGCGCTGGGGCGGCCGCTGGTTCACCCAATGGGCTGGACTCACGATGCGGTACATGTTCCGTTCGCACGATCGTGTGGCGAATCCGCTTCCGCCGAGCAGCATCGAATCGCTCGCCGCCGAAGAGGACGCCGTCACCGGCCCCGACGACGCCCGAGTGAACCTGCTTCGTCTCGCCGTTCCCGATCTCGTCGTCGCGCACGGCGTGGACCACGAACGCCAGCAGGTCGGCATCGCGTGGAACGACGGCACGTGGACCGCGGTCCTGCTCGTCGAACCCGCGCCCGCGCTGATCACCCAGGCGGGTGGAGCGCCGAGCCTTCCGCTGTCCGCGCTCGCGCCGTGCCTCGAAGACCGCGGCGTGGTCCTCGACTCGATCCAGATGATCTGGCACTGCTACCCGGGCAGCGCCGCGCTTCCGTCGGACTCGCCCGCCCTCAGCTCCTACATGGAGGTGCTCGGCCCGCTTCCCGCGGCCGCGCGGCGGACGACGTGGGTCGCCATCCGGCTCGACCCGCGCCGGTGCCCGGCCGCCATCCGCGAACGTGGCGGCGGCGTCGTCGGTGCGCACCGCGCGCTGATCGGCGCGCTGTCGCGAGTGCGCAACGCCTTGGAATCGCAGGGCGTGCCGACCCGGCCGCTCGACCCGGACGAGTTGCTGCGATCCAGCATTTCGGCCGCGGAACTGACCGCGGTCGCCGGTTCGCAGGGGAAGGTCGGTCTGCAGGAACGCTGGACCGGCGTCACCGCGGCCGGCATCGGGCACGCGAGCTACGCGATCACCAGCTGGCCGAAGGGCAAGATCAGCGGCAGCCTGAACGCGTTGACCAGTGTCCGCGCGCTGTCGGCGACGGTCGCGATGTCGATCTCGCCGTCCTCGGACGAGGGCAAGATCGGCCTGCGCGGAATCGTTCGCCTGAGTGCGCGCAACCCGCGTGAACTGGACGCGGCCGACCAGCGGCTGCAGGGCATCTCGGACCGGCTGGGTGTGACGCTGACGCCGCTGCGCGGCCTGCAGATCTCCGGGTTCTCCGCGACTTTGCCGATCGGAGGCACGGCATGAGCACCCGCATGCGCGATGCAGGCCAGAGCGCCGGTGTCGCCCCGGAATTCACCGTCGACCCGGCGATGCTCGACGCGATCAGCCCATCCGGTGACCGCGGCGGGATCGTCCTCGGCTCCGGTCTCAAGGGTGAGCCGCTGACGATCTCCGCGCTGCGCTCGACACCGACCCGGATCGTGCTGGTCGGTGGCCTCTACCTGGCTCGCCAGGTGGCGTTGCGGGCGATGGCGGTCGGCGCGTGGGTCGTCGTGGCGACCGGACGTCCGGCCGCGTGGCAGGTGCTCCCCCAAGCCGCGGGGAACCAGCCCAACGGCAGGCCTTCGCCGCTGGTACAGATCCGGCGGCTGTCGCCGGTGGACCTCCCGCGTCCGTCCGAGGACGCGCCGCTGCTGGTGGTGACCGACGGCGGTCCGACGCCGCAGGATCTGTTCCCGCCGCGGTCGCCGTGGCAGACGACGGTGTACGTGCTGCCGTACCTGCACCCGCAGGCCGGGGCGACCGCGAACGCGGCCGACCTGGTGCTGATGCAGCGGCTCCCGCCGGGCCAGGCCGAACTGGCGGCCCGCATCTGGCGGCTCCCGCCCCAGATGATGAAGCAGCTCACGACGCTGAAGGACGACCAGGTGGTCGCGCTGGGCCGGAACCTGTGGCGTCCTCTTCGCCTGGTCACCACCGCGAAAGAGCAGCAGATCCTTGGCCCGGTGCGCCGAGGCGACTAACCCCGCCCCGCGTCGACTTTAGCGGGCTAATCGCGCTCTACGGGGGCACTGTCCATTTCGGACGGTGCCCCTTTTGCGTGCCGCCACGTCGCGTTTTGCCCCCTAAACGCGATCCGAGGCGTGGGGTTTGCGAGTCAAGGGGCAATTACGCCGACTGTGGACAAGCCGGGGGTTGTGGATAAGTCGGCCGGAAACGGCGGTGATGGCGTCGGGCTGTCGGTCTTGTCGGTCACCGTGTCGACATGACCAAACCTTTCGATTCATCTCATCTCCCCGATGTCTTCCGCGGCTCGGAAGCGCGCAAGGCAGGTCTCATCACGGCCAGCCAGTTACGCGGCTCGAGCGTCCGACGGCTGTTTCAGGACGTCTACACACGCGCCGGCGTCGAGGTCACCCACGAGCTGCGCTGCCGAGGCGCCGCGCTGCTGGCACCGCCAGAAGCAGTCCTGACCGGGCGATCGGCCGCGACCGTTCACGGCGTCGAGCTGGCCAACCCCAACGACCCCGTCGAGATGATCGTGCCGGAGAAGAATCGCTTCGGCCCGATCGTCGGCATCAAAGTTCGGCGGACCGAGGTCAAACCCGAAGAATCGAGACCCTGGAACGGCATCCGCATCGCACGGAAACGCCGAATAGCGCTGGATCTCCTGCTTCGGCTTTCTCCACGCAAATCCAGCTGGACGCGAAGACTCCGTATCGGCGTCCCGGATCTGGACCAGTTCATGAGGGCGAACAATCTGACCGATCTGCACCTCAACGGCGAGTTCTACGGTCGTCGCAATAGAGGAATTCGCTTGGCCAGGCATGCTTTACGCCTGTCCGACCCTCGCGCGGAATCGCATCCGGAATCGGAGCTCCGCATCGTGCTCGCAGCCGGTGGCATCACGGCGACGCCTCAGGTCGAGGTCAAATCCCGAACCGGCCGTTTCCTCGCTCGTCTTGATCTCGCGGACGAGAAGTTC
Source organism: Amycolatopsis sp. MJM2582 (assembly GCF_000754115.1). NCBI lineage: Bacteria > Bacillati > Actinomycetota > Actinomycetes > Pseudonocardiales > Pseudonocardiaceae > Amycolatopsis > Amycolatopsis sp. MJM2582. The sequence goes on from NZ_JPLW01000001.1 coordinate 547,214, forward strand.
CGGGTCGCCATCGAGTACGACGGCCGATGGCACAACACCCCGAGGGAACAAGCCTATGACCGCAAACGCCGAAGACGCGTGGAAGCCGAGGGATGGCGATTCGTCATCGCCACCGCGGAGGACCTGGCGAACGACTTCAAAGGCATTGTCGAGGCCGTCTGGCAGGCCCGCCGCGGCGCGTTTAGCCCGCGAAAGGCGCCGTGTCCGGATCAGGAGGGGGTGCGCATGGCGCGCGTTTGATCGGCACGCGCGGCGAGTTCGGCGTCTGGCGGGTAGTCGACGGCCATCAACGTCAGGCCGTGCGCCGGAGCGACGGCGCTGTCGCGCGTCCGGCTCTCCAAGACGTCACCAGGCCAACCGAGCGGACGTCGGCCGTCACCGACCAAGAGCAGAGCCCCCACCAGACTGCGCACCATGGAGTGGCAGAACGCATCAGCGGAGACCTCGACCTCGACCGCGTGCGGCCCGGTCCGCCGCCACACGAGCCGCTGCAGCTCGCGAATGGTCGTCCCGCCTTCACGCTGCTTGCAGAACGCGGCGAAGTCCTGGAGCCCCAAGAGAGCCGCCGACGCCTCATTCATCGCGTCGACGGAAAGCGGCCGCCCCCAGGCCAAAGTGTCATGACGCCGCAACGGATCCACGCCCCACGGCGCGTCCGAAACGCGGTACAGATAGTGGCGCCGCACGGCCGAGAACCGCGCGTCGAACCCGGGCGCCGCCACCCGCGCATCCAGCACCCGCACGTCACCCGGCAGGTACCGATTCCAGCGGTGCCGCATCCGCCCCAGGTCAGGGATGCCCTGCTCGTCCAGTTCCAGACGACCGGATCGCGTTTTGCCCGCTAAAGGCGACGCGTCGACGTGGACCACCTGGCCGGCAGCGTGCACACCGGCATCGGTGCGGCCGGCGACGACGACGGACTTCGGGACCGAGGCCCCTGGGGGCTGCTTCGCGAGCGCCTCTTCGAGGACTCCCTGCACCGTGCGCCGTCCGGGCTGCCGCGCCCAGCCGGAGAAATCGGTGCCGTCGTAAGAGACGTCCAGACGCAGACGAACGAGCCCGCCCTCCGCAGTGGGAGTGGCGGGCTCGTCCGGGGTGTTCGGTGCCGTCAGGACGTCAGTCCTTCTTGCTGTCCGCGTCCGCGGCGGGGGCCTCAGCGGCCTCGTCGGCGGCGGGAGCCTCGGTGGCCTCCGGAGCCTCGGTGGCGGCCGTGTCGGCAGCCTCAGTGGCCTCGGTGGTCTCCTCGGCGGCCGGAGCGGCAGCCTTCGGCTCGTCCTTGGCGAACTTCGTCTTGCGCGCGGCCTCGGCCTCGGCGGTGACGGTCTTCTCGGACACCAGCTCGATGACGGCCATGGGGGCGTTGTCGCCCTTGCGCGCCATCGTCTTGGTGATCCGGGTGTAGCCACCCGGACGCTCCGCGAAGAACGGACCGATCTCGGCGATCAGCTTGTGCACGACATCCTTGTCGCGCACGACGCGCTGGATCTGACGACGGTTGTGCAGGTCGCCCCGCTTCGCCTTCGTGATCAGCTTCTCGGCCAGCGGGCGCACCCGCCGGGCCTTCGCCTCGGTCGTCGTGATCTTGCCGTGCTCGAACAGCTGAGTGGCCAGGTTGGCCAGGATCAGCCGTTCGTGCGCGGGCGACCCGCCGAGACGGGGTCCCTTTGTGGGGGTGGGCATCGGTTCTCCTCGTTCAGCTCACAGCTGAAGGCCGGCGCTCCCCCACCCGACCGGTGAGGGAGCCGTAGCTGGCCTTACAGCTGCTCCGTCTCTGCGTAGTCCTGGCCATCGTCGTGGCCGTTGTCCGAAATTCCGTCCGTGATGCTGTCGACGCCCTCGGACCAGCCTTCACCGTCGTAGCTGGCCGCGGCCGCGGTCGGGTCGAACCCGGGCGGGCTGTCCTTCAGCGCGAGGCCGAGACCGACGAGCTTGAGCTTGACCTCGTCGATCGACTTCGCACCGAAGTTGCGGATGTCCAGCAGGTCGGCCTCGCTGCGCGAGACCAGTTCGCCGACGGTGTGGATGCCCTCGCGCTTGAGGCAGTTGTACGACCGGACGGTGAGGTCCAGGTCCTCGATCGGCATCGCGTAGGCGGCGATGGTGTCCGCCTCCTGCGGCGACGGGCCGATCTCGATGCCTTCGGCGTCGACGTTCAGCTCGCGCGCGAGACCGAACAGCTCCACCAGCGTCTTACCGGCCGACGCGACAGCGTCCCGCGGCGTGATCGACGGCTTCGTCTCCACGTCCAGGATCAGCTTGTCGAAGTCGGTGCGCTGCTCGACACGGGTCGCCTCGACCTTGTAGGTCACCTTCAGCACCGGGGAGTAGATGGAGTCGACCGGGATCCGGCCGATCTCCGCGCCCGCCTGCTTGTTCTGCAGGGCCGGAACGTAACCGCGGCCGCGCTCGACGACGAGCTCGATCTCGAGCTTGCCCTTGCCGTTCAGCGACGCGATGTGCAGATCCGGGTTGTGCACGGTGACACCGGCCGGGGGCACGATGTCGGCGGCGGTGACCTCACCGGGGCCCTGCTTGCGCAGGTACATGGTGACCGGCTCGTCCTCTTCCGAGGAGACCACGAGCTCCTTGAGGTTCAGGATGATGTCGGTGACGTCTTCCTTCACCCCGGGAACGGTGGTGAACTCGTGCAGCACGCCGTCGATGCGGATGCTCGTCACGGCCGCGCCCGGAATGGACGACAGCAGCGTGCGCCGCAGCGAGTTGCCGAGCGTGTAGCCGAAGCCGGGCTCCAGCGGTTCGATGGTGAACCGGGAGCGGGTCTCGTTGACCGTCTCTTCGCCGAGAGCCGGTCGCTGGGAAATCAGCATCTTTCCTAATTCCTTTCCAAACGGCGCCCGCCATATGACACCGAAAGGGATGGCGAAGCGGCGGCGCACTCCGGGCGCCGCCGCCCGTGCCCACATCGGGCCGGGGAAACCCCGGCCCGATGATGGATCACTTCGAGTAGAGCTCGACGATCAGCTGTTCCTGGACCGGAACATCGATCTGAGCGCGCTCCGGGAGCTGGTGGACCAGCACGCGGAGGTTGGACGGAACGACCTGGAGCCACGCGGGAACGGGACGCTCGCCGAACGACTCCTTGGCCGCGACGAAGGGCAGCATCGCGAACGACTTCGGCCGCACGTCGATGATGTCCCACTTCGTGACCTGGTAGGACGGGACGTTGACCTTGACGCCGTTGACCAGGAAGTGGCCGTGGCTCACCAGCTGACGCGCCTGACGGCGGGTGCGGGCGATGCCGGCGCGGTAGATCACGTTGTCCAGACGGGACTCGAGGATCTGCAGCAGGTTCTCACCGGTCTTACCGGGACGCCGGACGGCTTCCTTGTAGTACCGGACGAACTGACGCTCGAGAACGCCGTAGGTGTAGCGAGCCTTCTGCTTCTCCTGCGACTGCAGGAGGTACTCGGACTCCTTGATGCGCCCGCGGCCGTGCTGGCCCGGCGGGTAGGGGCGACGCTCGAAAGCCTGGTCGCCGCCGATGAGGTCAACCTTGAGGCGACGCGAAATACGCGTCGCGGGGCCGGTGTAACGAGCCATTTCTTCTTACTCCTCCCCGTTCCTCAGACCCGGCGCCGCTTGGGCGGGCGGCAGCCGTTGTGAGGCTGCGGGGTCACGTCCTGGATGGTGCCGACCTCGAGGCCGGCCGCCTGCAGCGAGCGGATCGCCGTCTCGCGGCCCGAACCCGGGCCCTTCACGAAGACGTCGACTTTCTTCATGCCGTGCTCAGCAGCCTTGCGGGCGGCGTTCTCGGCGGCCATCTGCGCGGCGAACGGGGTGGACTTACGCGAGCCCTTGAAGCCCACGTGACCACTCGACGCCCACGCGATCACGGCACCGGTCGGGTCCGTGATCGAGACGATGGTGTTGTTGAAGGTGCTCTTGATGTGCGCGTGACCGTGCGCGACATTCTTCTTTTCCTTACGGCGGACCTTCTTGGCCCCCGCCGCAGTACGAGACTTCGGTGGCATGTTCTGAGGGTTCTCCTGTTAGCGCGCGTTCTCTTGGTGAGCGGCGACCGCTTCGGCCTGTCCGCGCCGGATGATCGAACCGGCGTCGGTGTACAGGTTGCGGAGCGCCATCGGGCGGGCGTAAAGCGCCTTGGGCGAGACACAAGCCGAGCCGCGGCGGTGGACGCCGCCCATACGCACGACCTTCTTGCCCTGGACGCTCACTTCTTGCCAGCCTTCTTCTTGCCGGCGACCGTCTTCTTCGGACCCTTACGGGTGCGGGCGTTCGTCTTGGTGCGCTGACCACGGACGGGAAGTCCGCGACGCCAGCGAAGGCCCTCGTAGCACCCGATCTCGATCTTCCGACGGATGTCGGCGTTCACCTCACGGCGAAGGTCACCCTCGACCTTGAAGTTCTCCTCGATGTAGACCCGCAGCTTGGCGAGGTCGTCATCGCTCAGATCCTTGACGCGAGTGTCCGCGTTGAGCTCGGCAGCCGCGATGAGCTGCTTCGAGCGGGTACGGCCGATGCCGTAGATGTAGGTCAGCGCGATCTCCAACCGCTTTTCGCGGGGGAGGTCTACGCCAGCGAGTCGTGCCATTGGCGTTGATGCTCCTTCATAGAATTCATCTCCAGGTCTGCTCCCCGTCCGGTCCCGGGACCGACTCGCCTGTCGTGCCCTCTGCTTGCGCTTCGGGTGTCCCGGCCCCGGCCTGAAGTCCGGGGGTGAACCGGGCCGTTCGCACGGCCCGGCAGGTGCGGGGAGATTGTGTAGCCGTCAATCCACTCTGTACGAGTGCGAGTGATCAGCCCTGCCGCTGCTTGTGCCGCAGGTTCTCGCAGATCACCATGATCCGGCCGTGACGGCGGATCACCTTGCACTTGTCGCAGATCTTCTTGACGCTCGGCTGGACCTTCACGTCTCCTGCTCTCCTGCTTGTGCTAACTCGTCGTGATCACTTGTAGCGGTAGACGATGCGACCACGAGACAAGTCGTAGGGCGAGAGCTCCACGACAACCCTGTCCTCGGGCAGGATGCGGATGTAGTGCTGCCGCATCTTGCCGCTGATGTGTGCAAGGACCTTGTGGCCGTTCTCCAACTCGACGCGGAACATCGCGTTGGGGAGCGGCTCGACTACGCGGCCTTCGACCTCGATGGCCCCGTCTTTCTTGCCCATGTCCTCCGCATTTCCTGTCGCTACGCTGTGTTATCAGTCAGAGCTTGAGTGCTTGGCTGGGTGGTGCATCGGCACACTCCTACCCGGCTCCAATGTCCGTTCGCGAGAATTCACGAGCGCGCAGGATCCGGGCGCGATGAGTACACCGACTTGACAGTGTACGCAACCCGTGTCGTGAGCCCCAAACGGGGGGTGACTGTGTTACGTGACCCCTGAGCCCGCCGGATGCGACCTCTCCATCGTACGCCCGCGCCGACCTGCGTTTAGCGGGCTAATCGCGCTCCGATGGAGGCTGGACCTGGGGCGCTCGGCGGCCGAGGTGCACCCGATGGGGGTAGCGAGCGAGGACCTCAACGGCGGGCCCGAGCGTTGCGCCGTCCAGCGGGGCGACCTGCGTTTCGCGGGCTAATCGCGCTCCCGGACGCCCGTTCGCCTTTAGCGGGCTAAACGCGATCCCGGCGCGCACTTGCGTTTCGCGGGCTAAACGCGCTCCGACGGGCGCGGGGGCAGGTCAGGCGTCTTCGGGGGCGGTCAGCACCCACGGGCCGTCATCGGTGATGGCGACCGTGTGCTCCCAGTGCGAGGCCCGCGAGCCGTCCGCGGTCACGACGGTCCACCCGTCTTCGAGCTCGACGGTCTCCCCGCCACCACCCGTCAGCATGGGCTCGATCGCGAGCGCCATACCGGTCTTGAGCCGCGGTCCCTTGCCCGGTTTGCCCAGGTTCGGCAGGAACGGGTCCATGTGCATCTGGCGCCCGATGCCGTGACCGCCGTACTCGACGATCATCCCGTACTCGATGCCGTCTTCCCGGCCGGCCTTCTCCGCGGCGGTCTGCACGGCGTGCGAGATGTCCGTGAGCCTGCCACCGGACGCCACCGCGGCGATCCCGGCCCACATGGCCGCCTCGGTGGCGGCCGAGAGCGCGAGATCCGCCTTCGACACCTCCCCGATCGCGAGGGTGACGGCGGAGTCGCCGTGCCAGCCGTCGAGGATGGCGCCGCAGTCCACCGAGATGATGTCGCCGTCGTTCAGGACCTGCGTCTTCGACGGGATGCCGTGGACGATCTGCTCGTTCACCGAAGCGCAGATCGACGCCGGGAAGCCGTGGTAACCCTTGAACGAGGGCACCGCGCCGGCGTCGCGGATCGTCTGCTCGGCGAGCTCGTCGAGGTCGGCCGTGGTCACCCCCGGCTTGGCGATCTCGCGCACCGCGGTGAGGGTGCGCCAGACCACCAGACCGGCGGCCCGCATCGCCTGGAGCTCGCCAGGGGTCTTGATTTCGATCATGCGCCCACGACGAAGCCGTTGCAGTACACGCAGTCCTCCGAGATTCACGTGCGGTCGCGCAGCGCTTCCAGCACGCGGGCGGAGATCTCGTCGACCGAGCCGACGCCGTCGACCGTGACCAGGATGTCCGCGTAGTACTCGAGCAGCGGAGCCGTCTCGGACACGTAGATCTGCTGGCGGCGACGGATGACCTCTTCGGTGTCGTCCGAGCGGCCGCGGGACAGCAGCCGCTCGACGACGACGTCTTCCGAGACCTGGAGCTGGATGACCGCGTTGAGCTTGGTGTCGACCTCGCCGAGGATTTCGCCGAGGACGTCGGCCTGCTTCGTGTTCCGGGGGAACCCGTCGAGCAGGAAACCGACCTTGGCGTCGGGTTCGGCGAGACGCTCACGCACCATCTCGTTCGTGACCGAGTCGGGCACGAGTTCGCCGGAGTCCAGGTAGCGCTTGGCTTCCTGGCCCAGCGGCGTCTGCTCCCCCACGTGGGCGCGGAACAGGTCGCCGGTCGAGATGTGCGGGATCCGGAGCTTCTCCGACAGTGCTACCGCCTGAGTACCTTTGCCCGCGCCAGGAGGGCCAACGAGAACCAGGCGCGTCACTTCAAGAACCCTTCGTAGTTACGTTGCATCAGCTGGCTTTCGATCTGCTTCACGGTGTCGAGACCGACACCGACCATGATCAGCACAGCCGTGCCACCGAACGGGAAGTTCTGGTTGTTCCCGCTGCCGGTGACGGACAGGAAGAAGTTCGGAAGGATCGCGATGATGCCCAGGTACAGCGAGCCCGGCAGGGTGATGCGGCCGAGGACGTAGCTGAGGTACTCCGCGGTGGGGCGGCCCGGGCGGATACCCGGGATGAAGCCACCGAACTTCTTCATTTCTTCCGCACGCTCGTCCACGTTGAACGTGATCGTGATGTAGAAGTACGTGAAGAAGATGATCAACGCGAAGTACAGCAGGACGTGCGCCCAGCTGGACTGGTTGACGATGTAGTTCTGGATGAAGACCTGCCAGCCCGCGTTGCTGTTGGCGTCGCCGACGAGGCGGCTGATCAGGTCCGGCAGGTAGAGCAGCGACGAGGCGAAGATGACCGGGATGACGCCGGCCTGGTTCACCTTGATCGGCAGGTACGTCGAGGTCCCGCCGTACATGCGGCGGCCGATCATGCGCTTGGCGTACTGCACCGGGATCCGGCGCTGACCCTGCTCGACGAAGATGACGCTGGCGATGATCACCAGGCCGAACACGCAGATCAGGGCGAAGACGACGCCACCCGCGCTGCTGAGGATGTTGCCACCCTCGATCGGGATCCGGGCCGCGATGTTCAGGAAGATGAGGACGGACATGCCGTTGCCGACGCCGCGCTCGGTGATCAGCTCACCCAGCCACATCATGACGGCGGTACCGGCGGTCATCGTGATGACGATGATGGCCAGCGTGTAGACGCTGTTGTCCGGGATGATCGCGGTGTCGCACTGCGGGAAGAGCTGCTTGCGGTCGGCGAGTGCCACCACACCGGTCGCCTGCAGGACCGCGAGGGCGATCGTCAGGTACCGGGTGTACTGGGTCAGCTTGCCCTGGCCGGCCTGGCCTTCCTTCTTCAGTTCCTCGAACCGCGGGATGACCACGGTGAGGAGCTGGACGATGATGCTCGCCGTGATGTACGGCATGATGCCGGTCGAGAACAGCGACAGCTGCAGTAGTGCACCACCACTGAACAGATTCAGCAGCTGGTAGACGCCCTCCTGCGACCCGGTCTCCGTACATTGCTGCACGGCGGAATACGAGATGCCCGGGGCCGGAATGGTGGCACCGATTCGGTAGACCGCGACGATGGCTAGCGTGAACAGGATCTTCTTACGTAGATCCGGCGTCGCTAGAGCCGAGCGGAAGGCGCTGAGCACGCGGGGAACCTCCTCGGCGTCGTCGGCTGTCTTACCGACGATCGGCTTGGCCGGCCTGGGGCCGGCGGGAACACACAGCTTTCTGGCACAAGCCAGGAACGCTTCGGGGCACACTCGTCCCGAAGCGTGCCGCCGACTCTAACAGCTTCACAGGGCGTGTCCGCAGTGCGTGTGGGTTTTCCGAACGAAGGTTGGTCCGCGGGGTTGATCGACTTGTGCTTCTCGCTCCGGAACCTTGACAGATCGCCTTACCGTTCCCCACGTTCCTGGCGCTGCCGGATCACGATTAGCCCGCTAAACGCACTGTGATCGGGGCGGGCGCTCAGGAGCTCGAAGTCGCCAGGGCTCCTGCCATGCCGAGGAGCACGACACCGGTGCCGCGGTCGACGTTGCGGGTCGCCCGGCGAGACAGCCGAAGCGTCTTCACGAGCGCGCCCGCGCCGATGTACGTCGCGCCCGCGACGAACTCGGCGAGCAGGTAGACGGCGCCGAGGATCGCGATCTGGGCGGAAAAGGAGCCGTGAGCAGCGTCGATGAACTGGGGCACGAACGCGGTGAAGATGAGGATCGCCTTCGGGTTCGTGATCGCGACGACGAATTCCTTCCTCGCGATCTTCAGCGCGGGCACGGATTCAGCGCCTCGTGGCGTCTGGATGAGCGTGGTGTGCCCGCCGCGGAACGTCGACCACAGCAGACGCGCGCCGATCCAGGCCAGGTAGGCGACGCCGGCCCATTTGATCACCGTGAGTGCAAGCTCGGACGCCGCGAGGAGCTGGCCGAGGCCAGCGGCGACGGCCGCGATGAGCACCGTGAATGCGGCCAATCGGCCTAACAGGCCGGCGAGCCCTTTCCATGCCCCCTGCGTCATTCCGTGGTGCAGGCCGAGCAGATTGTTCGCCCCTGGCGTAAAAGCCACGAGCACCGCCGCTCCGAAAAAGACCGCCGCCCAAGTCATCGGCCACCTCCTCCCCCACCGTATCGGCGACCGGGAGCGCGTTTAGCGGGCTAATCGCGCTCTTTCGCGCCGGGATCGGGTGGCGGCGCGAAGGCTGAATAGTCCGGGACCTCCGGCTGCGGCTCCGGCGGGAGCACCGTGATGGAGATGCCGTCCTTCGGTGTGGGCATTTCCGCGAGCGCCGAGTCGCCGCTCATCGGGACCTCGTCGTCCTGGACGCGGTGGCTCATGACCGCGGCCCCCGCCGCGGCGACGACCGCGGCGAAGAGTGCCCACATCCCCGCTCCCACCGTCAGCGTCGTCACGCTGTCTCCATCCACCGGGCGGCCGAACGCCAGCGTGGCCGCGGTGGCGACGACTCCGGCGAGGAACACCGACCCGATGGTGCTGAGCCATCGGTCCAAAACGGCCGGGCGGCGGAGTCCTGCGGCGCGCGCGCAGACGATCGTGGCCGCCAGGAGGATCGCCGCGGCGATCAGGATCGGGATGCCAAGAGGCGCCGTCGATGTGGTGAAGGGCTGGTCGTTGGGCTGGATGAGCTGCGTATCCCAAGCCCCCTGGACGACCACGAGGACGACCGAGGCGCTGCGATCGAAGCTGAGGCGATGCTCGATGTTGAAGAACGGGAAGAAGCAACCCATGAGGGTCAGCACCAGAGCGAGTGCGGCCAGTCCCGCCGCGACCAGTCGGCGGGGCTCGAGCCGGCCCGACCGTGCCGGCTCGGCTACAGGATCCATCGGGCCTGAAACCGATACGACCATCGGCGGGGCGTCCGGCTGCTGCTGAACGGGCTGCGGATCCTGCCCTGGAGGTATGGCCACCTCACGATCCTTCCAGCTCAGACACCCCTCCGCCATGCCCGCGGCCGCCGGGGCCGACCTGCGTTTCGCGGGCTAACCGCGATCCGGACGGCGGGCACCTGCGCGACCGTCGGAGCGCGTTTAGCCCGCGAAACGCAGGTCGGAGGCGGGGATGGCGGTCCGCAGCCCGGATCGCGATTAGGGGGCGAAACGCAGGTCGGCGGGCGCGCCGGGCGAAACGGGCCAGATCGCGGTTAGCCCGCGAAACGCAGGTCGGGGCCGCCGGAGGGAGCGCAAGCGAAAGGCCCGCCTGGCGGAGCCTGGCGGGCCTTTCGGTGAAGCGAGCGAAGAAAGCTCAGAGCGTGGTGGCGGAGCCACCGGCGGCGGAGAGCTTCTCCTTGGCGGAGCCGGAGAAAGCGTCGGCGGTGACGTCCAGCTTGACGCCGTTCACGTCGCCGTTGCCGAGCACCTTCACGAGCTTGCCCTTGCGGACCAGACCGTTCGCGACGAGCTCCTCGGCGCCGACCTTGCCACCCTCCGGGAAGACGCGGGCGATGTCGCCCACGTTCACCGGCTGGTACTCGGTGCGGAACCGGTTCTTGAAGCCGCGCAGCTTCGGCAGCCGCATGTGGATGGGCATCTGCCCACCCTCGAAACCGGCGGGCACGTTCTTCCGGGCCTTGGTGCCCTTGGTACCGCGACCGGCGGTCTTGCCCTTCGAGCCCTCACCACGGCCGACGCGGATCTTGTCGCGCTTCGCGCCCGGAGCCGGACGAAGGTGGTGGATCTTGATGGCAGTCATGCCTTGACCTCCTCGACCTCCACCAGGTGGCGGACGGTGTGGATAAGGCCGCGCACCTCGGGAGTGTCATCACGCACGACGCTCTGGCGGATCTTGCGCAGCCCGAGGGTGCGCAGCGACTCGCGGTGAGCGTGCTTCGTGCCGATCTTGCTCTTGACCTGGGTCACCTTGAGCTGAGTCATGGTCAGACCCCCTGACCCGCGCGCTGGCGCAGCATGCGAGCCGGAGCGACGTCCTCGAGCGGGAGACCGCGGCGGGCCGCGACCTCTTCGGGACGCTGCAGACCCTTCAGGGCCGCCACGGTCGCGTGCACGATGTTGATCGCGTTGTCGGAGCCGAGCGACTTCGACAGCACGTCGTGGACGCCCGCGCACTCCAGCACCGCGCGCACCGGGCCACCGGCGATGACACCGGTACCGGCCGAGGCCGGACGGAGCAGCACGACACCGGCGGCTTCCTCACCCTGGATCGGGTGGGGGATGGTGCCGGCGACGCGGGGAACGCGGAAGAAGTTCTTCTTCGCTTCCTCGACGCCCTTGGCGATGGCCGCAGGAACTTCCTTGGCCTTGCCGTAGCCGACGCCGACCTGACCGTCGCCGTCACCGACGACCACCAGGGCGGTGAAGCTGAAGCGACGACCACCCTTGACGACCTTGGCGACGCGGTTGATCGTCACGACCTTCTCGAGGTGCGGGGTCTTCTCCTGGCCGGCCCCGCCACGGCCGCTGTCGCGCCGGTCCCGGCGGTCGCGACGGTCATTGCGGTCGTTGCCGCCCTGCCCGCCGGGTCCGCCCTGGCCGCCGCCGAATTGCCGTGTACGTCCCGGCATCAGGCTTTCCTTCCATTCACGAGCATCTGCATCAGAACTCCAACCCCGCCTCGCGGGCAGCGTCGGCGAGCGCCGCGATGCGGCCGTGGTAGGCGTTGCCACCACGGTCGAACACCACGGTCGAGACACCGGCGTTCTTGGCGCGGGCGGCGACGAGCTCCCCGACCTTGGCGGCCTTGGCCTTCTTGTCGCCTTCCAGCGCGCGGACGTCCGCCTCGAGGGTGGACGCCGACGCCAGGGTCTTGCCGGCGAGGTCGTCGATCAGCTGCACGGCGATGTGCCGCGACGAACGCTTGACGACCAGGCGCGGACGCTGGTCCGTGCCGTTGATCTTCTTGCGAAGGCGGAAGTGCCGACGGGCCTTCGCGACGCGGCGGCGGGTCGAGATGTCCTTGCCGACCGGCTTGCGCTTCGTAGTCGTGTCGCTCATGATCACTTACCCGTCTTTCCGACCTTGCGGCGGATCTTCTCACCCTCGTAGCGCAGGCCCTTGCCCTTGTACGGGTCCGGGCGGCGCAGCTTGCGGATGACCGCGGCGATCTGGCCGACCTTCTGCTTGTCGATGCCCGAGACCGAGAACCGGGTGGGGGTCTCGACCTTGAAGGTGATGCCTTCCGGCGCCTCGATCTTCACCGGGTGGCTGTAGCCGAGGGCGAACTCGAGGTCCGAGCCCTTGGCCTGCACGCGGTAACCGACACCGTGGATCTCGAGCTTCTTCTCGTAGCCCTCGGTCACACCGACGACGAGGTTGTTGACCAGCGTCCGGGTGAGACCGTGCAGGGCACGGCTGGTGCGCTCCTCGTCGGGCCGCTTGACCTCGAGAGTGCCGTCTTCGGCCTTCTCGACGGTGATCGGCTCGGCGATGGTGTGCTCAAGGGTGCCCTTGGGCCCCTTGACCTTGATCTGCTGACCGTCGATGGTCACCTCGACCCCGGAGGGGACGGCGACCGGCAGCTTTCCAATGCGTGACATGTCTGTGCCCCCTTCCTTACCAGACGTAGGCGAGGACTTCGCCGCCCACGCTGTTGCGCTTGGCCTGACGGTCGGTCTGGAGGCCGGACGACGTCGAGATGATCGCGACGCCGAGGCCACCGAGAACCGACGGCAGTTCGGTCGATTTTGCGTAGACCCGCAGACCGGGCTTGGACACGCGGCGGAGGCCGGCGATGCTGCGCTCACGGTTGGGGCCGTACTTCAGCTCCACGACGAGGTTCTTGTGCTTCTCGCCCGGCTCGTCACGGTAGCCCGAGATGTAACCCTCGCGCTTGAGGATCTCGGCGATGTTCGCCTTGATCTTCGAGTGGGGAAGCACGACCTCGTCGTGGTAAGCCGAGTTCGCGTTACGCAGACGGGTCAAGAAGTCTGCGATGGGGTCGGTCATCGTCATGGTGACCTGTCAACCTTTCTCGCCCTGGTTCCCTGCAATCACTGCGGGGCCTGTGGCGAAGTGGGAGTTAAAAAAGACTCTTACCAGCTGGACTTGCGGACGCCGGGCAGCTCGCCCGCGTGTGCCATCTCGCGAAGGCAGATCCGGCAGAGCCCGAACTTGCGGAACACCGAGTGCGGGCGACCGCACCGCTGGCAGCGCGTGTAACCGCGAACCTTGAACTTCGGCGTCTTCGCGGCCTTGTGGACCAGTGCTTTCTTGGCCATCGACTCAGTTCTCCTTGAACGGGAAGCCGAGCTTGCGAAGCAGCGCGCGGCCCTCGTCGTCGGTGTTGGCGGTGGTGACGACAGTGACGTCCATACCGCGCGGGCGGTCGATGGCGTCCGGGTCGATCTCGTGGAACATGGACTGCTCGTTGAGACCGAACGTGTAGTTGCCGTTGCCGTCGAACTGCTTCGGCGAAAGCCCGCGGAAGTCACGGATACGCGGCAGCGCGATGGTCAGCAGCCGGTCGAGGAACTCCCACATGCGGTCGTTGCGCAGCGTGACGCGCGCACCGATCGGCTGGCCCTCACGCAGCTTGAACTGCGCGATGGACTTGCGAGCCTTGCGAACCTCGGGCTTCTGCCCGGTGATCGCGGCCAGGTCGCGGATGGCGCCTTCGATCAGCTTGCTGTCACGGGCGGCGTCACCGACACCCATGTTCACGACGACCTTGACGACGCCCGGGATCTGGTGGACGTTCTCGAAGGAGAACTCCTCCTGGAGCTGTCCCTTGATCTCCTCGCGGTACCGCACCTTGAGGCGCGGGGCGATCTTCTCTGCGGTGGTCATGATCAGATGTCCTTACCGTTCCGGCGCGAGACCCGGACCTTCTTGCCGTCCTCGCCGATGCGGTAGCCCACCCGGGTCGGCTTGCCGTCGGAGTCGACGACCATCACGTTCGAGACGTGGATGGGCGCCTCCTGCGTGACGATGCCGCCGGACTGCGCGCCGCGCTGGGTCTGGGAGATCCGCGTGTGCTTCTTGATCCGGTTGACGCCCTCGACCAGCACGCGCTCGCGCTCGGGGTAGGCCTGGATGACCTTGCCCTTGGCACCCTTGTCCTTGCCGGCGATGACGACGACCGTGTCGCCCTTCTTCACCTTCATGCTCTACAACACCTCCGGCGCGAGCGAAATGATCTTCATGAACTTTCGGTCGCGCAGCTCGCGGCCGACCGGCCCGAAGATGCGGGTGCCGCGGGGCTCATTGTCGTTCTTGATGAGCACAGCAGCGTTCTCGTCGAAGCGGATGTAAGAACCGTCCGGACGACGGCGCTCCTTGCGCGTGCGAACGATGACCGCCTTGACGACGTCACCCTTCTTCACGCCGGCAGCCGGCATGGCGTCCTTCACGGTGGCGACGATGATGTCGCCGATGCCCGCGTAGCGCCGCCCCGAGCCACCGAGAACGCGGATGCAAAGGATCTCCTTCGCGCCCGTGTTGTCGGCAACCCGAAGCCGCGACTCCTGCTGGATCACGTCTACTCCTGTATGTCGCGCTGGTTCTCGCGTTGAACCGCGAGCCTTGCGGAACTAAGGGACTCAAAAAGAGCCCTACTTACTTGGCCTTCTCCACGATCTGCACCAGACGCCAGCGCTTGGTCGCCGACAGCGGGCGGGTCTCCATCAGGGTGACCCGGTCGCCCACGCCCGCCTCGTTGTTCTCGTCGTGCACCTTGACCTTGCTGGTGCTGCGGAGAACCTTGGCGTAACGACGGTGCTTCTTGCGGTCTTCGAGCTCGACCACGATCGTCTTGTTCATCTTGTCCGAGACGACGTAACCCTCACGGACCTTGCGGTCGTTGCGGGGGGCCGCCTCAGCGTTGGGCTGCTCGCTCATGCGGCACCTTCACTCTCGGCGTCAGGGGAAACGGACAGGCCGAGTTCACGCTCGCGCATGACCGTGTAGATCCGCGCGATGTCCGTGCGGACGGTGCGCAGACGGCGGTTGTTGTCGAGCTGTCCGGTCGCCATCTGGAAGCGGAGGTTGAAGAGCTCCTCCTTGTATTCCTTCAGACGCAGAACGAGCTCTTCCGCGGTGAGCTCACGCAGCTCCGATGCCTGGGCGGCACCTGCCTTCGCCATCAGAACTCACCACCTTCACGGGTCACGATGCGGCACTTCATGGGCAGCTTGTGGATCGCGCGACGGAGCGCCTCGCGGGCGGTCTCCTCGTTCGGGAACGAGATCTCGAACATCACGCGGCCCGGCTTCACGTTGGCGATCCACCACTCGGGCGAACCCTTACCGGAACCCATGCGGGTTTCCGCCGGCTTCTTGGTCAGCGGGCGGTCCGGGTAGATGGTCGTCCACACCTTGCCGCCACGCTTGATGTGACGCGTCATGGCGATACGAGCGGACTCGATCTGCCGGTTGGTCACGTAGCTGTGCTCAAGCGCCTGGATGCCGTACTCGCCGAAGTTCACCTTCGTACCGCCCTTGGCGGCACCGTGGCGCTTCGGGGAGTGCTGCTTCCGGTGCTTGACCCTGCGCGGGATGAGCACGTGTCAGCCCTCCGTCTTTTCTGCAGTCTCAGCAGCCGGGGCCTCGGTGGCCGTGTCGCCCTTGGGAGCGTCGCCGCTCTTCGCGGCGGCGGCGGCCCGGCCGGCTTCGGTCGAGGTCGGCGTCGTGCCCGACGAGCCGGAACGGCGCGGTCGGGAGGGACGGTCACCACGGTCACGGCGCGGGGCGCGCTCGGCGGCCGCGGCGGCGTCACGCGCCTCCTTGGCCTTGAGGCCACCCACGAGCTCGCCCTTGTAGATCCACACCTTCACGCCGATGCGACCGAACGTCGTCTTGGCCTCGAAGAAGCCGTAGTCGATGTCGGCGCGCAGCGTGTGCAGCGGGACGCGGCCATCGCGGTAGTGCTCGGAGCGGGACATCTCGGCACCGCCGAGACGACCGCCGCACTGCACGCGGATGCCCTTGACCTGCGGCGAACGCATGGAGGTCTGGATCGCCTTGCGCATCGCGCGGCGGAACGCCACACGGTTGCTCAGCTGCTCCGCGACACCCTGCGCGACGAGCTGGGCGTCGGCCTCGGGGTTCTTGACCTCGAGGATGTTCAGCTGGACCTGCTTGGCGGTCAGCTTCTCCAGCGCGCCGCGGATGCGGTCGGCCTCCGCGCCGCGGCGGCCGATGACGATGCCCGGCCGGGCGGTGTGGATGTCGACGCGGACCCGGTCACGGGTGCGCTCGATCTCGACCTTGGAGATCCCGGCGCGCTCCATGCCCGTGGACAGCAGCTTCCGGATCTTGACGTCCTCGGCCACGTACTCCGCGTACTGCTTGTCGGCGTACCAACGCGACTTCCAGTCCGTGGTGATACCCAGGCGGAAGCCGTGCGGGTTGATCTTCTGGCCCACTACCGGCCACCTGCCTTCTTCTTGCCCTGTGCCTTCTTGGCCTCGGCCTTGGGACGCGACTCCACCTCGACGGTGATGTGGCTGGTCCGCTTGCGGATCCGGTACGCGCGGCCCTGGGCCCGCGGACGGATGCGCTTGAGGGTCGGGCCCTCGTCGGCGTAGGCGTTCTTGACCCAGAGGGTGTCCGGGTCGAGATCGAGGTTGTTCTCGGCGTTGGCCACGGCGCTGGCGAGCACCTTCGCGACCGGCTCGCTTGCCGCCTGCGGGGCGAACTGGAGCACGGCCAAGGCGTCGGCGGCGCTACGTCCCTTGATCAGCTCGATCACCCGGCGCACCTTGGTAGGCGAGTCCCGGACGAAGCGAGCCCGCGCGTAAGCCGTCGGCAAAGCCTCGGCCACGTCGTTCTGGGCGTTCATCGCTAGCTTCCTTGTTCTCTCGTGCCCGCTCAGCGGCGGCGCGACTTGCGGTCGTCCTTGATGTGGCCCTTGAAGGTCCGAGTCGGCGCGAATTCGCCCAACTTGTGACCCACCATCGCCTCGGTGACGAACACCGGGACGTGCTTGCGGCCGTCGTGCACAGCGATCGTGTGACCCAGGAAATCCGGGATGATCGTGGAGCGACGCGACCACGTCTTGATCACGGTCTTCTTGCCCGACTCGTTGAGAGCGTCCACCTTCTTGAGCAGGTGGTCGTCCACGAAGGGGCCCTTTTTGAGGCTACGTGGCATGTTCTTCTACCTCCCTGCTCAGCGCTTCTTGCCGGTACGCCGGCGGCGGACGATCATGGCGTCGGAAGCCTTGCGGCGGCGGGTGCGGCCTTCGGGCTTGCCGTTCGGGTTCACCGGGTGGCGACCACCGGAGGTCTTACCCTCACCACCACCGTGCGGGTGGTCGACCGGGTTCATGACGACACCACGGACGGTGGGGCGCTTGCCGCGCCAGCGGTTACGGCCCGCCTTGCCCCAGTTGATGTTCGAGTGCTCGGAGTTGCCGACCTCGCCGATGGTGGCGCGGTTGCGCACGTCGACGTTGCGGATCTCGCCCGAGGGGAGACGAAGCTGGGCGTACGGCCCGTCCTTCGCCACCAGCTGCACCTTGGCACCGGCGGACCGCGCCATCTTCGCGCCGCCACCGGGGCGGAGCTCGATCGCGTGGATCACGGTGCCGACCGGGATGTTGCGCAGCGGCAGGTTGTTACCCGGCTTGATGTCGGCACGGGGGCCGTTCTCGACCGTGTCACCCTGCTTGAGCTTCTCCGGGGCGATGATGTAGCGCTTCTCGCCGTCGGCGTAGTGCAGCAGCGCGATCCGAGCGGACCGGTTGGGGTCGTACTCGATGTGCGCGACCTTGGCGGGAACGCCGTCCTTGTCGTTCCGGCGGAAGTCGATCAGCCGGTACGCACGCTTGTGGCCACCACCCTTGTGCCGGGTGGTGATCTTGCCGCTGGAGTTACGGCCGCCGGACTTGCTCAGCGGACGCAGCAGCGACTTCTCCGGGGTGGACCGAGTGATCTCGGCGAAGTCGGAGACGCTGGAACCGCGACGACCCGGGGTCGTCGGCTTGTACTTGCGGATGCCCATGTGTCAGCTCAGTCCTTTACGCGGTGGGTCCGCCGAAGATCTCGATCGGCTTGCTCTCAGCCGAAAGAGTCACGATGGCGCGCTTGGTGTCCTTGCGCTTGCCGAAGCCGGCGCGAGTCCGCTTACGCTTGCCCTGGCGGTTGGCCGTGTTGACGCTGACCACCTTGACGCCGAACACCTTCTCGACCGCGATCTTGATCTGGGTCTTGTTGGCGTCCGGGCGGACGATGAACGTGTACTTGTGGTCCTCGAGCAGCCCGTAGGACTTCTCGGAGATCACCGGCGCGAGCAAGATGTCGCGGGGATCGGGGATGGCGATCGCACTCACTGCTCGTCACTCCCTTCAACCTCGCTCGACCGAGCCGAAGCCTTCGCGCCCTTGCCCCGGACGGGGCCGGCGACGAACACGTCGTAAGCGGCCTTGGTGAACACCACGTCGTCGTTGACCAACACGTCGTAGGTGTTGAGCTGGTCGGGCGTGATGATGTGGACCTCGGCCAGGTTGCGCACGGAGTTCCAGCTCAGCTCGTCGTCGCGGTGCAGGACCACGAGAACGCGCTTGGCCTGGGTCACCGCGGCGATGGCGGCCTTGGCGGACTTGGTGGACGGCTTCTCGCCGGTCACCAGTTCGGTGATGACGTGCAGCTGTCCGGCACGGGCCCGGTCGGAGAGGGCGCCACGCAGAGCGGCGGCCTTCATCTTCTTCGGGGTCCGCTGGGTGTAGTCACGCGGCGTGGGGCCGTGGACGACGCCACCACCGGTGAACTGCGGCGCACGGGTCGAACCCTGGCGGGCGCGGCCGGTGCCCTTCTGGCGGTACGGCTTCTTGCCACCACCGCGGACTTCACCGCGGGTCTTGGTGTCATGCGTGCCCTGGCGCGCGGCGGCCAGCTGGGCCACCACGACCTGGTGCATGAGGGGCACGTTGGCCTGCACGTCGAAGATCTCCGAGGGGAGCTCGACCGTGCCGTCGGCTTTACCGGCCGGGGTCTTCAGCTCGACGCTGGTCATGTTCAGTTACCACCCTTCGCGGCGCTGCGAACGAACAGCAGGCCGCCCTTGGGACCGGGCACGGCGCCCTTGATCAGCAGCAGGCCGTCCTCGGCACGCACCGCGTGCACGGTCAGGTTCTGCGTGGTGACCCGGTCGTTGCCCATCCGGCCCGCCATGCGCAGGCCCTTGAAGACGCGGCCCGGGGTGGCGCAGCCACCGATCGAGCCGGGCTTGCGGTGCACGGCCTGGGCACCGTGGCTCGCGCCCTGGCCCTTGAAGCCGTGACGCTTCATGACACCGGCGTAGCCCTTGCCCTTGCTGGTACCGGTCACGTCGACCTCGATACCGGCCTCGAACACCTCGGCGGTGATCTCCTGGCCGACCTCGTAGGTCTCGGCGTCGGTGGTACGCAGCTCCGCAAGGTAACGACGCGGGGTCACGCTCGCCTTGTCGAAGTGGCCGGTGCGCGGCTTGTTCACCCGGCGCGGGTCGACCGCGCCGAAAGCCAGCTGCACGGCCTTGTAGCCGTCGTTCTCCTGGGTCCGAACCTGGGTGACCACGTTCGGCCCGGCCTGGACGACGGTCACCGGGACGACCCGGTTGTTCTCGTCGAAGACCTGGGTCATGCCGAGCTTGGTGCCCAGGATGCCCTTCACTTGCCTGTCAGACATGAGTCTCTTACTCTCCGCCGCTCGCCAGCCGCTGCTACTGGATGTTGACGTCGACGCTCGCCGGCAGGTCGATGCGCATGAGCGCGTCGACCGTCTTCGGCGTCGGGTCGAGGATGTCGATCAGACGCTTGTGCGTGCGCATCTCGAAGTGCTCGCGCGAGTCCTTGTACTTGTGCGGCGAGCGGATGACGCAGTAAACGTTCTTCTCGGTGGGCAGCGGCACCGGCCCGACAACACGGGCGCCGGTACGCGTGACCGTCTCGACGATCTTGCGTGCCGAGGTGTCGATCGCCTCGTGGTCGTAGGCCTTGAGCCGGATGCGGATCTTCTGTCCCGCCATGGTGGCTGCTCGTTCCTTGTCGTCTCGTGCCGCTTTTGTCTTTTCAAACCTCAGCCTGGCTGAGGTTTTCCCAGTTCAACGGCCCTGTCCCCGGTCCACGCGGTCGGGCGTGTCGTGCCCGACGCACAGACGGATCCCGCGGGATCTTCGTCTTGCCTGGTCTTCCTCAACGTGAGGAGGCATCGAGCCGGCGGAAAAGCTTGGATCGCCGTCTCAAACGCCCTTGCCCGCTAGCCTCACCCGAAGGAAGTGCTCCGCGGACCGTGGCCGCTCATACCAGGGCGGCCGGAACCTGTCTTCCGAAGAAGTACGAGTTCGGCCGCCCCAGGACGAGCAACCTGAATAGTGTCGCACACGTGATTTGACGCCCCTAACCCGGGGGTGTATTACCCCCGGGCGGGGCGCCTAAATCACTTGATGATCTTGGTGACCTGGCCGGCGCCGACGGTCCGACCACCCTCGCGGATGGCGAAACGCAGGCCCTCGTCCATGGCGACCGGCTGGATCAGCACGACGCTGATGTCCGTGTTGTCGCCCGGCATGACCATCTCGACACCCTCCTTGAGGGTGACGACGCCGGTCACGTCCGTGGTACGGAAGTAGAACTGCGGGCGGTAGTTGTTGAAGAACGGGGTGTGACGGCCACCCTCGTCCTTCGACAGGATGTAGACCGAGCCCTCGAACTCCGTGTGCGGGGTGGTGGTGCCCGGCTTCACGACGACCTGGCCGCGCTCGACGTCCTCGCGCTTGATACCGCGGACCAGCAGACCGACGTTGTCGCCCGCCTCGCCGGTGTCCAGCAGCTTGCGGAACATCTCGACACCGGTGACGGTGGTCTTGGTCGACTTCTCCTTGATGCCGACGATCTCGACCTCTTCGTTCACGTTGACGCGGCCGCGCTCGATGCGACCGGTCACGACCGTGCCACGGCCGGTGATGGTGAAGACGTCCTCGATCGGCATGAGGAACGGCTTGTCGAGCTCGCGGACCGGGTCCGGCACGTTCTCGTCGACGGCTTCCATCAGCTCGAGAACGCTCTCGCCCCACTTGGCGTCGCCCTCGAGGGCCTTCAGGCCGGAGACCTTGATGACCGGAGCGTCGTCACCCGGGAAGTCCTGGGAGGACAGCAGCTCGCGGACCTCGAGCTCGACGAGCTCCAGGATCTCCTCGTCGTCGACCATGTCGGCCTTGTTCAGCGCGACCACGATGTAGGGCACGCCGACCTGCTTCGCGAGCAGCACGTGCTCACGGGTCTGCGGCATCGGGCCGTCGGTCGCCGCGACCACGAGGATCGCGCCGTCCATCTGCGCCGCACCGGTGATCATGTTCTTGATGTAGTCCGCGTGACCGGGGGCGTCCACGTGGGCGTAGTGACGCTTCTCGGTCTGGTACTCGACGTGCGAGATGTTGATCGTGATACCGCGCTGCTTCTCTTCGGGCGCGTTGTCGATCTGGTCGAACGCCGAAGCGGTGTTCAGCTCGGGGTACTTGTCGTGCAGAACCTTGGTGATCGCCGCGGTCAGAGTGGTCTTACCGTGGTCGACGTGACCGATGGTCCCGATGTTGACGTGCGGCTTGGTCCGCTCGAATTTCGCCTTCGCCACTGGAATGTCCTCCTGGACTGTTTTGCTTACTCACCGGCCAACGTGGCTGTCGGACGGGGATTCGTTTCTTGACGGATGCTGCGGACGTTCAGGAGTGTTCCTTATGCCCGCGAGCGGACGGGAACTACTCCCCCGTCGCCTTCGCGATGATTTCCTTCGCGACGTTCGCGGGAACCTCGGCGTAGGAGTCGAACACCATGGAGTAGTTGGCACGTCCCTGCGTACGCGAACGCAGGTCGCCGACGTAACCGAACATCTCCGACAGCGGGACCAGTGCCTTGACGACACGGGTACCGGCGCGCTCCTCCATGGCCTGGATCTGGCCACGGCGGGAGTTGAGGTCGCCGATCACATCGCCCATGTAGTCCTCGGGCGTGGTGACCTCGACGGCCATCAGCGGCTCGAGGATGACCGGACCGGCCTTCTTCGCGGCTTCCTTCATCGCCATGGAGCCGGCGATCTTGAAGGCCATTTCCGAAGAGTCGACCTCGTGGTACGCGCCGTCCAACAAGGTGAACTTCAACCCGACGAGCGGGTAGCCGGCCAGCACGCCGTACTGCATGGCGTCCTGCGCGCCCGCGTCGACCGACGGGATGTACTCCCGCGGCACGCGGCCACCGGTGACCTTGTTGTCGAACTCGTAGAGGGCACCGTCGGTGGACTCGAGCGGCTCGAGCTTGACGATGACCTTCGCGAACTGACCGGAACCACCGGTCTGCTTCTTGTGCACGTAGTCGAGCTTCTCGACCGTCTTGCGCACCGTCTCGCGGTAGGCGACCTGCGGCTTACCGATGTTCGCCTCGACCTTGTAGTCGGACTTCATGCGGTTGACCAGCACCTCGAGGTGCAGCTCGCCCATACCGGCGATGATCGTCTGGCCGGTGTCCTCGTCCAGGTTGACCTGGAACGTCGGGTCCTCTTCGGCCAGCTTCTGGATCGCCAGGGACAGCTTCTCCTGGTCGGCCTTGGTCTTCGGCTCGATCGCGACGCGGATGACCGGCGCCGGGAACGTCATCGACTCGAGGACGACCGGGTTCTGCGGGTCGGCGAGGGTGTCACCGGTGGTGGTGTCCTTCAGGCCGATGACCGCGTAGATGTGGCCGGCCTGGGCCTCGTCGACCGGGTTCTCCTTGTTGGAGTGCATCTGGAAGAGCTTCCCGATGCGCTCCTTGCGCTCCTTGGTGGCGTTGATCAGCTGCGCGCCGGAGGCGACCTTGCCCGAGTACACCCGGATGTAGGTCAGCTTGCCGAAGAACGGGTGCGCGGCGATCTTGAACGCCAGAGCGGAGAACGGCTCGTCGACGGACGGCTTCCGGGTGACCGGGGTCTCGCCGTCGGGCAGCGTGCCCTCGACGGCCGGGACGTCCAGCGGCGACGGAAGGTAGTCGATGACCGCGTCGAGCATGGGCTGGACGCCCTTGTTCTTGAACGCGGAACCGGTGAGCACCGGGTACGCCTCGCGGGCGACGGTGAGCTTCCGGATGCCGGCCTTGATCTCGGCCTCGGTGAGCTCCTCGCCCTCGAGGAACTTCTCCATCAGCGCGTCGTCGGTCTCGGCGACGGTCTCGACGAGCTTCTCGCGGTACTCGGCGGCCTTGTCGGCCAGCTCCGCGGGGATGTCCTCGACCGAGTAGTCCTCGCCCTTCTGGACCTCGCCGCGCCAGGTCAGCGCCTTCATGCGGACCAGGTCGATGACGCCTTCGAACTCGTTCTCGGCGCCGATCGGCAGCTGGATGACCAGCGGACGGGCGCCGAGGCGCTCCTCGATGGTGCGGACGGTGAAGTAGAAGTCCGCGCCGAGCTTGTCCATCTTGTTGACGAAGCAGATACGAGGAACCTCGTACTTGTCCGCCTGACGCCAGACCTGCTCGGACTGCGGCTCGACACCTTCCTTGCCGTCGAAGACGGCGACGGCACCGTCGAGCACCCGCAGGGAACGCTCCACCTCGACGGTGAAGTCGACGTGACCCGGGGTGTCGATGATGTTGATCTGGTGGTCGGCCCAGAAGGTGGTGGTGGCAGCCGAGGTGATGGTGATACCCCGCTTCTGCTCCTCCTCCATCCAGTCCATCGTCGCGGCGCCGTCGTGCACCTCGCCGATCTTGTAGTTGATCCCGGTGTAGAACAGGATCCGCTCGGTGGTGGTGGTCTTACCGGCGTCGATGTGGGCCATGATGCCGATGTTGCGGACCTTGTTCAGGTCGGTCAGCACTTCACGTGCCACGAGAGTGTTCCCCTGTCTCAAAATTGGGGCCCGGCAAGGCTTTGATCGGCAGCCGGGCGGATATCACCAGCGGTAGTGCGCGAAGGCCTTGTTGGACTCGGCCATCTTGTGGGTGTCCTCACGCCGCTTCACGCTGGCGCCGAGGCCGTTGCTCGCGTCGAGGAGCTCGTTCTGCAGACGCTCGATCATGGTCTTCTCACGACGAGCCTGCGAGAAGGAGACCAGCCAGCGGAGCGCGAGCGTGGTGGAGCGGCCCGGCTTGACCTCGATCGGCACCTGGTAGGTGGCACCACCGACGCGGCGGCTCTTCACCTCGATGGTGGGCTTCACGTTGTCGAGGGCGCGCTTCAGCGTGACGACCGGGTCGGTGCCGGTCTTCTCGCGAGCGCCTTCGAGGGCGCCGTAGACGATGCGCTCGGCCAGGGACCGCTTGCCGTCCTTCAGCACCTTGTTCACCAGCTGGGTGACCAGCGGGGATGCGTAGACGGGGTCAGAGATCAGCGGCCGCTTCGGGGCCGGACCCTTGCGGGGCATTAGCTCTTCTCCTTCTTCGCGCCGTACCGGCTGCGCGCCTGCTTACGGTTCTTGACACCCTGGGTGTCGAGCGAACCGCGGATGATCTTGTAGCGGACACCCGGCAGGTCCTTCACACGACCACCGCGCACGAGCACCATCGAGTGCTCCTGCAGGTTGTGGCCTTCACCGGGAATGTAGGCGGTGACCTCGATGCCGCTGGTCAGCTTCACACGAGCGACCTTGCGAAGCGCCGAGTTCGGCTTCTTGGGGGTTGTGGTGTACACGCGAGTGCACACGCCACGCCGCTGCGGGCTCCCCTTGAGGGCCGCGGTCTTCTGCTTGGCAGCCTTGTCCTGGCGGCCCTTACGGACCAGCTGCTGGATCGTGGGCAATGGACCAGCTTTCTGTTCGCGATCTTGCTACTACGTGTTGTCTCCGGCCCCCGCGGTCGGGCGTGTCGGCCCGCGTCACGGTCTTGCGACCGGTAACTTCCCGTAGGGATTTTCCGTCGGATCCCGCGTGGGCGAAGCCTTCGGACCGGATGCCTGAGCACCCCGTCCGTGCCGCACGGCACACGGGACGGCCCGACGCCTGCCGGGCACGGTCTCCAAAGATACCCGGCCACTTCCGGACCGGCCAAATCGGGGGGTCGATAACTATATCGTGCCGGGCGCGACGCCGCGGCCACCCTGATGGAACGGCGTTTCGGCCGCTTTCATTCCTCTTCGGGCTTGGCGTGATCCGCCCGGCCCGGATGCGGGTCACGGGAAAGATCGATCAACGGATGCACGGGAGCCCCCTCCGGCGCCGCGTGACTCCCCCGCCTGGGCTCCTCGGTGCTTTCCTGCTTCTCGGCGTCCACGACGCCCTCCCCTCGCTGGTGCTGATTCCGTAGTTGTCGATCACTACTCGGCGAACCACGCTACCTATTCCCCTAACGGGTGAGCCGGATGGATCCGAGAACCACCCCGTCGCGTCGAACCGGTGAATGAGTCACGATGAGACTGGTCACAGCGTCGGCCCGGCCGTCGCACCGCACTATGGGGAGGCTCCATGTCCGCCGAGTTCGAGCAGCTGGTCGCGCAATTCGACCAGTTCCAGTCGCAGCTCCGGAACGTCGACGATCGGCTCGCGAGCATCGGCGGCATGCAGGACGAACTCAGCAGGATCGAGGCGACGGCGTCCTCTTCGGACCGTTCGGTGACGGTGGTCGCGGGGCCCGGCGGCGCGATCATGGACGTCAAGTTCACCGAAGACGCCCTTCGCCAGCGTCCGGACGCGCTTTCCGCGGCGCTGATGTCGACCATCCAGCAGGCCGTGGCCGAAGCGGCCCGCAAACAGGCCACGATCGTCGAAGAGCACATGGGCGACGACCTCAATCTGGTGGACCAGGTGCTGGAGACCCAGGCGGACCTGTTCGGCACCACCGTCGAGGAGATGCGGGCGCGGATGGAAGAGGAGTCGCCTTCGCAGCCGGCCGCCGAGCAGCAGGCCGACGACTATTCCGAGCGTTCCGTCCTCAAATCCGCCGACGAACCGCAGCGGCCACAGACCCCGCCGCCCCCGGCGTCGAGCGGCTCGGACGGCGACCGTTTCCTGAAGAACCTCTTCGACGACGACCACTGATCCCGGGCCGGATCGCGTTTCGCGGGCTGAACGCGATCCGGGGCGCTGGGAACCGCGGGCGGGGCAGCCGGGTCCAAGGCGCCGATCACGACGAGCCGCATCGGAAGGTGCGCGAAGGGAGGGACCGCCGATGGCCGGAGGGCATGAGGTGGTGATCAGCGCTCTGCGCACCTACTCGGGCAAGCTCGGGCAGGACGTCCAGATCCCGAACGAGGTCGGACGGCTGACGCAGCAGTCCGACGTCGGCGACGAGTCATGGGGAGTCGTCGGCCTGTTCGTGAAGCACGAGTACACGTCGATGCTCACCGATCTGCAGGATCTGCTGATCGAGATGTCCGCGGGGCTGACCGCGGCTTCGGAGAAGCTCGGCAACGCCGCCACCGCCTACGAGCGGAACGAAGACGACAACGTCAAGGCGCTCAACGAAATCCTCAAGCTGCTGGAGCAGCCGGCGCAATCGAGGACACCGAAGATGGGGCCGGCCAAGTAGCGAGGGGGACTGATCGTGGCCGATCAGAAGATCACCGGCGAACACACCAAGATCCAGATCAACGACTACAACCCGGACACCATCCGCACGGACAAGATGCTGACCTCGCTGCCCGGGCCGATCGGCAGTGGTTTCAGCACTTTCGACACCGTCAAGAAGGCGACCGCGGACGGGTTCCAGGCCAGCGACATCGGGACGATCGCGGCCAGCGGCGCCGGCTTCGTCAGCTCGTGCATGGGCGTCGCGGACATCGCCAGCGACCCCATCGGCTGGCTGGTCGGCCAGGGGCTCAGCTTCCTGATGAACGTGTGCCAGCCGATCCAGGACGCCATCCACATGGTGAGCGGCGACGGTCCGGCGTTGTCGAACGCTGCGGGCAACTTCAACAACATCGGCGTCTACCTGCAGAACTACAGCAAGAAGTTCGGCGAGGACGCGAAGACGTCGCTGTCCCAGTGGACCGGTGACGCGGCGAACGCGGCGGGCGAGAAGCTGGCGAAGTTCGCGCAGGGCATCGACGGGATCGCGGCGCAGGCCGGGGACATCGCCCAGCTGCTGCAGATCTCCAGCATGGTGATGACGGTGATCGAGGAGTTCATCAAGGCGATCCTCACCGAGTTCATCACCTGGCTGATCATGATCTGGATCCCGGCGCTGGCCGCGGCCGTCCCGACCTGCGGTGGTTCGACGGCGACCGCGGGCGGGCTGACGGCCACCCGCGCGGTCTCGACGACGTCGAAGGTGCAGAAGTTCCTGAACAAGCTCCGCCAGCTGCTCGACAAGATCAAGCAGTTCCTCGGCAAGCTCAAGGAGTTCTTCGGCAAGTGGAAGGGCAACTACAAGGAGCTGATGGCCCACAACAAGTCCACCGCGCAGCTGGCGGCGGGGCCGGGCGCGTCCGCGTGGGGCAAGTTCGCCTCGAAGGACGGCGCCATGGGCGGCAGGCTCGCGGACGGTTTCGGCGAGCGGATGACGTCGGCCACGAAGAAGGCCGCGCTGAACACCGTCGGGCTCGGCAAGGCCACGAATTCGGACGGCAGCTGGAAGACGCCGGAGACGGGCCGCGAGAAGGGCGAGGTCGCGGCGGGGGTCGCCGGGAAGGCCGGAACGTACACGTCGGGCGGGATCAAGGCGGGCCAGTACGGTTCGGTGGGTGACGACGAACAGACACCCGAGGAAGCCTCCGACAATCTGGACTTCTGAGCCGTGACCGCGTGGATCATCGCCATCGCCGCGGTGGCGTTGCCGATCGTGCTCGCCGTCTGGTGGATTCTCGCCGGGGCGGCGAAGAAACGCGGGCTGGCCACGTTGGCGCGGGAACGGGGCTGGGACTTCTACAGCGGTGCCAGGCTCGGTGCCGCGGGCGGGCGGCACGAGCAGCCCGCGACGGGCCGGGCGCCCGCCCCGTTGCGGCGCGCGGGCGAGTCGATCGACCAGGCGGTGGTGGGCACGCACCGGGGGAAGCCGTTCGGTGTCTACCGGTATCACCGGCCGGGCGCCGGGTTCCGCCAGGACGGCACCCGGGAGTCCGGTTCGCTGCGGACGGTCGTGCATGTCGAGACGGGCGCGGCCATGCCGGACTGCACGCTCTCGATCAGCGGATCCGAAGTGGACTGTTCGAATCCCGCGTTCGTCCTGCGTCCCGAGGTCCGTGACTGGCTGACGGGGAACGCGGGCCGGTGCCGCGAGTTCCATACGTCCGGGCGGACGGTGGCGGTGGTGCCGAAGGTGCTGCCGAGCGGGAAGCAGCTCCTGCGCACTTTGGACTACCTGGCCGACGTCGCCGACCGGGCCCCGCTCACCGCCACCCCACCGGATCGCGTTTAGGGGGCTAAACGCAGGTCAGGCCTCCCGCGCCGCCCGGATCGCCTTTCGCGGGCTAAACGCGATCCGGGACTTCCAAGGACTTCGCGAAGAAGTGGTGGGCGAAGGGTTCGTCGTTGAAGGGCTCGACCTCGTCGTAGCCGAGGCGCGCGTACAGGGCCCTCGCCTCGACCAGGTCGCGCCTGGTGTCGAGACGGATCAACGAGGCGCCGAGGCCGCGGGCGACGTCTTCGGCGGCGGCCACGAGCAGCGCGGCGCCGCCCTTGCCGCGCTCGGCCTTCCGCAGGAAGACGCGGGTGAGCTCGGTGATGTCGGGCGAGACGACCCGCAGCCCCGCGCATCCGGCGAGCACCCCGTCGCGCCAGGCGAGGAGGAAGGTGCCGGTCGGCGGGGCCAGATCGCGGCTGTGGTGCTCCAGGAGCAAGCCGTCGAGCTCCTCTTCGGTGACCTGGCGCTCGTAGAAGCGGGACGCGATTTCGTCCAGGTACTCCCGCAGCAGCTGGGCGGCGTCCGGGTGATCGACGGGGGTGACTTCGAAGCTCCAGGTCATGCCTACATTCTGCCGACCCTGGCCACCGGTTTTCCCCCTGCCGCCAGATCGCGATTAGGGGGCTAAACGCAGGTCAGGAGGGGGCGAGGCGGCCGGCGCAGGTGGCGACCTCCCCGGGGGCGGACTTCTCCGAAGTGACCACGGCGCCGCCCACGGCCACCCGGCATTCGACAACGCCCTCGCCCTGCCCCATCAGCTGGACGGTCGGCGGGGTGCCGGTGTTCTTCCACGTGAGCTCCTTGCGCCACGGCAGCGTCACCTGCAGCTCCTGGTGCACGAGCCCCAGCCCGTTCGAGTCGTAGACCACGGTCGCGGTCCCCGTCCCGGCGAGCTCGTACGCGATCCGCCAGTCGTTCGACACCGGCTGCGGCTGCGCCTGGCTGAGCGTCCGCGTGATCGTGCGGTCCGGTCCCCGCGACGGCGCGGCCTCGGTCGGTTCGCCGACCACGGCCACGGTCTCGGCCTGCGGCTCCTCGCCGCCGTTGAGCAGCACCACACAGGTCGCGAGCGCGGCCACCACGATCCCCGCGATGGCGATCCGCCCGATCAGTTGTCTGTCGGCCATCGGTCTCCTCACCGAAAGCGGCGGCGCGGCCCGTGAGCCGCGCCGCCACGGGAAGTCAGGACGGCAGCAGCCGGCCGGGGACGCCGTTGAGCGACTGGATCAGCCCCAGCACCGGGACGCCGAGCGGCGCGAACGTCCAGATGTTGTTGAGATCGCTCGTGTCCGGTTCGTCGACGACCACGACATCGTTCGGGGCGTCCTGCGCGGCGAGTGCCGGAGCGGCCGAGCCGAGCACGACGAGACCGGCGAGCGCGGCGCCGGTGACCGCGCGGACGAAGGTCTTCTTCATGAGATTCTCCTTTGCTGATAACGGTTTTACGAAATGGGCGTGATGATCCCGTAGATCGGGGCGAGGACGTCGGTCGGCACGGGGACGGTCGGTCCGAGC
Organism: Amycolatopsis sp. MJM2582; assembly: GCF_000754115.1. Classification (NCBI taxonomy): domain Bacteria; kingdom Bacillati; phylum Actinomycetota; class Actinomycetes; order Pseudonocardiales; family Pseudonocardiaceae; genus Amycolatopsis; species Amycolatopsis sp. MJM2582. The sequence goes on from NZ_JPLW01000001.1 coordinate 577,107, forward strand.
AGACCACCGAGGTCCAGCCCCGGGATCAGCCAGACCGCGGGATTGCCGCCACCGGTGGGCAGACCCGGCAGAGGGTCGGCCGAGGCGACGCCGCCGGCGAGTCCGGACAGCGCGCCCGCGACGGCGAGTGGCAGCAGCACACGGGCCGCGATTCGCTTCATTTCTTCTCCCATTCTTTTGGTGAAATCACCGCAGTACCGAACTGATCGGCACGATCGTTCCGTCGGGGATCCATTGCCCCGCGTAGTTCCGGTCGGCGATCATCCCGACGGCGTGCGGTTCGCCCGGGTACATCGGCATGGCGTTGACCTGCGCCGCCGCGAAGATCTGGACGTCGCCGTTGATCGACCGCCACTGGTCGCCCAGCCAGCTCCGGAACCCGACGAGCGTGGGACTTTCGCCGCCGAAGGCGTTGCCCGCGGCGACGGCGAAGCTGACGGCGACCTGCTCGCGCGGGTCGAACCTCAGCGGTATCGAGGAACTCGCGACGGAGTTGACGATCGGCCCGTTCAGCAGCCAGGGCGCCAGGTACAGGCCGTACTGGTGGGTCGGCTTGAGCCGTTGGGACTCGGCCGCGCGGGTCATCGCCGTGTAGCCGCCCGCCCAGCCGGACACGACGAGCAGTGCGGTGTTCGGCCCCGCCTCGGCCTGTACCGGCAGCCCGGCCTTCGCGGCGGTCTCGCGGACCAGCTTCGCGGCGGCCACACTGCGCGGTGAAGTGTCCTCGACGAGGGTGAGCGCGGAAGGCTTACGTCCGGCGAGGAATTCGACGAGTTTGACCAGAGAACCGCTGTCCTCACTGGAAAGCGCGTCCGCGGGGCAGGACGTGAGCACTTCGCGGCGGTCGGCGATCAAACCGCCCAAGGCGGCCGAAGCGCATTCGGGCGCGTCCGCGTCTTCGATGGCGAGGCCCGGCTCCTCCCCCGCGTCGACCTCGATCGTCGTCTTCTCCTCGCCCCGGCTGATGATCAGGTCGCTGCGGCCCTTCGGCAGGTCGACCTCGGCCCAGGTGCCTTCGGCGCCGGGGCGCACGATGGCCTTGCCGATCAGGCCGCCTTCGATTCCGGCGGACAGGTCTTCTCCCGCGCTCGCGGGGAAATGGACGAGGTTCTTGCCGGGCCGCTGCGGGCTCACCAGTACGGGGAACCGCTGCTCGCCCAGGGCGGCGTCGGCGAGCAGCGCGACACCGGGAGTCGGCAGCTTGGGCGGTTCGGGAATGGCCGCGAGGGCGCTCCAGGCCACGAAACCGACTGTCACGGCGGCCGCGCCGAACCGATAGGCACGCGTGGATTCCTTGTCCGAGAAGAAGAAACCCGCGACGACGGTGGCGACGACCGGCAGCAGCGCGATCACCAGCAACGTCAGACCGAAGAGCGTGCCGTAGATCCGGCGGTCGAACCCCAGTCCGGAGGAGAACAGCTGGACCGCCCCCGCCACGACGAGAAGTCCGCCCAGCGTCAGGGAAAGCGGGCCGAGCCGGAAGTTCGTCTGGCGCCATTGCCCGGCAGGCACCCAGATGGAGAGAACGGTGACGCCGAACCACAAGGCCGCGGCCGCGACGTAGACGGTGTCGATGGCGAATTCGACGCCTGTCCGTCCGAGCGACGTTTCGAGCACGACCAACGCGGCGAGCGCGAGCGAGGCCCAGCGGCCTGCCGACGGCCAGCGGATCAGCACGGGAATCGCCAGCGCCAGCACGAGATGCACGATCAGCGCGATGACGTTGACATCGGTCGCGAAGGCGGAAACCGCGGCGAGCACGGCGGAAATCCCGCCGAGGGCGGCGATGGTGAGACGAAGGCGGCTGGGCAGTTCACCCACCAGCGGGCGCAGGATCCCTGTGCCCGCGAGGAAAGCGGTCGCCAGCAGAAGTCCGAGCCGGAGCAGGACGAGGGCGATGTCGGCTCCGGCCGAACCCGAGCTCGCCGGTATGACGTGGTGATCCATGGGGACCTTCTCCGAGCAGATCGGCGGAGCCGTGGGTGGCGGAGTGTGCCCGCCACCCACGACCTTCCGCGCCGAACAGGGTTACTTGAGATCCGCGTCCGCCACGACGAACAGTTCGGAGTGCGGCTTGGCGTTGCCGAAGGACCCGTGCGGCCAGGTCTTCCGGTTGAAGTTGATCCCGACCTGCCCGGTGAACTCGTCCCGGAAGTTCTGGTCGACCGCGACCTTCCCGTCCTCACCGAGGTTGAGCAGGTTCACCTTGTGGTCACCGTCCAAACCGGACCGTGCGACGAAGTAGTTCGACACCGCGAGGTGCTGCGGCTTGTCGGTTTCGTGGTAGTACCCGTCGTCACCGAGCACGAAGTTGTCGTACGCGCCCCAGTGCGGGCCACCGCCGGGCGTGCCCGGGTTGATCGGCGCCGCGCCGACGACGGTCGGCAGGTCGCCGCCACCGCCCTGCTGGGACTTCTCCTTCGTGTCGATCCGGCCCTTGATGTTCTCGACCTTGTCGCCGGCGGCGAGCAGCTTCTGGATGTCGAGGACGTACACGCCACCGGTGGTGCCGGGATCGTCCGGGCCGAGCGCGCCCTTGGACCGGCCGGTGATCGCGCGGTAGAGGTATTTGTCGTCTGGACTGGTCTGGATCCAGCCGCCGTTCGACCCGCCACCGTTGGAATCGTTGTTCGGGTGGATCGCCTTGTTCGCCGCGCCGTCGTCGAACACCTGGATCCAGTGCGGCTCCTTGGCGGTGATGTCCGGCGTGTAGAACACCGCCCCGCCCTGCATGGTCTGGGCGAACGCGCCCTTGTGCCCCGGCAGGTTGGTCACCGTGGTCTCCATGACCGCGCGGCTTTCCGCGTGCAGCGGGTCCGCGGGATCGGCCCTCGGGCCGTCCGGCAGGTACGAGACCGCCTTGAGCTTCGGCTTGTTGCGGTCGGAGATGTCCCACGTGCGGACGGTCGGCCGCCGCAGGTACGGCGACGGCTGCTTCACCGGGTCGAGGATGATGTTCCGCGGCTCGGCGTAGTCGCTGGTGACCAGGGTGTTGAGGTCCTCGCGTGCCTGGATGCCGTGCGGGTTGGCGCAGGTCGGCTTGTCCAGCTGCGGGAGGTTGTCGCACAACTTCTTGTTGTCGCCCTGCGGTGTGGCGGCCGGGGACTCGGAAAGCACCTGCGCGTTCTGGTCGAAACGGACGACCTCACCGGGACTGCCGGCGAAACCGTTGCCCACCACGGTGGAACCGTTGGCGTAGGTGTGCGGGCCGGGCACGACCGGGCCACCCATGTACGTGCCGTAGGCGGTGCCGTCCTTGAGCACCCAGTACGCGTCCGGCACGGAACCGCCGAGGGTCTGGGTCGGGAGGCTGACGCCCTTGAGCTTCAACTGCGGCAACGCGGAGACGTCGAAGGCGTACGTCGCCGCGGCGAACAGCGCTCCGGCGTAGATCGTGTCGCCCTTGTGCCACACGTACTGCATGTGGTGCGGCTCGTTCTCGACGAGCGGGCCGACGGTGGCGGTGTTGACGACCTTGCCGTAGGTCGGCGAACCCTGCGTCGCGTCGATCACGGCGAGGAAGTCCGGACCGGGCAACGCGTTCTTGATCTTGTTCAGGCCGCCGCCGAGCGAGCCCGGCAGGTTCTTGATGTCCTTGACCAGGGTGTCGGCGATGTTCTCGTCACCGGCCCAGACCAGCAGCCACTTCTTGCGCTTGCCGTCCGCGCTCCGGGACGCCGCGACGTCCTTGGACACCAGATGGTTCTGGACCCAGTACTCCTTGCCGTCGGCCGCCTTCTTGGCGTCCTTGACGACCTGGACGTCGGCGTAGGCACTCGTCGAGGAGCCGGTATAGGTCACCGTGCCCGCGGCGAGTGCCGCCGCCAAGGCGCCTATCACCACTTTTCGCCACTTGGGCGAGTTGGATAGCATTCTTTCTCCCTGTTTTCGCTACCGAAGCGCCAGACAATCGGCACACCTCTCCCCTATTCCGCGCAGGCGTCACCGCACGGACCGAAGGGGAAAGCAATCAACCGCCGGTTCGCGCAGGGAACCGTTGCGGCACAGTGGAAAACGTCAGCGCACGGGAACCGGCGCATCCGTTTCGGATACGCGAATCAGCCTGCGTCGCGACAAACCCGGAATAGGTCAGGAATCCATACACAGCGCGCTTGCTTGCTGCCGCAAGTCAACGTGCCGGCGCCACACCAAGGCGACTGGGGATTGCATGGGCGAAATACTCGTGTGAACCCGCCGGAGTGTCAATCTCGTGATCAAAGAATGAGACATGCCACGGCCGGGTGATTTTCCCACGATGCGGATGGACCATTGGGCCGAACGGGTGGCGATTTTCCGAGCAGTGGGAATTAGGCCACTTGGCGGCACTACGGCAGGTCACAACGGACCAGTAACCCTGCTCGCGACCTTCATCGCGGCGTTATGATTTCGTTACTCAATCCCGGGAACTCAGGTGCCGCGAAGCCTTCAGGGACGAAGTTGCCATCGGAGCTTTTCGCGTCGCTCCTCGCGCTACGCCCCGGCCCCGACCTGCGCCCGCCCGCCCCGGATCGCGTTTAGGGGGCGAAACGCAGGTCGGCGCCGGATCGCGATTAGGGGGCTAAACGCAGGTCGGCGGTGGGGCCGCAGAGGGCCTGATGCTTGAGGGTCGCCAGGGCGTCGTCGATGGGGTGCGGGGTTCCTTCGGGGTCCGGCTTGCGCCACCGCACGAGGTTCATCGCGGCGGAGAACTGCCGTCCGCCGTCGGCGCCGGCCCAGGCCATCGTCAACGCTCCCCAGACCGTGCCGTCGTGCCCCCAGAAGACGCCATGCCCCGGGATCTCGGTCTTGTACAGGCCGAGCCCGTAGTCGATCAGCCGCCCGTCCTGCGCGATGACCGGAACCAGACGCTGCATCTCCGCCAGCGAAGACGGGCTGACGATCTCCCCGTCCAGCAGTTTGCGGTAGAAGCGGTTGAGATCATCGACGGTCGAGACCAGTCCGGCACCGGCCATCACCCAGGACATGTTGTAGACGCTGTAGTCGCGCGGCGGATCGATCACGCCGAACAGCGCTTCGTACATCCGCGAGTGCGGCTCATCGATATGCGGACCGGCGGGAAAGCCGGTGTTCGCGAGACCCGCGGGTTCGATGATGGCGCGGGAGATGTGCTCCTCCATCGGGGCGCCGGTCAGGTGCTCCAGCAGTTCGCCCAGCAGCAGGTAGTTCGTGTTGGAGTAGACGCCGGGAGTACTGCCCGGCTCTCCGGTGGCGGGCGCGCCGACACCGAGCGCGATCAGCTCGGCCGGACGGAACTCCTGGAACCGATTGTCGTCGAGGCTCTCGGGAGCGAGCTTCTGAAGCGACGGGAACGCGTAGGGCAGGTACTCGGCGAGGCCGCTGGTGTGGTTGAGCAGCATGCGGATCGTGATCGCGCGGCCGCGTTCGCCAGGGACCAGCAGCGGCAGGAAGTCGCCGATCGGCGCGTCGAGGTCGAGCCGCCCCGCCTCGACCTGACGCAGAACCGCGGCGGAGACGAAGGTCTTGGTGATACTGCCGACGCGCTGCCGCATCCCGGTCCCGACGGGGTGCCCGGTTTCGAGGTCGGCGACCCCGGCGGCACCGCGCCAGATCCGCCCATCCGCCCGCACCTCGGCGAACACCCCCGGCACCCCCGCCCGATGGACGTCGTCCAAGGCGGACCGCAGGTTCTTCGTGGCCGAGTTCTCTTCTGTCACAAGGGATTCCATATCGACCATCCTTTCGACCGGCCGTCCCGGGATCGCCCGCCATCCGTCGCGCATCCAGGCGGATACCGCGCCGATCGTCGGCCGGATCGCGATTAGGGGGCTAAACGCAGGTCGGGGCGGGCAAAGGGAAAGCCCCCGGGTTGAGAGGACCGGGGGCTTTCTCGGGGTGATGGCCGCTATTCGGCAGGTTGACGACGACGGCGGGCGCCGAAGACCAGAACCGCTCCGAGGCCCAGCGCGGCGAGCGCGAGCGCGCCGAGCCAGATCACGTCGGCACCGGTGCTGGCCAGCCCCGAACCACCTTGACCGCCGCCACTGCCCTGCCCGGCGGGCGTGGTCGTCGGCGCCGGGGTTTCGGATTTGCCGCAGTCCGCGGGCTGCGTGGGCACGGTGGGCGCGGGCGCCTCGCCTGTCTCTGCCAAGATCCGGATCGGGAAGGGCTTGTCCTCCGGCCCGACAACCTGGATCTGCATCGGGTTCTCACCCCGGATCCGCCAACCCTGCGGCGTCAGGAAGTACAGCTTGTACTCGGGCCCTGGCGCCACCTTGCGGAACTCGAAGCGACCGTCAGCGTCGGTCGTACGCTCGCCGATGACGGGGCACTTTCCATCGGAGACGAGCACGACTTTGATTCCGCTGATGCCCTTCGGCTCACCCTGGCCGGCGAGGTGGACCACGTCACCGACGACGGTGGCCAACCCGCCCGGAACCGCTGCCTGGGCATGAGCCAGAGCGTGACCGTCGACATCGACCTCGCGATAGCCGAAGTCACAGCTCACCGTGACCACACCGCGATTGAGCGCGGCGTCCGGCACCTTCTCGGACACGTCGATCTTGCGCGTCTCGCCAGGCGCGATCGTCACACCTGTCCCGAAATAGCCGAGATCTCCCCAGCTGTCTCGGCCCTTCAGGGCATAGTCGGCTCCATAGCGGTCGCAAGCCGCGACGATGCCCGTGAGCGGAATCGAGCCGGAGTTGGTCAGGGTCACGGAGACATGCGCGAGCTCGCCGGGTTTGTAGCTGTCCTGAGTGAAGGCCATCGATGCCTTCAACGCACCGTTCAGCGGTGGCGCCCCCCGGATGAGCAACTCCTTCGGTTCGGTTCCGATCTGCACGAACTCGAACGGGAAGTGCCAGCCCTTGAGTTCCGCGCCGCCGAGGCGATACCTGGCGACCGGGACTTCACCGAAGTCGATCTTCCCCGCGTCGTTGCTCGTGGCCTCGTATTTGACGGCCCCGGAGTACTCCAGGACCAGGGTGATGCCGGACAGCTGTTCGCCGTCGTCGGCGCGGCCGTTGCCGTTCTTGTCGCCGAACACGAATCCCGTCGCGTGCCCGGTGACCTTGGCTACGGTGACGTCGCCGTAGAAGCCGCCGACGCCGAACCCGGTCACGTCGAAGAGATTGCCGCGGACGACGGCCTTGTCCTTGTCGATGCCCTGGATATGCCCGGTGGCAGCCACCTCGACTGTCGCGCCTGGCGCGATATCCACGCCCTCTTTACCCCAGCCCAGATCGCCCCAACTCGACACCGACAGATCGGCCGGGTCGGTGATGGATTGTGACACCTTCACATCGACCGCTGGGATCTCGCTGATGTTCTTGATTTTCAAGGTGAATCGGACGTTCTCGTCGGTCCGATACTCCTGCTTTTCGAAGACAACGGACGCTTCGAGCTTCGTCCGCTCGGCCTGCGGCTTCGGCGCCACCGGCGGTGCGCTTTCCGCAACCGACGAACCCGGAGGCGGCGCGCTGGAACTCGCCGGTGCCTCGGATGTCGCCGGCGCACTCGACGGCGGTGAAGAAGGTGCCGGATCCGCTCCGGCTGGCGCGGCGAATACGCCGGTCAATGCCGCTACCGCGGCGAAGGTCGCGAGATAGATCGCCCCAGTACGTGAGCGGGATCTATCACTTGGCGATTTGTTCACGCAGAGTCACCCCTGATTACCAGATGGAAATGCGCATAGCCCCCGAATCGCGTAGAACCGGATCACCTTAACCGGATTCGTCAGGGGCCTGTACTCATTTCGGGTACTCCGGAAACGGGAAGGGCCCCCGCCGGATCGGCGAGGGCCCTTCTCGTGGATTTCGCTTCGGTCAGCGGAAGTCGCGGCCGAAGTCGTAGTCGTCCAGCGGCACCGCGGCGCCCGGCGTGGAGCCGAACACGTCCGGGGTGTAGTAGCCGTCGTCGTAGGACGGGATCGCGTAAGCGGCGACCCGCGCCTCCTCGGTCGGCTGCACCTGGATGTTGCGGTACTTGTTGATCCCGGTACCGGCCGGAATCAGCTTACCGATGATCACGTTCTCCTTGAGGCCCACGAGCTTGTCCGAGCGGCCGTTGATGGCCGCGTCGGTCAGGACACGCGTGGTCTCCTGGAACGAGGCCGCCGACAGCCACGAGTCCGTGGTCAGCGAGGCCTTCGTGATCCCCATCAGCACCGGGCGACCCGAGGCCGGCTCGCCGCCTTCGGCGACCGACGCGCGGTTCTTCGCCTCGAACTTGGTCCGCTCGGGCAGCTCGCCCGGCAGGAAGTCCGTGGCACCGGAGTCGATGATCGTCACGCGGCGCAGCATCTGCCGCACGATGACCTCGATGTGCTTGTCGTGGATCGACACACCCTGCGCCCGGTACACCTTCTGGACCTCGTCCACCAGGTGCATCTGCGCCTCGCGCGGCCCCATGACCCGCAGGACCTCGTGCGGGTCCGGCGTGCCTTCGAGCAGCTGCTGGCCGACCGCGACGCGGTCACCGTCGCCCAGCGGGCCGTTCGGGGTGTTCGCGAGCCGCTGACGCTTGGACAGCTTGTCGAAGACGATCTCTTCGCTGCCGTCGTCCGGGATCAGCGTGATCTTCCAGAACCGCTCGCTCTCCTCGATGCGCACGCGGCCATCGACGTCGGCGATCGGCGCCTTGCCCTTCGGGACCCGGGCTTCGAACAGCTCCTGGACACGGGGCAGACCGGTCGTGATGTCGTCACCGGCGACACCACCCTGGTGGAACGTACGCATCGTCAGCTGCGTACCCGGCTCACCGATCGACTGGGCCGCGACGATACCCACGGCCTCGCCGACGTCGACGAGCTGACCGGTCGCCATGGACCGGCCGTAGCAGGTGGCGCAGATACCGACGGCCGACTCGCAGGTCAGCACCGAACGCACCTTGACCTTGGAGATCCCGCTCGAGATGAGCTTGTCGATCGCCGGGTCACCGATGTCGTCACCGGCGTTGAGCACGACGTTGCCCTTGGCGTCGACCGCGTCGGTCGCCAGGTTCCGCGCGTACACGCTGGTCTCGACGTGCTGGTCGCGCAGCACCTTGCCGTCGCCGATGTCCTCGCCGATCGGCATGTTGATACCGCGGGTGGTACCACAGTCGATCTCGCGGACGATGACGTCCTGCGACACGTCCACCAGACGACGGGTCAGGTAACCCGAGTCGGCGGTACGGAGCGCCGTGTCCGCCAGACCCTTACGGGCACCGTGCGTCGCGATGAAGTACTCCGCCACCGACAGGCCTTCACGGAAGTTGGCCTTGATCGGACGCGGGATGTACTCACCCTTCGGGTTCGACACCAGACCACGCATACCGGCCAGCGACCGGACCTGCGTCATGTTGCCCGCCGCGCCCGACTTCACGATCATCGCGATCGGGTTGTCGTCCGGCAGCGCCGTCTCCATGATCTTGTGGACCTCTTCGGTGGCCTGCGTCCACACCTTGACGAGCTCGTTGTTGCGCTCGGCGTGCGACAGCTGACCACGCTGGTACCGCTTCTCGACCTGGTCGGCCTTGCCTTCGTACTCGTCCAGAATGGCCTTCTTGCCAGCCGGGACGAGCACGTCGGAGATGGCGACCGTGACACCCGAACGGGTCGCCCAGTAGAAACCGGCGTCCTTCAGGCGGTCCAGGGTCTGCGCGACCTGGGTCATCGAGTAGCGCTCGGCGAGGTCGTTCACGATCGCGGCCTGACGCTTCTTCGGCATCGGCTCGTTGATGAACGGGTAGTCCGCCGGCAGCAGCTCGTTGAACAGCACGCGGCCCAGGGTGGTCTCGGCCAGCCACGCCTTGCCCGGCTCCCAGCCGTTCTCCGCGAGCCTCGCCTCGTCGGCCTTGGCGGGCTGACGGTCGGTGACGCGGATCTTGATCGGGGCGTGCAGGCTCAGCGCCTTGCGGTCGTAGGCCATGATCGCCTCGGCGGGCGACGAGTAGGCGTTGCCCGCGCCGTCGGCGTTCTCGTTCAACCGGGTCAGGTGGAACAGACCGGTCACCATGTCCAGACGCGGCATGGCGAGCGGGCGGCCCGACGCCGGCGAAAGGATGTTGTTCGCCGACAGCATCAGGATGCGGGCCTCGGCCTGCGCCTCCGCGGAAAGCGGGAGGTGCACGGCCATCTGGTCACCGTCGAAGTCCGCGTTGAACGCTTCACAGACCAGCGGGTGCAGCTGGATGGCCTTGCCTTCGACCAGCTGCGGCTCGAAGGCCTGGATACCGAGGCGGTGCAGGGTCGGCGCACGGTTCAGCATCACCGGGTGGCCGGTGATGACCTCTTCGAGCACGTCCCACACCTGCGGACGCGACCGCTCCACCATCCGCTTGGCGGACTTGATGTTCTGCGCGTGGTTCAGGTCGACCAGCCGCTTCATGACGAACGGCTTGAACAGCTCGAGCGCCATGTCCTTCGGCAGACCGCACTGGTGCAGCTTCAGCTGCGGACCGACGATGATGACCGAACGGCCCGAGTAGTCGACACGCTTGCCGAGCAGGTTCTGACGGAACCGGCCCTGCTTGCCCTTGAGCAGGTCGGACAGCGACTTCAGCGGGCGGTTACCGGGACCGGTGACCGGGCGGCCGCGGCGGCCGTTGTCGAACAGCGCGTCGACGGCCTCCTGCAGCATCCGCTTCTCGTTGTTCACGATGATCTCGGGCGCGCCGAGGTCGATCAGCCGCTTCAACCGGTTGTTCCGGTTGATGACCCGGCGGTAGAGGTCGTTCAGGTCGGAGGTGGCGAAGCGGCCACCGTCGAGCTGGACCATCGGGCGCAGGTCCGGCGGGATCACCGGGACGGCGTCGAGCACCATGCCGCGCGGGTCGTTGCCGGTGGCCTGGAAGGCCGCGACGACCTTGAGCCGCTTCAGCGCGCGGAGCTTCTTCTGCCCCTTGCCGTTGCGGATGGTGTCGCGCAGGCTCTCGGCCTCCGCGGCGACGTCGAACTCGGTGGCCAGCTTCTGGATGGCCTCCGCGCCCATACCGCCGGTGAAGTACTCGCCGTAGCGGTCGACGAGCTCGCGGTAGAGCAGCTCGTCGGCGATCAGCTGACGGGTGTCGAGCTTGGTGAAGGTCGTCCAGACCTCCTCGAGACGGTCCAGCTCGCGACCGGCGCGGTCACGCAGCTGACGCATCTCGCGCTCGCCGCCTTCCTTGACCTTGCGGCGGACGTCGGACTTCGCGCCCTCCGCCTCCAGCTCGGCCAGGTCGGCTTCCAGCTTCTGCGCCCGTGCCTCGATGTCCGCGTCGCGCTTGGTCTCGAGGTTCTTGCGCTCGACGCCGATCTCGTTTTCGAGGGTCGGCAGGTCGTTGTGCCGCAGCTCGGTGTTCACACCGGTGATCACGTAGGCCGCGAAGTAGATGATCTTCTCGAGGTCCTTCGGCGCCAGGTCGAGCAGGTAGCCCAGGCGGGAGGGAACACCCTTGAAGTACCAGATGTGGGTGACGGGAGCGGCCAGCTCGATGTGGCCCATCCGCTCACGGCGCACCTTGGCGCGGGTGACCTCGACGCCACAGCGCTCGCAGATGATGCCCTTGAAGCGGACCCGCTTGTACTTACCGCAGTAGCACTCCCAGTCCCGGGTCGGGCCGAAGATCTTCTCGCAGAAGAGGCCGTCCTTCTCGGGCTTGAGCGTCCGGTAGTTGATGGTCTCCGGCTTCTTCACCTCGCCGAAGGACCACTGACGGATGTCGTCGGCGGTGGCGAGGCCGATGCGGAGCTCATCGAAGAAGTTGACGTCCAGCACGTCTTTACATCCCCTTGGGGTTGATGCGACTAGAGGAGTTGGCGAGCGGAGGCGGGAGCCCACGGGAGGCAGGCTCCCGCCTCATCGCGGGTCAGTGCACGACGTCGTCCACCGAGGGCGACTCGTTGCGGGACAGGTTGATGCCGAGGTTGGCCGCGGCACGCTCGAGGTCCTCGTCGTCGGAGTCGCGCATCTCGATCGCGGCGCCGTCGCTGGACAGCACCTCGACGTTGAGGCAGAGCGACTGGAGCTCCTTCAGGAGCACCTTGAACGACTCGGGGATACCCGGCTCGGGGATGTTCTCCCCCTTGACGATGGCCTCGTACACCTTGACGCGGCCGACCACGTCGTCCGACTTGATCGTCAGGAGCTCCTGCAGGGTGTATGCGGCGCCGTACGCCTGCATCGCCCAGCACTCCATCTCGCCGAACCGCTGGCCACCGAACTGCGCCTTACCACCCAGCGGCTGCTGCGTGATCATCGAGTACGGACCGGTGGACCGGGCGTGGATCTTGTCGTCGACCAGGTGGTGCAGCTTCAGGATGTACATGTAGCCGACCGAGACCGGGTACGGGTACGGCTCGCCGGAGCGGCCGTCCAGCAGCGTGGCCTTGCCGTTCTGCTTGACCATGCGCTCGCCGTCGCGGTTCGGCTTGGTCGCGCCGAGCAGCCCGGTGAGCTCCTCTTCCTTGGCGCCGTCGAACACCGGGGTCGCGGTGTTCGTGCCGGGGTCGACGTCGTAGAGCTCCTCGTTGAGGTTCTTCGCCCACTCCGGGTTGCCCTCGATCTTCCACCCCTGCGACGCCAGCCAGCCCAGGTGAAGCTCCAGGACCTGGCCGATGTTCATACGACGCGGGACACCGTGGGTGTTCAGGATGATGTCGACGGGCGTGCCGTCCTCCATGAACGGCATGTCCTCGGCGGGGAGGATCTTGCCGATGACACCCTTGTTCCCGTGGCGGCCGGCGAGCTTGTCGCCCGGCTGGATCTTCCGCTTCTGGGCCACGTAGACGCGGACCAGTTCGTTGACGCCCGGGGGCAGCTCGTCGTCGTCCTCGCGCGAGAACACGCGGATGCCGATGACCTTGCCGGTCTCGCCGTGCGGCACCTTCAGCGAGGTGTCGCGGACCTCGCGGGCCTTCTCACCGAAGATCGCGCGGAGCAGGCGCTCTTCCGGGGTCAGCTCGGTCTCGCCCTTGGGCGTGACCTTGCCGACCAGGATGTCGCCGTCGCGGACCTCGGCACCGATGCGGATGATGCCGCGCTCGTCGAGGTCGGCGAGGACCTCCTCGGAGACGTTCGGGATGTCCCGGGTGATCTCCTCGGCGCCCAGCTTGGTGTCGCGGGCGTCGATCTCGTGCTCCTCGATGTGGATCGACGTGAGCACGTCGTCCTGCACCAGGCGCTCGGAGAGGATGATCGCGTCCTCGTAGTTGTGGCCCTCCCACGGCATGACCGCGACGAGCAGGTTCTTGCCGAGCGCCATCTCACCGTTCTCGGTGGACGGTCCGTCGGCGATGACCTGACCCTGCTCGACCCGGTCGCCCTCGTTGACGATCGGGCGGTGGTTGAAGCAGGTGCCGTGGTTCGAGCGACGGAACTTGTACAGTCCGTAGCTCTTCCGCGTGCCGTCGTCGTGCATGATCGTGATCAGGTCGGCCGAGAGCTCCTCGACCACACCGGCCTGCTCGGCGACGAGCACGTCACCGGCGTCCACCGCGGCACGCAGCTCCACGCCGGTACCGACCAGCGGGGCCGAGTTGCGCAGCAGCGGAACGGCCTGACGCTGCATGTTCGCGCCCATGAGCGCGCGGTTCGCGTCGTCGTGCTCGAGGAACGGGATCATCGCGGTCGCGACCGAGACCATCTGCCGCGGCGAGACGTCCATGTAGTCCACGTCCAGCGGGTCGATCAGCTCGACCTCGCCGCCCTTCTTACGGACCAGGACGCGGTCTTCGACGAAGGTGCCGTCGTCGTGGATCGGCGCGTTCGCCTGCGCCTTCACGTAACGGTCTTCCTCGTCCGCGGTGAGGTAGTCGACCTGGTCGGTGACGCGGCCCTCGACGACCTTGCGGTACGGGGTCTCGATGAAACCGAACGGGTTGACCCGCGCGTACGAGCAGAGCGAACCGATCAGGCCGATGTTCGGGCCTTCCGGCGTCTCGATCGGGCACATGCGGCCGTAGTGCGACGGGTGGACGTCACGGACCTCCATGCCGGCGCGCTCACGCGACAGACCACCCGGGCCGAGGGCGGACAGACGACGCTTGTGCGTCAGCCCCGACAGCGGGTTGTTCTGGTCCATGAACTGCGACAGCTGCGAAGTACCGAAGAACTCCTTGATCGCCGCCACGACGGGACGGATGTTGATCAGGGTCTGCGGCGTGATCGCCTCGACGTCCTGGGTGGTCATCCGCTCGCGGACGACGCGCTCCATCCGGGACAGACCCACGCGGATCTGGTTCTGGATGAGCTCGCCGACGGTGCGGAGACGACGGTTGCCGAAGTGGTCGATGTCGTCGGTCTCGACCGGGATGACCTGGTCGCCGACGGTCGCCTTGTCCTCGCCCGCGTGCAGGCGGACCAGGTACTCGATCGTCGAGACGATGTCCTCTTCGGTCAGCGTCCCGGTGTCGTACGGCGTGGTCAGGCCGAGCTTCTTGTTCAGCTTGTACCGGCCGACCTTGGCCAGGTCGTAGCGCTTCGGCTTGAAGAACAGGTTCTCCAGCAGCGTCTGCGCGCTCTCCTTGGTGGGCGGTTCGCCCGGGCGCAGCTTGCGGTAGATGTCGAGCAGCGCCTCGTCGGTGCCGGCGGTGTGGTCCTTCTCGAGGGTGGCGAGCAGCGTCTCGGAGAAGGAGAAGCGCTCGCGGATCGCCTCGGTGGTCCAGCCGAGCGCCTTCAGCAGCACGGTGACCGGCTGGCGGCGCTTGCGGTCGATGCGGACGCCGACGGTGTCGCGCTTGTCGACGTCGAACTCGAGCCAGGCACCCCGGCTCGGGATGACGCGGACGTTGAAGACGTCCTTGTCGGTGGTCTTGTCGACGCTGGTGTCGAAGTACACACCCGGCGAACGGACCAGCTGGGACACGACGACACGCTCGGTGCCGTTGATGACGAAGGTGCCCTTGTCGGTCATCACCGGGAAGTCGCCCATGAAGACCGTCTGGCTCTTGATCTCGCCGGTGTTGTTGTTCACGAACTCGGCGGTCACGAACAGCGGGGCCGCGTACGTCATGTCCTTGTCCTTGCACTCCTCGACGGAGGCCTTGACCTCGTCGAAGCGCGGGTCGGAGAAGGACAGCGACATGGATCCGGAGAAGTCTTCGATCGGCGAGATCTCGTTGAGGACCTCTTCCAGGCCGCCGACCGGGTTTTCTTCACCTTCTTCGACGCGGCGTTCGAACCACGCCTCGTCGCCGGTGAACCATTCAAAGGACCTGATCTGCACGTCGAGCAGGTTCGGGGTGCTGAGCGGCTCGCGAATCTTTGCGAAGGAGACCCGCTTGGGGGCTCCCGGGATTCCCGTGGACTCCGAGCGAGATACAGCCGAGGTGGTCGCAGCAGTGGCCTGGTTCGCGGGAGAGACTGCCAAGATGCGTCCTTCCGGGGACAATGAGCGGTGAGCAGCCGCGTCAGCAACAGCTGATGCGGACTGTCAAGGGTGCCGTGTGCCCACTATCCTAACTACCGGCTCCGGGCAGCCTGAAAGAGGGCAGCGCAAAGAAGCAGTCTAGCCCGAACGTCGCGGTCTGTCCAGGGGGCGCTCCCGATGGGGCCCAGCCTGCATCGCAACGTCTTCAGGTATGCCTCTCCTCGGCCTCCCCGGGCCGTCCCTCCCGCAAGGGCACCGCCGGTTCTCACCGTTGCCAGTAAGCGTGACCCCACAGGGGCTCTGAGTCAAGATGCCGCGCGGTGGTCCCGCCGGTTGGCGCAGCGTGGAAGTAGCTCCGCGCCGGGCGCTTCACAGGACGATCATCCTGGTTACCGCCCGGTACCCGCAGGTGGCGGCCCCGGCGCGCCGACCTGCGTTTAGCGGGCTAAACGCGATCCGGTCGTCGGGCTTCCCGGACGGTCACCGGGTCGGGCCAGGCGATCGGCGGGGCGCCCAGGGCGGACCCGGGCCGTGTGACCGTTGTGACCGGTGGGCCGTCTGGTGCGGCGCACAGGCGACGCGGCGCACCTGCGTTTCGCGGGCTAATCGCGACGCGCACCGGGCGGGCGCTGCCAGACTGGGCGGCGTGAGCGAAACGTGGGAGCAGGACGCCAGTGCCGAGATGCCCCCGGTCTCCCTGCGGCCGGAAGCCGAGTTGCGGCAGGCCGCCGAGCGGAGCCCCCTTCTCGGCGAGGTCCGCGGATACGTCGCCGGGTCAGCCGGCGACGACCCGCTGATTGCCCGGTGGGCGGAGGTGGCCGGGCTGGTCCGCGACGTCGACGGCAAGCACGTGCTCGTCGAGGAGAACGCGACGCTCGTTGACGACCCTCTCCGGCTTTGGGAACGGCTGTATTCGACGATCGGCGAGGCCGAGCTTCTGCCCTTCGGCCTGGTCGCGACGATCACACTCACGCTCTACCGGTCGGGTCCGGTCGCCATGCCGGTCGAGCTCCTTTTCGAAGCCATCGAGCTCGCGCAGACGCCAGACGAATCGACGCGGTACGCGACGAGCGTCGCGCTGGATCTGCTGGAACGGCTCGGCGCGATCGAGAAGGGCACCGCGGACCCGGCCGGGCTCGCGCTGATCGCCGAGATCGCCGGAAAACCCGATCCCTCTCCGCACGTACTCAGCCTCACCCCGATCGCCGTCTGGGCGATCAACAGGGCGCTCCGCGAGGCCGGAATGGACGCACCGGTCATCGGTGAGGCGGCGGAGAAGAGTCTCGGCGAGCTGAGCACACGCCTCGCCGCGTCCGGGCCGGGGGTCATCGACGCGGAGCTGAAGGCCTGGGTCCGGCACCGGTCACCCTCCGACGCGGCAGCGGAGGCGAGTGAGTTCCTCCGCACGGCGCGGCTCCCCGTAGAACGGTTGTTCGCCTTGATCGCGCTCGGAGAGACCGGTGAGATCGGTCTGGAGACCGCTGCGGGGGTCCGGGCCGAAGGCGGTCTGGTCGGCGCGGCGGCCGCGATGTGGCTGTCCGAACGTGGCGCGGTCGACCGGGAAACGATCACCCGCGACGAGGTCGTCCTCGGGATGGCCGACCATTACGCGGCGATGCACGCGCTCGGCGCGTTCGTCCATCAACTCGCCGACATGGACGACCGCTTCGACATCGTGGACCTGCTGACGTCCTCCGGCCATCCGGATCGGCTCCAGCTCCTGAACGTCGTCGGCACGGACCACCCGGACCCGAAGATGGCCAAGAAGGCACGCACGGCGAGCTACAAGCTCCGGTCGAGCGGTGGCGCCTGAGCCCCCTGGTCAGCGCGCCGACGCGTGACGTTTAGCCCGCGAAACGCAGGTCAGCGGGGTCGGGCGCCGGGAAGCCGTGAAGGCCTCCTTGAGGGACTCTGGGTCCCTCAAGGAGGCCTTCACGGAACGACGGGGCGTCGCGGAGGCGGATCGCGTTTAGCGGGCTAAACGCGATCCGGGCGGGTCACTTCGAGGGGGCCGGAGAGGCCGGGGGTGAAGCGGGGGCCGAGGAAGCGGTGGGGTTCGGCGGAGCGGCGTAGGTGTTCATCGCCGTGATCTTCCACTTGTCGCCCTGCAGCTCCGCGTTCAAGTGCAGCTGCGCGCTCCCGGCGGTGGTCTTGTTCGTGTCGGCCCGCGTCGAGCTCTGGTCGACGAACACCATCACGTCGGCCCGGTCGCCTTCGAGCCGGATGACGGCGCTGCGGGTGACCTTGCAGGTCACGACCATCTTCTGCTGCGGGGCCAGCCGCTTGACCTCGCCCATCAGCAGGTTGTACTTCGCCCGCACGTCGTCGTTGACCAGCAGATCGGCCGCCGCGGTCTCGGTCTTCGCGATGTTGTTGTAGTCGTACGAGAACAGCGCCTCGGTCGCCTTCGCGACCTGGTCCTTGACCTGCGCGGTCTTCGCGACGTCCAGCAGCGCCGTGTTGTTCGTCGAGCTGGACACGTCGTCGGCCTGGATCTTGAAGAGCACCGCGGTCGCGGCCAGCAGCAACCCGACGACGACCAGCGCACCCGCCAGGATCAGCTGCTTCGAGCCCGGCTTCTTCTCGTCCCTCGAGGATTCGTCGACCTCGGCTTCGGCCTCTTCGAGGTCGTCCGGCTTCTCCTCGGCGACCGCGCGGGCCTTCGCACGCGGGGTCGGCTTCGCGACGACCTCTTCTTCGGGAGCTTCAGGCTCTTCAGCGACTTCGGTGTCCTCAGCGGACTCGACGGACTCAGCGGACTCGACGACCTCAGGCTCAGGCTCCGGCTCAGCAACCGGAACCGGCCGCGGCGACGGACGGCGAACCGGCGCCGGCTTCGCCACCGGCGTCTCCTCGACCTCGACCTCCGAGGCAGGCACCTCCGAAACAGGAGCGGAAGCAGGAGACGCACCGGGCCGTCGCAGGCCGGCCACCCGGGGGCGGCGCACCGGCGGAGTGCTGCGAGGGGGCTGGCGACGGGAGGGGGGCACTACGTGGCTCCGTTCTAGGTGACGCTCTTACTGACCGGCCGCGACGAGGGGCACGTTGTCGATCCCGGACAGCTTCCACTCATCGCCGACCCGGGTCATCGAGACCTCCAGGCGCAACGCCTTCGAGCTCGCCTTGTCGCCCTGGGTGACCTGGGTGGAGATGGCGGCGAGGAAGCTCGCCTTGCCCTCGTGGTCGTCGAGTTCCTCGACCGCGATGTCCTGGATCGTGGTCACGACCTTGGTCTTCGCGTCGCCGAGCGCCTTGCGGTAGGTCGGCTCCAGCTGGGCCAGCTGCTGGCTCATCTTCTCGTCGGAGACGGCCTTCTGCTTGTTGAAGAACTCGTCGAGGTTCTCGAAGTCGACCTCGGTGTACGCCTTGATCGCGGTGCCGCCCGCCTTGACCACGTCGTCCCGCGAGCGCGCCAGGTCGGCGTTGTCGTCCGACGCGGCCACGGCCCACATGACACCGAAGATCGCCGCGGCGAGGAAGGCGGCCAGCGCGAACGCCGCCGCCCCCAGTACCAGGGTCCGCGATCGAGAAGAACTCATGACACTCCAGGGTAGGTATACGGTCTCGGGCTCAGCCGGGCAGGCCCAGCAGCGTGCCGAGGGTGGGCAGGCTGACCCCGGGGCTCTGCAGGACGCTCGGCATGCCCTGCGCCGCGCGCAGGCTGGCCAGCTCCTCGGCCGAACGGCCCGCGTTCGCCGCGACGTCGCCTTCCGACGGGATCTGCGGAACCCCGTTGTACGGCACGTTCTGCGAACCGCGCACGTTGATCGGGCTGCCCTTCGGCTCGGCGCAGTACGCGTCGTCCTTCGGCGCGCGAGGCGTCGTGTCGGTGCCTTCGCGGTACTTGTCGAGGCCGATGTAGCCCTTGGTGCACGAAGGCGGGTTGAACAGGTTGAGCGCGAGGCCCAGGTGCGCGGTGCCGTCGTTGGCGACGCTGTTCGCGCCCGCGGCCAGCATCGGGTACGTCACCAGGCCCTGTTCGAGCCCGTCGAGCCGGGTCACCAGCAGATTCGACGTCGTGAGCAGGTTCGCCGTCAGCGCGCCCAGCCCCGGTCCGGATTCGGCGAGCACCTCGCTGATCTGGTTCGCCACCTGCGGGGTGATCCCGATCAGCTTCCGGATGTCGGCGTCGGAGTTCTTCAGCGTGCCCGAGAGCTTGTTGAGGTCCGCGCTGAACGACTTCATGGAGCTCGACATCTCGTTCTGCGTTTCGAGGACCTGCCCGCCCTTTTCCAGCAGCTGGATCGTCTGCGGCAGGTACTCCTGCGCGGTCGTGGTGAAGCTCCGCGCGGTGTCGAGCAGCCGCTGCAGGTCGGGGCCGGTGCCGTTGAAGGCGTTGTACGACTCGTCGACGACCTTGCGCAGCGAGTCGGTCGGCACCGAGGCCGCGAGGCTGTCGAGGTCGCCGATGAGCTGCTCGGTCGGCACGGGCGTCTTGACCTTGTCGGCCGGGATGACCGAACCCGCGTTCAGGAACGGTCCCTTGTCGCTCTTGGGCTTCAGGTCGACGAACTGCTCGCCGACCGCCGACCGGTTCGCGACGACGGCGTCGAGATCGGCGGGCACCTGCGGGGCGTCCGGCGAGATGTTGAGATCGGCTTCCAGCCCGGTCTTGGTCAGGCGCAGCTCGCCGACCCGGCCGATGTTGAAGCCGCGGTACGTGACCTCGGCGTTGGTGAAGATGCCGCCGGATTGCTTGAGCTGCAGCTTCACCGTGTAGCCCTCGTCGCCGAAGACCTGGCCGAGCCCGGCGAACCGGATCAGCGCGTACACGATGGCGACCACGGAGATGATCGCGAACGCGACCAGCTGGATCTTCGTCCTACGGACCAGCATCAGCCGGCACCTCCCGAAAGCACGCCGAAGATACCGGCGGGTCCGGTCTGCTGCGGCTGCCCGCCACCCTGCGGCGCGCTCGCCTGGCCACCGGCGACACCGCCGACGCTGTCCGGGATCGGCAGCGGCGGATTCGCCCCCGGTCCCTCCGTCCCGCCGGTCAAGCCCGGCACCGGGACGACGTCCTGGAGCGGGTTCTGACGGCTGCGGCCGAGGTTCTTGAGGATCTCGTTCAGGTTCAGGTCGATCTTCGCGAAGAGGTTGAAGTAGTCGCCCTTGACGCCGTCATAGGCGGCGTCGCTGAACGGGAAGGTCAGCAGGATCTCCAGCGCCTTCGGCAGGTCCGCGCCCGCTTCGCCGAGCTTCTGCAGCGTCGGCTGCAGTGCCTTGAGGTCGGCGACGAGGTCTTCCTTGCTCTTGTTCACCGTGTCGACGGCGACACCGGAGAGGTGGTTGAGCGCGTTCAGCATGGTCACCAGCTGACCGCGCTGCTGCTCCAGCACACCGAGCCCGGGGCCGAGGTTGTCGACCGCGCCGACCAGCTTGTCCTTCTGGCCGTTCAGCGTGAGCGAGAGCCGGTTCAGCCCGTCGAGCGCCCGCGTGATGTTCGCGGACTGCTTGTCGAGGTTCGTGACCAGCTCGTTGGTGTTGTTCAGCAACGCCTTGAGCTCCGGCGAGCGGCCGGTGGTGGCGTTGTTGAGCTCCTTGGTGATGGTGTTGAGCTGTTCCACCCCACCACCGTTGAGCAGCAGCGAAAGCGCGCCGAGCAGTTCCTCGACCTCGACGCTGCGGTTCGTGCGGGCCAGCGGGATCACCGCGTTGTCGGCGAGCTTGCCCTGTCCGTCGGCGGGTGCGGCCAGCTCGACGTACTTCTCGCCGAGGAGGCTCGACTGCTTGACGTTGGCGAGCGCGTTCGCCGGCAGTTTCACGTCGCCGTTGACCCGGAGGGTGACTTCGGCGTTCCAGCCGTCCTGGGTCAGGCCGATCGCTTCGACCCGGCCGATGGCGACCTCGTTGACCTTCACCCCGGCCTGCGGGGTCAGGTCGAGGACGTCACGGAACTGCACCTTGACGGTGTACGGGTGGTCGCCGAGTTCGGCGCCGCCCGGCAGCGGGACGTCGTAGATCCCGTTGAACGCGCAGCCGCTCAACGTCAGCGCCGCGACGGTCCCGACGGCAGCGAAAGCAAGTTTCCTGTTCATCACTACTTCGCCGCCGTTCCGTAGAGCTGACCCGCGATCGGGAGCGGCAGCGGCGGCAGCTGTCCCGCCTGCGACGACTGGATCACCTGGGCGATGGACGGCAACGGCACCAGCCCGTCGACCAGCCCGGCGACGCCCTTGCACGCGTCGCCCAGCGCGTCGAGCGCGTCCGGGGTCTGCTTGAGCAGGTTGCACACCATCACCAGCGGCGGCTGGGTGAGCTCGTTGAGGTTGGCCCGCGCGTCGAGCGTGCCCGAAGAGGCGTTGTAGGTGTTGACCAGGTTCCCGAGGCCGACCGGGGCGACGTCGAGGATTTCGGCGAGCGCGCCGCGCTGGTCCACGAGCACCTTGGTCACGCTCGCCAGTTTGTCCACATTGGACTTGAGCCGGTCGCGGTTCTTCTCGATGAACGCCTGCACCGCGGTGAGCGTGTCGGACAGCTGCTTCACCGTCGCCGAGAGGTTCTCCCGCTCCCCCGCGAGGAATCCGCTGACGTCGGCGAGCTGCCGTTCGAAGTCACGGACCTGCTTGTCGCTGTCCACCAGCGTCTTCGAGAAGGAGCCGAGGTTCTCGACGGTCTTGAACAGGTCGTCCTTGTTGCCCGACAACGTGCCCGCGGCCTGGCCGAGCTTCGTGATCGTGTCGTGCAGAGCCTGCCCGTTACCGTCGAAGTTCTTCGCGGCGGTGTCGAGCAGGTTCGACAGCGAACCGTTCTTGTTGGCGCCGTTGGGCCCGAGCGACTTGCTGACCCGGGACAGGCTGGCGGCGAGCTCGTCGACCTCCAGCGGCACCTCGGTGCGGTCGAGGCCGATGACGGCGCCGTCGGCGATCCTCGGGCCGCCCTTGTACGCCGGGGCCAGCTGCACGTAGCGGTCGCTGACCAGCGACGGCGACACGATGATCGCCTTCGCGTCCGCGGGGACCGCCACCGAACGGTCGTATTCGAGGTCGACGCGGACCTGGTTGCCCATCGGCTGGATCCTGGTGACCGTGCCCATGTCCACACCGAGCATGCGGACACTGTTGCCTTCGTAGAGGCCGACGGTGCCCGCGAAGTACGCGGTCACGTGGTTGCGGCCGGCGTCCTTGAGCGTCCACCACAGCGCGCCGGCGACGACCAGCGCGAGCACGATCGCGATAGTGAAGCCGCGCGCGAGGCTGGAACCGAGACGGGTACTCATTTCTCGTAGCACCCCTTGTCGTTGATCGGCCCGAACGACGGCAGGACCAGTCCGCAGATGTAGTTGTCGAACCAGCGGCCGTTGCCGATCGTGTTCGTGAACACCCGGATGAACGGCGCGAACCGCGCGATGCCCTGGCCCAGGGCGTCCTGGTTGCGCTGCAGCATCGAGGTCAGCTGGTCGAGCTGGGCGAGTACCGGGTCGAGCTGCGCGTCGTTGTCGTCGACCAGGCCCTTGAGCTGGGTCGCGAGGTTGCGCGAACCGTCCAGCAGCGCGGAGATCGCCTCCTTGCGCTTGGCCACCTCGCCGAGCAGTTTGTTGCCGTCGGCCAGCAGCTTCTGGAACTCGGCGTCCCGGTCGACGAGCGTCTGCGACACCTGCCGCGTGTTCGCGAGCAGGCTCGACAACTGCGAGTCGCGTTTGGCGATGGTGTCCGAGAGGCGGGAAAGGCCGGTCAGGGCGCCCTTCACGTCGGCCGGGGTGTCGGCGAAGGTCTCCGTGATGACGTCGAAGCTCTTCGCCAGCTGCGTCGTGTCGATGTCGTCCACGGTCTGTGAAAGACCGCGGAAGGCGTCGAGGACGTCGAACGGCGACATCGTGCGCTCACGCGGGATGGTCGCGCTCGGGTCGAGCGTGCGCTGCCCCTGCGGGTCGAGCGCCAGGTACTTCTGGCCGAGGACGGTCTTGATCTTGATCGCCGCGCTGGTCTTGTCGCCCAGCCAGGCGTCCTTGACCTTGAACGAGATCCGGACCTTGTCGCCGTCGAGCTTGATCTCGGAGATCTTGCCGACCTTCACACCGGCGACCCGGACGTCGTTGTCCTCCTGCAGGCCCGAAGCCTCGCTGAAGTCCGCGGTGTAGGTCGTCCCGCCACCGATGACCGGCAGGTCCTCGGAGTTCAGCGCGGCGATGAAACCGAGCAGCAGCACCGAGACGCCGACGAGCGCGATCGGGATCGGATTGCGTTTCCGGAACGACTTCATGCCGTGCACCTCGCCCGGTTCACCGGCAGCAGCGGCAGGTTGATCGGCTCGTTGATCAGCGGAGGCAGGGCGACGGCTCCCGTCATCTCACAGGCGAAGAAGTTGAACCAGGAGCCATAGTCGGCGGTGCGGGTCAGCGCCGTCACCTTCTGCGGCAGGAACTGGATGAAATGCTCGACGATCGGCTGGCTGTCGTTGAGGTTCTTCGACAGCGTGCCGAGCGCGGCGATGTCCTGCTTGAGCGGCTCGCGGGCTTCACCGAGCAGACCGGAGGTCGTCTTGGCGAGGGTGCCGAGCGAGTCGATGGCGTCGCCGATCGGCTCGCGGTCCGCGGCCAGCCCGGAGACCAGCTGCTGCAGCTTGACGATCAAGTCGTTCAGCTGCGGCGTGTGCGCGTTGACCGTGTCGAGCACCGAGTTCAGGTTGTCGATGACCTGGCCGATCACCTTGTCCTTGTCGGAGATCGTGGTGGCCAGCGACGCGGTGTGCTTCAACAGGCTCTCGACGGTGCCGCCCTCGCCCTGCAGGACCTGGATGACCTCGTAGGACAGCTTGTTGATGTCGTCCGGGTTGAGCGCGGTGAACAGCGGCTTGAACCCGTTGAACAGCTGCGTCAGGTCGAGCGCGGGCGTGGTCCGCTCCAGCGGGATGTTCCCGCCGGGCTCCAGGTTCTTGCCGGAGGAGTCGGTGCCCTGACCGAGCGAGACGTAGCGCTGGCCGACCAGGTTCCGGAACTTGATCTGCGCGGTGACCCCGGCGGGCAGTTTGCGTCCGGCGTCCACTTCGAACTCGACCTCGGCCTGGCGGCGGTCGACGATGCGGACGTCCTTGACCTGCCCGACCCGGACGCCGGCGATGCGGACGTCGTCGTTGGGCAGCAACAAGGTGGCGTCGCTGAACCGCGCCTTGTAGGCGTTGGTGCTGGTGGTGTTCACGTTGGCGATGCTGATCCCGAGGATGGTCGTGAACAGCACGGTGACCACGATGAAGGCGCAGAGCTTGATCAGCGGAGCGAGCAATCCCCTCACTGGACGTGCACCTCCGCTCCCCGGTAGAGCGGACCGACGAGCAGCGATCCCCAGCCGGGCACGTCCGAGGCGGACATGCCGACCTGCGGCGCGACCAGCTGCGCGAGGAAGTCCGATTCGGACGCGCTGTAGGACGGGCTACCGCCGGGCGCTCCCCCGCCGTTGTAACCGCCGACGTTCGCGAAGCCGTTCGACGGCGAAAGGCCGTCGTTCGCCGAGCGTGCCGGCTGTTTGACCGTGCTGCCGTCCTTGATCGGACCGTCCGGCGGGTACTGCGGGAACGGGTCCGGGAACTGCTTGAGGTCGTAGCAGCGCGGACCGCGTTTGTCCTCGAACCGCGGCTCGTCCTTGCCCGGCAGGTACGGCCCGCGGTTGACGGTGACCTCGATGGTCGCGTGCAGACCGGGCCGGTCGGTGCCCTTGCCGAGCGCCTTGTCGATCTTCGGCAGGTTGGCCGCCATCTGCCCGATCACGCAGGGGTACTCCGGCGCGTATTTCGCGAGCAGCTCCGCCGTCGGGCGGGCCGTGTCGGCGAGCCGGATCAGGTTGTCGGCGTTGTTCTGCAGGAACGTCTGCAGATCGACCGAAGCCTGGGTGACGCTGCCGTAGAGGTTCGCCAGGTTCATCTTCTGGTCCACCACGGTGCGGGTGGTGGTGCTCAGGTTGTCCAAGGTCTGCACCAGGTCCGGGGCGACGGCGTTGAGGTTGTCCGAGAACTTCGCGAGCTCTTTGAGGTTCTGCTGGAGCTTCGGCTCGTGCGGGTTCAGCTGCCCGACGTAGTCGCCGAGCTGCGCGAGGGTGTCGCCGAGCTGGTCACCGCGGCCGTTGAGGGCGGTGGAAATCGCCGAGAGCGTGCTCGACAGCTTCTGCGGCTGGACGGCCTGCAAGACCGGCATCAGATGAGCGAAGGCCTGCTCCAGCTCGACCGCGCCGGACGTACGGTCCTGAGTGATCACGTCACCTTCGGCGATCGTCTTCTCCGACGGCGCGTCCGGGATCTCCAGGGAGACGAAACGCTCACCGAACAACGTCTTCGGCAGGAATCGCGCCGAAACGTTCTGCGGGATCAGTTTCGCCGACTCCGGATTCAGCGCGAGCGTGAGCTCGGCGCCGTCCGGGGTCGCGGTGATCTCCTTGACCGAACCGACGATGAGGCCGCGGACCTTCACGTCGGACTGCTTCAGCAACTGGTTCCCGATGTTGCCCGACTGGAGCTTCACGCTGACGACGGGCGTGAACGCCTTTTGGTACAGCGCGATGCTCAGCGCCACTCCGCCGATGAGCACGGCGACCAGGAGCAGACCCAGTAGCCTGCGCCGGACTGTCGCGATCATCCTGCGATCCTCACCGTGACGTCGGTTCCCCAGATCGCGAAACCGATGAAGAAGTTCATGATGGACACCGTGACGATGCTCAGCCGGACCGCTTTACCGACGGCCACGCCGACACCGGCGGGGCCACCGGAGGCCCGGTATCCGAAATAGCAATGGGACAGGATGATCAAGACGCTGAACAACAGCACCTTGATGAACGAATACAACACATCCTGTGGTGGTAGGAACAGGTCGAAATAATGGTCGTAGGTACCCGCTGACTGGTTGTAGATGTAGATAACGACCAACCGCGACGCGAGATACGAACTCAGCAGGCCGATGACGTACAGCGGGATGACCGCGACGAAACCGGCGATGATCCGCGTGGTCACCAGGTACGGCAGGCTCGGCACGCCCATGACCTCGAGCGCGTCGATCTCCTCCGAGATCCGCATGGCGCCCAGCTGGGCGGTGAAGCCCGCGCCCACTGTCGCCGAAAGCGCGAGGCCCGCGACCAGCGGGGCGATCTCGCGGGTGTTGAAGAACGCGGTCAGGAAGCCGGTGAAGGCCGAGGTACCGATCGAGTTCAGCGCCGAGTAACCCTGGAGACCGACGAGGACACCGGTGAACAGGGTCAAGCCGACCATCACGCCGACCGTGCCGCCGATGACGGCGAGCGAGCCGGAACCGAAGCTCACTTCGGCCAGCAGCCGCAGGACTTCTTTCATGTAGCGGCGAAGCGTCCTCGGCGTCCACAGCAACGCGCGGCCGTAGAACGACATCTGGTCACCGAGGTTGTCCAGTGTCTGCAAAGGACGGTTGGCGACCCGCTTGGCGCCCTGGAGAAAGGTCATGCGTCAGTCCAGCTTTCCGGGCACGATCTGCAGGTAGATCAGCGTGATCACGAAGTTCACCACGAACAGCATGAGGAACGTGATGACGACCGACTGGTTCACCGCGTCGCCGACACCCTTCGGGCCGCCGGACGGGTTCAGTCCCCGGTAGGAGGCGACGACCGCGGCGATGAAGCCGAAGATCAGCGCCTTCAGCTCGCCGACCCAGAGGTCCGGCAGCTGGGCCAGCGCGGAGAAGCTCGCCAGGTACGCACCCGGCGTCCCGCCCTGGAGGACGACGTTGAAGAAGTACCCGCCGAGCACGCCGATGACGCTGACCATGCCGTTCAGCAGGAGCGCCACCAGCATCATCGCGAGCACACGCGGCACGATCAGCCGCTGCACCGCGGAGACGCCGAGCACCTCCATGGCGTCGATCTCCTCGCGGATGGTCCGCGCGCCGATGTCCGCGCAGACCGCGCTACCGCCGGCGCCCGCGACCAGCAGCGCCGTGACCAGCGGACTGGCCTGCTGCACAGTGGCGAGCACCGACCCGGCGCCCGTGTAGGACTGGGCGCCGAGCTGGCGGGCGAGTGAACCGAACTGCAGCGAGATGACCGCGCCGAACGGGATCGCGACGAGCGCCGTCGGCAGGATCGTGACGCTCGCGATGAACCAGGCCTGCTGGATGAACTCCCGCAGCTGGAACGGGCGCTGGAAGATGCCACGAACGATGTCGAGGCCGAGAGCGAACAGGTTCCCGGTCTCGCGCACCATGCCGATTCCGGGGATCTTCGCCGATGAAGCGGGAGAGCTCACGCGCCACCTGACCCCGGATCTTGTGGCCGCAAGCGGTGGTTGCCCGCTCTCCCGGGGTGCGGGATGTGGGCGACCTGGTCGTCGGGCAGCTGGCCCTGGTGGTGGTTGGGGATCGAGCTGTCGGCGGGGGCCGACCGGTGGCCGGCGGTGGCGAGACGCTGCGGGCGGACGCCGTAGCGCTGCTGCTCCTCCGGGGACAGCGACTCGATGATGCTCTGCTGTGCCTCGGGCGGCAGGCCGTGCAGGATCTGCATGACGCGGTCCTTGCGGCGGACGGCGCCCATCCGGGTGGGCACGCCGGGCGTCGGCTGCATCTGCGGCGGAACCCCGCTGACGTCCTCGACACCGCCCGCGTGGTGACCGGCCTCGAACATCGCGCGCTCGGCGGCGAGCTGAGCCGAGTCCTTCTCCTCGCTCATGCCGATGGGGCCGTCCATCTTGCCGTTGAGGAACTGCTTGACGACCGGCTCCTCGCTGGTCAGCAGCACCTCGCGCGGGCCGAACATGACCAGTTCCTTGCGGAAGAGCATGCCCAGGTTGTCCGGGACGGTGCGGGCGAGGTTGATGTTGTGCGTGACGATCAGGAACGTCGCGTCGATCTGCGCGTTGACGTCGAGGAAGAGCTGGGAGATGTAGGTGGTGCGGACCGGGTCGAGACCGGAGTCCGGCTCGTCGACCAGGATGATCTGCGGGTCCAGCACCAGCGCGCGGGCGAGACCGGCGCGTTTGCGCATACCGCCGGAGATCTCGCCGGGCAGCTTCTTGTCGGCGCCGTTGAGACCGGTCATCTCGAGTTTCTCGAGCACGATCCGGCGGACCTCGGTCTCCGACTTCTTCGTGTGCTCCCGCAGGGGGAAGGCCACGTTGTCGTAGAGGTTCATCGAACCGAAGAGCGCGCCGTCCTGGAAGAGGACGCCGAAGAGCTTGCGCACCTCGTAGAGCTGGTGTTCGGAGCACGTCACGATGTCGACGCCGTTGATCATGCACCGGCCGCGGTCCGGCTTGAGCAGACCGATCATCGACTTCAAGAAGACGGACTTACCGGTTCCGGACGGACCGAGCATCGCCGAGACCTCGCCCGGAGGCAGGGTCAGCGTGACGTCCCGCCAGATGGCCTGCTTACCGAAGGACTTGGAAAGACCTTCGATGACCACCTCGGCACCCATCGCACCTCCAGGAGCTGTTCCGCGTCGTCGCGCACTGCCTTCCCGTGCCACTGGCCCGAGAGGACGCATGCGTTCGCGCAGCGATACCCGCGTCAACCAGGTGCAACGAGCTGAGTGCGAACAGGTTACTCACCAGTTTTCTTTTCTGGCCAGACCCGCGGGTAACTTTTCGCACAGCCCGCCGCCTGCCCGTGCACCGCTAGCGGCACCGTAGTGCACGTCACTCCCGTGCGCAGATCCACGACCTGCCCCGGCCCAGGCCGGATCGCGTTTAGCCCGCGAAACGCAGGTCAGGCCGCCCGCCACCCTCCGCGCCGCCCAGATCGCGTTTCGCGGGCTAAACGCGATCTGGCGCCCTGGGCGCGCCCGAATGCTTAGCCTTGCTACGCGTCGCGATTAGGGGGCTAAACGCAGGTCGGCGGGGACAGCGAAGGGGCGGGCACCCGTGTGGATGCCCGCCCCTTCGACGGTGCTGCGGTAGGCGCTGACGCGCCCGAGATCACTTGATGGCGATCTTGGCGCCCGCGGCCTCGAGCTTCTCCTTGGCGGCCTCGGCGGCCTCCTTGTCGACCTTCTCCAGGAGGGCCTTGGGAGCGGCCTCGACCAGCTCCTTGGCCTCCTTCAGGCCCAGACCCGAGACGACCTCACGGACGACCTTGATGACCTGGATCTTCTTGTCACCGGCGGACTCGAGGACGACGTCGAACTCGTCCTGCTCCTCGGCGGCCGCGGCGGGGGCGGCACCCGGGGCGGCGGCGACGACGGCAGCCGGGGCGGCCGCGGTCACGTCGAAGGTGGTCTCGAATTCCTTGACGAACTCGGACAGCTCAAGAAGGGTGAGCTCCTTGAAGGCGTCGATCAGCTCGGCGGTGCTCAGCTTCGCCATGGTGGCTTTCCTCTCTGAAACGAACTAAAAGTTCGGGGTGGGGGGTGTTCAGCTCTCGGCGGGTGCTTCGGCTGCTTCGGTACCGGCGTTGCGCTGCTTCTCCTCCAGCGCGGCAGCCAGGCGGGCGACCTGGGACGCCGGCGCCTGGAACAGCGCGGCGGCCTGGGACAGCTTCGCCTTGAACGCGCCCGCCGCCTTGGCGAGCAGGACCTCACGGCTGTCGAGATCGGCGATCTTGGTGATCTCGTCCACGGACAGCGTCTTGCCGTCCATGTAGCCGCCCTTGATCACAAGCGCGTTGTTGTCCTTCGCGAAGTCGCGAAGCGCCTTCGCGGCGTCAACAGCTTCACCTTCGACGAAGGCGATCGCGGTCGGGCCGACGAACAGGTCCTCGAGACCCTCGATGCCGGCGTCCGTGGCGGCACGCTTGACGAGGGTGTTCTTCGCGACCCGGTACTTGGCATTGGTGCCGAGAGCGCGGCGCAGCTGGGACAGCTGGGACACGGAGAGGCCGGTGTACTGGGTAACGACTGTGGCCGAGCTGCTGCGGAAGCTCTCCGCGATCTCGGCGACGGCCGCCTCCTTGTCGGGCTTCGCCATGGTCGCCTCCTCTCTTGGCTAGTGGTCCACTGGCCTTGAGAGCCCTGAAACGACGAAACGCCCCAGCGCAGACAGGCGCGGGGCGTCAGGGCACACGACGACATGCGTCGTGGACGAGCCTCGTTCCTCCTGCGCGGGTCGCCCGCCCTAGCGGGGCCTTCGTTCTCCAGGCCGTATGACCAGGAGAAGACCAGCGGTCTTCGGTAGAACCTTGACAAGAGTACGCGACCCTCTTCCGCCCTCCGCACGGACCCCCTTCCGGAGCGCGTTTAGCGGGCTAAACGCGACCGGCGGAGTGCGCGGGAGGCCTCGCGAGGCATCATGGTGACGTGGCGGAGCAGCGTGATGACGGAAAGCCGGGCAGCGAGCCCGGCACGGACATCGAGCCCAAGGCGGGAGGTCAGCCCGCGCCCCGGCTGGATGAGGAGCAACTGCGCCAGTTCCAGCAGTTTCAGCAGTTCCAGGACTATCTGAAGTTCACCGAGGCACAGCAGCAGGGGCTCGTGCCGTCACAGACCACGCAGCCCGTGCCCCAGCACTATGGCGGGCAGCCACCGGCGCCTCCGGGACCGCCGCCCGGCGAACTCGTACACGCCCCTCGCCCGCGCGTGCCGCGCTGGCTGCGACGTCTGGGCGGGAAGCTCCTCGCCTGGATCATCGTGATCGTGCTGCTCTGCGTCGGCGCCACCATCGTCTACCGGCAGATCTTCCCGAGCGACGCCGGACAGGACACGGCGACGTTCGTCCAGGGCGGCGGCGGCAAGCACCACACCAACCAGGTGCTTTCGACCAATCCTTGGGAAGCCGTGCGAGCCATCTACGACACGATCGGCAAGCCGTACCCGCCCGCCACCCGCGTCGAAAAGGTCTGCCTGTCGATGAGCGAACAGGCGCAGGCCCAGTTCGCCCGCGACCTCGGTTATCCGGACTGCGCGACCGCCGTCCCGGCGCTGAACGCCAAGGTCACCGACATAACGCCGTACATCTACGCGGTACGCCCGATGTCGAGCGTGGTCCCGCGGCAGAACCTGACGATCCACTCGTGCTGGTACAACATCCGCGGTGGCCCTCTGCTGGGCAGCTTCACCCTGCAGGAAGTCGAGATGGGCCAGTGGCTGATCACCGGCCACGCGAACTCCCCCAACCCCTGCCCTGCCCCACCGACCGGCAACTGACCTGCACGTCTTCACCCCCGGATCGCGTTTAGCCCGCGAAAGTCGACGCGCCCGCCAGATCGCGATTAGCCCGCGAAACGCAGGTCCGCACCCCGGATCGCGATTAGCCCGCGAAACGCAGGTGCGGGCGCCGGATCGCGATTAGGGGGCTAAACGCAGGTCGCGTCAGAGGTCGTGCGAAGTCAGGAAGCCGGCAAGGGCGGAGCCGAAGGCCGGGTGCATGACAGCGGCCATGTGATCGCCGGGCACGCGCACGAGGCGGGCGCCGGCGATGGCGGCGGCCAGGCGTTCGGGTTCCGCGGCCAGCGGGTCGGTGTCCCCGGCGAGGATCAGGGTCGGCACGGCGATCGCCGTCAGGTCCAGTTTCGGATTCGCCGTCCCGCGCGCGACGGCCGCCAGCGCGATCCGGTCCGCCCGCAAAGCGTCGGCCAGCGCCCGGAAAGGCGCCGAAGACGGCGGAAGCGTCGAGGGATCCGAAGCGAGCAACGCCTCGCTGATCGCCTCAGGCGTGACGACGCGGGTGTCGACGCCGCCGAAGTCGACGATCCCCGACCCCACCCCGCCGATCGCGAGACACCGGATCCGCGGGTCCGCGGCCACCGCACCGAGCGCGATCATCGCGCCCATCGAGTAGCCGACCATCGACACCTCGTCGAGCCCCAGGGAGTCGAGCAGCGCCGACACGTCGCGCACCATCGCGTCGTCGCCGTAACTCGCCTCGTCGTGCGGTTTCGCCGAACGCCCGTGGCCTCGCGCGTCCAGGCTGATCACGGTCAGCCCCGCGTCCTGGAGGGTGTCGACGACGCCGGGAGCGATCCAGTTGGCGTTCGTGTCCGCGGCGAAGCCGTGCTGCAGCAGTACCGGACGCCCACGGCCTTCCCACACGGTGTAGCTCAGCTGAAGCCCGTCGAAGGACGCGAAGGTAGGCATGCCCTCCAGCAAACACGAAAAAGGGGCGGCCCCGCCGTAGCGGGACCGCCCCCTTCTCAGTGATGTCTAACTCAGCCTCACGCGTCCTCGGAGAGGAGGTTGCGGGTGCGGGCCGGGTCGACCGGGACACCCGGGCCCATCGTCGTGGAGATCGTGACCTTCTTCAGGTAGCGACCCTTCGCCGACGAGGGCTTGGCACGCAGGATCTCGTCCAGCGCGGCCGCGTAGTTCTCCACCAGCTTGTCGGTGTCGAACGAGGCCTTGCCGATGACGAAGTGCAGGTTGGCCTGCTTGTCCACGCGGAAGTTGATCTTACCGCCCTTGATGTCCGAGACGGCCTTCGCGACCGCGGGGGTCACGGTGCCGGTCTTCGGGTTCGGCATCAGGCCACGCGGGCCGAGGATGCGGGCGATACGGCCGACCTTGGCCATCTGGTCCGGCGTCGCGATCGCGGCGTCGAACTCGAGCCAGCCACCCTGGATGCGCTCGATCAGTTCGTCCGTGCCGACCACGTCCGCGCCGGCGGCCTCGGCCTCGGCGGCCTTGTCACCAACGGCGAAAACGATGACGCGGGCGGTCTTACCGGTGCCGTGCGGCAGGTTCACGGTGCCGCGGACCATCTGGTCGGCCTTGCGAGGGTCGACACCGAGGCGCATGGCGACCTCGACGGTGGCGTCCATCTTCTTGGAGGAGGTCTCCTTGGCCAGCTTGGCGGCCTCGAGCGGGGCGTAGAGCCGCTCGCGGTCCACCAGCTCAAGAGCCTGACGGTAGGCCTTGCTGTGCTTGGGCATTGCTTCTGTCCTTAACTCTTCAACGGATCAGTGTGGTGTTGGAGCCAGCACTTGGCTCTCCCACGGTGGTGCTGGGTGGAACTCAGTCGACGACCGTGATGCCCATCGAGCGGGCGGTGCCGGCGATGATCTTCGCGGCCTGGTCGATGTCGTGCGCGTTCAGGTCGGATTCCTTGGTCTTCGCGATATCGCGGACCTGGTCCCAGGTGACCTTGGCGACCTTGGTCTTGTGCGGTTCGCCGGAACCCTTCTCCACGCCCGCGGCCTTCAGCAGCAGCTTCGCGGCCGGCGGCGTCTTGAGCTTGAAGTCGAACGTGCGGTCTTCGTACACGGAGATCTCGACCGGGACGACGTCCCCGCGCTGCGACTCGGTCGCGGCGTTGTAGGCCTTGCAGAACTCCATGATGTTGACGCCGTGCTGACCCAGCGCGGGGCCGACCGGCGGCGCGGGGTTGGCCGCACCCGCCTTGATCTGCAGCTTGATGATCGCCGCAAGCTTCTTCTTCTTGGGTGGCATTTCGTTTGTTCCTTCTTACTGACTTGAGTCCCCCGCACACCTGCCAGTACGCGGGGACTGCCGGCCGTCTGGCGGCCGTCAGATCTTGGAGACCTGGTTGAACGACAGCTCGACCGGGGTCTCCCGGCCGAAGATCGACACCAGGACCTTCAGCTTCTGTCCGTCCACGTTGACCTCGGAGATCGTCGCGGGCAGCGTTGCGAACGGCCCGTCCATGACGGTGACCGACTCGCCGACCTCGAAGTCCACCTCGACCGCGGGGGCACCCAGCTGCGACTCGGCGGAAGCGGCCTCGCCCTTGCCGGGCTTGGCGGGGGCGGCCGTCTCGACCTTGGGCGCGAGGAACTTGAGCACCTCGTCCACGGTCAGCGGCGACGGACGCGACGTGGCGCCGACGAACCCGGTGACACCCGGCGTGTTGCGCACCGCGCTCCACGAGGCGTCGTTCAGGTCCATGCGGACCAGGATGTAGCCGGGCAGCACCTTGCGCTGCACCTGCTTGCGCTGGCCGTTCTTGATCTCGGTGACCTCTTCGGTCGGGACCTCGATCTGGAAGATGTAGTCCTCGACGTCCAGCGTCTGGGTCCGGGTCTCGAGGTTGGTCTTCACCTTGTTCTCGTAACCCGCGTACGAGTGCACGACGTACCACTCACCGGGAGCGGCGTTGAGTTCCGCGCGCAGTTTGGCGACCGGGTCGACGTCCTCGTCGGCCTCGGGCTCGGCGGCGGTGTCGTCGTCCTCGGTGTCGTCGGTCCCGGCGGACGCCTCGTCGGCCTCCGCGACATCTCCGGCTTCGTCGACCTCGTCGCCTGCGGCGGGCACCTCGACGGAGTCCAGGTGCTCGGACTGCTCGTCGCCGAGTGCCGCGTGCACCTGCTCGTCGGAAAGCTCGGTCAGCTCATGACCGGCTGCTGTGCCGTTCTCGGAGGTCACGTTCCGTCCTCTCAGTTGATCGGTTGCCGTGGCGCAGGCCACCGTGCGGCGCCCTCAGGCACCGCGAACGGCTGCCTCAGCTGCCGAAGACGGCACCGACGACCTCTTTGAAGGCCAGGTCGAGGCCGCTCACCAGCGCCACCATGAACACCACGAAGACCAGCACCACCGCGGTGTAGGTGACCATCTGCTTGCGGTTCGGCCAGATGACCTTGCGCAGCTCGGCCCAGACCTCACGGATGAAGCGCATGAGCCGGGCGAAGATCGACGCCTGCTTCGGCTTGCGGTCGCGCTTCGGGGTCGCCGTGCCTTTGGCGTCCTTGGACTTCTCGGTCTTGTCCCCGGCCTTCGCCTTGCCGGCGGGGCGGGTCTTGTCGTCCGACTTGGCGTCGGCCTTACCGGACGGGCGCGCGGACGCACGGCGCTCACGCCGGGCAGCGGCGGTCACCGGGCGGGACTGCTCGTCGGGCTTCTGCCCGGCGTCATCCTGCGCCTTCTCACCGCTGGCGTCGCTGTCGCTCACGACCACTCCTCCGCCTTCACCAGTTCGCTTACGCAGGGGTGACAGGACTTGAACCTGCAACCTGCGGTTTTGGAGACCGCTGCTCTGCCAATTGAGCTACACCCCTTTGGAACCCCGATGCTCTGGAGCTCCCGAGGACGCATTCCATCGTCCCCACCGCCGTGGCGGGGATGACCGTAGTGCGTTCCGAGACCAGAAGTCTACGGCAACCCCCGAACAGCTTCGCAACCGCGCCCCTCAAAGCGGCGCGGAGCAGCCTTCCGCGGGGAAACTCCCCCACGGCCGACCCCATGATCGTGCCACGATGTCGCCATGAGCGCTCCCGCACCCTCGTCTTCGCCCGCCGCCCGCGTTTCGGCCCGCATCGGCGGCATCACGCCGTCGGCCACGCTGGCCGTCGACGCGAAGGCCCGGGAGCTCAAGGCGCAGGGTCGTCCGGTGATCGGGTTCGGCGCGGGGCAGCCGGACTTCCCCACCCCGGCCAACGTGCTCGAAGCCGCCGAAGCGGCGGTCCGCGACAAGGTCAATCACGGCTACACCGCCGCGGGCGGGCTGCCGGAGCTGCGCGAGGCGATCGCGGCGAAGACCGTCCGCGACTCCGGGTTCGAAGTCGACCCCGGCCGCGTCCTGGTGACCAACGGCGGCAAGCAGGCGGTCTACTCGGCGTTCGCGACGCTGCTCGACCCCGGCGACGAGGTGCTGCTGCCCGCGCCGTACTGGACGACGTACCCGGAGTCGATCGCCCTCGCCGGCGGCGTCGGAGTGCAGGTCACGGCGGACGAGACGACGGGCTACCTGGTCACCGTCGAGCAGCTCGAAGCCGCCAGGACGTCGCGCACGAAGGTGTTGCTGTTCGTGTCGCCGTCGAACCCGACCGGCGCGGTGTACCCGCGCGAGCAGGTCGAGGCGATCGGGCGCTGGGCGCACGAGAACGGCCTCTGGGTGATCACCGACGAGATCTACGAACACCTGGTCTACGACGGCGCCGAAGCGCCTTCGATGCCGGTCTTGGTCCCGGAGCTCGCCGACCGCACGATCGTCCTCAACGGGGTCGCGAAAACGTACTCGATGACCGGCTGGCGGGTGGGCTGGCTGCTCGGTCCGCGGGACGTGGTCAAGGCGGCGACCGCGTACCAATCCCACTTGTGCGGCAACGTTTCCAACGTCGCGCAGCGCGCGGCACTGGCCGCGGTGAGCGGACCGCTCGACGCCGTTTTCGCCATGCGCGAAGCGTTCGACGCCCGGCGGAAGAAGGCTCTGTCCCTGCTTTCCGAGATCCCGGGAGTCGAGACTCCGGTGCCACTCGGCGCTTTCTACGTTTATCCGTCGGTGAAAGCGTTGCTGGGCAAGGAGATTCGTGGCGAGCGTCCGGCCGACACGGTGGCGCTGGCGGATCTGATCCTGCGCGAGGCCGAGGTCGCCGTCGTACCCGGCGAGGCGTTCGGAACGCCGGGCTACTTCCGGATTTCCTATGCCCTGGACGAAAACGATCTCGCCGAGGGGATCACCAGGATGGGCCGTCTGCTCGCGGAAGCACAGTGACCGTGGTGCGCTTGGGAATCGCTCTTCCGCAGTACGGTCCCCTCGCGTCGATGGACGCCGTCACCGGTTTCGCCGCGGCGGCCGAGGAGCTCGGCTACGAGTCCTTGTGGGTCGGGGATCGGGTGCTGGCGCCGGTCTCGCCGTCGGATTTCTACCCCGGCGGCACACCGGAACGGCCGTACCCGCCCGAATTCGTCACGTTCGCCGATCCGCTGATCCTGCTGACCGTCGCCGCGAGCGTCACGAACAAGGTCCGGCTGGGCACCAGCACGCTCACCGGGACGGTGTACCCGGCCGTGGTGCTCGCCAGGATGCTCACCTCACTGGATCAGGTGAGCGGTGGCCGTCTGGACGTCGGGCTGGGCATCGGCTGGCTTCGCGACGAGTACACGGCGACAGGCACCCCCTGGAAGGGGCGTGGCGGACAGCTGGAGGAGCTTCTCGACGTCCTCCGGAAGTTCTGGACCGGCGACCCGGTCGAGCATGAAGGCGAACGCTGGCGGATCCCGGCGTCGCAGGTGGGACTGCGCCCGGCTCAGCGCCCTCATCCGCCGGTGTTGCTCGGCGGGCTGTCGCCGGTGGCGCTGGATCGCGTCGGCCGTCGCGCGGACGGCTGGCTCCCGGCGGGACTGCCCGCGCCGTATCTGGCGAAGCTCTGGGACACCGTGGTGACCGCGGCCGAGAAGGCGGGCCGCGACCCCGGCACGCTGCGCCGGGTGCTGCGGATCAACCCGAAGCCGGGAACGGACCTCAAGGACGTCGCCGCCCAGCTGGAAGCGGCCGCCGAGACCGGGATCGCCGAAGCCTTCGTCGACCCGCACTACCTGGCGCGGGACGTCACGCACGCCCTCGATCTCGCCGCCGAGCTGCGCGACCTCGTCCCTAACGGCTGAAGGCCCTCCCCGTTCGCCGGGAAGGGCCTTCAGAAGGTCAGGATTCGCCGTCGGCGAGCTGGACGAGCGCGTGGGCCTTCGCGGCGTACTTCCAGTTGCCGAGGTCCCGGATGGTCTTGATCTTGAGCTCGGCGAGGAGTTCGTCGTGCTTCTTGGTCAGGCCTTCGAGCGCGGACGGCGGCGCGTCCAGCAGCTCACCGATGCCCTTGTCCTCCCATGCCTTGTCCACCAGCTTGTTCAAGTTCAGGCTCACGGTTTTCCGCCTTTCCTCGGGGGCAGGTACGCGCACCACCCTGAACGTGATCCACGTCTCAGGCAACCGGAGATCACCCGTTCACGCTGAGTTCACCGACGGTCGGACCGATGACAAACGTGACCCAGGTCGCGTACAACGAACGGGTGACGCAGCGGAGAACGGGCGGCGGCTGCCTCTTCCTGGTGATCGTGCTGTCCGTCCTGGGGATCGCTTACCACCTTTGGGAGCGTGGAACGGCGGTGACTCCGCCGGGGGTCACCACTTCGGACGGCGCGGGCCGGTACGTGGCGCTGGGCGACTCCTACACGGCCTCGCCGGGCACCGGACGGCCCGTGGGCGCGCCGGCGGGCTGCGATCGCTCGGACAACAACTACCCGAGCCTGCTCGCCGCGAAGCTGCGTCCGGCCGAGTTCGTCGACGTCAGCTGCGGCGGCGCCACGACCGAGCACCTCACCGGCGAGCAGAAGACCCGTGACGGCACGAACGCTCCCCAGCTCGATGCCGTCGACGGTGACACGACACTGGTGACCGTCGGGATCGGCGGCAACGACGTGGGCTTCGTCGGCTTCGCGAGCCAGTGCGCGACGCAGGTGCAGACCGCTTCGCCCTGCAAGACCCAGCTGACCGCGGGCGGACGCGACCAGCTCGCCGAACGGATCACCGCCGCCGCGGACCGGCTCGGCGGGATCCTGGACCAGATCCGCGCGAAAGCCTCTTCGGCGCGCATCGTGGTCGTGGGGTACCCGACGGTGCTTCCGGACGACGACGCCGGTTGCTGGCCCGTCCTGCCGGTCGGCGCGGGGGACGTGGCCTACTTCCGCGACTCGCTCAAACGGCTCAACACGGCGTTGCAGGACACCGCGAAGGCGCACGAAGCCGGCTTCGCCGACATGTCGACCGCGAGCAAGGGGCGGGACATGTGCAGCGCCGCGAACCGGCGCTGGGTCGAAGGCCCCGCGCCGTCGGTGCCCGCGGCGCCGCTGCACCCGAACGCGCGGGGCGCGGCGGGGATGGCGGAGGTCCTCGAGAAGCTGCTCAAGCTCGCGTAGAGCAAGGGACCTTTGCTACCACTTACTTAGGCACGCTAAGCGAGTGGTAGCAAAGGTCCCTTGCTCCCCCGGACGTCAGTTCCGGACGACCGCCTGCGCCTTGCCGAGCACGGCCTTGCCCTCGAACTTGGCGGTGATGTCGACGCGGGCGGTGCCGTCGTCGTTGACCACGGCGACCTTGCCGGTGAACTCGATCGTCGCCGCGCCCTCGTTCGGCACGACCACGGGGCGCGTGAAGCGCGCGAAGTAGTCGACGAGGCGGCCGGGGTCGCCGAGCCAGTCGGTGACGAGCCGCGCGCCGAGCGCCATGGTCAGCATCCCGTGCGCGATGACGTCGGGAAGGCCGACCTCCTTGGCGAAGGCCTCGTTCCAGTGGATGGGGTTGAAGTCGAGCGACGCGCCGGCGTAGCGCACCAGCTGGTCACGGGTGACGTCGATGGTCAGCGGCGTCAGTTCTTCCCCGACGGTGAACGTGCTCACGCGTCCTCCCCTCGGACCACGAGCTGGGCGTTCGTGGTGGCGATCAGGCCGCCGTCGGCGCCGGAGATCTCGGCGCGCAGGTTGATGAAGTCGTTCCCGGCGCGGGCCATGATGTTGTCGATATGCGTCGTGAGCGACAGGACGTCGCCCGCGTGTACCGGCCGCGTGTAGGTGAACCGCTGATCGCCGTGGACCATCCGCGAGTAGTCGAGACCCAGCTCGGGGTCCGAGACGATCGCGTTGATCGAGGCGAGGTTGATGATCGTCAGGAACGTCGGCGGCGCGATGACGTCGGGGTAGCCGGCCGCCTTCGCCGCTTCGGGGTCGCGGTAGAGCGGGTTCGTGTCGCCGAGCGCGTCGGCGAACTCCCGGATCTTCTCGCGACTCACTTCATAGGTACTGGTCGGCGGGTACACCCGCCCGGTGAACGACTGGTCCAAGGCCACCCGAGCAGGCTACCGAACCCGAAAAATACCCGAAGCCGCCCTGGTGACCAGGGCGGCTTCGGGTAAGACAGGTAGAACCGCTAGACGCTCAGCGGGTCTCTTTGTGAGTCCGGTGCGTACCGCAGTTCGGGCAGAACTTCTTCATCTCCAGGCGATCCGGGTTGTTGCGCCGGTTCTTCTTGGTGATGTAGTTGCGGTGCTTGCACTCCTCACACGCGAGCGTGATCTTCGGTCGCACGTCAGTGGCAGCCACAGCATTTCCTTCTCTACTAGGCCTGGGATACCCAGGATTACCGCGTAGCGGTGGCCGGACTTGAACCGGCGACACAGCGATTATGAGCCGCTTGCTCTGCCAGCTGAGCTACACCGCCTTACATGAACCTGGCCGCGACACGCTTGCGTGACGCGGCTGAGGTTCTGAGCCCCTTTACGGAATCGAACCGTAGACCTTTTCCTTACCATGGAAACGCTCTGCCGACTGAGCTAAAGGGGCCTTGCCTCTCGCGAGGACTTGGAAAGATTAGCAAGTCCCCACGAGGGGGTGGAACAGGGGGGTCCGTTACCGCGAAACCTCAGGTCAGCAGGGTGAGGACGGTCTCGGAGTGGCGTCCGGGCGAACGCGCCGTGCGGGCCTGCAGCCACGCCTCGAGGCGGTCCTCCGGCAGCGGCCGCGAGATGAGGTAGCCCTGCGCGACGTCACAGCCCATCGCTTCGAGCTGATCCCGCGCGACGTCCTCCTCGACGCCCTCCGCCACGACCGTGAGGCCGAGCGAGTGGCCCAGCTCGACGATGGAGCGCACGACCGCGAGGTCGCCGAGGTCGGTGCCCATGCCGAGGACGAAGCTCTTGTCGATCTTGACCTGGTCGACCGGGAGCTGCCGCAGGTACGCCAGCGACGAGTAGCCGGTGCCGAAGTCGTCGACGGCGAGCACGATGCCCAGCGAGTGCAGCTCCCGCAGGATCGGCAGCGCCTTCTGCGGGTCGGACATCACACCGGACTCGGTCAGCTCGAAGGTGAGCAGCTCGGGTGGGATGCCGAAGCGGTCGAGTTCGCGCGCGACCTTCGTCGGGAAGTCCTCGTCGGCCAGGTTCCGCACGGACAGGTTCACCGCGGCGGAGATGCGCAGGCCCTCGTCGAGCCACTTGCGCACGCGCTTCAACGACTCTTCGAGCACGAACGACGTCAGGACGCCGATGAGGCCGGCGGCTTCGATAGCCGGGACGAACTCATCGGGGCCGAGCCTGCCGAACTCCGGATGCACCCAGCGCACGAGCGCCTCGACGCCCTGGATCTGCCGGTTCGGCAAGGTGATCTTCGGCTGGTAGTGGACGCTCAGCTGACCTTCTTCGAGCGACTGCCGGAACTGCGTGACCATCTGGAACCGGCGCATGAAGATCTGGCCCATGCTGGCCATGTAGCCGCGGACCTCTTCGCCGCCCTTGGTCGCGCGGACGGCGACGTCGGCGCGCTGCAGGAGCCCGTCGACGTCGACCTGCTCGTCGTCTTCCGCCGAAGAGGTGGCGTAGCCGATCATCGCGTTGGCTTCGACGGAGAGCCGGTCGACCGGGTACGGGGCGACGAGTTCCGCGCGGAGCAGTTCCGCGGCGGCCTGGGCGCGTTCCGGCGCGCAGCCGACGAGGAGTGCCGCGAACGACGCGCCTTCGAGCCTGGCGAGCGGGACGTCTGGGCCGAGCGCGTCGCGGATCCGGCGGCCCGCGGCGATGACCATCCGGTCGGCCCACACGTAACCGAGTGCGTCGCTGACGGTGGA
Organism: Amycolatopsis sp. MJM2582; assembly: GCF_000754115.1. Classification (NCBI taxonomy): domain Bacteria; kingdom Bacillati; phylum Actinomycetota; class Actinomycetes; order Pseudonocardiales; family Pseudonocardiaceae; genus Amycolatopsis; species Amycolatopsis sp. MJM2582. The sequence goes on from NZ_JPLW01000001.1 coordinate 618,549, forward strand.
GAAGACGTCCAGGTCGACCCGGAGCACGACCGCGTCGACCTGTTCCCGCAACGGTTCCTTGGCGACCTGGCGGAAGCCCGGCCGGTTGAGCAGACCGGTCAGCGGGTCGTGGTAGGCGTCGTGGCGCAGGGTCGCGAGCAGGCGCCGGTTGTCCAGCGACGTCGCGAGGTGGCTGGCCATCGTGCCGAGCAGCTGGACGTCGTACTTGCCGAACCCACGCCAGCGGCTCAGCCTGTCGTGCGCTTCGACGACGCCGAGGAGCTGGTTCGCACTGCGCAGCGGGACGACCAGCGCCTCCTGCGCGCCGCGGTCGAGCAGTGCGGAGCGGACGTCGGGATTGGCTTCGGTGATCCGGAAGTGGCGGACGTGCGCGCCGGGCAGGCGCAGCAGCGGATCGTCGGCGGCCGGGTCGACGGGCGGCAGTTCGTCGCCCGCGACGACCATCCGCATGGTGTCCTTCGGCTCCAGTCGAAGCCTCAGCACGACGCGGCCGGCGGCGAGCTGGTCCTTGATGCGTTCGGCGATGGTCGCCCACTCGCGGACGTCGACGCCGCCGACGAGTTCGTCCGCGCGCCCGGCGGGCCGTGCGGCGGCCTGCTGACCGGAGCGCGCGACCATCAGGCTGACGTCGGACAGCGCTTCCATGTCGCGTTGCTCGCGCAGCAGATCCGAGTACGCCCAGTACAACGCGGTGAGGCCGAGGAAGACGGCGAGCACGAGCGGCCAGGCCTTCGGCGTCCCGGAAATGACCAAATAACCGGAAAGACCGACCGAAGCGTTGACGAAGCCGACGACGAGGATGCGGCCGGTCAGCCGGATCGCGGTGCTGACGCGCATGCGGCGGCGCAGCACGCGGACGGCGGCGAGCGCGAGCAGGGTGCTGACCAGCGGCGCGGTCAAAGTCCCGGCCAGCGCGGCGATCCAGGTCATGTCGCGGGCGCCGGAGGCCTGTTTCACCAGTCCTGCCACGGCGAACGCGCCGGTGATCTCCAGCAGGAAGGCGCCGGCGTTGTAGAGCACGCGGCCCGCGACCTTGCGGGCCAGCAAGGTCCCGATCCCCGCCGCGAGATGCGCGGCGAGCACGACTTCGAAGGGAGCGACGAAGAAACCGATCACCAGCGGGATCTCGGTGAACGAGATCGTCCACGAGATGCCGCTGCGGACGTCGACGTTGATGCCGAGCTGTTCGGCGAGCAGGAACGCGAGGGCGAGGATCGGCCCGATCCACAGCAGATCGTCCGAGGCCTCGAAGTCCAGCCAGAGGCTGACCGCGGCCGCGGCGGCGATGCCCATGGTGAGTACCGCGAAGGTGTAGACGCGGAACCGTCGCTCGTCGGTACGAGCCTCCGTAACGGCGCCTCCCTTGCCCGCTGCCGCCTGTGCGGCGCTCCCGGGCCTGCCGTTCGTGTCCGGCATCCGACCTTCCTTCCCGGCTGCCCAACCGGTCTTGTCCTACCGCGACCTCGGGGACGAGGGCAATACAGTACCCCGGAGGGCGTACCCAAGTCCCATTCGAGACAGTATGAGATCACCCCAGGGTTAACAATGGGCGCGTCGCGCTGACCTGCGTGGACCAAGGGGTGAAATGGGAGCGTTATTCGCGTTCCTTCCGACTACCGGAAGTCACCTGGCGCCACGCTCCGACCAATCTCGTGAAGTTCCCGGCGGACCCGGCAGTAGGGGCTTGAATAGCCCTATGAATAGCCACGCCATCGCCGCCGGGCACGCCGAGCGGCTCGCCACCGTGGACGCCCTGCTCCCCGAAATGCCTGCACTGGAGCCTGTCGAGGGCTCCGTGTCACTCTCCGCGACGGTCGGCGACTCGGCCGCCGCCGGATTGTCGGTACGGACCGAGGCGGGTCCCGATTCCGTTGACTCTCCGTGGCGGGCCCTCGTCGAGCATCGCCTCGAAGCGCGCCTCACCGGCCCCCGCCCGGAAGCCGCCCTCGACGCATTACTCACCCGATGGGATGAACATCTGAAGACCGTGGCTCCACCTGGGGATGTCGAGACGGCGGCGACCGTCGTGCGGCCCAGCCGGGACTCCCCCGGCTCGGCCGAATTGCTGCGCCGCGGCTTCGCACCGGTGCTGGTGATCGCGGTCCGCCCGGCCGACCGGCTCGCCGTGACCGGACCGCCCGCCACTCCCGGCGTGCACATCCGGCCCGCCGAAGCGGATGATCTCGAAACCGCCGTCGCACTCGAACTGGAATTGCAGCGTTATGACGCGCAGTTCGGTTCTGTCACTTTGCGCGAGGGCGCGGAGGAAACGATCACGGCGGATCTGTCGAAACAGTTGGGCCGGGAAAATCCGACGTTGTGGATCGCCGAGCTGTACGGCCGTCCGCTGGGCATGGTGCGGGTGCAGTTCCCCGGCGACACGGCGTGGATCCGCGGCCGGGTCGCGGCCGAGAAGGTCGGCTACCTGTCGTCGCTGGCGGTGGCTGAGCAGGCACGGTCGAGCGGGGTGGGGACGGCGCTCGCCGCGCACGCGCACCAGGTCTTCGACGAATGCGGCACCGACGCCGTGCTGCTGCACCACGCGCTGGCCAATCCGCGCTCGACGCCGTTCTGGTACGCGCAGGGCTATCGGCCGCTCTGGACGTACTGGCAGCGACGACCCGCGGTGCCTTGATCCGGATAGGCTCGTTTTCGTGAAGAGGGACGATGACGCGGCCCCGGTGGCGCCGACCGGGGTCGACACCGAAAAGCCGTCCGCGGCGAGGATCTACGACTGGTTCCTCGGCGGGACCCACAACTGGGCGGTCGACCGCGAGTTCGCCCGCGCGCTGGAAAAGCAGTGGCGCTGGGTCAAACCGGGCGCGCGGCACAACCGCGAGTTCATGAACCGCGTCGTGCGCGCGGCGCTGGAGGCGGGGATCCGGCAGTTCATCGATCTGGGCTCCGGTGTCCCGACAGCCGGGAACGTGCACGAGATCGTGCAGGAAGAACTCGAGCCGGGCGACACGGCGAAGGTCGTGTACGTCGACTACGAGCCGGTGGCGGTGGCGCACGCGGAGCTGATCCTCGAACGTCACGAGGCGACCGACTGGGCGGGGATCGTCCAGGCGGACATGCGGCGGCCGAAGGACGTCCTGCGGCATCCGGAGACGCTGCGGCTGATCGATTTCGACCAGCCGGTGTGCCTGATGATGATGGCCGTCCTGCATTTCGCCGGACCGCACGACGATCCGCCCGCGCTGGTCGCGACGTACCGGAACGCGCTCGCGCCGGGCAGCTGGCTGGGGCTTTCGCATATGAGCTTCGGCGGCCAGACCGGCGAGGACGCCGACGGGCTGCATTGGATGGTCGAGCAGTACCGGAAGACGAGCAACCCGGTGTGGATGCGGGACCGCGAAGAGATCGAGCCGCTCTTCGGCGACTGGCCACTACTGGAGCCCGGCGTCGTCCACCTGCCCGACTGGCGACCCGTGCGGGAGCTGCGGCGGGACGAGGAAGGTGCCCGGCCGTTCGCCTGGTGCGGGGTCTCGGTGCACCCCTGACCTCAGACCTCTCGCCGGTTCGCGTCGCGTTCAGGGGGCTAAAGGCGACGCGGACCGAGCAGAGGTCGGAGGAATGAGTGATCGCTGACGGCGAACGTGGAACGGAAACAAACGGGTCGATCGGAGAGTTGAGCTAGGCAGACTCAACTAACCGAGGAGTGCACAGATGACCGACAACCGCCTCCTGCCCGTCCTCCCGCTCGATGACGACGTCGTGCTGCCGGGCATGATCGTCCCGCTCGACCTCGCCGACACGGAGACGCGCGCCGCGGTGGAGTCCGCCCAGGCCAACACGCCTGCCCAGGCTTCCTTCCCGGGGATCCGGTCCAGCGCCTCCGCCAAGGCCGAGGTGCTGATCGTCCCCCGCGTCCACGGCGAATACGCCGAACTCGGCACCATCGCGACCGTCGAACGCATCGGGCGCGTGCCCGGCGGCAAGACCGCGGTGCTGTTGCGCGGCACCCGCCGCGCCGTCGTCGGCCGCATCGCCGACGGCCCCGGCGCCGCCCGCTGGGTCCACGCCGAGGTCGCCACCGAGACCACCGACGACAACTCCGCGAAACTCGCGTCCGAGTACAAGAGTGTCGTCCTCGCGATCCTCCAGCAGCGTGGCGGCTGGCAGATGATCGACGCGGTCCAGGAGGTCGAGGACCCGTCCGCGGTCGCCGACCTGGCGGGCAACTCGTCGTACCTCAAGACCGAGCAGAAACTCGAACTGCTCTCCGCCCTCGACGTCTCGGCGCGGCTCGAGAAGGCTCTCGAATGGAGCCGCGAGCAGCTGGCCGAGCTCGAAGTCACCGACACCATCCGCAAGGACGTCCAGGAGGGCATGGAGAAGCAGCAGAAGGAGTTCCTGCTGCGCCGCCAGCTCGAAGCGATCCGCAAGGAGCTGGGCGAGCTCGACGGCACGGCCAACGACGACGACTACCGCGCCCGCGTCGAGGCCGCCGAGCTGCCGGACGCGGTCAAGAAGGCCGCACTGTCCGAAGTGGACAAACTGGAGCGCACCTCCGACCAGTCCCCCGAGGGCGGCTGGATCCGCACCTGGCTGGACACGGTCCTCGAACTGCCGTGGAACGAGCGCACCACCGACGTCCACGACATCGCCGCGGCGCGGGACATCCTCGACGCCGATCACGCCGGCCTCGACGACGTGAAGGAACGCATCATCGAGTATCTGGCCGTGCGCAAGCGCCGTGCGGAGTCGGGCCTCGGCCCGGTCGGCGGACGGCGTTCGGGCGCGGTGCTCGCGCTCGCCGGCCCTCCCGGTGTCGGTAAGACGTCGCTCGGCGAGTCCGTGGCGAAGGCGATGGGCCGCAAGTTCGTCCGCGTCGCGCTCGGCGGCATCCGTGACGAGGCGGAGATCCGCGGCCACCGCCGCACCTACGTCGGCGCGCTGCCCGGCCGGATCGTCCGCGCCATCAAGGAAGCGGGTTCGATGAACCCGGTCGTGCTGCTCGACGAGATCGACAAGGTCGGCGCCGACTACCGCGGCGACCCGACGGCGGCGTTACTGGAGGTGCTGGACCCGGAGCAGAACCACACGTTCCGCGACCACTACCTCGAGGTCGAACTGGACCTGTCCGACGTCGTGTTCCTGGCGACGGCGAACGCGCTCGAGACCATCCCCGGCCCGCTGCTGGACCGGATGGAGCTGGTCACCCTCGACGGCTACACCGAGCACGAGAAGGTCACCATCGCCCGCGACCACCTGCTCCCCCGTGAGCTGGAGCGCGCCGGTCTCGGCAAGGACGACGTCACGCTGACCGACGGCGCGTTCAGCCGCATCGCCGCCGAGTACACGCGGGAGGCCGGGGTGCGCAACGCGAACCGGACCATCGCGAAGGTGCTGCGCAAGGTGGCGACCAAGGTCGCGCTGGACGAGGTCGCGTTGCCGCTGACGATCGACGCCGACGGGCTGGAGACCTACCTCGGCCGTCCGCGGCACCTGCCGGAGTCCTCGCTGCCCGCGTCGACCCAGCGCACGTCGACCCCTGGTGTGGCCACCGGGCTGGCGGTGACCGGAGCCGGCGGTGACGTCCTCTACATCGAGGCGTCGCTGGCGGATCCGGAGTCCGGCTCCACCGGGCTTCAGCTGACCGGCCAGCTGGGCGAAGTGATGAAGGAGTCGGTGCAGATCGCGTTGTCGTACCTGCGTTCGCACGGCGCCGAGCTGGAACTCCCGGTGGGCGACCTGAAGGACCGCGGCATCCACGTGCACGTCCCCGCGGGCGCGGTGCCCAAGGACGGGCCGAGCGCCGGCATCACGATGACGACCGCGCTGGCGTCCCTGCTTTCGGGCCGCGTAGTGAAGTCGGACGTCGCGATGACCGGTGAGGTGTCGCTGACCGGGCGCGTGCTGCCGATCGGCGGGGTCAAGCAGAAGCTGCTGGCCGCGCACCGGGCCGGGATGAAGACGGTGATCATCCCGCAGCGCAACGAGCCCGATCTGGACGACGTCCCGGCCGAAGTGCTGGCCCAGCTGGACGTCCACGCCGTGGCGAACGTCCGCGACGTGCTGGACATCGCGCTGGCCCCGGCGACGGCTCCGGTCGCCCAAGCGGCGTAACGGCGCGAGGTCGAAGCCCCGGATCCCCTCGTGGGTTCGGGGCTTTCGGCTTGCCGAGATCCGGACGAACCCGGACATTGACTCGCCTTAAACTCCCTATCACGTTTTGATAACGTACATTGCGTGCCACCCAGCCGGGGTGCGTGATCCTTGAGAGGGCAAGGTCATGAGTCAAGGAATTCTTCCCCCGTTGCGGCCGAGGCGCAGGTGCGTTTCGGCCGGTCAGATCGTCTGTCTGAGCATTCTCACCGGATTCACCGCGGCGCTGACCTTCACCGGCACCAGCGCCACTATCGCCGCGGGGATCGCCATCACCCTGTTCGGCGCCGTTCTCCGTCGCCCCGCGCCCGCCAAGGCACCCCGATGAACACGGAAACGGAGTTCATGGCGCGGCTGCGCGAACTCCGTGACCGAAGCGGCCTCAGCATCCGCGCACTGGCCGCCGCGACCGGCTGGTCCCGCAGCACCTTGGCCGACCTGTTGGCCCGGAATACCTTGCCGAGCAACGAAAACCAGATGCGAGTCCTGTTGCGCGCCCTGCTCCGGACGGTCCCCGACGAGCGCGGGGTCGACGAGTATCTCGCCGACTGGCGTCACCTGATCGGACGTCGCCACCACCGCAATGGCGGATGCGCACCGCTCGACCGGATACTCGTCGCACTGGAAATCGCCGCGCAGCGCGGTGGCTCCGAAGCACCGGGCCTACGCAAAGCGAAAGAAATAGTGCTGCACGAAGGTTCCCTACGAAAGTTCCCTCCTCGCGGTGAATACGCCGCGAATTCACCTGGATGTCCCGTTCCGCCCGTACTCTCCGACCCGCTCCATCCCGCACCACCACATCAGCGGATGTCTCGGAGGCACGAGTGAAGCGACGGAATTTCCTGCGCGCGGCCGTGGTCGGCGCCGGTGTCACGGCGTTCGGAAACAGGCTCTCGGGAGCGGCTCTCGCCGCGCCCGCCCAGAACGGACCCAGCCCGTACGGCGCGCTCCAGGCCGCCGACGCGAACGGGATCCAGCTGCCGGCGGGATTCACCAGCCGTGTCATCGCCAGGTCCGGCCAGAAGGTCGCGAGCACCGGGTACACCTGGCACAGCGCCCCGGACGGCGGCGCGGTGTTCGCCGACGGCAGCGGCTGGATCTACGTGTCGAACTCGGAGATCACCCCCGGCGGGGGCGCGAGCGCGGTCAAGTTCGACGCGAGCGGGAACATCACCGGCGCCCACCGCATCCTGGCGAACACCCGCCAGAACTGCGCGGGCGGCAAGACTCCTTGGAACACCTGGCTTTCCTGCGAGGAGATCGACCTCGGGTTCGTCTACGAATGCCAGCCGAACGGTCCGGCCACGGCCGCGGTCCAGCGGCCCGCGATGGGGAAGTTCAAGCACGAGGCCGCGGCGGCCGACCCGGTGCGCAAGGTCGTCTACCTGACCGAAGACACCTCCGACGGCTGCTTCTACCGCTTCGTGCCGACGACCTGGGGCGATCTCTCCGCCGGGACGTTGCAGGTGCTCAAGGCCGGCACGGCGACCTCGGGCAGCTTCACCTGGGCGAACGTCCCCGACCCCGACGGCTCCCCCACCGCCACCCGTAACCAGGTGTCCGGTGCGAAGCGGTTCAACGGCGGCGAAGGACTGCACTACGCCAACGACACCGCGTGGTTCACCACCAAGGGCGACAACCGCGTCTGGCAGCTCAACCTGACGAACAGCACCTACGAGCTGGCCTACGACGACTCGCTGGTCAGCCCTGGCTCGGCCCCGCTGACGGGTGTCGACAACGTCACCGGGACCTCGTCGGGTGACCTCTACGTCGCCGAAGACGGCGGCAACATGGAGATCTGCATCATCACCCCGAACGACATCGTGGCCCCCTTCCTGCGGATCAACGGCCAGAGCTCGTCGGAGATCTGCGGCCCCGCGTTCACTCCGGCGGGGAACCGGCTGTACTTCTCCTCGCAACGCGGTACCTCCGGTTCGTCCTCGGGCGGGATCACCTACGAGGTGACCGGCCCCTTCCGTTCCTGAAACCGGCGTGCGGGGGCGTCGACGGCCCGGCGCCCCCGCACGGCTCAGGCGTTGGTGCGGTTCTTCTCCCGCAGCCGGTTCACCACGAAGAGGGTCAGGGCGATCGTGACGGCGGCGATCACGAAGTACTGGAAGAACCCGGCGTATTCCTCGACCAGATGCCAGCTCTCCCCGAGGGCGTAACCCGCCAGGACGAACACCGTGTTCCAGATCAGGCTGCCCAGCGTGGTCAGGGCCAGGAACCGCCAGAACGGCATGCGTTCGATTCCGGCGGGCAGGGAGATGAGACTGCGGAAGATCGGCACCATCCTGCCGAAGAACACCGCCTTGGTGCCGTGTTTCCGGAACCAGGCTTCGGTCTTGTCGAAGTCGGACGCCTTGACCAGCGGGATCTTCGCCATCCAGCGCCGTGTTCGGTCTCGGCCCAGCAGCAGGCCGAGGTAGTACACGATGATCGCGCCCGCGACCGAGCCGAACGTCGTCCACACCAGTGCCTCCATCAGCGTGAACGTGCCCTGACTGGCGGAGAACCCGGCCAGCGGGAGCACCAGTTCGCTGGGGATCGGCGGGAAGAGGTTGTCCAGGCCGACGATGATCGCCGCTCCCGGACCGCCCAGCGCGTCCATCAGTGACACCGCCCAGCCGGCGAGTCCTCCCATCGGTTCACTGGCGGTTTGGGCGAGGAGGAGGTTCATGGCGGCCTTTCGTGGTCGTCTGCGGATGTCAACGAACGTACGAATCGCCCGGGTTCCGCACACTGGGGTGAAGCGGCACGAATCACTGCGGTAAACCGCAGTACCGATCTCCGACTACCCCGCTAACCTCGCGTTATGCCCATTCCGCCGTCGATGCGCCGCTACCTGCGCAGAGCACTCCGCGGCACACTCGGTCTGGCGATCGGCGCCATGACCGCGGTCGCGGAGTTCTTCTATGTGCTCTTCGGCGGCCTCGCGCTCACAGTTCCCGCGCTGCGGCAGCCCGTCCTGGCCGGTGCGCGTGTGCTGTCCGAAGTGGAACGGCGGCGGCTGGAGAAGTACTTCGGCGAAGAGAACGCCACGAACTACACCGAACACCGTGCGATGGCCTATCTCATCCCGCGATGCGTCATCGGGCTGCTCTGCGCCGCGATCTTCGTCCTGATCCTGCTGGGCGCCGGATCCGGGGTGATCATCGCAGCTCAGCTCTTCGAGGGTCAGTCGCCCGGAGGAGGAGCACCGGCCGACTGGTACGACCCGGTTACCACGGTCCTCTTCGGCGGGTTGCTCGTTTTCCTTGCCTTGCAAGGACTTATCGGAGCCGCGACGCTGGACGCCAGGCTGGCGAAGCGCTTTTTCGGTCCCAGCAGAAGCGAACAGTTGCGCCGGCGGCTCTCCGAACTCACTACCAGCCGGGCGGAAGTGGTCGAGGCGGTCAACGGTGAGCGTCGCCGGATCGAACGGGACCTGCACGACGGCGTCCAGCAGCGGCTCGTCGCGCTCGGAATGCTGCTCGGCCGGGCGCGTCGCGCGACCGACCCGGAACACGCGGCGGATCTGCTCCGGCAAGCGCACGAGGAATCCCAGCGCGCCCTGGTGGACCTGCGAGAGGTCTCGTGGCGGGTGTATCCGATCGCACTGGATTCGGACGGACTGCATCCCGCGCTGGAGGCGCTGGCGGAACGCTCGGGCATCCCGGTCCACCTGTGGGTCGACCTGCCGGAACGGCCACCGGCGGCCATCGAGACCGTCGTCTACTTCGTCGCTTCCGAGGCGGTCACCAATACGATCAAGCACGCCGCGGCGACGCGGATCGACATCGAAGTGGAGCGGGACGGGGGCAGGGTGCGGGTACGGATCACCGATGACGGCACGGGCGGGGCGAGGAAGTCGGGCGGCGGGCTTTCCGGCCTCGCGATGCGCGTCGCGGCGGCGGACGGACGGTTCACAGTGGACAGTCCGCTCGGCGGCCCGACCGTGGTGACCGCGGTGCTGCCGTGCGAGTGATCCTCGCGGAGGACTCGACCCTCCTGCGCGAAGGGCTGGTCCGGCTGCTGGTCGAAGAAGGACACGAGGTCGTGGCGTCGGTCGGCGACGGCGATGCGCTCCTCTCGGCGACGGCCGCCTACCGGCCGGACGTGATCGTCACCGACGTCCGGATGCCGCCGACCCACACCGACGAAGGCCTTCGCGCGGCGCTCGAGATCCGGAAACGCTGGCCGGAGATCGGGGTGCTGGTGCTCTCTCAGTACGTCGAGAAGCGCTATGCGGCCGAGCTGATCACCGGCGACGGTGAACGCGTCGGCTATCTCCTGAAGGACAGGGTCGCCCAGGTGGGCGAATTCCTGGACGCGCTCGAACGGGTGGCCGCGGGCGGCGCCGCGTTCGATCCGGAGGTGGTGCGACGGCTGCTCGCACGGACCACGCACACCGATCCGCTCGCGAAACTGACCGTCCGCGAACGTGAAGTGCTGGAGAAAATGGCGCAGGGGCACACGAATCCCGGAATCGCCGAGTCGTTGTTCATCTCGCTGAGCGCTGTCGAAAAGCACGTGAACGCCCTCTTCGACAAGCTCGAACTGGCCAGCACCGCCGGCTACAGCCGTCGCGTCCTGGCCATCCTGCGCTACCTCGGGTCCTGACCCCGAGTTGACAGGCAAGTGACGACTTGCCTATAACTGAGTCGTGGACGGCGACCTGTTCAAGGCGATCGGCGACGCGACGCGACGCACCATCCTGGACGAGCTGACCGAAAAGGACGGTCAGACCCTGTTCGAGATCTGCGGCAGGCTGACCATGAAGCATGGCTTGTCCTCGTCACGACAGGCCATCTCGCAGCATCTCGCGATGCTCGAACAGGCGGGCCTGGTGCGCACCCGGCGACAGGGCCGCTACAAGTTCCACCACATCGACACGAGTCCACTGCGGTCGATCGTCGAGCGGTGGCCCATCGACCGAGAGGAACCGAACCCGTGATCCGGATCAACATCACCAGCGTCTTCGTCGACGACCAGGCGAAGGCCCTCGACTTCTACACCGAAAAACTGGGGTTCATCAAGAAAAACGACGTACCCGCCGGGGACGCCCGCTGGCTCACCGTGGTCTCCCCGGCCAACCCCGACGGCGTCGAACTACTACTGGAACCGGACGGGCACCCCGCGGCGAAGCCGTTCAAGAAGGCGCTGGCCGACGACGGCATCCCGTTCACCCAGTTCGCCGTCGACGACGTGTACGCCGAGGTCGAGCGCCTCAAGGGGCTCGGCGTCGAGTTCACCCAGGACGCCGTGGACATGGGCCCCGTGGTCACCGCCGTCTTCGACGACACCTGCGGCAACCTGATCCAGCTCGCCACGATGAAGTAGACCCGGCGAGACAAAGCGGGGCTCGGCCCACTGTGGACCAAGCCCCGCTTTGACGTTTCCCTACTGCTGCACCCACTCCACGAGCTCCACGGGCACGCCGTTCGGGTCGGTGACCATGAAGAGACGCTCTCCCCACGGCTCTTCCCGCAGCGGCAACGTGATCTCGACACCTTCGTCGCGCAGGCGCTTCTCCTCGGCCTCGAGGTTCTCGACCGTGAAGGCCACGATCACGCCGGACGCGCGCTGCTGCCGCAGGTTCTCCGGCAAGACCTCGATCCCCGCCTGAAGCAGGACGATGCTCACCTTCGCGGTTTCGTGCCCGAGGGAGACGAAACCCTCCGCGGCCATCTGCTCGGTGAAGCCGAAGTGCTCGGTGAAGAAACGGCTGGACGCGGTGACGTCGTCGACGGTCAACGAGATGGTGGAGGCAAGGACGTTCATGGGCTATCCCCTTCGGTCGGCGTTGAGTTTTCGGATGAGCTGAGCGGTCAGTACGACCGGCGGCGCGGGACGCCGATCGAACGGCGCACCGGCATCGAGCGGCCGGGGAACGGCTGCTGATGACGGCGGTCGTTCCGGCGGGCCTGGGCGCGGTTGGTGCCTTCGTTGCCTTGGGGGATTCGAGCGGTCAAGGAGCCTCTTCTCTCGTGGTCGGTAGTACGGACGTAAGTTTACATCCGACCTACCAGAAGTCAAGGATATTTTTACGACGGTGGTAAACTTCGCTCATGACCAGCGCGGATGTGGGCCTTCGGGAGCTCAAAAAGCAGGAGACACGGCAGCTGATCTCCGACCAGGCGACGCTTCTCTTCATCGAGAAGGGGTTCGAGGAGACGACGATCGCCGAGATCGCCGCCGCGGCGAGAGTCGCGAAGAAGACCGTCACCAACTACTTCGCGCGCAAGGAAGACCTGGCGCTCGACCAGCACGAGGAGTTCACGAACGGGCTGGCGAACGCCGTCCGCGACCGGAAGCCGGGTGAGTCGGCGCTGGCCGCGCTACGGCGCACCTTCCTGGACGCGGTGGCGGAGCACTCTCCCGTGATCGGTTTCACCGGGCCGGTCTTCGCGAAAATGGTGCTGGAGAGCCCGACCCTGACCGCGCGGCTGCGTGAGCTGCACGAACTGCGCGAAGCCGCGCTCGCCGAACTGCTCGCGACCGAGACCGGAGCCGACGCGGACGACGTCACCCCGGTCATGGCCGCAGCCGAGCTCAACGCGATCGACCGCGTCCTCTTTCGCGAGGTCCTCCGGCGGTCCCATGCCGGCGAGAGCAACGACGAGATCGCCGAAGCGCTGACGAAGGCGACCAAGCGGGCTTTCGAGCTGCTGGAGCCCGCTTTCGGCGACTACGCGATCCGCGAATAGCCCCTGGGTTTTGTCGGGGGTTACCGCTAGGTTTCGCTCCATGTCTGAGGGGACCTTGCTCGACGTCGTCTACTGCGAAGGCTGGGACCCGGCCGCCCGCGCGCTGATCGGAAGGTTCTCCCCCGGCATCGCGCGGGAACGCGACGCCGCCGGGGAGCAGTACGCCGTCGCGCTGGTGCGTCCCGACTCGGGAGTTCCGTTGGTACTGGTCGAAGTCGCTTGGAAGCACCACTTCGCCCGCTCCGCGCACTTCGACGAGCGGAGCAGGCGCCGTGGGTTGTTCGAGTTCCGCGTGCTCGAAGACGGCTCGCTGTTCCTCGTGAAGGTCGACCAATGGACCTACCATTTCGATGACCAGGAGGAATTCGACGAGCAGAACGCCGGCCGTGTCGAGCTGTCCTTCGGCCCCGACGGCGACGGCTGGATGCACAAGGCCCCTCGTGGCTACGGCGGCGGTTCCAGCAGCGGCCGCGTGCGAAAGGCGTTGTCCGAGCTGAGGATGCCGAAGCCCGCCTTCGGCGACTGGGAACCCTTCACGAATTCGAAGGAGCTGACCCTGCGGACGCCGGACGCCCCGGTCACCGATCCACCGGTTCCGGTCGAGGAGCGCCCTTGGCGGCCCTCCGTTCCCTTGCGCCCCTTCGGTATCGACGAAATGTTCACGGCGGGTACGCGTTTCTCCCTGAGCGGTGGCCACGGCGTCGTCGAGATCGGCCTTCGGGACGCCGGGAAGCTCCGCATGACCAGCGGCAGGCTCGTCGCGGCGGATCCGGCCTTCCTGGATTCGGACGCCGCGCACTTCACGGTCACCGTGCCTCCCGGCGAGTACCGGGTGGTGATCTCGGTGATCCGGTTCGTCGACGAGCCGTCCCACGAACGGGTCGTGGCCGCGAAACTCGTCGTCGCCGACGTCCCCGTCGCCACCTGGGAAGCGGCGCTGTGGCCCGGGCAGAACGCGCTTTTCCTCGGTGACGGGGAGTTCTACGGCTATGGCGTGGACAGCGGCACTGGCTGCTTCACCGACGCCGACGCCCTTCCCGAGGAGATAGACGACGAGCTGCTGGAGAAATTCGAGGAGGTGGACCCGCATATCGACGTCACGCCGGACGGTGCCGACGGCAACATCATCGCGTTCACCACCGGCTGGGGAGACGGCAGTTATCCGACCTGGATCGGCCGGGCGGCCGACGGCACACCGGTCTGCTTCGTCACCGACATGCTGATCCTGAACCGTGCCCGGATTCTCACGGCCTGAGCGGGGATCATGGCGCCATGACCTTCACCGGAGAAGAGATCGCGTACCTGCGCTCGCAACCGTTGGCCCGCTTCGCGACCCTGTCGGAGGACGGTGAACAGCCCGACGTCGTCCCCTTGGCGTTCGAATTCGACGGAACGGATTTCTGGGTGGGCGGCACGGGCGCATCGGTCCTGGCGACCAGGAAGTTCCGCAATATCCAAGCGGGACAACGTAAAGTCGCCTTGCTCGTCGACGACCTCGTCTCACTCGACCCGTTCATCGCGCGCGGTGTCCGGATCTACGGAGAGGCCGCCGACCCGATCGAACGGATGGGAATCGTCGGCCCCGGCATCTACTCGCGCGTGACGCCGAAGGTTTCGTGGAGCTGGAACATGGCGGGCGAACCCGCGGGCGAGGCTTGGTATCCGTCGAGGCGAGCGGTTCACGGCGACACGTAGACGAGCATGTCCTTCAGGACGCCGCCGATCTCGTGATGGGCGGGCGGCTCGGTCATCGGTCCATTCTTGTCGGTGGGTGGCGGTACCTTCGAATCCATGCGGGAGCTGATCGTCACCGAGAACTGCACGATCGACGGCGTGATCGAACTGGCGGGCGACTGGTTCAGCCCGGGCGACACCGATCCGGACGTGGACCAGTCCGACGTTCTGGCCACGCTCCGGGAACAACGTGAGAATGCCGACGCGTTCCTGCTCGGACGCGTCACCTTCGAAGACATGCGCGGGTATTGGCCGCACCAAACCGAAGACACGACAGGCATTTCCGCTTACCTCGACACCGTGAACAAGTACGTCGTCTCGAGCACGCTCACGGAGCCGGAGTGGGAGAACACCACTGTGCTCTCCGGCGAGCTGCGCTCGGAGATCGAGAATCTGAAGTCCACCGAAGGCAAGGACATCGTGACCACCGGCAGCGTCTCGCTGGTGCGATCGCTCATCGCCGAGGGGCTCGTCGACGAGTACCGGTTGTTCGTCTACCCCGTCGTGGTCGGTGAAGGCCGTCGACTGTTCGAGGGCGCCACCGGTGTCCCGAAGCTTCGGCTGGTGGAGGAGAGGTCGTTCGCTTCGGGAATCGTGCTGCTGCGCTACCGCGCGGCGTCGAACTGACGGCTTCACCGGGTCGCGCGGCGGGAATTCCCTGCTCACCCGCCGCTCGGTAGGGTCGGGCTCCGGTTCGGCGACGGGAGAACGACGGAGGTGGCGCGCATGGCCGACGCGTCGAAGTTCACGGCCGAGGTGTTCCGTCGCGCGTCGGAACGGCCTCAGGTCCCACCGCGGCTGGCCCGGGCGGCGACCTGCGTCCGGGAAGGCAAGTTCACTTGGGAGGAGGCCGCTACCGGGAATTGCGAGCACCCGCTCGCACAGGCGCTGTTCGCCCCCAGAGCCCAGGAGAAGCTGTGGCCGTTGCTGGCCGAGGTCGCCGCGGAGCTCGAGTCGGAGCCTCCGCCCGCCGAACCCCGGCGCGCGCGACGAGCGCCGACGACGGACGACGACTTCAGTGAGTACACCTACCTCGAAGACCTGGCCGAACCGAACACGCGTCCCGCATGGCCGCAAAGGCGGGGACGCGGCCGGTGAGCGGCCCCCGTGAGAAAACAGGGTGAGGAGCGCACGGTCCCGCGCGTAGCGCCGGCGACCGTGATCGGTGAGACGGGCACAGGAGACGACCCTTCGGACGGCTGGTACCCCGAGAGCGTGGCCACTGACTACGACGAGCCGGGCGGAGCGAACCGCCCGACGTGGTGACACCCGCGGTGGACGTCCTCGAAGACCTGGCCGACGGCCCGGTGCTCGAGTTCGCCGTCGGAACCGGACGGATCCCTGGCCGCGCGTGGCGTGCCGGTGAGCGGTATCGAACTGAGCCGGGCGATGGCGGCACGGATCGCGCGCAAGCCGGGTGGCGGCGCGGCCCGTTCGCGATGGAGCCGGGCTATGTCGGTTTCGACGTATCGCCGGGATGCGACTGAAGCACCGTTGGGCGGACTGGGACCGCTCGGAGTTCACTGCCGAGAGCACGAAGCAGGTGTCGGTCTGGGAGCGCGGTTCGTGAGGATGATGGCCGCGCTGACGGCGAGCAGGGGCAGCGCCCACAGCGCCGTCGTGAGGTAGCCGGACCGGGAAGGGAGCAGCGTGCCGTCCGGGGTGGCGGCGGCGAGCAGGAGACCGGCGAGAGCACTGCCCACGGCCATCCCGATGCTGCGGGCGATCTGGTTGATCGAGAGCACGCTGGCCGTTTCCCCTTGGGGCACACCGGCCAGAACGAGTTTGGGCATCACCGCGAAGACACCTCCGACGGCGAAACCGAGCAGGGCGATCGCGACGAGGACGAGAAGAAACGACCGGTTGCCGGCGGCGAACAGCAGGGCGCTCGCCACGGCGATCAGGACCGCGAACGCGTACGTCCACCGTTCGGTGAGGCGTGCGATGAGCCGCGGGATCGCTTTTCCCGCAACGAATCCGAGCAGTGAGAACGGGATCAGCGCCGCACCGGCGGCGACTCCAGGAAGCGCGAAACCGTAATGGGCGCCGGATGGCGTCTGCACGTAACGGGTGAACAAGCTGAACAGCAGGTACAAACCCGCACCGGCCACGAGAATCGCCAGGTTCGCGCGAAGGATGCCGCCTTGGGCGAGCAACCGGAGGTTCACCAGCGGCGCCGTCGTGCGCAGTTCGATGAACGCCCACACGACCAGGACCGCGACGGACCCGGCGAGAACACCGATGCCCAGCCACGCGGTCGTCCAGATCGAGGGCTCGGCGATGACCAGGAGGATCCCGAGCGTGCCGAGGGCGAGTAGCAGCGTGCCGGGAACGTCGATCCGAGGAAGATCGCCGGGTGCTTCGGCGGGCAGGAACCGCCAGGCGATGACGAACGCGGCAGCGGAAAGGAGGAAGCCGAAGCCGTACGCGACACGTAGTCCCGCGAGCTGGTCGAGAAGGCTGACCACCGGATAGCCGACGCCGATGCCGACCGTCGACGCGACCGAAAGGGCGGCGATCGTCGATGTCGCGCGCTCAGGCGGCAGGTGGGCGCGGGCGACGCTCATCAGCAGCGCCCCGGCCGCGACCCCGAGCCCTTGCATGCCGCGTCCGATCAACAGCGCCGCGTACGGGAGCGGGAGCACCGTCAGCAACCCACCCGTCATGACCAGGGCCAGGGTGCCCAGGATCGTGGCGCGGCGGTACGGGCCGCTGCCGAGCCTGCCCAGTACCGGGCCCGCGATCGCGCCGCTGAACAGCGTCACCGTCAACGTCCACTGTGCGGCGTCCAGCGAGACGTGCATGCCCGTGGCGACCGGAGTGATCAGGGGTGCCCCGACGCTGCCGATCACCGCGCCCGCCAACGCCGTGCACACCAGCGCCGGGCTCAGCCGCCCGTCGTGCCGGACGGGGACACTCATCGGTTCGTCTCGGTGGTGATGTGGGTGAACAGCCCGGGCTGGATCCGCGTGCGGACGCCTTCGGCCCAGGCGTCGCCGACCTGCTCGACGTCCATCGCGGCGCCGGTGTTGAGCAACATCCCGAAGGCGAGGAACGTCTTCACGGTCACCGGGTCGAGCCCGGTGCCGTCCTCGGCCGTGCCCCACATCCGCGCGAAACAGGACCGCACCGCGTCCCTTACCTCCGGGTCGCCACACGCGGCGAAGCCCTGAAGCTGCAACAACAACCCGGTCCGATCGGCCAGCAGGTCGTAGTACTGCGCACCCATCGCCGAGAGCGCGTCCAGGCCGGTCTTCCCGTCGCCCGCGTCCCGCATCGCGTCGCTGAGCCGTTCGAACGCGGCCTGGACCAGCTCCAGGAACAGGGCCTTCTTCGTCCCGAACATCCGGAAGACGTACGCCTGCGTGATCCCCGCCGTCTTCGCGATCGCTTCCGTCGACGCCCCGTGCAGCCCGTGTTCCGCGAACTCGCTCGCGGCGATGGCCAGCACCTGGGCACGTCGTTCGGGTCCGCTCATCCGTCCAGCCATGCCTCTAAGTTACTGGTTACTAACCACTAACTAAAGGTGTCCTGCGCAACAAAACAGAGCGGCCCCGTGACTGGGTCACGGGGCCGCTCTGGTGTGGCGAGTGAGGGATTCGAACCCCCGAAGGCAGTGCCGTCTGATTTACAGTCAGATCCCTTTGGCCGCTCGGGCAACTCGCCGTGGCCGGGTGTCCCCGGCCGAGACGAAAGAATACCCAATGCCGTGGCGGGCCGGTCAACCGGGTTCCGCAGGGCTAGGGTGGAAGCTCCTGACAAGCGAGTACGAGGTGTGAGAACACGTGGCGGATCCCTCTTTCGACGTGGTGAGCAAGGTCGATCGCCAGGAGGTGGACAACGCCCTGAACCAGGCCAGCAAGGAACTCGGTACACGGTTCGACTTCCGGGGTACCGGGACCAAGATCGACTGGTCCGGTGAGGAGGCGATCGCGATCGAGTCCGAGACCGAGGAGCGGGCGCTGGCGGCGGTCGAGGTGTTCAAGGAGAAGCTGATCAAACGCGGCATCTCCCTGAAGGCCTTCGAAGCGGGCGAGCCGGCGTTGTCCGGCAAGATCTACAAGATCGGCGGCAAGATCCTGCAGGGGATCGCGTCGGACAAGGCGAAGCAGATCGCCAAGTTCATCCGCGACGAAGGCCCCAAGGGCGTCCAGGCGCAGATCCAGGGCGACCAGCTGCGGGTGTCCGGTAAGAAGAAGGACCAGCTGCAGGACGTGATCGCCTTGCTGAAGGGCAAGGACTTCGAGATCGCGCTGCAGTTCACGAACTACCGCTGAGCACGGCGACGACGAGGCCACCTTCGGCGGAAGGTGGCCTTCGTCATGTCTACGACGCGGTGACCGTCCAGGTCCCGTCGCCTTCCACCGACACGAAGGCCGGTCCGGACACGGGAACGCTGCCCTTGTAGTCGCCGAGCTGGTTCACGGGGAGCTCCGAGTAGTCGCCGCTGTGCACCCACACCGCCGTGCGACCGCTGTTCTTGGTCGTGATGGCGACAGCCGAGACGCCATCAGGCGCGGCGAAGACCGCTTCGCTCTTACCGGACAGGGGCTTGCCCGGCGTGAGTACGGGCAGGCCGCTTTCGTCGGTGACGGTCAGCGTCCAGGCGGCGTTGGCCTTGACGGTGAACGTCTTCGCCTGACGGCCGGGCATGTCGTTGATCCACTGCGTGCCCTTGTACGGGCCGACGTCGTTGACGATCAGCTCGTTCTCGGTGTTGACCGCGACGTGCCCGGAACACTTCGGGCACTCGAAGGTCACGAAGCCGATGCGCGACGGCCAGGACATGGGGACCGACGCATTACCCTTCCCCGAATGCTTCTCCTCCGGCTGCGGGCCGGGCTTCGGGGTGGTGGTCGGCGTGGGGGTCGTCGATGGCGCGCGCAGCCCTTCCGGGGCGGCCGCGTGCGGGACGACTCGGCCCAGAGCCGGCGGCGAGCAGGCCATCAGGCCCGCGGTCAGCAGCACGGCACTCGCGGCCGCGCACAAGCGCCTGATCACGTGTTTCCCCCTAGTCGAACCCGTCATCCGATCTTCGCCGCCCGATAGCCCAGCGTTACCGGATCACTCGCCCGAGCGATTCAGGCCACTCGGACGTGGGTTTCCGCCGCAACGCCTTCGCGAGAGTCCGAAAGGGACAAAAGCCCGTGTTGTAATCCGGCGATCGCGTTCGAGGAAGGTCACGATGAGACGCCGTTTCAGCTCCGCACTCGCCTTCGCGCTGTCACTCACGGTGATCGCGTCTCTGTTCACGTCCGCGCAGGCCGCGGAGCGCCAGCAGCTCGTGCCCGGCTACGGCTCGTACCCGCGGCTGATTCGCCTTGAGCATTCCCCGATCGGCCGTGGCCGCATCCTCGCGTCGCTGACCAGCGAAGACGCGAGCGGCAAATTCACGCCGATCATGGAGAGCACCGACGAGGGCCAGACCTTCCACAAGATCGGCGAGGTCCGCGACCGCGACGGCCGCCGCGGCATGTGCTGCGGAACGCTGTACGAACTGCCGCAGCGGGTCGGCAGGCTGCGCGCCGGCACCCTGCTGTGGGCAGCGAGTTACCGGCAGGACGCCGGTCCGCAGCGGCGGATCGGCATCAGGATCTGGTACAGCCGCGACGCCGGCCGTTCGTGGGCCTTCCTGTCCGAGGCCGCGCGCTCGCACAACCACGACGGCATCTGGGAGCCGGAGTTCGTCGTCGACGCGGGCGGCACGCTCTGGCTGCACTACGCCGACGAGACCGAGGCGCCGCAGTTCGCGCAGGTGATGAACCGGGTCGCTTCCACCGACGGGGTGAACTGGGGCACCAAGCAGCGCACGATGGCCATCCCGCCGCATCGAGTGCGGCCCGGGATGCCGATCATCCGCCGCCTCCCCGACGGCCGGTACTACCTGGCCTACGAGATCTGCAACTACCGCGACCGCTACTGCGACCCGTACTTCAAGATCTCCCCCGACGGCGCCAACTGGGGCGATCCCCTCGACCCCGGCACCCGTGTCACCACCGCCAGCGGCAACTACTTCCAGCACGCGCAGACGATCACGCTGTTCCCCGGCGGGCCGAACGGGGTGCGGCTGGTGATGGTCGGGCAGATCTACACCAACGCCGCCGGGGTCCCGCAGGCCAAGAACGGCCAGGTCCTGCTGGCCAACGACAACTTCGGCGCCGGGCACTGGTACGAACTGCCCGCGCCGGTGCATGTCGTCGGGATCCACAACAACTTCTGCCCCAACTACAGCTCGACGCTGCTGCCGGTCGACGGCGGCAAGAACGTGTTGCAGATCTCCACCGAGTACAACCTCGGCTGCAAGGCGTATTTCGCGAAGGGCCCGGCGTTCTGAGCCACCCGGTAGTGTGAGGTCCCGAGCGATCGGCTACGAAGCGGGGGCATCGCATGAAGGGCATCGTGCTGGCCGGGGGCAGTGGGACGCGTCTGCATCCCATCACCCAGGCGATCTCGAAACAGCTGCTACCGGTCTACGACAAACCGATGATCTACTACCCGATCTCGGTGCTGATGTTCGCCGGGATCCGCGAGATCCTGATCATCTCGACCCCCGTCGACCTGCCGCATTTCCGGCGCCTGCTCGGTGACGGCAGCCAGTTCGGGCTCAGTTTCAGCTACGCCGAGCAGGCCGCCCCGAACGGGCTGGCCGAGGCGTTCGTCATCGGCGCGGACTTCGTCGGCGACGACGACGTCGCGCTCGTGCTCGGTGACAACATCTTCTACGGCCAGGGGTTCTCCAGCAGGCTGCAGGCCGCGGCGACCGCGCTCGACGGCTGCGTGCTGTTCGGCTACCCGGTCAAGGACCCGCAGCGGTACGGCGTCGGCGAGATCGACGCCGACGGCAAGCTCCTCTCCATCGAGGAGAAGCCCGAGAAGCCGAAGTCGAACAAGGCCATCACCGGCCTGTACTTCTACGACAACCAGGTCGTCGAGATCGCCCGTGACCTCAAGCCCTCCCCGCGCGGCGAGCTGGAGATCACGGACGTCAACCTCACCTACCTGCGGCAGGACCGCGCGACCCTGATCGACCTCGGCCGCGGGTTCGCCTGGCTCGACACCGGAACGCACGACTCGCTGCTGGAGGCGGGCCAGTTCGTGCAGGTCCTCGAGCACCGGACGGGTGTCCGGATCGCCTGTCTCGAAGAAGTCGCGCTGCGCATGGGCTTCATCGACGCGGAGCAGTGCTTCGCGCTCGGGGCGAAGCTGGCGAAGTCCGGTTACGGCGAATATCTGATGAACGTCGCGCGCACCCAGGGTGCTACCGGCTGAACAGGTGTTCCCGCAGGGTGTCGCCGGTGTAATCGGTCCGGAAGACACCCCGTTCCTGAAGGTGCGGGACGACTTCGTCGACGAACGCGTCCAGCCCGCCCGGGGTCAGATGCGGCACCAGCACGAAGCCGTCGGCGGCGTCGCTCTGGACGTACTCGTCGATCGATTCCGCGATCTGCCGGGCGGTGCCGACGAACTGCTGGCGCGCGGTCACCTCGATGACCAGTTCGCGGATGGAGAGCTTCTTCTCCTCCGCGATCGCCCGCCATTTCGCGGCCACGGCCAGCGGATCCTTCTCGTGCCGGACCCGGCCCCAGGTCAGCGGCTCGGCGTCGGGGTCCGGGTCGATCTCGGGGAGCGGGCCGTCGGCGTCGTAGGCGGAGAGGTCGCGGCTCCAAACCTGTTCGAGGAACTGGATCGCGGTCGCCGGCCGCACCTGCTGATAGCGGATCTCGCGGGCCTGCTCGTGCGCGTCCTCCTCGGTGTCGCCGAGGACGAAGGTGGCGGCGGGCATGATCAGCAGCTCGCCGGGCTCGCGGCCGTAGGCGGGCAGCCGTCGCTTGACGTCGGCGAAGAACTCCTTGCCGCTCTCGAGTGAACCGTGTCGGCTGAAGATGACGTCGGCGGTCTTGGCGGCGAACTCCCTGCCCTCGTCGGAATCCCCTGCCTGGATGACGATCGGCTGGCCTTGCGGGGTCCTCGGGACGGTGAACTCGCCGCGGATGTCGAACTGCGGTCCATTGTGGACAAATCGCTCGATGCCGCGGGCGAAGACGCCGTTCTCCTTGTCCCCCACCACCGCGTCGGGCGCCCAGCTGTCCCAGAGTTCGCGCACGGTGGCGAGGAACTCCTCGGCGCGGCGGTAGCGGTCCTCGCGTTTCAGGAAGCCGCCGCGGCGGAAGTTCTGGCCCGTCCACGCGTCCGGCGAGGTCACGACGTTCCACGCGGCGCGGCCGCCGGAGAGGTGGTCGATGCTCGCGACCTGCCGCGCGACCTCGTACGGCTCGTTGAAGGTGGACGACAGCGTGCCCGCGAGACCGAGCCGGGTGGTGACCGCGGAGAGCGCCGCCAGCACGGTGGTGGTGTTCGGCCGCCCGACGACGTCCGAATCGAGGATCTTGCCCGCGTGTTCGCGCAGGCGCAGACCCTCGGCGAGGAACAGGAAGTCGAACTTGCCCCGCTCGGCCGTGCGAGCGAGATGTTCGAAGGACGAAAAGTCGATTTGGCTACCCGAACGCGGGTCACTCCACACGGTGGTGTTGTTGACGCCGGGGAAGTGCGCGGCGAGTTTGACCTGTTTGGGCATTTGTCACGCCTCCGCGTACTGGTTGGCGGCGACCCCGAGGCCGAGATGGTCGCGCAGGGTGGCGCCGGTGTAGGCCTGCCGGAACGCGCCCGCGGCCTGGAGCGCGGGCACGGTCTCGGCGGTGAAGAGCGCCAGGTCGTCGGGCAGGACCGCGGGCCTGAGGTGAAAACCGTCGAGGCTGTTGGACGCCGCGAGGCGGGGCAGCTCGGTGGCGAGGTCGGCGGGAGTGCCGGTGAAGCTCGGGCCGGGCGGGAAGGGCGCGTAGGCCTCCAGTGCCCGGCGGCGGTCGATGGCCGCCTGCTCGGTCTCGGCGAGCACGATCGACAGGCCGGCGAGGAGTTTCGCGTCCGAGAAGCGCTCGCGGGCGCCGCGGATCTCGTCGACCAGGACGACGTCGGCGCCGTGCGCGTACGGCGAGTCGCCGTACACCGCGACGACGGGGTGGCCCTGCGGCGGGCGCGGTGTGATCGAAGGTCCCTTGATGCTGAAGAAGCGGCCTTCGAAGTCGACGTAGTGCAGCTTCTCGCGGTCGATGAAGCGGCCGGTCGGCTCGTCGCGGATGATCGCGCCGTCCTCCCAGCTGTCCCAGAGGCGGGCGATGACGTCGACGACCTCGGCGTTCTCCGCTTCGGCGTCCACCTCGGACGGCAGGGTGCGCCTGCCGAAGTGCGCGACCTCGGCCTCGGTGCGCGAAGGCACCGCGAGGACGCCTGCGCGGCCGCGGCTCGCGAAGTCGAGCGAAGCGACGGCCGTCGAGATGTGGAACGGCTCGGTGTGCGTGGTGGTGACTGTGGGGACGAGGCCGATTCCGCTGGTCACGGGGGCGATCGCGGCGAAGGTGAGGAGTGCGTCGAGCCTGCCTCGGACGACTTCCTCGCCTCCGGGTTGGAGCGCGAGCGTGTCGTCGAGGGTGACGAAGTCGAGCGAAGCCGCTTCGGCGAGCTTCGCGTGGGCGAGGTAGTGGGCGGCGGTGAACAACGCGGACGGGCGGACGTCGGAGACCCGCCAGGCGGCCGGATGCTGCCCGGCCCCGTCGAGCGCGACCCCGAGGTGCAACTGCTGTGCGGAACCCATGCCCCGGGGAACTCGCGCACCCGGCCCTCGATTCCCGCTCCCACGGGGTGAGATCCCCGGCCCGACCTGCGTTTCGCGGGCTAATCGCGATCTGGAGGGGCCGCGTCGCGTTTAGCCCGCGAAACGCAGGTCGGGGCGCGGGCGGGAGCGGATCGCGTTTAGCCCGCGAAACGCGATCCGGGGGCCCACCTGCGTTTCGCGGGCTAAACGCGATCCGGGAGGTCAGTGGGGGTGGCGGGCCATGTCTTCCAGGCGCCGGATGCGTTCGGCCATGGGCGGATGGGTCGAGAAGAGCTTGGAGAGGCCTTCGCCCGGACGGAACGGGTTCGCGATCATCAGGTGCGACTGCGAGACCAGCTTCGGCTCCGGCACGAGCGGCGCCGCGCGTGTTCCCTGATCGAGTTTCCGCAGGGCGGACGCCAGCCCGAGCGGGTCACCGGTGAGTTCCGCGCCCGACGCGTCGGCCTGGAACTCCCGCGAGCGGCTCACCCCGAGTTTCACGACGGCGGCCGCGATCGGCCCGATCAGCACCAGCAGCAGCCCGACCAGCGGACTGTCGCCGTCCTCCCGATCCCCGCCGCCGAAGACGCTGGTGAACATCGCGATGTTGGCGATCACGCTGATCACGCTCGCCAGCGCGCCCGCGACGCACGAGATCAGGATGTCGCGGTTGTAGACATGGGACAGTTCGTGCCCGAGTACCGCCCGCAGTTCGCGTTCGTCGAGCAGGCCGAGGATGCCGGTGGTGCAGCACACCGCCGCGTGCCGTGGGCTGCGGCCGGTGGCGAAGGCGTTCGGGGCGACGGTGGGGCTGATGTAGAGCCGGGGCATCGGTTGCCGCGCCGTGGTCGCCAGCTCCCGCACGATCCGGTACATCGCCGGCTGCTCGGCCTCGGACACCGGCCGCGCGCGCATGGCCCGCAGCGCCAGCTTGTCGGAGTTGAAGTAGGCGTACGCGTTGACGCCGAGCGCCACCACCAGGCCGATGACCAGCGCGCCCCGCCCGAAGAAACCGCTGATCCCGACGATCAGCGCGGACAGCAGGCCGAGCAGGACGACGGTCTTCAGTCCGTTCTGGTGCTTGTGCACGGCGTCCTGCTCCTTTCTTTCTCAGGGTGGGGGTTACTCATCGGAAACAACGCGATCGGGGGACGCGAAGTTCCTTCGCGTGCTCGGATCGCGGGTTATCGTCGAAGCCCGGAACGATCATCGGGAGGCGCCTGTGCGAGGACCCGAGCTGAGCCGCCGAGCCCTGCTCACGCTGGCCGCGGCCGGTGCCTCCGCGGTCGCCTTCGCACCGGCGGCCAGAGCCGAGAAAGTCCTCCTCGTCGAGGTCGGGGGCGCCCCGGAAGCGGTCGCGGTGAATTCCGTCACCGGCTTCGCGTACGTTTCGGACCCGTCCACCGGCACGATCGTCGTCCTCGACTCGCGGTCCGGCACAGTCGGTGACGTGATCCCGGTCGGCGGCGAGCCCGCCGGGCTGGCCGTGGACGCGGTGACCAACCGGGTTTTCGTGGCGAATCCGCCCGCCGGGACGGTCCTCGTCTTGGACGGGCGGACCAACGACGTCGTGAGCGTGGTGCCCGCCGGTCCCGGCGCGTCCAGTGTCGACGTCGACGAGCAGGCGAACCGCATCTACGCGGTCAGTGATCTCACCGGGACACTCGCCGTCATCGACGGCGTGAGCTGCCGTCTGCTGAACCTGGTCCCCGGCCCGCCTCGAGGGCTTTCCTCCATAGCGGTCGACAGCGGGCGCAAGCTCGCCTACTGCACCAGCACGGCCACCGACTCGCTGGAGGTCTTCGACATCGGCGCGGGCGAGTTCACCGGCGGGATCGCGGTCGGCAAGGCGCCGACCGGTGTGGCCGTGCACGGCGCCACCGGCACGGTGTTCGTCGCGAATTCGGCTATCCACCATCTGTCCATCGTGGACACGGGCACCCGCAAGGAAAAGGCGACCGTGCTGCTGCGTTCGGAGTCTTCGGCGCTCGCGGTCCACGAAGGATCGAACACCGTTTACACCAACGGCGGTCCCAACGGCATCGCCAGGATCGACGGCAGGACGAGCCTGCTCACCGGCGACCTGTCACTCGGCGTGAACCCCGGCGCGGTCGCGATCGACCAGCGCACCAGGACCGTGTACGTGACGGATCCCTTACGCGGCAGGGTTTCCCTCATCAGGGACTTCTGACGCCGGAACGGGCATGATGGCGGGGTGAGCGAGTACGCATTGCGTGGCGGGCTGCAACCCGACGTCTCGGCGGTCACCGCCGTATTGACCCATCACGGTGTCGAAGGGCCGGACGGTCAGGCACCCGGCGAGGCGCTGGTCTTCGCCACTTCCGGCGGGATCGGGGCCGGCTACATCCTGTGGGACTTCGTGCACGAGACGACGTCAACGATCGTGTTCGGCTTCCGCGCGCGCTGGCAGTACCCGCGGGAATGGCTCAAGTCCACAGTGGACCGTCTTGGGCTCGCCATCGACATCCACACCACCGGAAGTAAACGTGCCGCCGCGAAACGGCTTTCCGCGAATCTCGAAGCGGGACGGCCGTCGATCGTCCTCCCCGACCGCGAATCACTCGGCTACTGGCGGCTGCCGCCGGAGATGTCCGGCGGTGGCGGCCACTTCGTCGTCGCGTACGGCGAAGAGGACGGCCGGGTGCTGGTCGACGACCGGAACCTCGCCCCGCTGACGGTCGACCGGAAGACGTTCGACGCCGCGCGGGGCCGGGTCGGCTCGTACAAGAACCTGCTCGCCACGATCGAGCCCGGCGAGGTCACCGACTGGCGGGCGGCCGTGCGCGGCGGGCTGACGGACTGCGCGCGGAACCTCTCGGAGCCGTCGAAGTCGTTCTCGCTCCCCGCCTGGGAGCGCTGGGCGAAGGCGATGACCGACGAACGCGACCCCAAGGGCTGGCCGCGCGCGTTCGGCGAGCGGCGCGGGCTCGTCGGGGCGCTGTTCACCGTGTGGGAGAGCGTCACGCCGGCGGGGATGGAGGGCGGGCATCTGCGTGGGCTGTTCGCCGACGCGCTCACCGAGGCCGCCGCCCTGCTCGAACTCCCCGCGCTGGCCGAACAGGCGTCGACCTGGCGCGGGATCGCCGAGCGCTGGGCGGAACTGGCCGAGACGGCCGTTCCGGCGTCGAACGCCGAATTCGCCTGGATGCGCGGGCTCGTCAGCGCGGTTTCCGCGGGTGTCCGCGAGGGCGACGCGGGGCAGGAAGCCGCCTCGGCCGCGGCCGAGGAGATGTGGAAACTGCGCACGCACTACAACGACGAAACCCCGTTCACCGACGTCGAAGCCCGTGAGCTCTTCAGTGCGATGGGCACCCGGCTCCGGGACATCCACACCGCCGAGACCGCCGCGATCCGCGAACTCTCCGAAGCCCTGATGGAGTGAACCGCGCCGGTGTCCGTTGCGCCGCGCGGCCGGAACACCACGCGATCGTTCAAGATCCACTTCGTGCACGCACATCCGCTGGGGACGACCAGTGCGCGTCCCGCTCCCGAGATCCACCTCCACCGCCATCGCCTGCGTGTCGCCGACCTGGACCATCTCGGCCACGTCGGGAATGTGCGGTTGCTCGACTATTTCCAGGAAGCCCAGGTCGCGATGCTCGACCCGCGGCGTGAGCACCTCTTCCAGGCCAAGGGACCGGCGTATCTCATCGCGAAGCACAACGTCAGCTACCTGCGCAGGCTGACCTTCCGCGACAGCCCGGTCGAGGTGGAGACCGTGGTCGGCCGGATCGGGACCTGCGACGTCGTGGTGAACAGCAGGCTGCGCGACGAGCGGGCCGTTTACGCGCGCTGCCGCACCATCTGGGTCGCGTGCGTCCTGCCCGAAGGCAGCACGCGAAGACTCGGCGACGAGGAACGCGAGCGGTTGACGCGGTTCAGCGGGGCGATCGACGAGCTTTCCTGAATCGGTTTTTAACCGTTTATGCTCCATTTCCCGCAACACCGGAAAACGGCTGGTCCGTTCAGCGGCTGATCATCCCGCTTTTCGGCCGGTACCTTCGGAAGACCTCTCCCCTGCAGAGCTCCCCGGAGGTATTTCATGCCACGGTCGAAGTCTGTCCGCTTTCTCGCGCCCTTGGTCGGCGCGATGCTACTGACGAGCGGGGTGGCCGTCGCCGCCCCGGCCGCCGAAGACCCCCAGTTCATCCGCCTGGCCAGCAGGACCTTCGATCCGCTGAGCCAGCGCACGGCCGCGAGCCAGGACTGGAAGGGCGCCTACCTGCTCCAGGTCCGGAGCGCGCTGACCGACGAACAGCGCGGGCGATTGCGTTCACTCGGCGTGCGGATCGGGACCTACATTCCCGATTTCGCCTATGTGGTCCGGCTGAAGCCGGAGAACCGCGAATCGGTCGCGAAATTGAATTTCGTCCGCTGGCTCGGCGAATACCGGGCGGACGACAAGGTGGAGATCTCGCTGGCCGCGACGGGCGGTTACCTCGTGACGCTGGTCGAATCGGACGCGCGGGATCAGCGCGTGGTCGCCGAGCGGATCCTGCGGCTCGGCGCGAGCATCGAGGCGATCTCGCAGAGCGGGCAGCACATCGTGGCGAAGCTCGGCCCCGGTCAAGCCGCCACCGTAGCGCAAGGGGCCGAGGTGCTCGCGGTCGGCGCGATCACCGCGCCCGAGACCGACATGGCCAACGCCAGGGAGAGCAGCGGCGCGAACTACATCGAGAGCGTCGGCGGGTACCGCGGCCAGGGCGTGCGCGGCGAGGTGATGGACGGCGGACTGCGCGTCACGCACCAGGAATTCAAGGCCCGGCCGACGGTGCTGCACGGGTCGAACTCCACCAGCACCAGCCACGGGACGTCCACGTACGGCCAGATCTTCGCGTCGGGGGTGAGCGCGCCGCAGCGGGGGCTGCTGCCCGAGGCGCAAGGGATCTTCGCCACCTACGACAAGCCGGACCGCTACGCCCACACCAAGGAACTGGTCGACCCGGCGGGCAAGTACCACGCCGTGTTCCAGAGCAACAGCTGGGGTGGCGGGCTGACCACGGCCTACAACTCGGTCTCCGCCGAGCTCGACAAGATCGTCTTCGATCACGACCTGCTGATCTGCCAGTCGCAGAGCAACGCGGGCACCCAGCAGTCGCGGCCGCAGGCCTGGTCGAAGAACGTGCTTTCGGTCGGCGGGCAGTACCACTACAACACGCTGGGCCGCACCGACGACAAGTGGAACGGCGGCGCGAGCATCGGCCCGGCCGCCGACGGCCGGATCAAACCGGAACTGTCGAACTACTACGACCGGATCGACACCACGTCGTCCGGCAGTGACACCTCGTACACGACGTCGTTCGGCGGCACGAGCGGCGCGACGCCGATCACCTGCGGAAACGCCGGGCTGCTGTTCCAGATGTGGGCCGACGGCGTGTTCGACGGCGGCCCCGGCAAGGGCCGCGACGTCTTCGCGAGCCGCCCGCATGCGGCGACCGCGAAGGCGCTGCTGATCAACGGGGCCGACCAGTTCGCGTTCAGCGGCACCTCGCACGACATGACCCGGACGCATCAGGGCTGGGGCACCGCGAACGTGCGGTACCTGCACGAACAGGCCAAGGCGAACGGGTGGAAGCTGCCGGTGCTGGTGAACGAGACCGACCTGCTGGGCACCGGGCAGTCGAAGAAGTACACGGTCGCGGTGAACGGGACGAAGCAGTTCAAGGCCACGCTGGCCTACACCGACCCGGCGGGCTCGCCGAGCGCGTCGGTCACCAGGGTCAACGACCTGACGCTGAAGGTCACCGCGCCGAACGGGACCGTCTACTACGGCAACAACGGGCTGAAGGCGGGCAACTTCTCGACCGCGGGCGGGTCGCCGAACACCGTCGACACGGTGGAGAACGTCATCCTCGAGAAGCCGGCCGCCGGCACGTGGACGGTGGAGGTCGTGGCGACCCAGGTGAACGCCGACGGGCACCCGGAGACGTCGGCGACCGATGCGGACTACGCGTTGGTGGTTTCTTGACGGTGTGACCGCCCGGATCGCGTTTAGCCCGCTAAACGCGAAGTGGCCGGTGTTGCGCGTGAAGGCCTCCTTCCCTCGGCTCAGCCGCGGGAAGGGGGCCTTCACGCGCGTCGGGGCCTGAGGCCTGGTAGGCGCGTTTAACCGGCGGAACGCGATCCGGGCGCCGGGGGGCGGTGAAGGGATGTCGCGAAAGCCACTTTCGGGACATCAGACGTCGCGAAAGTGGCTTTCGCGACGTCCGTGGGGGCCTGGCGGATCGCGTTTAGTCGGCTAAACGCGATCGCGGTCGGGAGACTGGGGCGGGGCGCGTTTAGTCGGCGGAACGCGATCGGGCCGGGTTGCCCGCGCCCGGATGGCGGAGACGTCTGCGCCGATGGCCGAGACGCCAGGTTTCGGTTGTGAGACGGAAGCGTGAGACCCCTGGAAGGCATGTAACGAGGCGACCCGAGGTGCCGACGTCTGGGATACGTGACGCGAGCCAAGGAGCCTCTCGATGACCACCTGCCGTCTCTGCGGCTCGGCCCATCTCGCCAGTGTCGTCGACCTCGGGGCGACGCCGCCGTGCGAACGATTCCTGACCGCGGAGCAGCTGCAGGAGCCGGAGCCGACCTACCCCCTGCACCTGCGGGTCTGCACGGAATGCTGGCTGGCCCAGATCCCGCCGCTGATCACCCCGGAAGAGACTTTCACCGAATACGCGTACTTCTCGTCGTATTCCGCCTCTTGGGTCGACCACGCCAAAACGTTCGTCGACGGCGCCGTCGAGCGGCTGGGGCTCGACGGGTCCTCGTTCGTCGTCGAGGTCGCCAGCAACGACGGTTATCTCCTCAAACACGTTGTGGCGCAGAAGATCCGTTGCCTCGGCGTGGAACCTTCGGTGAACGTGGGCCAAGCCGCGCGTGACGCCGGGGTGCCGACGAAGACCGCCTTCCTCGGTCCCGAAACCGGACGCGACGTCCGCGAGGAGCACGGTCCCGCCGACCTCGTCGTGGCGAACAACGTCTACGCGCACATCCCGGACATCATCGGTTTCACGCACGGGCTCCGCGCCCTGGTCGCCGATGACGGCTGGGTCAGCATCGAGGTCCAGCACCTGCTGACGCTGATCCAGGAGAACCAGTACGACACGATCTATCACGAGCACTTCCAGTACTACACGGTGGAATCCGCGCGCCGGGCCCTCGCGCGCGGCGGATTGTCCGTTGTGGACGTCGAGCTCCTGCCCACGCACGGCGGTTCGATCCGGCTGTGGGCGCGACCGGACGCCGTCGCCGGTGAGCCGAGCGAGCGGATGATGCGGGTCCTCGACGCCGAAAAGGCGGCCGGGCTGCACGAAATGTCCGGCTACACCGAGTTCTCCGAGCGGGTCACCAAGGTCCGGCTCGAGCTGAACAAGTTCCTCACCGACGCCGCGCTCGAAGGCAAGACCGTCGTCGGTTACGGCGCCCCGGGCAAGGGCAACACGCTGCTGAACCACTGCGGCATCCGCCCGGACGTGCTGCGGTACACCGTCGACCGCAACCCGTACAAGCACGGCCGGTTCACCCCCGGCACCCGGATCCCGATCCTGCCGCCGGAGCGCATCGAAGCGGACCGGCCCGATTACGTGCTCGTCCTTCCGTGGAACCTCCGGAAGGAGCTGACCGCCCAATTGTCCTTTGTGGACGAATGGGGCGGGAAACTGGTCTTCCCCATCCCGCACCTGGAAATCGTCGAGGTGAAGTCGTGAAGGTAGTCCTCTTCTGCGGCGGCTACGGCATGCGGATGCGCAACGGTGACGCGTCCGACGTGCCCAAGCCGATGGCCATGGTCGGCCCCAGACCCCTGATCTGGCACGTGATGCGGTACTACGCGCATTTCGGCCACACCGAGTTCATCCTCTGTCTCGGCTACGGCGCGCACCACATCAAGGAGTTCTTCCTCAATTACCAGGAGACCACCTCCAACGATTTCGTCCTGCGCCGCGGCAAGGCCGAACTGCTGTCCACCGACATCGCGGACTGGTCGATCACCTTCGTGCAGACCGGTCTCGAATCGGCCATCGGCGAACGGCTGCGCCGGGTGCGCCCATATCTCGAGGGCGACGAGATGTTCCTCGCCAACTACGCCGACGTCCTCACCGACGCCCCGTTGCCGGAGATGATCGAGCGGTTCACGGCATCCGACGCCGGCGCCTCGATGATGGTCGTGCCGCCGCAGTCGTCGTTCCACTGCGTCGAAATGGGCGAGGACGGCCGCATCGGCGCGCTGACCCCGGTCAGCCAGATGCCGCTGTGGGAGAACGGCGGGTACTTCGTGCTGCGCCAGGAGATCTTCGACCACATCCCCGAGGGCGGCGACCTGGTCGCCGACGGCTGCGGCGAGCTCGCCAAACAGGGCAAGCTGCTCGCGTACCCGTACCGCGGGTTCTGGAAGCCGACCGACACCGTCAAGGAGCGCGTCCAGCTGGACGAAGCGTACGCGCACGGAGACCGTCCGTGGGCACGCTGGGAACGCGAAGCGGCGAGCACGGCGTGATCGAGCTCGGCACCGGCGGCGTCCGGCGGATCGTCGCCCTCGGCGCGCATTGTGACGACATCGCCATCGGGGCGGGCGGCACGCTGCTGACGATCTGCGCCGTCAACCCGGGTATCCGGGTGGATGCCCTCGTCCTTTCCGGTGGCGGCACCGAGCGGGAGACCGAGGAGCGCGCGGCGCTCGCGGCCTTCTGCCCGGGCGCCGACGTCGAGGTCACCGTGCTCAAACTGCCCGACGGCCGGCTTCCCGCGCATTGGGAAGAGGCCAAGAACGGGCTGGAAGAGCTGCGCCGCCGCACCGATCCGGACCTCGTCCTTTCCCCGCGCACGGCGGACGCGCACCAGGACCACCGCGGCCTGGCGAAGCTGGTGCCGACGGTGTTCCGCACCCATCTCCAGCTGGAGTACGAGATCGTGAAATGGGACGGCGACCTCGGGAAACCCACCGCGTACGTGCCGCTTTCCCCCGAGCTCGCCGAAGAAAAGGTCCGGCTGCTGCAGGAGCATTACGCCTCCCAGCGGCACCGGCCCTGGTACGACCGGGAAGCCTTCCTCGGCCTCGCCCGCATTCGCGGCATCGAATGCGGGCAGCGCTATGCCGAGGCCTTCGACCTCAAGAAACTGACGCTCGACCTCACTCCGAAAGGCTGAAAGCCATGCGTGTGCTGCTGACCGGGCACAAGGGTTACCTGGGCACGGTGATGGCCCCGGTGCTGGCCGCCGCCGGTCACGAGGTCGTCGGCCTCGACTCCGGTCTCTTCGAGGCCTGTGTGCTGGGCCCGCAACCCGAAGACCCCAAGGGCCACGAAGTCGACCTTCGCGACGTCACCGCCGAGCACGTGACCGGCGTGGACGCGGTGATCCACCTCGCGGCGCTGTCCAACGACCCCCTCGGTTCGCTGGCGCCGGAGCTGACCTACGACATCAATCACCACGCTTCGGTGAAGCTCGCGAAGCTGGCGAAGGACGCCGGAGTGAAGCGGTTCCTCTACGCGTCGACGTGCTCGGTGTACGGCGCTTCGGGCGGCGACGACCTGGTCGACGAGGACGCGCCGCTGCGCCCGGTGACGCCGTACGCCGAGTCGAAGGTGCGGGTGGAGGACGACCTGAACGAACTCGCCGACGACGATTTCACCCCGGTGTACATGCGCAACGCGACCGCGTTCGGCTTCTCGCCGCGGCTGCGGTCGGACATCGTGCTCAACAACCTCACCGCGCACGCCCACGTCTCTGGCGAGATCCTGGTGATGTCGGACGGGACGCCGTGGCGTCCGCTGGTGCACGCGAAGGACATCGCGCGGGCCTTTTCCGAAGTGTTGGCAGCGCCCAGGGCCGCCGTGCACGGCAAGGCGTTCAACATCGGCACCGAACGCAACAACGTGACCGTGGCCGAGATCGCGCAGCAGGTCGTCGAGGCCGCGCCCAGCGCGACGCTGCGGATCACCGGCGAGTCCGCGGGCGACCCGCGCTCGTACCGCGTCGACTTCTCCCGGTTCCGCGAGGCCATCCCCGGTTTCGAATGCGACTGGTCGGTCAAGGACGGCGCGCTGGAGCTGATCTACGCCTACCGCACGCACGGTCTGACCGCGTACGACTTCAAGAACCGCTTCACCCGGCTGGCCACGCTCAACTCGCGGACCGCCGCGGGCGAGATCGACGAGACCTTGCGGCGACGGTGATGACGGACAAGCCCCTGGACACGGGCGCCGACCTGCGAAAGCTGGTCGAGCGCCTGTATCCGCTCTGCCGCAGCATCACCGGCGACGGCGTGCGCGCCACGCTGGAGATCCTCGGCGAGTACATCCCGCTCGACGTCCACGAGGTGCCGACCGGGACCCAGGTGCTCGACTGGACCGTTCCGCGGGAATGGAACATCCGCGACGCCTACGTGAAGGATCCGTCCGGCCGGAAGGTCGTCGACTTCCAGGCGTCGAACCTGCACGTCGTCGGCTACAGCGTGCCCGTCGACGAGAAGATGCCGCTGGCGGAGCTGCGCGAGCACCTCCACACCCTGCCGGACCGGCCTTCGTGGGTGCCGTACCGGACGAGCTACTACTCGCCGACGTGGGGTTTCTGCCTGGCGCAGGACACGCTCGACGCGTTGCCGGACGGCGAGTACGAGGTCCGGATCGAGTCCACTTTGGACGACGGGCACCTGACCTACGCCGAGCACGTGGTACCCGGCGAGGTCACCGACGAGGTGCTGGTGTCCTGCCACACCTGCCATCCGTCGCTGGCGAACGACAACGTCGCCGGTATCGCGGTCGCCGCCGCTCTCGCCCAACGGCTGGCCGAGGGGAAACCGCACCACACGTACCGGTTCCTGTTCATGCCGGGCACGATCGGCGCGATCACCTGGCTCGCGCGCAACACCGAACGGCTCGGCAAGGTCAAGGCCGGGATCGTGCTCGCCTGCGCGGGCGACCCGGGATCGTTGCACTACAAGCGAAGCCGCCGCGGGGACGCCGAGATCGACAAGGTGCTCGAACACGTCCTCGCCGGGAAGCCGCACGAGATCCTCGACTTCTCCCCGTACGGTTACGACGAGCGGCAGTTCTGCTCGCCGGGGTTCAACCTCGGCGTCGGCTCGCTGACCAGGACCCCGTACGCCGGCTATCCCGAGTACCACACGTCGGCGGACAACCTGGATTTCGTGTCCACCGAGGCGATGGAGGACACTCTCGCGACCTTGCGCGAGGCGTTCTCCGTGCTGGACCGGAACCGCCGCTACGTCAACCTGAGCCCCTACGGCGAGCCGCAGCTCGGCAAGCGCGGGCTCTACGACTCCCTCGGCGGCCGCAGTGACGCCAAGGCGGCCCAGATGGCGATGCTCTGGGTGCTCAACCTCTCGGACGGCGAGCACAGCCTGCTCGACGTCGCACAGCGATCCGGTCTCCCCTTCGATTCCGTCGTCGCCGCCGCTCACGCGCTGCAGGGCGCCGGATTGCTGAAGGAGTGACGCGGGTGACGAGCGGGAAACATCGGGCGACACTGGCCTCCGGGGCCGTGCGGGCCATGGCGGGCAGGCTCAGCTGGGGCCTCGGCGACCAGGCGGTTTCGAGTCTGACCAATTTCGCGGTCGGGCTGTTCGTCGCGCGTTCCCTCGGCACCTTCGCCTTCGGCATGTTCAGCCTGGCGTGGGTGACCTACGGCGTGGTGCTCAACATCTCGCGCGGCATGGCCACCGACCCGATGATGGTGCGTTTCTCCGCGGTGCCGGAGGAGTCCTGGCGCCGCGCGGTGTCGAGCGCGGCGGGGACGGCCATCGGGGTCGGCCTGGTGACCGGGCTGATCAGCGTGCTCGCCGGCTCCCTCGCGGTACAGCCGCTGGGCGGGGTGTTCATCGCGCTCGGCGCCGTGCTCCCCGGCCTGATGCTGCAGGACGCCTGGCGGTTCGCGCTGTTCGCGAAGGGCGACGGGAAGAAGGCGTTCGTCAACGACACGGTCTGGGGCGTGGCCCTGATCCCGGCGCTGGCGATCGCCTCGCATTTCGGCACCGTGGTCGCCTTCGTGCTCGCCTGGGGGCTGGCGGGCGCGGTGGCGGCGGTCTACGGGCTGTTCCAGACCGGCATCGTGCCGCGGCTCTCGGAGATGAAGGGCTGGCTCAAGGACCAGCGCGATCTGAGCGTGCGCTACCTGATCGAGAACGTCAGCAACGCCGGCTCGTCCCAGCTGCGGGCCTACGGGCTCGGCGCGATCGCGGGGATCACCGCGGTCGGTGCGGTCCGCGGCGCCGAACAGCTGCTCGGGCCGTTCCTCGCCCTCCTGATGGGGCTTTCGCTCACGACGGTGGCGGAGGGCGCCCGTGTCCTGCGGCACGCTCCGCACCGGCTGAAGCATTTCTGCGTGGTCCTCGGCGGCGGCCAGGCCGGGGCGGCCCTGCTGTGGGGGCTCGGCCTGTTGCTCCTGGTCCCCCACGACGTCGGCCGCTGGATCATGGGCTCGGTCTGGGACGCGGCGGAACCGCTGATCCTCCCGGTGACCCTGTCCGTCACCGCCGCGGGCTTCACCGCGGGCGCCGCCGCCGGGCTGCGGGCCCTCGGCGCCGCCAAACGCAGTCTCCGTGCCCAGCTGGTCGCGTCGGCGGGCTATGTGGTCTTCGGGATCTTCGGCGCCTACCTCGACGGCGCCGAAGGTGCCGCCTGGGGCTCGATGCTCTCGGTCTGGCTGGGCGCCGCGCTGTGGTGGTACCAGCTCCGTGTCGCGTATCGCGAGTACCGGCCGCCCGCGCCGGAACCGGCCGCGCTGCGCACGAACGACGAAGAGGTGGGAACGGTATGACCCAGGTTCCACGGCTCAGCATCGGTTTGCCCGTCTACAACGGCGAGGAGTTCCTGTCCGAATCACTCGACGCCCTGCTCGGCCAGAGCCACGAGGACTTCGAGCTGATCATCTCGGACAACGCTTCGACCGACGGCACCGAAGAGATCTGCCGCGACTACGCGAGCCGGGACACCCGGATCCGGTACCTGCGGCTGCCGAAGAACGTCGGCGCCTCCCCGAACCACAACCGTGTCCTCGACGAGGCGCGCGGCGAGCTGTTCAAATGGGCTTCCCATGACGACCTCTACGGCCGCGACCTGCTGAAACTGTGTATCGAGGCGCTCGACGAGCGGCCGGAGGTGATCGTCGCCCACAGCTGGCAGGCCATCATCGACGACCACGGCTCGGTGACCCACAAACTCGACTACCCGCTGGCCACGGACTCCCCGCACGCGCCGACACGGTTCCGCAGCCTGCTGTTCGAAACGGGCGGCGACGACTTCTACGGTGTGATGCGCACGAACGTGCTTCGCCGGGTGAAGCCGCTCGACAGCTATCACCACGCGGACCGCACCTACGTGGCCGAACTGAGCCTTCACGGCCCGTTCCACCAGGTCCCCGAGGTCCAGTACTTCCGCCGCGACCACCCCGGCCGCGCGGAACGGGCGAACCCCAGCATCCGCAAACGCTGTTCGAACCTCGATCCGCGGCGCGCCGACCCGGTGCGGAATCCGATGCCGCGGCTCATCGGCGAGTACGTCGGCGGCTTCGTCGGCGGCATCCGCCGGGCGCCGCTCTCCTCCGCGGACCGGCGCGAGTGTTACCGGCACCTCGCCTCCTGGCTCGCCGACCGCTCCCGCGGCCGCAACGAGGACCGGGCCGAGGACGGCGTCCCCGAACTCGAAATCGACCGGATGAACATCGACGCCGTCGTCCCTGGGCGGCAGAGGAGGACGTCGTGAGCTCTCGCCCCGGAGCGAGAACGCGAAGACACCCCAGAGTCGGCTTCTTCGGCCTTCTGGGGGCAGGGAACATCGGCAACGACGGATCACTCGAAGTCGTGCTCGCGTACGTGCGGGAACGACATCCGGACGCGGAGCTCAGCTGCCTCTGCTCCGGGCCGGAGCAGGTGGAGACACGCTACGGCGTCAAAGCGGAATCCCTGCTCTGGTACTACTCGCGCAACCGCGACGCGGGAGGGCTCCGCGCGGCGCTGCTGAAGGCCGTCGGCAAGGTCGCCGACACACTCAAGATCCTCTTCTGGACCCGGCGCTGCGACGTCGTGATCGTCCCCGGCGCCGGCGTCCTCGAAACCACGCTTCCCTTGCGCCCTTGGGGTTTCCCGTACGCGATGGCGTTGCTGGGGGTGTCGGGCAGGCTGTGGGGCACCAGGGTCGCGCTGCTGAACGTCGGGTCGAACGTCATCCGGCAGCGGACCACGCGGCGGCTGTACCGGATCGCCGCCCGCTCCGCGCATTACCGCTCCTTCCGCGACGAACTGTCCCGCGACGCCTGGGCCGAGATGGGGCTCGACACCGCGAAGGACGACGTCTATCCGGACCTGGCCTTCGCCCTGCCGATCCCCGCCGGACGGCCGTCGGACGTCGTCGGCGTCGGTGTCATGGAGTTCCACGGCGGCAACGACGACCGGCGCCACGGCGACGAGATCCATTCGTCCTATGTGGACGCGATGAAACGGTTCGTGCGCAGGCTGGTCGACGACGGGCGCGAGGTCCGGCTGCTCACCGGGGACGAGATCGACGATCCGGTGGTCGAGCGGATCTTCGCCGACCTGCGCGAACACCGGCCCGGCCTCGACCCGAACCGGGTGACCGCGGCGAAACTGCCCACGCTGGGCGACCTCCTCACCGAGATCGCCTCGCTCGGCGCCGTCGTCGGGACCCGCTACCACAACGTCCTGTGTTCGCTGAAACTCGCGAAACCGACGATCTCGATCAGTTATTCGCAGAAGATGGACAGCATCATGGCGAACATGGGACTGGCGGAGTACTGCCAGTCCGCCCGCGCCGTCGACGTCGACCTGCTCGTCCGGCAACTCGCCGAACTCGAGGCCGAACCCGAAGAGTTCTGGCAGCGTCTGCGCGATCGCAGCGCCGCCAAGCGGAAACTGCTGGAAAAGCAGTACGACGTCCTCGACGAGATCCTGTTCCGCACGGCCAAGGAGGTCCGATGAAGGCCGAGCCGGTCCCCGAAATCGAAGGCGCCTACCTCTTCACGCCGACCCCGTTCGCCGACGAGCGCGGATTCTTCAGCCGCACCTTCGACAGCGAGGTCGTCGCGTCGGTGGGCATCGACCCGGGCGGCTTCGCCCAGGACAGCATTTCGCGTTCACGCAAGGGTGTCGTCCGGGGGATGCACCTGCGCGGCGGACGCGGCGAGGCCAAACTGGTCCGGTGCTCCTCCGGCGCGATCTTCGACGTCATCGTGGACCTGCGGCCGGACTCCCCCACCTTCCGGGCCGTGAAAGGGTTCGAACTCTCCGGGGAGACCCAGGTCTCCCTGTACATCCCGGCGGGTTGCGCGCACGGTTTCCAGGCGCTCACCGACCCGGCGGACATCTCCTACCGCATCGACCGGCCGCACGATCCGGCCGAGGACATCGCGATCTCGTACGCCGATCCCGAACTGGCCATCCCGTGGCCGCTCCCGATCAGCGCGGTGTCCGAACGTGACGCACACGCTCCTCCTCTAGCCGCCGCACTGACGACCACGAGGTGATCACGTGAACCGCCCCTTGCCGCGCTCCGACCAGGCGAACGAACGACTGCACCGGGCGATCCCCGGTGGCGCGCACACCTACGCCAAGGGCACCGACCAGTACCCCGACGACCTCTCACCGGTCATCGCGCGTGGCCTCGCCGGCCATGTGTGGGACGTCGACGGGAACGAATACATCGAATACGGCTCGGGACTTCGCGCGGTCAGTCTCGGCCACGCGCACCCGCGGGTCCTCGAGGCCGTCCGGACGGAGATCGCGAAAGGCGCCAACTTCGTCCGGCCGTCGATCATCGAAGCCGAAGCCGCGGAACGGTTCCTCGCCGCCGTGCCGACCGCCGAAATGGTCAAGTTCGCGAAGAACGGCTCCGACGCCACCACCGCCGCCGTCCGGCTGGCGCGGGCAGCGACCGGACGGCGGCTCGTGGCGATCTGCCGCGATCACGCGTTCTTCTCCACCGACGACTGGTTCATCGGCACGACGCCGATGCCCGCCGGTATCCCGGACGAGACCACCGCGCTGACGGTTTCCTTCCCCTACGGCGATCTCGCGGCCACCGAAGAGGTGTTGCGGACCGAGGAGGTCGCCTGTCTCGTCTTGGAAGCCGCGACGCAGCAGGAACCGCCGGACGGGTATCTCGCCGGGCTGCGCGAGCTGTGCGACCGGTACGGCACCCTGCTGGTCTTCGACGAGATGATCACCGGGTTCCGCTGGTCGGCGTCCGGCGCCCAAGGTCTGTACGGAGTCACGCCGGATCTTTCGACGTTCGGCAAGGCGCTGGGCAACGGTTTCGGTGTCTCGGCGCTGGCGGGCAAACGGGAGTACATGGAGCTGGGCGGTACGCGCGACCACCGCGAGCGTGTCTTCCTGCTTTCGACCACGCACGGCGCCGAAACGCACTGCCTGGCTGCTTCGATCGCCGTCTTCGACACCTACGCCGAAGAAGGCATCACCGCGCGCCTGCACGAACTGGGCGACCGGCTCGCCGCCGGAGTCCGCGAAGTCGCCGCGAGCGCCGAAGTCGGCGAGCACGTGCTCGTGCGCGGCAGGGCGAGCAACCTGGTGTTCGCGACGCTCGACGAAGCGCGTGAGCCGTCACAGGCGTATCGGACGCTGTTTATGCGGGAGCTGATCAGCGGCGGTGTGCTCGGACCGTCCTTCGTGGTCAGTGCCGGGCTGACCGAGGACGACATCGACAAGACGATCGACGTCGTCGCGCGGGCCTGCACCACCTACCGGAAGGCGCTGGAACTCGGTGACCCGGCGCAATGGACGGGCGGCAGGCCGGTGAAACCGGTGTTCCGCAAGTACTCCTGAGGACCACTCGTTCGTGTCCCTCCTCTGCGCTGCGTGGTGATTTACCTTGATTCGTATGACTTGGGCAAGAACGACGGCGTTCGCGCTGTCGGTGGTCTTGACGGCCGGCTCCTTCACCGCCGTGGCAGCGGCGGCCGAGGCGCCGGCCGTCTGCGCGTCCGGACCGGCGAGTTTCCCCAAACCGGAGGACGCCGTCATCGTCGAACCTGGCGAACATCTTTCGATCGAGACCGCGGCGCATCCGCCGGGGACGACGTTCTGGCTCGCCGCCGGCACGCACATCCTCGCCGACGACCCGTACAGCCAGGTGATCCCGAAGGACGGCAACGTCTACCTCGGCGCACCCGGCGCGGTGCTGGACGGCCGCGGCGTCAACCGGGCGGCGTTCACCCAGCAGGCGAAGGACGTCGTGATCCGCGGGCTGACCATCCGCGGCTTCGCCGCCCCGCAGGACCAGGGCGTGGTGAACCACGATTCCGGCGAGCACTGGGTGATCGAGGGCAACGTCATCGAGGACAACCGCGGCGCGGCGATGATGGCCGGGCCCCGGCAGCAGGTGCTCGGGAACTGCCTGCGGAACAACGGGCAGTACGGCATCAACGCCTACCGCGCGGGCAACGGCATCAGCGGGCTCGTCATCGAGGGCAACGAGATCGCCGGGAACAACACCGAGAACTGGGAGAAGAAGGTGCCCGGCTGCGGTTGCAGTGGCGGGGCGAAGTTCTGGGCGGTCGACGGCGCGGACATCCGGGGGAACTGGGTGCACCACAACCACGGCGCCGGGCTCTGGGCGGACACGAACAACAACGATTTCGTCATCGAAGACAACGTGATCGAGGACAACGAAGCCGAGGCGCTGTTCTACGAGATCAGCTACAACCTGATCATCCGCAGCAACACCTTCCGTCGTAACACCCTGGTGATGGGCCGCGATTTCGCCGCGCGGGGCAACAACTTCCCGGTCGCCGCGGTGTATCTGAGCGAATCCGGCGGCGAGCCGCGGCTCCCGGCGCGGACCGACATGATCGAGATCGCGGAGAACGAGTTCGAGGACAACTGGGGCGGGCTGACCCTGTGGGAGAACGCGGACCGGTTCTGCAACAGCCCTTCGAACACTTCGACCGGAACCTGCACCCGGGTCGTCTCCTCGCCGTCGGAATGCGCGCCCGAATCGATCGCGCAGCCACCGGCGTACGACGATTGCCGCTGGAAGACGCAGCGGGTCAACGTGCACGACAACGTTTTCCGCAGTGCTCCCGACTGCACCGGGCTATGCGGCCGGATGGCGGTGCTCGCGAATTACGGCACCTATCCGTCCTGGTCGCCGTACCGCGGCAACGTCGTGTCCGACGCGGTGACCTTCGGGCAGGACAACGAGTGGTTCTCGAACACCTACCTCGGGCATTGGTCGTTCGTGGCGCATGACGCGTCACGGTCCCTCGATGTGCCGGCTTGGCAGGCGGCTCCGTATCGGCAGGACCCTTGCAGCACCTTCGACGGCGCCGGCGGCTGCTGACGCTTCACGTGACTCGCGTGATCGGAGACCGATCACGCGAGTCACGTCTTTCCGGCGGCGGTCAGTCCTTCTGCAGGAAGAAGTACGCGTACCGTTCGTCCAGCTCGTTCTTCGGCACCAGCTGGATCGCCTTGGGCGTGAACCCGCACCGCTCCGCCAGCTGCCAGAAGGCGTCGACGCGGTAGGTCGTCATCGCCGCCAGCCCCGAACGGTACGAACGACGGCGCGACCGTGTCCGCCAGGTGCCGGGGTCGTACTTGATCTGAATCAGCGCGAGCCCGCCGGGGACGAGCAGTTCCCGCGCGATGCGGAGCAGGCGCTCGCCGTACTCCGGCGTCGGGATGAGCTCGAAAACGTAGAAGCTCACGTACACGTCGCACGGTTCCTTCACCACCGAGAGCGCGGCTTCGGGATTCGCGACGTCGATGTCGACGGCCTGGAAGGGGGTGTCGCAGACGTTCGCGACCTGTTTCCCGCATTCGGCCAGTGTCTCGGCGGAGATGTCGACGCCGATGAATTCCTGGGCGCGCGGGGCGAAGTGGACGGCGTTCGCACCACCGCCGCAGCCCCATTCGATGACCCGGTTCCACGGCCGGTCGAACCCCGCCAGCCGGGCACCGCCTTCGAACATCTCCAGATGCCGTGCG
The DNA here is from genome assembly GCF_000754115.1 of Amycolatopsis sp. MJM2582. NCBI lineage: Bacteria > Bacillati > Actinomycetota > Actinomycetes > Pseudonocardiales > Pseudonocardiaceae > Amycolatopsis > Amycolatopsis sp. MJM2582. Next base: position 661,717 of record NZ_JPLW01000001.1, read on the forward strand.
CCGATTTCCGACCAGAGGTCGTTGCCGTCGAACGTGCCGGAATCACGCCAATGGGAATTGTCCTTCCATCTTTTCCCGTCCGGCGCGTTCCAATATCCCTGCGCGTCGGCCGAGATGGCGGATTCCGATTGTTTGGCACCGACCGTGGCCAGCGCGCGCTGGCCGAGATCCTCCGCCCGTGCGGCGACCCGCTTGGCGGTATCGAGGAGAGACATGGGATGGCCTTCCTTTCGCTGCGCGGTTTTCGGGGAAATAGCGTTCACGGCGTTCGCCGGGCCGACACCCTGTCCGTGAGCGACGCGACCGCCGGGACCACCGCGAGTGCCACACCGAGGCCGCCCAGCGTGTCAGTCGGGTAGTGCGCGCCCATCGTTACCTGGGCCCAGCCCATCGCCGTTCCGGCGGCGAAGACCACGACGACCAGCAGCGCCGTGGCCGGGCCGCGCCGAAGACCGCCGAAGGCACCGAGCGCGGCGGCGAAGGCCAGCGCGGCGACGAACCCGGTGTGCCCGCTCGGATACGACAGGAATTCGCCGTGGATGTACCGGCCGGTGAGCGGTTTCAGCCCGCTCGTCAGACCCACGGTGACCAGGACCGCCACCACACCGGTGACGGCGGTACGCGGCCGCCGCGAATACAGGCACAGCCCGGAGAACAGGATCAGCGTGACGGCCGCGCCGACGGGCTCGCCGACGAAATCGATCACGGTCGCGATGGTCCACCAGGGATCGCCGGACCAGGCGAGCGCGTCCACGAGTGTCGCGTCCGGCCCGGTCGGTGTCGAGGTGCCCGCGTAACCGAGTCCCAGTACCAGCGCGGTGAGCACGCCGATGACGGCGAGGACGAACGCGGCCGGGCGGAGCACCGGCGGCAGGGCCCGTGGTGCCGCCAGTACGCCCTCCTTCACTCCGCGACCACCCGCTCGGCCGCCTCGATCGCGTCCTCGTAGCCGCCGATCAGCCGCTCCAGCCCCACCTCGGGGGTGAATTCCTGTTCGTAGACCAGCCTCGCGGCCTTGCCGAGTTCGCGGTTCCGTTCGACGTCTCCGACGATCTCCCGCAGCCGCCGCGCCAGCGATTCTTCGTCGCCGGGCTCGTGCAGCGCCCCGGTCACGCCGTCCTCGACGAGTTCGCGGAACGCGCCGTGCGCGGCGGCGAGGGTCGGGACACCGGCGGCCATCGCCTCGACGACCACCAGCCCGAACGTCTCCAGCCATTCCGACGGCGCGACCGCGACCGCGGCCCGGGTGAGGAGTTCGGCGCATTCCGCCTTGGTGCGCAGTCCTTCGTAGCGGACGTCTTCACGGCCCTCGGCCCAGCGGGCGACCTCGTCCTGCATCGGCCCGGTGCCCGCGATCACCAGCGGCATACCGAGCCCGCCCGTCGCCGCGAGCCGGTCCCAGGCCGCCATGAGCAGGCCGATGCCCTTCTCCGCGGTGATCCGGCCGAGGAACAGGACATGTTCGCCGGTGCCCGTGCGCCTGATCCCGGGATCGGTGACGAAGTTGTACTTCACCGCCAGCCGTCCGGCGGGCATGCCCGCGGCGATCAGGGTTTCGCGCTGCGCCCGTGAGATGCAGAAGAACCGGGAGACGCCGGACCACCAGCGACGCCGGTTGAGCAGCAGACTCGCCGCCATCGGCACGGTCGCGAGCGCCGAACCGCGGTAGCAGCCGTGCCGGACCGCGGGCGCCGGTGTCCGGCCGACGCAGTCCGTGCACACCCGCCCGTCGCGGTACAGCGTGCCGGGCGGGCAGATCAGCGTGTAGTTGTGCACCGTCGCGACGACGGGCACGCCGACGTCCGCGCACGCCGCCAGCACCGACGGCGACAGCAGCGGGAAGGTGTTGTGGACGTGGACGACGTCCGGCCGGTCTTCGGTCAGCCGCCGGACGAGGTCGGTGCGCACCGCCCGGTTCCACGGCACCTGGAGCGGGACGACGGCCTTGCGCGGCAACGACATCGCGGAGATGTCGTCACTGCGCCGTTCGAAGAGGCCGACGTCGTGCCCGGCGGCCGCGAGCAGCGCGACCTCCTGGTCGACGACGTTGTTCTCCCCGCTCGGCTGTTCGGACCGGTAGCGGTTGTGGACGACGAGGACCTTCACGCAGGCTCCTTGGCCGGGATGAACTTCTTCTCGACGACGGGTTCGGACGGCACCCGCACCAGCAGCGACGCCGCCAGCGCCAGATGCAGCAGGTACGGCGACGCGTCACCGAGTCCCGCCTCGGTGTAGGACGCCGAAACGCAGTAGGTGATCAGGAAGATCGCGCACGCCCTGGCCAGCGAAGGCGGCCGCAGCGCGGCGACCACGATCAGCACGAGCATGAAGGCCGCGACGATCGCGATCCCGACGTAGCCCTGTTCGTGGTAGACCGCGAGCCAGCTGTTGTCGATGGGCAGGCCGATGTAGGACTTGTTCGTCAGCCCGACACCGAAGATGTACTCGCCGATCGTGCGCGGGTCGGACAGCAGCGCGTCCCACACCTTCGCCCGGCCGGTGAGGCTGGAGAAGTTCTCCGAACTCTGGCCGCGCAGGAACCACGCCTGCAGCAGGGAACCGAGGACGACGGTGGAGACGGCGCCGATCAGCGCGGCCCCGGCGAACACCTTCCTGGCCCGCGCGCTGGACATCCAGAGCGACAGCAACGCGATCAGGACCCCGGCGATCAGCCCGAGCGTGGCGGTGCGGGTGTGGGTCAGCAGCAGGATGCCGATCGACGGGACGATGACGATCAACGCGTTCAGGCGGTCGAGTTCGCCGCCGAGCCACAGCAGCAGCGTGAGCCCGATGACCACCGCCGAGTACTGCCCGACCTGCGGCGGGGTCAGCGGCCAGATCGTGCCGGTCAGCCGACCGCCGTACTCCTCCGCCAGCGCGATCCCCGGTGACGCCGCCAGCCCGGCGACGACCGTCACCAGCACCACCGAATAGGTCCGGATGTGCTGGCGGACGAGCCGGATCCCGCCGTCCCACCACCGCGTCAGCAGCCACAGCGTGCTGACGAACAGGCCGAACCGGAAGCAGCGGAACAGCGCGCCGAGGCCGACTTCGAGGTTCAGGCTCGCCAGAAGGCTCAGCACCACGAGGATGCTGAGCAGCAGCAGGTACGCGCTCGGCCGGATCCGGAGCCGGAGGTTCAGCGCCAGCGCGATACAGAACGCCAGGACGAGCGAACCCATGGTGACCAGCTGGATCACCGAACGCGGGATCGGGATGACCGTCGTCGCGCCGGTGGAGCCGAGGGTGTTCAGGATCAGCAGTGCCCAGACGAAGGCGACCGCCTTCGGCATGTCCGGCGACTGCGAGGGACGTTCGCCCCGGGGCAGATGCGGGAAACGGGTCCTCGGCCGCAAGTCAGCCACCCCCTTGCCGGGTGTAGGTCGATCCGGCGTCCTGGTGGTACGGGCCGCCCTGCCATTCGCCGATGCTCAGGTTCCGGCTCGGTTCGAAGGCGATGAAGTTCCACGGGCCGACGTAGGTGTTGTCGTGCCATTTGTTGCCCTGGTCGAAGGTGATCGCCTGCTGCACGACCTCACCCTGGTACGGCGACCAGTCCGGGTACGTGCCGAAGTTCGCCAGCACGGCCATCCGCGCACAGGTGTTCTCACAGCCGGTCACGGCCGGGTCGAGGACGAACCGGTTGTGATGGATCTCGACGCGCTGGGTCTTCCATCGGCAGTCGCCGAACAGCGCGCCCGACGCGATCGCGGGCCGGGCGCACGTCGCGTGGTCCGGCACCAGCCGCGTGCAGGCCCCGGACGAGGTGTTGGCGGGGCTGTTGCAGAACCGGTCCGAGTTCTCCCACAGCGTGATGCCGTTCCAGTTGTTCTCGAGGACGTTCCCGGCGATTTCGATCTTGTCGGTCCGCGCCTTCACCCTCGGCTCGCCGCCGGATTCGGAGATGTACACCGCCGCCACCGGGAAGCTGTCGCCGCGGTCGATGTAGGACTTGCCGTCCACCGCGTTGTTGCGGCGGACGGTGTTGCCGCGGATGACGGCGTTGTAGCCGGTCTCGTACATGATCCCGGTGCTGTCGTTGCCCTCGACGAGATTGCCCTCGATCAGGAAGTCGTTGTTGTTGGTGTCCGCCCACAGCCCGACCCCGCGGTTGCCGTGCACCCAGTTGCCGCGGACGTCGGCGCCGTCGACGGCCCAGAACTTCACGCCGCCGGTGCAGCCGCAGCTTTCGACCTTCTTCTCCCAGTCGCCGGTGTTGTTGCCGGTGATCTCGTTGCCTTCGACGAGCAACCCGGTGATCCGGTTCTGCCCCTCGTAGGCGTTCATCCCGTACTGCCCGTTGTTCCGCAGGCAGTTGCCCCGCACCTGCTGCCGCGCGCCGGCCATCAGGCCCGCGCCGTCGTTGTCCTCCACCGTGTTGTGCTCGATGATCCAGCCGGGGGCGGAATCGTGGTTGACCACGCCCTCGTCGCGCGGGGCGAGGAAACCGCGCACGGTGAGGTACTGGATCTTGACGTCGGCGGCGCTGCCGGAGAAGGCGTACTGGTTGATCTTGCGACCGTCGAGGATCGCCTTCGGCGCGCCGACGTAGACGTTCCCGGCCTTCGGCTGCACCTGGTCGAACCGGTCGTCACCGAGCCGGTGTGTTCCCGGCGCCAGCCAGAACGTCGTCCCCGGGCCACTCGCCCTGGTCTTCGCCGCGAGATCGCCGGGGATCGCCGGATCGACCGTCACCGCTCCCGGCGGCGCCGCCGGCGGCCCCTGCGGCAGCTTGCCGCAGACCTGCGCCACCCCGCCGGACGGCGCCCGCGCCGGGTCCGGCGGTTTCCCCGCCTCGTCGGCGGGTTCGGCGGTGCAGGAGGCCAGCGCCGCCGCGGCCAGCAAGGCTGGCAGCACGACGCGGCGGAAGCGGTGCGGTCGAACCGTCACAACGGAGGTCCCTCGGGCTCGAAGGTGAGCAGTGTGGTCATCCCGGTCGAGGCGGTTCCGGTGCCGATCAGCGTCCACGCCGGCTCGCGTCGGCCGAATCCCGCCGAGTACCAGCCGAGCGGCGGGGTGGTCTCACCGCGGTGCGCGGACCATCTGAGCCGTGCCGGAAGCTCCATCGACGCGCCGCGCACCCGGCCGTCGACCGTCCAGGACAGCTTCGCCGTCGACCCGGTGAGCACGACCTCGACGGCCGGCCCGAAGTGGAACGCGAGACGGCAGGGCTGTGCCTCGCCGCCGCGGACCTCGTCGAGGATCCTCAGCTCGGTGCCGTCCAGTTCCACCGAACGCTGGGGCACCGACGGCGCGTAGCCGTCGTGTTCCGCGCTCCAGCGCGATGGCGTCCCCGCCGCGATCACCGTGGTGACCGCGTGTTTCGTCCACAGGAACGGCCCGCCGGAGACGGATTGGTCGGTGCGGGAGAGTTCGAGCGTGTTGTGCCCGGCCGTGGACCGGAAGTACGACCGCCACTTCGGTTCGCCGTGGTAGCAGTACGTTCCCGGGTCGGCGAGGATGTCGACGCCGTCGTGCCGGACCTCCACCGAGAGCGCGTCCGCGTGCGCGTGGGCGGCGATGGACAGGAAGCCGTGCGGCCCGCCGTCGCACCGGCACCAGATCCCGCCGTCGCGCAGGATGGTCATCCCGGCGTCGGCGAAGTCGTCCCGCCGCCGCGCCGGTCGCCGCGCGGCGACCTGGATGTCCTTGGCCAGCGCGGAGAACAGCTGGGTCCGGACGTCCCCGCCCGGCGTCTCCGGCCACCAGTCCAACCGTCCGAAAAGGACGGATCCGGTGTCGATCAGCGAGGCCCAGCGGCTGGTCTCGTCGCCGTCGACGATGAGGCCGAAGCCATCGTCCGCGTCACCTTGCCTCGGCGGCCGCAGCTTGTTGTCCACAATGGACGCCAGCGCGTCGGTCATCCGGAGCAGCACGAGCCAGGTCGACTCGGGCACCGTGACCCCGGCGGCCTTCGCCTCCAGCGCCCCGGCGAGCCCCAGCTCCAGGACGAGCCCGTGGTACTCGGTGGCGAGTTCCCGGTTGAGGCCGGAGTCGAAGGTGTTGTGCCGCAACATCTTGTCCAGCGACGCGAGCGCCGAATCCCGCCACCGGCCGGATTCGGGGAACCAGGCGAACGCGCAGGCCGCGGCGAGCTGCCCCGCGTCCTCCGCGATCACGTGGTTGTTCGCCGACGAACCCCGGCTGGGGAACGCCGCCAGCCAGCGCTGGTGGTGCCAGATCTGGTTGAGCGCCACCGGGTTGTCCTCGAACAGCGCCGAAACCCGCGACCAGCCGTCGAGCAGCCGCCGGACCCACACCCACGACAGCAGCCGGATGCCGAGTTCGATCCCGCTGACCCAGTGCACCCCGCGCATCGGCGGGTTGGCCGCCCACCACGACGCGAGATGCGCGGCCACGCGTTCGGCGTACCGGTCGTCGCCGGTCAGGGCGTACGCGGCGGCCAGCACGGTGAGGTGCTGATGCCGCGACGGCTCCCAGATCTGCTTGATGTCGCCGACGGTCTCCTCGCTCCGGTACGGGATGTCGAAGGAGTACACATCGGACGGTGCGCGACGGCCGGTCTTCGGGTCGTACGACCAGTCCGGATCGACGAGGTCGTCGCGCTCGACGCCGAAGTACTCGGCGCGCCCGTCCATCAACCGGTCGGCGGTGACGAGCAGATCCTTCACCGCTTCGCCCGAGACGGCGGCGAGGACGTCCTCACCGGGCACCGTCGCGAACCGGCGGTCCGGCAGCCAGGCCGCCTTCTCCCCCGCGACCCCGCGCCACTGGCGTTTGCGCACGACGTCGGTGACCCGGCCCGCGATCTCGGCGGGCCCCATCCTCGACAGTCTTCGCAGGTACCAGGACGGATCCATCAGCCCAGCCCCTCCTTGGCGTTGATCCGCACCGGTGCACCGGTTTCGAGGCTGCGGTTGACCGCGAGCGTGGCCAGCGTCGTCGAAACGAGCGACTCGACGGAAACCGGCATCGAGACGCCGGTCGTCAGCGCGTTGACGAACGCTTCGAGCTCGGCGGCCTGCCCCTTGTCCCGGCCCTTCGGGATACGGGAGCTCGCCCACTTCTTGCGGCCGAACACCGACGCGCGCGCGAAGTCGTCGAACTTCAGCACCTTGCCGTCGGCGGTGACGTCGATCGTCTCCTTGGGGAACGCCGGCGAACCGCTGGTGGTGTACGCGATCGACGCGGTCGAGCCGTCCGGGTAGCGCAGCAGGATCTGCAGGTCCTGGTGGCCGGGGGTCGCGGTGGCGTACACCGACACCGGGTCGGAGCCGAGCAGCCAGCTGACCGTGTCGATGAAGTGGCCGCCCTCGCCCGCGAACCGCGAACCCTCGCTGTCGGCCTGGTTGTACCAGCTGTTCGCGTCGAGCTGACCGGCGTTGACCAGGTACCGCACGGAGGCCGGACCGATCCGCGGTCCGAAGTGGAGCATCGACTCGTTCAGCAGCGGCGCGAACCGGCGGTTGAAGCCGACCTGCAGCCGATCGTTGCCGGATTCCTCGATCGCGCCGAGCACGATCTCCAGTTCCTTCTCCGACAGCGCCAGCGGTTTCTCCACGAAGACCGCCTTGCCCGCGAGCAGCGCGCGCCTGGTCAGCTCGGCGTGCGAGCTGTGCCTGGTCACGATGAACACGGCGTGGATCGAGTCGTCTTCGAGCATCGCGTCGACGTCGGTGGAGGCGCGGGCGAAGCCGAACTTGCGTTTGGCGTTCGCGCCCGAGAGCGCGGAGGTGGTGACGACTTCGAAGAGGTCGAGGTACTCCATCTCCGCCAGATGCGGGAGAAGCATCGAGGACGCGTAGTTGCCGGCGCCGATGAAGCCGACCCGCAGAGTGTCGATCTTCGGCACCGCGCGGGTGGTCACCGGTGCCGGGAGCGCGACCTCGGTGACCTGCTCGGTGGCCGCGACGGCGCGCTTCTCGTACTCGAACAGCACCGCGACGGTCTTGAGCTCGCCCTCGTTCAGCTTCCGGTACGTCTCGACGGCGTCGGAGAATTCCGAGACGTGCGAGATCAGCGGCTCGACGTCGAGACGGCCGCTGCCCATCAGATCGACGACGCAGGCGAGGTTGCGGCGCTCGGTCCAGCGGACCTGGCCGATCGGGTAGTCGCGGCCCTCGAGTTCGTACTCCGGGTCGTACCGGCCGGGGCCGTACGAGCGGGAGAACCGAACGTCGAGTTCCTTTTCGTAGTAGGCGTTCCACGGCAGGTTCAGCGAGCATTTGCCGATGTCGATCACGCGGCCGCGGTCGCGGGCCAGCTTCGCGGCCAGCTCCACCGGCTCGTTCGTGCTGCCGCCCGCGGCGAGGTACACCTGGTCGACGCCGTGTCCGGAGCTGATCTCCGCGACCGCCGTGTCGACGACGCCGGACCCCGGGTCACCGCATTTCAGAGCGCCGAGCTGTTCGGCCAGCGCGCATCGCGACGGGTCCGGGTCGACCCCGACCACGCGGACCCCGGACGCGACCAGAAGCTGCACGACCAGCTGGCCGATCAGGCCGAGCCCGATGACCAGGGCGATGTCGCCGATCTGCGGTTCACCCTGCCGGACACCCTGCATCGCGATCGAGCCGACCGTGCCGAACGCGGCGTGCCGCGGGTCGACGCCGTCGGGCACCTTGGTGTAGAGGTTCTTGGGCACCCAGTTCAGTTCCGCGTGCAGCGCGTGCTCGTTCCCCGCGCACGCCACGTAGTCCCCGACGGCGACGTCGTCGATGCCCGCACCGACCTCCTCGACCACGCCGCACAACGAGTACCCCAGCGGCGTGTACGAGTCGAGTTTGTTCATCGCCTTGCGATAGGTGGCACCCAGCCCGTTCGTGGCAACGCTCTGCATCACCTTCGCGACCTGATCCGGCCGGGCCTTCGCCTTGCCCACCAGCGAAAGGCTCGCCTCGGACACCTTCATCATCTCGGTGCCGGTGGAGATCAGCGAATAGGCGGTGCGGACCAGCACACCCCCCGCTTTGCACGCGGGCACTTCGACGTCGAGGAGCGCCAGCTCCCCGCTCTTGTAGTTCTGCACTACCTGCTTCACGTCGCTCCTCAGCGATCAGGTGGTCCGGGCCGACACGGCGCCGCGATACCAGTACTCGAGGGTCAAGATGTGCCAGAGGTGCTTGGACCGGTCCTGCTGCCCGGACGCGTCTTCGTCCACGAGCTTCCGCAGGGCCTCACGACGGAGGAACCCGGCCTTCACCAATTCACCTTCGTTCGTCACCTCGCGCACCAGCGGCGCGAGGTCGCGGCTCATCCAAGCCCGCAGCGGTGCGCTGAACAGCCCCTTCGGCCGATGCACGATCTCGGCGGGGAGGATGGACAGCGCCGCTTCCTTGAGCGCCATCTTCCCTTGGCGCTTCACGATCTTCTTGTCCCCGGGGATCCGGAACGCGGCCTTCACGACCTCGATGTCGACGAACGGCGTCCGCACCTCGGTGGAGGCGGCCATACTGGACCGGTCGGTGTAGGCGAGGTTGAGCCCGGGCAGGAAGAGCCGCGAATCGGCGAGGCACATGCGGTTCACGAAATCCGACAACGTGTTGTCGTGATAGGTGTCCGCGTGTTCGGTGATCACGTCGTCGACGGCGCCCGCGAGGTCCGGGTTCAGCAGACCGGCGAGTTCGGCCTGGTCGTACATCGTGTAACTGCGCCGGAACGCGGTCTCTTCGGGCAGCTCCGCGAACGAGAGGAACCGCTTGGCGAACCGGACCGACCGGAACCCGCGCTTCGAGGTCGCCACCGGCAGTCTGTCCACAAGGGACTCGACGGGCCGCCGCACGAGACCGGGAACCCGTTGGTACTGAACGGCGATCTTGTTCGCGAGATGCTTGCGATATCCGGCGAACAGCTCGTCGGCACCCATCCCCGAGAGCATCACCTTGACCCCGGCCTCGCGGGCGGCGGTGCAGATCAGGTAGCTGTTGATCGCCGCCGGATCGCCGATCGGCTCGTCGAGGTGATAGGTCATCCGGGGCAGCAGGTCGAGCACCTGCGGCGCGATCTCGATCTCGTGCAGGTCGACGCCGAACTTCGCGGCGACCTTCTTCGCGTACATCAGGTCGTCCGGCATGGCCTCGAACTTCGCGTCCTCGGCCCGGAAGCCGATGGTGTACGCGGAGATCCCCGGCCGCTCGCGCGCGGCGAGCGCGGTCAGGTAGCTGGAGTCGAGCCCACCGGAAAGGAACGTCGCGACCGGCACGTCGGCGATCAGGTGCTTGCGCGTGGAGTCTTCGATGACGGCGTTGAGGTCGAATTCGCCTTCATAGGCGGCGCCCTCTTCGGCGACCTGGCGCAGGGACCAGAAGGTGCCGCGTTCGACGTCGCCGTTCGGCCGGAACCGCGCCCAGCTACCCGGCGGCAGCTTCTCGGCCTCGCGGAACGCGCAGCGGCCGTCCGGGACCCAGTAGTAGAGCAGGGAAGCGACGAGCGCGGTGTCGTCGATGGTCAGCGAGCCGCCAAGCTCGGCGGCCAGCGCCTTCAGCTCGGACGCGAACGCGACCCCCTTGCCGCGGCGCACCAGGAAGAGCGGTTTGATCCCCAGCTGGTCGCGGACCAGCACCAGCTCACCGGAACGTTCGTCGAAGACACCGAACGCGAACATGCCGCGGAGCCGGTGCAAACCCTCGGTGCCCCATTTCCGCCAGGCTTCCAGCAGGACCTCGGTGTCGGACGTGCCCCGGAAGCGCACGCCGGCGGCTTCGAGTTCCTTCCGCAGTTCCGGCGCGTTGTACAGCTCGCCGTTGTAGGTGAGCGCGAGCCCGTCCTTGACCATCGGCTGCGCGCCGGTCTCGGTCAGGTCGACGATCGACAGACGCCGGTGTCCTAAATGGACTTCCCCGTGGTCGTACCGCCCGGAACCGTCGGGGCCCCGGTGGGCGAGTGTCTTCGTGAGCCGATCGGTGAGCGGTCCCCCGTCCGGCCAGAAGTAGGCCCCTGCGATGCCGCACATCTGCTTTTACTCCCCCTACAAGGCTTCGGCATTATCCGGTGACACAGGCGAGAATCGTTTGGTCGGCTGATCGGCGTTGTCGAGCTCTTCCGGCCGCTTGTACGGCGTCGGCGGACGGCGACGGACGGGCTTCTTGTCCTTCGCCGGTTCGAGTACGCGGTCGACCGGCTTCGCGGGCTCGGGCGGCGCCACCGCGAGCCGCCGCACGGTGGGCTCGTCGTCCGGGAACATCTCGACCGGTTTCGACTGCGGGGCACGGTCGAACCTCGGCCGGGGGCGGCGGACGGGCGGCGGCTCGGGTGCCTTCACCGGTTCCGGTGACTCGACCGGCTCCGGTCCGGCCAGAGCCGCCCGCGTCTCCGCGCCCCGGCCGCGCAACGCCGTGTGCAGGCCGTCCCACAGGGTTCCGTCGGTGTGGTCACGCGGATCCGGGTCCACCACGACGATCCCGATGATCGGGATCCGCCGTTCGGCCAGCTGACGCGCGACGGTGTGCAGCCACTCCGTGTTCGCCCGCCCGGCGCGCACGACGAGGATCGTTTCCGCACCCAGGTGTTCGAGGTCCGTCCAGGCCGTCCCCGGCTCGATCGACCCGACACCGACACGGCACTCACCGGGCGCCTTCGGCTCATCGCGGCCCAGCACGCGGACCTTGCCTTCGCCGGCGAGAGCGCGCAGATCCGCCTTCGGCAGCTCGTCGACGAGCGTGACCGGCCCCTTCTCCGCGAGCCCGTTGGCGATGTCGACGGCCAACGCGGCCGTCGTGGCGCGGGCGCCGAGGTCGAGCAGCGACACCGTCCCGTGCTCGCCGATCGTGCGGAGCAACGTCGCCGCGACCCGCTCGCGTTCCGCCACCGCACGGGACTTCCGCCACCAGCGCCGCGGTTTCGGCAGCTGGGCGAGCACCGAAGCGCCGAGATGCCACGAAAGTTCGCGCCGCAGCACCGGCCGGTCCTTCACCACACTGCTGATGGCGGCCAGCACGAGCCCCAGCAGCAGGCCGAGTACCGCACCGATCCCGGCGGCGGCACCGGTGGACTTGAGGAACGACTTCGGCACGATCCTCGGCGCGTCCACGATCTGCGTCCCCGCGCCCACCTTCGGCGTGCCGATCCCCGCTTCCTGCGCGCGGCCGTCGTAGTCGGAGATCTTGGAGGTCAGCTCCGCGCGGCGGGAGTACATCCGCTCCAGCTGGGCCGGATTGGGATTCCTCTTCGCCTCTTCGGTGACTATGTCGTTCTGGACGGTGGCGAGTTCCGTCTGCGCCTGGTTGCGCTGATCGATCAGGGCCTTCTGCTCGGCGGCGGCGGCCGCCTGGTTGCGCGCGACGTACTCGGTGATGAACGCGTCCGACAACGCCTGCGCGCGGGCGACCGCGTCGGCGTTGTCCTTGCCCTTGACCGTCACCTGGAGGACGTTGTTCGTGACGCCGAGCCCGGTGTAGTCCTTGAGGAACTCTTCCGCGGGCTGGGTGCTGTTCAGTTTCTTGAGCGCTTCGCCCGCGATCTTCGTCGTCTGCAGCACGGCGACGTCGGTTTCCATCAGCGTGCCGCTGTCACTGGGCGAATCGTCGGCATGGATGACGAGGATCTTCGCCACCGCCGTCGGCGGGGACGGCAGGAGCAACGCCACGAGCGCGCCCGCGATCAGCCCGAACAGCGCGGTGGCCAGCCACAGGCGACGACGTCGCCGGACCGAGACCACGAGCCGCTGGAGATCGATGAGCGGCTCGGATTTCTCTTTTTCGGCGGTCGTCACGGGGTACCTGCCAGTGCTTCTCGATCTGTTTCGGCCTTCTTCTCGGCCTTCGAGGCCCGGGTGGGCCGGACGGGGCGGACCAGAGCCGCCCCCACCACGGCCAAACCCGCGTCGGCGCACGCCTCGGCGAAACCGACCAGTTCCCACGCGGTGCGGGTGCCGACACCGAGCACGACCAGGACGCCTTCGGCGGAGGTGTCCTCCACCACCGGCCGTCCGGGAGCCACTTCGACCACGGTGAACCAGCGGTCGGAGAGCGCGGCGATCCGGTCGGCCGCGGTCCGCGCGGCGTGGTCGCCGCCCGCTACCAGCACCAGCAACCGGCGCTGGGGCAACCGGGCGACGAGACGGCGGAAGTGGACCTCGCCGTCGATCTCCTCGGGGGTGACGTCCACGCGCCGGATGTTCCACGGCCGGTCGTCGCCGAGCAGTTTCGCCCGCAGGCTCCGCCCGGCTTCGGGAACCGCCTCCTCGGCGACGTCCACAGTGGCCAATACGGGGCCGCCGAGCGCCGCGCCGACCTCCTCCTCGTCCCGCAGCCGCCGGTCGGTGCGGGCGGCGAAGAGGTGACCGAGCAGGCCGAACACGAAGAACAGGAGCGCGCCGCCGAGCGCGAGCTGCGGCAACGTCGGCGCCGCCGCCGAAGTCGGCCGTTCGGCCGCGCCCATCACGACCATGCTGCCGAGACCGCCGCTCGTGGTGTCGGTGGCGTTGAGCGTGGACATCGCCTGCTCGATCGACGAACGCAACGCGGCCAGCTCGGTGCGCAACTGGACGGTCTCCACCGACGTCGTCCCGTCGGAGACCTTCTCCGTCAGCTCGGAGATCCGCTGGTTCGCCTGCGCGACCTGCTGGCGCAAGGTCTCGCGGCGTTCCTGCGCCACCTTGACCGCGGCGTCCCCGGTGCTGGCGAGGACCTGCGTCGAGTACTTCACGAATTCCTGGGCGACCTGGTCCGCGACCTGCTGCGCGTGCTCGGCGGAGTCGTCCGTCGCGGCGATGGTGATGACGTTGCCCTGCGCGACCGTGGTGGTCACGCGGTCGCGCAGATCGGCGCCGCTGCCGCGGCCGAGGACGGCGGCGGCCCGGTCGAGTACGACCGAACTGGTCGCGACCTCGGCCTGGGTGAGCAGTTCGCTCGCCTCGCGCGGGCCCTGGAGCAGGACGTTGGAGGTGGTCCGGTATCCGGGGGAAAGGATCATCGACGATCCCGCGCCGACCAGTGCGCCGAGGAGGGCGAGGACCACCAGGGTCCGCCACCTCCCGCGCAGGACCTGCCCGATCGTGGACAGGCGCACCGTGTCGTCAGTCAAAGCCGGGATCTCCGTCCGGTGCGTGTGGGTGTGGCATGAATCCCGTCGGAGCGACCGCGATGTTGGTTACAGGTTTGCCCGAGTCTTGTTCAAAACGCGATCGGGAAGTCGATCAGCGGACCGCGGCCGCATAGGCCGCGAGCAGGGCTTTCTGGGAGTTCTCCCACGAGAGCGGACCGGCGACCCGTGCCCGCCCCAGCTCACCCATCTCCGCCCGCTGCTCCGGCGAATCGAGCAGATGCGCGATCAGTTTCGCGAACTCCGGCTCGTCGTTCGCCGGCGCGTACAGCGCGGCTTCCCCGGCCGAAACGCGGGCCTCCCGCAGTTCGAAGGAGACGATCGGACGGCTCATCGCCATGTACTCCATGATCTTGTTCATGGTCGACACGTCGTTGAGCGGGTTCAGCGGATCCGGCGAAAGGCAGACGTCGGCCGAGGACAGGTAGCGCAGCAGGTCCTCGTCGGAGATCCGGCCGGTGAACTCGACCTGATCGTCGAGCTTCAGTTCCTTGGACAACGCCACCATGGCGTCGAAGGCGTCACCGGAACCGATGAACACGGCGTGCCAGTCGGTGCGACCGACCTCGTCACGCAGCGAAGCGAGCGCGCGCAACGCGTAGTCGACGCCGTCCTGCGGGCCCATCACGCCGAGGTACGCCAGCAGATGCGGCTTGCCCTTCTTGAGTTCGGGCTCGGCGGGCACCATGTGGAACCGCTCGACCACGGGCGCGCTACGTACGACGAAGACGTCGTCCGGCGACTTGCCGCCGCGTTTCACGGCGACGTCCTTGTAGCTCTCGTTGGTCGCGATGACGACGTCGGCCGTCTTGTAGGTGCGGCGTTCCAGCGCGCACACCGCGCGGTACAGGAAGTCCTCGCCGCGGTCGAAACGCGAGAGGTACAGCTCGGGACAGAGGTCGTGCTGGTCGAAGATGAACTTCGCGCCTTGGCGCTTGAGGTACAGCGCGACCAGGAACAGCAGGTCCGGCGGGTTGCAGGCGTGCACCACGTCGACCCGGCCGACCTTGCGGGCGAGCCGGAGCGTGTGCCACAGCGCGGATCCGTACTCCTGGACGTATCCGGCCGGACCACCGGTGGCGGCCTTCAGCGGGTACCGCAGGATGTGGACGCCGTCGATGGTGACCTCGGCTTCGGTGTCCCGTTTCGTCCCTTGTGGACAGATGACGTGGACTTCCCAGCCGGCGTCGCGAAGGGTCTGGCACTCCTGCCAGACACGGCGATCGAAGGGGACGGAAAGGTTCTCGACGAGGATGAGAGCTTTACCAGGCAAGACCGACATATCCCTCTTCAGCCCGGCGCTCGGCGGCGTCGGGTACGCGGACGAGATCGATGATGGTGTGGCCGCCACCGGCCGGGAGCGCCGCGAGGACCTCCGGGTCGGAGGAGCCGATGAGGCAGACCTCGGCGTGGTCGACGACCTCGTCGATGGAGCCGGCCAGCAGCTGGCCGAGATGCGGCAGCCTGCCCTCGATGTACTCGCGGTTCGCGCCCATCAGCCGCGAAAGGCTGACGTTGGCGTCGTAGATGCGGAGGTCGTAACCCTTGCCGAGCAGCCGCTCCGCGAGCTCGACGAGCGGGCTCTCGCGGAGGTCGTCGGTGCCGGGTTTGAACGACAGGCCGAACAGGCCGATCTTGCGTTTCCCGGTGCGCGCGACCAGATCGAAGGCGCGCTGGAGGTGTTCGTCGTTGGAGGGCAGCACGTGCGAGAGGATCGGGACGGCGACGTCCGCGCGGTGCGCGGCGTAGACCAGGCCGCGCAGATCCTTGGGGAGGCACGAGCCGCCGAAGGCGAACCCGGGGCGGAGGTAGGCGGGGCTGATGTTGAGCTTGCGGTCGGCGAGGAAGACGTCGATCACCTGATGCGAGTCGAGCCCCAGCGCGCGGCAGATGGCGCCGAGCTCGTTCGCGAAGCCGATCTTGAGCCCGTGGAAGGAGTTGTCGGCGTACTTCGTCATCTCGGCGACCGGGATCGCGACGCGGAAGACCTCGCCGGGCAGTCCTTCGTACAGGGCCGCGACGACGTCGCCGCTGGCCGGGTCGAGCTCGCCGATGACGGTTTTGGGCGGATCGAAGAAGTCCTTGACGCTGCTCCCCTCGCGCAGGAACTCGGGGTTCACCGCGACCCCGAAGTCCACGCCGGCGGTGCGGCCGGACGACTTCTCGAGGATGGGGACGAGCAGATCAAGGCAGGTGCCGGGGAGCATGGTGCTGCGGAAGACGACCGTGTGGCGCTCGGTCTTGTTTCGGAGCGCTTCGCCGATTTCCTCGGCGACGCGCTCCAGGAACGCCGTCGACAGGCTGCCGTTCGGCGCGGACGGGGTACCGACACAGATCAGGGAGACTTCGCTGTCCGCGATCGCCTGTCTGACGTCGGTGGTCGCTCTCAGCTTCCCCTCGGCGACCACCTGCGCGGTCAGTTCCCCGATCCGCTCCTCGACCACCGGCGCCTTGCCGCTGGAGACGAGTTCGATCTTCACCGGGTTCACGTCGACCCCGACGACCTCGTGCCCGCGTCCGGCCAGGCACGCCGCCGACACGCAACCGACGTAACCGAGCCCGAAGACACTGATCTTCATGACGAATTCCTCCAGCCGCGTTCCGCTGCCCGTTGGTCGGCGGTGGGACCGGGTTCGTTACCGGTGTCCGTCGTTCGCCTGCTTTTGGCGGAATGCCTGTGCGGCAAGGGAATCACTCATCGTCCGAGAGGCGCGAAACGCTACAGGGCGCGCGTAACGATCTCGTGAGTGATTCAGGCGGCGGTGAGGCATCGGTCCCGGTGGTCGTGAGTGGTAAGTGACGTTAGAACGTCACTTACCACTCACGACCAACCGGACCCAGTTATCCACAGCCAGCGCCCTCTCCCCGCTGCTTGTCCACAGATCCGCTTCGAGCCACCCGCAACGACCCTCCACCGGCCATCGTCAGAGGGTGCCCATCAACAGACGCTGGTCGGAAGACTCCGTCCCGGCCGGACAACGCCCGAGCTGGCCGATCCTCCTGGCGGAGCAACAGGGAATCGTCTCGAGGGGGCAATTGCGCGCCTACGGTCAAACCATGTCGGACATCAGGGCGAATCTCGCGGCCGGACGCTGGCAGCGGGTTCTCCCACGGGTTTACTCGACGTTCACCGGCGACTTGTCACGCTCGGCCAAGATCCAAGCCGCGCTGCTCTACGGAGGCGGGTACGCGATTTTGAGCCATCGAACGGCCGCCGAAGAATGGAAAATCCTCCCGGTCATCGAAGAGCCTGTCGAAATCACGGTTCCGTACACCTTCTCCGCGATCTCGCAGACTCCCTTCGTCATCGTGCACAGGTCTCGCGCGCTGCCGCACATCGCCGCGGGAACGCATCCCCCACGAAGCAAGGTGACGGACACGATCCTCGATCTGGCCGCCGCCCAGCGGACCCCGCACCAGGCGACGAACACCATCGTCGACTTGCTCGGCCGGACCAGGACGTCCGTGGCCGCCATGGAGGCGTGCGTGCTGGTCCGGCCGCCGTTCCGCTATCGGCCCGCCATTCGATACGGCCTCGCCCTCGTCGGCGGGGGATTGATGTCGGCTCTCGAAGTGGCCTACCTGGAAAAGGTCGAGGACGAGCACGGATTACCGCGTGGAAACCGACAAACGCCGATCGAGGTGGACGGCAAAACGCTCTGGGAGGACGTCACCTATGACGATCACGGCGCCGCGATGACGGTCCGGCTCGACGGTCGGGCGACCCATGCGATGGCAGGCATCGCTTTCCGGGATCGCCGACGGGACAACGCGGCCGAACTGGCGGGACGGGCAAGACTCGTCTACGGCTGGCAAGACGTCCAGGACTCGCCGTGCGAGGTGGCCGCCGAGGTCCGCACCATTCTGGTTCGCGAAGGTTGGGACCCGGCAGGGGCGCGGACGACGACTTGTTCGCGGTGCGGCGAGCGGCAGAACGGTCCGGGTGGTCGTGAGTGGTAAGTGACGTTAGAACGTCACTTACCACTCACGACGTCTTTACCCGACCCACTTCGCAGCAAGCCCCTCCCCGACGGAAGTCGCCTTCCCGTGGTTCTCGATGGGCGAGACCTTCGAGTTCTTGAAGCAGATGTACGTGACGCCCGAGTCGACGCCGCCGTTCTTCGGGTCCGGGTTGATGCCCAGCGCCTTCGCGGTCGCGTAGGACGCTTCGCCGATGATGTCCTTCGGGCCGGTGTCACCGATGACGGTGTAGAGCACCTTGTTGTTGTAGATCACCGCGCACGATCCGGCGCCCTTGAGGCCGGCCTTCTCGAAGTTCCACGTGCTGCTGATGCTCGGCACGACGATGTAGGGCGTCTCGTCGGCGACCAGCGCCTTGCCGTCGGAGCGCGGGTACGCGGTGCCGTCCTGGAACCACGGGTCGGTGTTCTTGTTGCACCGCGCGGTCGGCTGCCCGTCGCAGTCGACGTCCATGTCGGCCTTCCAGAACACGGCGCTCCCCGCGTCGCAGACCGCGATGGTCCGGCCGGTCTCCTCGTCGGTCTTGTACTTGCCGTTCGAGACCTGCTTGCAGCTGGTGGTCTTCGCCAGCAGCTGCTGCGCGGTCGGCCCGGCCTGGATCGAAGGGGCGGCCGCGGCCGTCGCCGCGGGGGCCAGTCCGGCGGCCACCACCATCGCCGAGAACAGGAGCAGTTTCCGCATACCGAGCACCCCTTAGTTAATAAAGCTTCTTTATCGAGGGTCCTCAGAATGCCTTCGCCGAAGTTTCAGCTCAAGGGTTATTTTCCCACTGCACAAAGAAAACCGGTCAAAAGCGGGCAAGCCTGGCGACCCGCGACATGACCCGTCCCGCTCGGCGGTACAGGCCTTCCCGGTTACCGAGCACGCCGTCGATCCAGTCCTGATCGATGTCGTGCCGGACCTCCGTGCGCGGCCGCAGCCAGCTGTCGCGCGACACGGCCCCGCCTTCGTGCGTGTAGACCCGCGTCGCGCCGGAACGCCGGAGCCTGCTGAGCACCCGCCGGTCGTAGGCGCCGAACGGCGGCGCGTACGCGCGTACGGGTTCGCCACTCAGGTCCTCAAGCAGTTTCGGCGCGATTTCGAGTTCGCGCCGGGCGTGCCTGCCGTCGAGGCGCCGCCAGTCGCGGTGCTCCCAGCCATGCGAACCGATCGACATCCCCGCCTCGACCAGTTCGCGAAGACCGTCAGCGTCGACGAAACCCCGCTGCCCGATCCGGCCGGCCAGCGGGAAGAACTCGGCCGTGAGATCGCGCTCCACCAGTCTGGGGAGCGCGATCTCGACGTCCGAGACGTTGCCGTCGTCGAAGGTCAGCCCGACGTCTTCGCGTCCGGCCACCGAGTCGAGCACCCGCTCGAACTGCTCGACGGTCACCCATGTTTCGTCTTCGCCTGGATCCAGCGCGCGCACGGGTTTGCCCACGCCGCCAATCGCCAGGATCACCATCCGCGCCTCATTCGGGACCGAGTGTGTTTCCCGATTAATCGCGTTGGCGAATGGAGTAGTTACACGATCCCGCAAGGTGTCCACTAATGGATTACTTGCGGATCTCCAGGGTGCAGCACTTCGGGCCGCCGCCGGCCTTCCGCAGCTCGGAAATGTCCAGGAAGACGACCTCGTAGCCGCGTTCGGTCAGCCGCGCCGCCAATCCGGTCGCCTCGACCGGCAGGACGACGTTGCGGCCGTCGGACACCCCGTTCAGGCCGAAACACTCAGCGTCGGCGCGGTCCGCGATTACCGCGTCGGGGAACATCCGCTCCAGCACCTTCCGCGACCCCGCCGAGAAGGCCTCCGGGTAGTAGGCGATCTGGGCGGACGTCGTGTCGGTCGCCTCGGCCAGCACGAACAGCGCGGTGTCGAGGTGGTAGTAGCTCGGGTCGATCAGCCGCAGCGAGACGACCGGGACGCCGAGGACCTCCTGCGCTTCGGCGTGCGCGGCCGGGTCGGTGCGGAAGCCGGTGCCGGCGAGCAGGATCTTGCCCGTCCAGGCGAAGTCGCCTTCGGCCTCGTTGATCTTCTCGGGCATGGTGATGTCGCGGTAGCCGTGCTCGACGAACCAGCGGCGGAAGTGCTCGGCCTCGGCGGTGCGCTGCGGGGCGCGGAACCGCGAGCCGAGGACCCGCCCGTCGACGACGGTGCCGGAGTTCGCGGCGAACACCATGTCGGGCAGACCGGGCTGGGCGTCGATCTCCTCGACGGTGTGGCCGAGGCGTCGGTAGGTGTCGCGGAGTTCGGTCCACTGCGCCATCGCGGCGTCGACGCTGACCGGGACCGACGGGTCCATCCACGGGTTGATGACGTAATCCACCGCGAAGTACCGCGGCGGGCACATGAGGTAGCGGCGCGTCGTGGGTACACGGGGCTGCTGCTCCAGTTCCGGCATACCCGAAGGGTAAGGCTGACCTAATTCCGCAATCAATCGCTGTTCGCTGCGCATATACCTGCTAAACATTGCGTGTGAACACCATCGACCAGCGAATCGTTTCATGCCTGATGGCCAATGCGAGGTCCAGCTACGCCGACATCGGCAAAGTCGTCGGCCTGTCCGCGCCCGCGGTGAAACGACGGGTCGACAGACTGCTCGAAACCGGGGTCCTGCGCGGCTTCACCGCGGTCGTGGACCCCGAGGCGCTGGGCTGGGGCACCGAGGCCTTCGTCGAGATGACCTGCAACGGCAACATCACCCCCGCCCGGATCCGGGCCCGGCTGGAACCGTTGCCCGAGGTCGTCGCGGCCTACACGGTGTCCGGCGCGGCCGACGCGATCGTCCATCTGCGCGCTTCGGACATCCACCACCTCGAGACCGCGCTGGAACGGCTGCGCGGACTGGAGATCGTCGACCGCACGGTGTCCACCGTCGTCCTGTCCCGACTACTGGAGCGCCCGCCGACGCCCGAAGCGTGACACCCTCGACCGCGTGACCGATCAGATCCGCTCCAGCCATGACGGCGGCGTCGCCGTGCTCACCATCGACGCGCCCGCGACCCGCAACGCCCTGACCCTCGACCTGTCCGCGCAGCTGGCCGAGGCCGTCTCGCGCGCCGAAGCCGACGAGAGCGTCCACGCCTTGGTCGTCACGGGCGCGCCACCGGCGTTCTGCGCGGGCGCCGACCTGGACACGCTCGCCGGCGCCCGGGAGGACGGACTCCGCGCGATCTATGACGGTTTTCTCTCGGTGGCGCGGTGTTCCCTGCCGACGATCGCCGCGGTCGGCGGGGCAGCCGTGGGCGCCGGGCTGAACCTCGCGCTCGCCGCGGACGTCCGCATCGTGGGACCGAAGGCGAAGTTCGTGGCCAGATTTCTCGATCTCGGCATCCATCCCGGCGGCGGGATGACGTGGATGATCCAGCGGCTCGTCGGCCCGCAGAAAGCCGCGGCGATGACTCTCTTCGGTGAGGTCGTCGGCGCCGAAGCCGCTGTCGAATGCGGGCTCGCGCTCCGACTCGTCGAAGGAGATCTGGTCGAGGCCGCCCGTGAACTGGCGAAACCCGCTGTCGGCGCTCCGCGAGACGTCCTTCTGGCGACGAAGCGCACGCTGCGGCACACCGCCGCGCTGACCGACCATTCAGCCGCCGTCGACGCCGAGATCGAGCCCCAGGTGGCGTCACTCACCGCACCCGCGTTCACCGAACGGCTGGCCAGGTTGCGGGCTTCACTGTCCAACTGCTGATTGGTCCTCGACCGGACTTCACTACGCTGGAAGGAGATACGGCTCACAATCGGGCCGCATCGCTGACCGTTACCATCAGTAACAGATAAACCGGATAATCCCCGCTCAGCGACGAGCTCAGGACACTCGAGAAGTAGGTCCGGCCCGTTTTTACGGCAACCTGGGAAGTGTGCCGAGGACTAGCCTCGGGACATGGCACCTGTGACCTGTCCGACATCGCCGGGCGAGGCACGCCGATCTCCGGCACGGCCGGGGACGACGCACGTCGGGAGAGAGGGAATCCCTGACCTATGAGCACGAGTGCGAACGGCAACGGCTCCTTGTCGGCCGTCAGGCCCACCGAGGTCGCCAAGCTGGACCGGGTGGTCATCCGGTTCGCCGGCGACTCCGGTGACGGCATGCAGCTGACGGGCGACAGGTTCACCTCGGAAGCGGCCGCTTTCGGCAACGACCTGTCGACCATGCCGAACTTCCCCGCCGAGATCCGCGCGCCACAGGGCACCATCCCGGGCGTCTCGAGCTTCCAGGTGCACTTCGCCGACTACGACATCCTGACCCCGGGCGACCGGCCGGACGTCCTCGTCGCGATGAACCCCGCCGCCCTGAAGGCGAACCTCGCCGACGTCCCGGCGGGCGGGACGATCATCCTCAACACCGACGAGTTCTCCAAGCGGAACCTGGTCAAGGTCGGCTTCGAGAACGACCCCCTCGACGACGACACCCTTTCGGCCTATCAAGTCCACCGGGTCGCCATGTCGACGTTGACCAGGGGCGCGCTCGAAGAGACCGGACTGTCCAAAAAGGACGCCGAACGCGCGAAGAACATGTTCGCGCTCGGGCTGCTCTCCTGGATGTACCACCGGCCGACCGAAGGCACGGAACGGTTCCTGCGCGAGAAGTTCGCCAAGAAGGCAGACATCGCCGAGGCCAACATCCTGGCCTTCCGCGCCGGCTGGAACTACGGGGAGACGACGGAGTCGTTCGCCACGACGTACGAGGTCGCGCCCGCGAAGCTGAACCAGGGCACGTACCGCCAGATCACCGGGAACACCGCGCTGGCGTACGGGCTGGTCGCCGCCGGGCAGCAGTCGGGCCTGCAGATCCTGCTGGGCACGTACCCGATCACCCCGGCCTCGGACATCCTCCACGAGCTGTCCAAGCACAAGAACTACGGAATCCTCACCTTCCAGGCCGAGGACGAGATCGCCGGTATCGGCGCGGCGCTCGGCGCCTCCTACGGCGGCGCGCTGGGCGTCACCTCGACGTCCGGTCCCGGTGTCGCGCTGAAATCCGAGGCCATCGGGCTCGCGGTGATGACCGAACTGCCGCTGGTCGTCGTCGACGTCCAGCGCGGCGGCCCGTCGACCGGTCTGCCGACCAAGACCGAGCAGGCCGATCTGCTGCAGGCGATGTTCGGCCGCAACGGCGAATCGCCGGTGCCGATCGTCGCGCCGCTGTCCCCCGCGGACTGCTTCGACGCGGCGCTGGAGGCCACCCGGATCGCGCTCAAGTACCGCACGCCGGTGTTCCTGCTGTCGGACGGCGCGATCGCGAACGGCTCCGAGCCGTGGCTGATCCCGAACGTCGAGGAGCTGCCGGATCTGCGCGTGGAATTCGCCACCGAGCCGAATGCCGAGGACGGTTCCGGGGAATTCTGGCCGTATGTACGCGACCCCGAGACCCTCGCCCGCGAGTGGGCGCTGCCGGGCACCGCCGGGCTGCAGCATCGCATCGGCGGGCTGGAGAAGGCCGACAAGACCGGCCACATCTCCTACGACCCGGACAACCACGACAAGATGGTCCGGCTGCGCCAGGCGAAGATCGACGGCATCGACGTCCCCGACCTCGTCGTCGACGATCCGAGCGGCGGCAAGGCACGAGTGCTGGCGCTCGGCTGGGGCTCGTCCTACGGACCGATCGGCGCCGCGTGCCGCCGCGTCCGCAAGGACGGCATGCCGATCGCGCAGGCGCATCTGCGCCATCTCAACCCGTTCCCCGGCAACCTCGGCGACGTACTCCGTTCGTACGACACCGTCGTCGTCCCGGAAATGAACCTCGGCCAGCTTTCGATGCTCTTGAGGGCCAAGTATCTCGTCGACGTGAAGTCGTACACGAAGGTCGCCGGGCTGCCCTTCAAGGCCGAAGAGCTGCAAGGCGTCTTCACGGAGATCATCACCAGTACGGAGGGGGCGAAGTGACCGCGATCGACCTGGGGATCCCCACCCTCGGCGGCTTGGACCTTGTGCCGACCGAGACCGAACCGCAGAAGGCCAAGGACTACAAGTCGGACCAGGAGGTCCGCTGGTGCCCCGGCTGCGGTGACTACGTCGTGCTCAACGCCGTGCAGTCGTTCCTGCCGACGCTCGGCCTCAAGCGCGAGAACATCGTGTTCATCTCGGGCATCGGGTGCTCGTCCCGGTTCCCGTACTACCTGAACACCTACGGCATGCACTCGATCCACGGCCGCGCGCCGTCGATCGCGACCGGGCTCGCGACCGCGCGGCCCGATCTGTCGGTGTGGGTCGTCACCGGTGACGGCGACGCGCTGTCCATCGGCGGCAACCACCTGATCCACGCGTTGCGGCGCAACGTGAACATCAAGATCCTGCTGTTCAACAACCGGATCTACGGCCTCACCAAGGGCCAGTACTCGCCGACGTCCGGGCCGGGCATGGTCACGAAGTCCACCCCGATGGGCTCGGTCGACACCCCGTTCAACCCGCTTTCGCTGGCGATCGGCGCCGAGGCGTCGTTCGTGGGCCGCGCACTCGACTCGGACCGCAAGGGCCTGACCGAGGTGCTGGAAGCCGCCGCGAAACACCGCGGATCGGCGCTGGTGGAGATCTACCAGAACTGCCCGATCTTCAACGACGGCGCCTTCGACGTCCTCAAGGACAAGGACGAGGCCGCCACCCGGCTCATCCCGCTGAAGGCGGGCGAGCCGATCAAGTTCGGCCCGCAGGGCGAATACGGCGTCACGCGCGGCAACTGGGCCGGGCTGGAGGTCGGGAAGGTCGCGAACATCGGCGAGGAGAACCTCGTCGTGCACGACCCCACGATCGAGGACACGGCGTACGCGTTCGCGCTTTCGCGGATCGGTGACCAGAACCTGAACCACGTGCCGACCGGCATCCTGCGGCAGGTCGAGCGGCCCACCTACGACGACCAGGCGCGTGCCCAGGTCGCGGAGGCGCAGGCCGCCCGCAAGCCGGATCTGCAGGGTCTGCTGCGCGGCAAGGACACCTGGACCGTCGTGTAGGTCTTCCCTCGAACGCTATGAACGGGCCGTTCCTTGCAAATTTTGCAAGGAACGGCCCGTTCATAGCACTCAGGTGAGGGGCCGGAAGCCCACTCGCTCCGCGTCGGCGGCGGTCCGGAACCAGACCTCCGCGACCATCTTCGGAAACTGCTGCGAGTCCTCGGTGCAGTACCGCAGAGCCGTCACGCTCGCCTTGACCGCGAAGTCGTCGGCCGGACGGCCACCACCCGGCCGCGGCATCGCCGAACCGGGACCGAACGGGCCAGGCGGAACGGACTCGGCCACCGGAGCGGAGACCTGCCGCGCGGGCGGGGGCTCCGGCGCCGGCATCGCGTCGCCCGGCTGGACGGCGGGCTCGAACAGCGAACCGCTCTGCCCACCGGACAGCTCCGGCTCACGGCGTTCGATCGCGCGCATCGACGGCTGGATCGGCTGAGGCGGCTCGAAACCGCCGCGGACCGCGCCCCGCGGCGTGCGTTTGGGCAGCACCTGCGTGGCTTCGGCGGGCGTCTCGGGTTCCGATTCGAGGTGCCCGGCCTTCGCTTCTTCATCCGACCCGAAGGCGTACGCGGGCGGATCGTGGAGCTCCTCTTCCCGCTCGAACCAGTTGGTCTCGACGGGTGCCTGCTCCGTCTCCACGCGCGACGCGGGGCTGAACAGCGACACCGGCTCCGGCTGCGTCTCGGCGCCTTCGGGGTCCAGCTGCATCTCCAGACGGGACCGGTACGGCCCCTCGCCCGGCAACGGCGGCTGGGGCTCGGGTTCCGGCTCCGGTTCGAGGTCCAGCTTCGAAGCGGGCTGGAGATAATCGGTCGCCGCGGCGACGTACGGGTTCTCCGGCTCGGGCGCAGGCTCGGGTTCCGGCTCCGGCAAGGCCGCCGGGATGTACTGCGTCCGCTCGGCCGCGGGCTCCGGCTCCGGGTCGGGTTCGGGCTCAGTCTGCTCCGCCGTGCGGTACTCGGCCTCGTACTCTTCTTCGGGCTCGAAGGTCTGCGTCGCGGCCGGGGTGTGCTCCGGCTCCTCGACAACGTCCTGAACAGGCTCCTCAGCGGGTTCGGTCCACTGCTGCGCGGGCTCCTGCTCGGTGAGCGTCTCGGGGTACGCGGGCTTCGGCTCCTCGACCGCCGCGAACTCCTCGTCCAGATCGTCGTGCGACGGCTTCGTGAGGTACGCGGTCCCGCCGGCGACGGCCGCGGCACCCGCGCCGAGGCTCACCCCGGCGGGCAGCCGGGACTTCTCGGCGTGCGCGGTGGCCAGCGAGCTTTCGAGCTCACGGATGCGCTTGCGCGCCGGGATCACCAGCACCAGCCAGGTGAGCAGCGCGCCGACGACGAACGCCAGCAGACTCCACAGCCAAACCTGTCCGAAAATGGACATCTAACCTGCCCTTTGTCAATGCGTTCGCGCGACCAGGTAGTCGGCGACCGATTCGCAGGCGTCCCGGGCGGGCGACGCGGGCAGCGCCGCGAGCTCGGCACGCGCCCGACGAGCGTAGTCGGAAAGAGTTTCGCGTGCGCGTTCGAGTCCGGACGAGGCCCGCAGCAGGCCGAGGGCCTCGGCGACGAGCTTGTCGTCGGAGATCGGGCCGGACAGCAGCTCGACCAGGCGCGGGTCGGTGGCCGGGTCGGCCAGCGCGTACAGCATGGGCAGCGTGCGGACGCCTTCGCGCAGGTCCGTGCCCTGCGCCTTGCCGAGCTCGTCGGAAGCGGACGCGATGTCGATGACGTCGTCGGAGATCTGGAACGCCGTCCCGATGATGTCGCCGAAGCGGCGAAGCGCGTCGATGTACTCGTCGGGCGCGCCGGACATCATCCCGCCGAACCGGCCGGAGGTGGCGATCAGCGAACCGGTCTTCTGCGCGATGACCGTGAGGTAGTGCTCGACGGCGTCGTCGCCCTCGGCCGGGCCGACCGTCTCGCGCATCTGGCCGGTGACCAGCTCGCCGAAGGTCTCGGCGATGATCCGGGCCGCGTCGGTGCCGAGGTCGGCTACCAGCCGCGAGGCATGCGCGAACAGGAAATCGCCGGTCAGGATGGCGATGGTGTTGTCCCAGCGGGCGTTGACGCTCTCCGCGCCGCGGCGCATCGTCGCCTCGTCCATCACGTCGTCGTGGTACAGCGTCGCGAGGTGCACCAGCTCGACGGCCGCGGCGGCGGTGACCACCTGGTCGCCCTGCTTCGGCCCGAACTGCGAGGCGAGCAGCGTGAACAGCGGACGGAAACGTTTGCCCCCCGCCTCGACCAGGTGCGAAGCGGCGTCCTCGACGGCCTTGACGTCACTGCGGACGACCTCGCGGAGCAGGGTCTCGACATCGGCGAGACCGGTCGCGAGGGTGCGCAGGAGCTGCTCGTCGGCGATCTGGAGCCCCACGGACGCGCGCAGGTCCTCGATGGCACCACCTGGGGCAGGTGAAGACACAGACACGTCGGCTCCGCTCTCTTTGACACCGTTCGGGGTTGGTCCCAGCGTAGTGGCTACCCGCTGAGGCCTGTTGACGTGCTGTCCTGCGGAAACGGTGACGAAGATGACACCCCCGCCGAGTATCCCGCCCGCTCGGGCGCGAACGGGTCAGCGGCGGCGGATCTTGATGTCGTCCATGCAGGTCGCCTTGCCCGCGACGTCGCGATACGGATAGCCCTTGGCGTCCAGCAGTTCCATGACCTTCAACTCGGCCTCGTCGAGTACGTCACGTTCTTCCTCGCCCTGCAGCGTGATGCGGAAGGTGAACGCGCCGAGGTGCGCGCTGTAGGTGAGCAAGCCGTCCTCGGTGAACCCGATCGCCTGATGGTCGCTCAATTCCGCGAGGAGCCGGGCACGGGTGTCGGCGTCGGGGTGGTCGAACTTGCCGTTGACGAGGACGCGGTAGGTCGGCATACGCCCGAATATACAGACCTGTATCCGGATACGAACCCGAATATCCAATGGGTGTCCATGATCCACTGTCGAGTGAAACGACCGTCACGCGCGCAACGGGCGAATCCGACACGCAGATAGTGATGACAAAGGAAGAACGGCCAACCGGCTCGCTCTCCGTCACGTGAGGAGGACGTGGAAATGCGCATCACCATCGCAAGCCGGGCAGGCCTCGTCGGCGCACTGCTGCTGGCAGGTCTCGGCGCCGGGGTGTCTCCGGCCGCCGCTTCGAACCCGGCCGGAGTGGCTTCACTCGGCTCCGCCGCCTTCACCAAGGGCACCTCGGCGCCGATCTCGATCGCCTCGCTCGCCGACTGCGCGGTCGAGGGACCGACCAGCAACTCTTCCGGGGTCGTGACCAGGACCGGGATCACGTTCGGTGGCGGCACGACGACGTGCACGACCACCGTCGTCGACCCCGAAAACGACGTGACCACGACGAAGTCGGAAGCCAAGGGACAGAACTTCGAGCTGTCGGCGCTGGTGTCGTCGAGCGGGCCGCGGATCAAGATCAGGTCCTACTCGGTCAACTGCACGGCGACCCAGACCAGCACGAACGCCAGTTGGACCTACGGCGGCGCGACCGGGCTCGGCACCCTGCCGTCGCCGGTGCCGGTCGGCTACGTCAAGCCGATCACCAAGTCCAACGGCACGCTGCTCGCCGAAGCGATCTTCAACGAGCAGACCTTGCCGGGCGACGGCAGCATCGGGCTGACCATGCTGCGGATCAAGTTCGCCCCGGCCTCGAACATCACCGGCGAAGTGGTCATCGGGCGCACGGCCTGCTCCCCCACTCCGTAAGCCGGCCCGCCGGGAAAGGGGCGTCCGAAACCTGCCGGGCGCCCCTTTTCCATTCTGGCTTATATAAGCCTCTGCTGATACCTTGGCGGCAGCCGAGCAGAGGAGGGCACCGATGGTCGACGTGACCAGCCAGATCGACTCCGTCCAGCGCAAACTGGGCAAACGCGTGATCGAAGCGGGCGAGGCGGTGACGGCGACCGTCAGCCAGGTCTACGACGCCGGCCTCGACGACCTTTGGGACGCCTGCACCAATCCCGAACGCATCCCGCGCTGGTTCCTGCCGGTGAGCGGCGAACTGCGCGTCGGCGGCAAGTACCAGCTCGAAGGCAACGCGGGCGGGACGATCGAACGCTGTGACCCGCCCAAGAGCTTCGCCGCGACCTGGGAGTACGGCGGCGACGTCAGCTGGATCGAACTCCGGCTGAGCCCCGAAGCCGACGGCCGCACCCGGTTCGAACTCGACCACACCGCCGTTCCCAACGAGCACTGGAACCAGTTCGGGCCCGGCGCGGTGGGCATCGGCTGGGACATGATGCTGAACGGGCTCGCGCTCCACCTCGCGTCCGGCGAAGCCGCCGATCCCGAAGCGGCTATGGCCTGGATGACCAGCGAGGAAGGCGTGCGGTTCATGACGCTGAGCAACGAGGCATGGTACGAAGCCGACGTCGCCAATGGGACGGACCCCGCCACCGCCCGCACCCGCGCCGACGCCACCTTGGCCGCTTACACCGCGCCGCCGGAGAGCTGAAGATCTTCGGCGAGTTCCGGGGCGCGAAGCAGGTCGATGAGCTCGTCGTCCGCCCGGAACACGGCGCGGGCTCCCGGCATCCCCGCCTGGCGGAGCATCGCGTGGAGGACGTCGGCGTGCGGCTGGTCGAGCAGGGTCCAGACCATCGCGCGCCGTTTCACCTCGTCCCCCAGTTCGCGCGCGGTCCACCAGGCGAGGACGAGCGCGGTCACCTGGCTGACCGCGGTTTCCCGCCCCCGCGCCAATTGCGCGCGGTTCAGCCCGCACACCTTGATGGTCTGTGCGCCCTTTTCGGTCAGTGCGCGGTAGGTCCCGATCGAGAGCACCAGGAACAGATGCTCCAGCGGATCTTCGGCGGTCGGATCGACGAGCAGGCTGTTGCCGTTGTCGTCCACCGGGAAAAGGTCGCGTTTGTGGTGGCTGTTGCAGTATTCGCAGGCGAGCACGTGATTGAGCCAGTCGAAGGCGCGGCCCGGATTCCTCGCGATCGGCTCGAAATGGTCCACAGTGGACCCAAGGCCGTCTCCGCAGTACATGCAGTAGCCGCGGCCGGCGGCCATGACGTCCAGCCCGGCCCGCAAGGAACGCCGCACGGCACGGGAAACCCGCCAGAGTCGCCGGGCTTCTTTCGTGTCACCGGGAGGGATCCGCGCCGTCAGCTCTTCGAGATCGGCCACCACCTGCCCCGGCAGCGCGATCCGGCGGATCCCGATCACCGATCGTCGGCCTCGAACCGCCTGGCCACCTCGTCGACCCGGCTGGGCGGTGAACTGCTCAGCATGCCGCGCAGGCGTTCCCATTCCCGGACGCCGTTCGCGTCCGCCCGGCCGGACGCCACCTGGAATTCGAGCTCGGCGAGATGCTCCCGCAGTTCGACCGCTTGCGGCGAATAGGGCGTGTCCAAGCCGAAAAGGTCGGACAGCACCGCGTCGTCCCCGGACCCGAACACGACCCGCTCGTACAGCTCCTCGGAGACCACGCGCGGCGGAACCTCTTCGTCGGGCCCGGAAAGCCGGATGAGCCCGCCCGGGTCGGCGGCCTGGCAGACGTAGGGGCTGTGCGTGGTGACGATGAACTGGATGCGCGGGAAATGCGCCTTGAACCACGGCCCCATGCGTTTCTGCCACGACACGTGGAGATGCGCGTCCACCTCGTCGATGATCACGACGCCGGGACTCTCGTGATCGAGGCCGGCGCCGTCGAGTTGCTTGAGGAGGTCGACCACGAGCGCGGTCACCGTGCGGTAGCCGTCGCTCATCTCGCGCAGCGGGAACCGGTCGCCCCGGTACTCGACCCAGAGCCCGTCCGAATCGACGTCCCGGATCCGGTAACCGCCCGGCAGGAGACCGTCCCCGAGGATCTCCAACGCCTTGTCCTTCAGCTCACGCGCGCCCGCTTTTCCTTCCAGGGCACGGAGATGCTGATTGATCAGCCACGTGACCCCCTCGGCGAGCGAGGCGTCTTCGTGGAACAGGCTGGCCATCCGCGCCAACGATCCCGCGCCGCGCATCCACGACTCGGCCTCGCCACTGCCGCCCGCGAGCCGCCGGAACGGTCCATACGCCGCACAGAACGGCTGGCCGGGAGGAAGTCCGGAGATCGGCAGGAGACCGGAGTCGAGCCAGCGGACCTCGACCGGCGCCGGGCCCTCCTCGCGCATCACCGAAAGCTCGATCGACCCGGACGTCTGGTCCGTCGAGATCCAGCTGCCGGCGTCCGACAACAGGCCCCACGCGACGTCCGGCGCCGCCGCGACCGCGATGGCGCGCAGCAACGAGGTCTTGCCCGACCCGTTGCGCCCGGCGAGGACCACCCAGCCGGGGCCGGGCAGCCGGAGGTCGACGGCGCGGGCGCCGCTGAAGCCGCGGATGTTCTCCAGCCGGACCCGCTCGATGTACATGGAGGAAGCTTACGACGGCGTCGGCGTCACCTGGGCCCCCGAAAGTGGGTCGCCATCACGAAATCCATCACAGCGAGCGCCTTGCCGACGTCCAGGTCCGAAACGACCTTCGAGCGGTCCCAGTCCTTGATGCCTCGCTCATGCTCGGGCACGATCCGCAGCCGGACATGCCCGCGGACGTCGATGTTCCCGAGCGGTGAGGCGTAAAGGGCGAATTCGCGGTCGTCCTGCGTACGGAACGTGACCCCAGGGCTCTCGCCGAACGTGATCAGCTGGTGGTCTTTGTAGGTCTTGTTCGGGTCGGCGTGCCATTCCCCCGGAGCGCCGCCGTTCGCGGTGGCCCCGGCCTCGATCTGCAACCGGTGTTTCGGCTCGACGAAGTAGCACGATCCCGGCGTGGCGATCGGCGCGAAGTCCGGGCCGAACGCCATCCGGACCGCGTCACGGAACACCGCGCATTCGACGTTCGGATCTGCGGCGCCGGCGGCGATGACCGCCTCGGCCCCGGTCGGCACTTCGACCTCGACCGCCGGATCGCAGGTCTCACCCTCTTCAGTGGAGACCCAGTCGGCGCAGGCCGCGATCCGGGCACTGTCTTGACCGTCCGGCGGGTAGACGAGGTCGCGGGGCAGTTTCGCGGCGCCCGCGGTGGCGAAGTCGCGGAGGAGGCCGCAGTCCTTGCCTCGACTGGCCCTACCGATCTCGAACGTGATCGCGCGCTCGAAGCTCACCGGCACCGTGATCTCGCAACCATCGAGACCACCCATGCGCCGTGTTTCGGTCTGATAGCCCTTCACCCCGCCCAAGTCGATGACGGTGCCGTCGACCCGATGGAGTACGAGGTGACTCGGGTCCATATCGCGGACCGAGATGAGGTCGTAGCCCCCGCGAAACAGCGAGCACTGCTTCCTGCCGTGCTTGACCTCCGCCTTCCTCTCGACCGGCCGGGTAACGTCTCCCCTTCTGCGGTCGTAGACGGCGAGGTCGATCAACTCGCAGAGATCCAGCGTCGCGAGCGCCGCATCGACGGCCTTCTCGTCGCGATCCGCAGGACGCGGTTGTTTCGGCTGCCATTTCGGAAACTGCGGTGGCGGAGGGGGCGTATCCACGGATTCCGCACAAGCCGTCAGCAGGCCCAGGAGTACTGCGCCGAGAATCACTCTTCGAAACTTCATTACGCAGAGTATGCGAATTCGGCGCGTCTCCTACCAGGTAGAACCCTGTTTTTTAGGGATCATTCACACGATCGGTTTTCACGGATAGTCACTGAGTTGTCCTCGGCTATTCAGCAGGGAACGTGGCTTTATGCAGTCGGGCTCACCGGCCCGGGAACCCTGGTAATCTTCCCGGCGTCGGATTACGCAGGGTGCATCGGGGAGACGCGCCTTGTAGCCACGGGAGGGGCACATGACGACGGTGACTTCGGGGCGGCTTCGGCCATTCAGCGGGGAACGGTTCGGCGCCGCGGGGGTGCATGGCCGTGCCTGAGGGATCGCCGGTCTACGAGCCGGGCCTGCGCTGGAGTGAGGTCGACCGCTTCCGCCCTGCCGGCGGCTCGTACGGAACGCCTGTCGCCGAAGGGGCGGGGTTCAAATACGACGAGGCGACTCTGCATGAGCTGGCGAATGAATGGTCTGACCTGGCCAAAGAGTACAAAGCTGATCTGAATCAGGCGGACTACTTGGTCAAGACGAAGCCCCCTGGAGCGGAGTACGCGAGCGGAAACAACGCCGACGTCACTCAACAATCCGGCGCAGCCCTCAGGGACGCACTCACCCAGCGCATCGCCTACTGCGAGAACATGGCGCGCAAGTACTTGACCGCACTCGGCAAGTACACCGCCGCGGACGCGCACGCCGCCACGGTCATCAATCACCAGCCGAAGGGCATCTTGTGATGCGACGCTCCGTCCTTCTCGTCGGTATTGCCGCACTTGCGCTCGCCGGGTGCTCGCCAACGACGACCGATGGCACTCCCACTCCCACGAATGGTGGCAAGAGCTCAGGTCCTTCAAGCTCTTCTCAGGTGCCTGACCCTGATGTTCCCAAGGTCGCGAATCCGCTCACCCTGACGCAGGTCAAGCAAGCACCTTGCAACGCTCTATCCGAAATACAGGCTAGTGAGCTCCTCGGCCCCGGCGCCGCACCGAAGGAACGTCTAGATGGCACGGCGGGCCCTTCCTGCATGTGGTCCATTCCCTCCACCTCCCGCCCGCTGATTGACGTGATCTTCGGCCGGTCTCCCGACGGAGGTACCGCAAGTGTTTACAAAGCCAAAGGGGCTACCTACAAGCTCGTCGAACCGCTCTCGCCGGTCGACGGCTACCCACTGACCGTCTACGGCGTGACCGACGAACGCCCCTCAGGCAAGTGCTCGGTGGCGCTTGGAGCGAGCGATACCGAAACCGTCGGAATCGTGGTGGAGCAGTCCGAGGCCAACATCGGCAAGAAGGACCCCTGCGACGCTGCCCGTGAAGCCGCGATCAGGGTCCTGACCACCATCCGAGGGAGCAACTGATGGTCGCCGAAGGACCGCTCACCGCGACCCAGATCTACGAACAGATCACCAAGGGCGAGGGCACTGGCTCGCTCTCCGATGCCCAGCGGGCAGCCCATGAGCTGACCCGACGGCACCATGAACGGGCACAGCGTCTCGCCGCCCTCACCCAGAAGACTCTGGCGGGTTGGCAGGGTGGGGCCAGCATGGCCGCGGTCGACGCGACGATGCCGGTCGTCGAAGCGGCGGCGGACGACGTGGCGCATCTGACGCGGGCCCAGACCGCCATCAGCTCCCAGATGGACGCGTTCGGTACGGCCAAGAACTCGGTCAAACCGGTTCCGCCCGAGCAGCCCGCGCCGACGGCCGACGACGTCAAGGCCGTCATGAGTGGCAGCCTGATCGGCTACTGGAGCAGGGTTCAGGGATACCAGGCCGACAGCCAGCACAACATCGACACCTTCGCGTCCTACCATTCGGCCAGCACCGCCAACGGCGACGAGCTGCCTGCTCAGTACGCGCAGCTCACCGATCCCGGCGGCAGCGTCACTCTGGACGAGGGCGGCGCTGGGAAGCCCACGGTGAGGGGATTCGGCGACGGCTCCGACGGACGCGAGCACGGTACTGGCGAGCCCTACCGAGGACCGAGCGGACCCAGTGGCCCCAGCGGTCCCAGCACACCGAGTGGGCCCAGCGGGCCGAGCGCCCCAGCGCCCGACAGCGGCCCCCAGCCAGGACAAGGGCCCCAGCCTGGCCAGTACCCGGGCCCGCACCAGCCCGGCGCGCAGCAGCCGGACGACGGGACCCGCGCGAATTCGTACACGCCGCCCCAGACCACGCCGGTCGTACCGCCGGCGGCGAACCTCGACTTCGGGCCGACCGGCAAGCCGAGCCCCACGTACAACACGCCCGGCGCGTTCCCTCCCGGGTACGGACCCGTGACGAGCGGGCCCGGCGTCTACGGTCCCGGGGGCAGGCCGCCGGGTGCGACAGGCAGGCCCGTCGGGACAGGTCAGCAGCCCGGCATGGGCGGCCGTAGCGGTGCCGGGATGCCCGGCGAGGGCATGGCCGGCCGCGGCACGACGGGGGCGGCGGGCGCCGCCGGTCGTGGTGGAGCGAACGGCATGCCGATGGGAGCGGGCGCGGGGCGCGGCGGGAAGGGCGAGGAGGACAAGGAGAAGAAGGCTCCGGCCTACCTCCAGAACCCGGATCCCGACGAGACCTTCGGCGGCTACATCGAAAAGCCGACGCCGCCGGTGATCGGCGAGAAGAAGAAGTAGCACCACAGTCCCAGGGGAGGGAGGCACGTGGTGCTCGCGCGCCCGGTCGAGATCACGCTCGACACACTGTTGACCGCGTTCCGTCACGCCGGTTGCGGAGATCCGCATCTGATCTTCGCGGGCGGGCTGCGGTACATCCCGCCGTCGTCGCGAAACGGCGAAGACCGGGCGGCGTTCGAGGAGCTCGGCGGGCTCGGGTTCACCGAGGGCAAGCGGCTGACCAGCGACTTCGAGGACGTCCTGCACATACTCGACCGGCCGAACACCGAGTACTACGCGACGGTCCGCACGGAGACGGAGCAGTACAGCGTGCTTGTCGCCGTGCGCGGGCGCGCCGCGGTGACGGCGATCTGCGAAGGAAACCGGGTGTGGCTGAAAGGCGTGCGGACCGCCGACCGCGCGGCCGCGCTCGTGATGAACCTGCCCGAGTACCCGCCCGCGCGATTCTCCCCGTTCTCCTTACCCCAAGACGATTTCAACGGCGTCGGCGGCAACGACCTCTACGACGAGCCCGCGTCTCGGAGCCGGGAAGCCCGGCAACTGGACGAGGTGTTCGAGCAGCCCTATTTCGGTGTCGGGTTCTTCGCCGCGGCTATGCGTCCTGACAGGGGAAGACGCACGGAGGCCACGGACGACCTGACGTATCTCGACCTCGAGGCCGGCCGGGTGGCCATGCACGTGAGCGGCTCTCCCCGGAACCGGTACATCACCGTCCTCCCCGGTGAACCCGCGTTACTGGCGCAAAAGGTCGCCGCGCTGCGAGCGAGCCTCGACCACTGACTCGATCAGGCGCACCGACCGGGCGGGATCCAGCGCGACAGCGTCCACAGTGGACTGGAAGTAGGGTGCGACATCGCAGCGCCGGTGCAGGAACAGCCCGGTTCCTCGGTGTTTCAAGTAGACCAGCGGCCGCGCGGGACCGAATTCCAGGAGAACGTAGTCGCCACCGGGATACGCTCCGGCGGTGAAGGGGATGACCCGGAGTTCGACGGTGGGCCGTTCGGCCACCTCGATGAGATGTTGGAGCTGATTCGTCATCACTCTCGGCCCACCGACCTGGCGGCGCAGCACCGCTTCGTCGAGGTAAGCGGCAAGCCTCTTCTGGCCCAGCACCGCGAAAGAAGAGTTCGTAGCCCTCGCGTAGGCAGGTGTTCGGAGCGGCTCAGGAACCAGCGTGGTCCCGAAAGCGACGATCTTGGTGGCCTCCTTTCCGTACTGCACAAGCGTTTCCCGCTGAACGGCCAAGTCGGCGAACCACCAGGGTCCGTTGTCGCGGGCCAACGAGAGCAAAGCCTCCCGACGCTCCCCCGTGACTTGATAGACCGCGAGCAGCGCGGACACCTCCTCGGCGGATGCCGCACGCAGGCCGGTTTCGATCCGGCTGATCGTCGACTGGGACCATGCCAGTTTGTCTGCCACTTCGATCGCGGCCAGTTTGGCGGCCTTCCGCGCGACACGAAGTGCCTCGGCGAGCGCTCTCGCCTGGGGTGTGGGCTTCGGCTTCGGCATCGCGAGCAACCTGCCCGATGCGCCCCGGCAAGTCATTCCCCGAGGCGGGCGACCTCGCGAACAGCCCCCGAAATAGCGGTGAAGTCCTTCTTCAGCAGCGCCCCATGGTTGCTTTCGACCTTCGCGCTCACCTTGATGTTCGGGTTGCGAGCGGTCACCGCGTCGAGCCCGGCGCGGATCTGTTCCTGCTCGTCCCCCTTGCTGCCGAAGGAGGTTCCCGACGCGACCACGTACCGCATCGGGACCTTCACCCGGTCGAGCACCGGTCCCAATTCCGACTCCCGCGAGAGCTTGCCGAGTTCGATGTTGCTCTCCGCCTGCTGGGCAGCGCTCATCCGCGGCGTCAGGCCGGTCGGGCGCAGCAACGGCATGATCAGGTTGAGCCGCTTGAACATCTTCCTGATCCGCTGTTCCATGGCGTCGTCCAGCCAGTCGTACGGGAACGCGCCGTCGACGAGCACCGCGCCGATGGTCCGCTCCGGGTTCCGGGCGGCCCAGTGAGCGGCGACGACCGCGCCGTAGGACCAGCCCACCACGATGGCCCGCTCCACGCCGCGGGCCGCGAGGACGGCGTCGACGTCGCGGACGGCGGCCTCGAAGGAGTAGTCGGCCGAACGCCGCGACTTGCCGCGGGCGCGCTCGTCGTAGGTGATGTGGCGGAAGTCCGTGCCCAGGTCGGCGAGGATCCGCCGCCAGTAACCCTGGGCCGCGAACTGGCCGTTGGGGATGCCGGGGCCGAGGTCCGGCCTGACGTCGCCCTGACACGAAAAAGCCCCCTCACGACAGCGAGGGGGCCTTTCGCGAACCAGGACTACTTGAGGGCGAAACCGCCGGAGCCCGCCCAGTCGAGGGCGAACGCCGGGAGCAGCCCCAGCACCAGCGTGACGATGACGCCGAGCGTGATCGCCGTGGTGGTGAACGCGCCGGGCACGGTGACGGTCGGACCGTCGGGCGCCGGCTCGGAGAAGTACATCAGCACGATCACCCGCAGGTAGAAGAACGCGGCGACGGCGCTGAAGATCAGGGCGACGACGACCAGCGGCGCCATCCCGTCGGACAGGGCCGCCGAGAACACCACGAACTTGCCGACGAAGCCACTGGTCAGCGGGATACCGGCCAGCGCCAGCAGCAGGAAGGTGAACACGCCCGCCAGCACCGGAGACCGCTTCGCCAGGCCCGCCCAGGCGGACAGGTGCGTCGCCTCGCCGTTCGAGTCCCGCACCAGCGAGACGACACCGAACGCGGCGAGCGTGGTGAAGCCGTAGGCCAGCAGGTAGAACAGCGTGCTCGACAGGCCTTCCTCGGTCATCGCGATGGCACCGACGAGCAGGAAGCCGGCGTGCGCGATGGACGAGTAGGCGATCATGCGCTTCACGTCGGTCTGCGTCAGGCCCAGCACCGCGCCGATCAGCATCGAGATGATCGCGACGGCCCAGAGCACGCCGCGCCATTCCCAGCTGGTCGACTCGAACGCCACCTGGAACACCCGCAGGATCCCGCCGAACGCGGCGACCTTGGTGCAGGCGCCCATGAACGCGGTGACCGGCGTCGGCGCGCCCTGGTAGACGTCCGGGGTCCAGGTGTGGAAGGGACCGACCGAGCCCTTGAACAGCAGGCCGACCGCGAGCAGCCCGAGCCCGGCGAACAGCAGTGTGTCCGACCGGTCCGAACCGGCGGCGGCGTTGGCGATGTCCGACAGCTTCACGGAGTTCGCGTAGCCGTAGAGCAGCGCGAGACCGTAGAGGAAGAACGCCGATGAGAACGCGCCGAGCAGGAAGTACTTGACCGCCGACTCCTGCGAGAGCAGGCGACGGCGACGGGCCAGACCGCACATGAGGTACAGCGGCAGGCTCAGCACTTCGAGCGCGATGAACATGGTGAGCAGGTCGTTGGCCGCGACGAACGCCATCATGCCGCCGAGCGCGAACAGCGTCAGCGGGAAGACCTCGGTCTGCATACCGGTGGTGCCGACCTGCGCGCGGTCCTGGACCGTGCCCGGACGGATACCGGCCTGCGCGACGAACGCGCCACCCGGCTCGACCGAGCGGTCCGCGATCAGCAGCAGCGCACCCAGCGCGAGCGCCAGCAGCGTGCCCCACAGGAACAGCGACGGCCGGTCGACGGCGATGGCGCCGCTGAAGGTCGTGACGCCGCCTTTCGGCGCGGAAGTGCTGGCGTACCAGGCGAGGAAGACGCCCGCCGCCCCGATCCCGACCAGGGACAGGAAGACCTGCGACGGCCACCGCATGTGCTTGGGCAAGAAGGCTTCGAGCAGCACGCTGACACACGCGGCCCCGAGGATGATCAGGATCGGCGTGACGGCGAAGTAGTCGATCGACGGCACCTGCACCGGTGGCGCCTGAGTCAAGAAGAGCACGGTTTACTTGCCTCCCTGCACGGACGACATCGTCGCCTGCACCGACGGGGTGATCGTGTCGAGCACCGGCTTGGGATAGAACCCGAGCGCGATGATCAGCACGACCATCGGCGCCAGGATCGCGATCTCCCGGCCGCCGAGGTCCTTGATGGCTTTGGTGGCACCGAGTTCCGGAGCCATGGCCGTGCCGGGCCCGCCACCGGCGCCGATCAGGGCGTCACCGCGGACGGGGCCCTGCATGACGCGCTGGTAGAGCCAGAGCACGTAAGCCGCGGCCAGCACCATGCCGACCGTCGCGATGATCGTGTACACCGGGTAGTCCACAAAGGACCCCAGCAGCACCAGGAACTCACTGATGAAGGAGTTCGTGCCGGGCAGGGACAAAGTGGACAGACCGGCGATGAGCAGCATCCCGCCGAGCAGCGGGGTCACCTTCGCCATGCCGCCGTAGTCGGAGATCCTGGTGGATCCGCC
Source organism: Amycolatopsis sp. MJM2582 (assembly GCF_000754115.1). NCBI lineage: Bacteria > Bacillati > Actinomycetota > Actinomycetes > Pseudonocardiales > Pseudonocardiaceae > Amycolatopsis > Amycolatopsis sp. MJM2582. The sequence goes on from NZ_JPLW01000001.1 coordinate 701,124, forward strand.
GCGCATCACGATCAGGCCGACGACCACGATCAGCATGCCGGTGGCGAGGCTGTGGTTCAGCATGTACGACACCGAGCCGACCATCGCCTGCTCGTTGAAGGTGAAGATGCCCAGTGCGATGAAGCCGAAGTGGGCGATCGACACGTACGCGATGAAGCGCTTCATGTCGCGCTGCCCGGCCGCGAGGATCGATCCATAAAGGACACCCGCGACGGCGAGCACCAGCACCCACGGCGCGAGTTCCTTGCTGGCGTCGGGGAACATCGGGAGGCAGTAGCGCAGGAACCCGAACGTGCCGACCTTGTCCAGCACACCGACCAGCAGGACCGCGACGCCGATGGGCGCCTGGCCCGCGGCGTCCGGCAGCCAGGTGTGGAACGGCACCAGCGGGGCCTTGATCGCGAACGCGAGGAAGAACCCGAGGAACAGCCAGATCTGCGTGCCCAGCGGGGCGTCGCGGACGACCGTGACGAGGGTTTCCCAGTCGAAGCTGCCCTTGCCGAGCTTGTCCGACGCGAGCGAGTACGCCCCGATCGCCGAGGCCAGCATGATCAGGCCGCCGAGGAACGAGTACAGGAAGAACTTGACCGCCGCGTACTGCCGGTTCGCTCCGCCGTAGCCGCCGATCAGGAAGTACATCGGGATCAGCATGATCTCGAACAGCACGTAGAACAGGAAGACGTCGGTCGCGGCGAACACCGCGATGGTCAACGCCTCCTGCACCAGGATCAGCGACAGGAACCCGCCCGCCGAGCGCCCGGCCGGGAGCTTGTCGGTCAGGCCCAGCGCGCCGACCACGATCGGCACCAGCAGGCCGATGACTGCGATCATCACCAGCGCGATGCCGTCGATGCCGAACGAGATGTGTATGCCGAAGTTCGGGATCCAGTCCATCGAGGACTTCTGCTGGATGCGGTCTCCCGAAGGCGTGTAGCTCGCCCACATCGGGATCACCAGCAGGAACGTCAGAAGCGACACCACGAGCGCGGTGAGCGTCGCGAGCCTGTCGTTCTTCTTCATCCCCGCGACGACCGCGGCGCCGACCAGCGGCAGCAGGATGGTTGCGAGTACCCAGGTCATGCGAACCTCACCAGCAGAAGTGCCGCCAGAAGCAGGAATGTGCCGCCCAGCATGGACAGTGCGTACGAGCGGACGAAGCCGGTCTGCAGGCGGCGCAGGCGCCCGGATCCGCCGCCGAGCGCGGCGGCGAGGCCGTTGACGGCGCCGTCGACGCCGCGGTTGTCCACGTAGACCAGCGCCCTGGCGAGCCAGGTGCCCGGGCGGGCGACCAGCGTCTCGTTCAGGGTGTTGCCGTAGAGGTCGTTGCGCGCGGCCTTGACCACGGCCGAGACCCGCTCGGGGCGTTCCACCGGAACGTCCTTACGGCCGACGAAGAGCCACGCCGCCGCCGCGCCGAGCACCGACAGCGCCACGGTGAGGATCGGCACCAGCGCGTGCGGGATGACACTGTGGCCACCCTCTTCGAGCGGGCCGACCACCGGCGAGAGCCATTCGGCGAACCGGTCGCCGAGGGCGAAGAACGCACCGGCGCCGACCGAACCGACGGCCAGGATGATCATCGGCCACTTCATCACCGCGGGCGATTCGTGCGGGTGGAAGTCGCGGCCGTCGCTGGACTTGATCTCCTTCCAGCGTTCCTTGCCGAAGAAGGTCATCACCATCAGGCGGGTCATGTAGAACGCGGTGAGGCCGGCGCCGAGCAGTGCCGCGCCGCCCATCACCCAGCCGCGCCAGCCGCCCTGCGACAGCGCCGCTTCGATGATCGCGTCCTTGGTGAAGAAGCCCGAGAGCGGCGGGATGCCGATCAGCGCCAGGTAGCCGAGGGCGAAGGTCCAGAAGGTGACCGGCAAGTGCTTGCGCAGCCCGCCGAACTTCCGCATGTCGACCTCGTCGTTCATGGCGTGCATGACCGAACCGGCCCCGAGGAACAGCCCGGCCTTGAAGAAACCGTGCGCCACCAGGTGCATGATGCCGAGCGCGTAGGCGATCGGCCCGAGGCCGACGGCGAGCATCATGTACCCGATCTGGCTGACCGTGGAGTACGCCAGGACCTTCTTGATGTCGTCGTAGGCGCAACCGATGATGCACCCGATCAGCAGCGTGACCGTGCCGACGAGGGTGACGATCAGGCGGCCGTCCGCGGTGGCGTTGAAGATCTCGTGCGCGCGGGCGACCAGGTAGACGCCGGCGGTGACCATCGTCGCCGCGTGGATGAGGGCCGAGACCGGGGTCGGGCCCTCCATCGCGTCGGGAAGCCAGGCCTGCAGCGGGAACTGGCCGGACTTACCGCAGGCGCCCAGCAGCAGGAGGATCGCGATCGCGGTGACCGCACCGGTGGGGATCTGGCCGACGGCGCCGAAGACCTCGGCGTAGCCGGTGCTCCCGACGTACTTGAACATCAGGAAGATCGCCAGCGCGAGCCCGACGTCACCGACGCGGTTCATCAGGAACGCCTTCTTCGCCGCGGTGGCCGCGGACGGGCGGTCCTGGTACCAGCCGATGAGCAGATACGACGCGAGGCCCACGCCCTCCCAGCCGAGGTACAGCGTCACGAAGCTGTTGCCCAGCACCAGGATCAGCATCGAGGCGACGAACAGGTTGAGGTACGCGAAGAACCTCGACCGGTCTCGATCCTCGGACATGTAGCCGATCGAGTAGAAGTGGATCAGCATGCCGACGCCGGTGATGAGCAGCACGAACGTCAGCGACAGCGCGTCGATCCGCAGCCCGAAGTCGACCTGCAGCGCCGAAACCGGGATCCACGAGAACAGCTTGACGTCGGCGGTGGCCTTGGTGTCGGCGGTGAAGAACAGGATCAGGCCGTACACGAAGGACAGTGAGACGGTCGCGCTGCCGAGGAGGTGTCCCCAGCCCCTGGCCCGCTTACCCGCCAGCAAAAGAATGAGGGCGCCGAGAGCCGGGAAGGCCACCAGCAGCCACGATGATGCGGTCACTCTCGGTGCTCCCTAGTACTTCAGCAGGTTGGTGTCGTCGACCGAGGCCGAGCGCCGGGTGCGGAAGATCGCCATGATGATCGCGAGCCCCACCACGACCTCGGCGGCGGCGACGACCATCACGAAGAACGCCATCACCTGGCCGTCCAGCGACCCGTTGATCCGGGCGAACGTGACCAGGGACAGGTTCGCCGCGTTCAGCATCAGCTCGATGCACATGAACACGACGATCGCGTTGCGGCGCACCAGCACCCCGACCGCGCCGATGGCGAACAGCAGCGCGGACAGGAGCAGGTAGTACGTCGGGGTCATTCCTTCTCCCCTTCAGACTTGCCGACCAGAGCGTGGGCGTCCGGACCTTCGTCGGTCCCGGCGACCTGCTTCCGTTCGGTTTCCAGCTGTGCGGCCGAAGTCGACTCGATGATCTCCGAGAGCGACTCCCTCGCGATCGAGCCGTCGGGCAGCAGCGCCGGGGTGGCGACCGAGTTGGCCGTGGCGAACACACCCGGGCCGGGCAGCGGCGAAGGCCGGTCGTGCTTGCCGGTGAACCGGTCGACGACGAGTTCCTTCTGGTTCTTCTTGCCGCCCTTGGCGTGCCGGTCGGTGAACGCGAGCACCATCGCGCCGAGCGCGGCGGTGATCAGCAGCGCCGAGGTGAGCTCGAACGGGAACAGGTACTTGGTGAAGATCAGCCGTCCCAGCCCGCCGGGGCCGCCGCCGTCGAGGTTCGCCGGATCGCGCGGCAGCGCCGGGGTGACGTTGGCCAGCGCGCGGGCGAGACCCGCGGCGAGCAGGCCGCCGACACCGATGCCGAGCAGGGTCGCCATGACCCGCTGCCCGCGCAGCACTTCGACGACCGAGTCGGAACTCTCCCGGCCGACCAGCATCAGCACGAACAGGAACAGCATCATGATCGCGCCGGTGTAGACGATGATCTGCGTGAAGCCGAGGAACGGCGCCTGCTGGATCATGTACAGCGCGCCGAGGCACAGCATCGTGAGGACCAGCCACAGCGCCGAGTGCACGGCGTTGCGGGAGAAGATCATGCCGAGTCCGCCGAGCAACGCGAGTGGGCCGAGCACCCAGAACGCGATGGTCTCGCCGGTGGTGATCCCGGCCGAAACGTCCGGCGCCTGTGCGAGGAGAGCCGTGATCACTTGACGGCCTCCGAAGCTTCAGTGGGCTGCTTGCGCGCCAGCTCGGGGCCGTTGACGTAGTAGTCCTGCTCGTTGTCGCCCAGCCGCATCGGGTGCGGCGGCTGCTCCATACCGGGCAGCAGCGGCGCGAGGAGGTCTTCCTTGGTGTAGATCAACCGCTGCCGGTCGTCGTCGGCCAGCTCGTAGAAGTTGATCATCGTCAGGGACCGGGTCGGGCAGGCCTCGACGCACAACCCGCAGCCGATGCAGCGCAGGTAGTTGATCTGGTAGTCGGCGCCGTACCGCTCACCGGGCGAGTACCGCGCCTCTTCGGTGTTGTCGCCGCCTTCGACGAAGATCGCGTCCGCCGGGCAGGCCCACGCGCACAGCTCGCAGCCGACGCATTTCTCCAGCCCGTCCGGATGCCGGTTGAGCTGGTGCCTGCCGTGATACCGCGGAGCCGCGGGGGCGCCCGCCTCCGGGTACTCCTCGGTGGCGACCTTCTTGAACATCATGCCGAAGGTGACACCGAAACCCTTGATGGGATCAAACATCCCCATCGCCGGCCTCCCTTCCACTGGAAACCGCCGCGGGCTTGCGCTTGGCAGCCCGGGCTTCGGCCTTCGCGAGGGCCTTCTGACGCGGGGTCTTCTCCGGGACCTGCAGGTCGAGCGGCGGCACGGGGAACCCGCCGCCGGTCACCGGGACGTAGTCGTCGTCCGGGACCTTCTTGTCCGGCAGCAGCAGGCTCAGGATGACGACGACGAGGATGAGCGCGCCGCCGCCGATGAGGATCTGCGGGGTGGACAGGCCACCCGAGTTCTTGATCGCGCGGACCGTGACGATCACGACGATCCAGACCAGGTTGACCGGCACCAGGACCTTCCAGCCCAGGCGCATGAACTGGTCGTACCGCAGCCGCGGCAGCGTGCCGCGCAGCCAGATGAACCCGAACAGCAGGATGAACAGCTTGGCGGAGAACCAGATCAGCGGGAGCCAACCCTGGTTCAGCGCGTGGTCCGCGCCGACGAACGGGAACTTCCAGCCACCGAGGAACAACGTGGTCGCGAACGCCGAGACGATCACCATGTTGACGTATTCGGCGAGGAAGAACATCGCGAACTTCATCGAGCTGTACTCGGTGTGGAAACCGCCGACCAGCTCGGATTCGGCCTCGGGGAGGTCGAACGGCGCGCGGTTGGTCTCGCCGACCATGGAGATCAGGTAGATCACGAAACTCGGCAGCAGCAGGTAGAAGTACCAGCCGGTCTGCTGGGAGTCGACGATCGCCGAGGTGGACATCGAGCCCGAGTAGAGGATGACGCCGACGATCGACAGACCCATCGCGATCTCGTAGGAGATCACCTGGGCCGCGCTCCGCAGGCCGCCGAGCAGCGGATACGGCGAGCCGGAGGACCAGCCCGCCAGCACCAGGCCGTACACGCCGATCGAGGAGCAGGCCAGGATCACCAGCACGCCGACCGGCAGGTCGACCAGCTGGAGCACGGTCCGCTCACCGAAGATCGAGACGACCGGGCCGAACGGGATCGCCGCCAGCGCGATCAGCGCCGGCACCGCGGAGATCACCGGCGCGAGGAAGTACACCTTGCGGTCGGCGGTGTCCGGAATGATCTGTTCCTTGAACGGCAGCTTGATCGCGTCCGCGAGGGACTGCAGGTAGCCGCCGGGCCCGACCCGGTTGGGGCCGGGACGGTTCTGCATCCGGCCGACGGCCTTGCGCTCCCAGACGATCAGGAAGATCGTCAGGATCGGGCCGATCAGCAGGATGACGACCGTCTTGAGCAGGACCAGCCACAACGGGTCGTCCGCCAGCAGCGCCGCCCGCTCGGCGGCGTCCGGCATCTGGCTGAGCAACGGAGTCACTTCTCACCTCCGGTGAGGGTGACGGCCGAACCGTGACCGGCCGCGAGAGCGGCGCGGACGGCCGAGCCGTCGGAGTTGCCCGGGAGCCACACGACGCCGTCCGGCAGGTCGGCGACCTCGATCGGCAACGTGATGGAACCGCGTTCGGTGGAGACCTTGACGCTGCCGCCCAGGCCTTCGGCGGTCTTCGCCGAGAGCTTGGCGACGACCTCGCGCTGCGTGCCCTTGAGGTGCGGCTCGCCGTCCTGCAGCGAACCGTTGTCGATCAGCTGGCGCCAGGTGGCGAGGAGGACCTGCCCGTTCTTGGGCTCGGCGCGTGCAATGAACGGTCCGTTACTGGCAAATTCCGCAAGGAACGCCCCGTTCCTAGCAGGCAGCTTGGCCAGATCGGCGGCGGAAGCGGCCGGGGTCTGGGTGAACAGGTCCGCGTCCATCTCGACGGCGAGGGTGTCGAGCACCCGGCAGTCCGGCAGGGCGCCGGTGCCTTCGAGGGTGACGGCGAACTCGCGGCGGCGGCCTTCCCAGTTCAGGTAGCTGCCCGCCTTCTCGACCGTCGGGGCGATCGGGAGGACGACGTTCGCGTGCTCGGTGACCGCGCTGTGCCGCAGTTCAAGGCTCACCACGAATGCCGCGTTACGCAGCGCGCTGAGGGCGAGTTCCGGGTCGGGCAGATCGTACGGATCGACCCCGCCGACGAGCAGACCGACCAGGTCACCGCGGTCCAACGACTTGAGGATGCCGGTGGTGTCCAGGCCGGGTTCGGCGGGAAGCGTGACGCCCCAAGCCTTTTCGACCTCGGCGCGAGCCTCTGCGTCGGCGACCGGACGGCCACCGGGCAGCAGCGTCGGCGCCGCGCCCGCCGCCAGGGCACCGCGTTCACCCGCGCGACGCGGGATCCACGCGAGCCGGGCGCCGGTGCGCTCCACCAGCCGGTGCAGGGCCGAGAAGAGACCCGGGACCTCGGCGGCACGTTCGCCGACGAGGATCACGGCTCCTTCCGAGGCCAAGGCCTGGTCGACGTCCTGCGCGTGCTGCGCGATGCCGTCGATCGCGGCGGCCTCGGAACCCGGCGCGCAGGCCAGCAGTTCGCCGAAGGTCTTGCGGACCGACGAGGTGGTCCACTGTCCCAAGTGGACGACGCGCGTGCGGTTCTTGCGAGCCGCTTTGCGCAGCCGCAGGAACACGATCGGCGCTTCGTCCTCCGGCTCGAACGCGACGCACAGCACCGTGCGCGCCCGCTCGATCTCGCCGAAGGTGACTCCGCTTTCCGGCGTCGTCCCGACCACGTGCGACGCGAGGAAGCCCAGCTCCTCGGCCGAGTGCGGGCGGGCGCGGAAGTCGATGTCGTTGGTGCCCAAGGCGATCCGCGCGAACTTCGAGTACGCGTAGGCGTCCTCGACGGTCAAGCGACCACCGGGCAGGACACCGACACCTCCCTTGTCCTTGCATTCGGCCAGTCCCGACGCGGCGATCCGCAGTGCGTCGGTCCACGACGCTTCTTCGAGTTCGTCGGTGTCCGGGTTACGGACCAGCGGGCGCCGGATGCGGTCGTCCGCGGTCGAGTAACGGAACGCGAAGCGGCCCTTGTCACAGAGCCACTCTTCGTTGACCTCGGGGTCGTCGCCCGCGAGCTTCCGCATGACCTTGCCGCGGCGGAAGTCGGTCCGCTCGGCGCAGCCGGACGAGCAGTGCTCGCACACGCTCGGCGAGGACACCAGGTCGAACGGCCGCGAACGGAACCGGTAGGCGGCCGACGTCAGCGCGCCGACCGGGCAGATCTGGATGACGTTGCCGGAGAAGTACGACTGGAACGGCTGACCGGAGGTGGTCCGGGAGGCCAGGTCCAGCACGTCCGCGGTCTCGGCGGTGCCGATCTGCTGGTGGGCGCCGCGTTCGAGGAGCTCGATGAACGGGTCGCCGGCGATCTCGCGGGAGAACCGGGTGCAGCGCTGGCAGAGCACGCAGCGCTCCCGGTCCAGCAGCACCTGCGAGGAGATCGGCAGCGGCTTCGCGAACGTCCGCTTCGTGTCGACGAAGCGGGAGTCCGCGCGGCCGTGCGCGAGTGCCTGGTTCTGCAGCGGGCATTCGCCGCCCTTGTCGCAGATCGGGCAGTCCAGCGGGTGGTTGATGAGCAGCAGCTCCATCACACCCTGCTGGGCCTTGTCCGCGACGGCGGAGGTCAGCTGGGTCTTCACGACCATGCCGTCGGCGACCGTCATGGTGCACGAGGCCTGCGGCTTCGGCATCGGACGGCCGCCCATTTCGACCTCGACCAGGCACTGGCGGCAGGCGCCCGCCGGGTCGAGCAGCGGGTGGTCGCAGAAGCGCGGGATGACCGTGCCGAGCCGCTCGGCGGTGCGGATCAGCAGCTCGCCCTTGGGCGCGATGACCTCTTCACCGTCGATGACCAGCTTGACGTGGCCCTCGGGGACCGGAGTGTCCTCTGTGGACGTCCCGGGCTTGTCGGGTGCGATCGTCATGCCTGCGCCCCCACCAATTCGCGCTTGTTTGCTTGACACAAAGCCAGGAATTCATCCCGGAAGTACTTGATACCGCTCTGGATCGGCGAGACCGCGCCGTCGCCGAGGGCACAGAACGAGCGGCCGAGGATGTTGTCGCAGACGTCGAGCAGGGTGTCGATGTCCTCCTCGGTGCCCTTGCCCTCGACCATGCGCTCCAGGATCTGCGCCAGCCAGTACGTGCCCTCGCGGCACGGCGTGCACTTGCCGCACGACTCGTGCTCGTAGAACTGCGTCCACTTCATCACGGCCCACGGCACGGAAACGGTCTCGTTGAAGACCTGCACGGCCGTCGTGCCCAGCATCGACCCGGCTTCCGCCGCGCCTTCGAAGTCCAGGGGAACATCGAGGTGCTCGGCGGTGAACATCGGCGTGGACGAACCACCCGGCGTCCAGAACTTCAGCGGGATGCCGTCCTTCATGCCGCCCGCCATGTCCAGCAGCTCGCGCAGCGTGGTGCCGAGCGGGCATTCGTACTGGCCGGGCTTCTCGACGTGGCCGGAGATCGAGTAGATCTTCGGACCGGGCGACTTCTCGCGGCCCATCTCGCGGAACCAGCTCGAACCGCCGTTGACGATGTACGGCGCGCTGGCGATGGTCTCGACGTTGTTCACCGTGGTCGGCGCGGCGTAAAGACCGGCGGCGGCCGGGAACGGCGGCTTGAGCCTCGGCTGGCCGCGACGGCCTTCGAGCGAGTCCAGCAGCGCCGTCTCCTCGCCGCAGATGTACGCCCCGGCGCCCGCGTGCACGGTGATGTCGAGGTCGAATCCGGAGTCGAGGATGTTCTTGCCCAGGTAGCCCGCTTCGTACGCCTCGCGCACGGCCGCGTTCAGGCGGCGGATGCAGTGCAGCGCCTCACCGCGGACGTAGATGAAGCAGTGGTGCGAACGCATCGCGTACGAGGCGATGATGCAGCCCTCGATCAGCGAGTGCGGGTCCGCCATCATCAGCGGGATGTCCTTGCAGGTGCCCGGCTCGCCCTCGTCGGCGTTGATGACGAGGTAGTGCGGCTTGTCCTCGTTCGGCGGCATGAAGGACCACTTGATACCGGCCGGGAAGCCCGCGCCGCCACGGCCGCGGAGGCCGGAGTCCTTGACCAGCTGGACGATCTGCTCGGGAGTGGCCTTGAGCGCCTTGCGGATCGCGGTGTAGCCCTCGAGGGCTTCGTAGGACTGGATCGTCCAGGAGTTGGGCGAAAGCCAGCGCTTCGTGAGGACCGGAGTGATGGGATCGGCCATTACTTCTTCTCCACTTCCGGAAGCGGAACGTCCTTCATCGCGGGCGCGGTCCAGCCGCGGTCCTGCGCGACCTGCGCGCCCCGCAGCGTTTCGACGGCCTGCGAAGGACCGTCGACGTCCGTGCGGTACTGCTGCGCGTCCTCCGGGAAGAACCCGGCGAGCTGCAGTTCGGCGCCCTTGAAGTTCGTCAGCGGCGCGCCGCGCGTCGGGGCCGGCTTCTTGCCCGCCTGCAACGCGTCGACCAGCGCGACGGCCTTTTCCTCGGTCTGGTTGTCGAAGTACTCGTAGTTGACCTGGATGACCGGGGCGAGGTCACAGGCCGCGAGACATTCGGCGTGCTCCAGCGTGATCGAGCCGGGCTCGTTCGGCGTGCCCGCGGTCTCGTTGTGCCCCAACGGCTTCTCTTCGGAGCCGAGGTGCGTCTGGAGCTTCTTGTAGATCGCGTCGCCGCCCATGGCCGCGCAGAGCGTGTTGGTGCAGACGCTCACCAGGTGCTCGCCGCACGGGCGGCGCTTGTACATGGTGTAGAACGTCGCGACCGCGCTGACCTCGGCGTCGGAGAGGTCCAGGTTCTGCGCGCAGAAGGCGATGCCCTCCTGGCTCACGTAACCCTGCACCGACTGCACGAGGTGCAGCATCGGCAGCAGCGCCGACCGCGACTGCGGGTACCGCGCGATCAGGTTCTGTGCCTTGGCGTACGTGTCGGCGTCGAAGATGTCTTCGAGCTTCGCGTTCTCCAGGATCCCTTCCGCCTCGGCGGGATCCGGCGCGATCGCGATCACGTCGACGTCGCCACCGGCGGCGATGTGGGTCTGCTCGGCCAGGCTGGTGCCGGGCTCGGGCGTGGGTGTCGTTCCGGGCTGGGTGCTCAACGGTCCACTCCCCCCATGACGGGGTCGATCGAGGCGATGGCGGCGATGACGTCCGCCACGAGGCCGCCTTCGGCCATCGCGGGCATCGACTGCAGGTTCACGAAGCTCGGTTCGCGCACGTGGACCCGCAGAGGCCTGGTGCCGCCGTCGGAGACCAGGTGCACGCCGAGTTCGCCGCGCGGCGACTCCACGGAGGTGTAGGTCTGGCCCGGCGGGACCTTGAAGCCCTCGGTGACCAGCTTGAAGTGATGGATCAGCGATTCCATCGACTGGCCCATGATCTTGCGGACGTGCTCGAGCGAGTTGCCCATGCCGTCGCTGCCGATCGAGAGCTGCGCCGGCCAGGCGACCTTCTTGTCCTCGACCATGACCGGGCCCGGCTCGAGCTTCTTGAGGCACTGCTTGATGATCCGCAGGCTCTGGTGCATCTCCTCGACGCGCAGCAGGTAGCGCGCCCAGCAGTCCGCCTCGGTCGAGGTCGGGATGTCGAACTCGAACTCCTCGTAGCGGGAGTACGGCTCGGTCTTGCGCATGTCCCACGGGAGACCCGCGCTGCGCAGCACCGGGCCGGTGACACCGAGCGCGAGGCACGCGTCGACCGGCAGGTACCCGACACCCTTGAGCCGGTTGCGCCAGATCGGCTGACCGGTGAAGAGCTTGTCGTACAAGGGAAGCCGCTCGTCCATCGTCTTGACGAACGCGCTGACCACCTCGTGGTAGTCGGCGGGCATGTCCTGCGCGAGCCCGCCGGGGCGAATGAACGCGTGGTTCATCCGGAGACCGGTGAGGTGCTCCAGCAGGTGCAGGACCTCTTCGCGCTCACGGAAACCGAGCGTCATCGCCGTGGTGGCACCGAGTTCCATCCCGCCGGTGGCGATGTACACCAGGTGCGAACCGATGCGGTTGATCTCCAGCAGCATCACGCGCAGCAGTTCGGCGCGGCGCGGGGCCTGGATGCCGAGCAGCTTCTCGACACCGAGGCAGTACGCCATCTCGGTCGAGAGCGGGGCGAGGTAGTCCATGCGCGTCACGAAGGTGACGCCCTGGGTCCACGTGCGGTACTCGCAGTTCTTCTCGATCCCGGTGTGCAGGTAGCCGATGACCGAGCGGAGCTGGGTGACGGTCTCACCCTCCATCTCCAGCACGAGCCGGAGCACGCCGTGCGTCGACGGGTGCTGCGGGCCCATGTTGATGACCATGCGCTCGTCGTGGCGGGAGTCCTCGATGAGGTCTTCCCAGTCACCGCCGGAGACGGTGTAGACGCGGCCTTCGGTCGTGTCGCGGGAGTCGGCTTCGGGAACTTCCGCCTCTTGGAATTCGGTGCTCACGAGTACGACCTCCGCTGGTCCGGCGGCGGGATCTCCGCGCCCTTGTATTCGACCGGGATCCCGCCGAGCGGGTAGTCCTTGCGCTGGGGGTGACCGTCCCAGTCGTCCGGCATGAGGATGCGGGTCAGCGCCGGGTGGCCGTCGTAGACGATGCCGAACATGTCCCAGGCTTCCCGCTCCTGCCAGTCGGCCGTCGGGTAGACCCCGACCAGCGACGGGACGTGCGGGTCTTCGATGTCGAGGGTGACTTCGAGCCGGATGCGGCGGCGGTAGGTCATCGACGTGAAGTGGTAGACCGAGTGCAGCCGCTGCGGGACGTCGACGCCGTAGTCCACGCCGGAGACCGAGCTGAGCAGTTCGAAGCGGAGACCGGCGTCGTCGCGCAGGACCTTGGCGATCTCGACGAGGTGCTCGCGGGAGACGTAGAAGGTGATCTCGCCGCGGTCGACCGTCGTCTGCTGGATCGCGTTCGCCGGGATCTTGTTGTCCGCCAAGGCCGCGTAGAACTCGTCGGCGAACTCGTCGAACCAGCCGCCGTACGGGCGCTCCGCCGGGGGCGGGCTGTACGCGGGGAGGCGGACGCCGCCGTAACCGGAGGTGTCACCGGTGCCGCGGACACCGAACATGCCCTGGCGCTCTTTACCGGTGACGACCGGCTCGGCCGGGCGGGCGCCCTGCGGCTCGAGGCCGCCTGCGGGCCGGTCGGCGCTGGACTGCTCGCCGCCGGTTTCCGGGGTTTCGGGGGAGTTTTCTTCGGGCACGTCGCTCACTTCTTCGCGTACTTGATCGAGGAGGCGATCAGCTCGGTGCGCTCGCCGCTGGCGGCGCGGATCGCGGCCCGGCGGGCGTTGATCGGCTCGTCCTGGATCTTGGCGTGCAGCTTCAAAATCGCGTCGAGCAGCATCTCGGGGCGCGGCGGGCAGCCGGGGAGGTACATGTCGACCGGGACGATGTGGTCGACGCCCTGCACCACGGCGTAGTTGTTGAACATGCCGCCGGACGAGGCGCAGACGCCCATCGCCAGCACCCACTTGGGCTCGGCCATCTGGTCGTAGATCTGGCGGAGCACCGGCGCCATCTTCTGCGTGACGCGACCGGCGACGATCATCAGATCGGCCTGGCGCGGCGTCGCGCTGAAGCGCTCCATGCCGAAGCGGGCGATGTCGTAGCGGGAACCGCCGACGGTCATCATCTCGATCGCGCAGCAGGCGAGACCGAAGGTGGCGGGCCACATGGAGTTCTTGCGGGCCCAGTTCACCAGGCCTTCGAGGCTGGCCAGGAGGATGCCGTTGGGGAGTTTTTCTTCGAGGCCCATGCTTCTCTAGTTCCAATCCAGGCCGCCGCGACGCCACACGTAGGCGTACGCGAAACCGACCGTCGCGATGAACAGCACGATCTCCACCAGGCCGAACATGCCCAGCGCGTCCGCGGAGACCGCGAACGGGTAGAGGAAGACCATCTCGATGTCGAACAGGATGAACAGCATCGCGGTGATGTAGTACGCGACCGGCATCCGGCCGCCGCCGACGACCGGCTGCGGCGACGGTTCGATACCGCATTCGTAGGCCGCGAGCTTCGCCTTGTTGGCCCGGCTCGGGCCGACGAGCGGGCCGAGCAGCACCGAAAGCACCGCGAACGCGAGAGCGAGGACGAACAGGAGGACCAAGGGGAGGTACATGTCCAGGTTGGGCACCTTCGAGGTGTCCGCCTGGGCCAGCACGGGCAACATCAGCACGGGGTTTTCGCCATCCTTTCCGCGCCGCTGCGGTTTTCGAGTCGGGGTTCACCGCTTCCCTCGGTCGGCACCCTAAGTCACCTGGGTCACACCGCCGAGGGTTAGGCAACCCTTACGGGCCGTGCATGACGGCCCCCTTGCTTGTGAAATAGTTCACAAGCCTCCCGTCGAGGATGTGAAGCGATTCACAAAGCATGGGGCGAGTGTAGGACGTGACTCACATTCTTGTCCCTAGGCCCCGTGCTATAAGGCTGCCCTAACTTGACCGCACGGCCAGTACGGTTACTTCCGGCGTGCGGTACCGGTGACCTGCGACGTCGTTCCCAAGATCGGCTTCGGGGGTCCGTTTGACCGCGTTTGTCCTGTGACCGATACCACTGCGCGGAGTACCCGTGACTGGTCCAGACGTGTGGTGGCGGGCCGTGGCGTACAGCATTTCGTCCTCTGAATGCGGTGGTTCGGAGGGCGAACTACCGCATTCAGAGGACGAAATGCGGGGCGTCAGCGCGGGGTCAGCGCGGGGAGGGGGTGGCGCGCGCCAGAGCAGCGATGAGGCGGTCAACGCCATCCCCGCCCTTGGCGTCGTAGCAACCCGAAAGTCCCTTGTAGACCAACGGAAGGATCGAGTTGATCCGCAGTCCGTACTTCGTCGCCGCGTGCATGACCTTCGGCTTCCCGATCAGCTTCGCGAACACGTTGCCGAGCCGGTAGTAGCCGCCCATCAGCTCCCCGACGGCGCGCGGGTAGCCCTCCAGCGCCCGCTCACGCGAAGGTCCTTCGCGCCGCGCCAGCGCCTGCACGACGAACTCCGACGCCAGCTGCGCGGATTCCATCGCGGCCGAGATGCCCTCGCCGTTGAACGGGCTGACCATGCCGCCCGCGTCGCCGAGCAGCAGCAGGCCGTCGCGGTAGTGCGGGGTGCGGTTGAAGCCCATCGGGAGACCGGCGCCGCCGACCTTGCCGATGGCGTTCTCCTCGCGGTAGCCCCATTCCTCGGGCGTCCCGTCGAGCCACTGGCGCAGCAGCGCGCGGTAATCCGTGCTGCGGAACGCGGCCGACGTCGACAGCATGCCGAGACCGACGTTCACCGTGCCGTCGCCCAGCGGGAACGCCCAGCCGTAGCCGGGCAGCAGCTTCGGGTCGCGCGGGTCCGAGCGGTCCCACAGCTCCAGGTGGCCCTCGATGAACGGGTCGTCGTGGCGCGGGCTCTTGTAGTACTGCCGCACGGCGACGCCCATCGGGCGCTTCTCGTTCTTCTGGATGCCGACGCTCAGCGCGAGCCGCGCGGAGACGCCGTCGCAGGCCAGGACCAGCGGAGCGCGGTAGCTCACCGGCGTCTTCTCCGGGCCGACCTTCGCCTCGACGCCGATCACGCGACCGGTCGGGCTGGTGATGGCACCGGTGACGGTGGTGCGCTCGTAGAGCCGCGCCCCCGCCTTCACCGCGGTCTTCGCGAGCAGGTCGTCGAAGTCCTGGCGGGTCCGCGAAACGCCGTACGGCGGGTAGCTCGTCAGGTCCGGCCAGTCGAGCTCCAGCGTGAGCTCGCCGGTGAGGATCCGCAGGCCGCGGCTGTGCACCCAGCCCGCGTCCTCGCTGGTGTCGATCCCCAGGTCGATGAGCTGCTTGACGCCGCGCGGGGTCAGGCCGTCGCCGCACACCTTCTCGCGCGGGAACTCGGTCTTCTCCAGCAGCAGCACGTCGACGCCCGCGCGGGCGAGGTACGTGGCGGCGGTGGAGCCGGCCGGTCCGGCACCGACGACGATGACTTCGGCGTCGTGGTCTGCGTTGCGACGGGTCATGTCTAAGAATCTACAGAGGGCTTTTTGGCGCGGTGGATGGCGACGACGCCGAACGTGAGGTTCAGCCACTCCACCTCGATCCACCCGGCGCTCGCGATGATCTCCCCGAGCGTCCGCTGATCCGGCCACGCCAGCATGGATTCGGCCAGGTAGGAGTAGGCCTCGGGGTTCGAGGAGGTCCGGGCGCCGACCCAGGTGAGCAGCTTCGCGATGAACTTCCGGTGCAGGAACCGGATGGGCGGGAATGTGGGCGTCGACACCTCGCAGATCACCAGGCGACCGCCCGGTTTGACCACCCGCGCGATCTCGGTGAGCGCGGCCTTGGTGTCGACGAAGTTCCGCAGCGCGAGCGAGATGGTCACCGCGTCGAAGCTGCCGTCGGCGAACGGCAGCTTCATCGCGTCGGCGGCCACCATGGGGACGCCGCGATGCTTGCCCGCCTTGAGCATGCCGACCGAGAAGTCCGCCGCGAGGCACCACGCGCCGTTGCGCGCGTACTCGACGGTGGACACGCCGGTGCCCGCCGCGAGGTCCAGCACCTTCTCCCCGCGTTTGGCGTCCAGCACCCGGCCGGTGATGGTGCGCCAGCGGCGGTCGAAGCCGAAGGTCATGAACGAATTCGCGCGGTCGTAGCCGTCCGCGACGTCGTCGAACATGGCGGCGACTTCGTGCGGATCCTTGTCAAGACTCGCTCGGGACATACCCGAACACTAACCCCGAGGCCCTGAGACAGGTCACCCAAGCGGGAGCAAAGCGACAGCCCGTAGGTTCACCTGGCCCGGTGAAGCAACGCCGGGGCACGGTGCGCACCGGCCCCCGCGACCTCGCCGGCGAGGATCCTCCGCTCCAGCAACCGCAGTTCCGGCCCCGGTTCGAGGCCGAGCTGATCGACCGAGATCCGGCGCGCACGCCGGTACGCCGCCAGCGCGTCGGATGTGCGCCCGGCTCGCCACAGAGCGTCCATCAGGAGGTACTGGGCACGCTGCCGCAAGGGGTGCCGCCGCACCAGATCGGCCAGCTCGACGGCCGCGCTCGCGTGCCGCCCGAGGTCGAGTTCCGCCTGGTAGAGCTCTTCGAGCAGGACCAGACGGTGCTCCGAGAGCCGCATCGTCTCGTCCGAGAGCAGGGGGACGTCCAAGCCCTCGTAGGGCGCGCCGTGCCAGTGCGTGAGGGCCTGCCGGATCAGCGACGCGCGCTGCGCGGGGTCCGCGGTCTTCAGCGCCTGGCCCGCCAGCGTCTCGAAGGTCTCGACGTCGAGTTCGCCGGGGTGGACCTCCAGCCGGTAGCCGCCGTTGTCGAAGGCGAGCCGGTCACCCTCGGGCAGGGCCTGCCGCAGCTTGTGGACGTGCCAGTGCAGCTTCGGCACCGCCCGCGGCTCCCACTTGCTGTCCCACAGCGCCTCGGTGAGCACGTTCACCGGGACGAAGGTGTTGGCCCGGACCAGCAGCACGCCGAGGAGCGTTCTCCGCATCCGGCCGTGCAGGGGGACCGACCCCGAACCGGAAGAGATGCTGAACGTTCCCAGTACTTCGAACCTCACGTGCCGTCCTCTCGCTCGATGGCGTGAGGGGACGATGAATGCCGGTTGTACAAAGAAGATACAAATGATCTTGCGGTGATCAAGTGTGCGCGGAGAGCATTCCCCGCACCGCCCGTGGCCAGGCGAATTCCTCCGCGCGAGCCCGCGCCGCCGCACGCCGCGCGTCCTCCGGGCTCTCCAGTAGTCCGGTGACCGCGCCCGCGAACGCGGGGGCACGATCGTCGACGGCCTCACCGCAGCCGGGCCGCACGATCTCCCGCAGCGCCGACGACGCCGAGACCACCACCGGCGTGCCCGAAGCGAGCGCCTCCAGCGCCGCGAGCCCGAACGTCTCGTGTGGACCGGGCGCGAGGGAGACGTCGGCGCTGGCCAGCAGCCGCGCGACGTCGCCGCGTCCGGAGAGGAAGCCGAGGAAGGTCACCGGAAGCCCGCGCGCCCGCCGTTCCAGCGCCCGGCGGCGGGGCCCGTCGCCGGCGATCACCAGCCGTACGCGGTGCCCCGCCTCGGTGAGCTCGGCGACGGTGTCCACACTGCGTTCGACGTGCTTCTCCGGCGACAGACGTCCACAGTGGACGATCAACGCGTCGGCGTTCCCGGTCAGCGTGTGCCGCCAGCCGTCGTCGCGCCGGGCCGGGGTGAAGGTCGTGAGGTCGACGCCGAGCGGGACGCGCCGCACGTTCGGCGCGGCGATCCGGTCGAACTCCGCGCGGGCGAACGCCGTCGTGCAGACCACCGTGTCGTAATGCCGCGCCATCCGCCGGTTCGCGACGTCCGCGACGCGCCGCGCGACGGGTTCGGGCATCAGGAACTGCTCCAGCAGCCGGTCGAGGCGTTCGTGCGAGATCACCATGCTGGGCACGCCGTTGCGCCGCGCCCACACCCCCATGCCGCGCAGGGTGAGCCTGTCGGACACTTCCAGCCTGTCCGGCTCCAGGCGTTTCAGCACCGCGCGCACGCGATGCGGATCGACCGCGCGGTAGCCGCCGGTACCGGGGATCTGTGGCGCGGGAAGGGAAAACCGGCGTACGCCCGAGGGCAGTGTCTCGTCCGCGTGGCGCTGCCCGGGCACCACGAGGGTCACCTGATGGCCGCTGGCCACGTAACCGGCGCCGAGGTGGTGCAGCGCCGTCCGCAGCCCGCCCGAGCGTGGTCCGTAGAAGTTGGCCAGCTGGACGATGTGCATTTCGTCAGGCCGCGCGAGCGACTTTGCCTTGGACGGCCTCGTAGTGGCCGACCAGTTCGTGGCAGACCGCCGGCCAGGTCCGGCCGAGCACGACCTTGCGCGCCTTCTCCCCCAGCCTGGCCCGGAGCGCTTCGTCACGCAGATCGTTCACCTTGTCCACCAGCGCCGTCGCGAATCCGGCGCGATCGGCGGGCAGCAGATAGCCGGTGCGACCGGGCAGGACCAGATCCTTCGGCCCGCCCGCGTCCGGGGCGAGCACGGGGAGACCGGACGCCATCGCCTCCTGGATGGCCTGGCAGAACGTCTCGTGCGGTCCTGTGTGGACGAAGACGTCGAGGCTCGCGTACGCGGCGGAGAGTTCGTCGCCGTACCGCGCGCCGAGGAACGCCGCGCCCGGAATGCGTTCGCGCAGCATCGGCAGCTCCGGCCCGTCACCGACGACGACCACGCGGATCCCGTCGACCCCGGCGAGCGCGGTCAGCCGCTCGACCTCCTTCTCGGGTGCGAGCCTGCCGACGAAACCGACCAGCAGTTCGCCGTTCGGCGCCAGTTCGGCACGCAACGCCGGATCGGCGTGGACGGGCGAGAACCGCTCGATGTCGACGCCGCGCGCCCAGCGGTGCACCCGCGGGATCCCGTGCAGTTTCAGCTGCTCCACCGAATCCGTCGACGGCGCGAGCGTGCGGTCGGCCCGCGAGTGCAGGCGGCGCACCCAGCGCCAGGCGGCGCGGGCGGCGATACCGAAGCCGTACGCGGCGGCGAATCCGGCGATGTCGGTCTGATACACCGCGACACACGGCACGCGCAGCCGCCTGGCCGCGGCGAGCCCTCGCGCGCCGACCACGAACGGCGACGCCAGATGCACCACGTCGGGCCCGAAATCGGCCAGTGCGGTGAGCACCGTCCTGGTCGGCACGCCGACCGGGAGGGAGTTCACGCCGGGGAAGTCGAGGGCGGGAATGCGCACGACCGGGGCGCCGAGGTACTCGACGGGACCCGGCCCCGGGGCGATGATCAGCACGTCGTGCGCGCGGTCGCGGAGGTGTTCCACGACGCGGAGCACGGAGTTGGTCACGCCGTTCACCTGGGGCAGGAAACTTTCGGTGACTATCGCGACTCGCACGCGGATCACTGTCGCATCCGGTTGTGACGGCCACGCCAACAAAAACGGAACAGACGACATGTCATCTCAAGGTCGTGTTCCGTAAACCAGGCTCGGCCACACTAGGCAGGCATGACCCTCCTGTCGTCTAGGCCGCCTCAGCCCGTCGAGCCCGGGCTGGTGTCGAGGGCCCTCGAAGTGGCCGGGCGGCTGGCCAACGACGCGACCGACGTGATCACCGCGACCGCCGGCCGGGGCGCCCAGCCCGACCCTAAGGACTCGCCCTTCGACTGGGTGACCGACACGGACCGGATCCTCGAACGCCACACCCGCCGCGTGCTGACCGCGGAGTTCCCCGGCATCCCCGTCGTCGGCGGTGAATTCGGCGCCGACCACGGTGCCGACGTCGCCGAATACCGCTGGGTGGTCGACCCGGTCGACGGCACCGCGAACTACGTCGCCGGGGTGCCCTGGTGCGCGTACAGCCTCGCCCTGATCGACGCTTCAGGCCCGGTGGTGGGCGTGGTCGCGGATCCGTACCGCGCCCAGATCTACGCCGCCGCGCGCGGCCGCGGCGCCCGGGCGAACGGCAAACCGATCAAGCTGACCGACCGGTGCGGCACCGCCGGGGCGATCGTCTGCACGGAGCTCACGCGCAAGGGTGTCTGGCCGGGGATGGGCCAGTTCATCGAACGGGCCGCCGCCGCGCACGCCGGGGTCCGGGTGCTCGGCTCGGCGGCGCTGGCGATCGCGCAGGTCGCGCTGGGGCACGCGGCCGCGGCCGTGCTGCACAGCTACCGTGAATGGGACGTCGCCGGCTCGGTCGCGCTGGCCATCGAGGCCGGGGCCGTCGTGCTGGACCGGCACGGCGAGGACACCGCCCTGCCCGTCGACGCGCTCCTGGTGGCTGCCCCCGGGGTGGCGGACGAGGTCCTGGGCTGGTGGCGGGACTCGGTCGGCTGAGTTCCGCTCCCAATCACGCGAGTCCCGCCGCTGATCACGCGAGTTCGCCGTCTGATCACACGTGTCGTCCGTCTGATCACGCGAGTTCGCCGTTTCCGCACGCCGAGCCCGCGTGCCACATCGGACGACACACGTGATCAGACGGACGACACACGTGATTGGGCGCGTGACTCGCGTGATTGGGGGCGGAACTCGCGTGATTGGGGGCGGGACTCGCGTGATCAGGCGGCGGACTCGGCGAGCGAGCGCCGGTAGGCCAGCCGCTGCCGCCGGATCCACCACAGCAGCGGACCGGCGATCAGCCAGGTGAAGAAGATCATGCTGCCCAGCGGCAGCAGCGTGTTCGCCGCCGAGCGCCCGGCCACCCGCGCGAGTTCCGGGTCGCCGACGTCGTACTCGATGTTCACCAGCTGACCGGCGGCCAGCCCCGACGGGTAGAGCACGCCGTTGGCCGGGCTGTGGATGATGCCGTCGGGGGTGGCGTAGTTGATGATCGTGCGGTCGAACGTCACCGACTCGACCTGGGCCGTGGCCTGCCCGAGTTCCGCTTCGATCGCGTTGTCGTTGCGGATGGCGGCGAACAGCAGCGAGACACCGAGCACGGTGACGAGTGAGGCGACAACGAGGGCGGCATACCACCCGATGCGCCTCACCCGCTCCGTTTTGGCCGTCACGCCGCGAGCGTATCGCTACCCGTCAGTGGGCGTGTCGCTCGGCGAGGAATTCGTGCGTCGCCTTGATCTGCGGGTAGGACTTCGGTGCGACCGGGGCCACAGCGGCCCGCAGCGCAGCGGCCTGCGCGCCGTTCGGACCCACCGCGGGCTTGCCCTTGGTGTACAGCCACGTCTGGAACAGGTCGTACAGCGGCTTGCCCGAGATCTTCTCCGCCAGCGCGATGAACTCCGGGATCACCGCCGGCTTGGCCTTCTTCACCTGCTGCCAGGTCTGCAGGATCCGGAAGAACTTGTCGTCGCCCACGGCCTTGCGCAACGCGTGCACGGCGAGCGCGCCGCGATCGTACACGGCGGCGTCGAACTGGTTCTCCGCGCCCGGGTCGGCGGGCAGGACCTGCCAGAACGAGTCCTCGGCGGGCACCGAGTCGTAGATGTACTGCGCGAGTTCGTCGGCCGTGCCCTCGCCGGTCTCCTCCGACCACAGGAACTCGCCGTAGGACGCGAAGCCCTCGTTCAGCCAGATGTCGCTCCACTTGCCGAGCGTGACGCTGTCACCGAACCACTGGTGCGCCTGCTCGTGCGCGACGACCGAGGTGTTGGAGCCGGACCGGAACGCCCGGGCGCCGTAGACCGGCCGCGTCTGGTTCTCCAGCGCGAAGGTGATGCCGGTGGTGACGACCCCGCCCTGCGCCTCGAACGGGTAAGGCCCGAACTTCGAGGCGAGGAATTCGGTGATCTCCGGCGTCCGCTCGACGCTGGCCTTGGCCGCGCCGAGCGATTCGCCGAGGTCGGCGCCGTACGCGGTGATGAACGGCTGACCGTCCGGAGTGGTCTGCTGGTTCACCTCGAACTTGCCGACCTCCAGCGACGTGAGGTACGTCGCCTGCGGTTTGGTGCTGCGCCAGTTCCAGCGCGTCCAGCCGGGCCGCTGCACCGTCTTGCGCACGAGCGTGCCGTTCGACAGCGCCGCGACGTCGTTCGGGACCTCGACCGAGATGTCGTAGGTGGCCAGGTCGGTCGGGTGGTCGTTGGACGGGAACCACCAGGCCGCGCTCTGCGGCTCGTCGACGGCGAGCGCGCCGTCCGGGGTCTTCTTCCAGGCGGTGAAGCCGTCGATCTTCACCTTCGAAGGTGTGTCCGCGTAGGCCACGACGACGGTCGCCGTCTGGCCCTTCTTCAGCGGCGCCGACGGCGTGACGGTCAGCTCACCGGTGCCGTCGGTCGACGTCGCGAACTTCGCGGGCCGGTTGTTCACGCGGACGCTCGACACCTTCAGGCCGAAGTCCAGGTTGAACGCCGAGAGGTCCTGCGTCGCGGTGAGCAGGATCGTCGTGGCGCCGGACAGCAGGTCGGTGGACGGCTGGTAGGTCAGCCGCAGGTCGTAGTGACCGACGTCGTAGCCGCCGTTACCGGCGTGCGGGTAGTACGGGTCGCCGATGCCGATCGAGCCGGGCGCGGGTGCGGCGGCCGCACTGCCGGCGAGCAGTACCGAGACGACGCCCGCGGTCAATCCGGCGAAGCCGGCGCGAGTCTTCAAGCGCATTGCGAATCCTCCCAGGATTTGTCAGCGCGCTCGAACGTAGCTAGCCGATCATGCTCCAGACACGTCCAAAGGAGGGGTTCCTAACCCCTGGACTGAGAGCAAAATCTGCTAGACAGCCCGCACCGCGGAGGAAACCGCCGTACGGAGTCGCGCGTGCAGCTCGCGGTGGCGCGTTCGGTCCACCCGGACCTCCACCACCCGCAGCCCCGGCGCGGGCTTGAGCGCCTCGCGGAACTCGGTCAGCGTCTCGGCGACGACATGCGGCACGCGGTAACCGGCGCACAGCGCGCCCAGATCGGCCCCGTGCGGCGTCCCGAAGACGCGCTCGAAGCTGGCGTTGTGCTCCGGCGCACCCTGCTCCAGCAGGGAGAAGATGCCGCCGCCGTCGTCGTTGAGCACCACGATCGTCAGGTCGGGACGCTGTTCGGCGGGCCCGGTCAGCAGGCCGCTCGCGTCGTGCAGGAACGTCAGGTCGCCGAGCAGGGCGTACGAATGTCCCCTGTGGACGGTCGCGGCGCCGATCGCGGTCGAGACCATGCCGTCGATCCCGGCGACACCGCGGTTGCGGTGCACGAGGACGTCGGGCCGCAGCCGTCCGGCGAGCGCGACGTCCCGCGTCGGGTTGGACGAGCCCACGACCAGCAGCGACCCTTCCGGGACCGCGTCGACGAGTTCGGTCGCCAGACGCAGCCCGCTCGGCCACGGCTCCGCGGCGAGCGCCTCGGCCACCGCGGCCGACGCCGCCCGGTCCGCGCGCTGCCAGCTCGCGAGCCATTCCGGGTCGGCCGGTTTGGACGGCTCGTCGAACCACTGGCCGACCTGGCGGACGTTGTGCGCGGGCGCGGGCCAGTCCGAATCCGGCCGGACCAGCAGCACCTCGACGTCGGGATCGGACAGCACCCGCTGGACCTGCCGGAACACCGTCGGCCGCCCGATGCACAGGACCTGTTCGGGTTTGTGCCGCGAGATGAACTCCTCGACCCCGAGCAGCCACGCGCCGGACGAGATCGCGGTCGCGCCGGCCATCCCGATGCCGCCGGTCTCGGAGACGACCGGCCAGCCGTGCAGTTCGGCCCATTCACTGGCCGCCTGCACGCCGGTGTCGCATGCGATGACCAGGCCGGACCGGGCCGAGGGCACCACGAACGAGGGAAGCGCGCCGAAGTCGGGGAGCTCGGTCCAGCGAGCCCCGTCGGGACGCCCTTCGAGTGACTCGTACCACTCGCCGTCATCGTCGACGTCCGGCACCAGCGGCTCGCGGAACGGGATGTTCAGGTGCACGGGCCCGCAACGCCATTCGCCGTACGCGGCGTTCCAGGCGCGGCAGATCTGGCCGCGCCAGTACGAGTTCTGCCCGGCACGGCGTTCGGCGACGGCGAGCTCGTCGAAGTAGCGGATGGCGTTGCCGTAGAGCTGGTGCTGGTCGATGACCTGGCTCGCGCCGGCGGCCCGCATCTCGGGCGGCCGGTCGGCGGTCAGCACGATCAACGGGACCCCCGCGCGATCGGCCTCCAGCACGGCGGGGTGGAAGTTCGCGGCCGCGGTGCCCGAGGTGCACAGCACGGCCACCGGGCGGCCGGTGCGCGCGGCGATGCCGAGGGCGAGGAAGGCGGCGCCGCGTTCGTCGATGCGGACGTGCAACTGGAGGCGTCCGGCGGCCGCCGCGTCGTACAGCGCGATCGACAGCGGGGCGTTGCGTGAGCCCGGGCACAGGACGACGTGGGACACGGTGTTGCGGACGAGTTCGTCGACGATGACCCTGGCCTGCGCGGTGGAAGGATTCACCGGCAGACCTCGGGTTTCACACTACGACTCACGGCCACACGTCCTATTCTCCCAAACGTGGATGACGCCCAGGTTTCCGAGCTGTTCGACCCCGCCTTGTGGACCGAGGTCGAAGGTTTCGACTTCACCGACATCACCTATCACCGCTCCTCTGAGAGCCGCTCAGGCAAACGTGTCGTACGTGTCGCGTTCGACCGTCCCGAGGTCCGCAACGCCTTCCGCCCGCACACCGTCGACGAGCTGTACCGCGCGCTCGACCACGCGCGGATGAGCTCGGACGTCGGCTGCGTCCTGCTCACCGGCAACGGCCCGTCGCCGAAGGACGGCGGCTGGGCGTTCTGCTCCGGCGGTGACCAGCGTATTCGCGGACGCTCCGGGTATCAGTACGCGGACGGGGAGACCTCCGACACGATCGATCCGGCCAGGGCCGGCCGGCTGCACATTCTCGAGGTCCAGCGGCTGATCAGGTTCATGCCGAAGGTGGTCATCGCCGTGGTCCCGGGCTGGGCGGCGGGCGGCGG
Source organism: Amycolatopsis sp. MJM2582 (assembly GCF_000754115.1). Lineage (NCBI taxonomy): Bacteria > Bacillati > Actinomycetota > Actinomycetes > Pseudonocardiales > Pseudonocardiaceae > Amycolatopsis > Amycolatopsis sp. MJM2582. The sequence continues at coordinate 725,921 of NZ_JPLW01000001.1, forward strand.
GCATTCGCTGCACGTGGTGTGCGACCTCACGCTGGCCTCGGCCGAGCACGCGCGGTTCAAGCAGACCGACGCCGACGTCGGCTCCTTCGACGGCGGCTACGGCTCGGCGTACCTGGCCAAGCAGGTCGGGCAGAAGTTCGCGCGGGAGATCTTCTTCCTCGGACGCGAGTACACGGCCGAGCAGATGCAGGCGATGGGCGCGGTCAACTCCGCCGTCCCGCACGCGAAGCTCGAGGCCGAGGCGCTGGACTGGGCTTGGGCGATCAACGGCAAGTCGCCGACGGCGCAGCGGATGCTCAAGTACGCGTTCAACCTCACCGACGACGGCCTGGTCGGCCAGCAGCTCTTCGCCGGCGAGACGACGCGGCTCGCGTACATGCAGGACGAGGCCGTCGAAGGCCGCGATTCCTTCCTGGAGAAGCGCTCCCCCGACTGGTCGGCGTTCCCGTACTACTACTGACCTCCCGCATTTCGTCCTCTGAATGCGGTAGTTGCGTGCGCAACGATCGCGTTCAGAGGACGAAACGCGGACGTAGGGTGGCGGGATGCGTGCGGTGGAGGTGGACGGGAGTCCGGAGTCGATCGTCGAGCTGACCACGGCACTGGCCGAGGCGCTCGACGGCGGCTCGCCCGTCCTCCCCTACTCGTCCGAGGCCCTGCGGGACGCGATGGAACCGGCCCGCCCGGCCGAGCCCGGGACGGCGGTGATCATCGCCACCTCCGGGTCGACCGGCGAACCCAAGGGTGTGCTGCTGTCGGCGGCGGCGCTGACCGCGTCGGCTCACGCCACCCACAAGAGGCTCGGCGGACCGGGGCACTGGTTGCTCGCGACCCCGGCGCAGTACGTCGGCGGGCTGCAGGTGCTGGTCCGCTCGCTGCTGGCCGGGACGACGCCTGCCGTCCTGCACGCCGCCGGTTTCCGGCCGGACGACTTCGCCGAAGCGGCCGCGCCGCTGCTGTCACTGGACGGCCCGCGCTACACCGCGCTCGTGCCGACTCAGCTCGGGCGGCTGCTCGACGCGGGCGGCCCGGGTCTCGCGGCGGCCCGCGCTTTCGACGCGATCATCGTCGGCGCCGCGGCGACCACCGCCGAGCTCCGCGAGCGCGCGGCCGAAGCGGGCGTGAAGATCGTGCCCGCGTACGGCATGAGCGAGACCGCGAGCGGCTGCGTCTACGACGGCGTACCGCTGGACGGAGTACACGTCGAACTCGAGGACGAGCGGGTCTGTATCACGGGTGACGTCCTCGCGCATGGCTACCGGCTGCGACCCGACCTGACCGCGGAGGCGTTCGAGGGCGGCCGGTTCCGCACCTCCGACCGCGGCCGGTGGACGGCCGACGGGCGGTTGGAGATCCTCGGACGGATCGACGACATGATCAACACCGGTGGGGTGAAGGTGGCCGCCGCGGCCGTCGAGCGGATCTTGACCGCACAGCCCGGAATCCGGGACGCGTGCGTGGTCGGAGTACCCGATCCCGAGTGGGGCGAGGCCGTCGTCGCGCTCGTCGTCGGCGCTGGTCGCGACGTCGAATCGCTGCGTGCCGCGTGCCGTGAAGAAGCCGGTGTGGCGGCCGCTCCGAAGCGGGTCGAATTCGCCGAAGAACTCCCTCTGCGGGGTCCCGGGAAGGTCGACAGGGCGGCTGTCAGGAATCTCCTACGAAGGTCGTGAATTCCCCACCGATTACCGGGACGTTGTTGACACGATCATTACCCGCGGGTTTACGTCTACATATGACGCGCTGGACACGCACAGTATTGGCCTGCACCGCCGTCACGATGGGACTGGTCGCTTTGGCCGGGCCCGCGCTGGCGGACGAACCGGAGACCGCCGTTCCGAACAGCGGCACGCTCACCTGGACCCTGGAAGACACGATCGACGACCTGAAGTAGGGCGGTTCGTCACCTGCTCGCGATGGCCGGGCAGGTGACGAGCCCCGCATACCGGCGGGTAGTGGCCAGGGCCAGAATGGCGGCATGGCGACTGCTGGTGAATGGATCGAAGGGGCGCGCCCGCGGACGCTGCCCAACGCGGTGGCGCCGGTGGTCGCCGGCGTCGGCGCGGCGATCGCGCTCGACGGCTTCTCCTGGCCGCGCTCGATTCTCGCGTTGCTCGTCTCGCTTTCGCTGATCGTCGGCGTCAACTACGCCAACGACTACTCCGACGGAATCCGCGGCACCGACGAGAACCGCGTCGGCCCGCTGCGGCTGGTCGGCTCCGGCGTCGCGAAGCCGAAGGCCGTCCTCGCGGCCGCTCTCGTCGCACTCGGGCTCGCCGGAGTGCTGGGGCTCGTGCTCGTCGCGATCAGCGGATTGTGGTGGCTGCTGGCGATGGGCGCGGTCTGCATCCTGGGTGCCTGGTTCTACACCGGCGGCAAAAAGCCTTACGGCTACTACGGTTTCGGCGAGATCGCGGTCTTCGTCTTCTTCGGGCTGGCCGGCGTGCTGGGCACCGTGTACGTCCAAGCCGGACAGTTGAGCTGGACCGCGCTCGGCTGCGCGGTGGCCGTCGGCTCGTTCTCGACCGGCGTGCTGACCGCCAACAACCTCCGCGACATCCCGACCGACATCGAGTCCGGCAAGCGCACCCTCGCCACCCGGCTCGGTGATGGCGGCACGCGGCGGCTTTACCTGGTGCTGGTCGCCGTCCCGTACGTCGTGAGCGTGCTGCTCGCCTTCGTGACGCCGTGGGCGCTGCTCGGTCTGCTGACCGCGCCGTTGCTGCTGAAGTCGGTCAAGGCCGTCGGCGGCGGCGCGCAGGGGCGGGCGCTGATCCCGGCGTTGCGGGACACCGGGTTCGCGATGCTGGGGTGGGCGGTGCTGACCGCGATCGCGCTGGCGCTGTGATCCTGGCGCCCTGAGGTGTCACCGGACCTTTGATGCGCGGCTGTGTGGATTTCGGGTCGTTGGATGACCCGAAATCCACACAGTGGGTGTGAACGGGCCGTTCACACCTTGGGTTTTTCGCTTTGGGGCACTAGCTGTTGTGCTCTGGGAGCGGCGCGGTCACCACATGTAGCCCAAGTGGTAGCAAAGGTCCCTTGCTCCCTTTGGTGATCCGGCGCCACCTGAGGTAAGAGGCCCTCAGGCCTCCGGAGCGAGCTTCCCGCTCACCAGGAACTCCCGGTACTTGTCCAGATAAGGCGCGATGTCGATGTTCTTCTGCGCCAGCCAAGCGTCGTCGTAGTACGTGTTCGCGTACCGCTCGCCGCCGTCGCACAGCAGCGTGACGACACTGCCCGCCTGCCCTTCCGAAACCATCCGCGAGATCAGCGTGAACGCGCCGAACAGGTTCGTCCCGGTCGAGCCGCCCGCCCAGTGCCCGGTCCGCTCGCGCAGCACGCGGATGGCCGCCAGCGAAGCGGCGTCCGGCACCTGGAGCATCTCGTCGATCACACCGGGCACGAACGACGGCTCGACACGCGGCCGCCCGATGCCCTCGATCCGCGACGGCATGCCGGTGCTGTAGTCGAGCGCCCCGGTCTGCCAAGCGCCGAAGAACGACGAGTTCTCCGGGTCGACGACGGCGATCTTCGTGGTGTGCCGCTTGTAGCGCACGTAGCGGCCGAAGGTGGCGCTCGTGCCGCCGGTCCCGGCGCCGACGACGATCCACGTCGGCACGGGGTGCCGCTCGGACTGCATCTGCGCGTACACGGATTCGGCGATGTTGTTGTTCCCGCGCCAGTCCGTCGCGCGCTCGGCGTAGGTGAACTGGTCGAGGTAGTGACCGTTGCACTCCGAGGCGAGCCGCTCGGCCTCCGGGTACATGTCCGGCGCGCGGTCGACGTAGTGGCATTCGCCGCCGTAGAACTCGATGAGCGCGATCTTCTCCGGTGACGTGCTGCGCGGCACCACGGTGATGAACCGCAGCCCCAGCATCCGCGCGAAGTACGCCTCCGAAACCGCCGTCGACCCGCTGGACGCCTCGACGAGCACGGTGTCCTGCCCGATCTGGCCGTTCACCAGGCCGTACAGGAACAGCGAACGCGCGAGCCGGTGCTTGAGCGAGCCGGTCGGGTGGACGGACTCGTCCTTCAGGTAGAGATCGATGCCCCACTCGGCGGGGAGCGGGAAGACGTGCAGGTGCGTGTCGGCGCTGCGGTTCGCGTCGGCCTCGATGATGCGGACGGCTTCGCGGACCCAGCTCCGGCTGTGCAGACGGCTCACGCTGCGCCGTCCGCTCGGTCGCCGCGCAGCTGGGAACGCAGTTCGGCACGGGCGCGAGCGCGCTTTTCGTTGCGGCGCGCGAGTCCGGCGGTCACGCGCGCGTTCAGCGGGCGGAACAGCAGCAGACCCAGCGGCAGCCCCACGACCAGGCCGATCAGCAACGCGACCAGCAGCGGGACGTTGACCAGCAGCAAGCCCCCCGCGATGACCCCGACCAGGACGAACCTGGCCAGCACGTACAGCGTCAGGTCACGGGGCAGGTGATTATCGCTCACATCAACGCAGGCTACGCGTTGCCGTTGCGGCCCTCGTCCAGGCCCGCGTTGTTGGGCCGCCCTTCGAAGCGGGTGGAGAGCACGACGGTGGTGTTCGTCCGGCCGACGCCGGGGATCCGCCGCAGCCTGCCGAGGGTCTTCTCCAGATCGTCGACGGTCGCCACCCGCACCTTGACGACGAAGGCCTCGTCACCCGCGACGGCGTAGCAGCTTTCGACCTCGTCGAGAGCCCCGAGCGCCTCCGCGACGTCGTCCTCGGTCGCGGTGTCGGTGGGGTGGATGCCGACCAGCGCCGTCACCCCGAGTCCGACCGTGTTGGGGTCGACCATGGCGTGGTAGCCGGTGATCACGCCGGCGGCCTCGAGTTTGCCGACCCGCTCGTGCACTGATGAAGCCGAGAGCCCGACAGACCGGCCGAGGTCGGCGTAGGTAGCCCGCCCGTTCTCCCGCAATGCCGCGATGATCTTCCGATCCACCTGGTCCACCGCTACACCTTAGGGGCCACGGCCCGATTCGCGGGATCAGGGCGCGTTTTCATACATCCGTGACAAGACCGGGGCACCGAGCGGCGCATGTCGTGGTTGTCGGTTTTGACCTTTAAGGGCTCTTTACCTATGGACAACCGTTCGAGTACCTGACGGGTGAGATGCAACGATTGCCGTGTTGGCTACCCGGCACGACGGGCATCGGACCCGCCTCCGGTTTAGCACCGAAACCGTGAAGGAGGCGGAAAATGACCGCGACCATGGGCGGAAGGTTGCTCACCCCCGGTGAAGTGGCGGCCCTGTTCCGGGTCGACCCCAAGACCGTGACCCGCTGGGCGACCGCGGGCCGGATCGGCTCGATCCGCACTCCCGGCGGGCACCGCCGGTTCCGCGAGGCCGAGGTGAACGAGCTCCTCGCCGAGCTGACCACCGACGCCAGCGAGCCCGCTCGCAAGGTCTGACCAGGCATTTCCCCTAAAAAGGACTCCAGTGACGAAGGGCTCGTAACCGCCCTTCGTCACATTGGGGTATCCATGAGTCCCCCCGCGCGCGGCAAAGAGGCTAGCCTCGTGGGACTGAGCAACGTCCTCCACGCGGAAAGGGACCGAGCATGATCTATCTGCTCGCGGCCATCGGAGCGCTCACCGTCGCCGTGGTGTTGTGGCGCGCGTTCGGGATCGAGCGTGTCGGGGTGCCCTCGTCGCGACCGACACTGGCCCCGGACGACGACCCCGACTTCCTGCGCAAGCTCGGTGAGCAGCAGCGCAAAGGTAAAGACGAAGACAAAGACTAGGGCTGAATGGGCTGGTACTGCTGGCCGCCGAAGCCGTCCGCGACGGTGGCCGCCAGTTCCAGCAGCGCCAGCCGCGTGTCCTCGTCGAGCCGGTCCAGTTCGATCTCGGCGCCCTCTTCCAGGTGCGGGTCGAACGGGATGCGGCATACCGAACGGACACGCGCGCCGAAGTGCGCCGACAGTTTGTCCAGATCGACCGAGCCGCCCTTCGGCCGCACCGAGTTGATCACCGCGACGGACCGTTTGACCAGGTCGCCATAGCCGTGCGCCTCCAGCCAGTCGAGGGTGGCCGACGCGCTGCGCGCCCCGTCGACGGAGCCTGACGAGACCACCACCAGCGCGTCCGCGACGTCAAGGACGCCCTTCATCGCCGAGTGCATCAAACCGGTCCCGCAGTCGGTGAGCACGATGTTGTAGAAGTGCTCCAGCAGGTTGACCGTGCGCCGGTAGTCGTCCTCGGAGAACGCTTCCGAGACCGCCGGGTCCTGCTCGCTGGCGAGGATCTCCAGCCTGCTCCCGCCCTGCGAGGTGTACGAACGGACGTCGCTGTACCTGGTGATCTTGTCCGCGTCCCGCAGCAGATGCCGCACGGTCGCGGTGGTCTCGATCGGGATCTTCTGCGAGAGCGTGCCGCGGTCCGGGTTCGCGTCGACGGCGACCACCCGGTCACCGCGCAGCGACGCGAACGTCGAGCCCAGCGTGGTCGTCGTGGTGGTCTTGCCGACGCCGCCCTTCAGGCTCAGCATCGCGATCTTGTAGCACCCGCGCAGCGGCTGGTTGATCTGCGCGATCAGTTCGCGTTTACGCCTGTCCTTGGGGCTCTCCCCCGGATTGACGAGCTTGCCGGTGCCGACGTAAAGCGCCTTGCGCCAGCCCGACTGCGGCTTGCGCTTCTGCGGCTTCACCAGGCTCGCGGTGGCGAGTTCGTCCGGGAGCGCGTGCCTGCCCTGCGGCTGCGGAAGCCCCGGCACCGCCTGCTGCGGCTGCGGCTGCGCGTACTGCTGCTGCGGCGGGTACTGAGCGGCTTGCTGCGGCTGAGGCTGCAGCGGAGGCAGGTTCTGGTCGTAGGGCTGCTGGTACTGCTGCCCGTGCGAGGGCTGCGGCAGCGGAGGAGCGGGCTGCTGCTGCGGATACTGACCCTGCTGCGGGTACTGGGGCTGGACGACCTGGGTCGGCTCGGCCTCGAAACCACTAGCGGCCGGATGCGGCGCCGAGTCCGTCCTGTCCTCGGAGAACAACTCCGAGGGCTGGGCGCTCTCGGTCGGTTCGGGGTGGCCAGGAGCCGATTCTTCGCTGGGTCCGGTCACCGCTGAATTCCTCCTCCGCGCACGTCTTCCCCCGTTACCTCAGTATTGACGGTAGCCGGGTCGCGCGCAGCGGCGACGGTCAGCCCCCGGCGTAGGAGTGCAGGCCCGACGTCACCAGGTTCACGAAGAACATGTTGAAGATCGTCGCGGAGAAACCGACGATGTTGATGATCGCGGCCCGCTTCCCGCGCCAGCCCGCGGTGGCCCGGGAGTGGAGATACGCCGCGTAGACGACCCACGCCACGAAGGCGACGGTCTCCTTGGGGTCCCAGCCCCAGAACCGGCCCCACGCCGCCTCGGCCCACACCGCGCCGCAGAGCACGCCGAAGGTGAAGATCGGGAACGCGAAGATGGTGGTGCGGTAGGCGATGCGGTCGAGCACGTCCGCGGAGGGCAGCTTCGGGGCGAACTTGGCGAACTTCGCCGGGTTGTCGTCGTGCGCGGCGCGGAAAAGGTAAAGGACGCTCGCGACACCGGGCACCAGGAAGACACCCGAGCCGATGATCGCCGCGGAGACGTGGATGACCAGCCAGTACGACTGGAGCGCGGGCTGCACCGGCGCGGCCGTCGTGTACAGCATCGTGCCGTTGACGAACATCAGGATCACGACCGGCAGCAGCAGGAAGCCGGTGAGGTGGCGGACCGGGAACTTCCGCATGATGACGAGCCAGGTCACGACGGCGATGAAGGTCGTGGCCATGCCGTATTCGTAGAGGTTGCCCCACGGCGCGCGGTGCACGGCGAACCCGCGCAGCACGATCGCGGCCAGGTGCAGCAGCGCGGCCAGCACCAGCAGCGCGGCGCCCATGCGGCCGATGCGCTCGGGGCGGCCGACCTCACGCGGCGTCTCGACGGGCGTCCCGTAAGCGGGAGGCGGACCGCCGGCACCGACCAGCTCGCGGGCCTTCTGCTTGCTGCGTTCCGCCGCGAGCCTGCCCTTCGCGCCGAAGCCCTGCTCGACGAGGGCGAACATCAGCGCGAGGACGTAGATCGCCGCCGCGGTGGTGTAGGAGTAGTCGCTGTACTGGGACAGCGTCTCGTTGATCGGCATGACCTCTAGTTGCCTCTCTGCCCCTGGACCAGCTTGTCGCTGATCCGCTGGAACTCTTCGCCGTAGCCCGCCTGATCGGTGCGCGCCAGCCCGGCGACCTCGATCACGGTACCCGTCTCACCTTCACGCGCCGGGGTCACCCGCACCCACACCCGGCGCCGTTTGACCAGCAACGATCCCGCCAGCCCGATCAGCATCGCGACCGCGCAGACCAGCACCCAGCCCTGCACGGGGTCGTGCGAGACCTGGATGGCGACCCATTCCTGGACGCCGTCGAAGCGGACCTTCGTGCCGTCGTCCAGCACGGTCTCCTGGCCCTGGTCCAGGTTCTGCCGCGTGAGCTTCTTGAGCCTGCCGTCCGCGACGAGCGACTGGTCGATCTGGAAGATCGACTGCCCGCGACCGGCGTCGAGGCCGAGGTCGCCGCGGTAGATGTCGACGGCCACCGCCGGCTTGTTCGCTTCGGGCCGCGACGACGTCAGCACGTTGCCGTGCAGGAACGCGGTCGGGGCGAGCAGGCCGGTGATCGCGAGCTGACGGGTGCGGCGTTCGACCGGGTCGGCGATGCCCGGCTGGTCGATCTTCGTCGCGCCCTCGGAGAGCTTCGTCGGCTCGTCGGCGGGACGCCACGGCGTGATGTTGGTGCGCACGGTGCCGTCGGGGAAGGTCACCGTGAACTTCGGGGAGTAGCCGAAGTTCAGCAGGTAGACGCGGTCGCCCGCGGTGCGCAGCGGCGAGTTGACCTCGAGTCCGTACGGCTTCCACGCGCCGGTCTGCAGATCCTCGCCGGACTGGTACTCCATGTTGGAGTGGTAGTAGTTCGCCTGCCCGTTCTCGGTGTAGCGCGCCTCGAAGTCCTTCAGACGGATGCAGAACGCGTTGAGGTCGGTGCCGTCGACGCGCAGCCCGGCGTTGAAGGTGTCGTAGCCGAGGATGCCGGAGTTGCACCACGGGCTGCCGTCGGCCTGGACGATGACCTGGCCTTCGTAGCCGAACATCTTGCCCAGCGCGAAGAAGATGATCAGGCCGAGCATGCCGAAGTGGAAGACGAGGTTGCCGGTCTCGCGGAGGTACCCGCGTTCGGCGGAGATGCTTCGGCTCCCGTCGGCCTCTTCACGTTCGACGCGGCGCCAGCCTTTGAGCAGCGTGTGCGTGTCCGTCATGACCGTCTCGGGGGTCCGGTCGGTCGTGGTGGACACGTGATGCGGCATCCGCGAGAGCTTGCGCGGCGTGAGCACGGGTTTCGCGCGCATCGCCTTCGCGTACTCGAAGCTGCGCGGCGCGAGGCAGCCGATGAGCGAGACCATCAGCAGGATGTAGATCGCCGAGAACCAGACGCTGCCGTAGACCTCGAAGAACTGGGTGCGGTCGAGCAGTTCGCCCCACCAGCCGTGCGCGGCGATGTACTCGTCGGTCTTGGCGACGTTGAGGTTCCGTTGCGGCAGCAGGGCGCCGGGCATCGCGGCGAGCGCGAGCAGGAACAGCAGCACCAGCGCGGTGCGCATCGACGTCAGGCCGCGCCAGGTGTTGCGCAGGAAACCGAGGACGCGCTTGAGCGGGGTCTGGCGGTATTCGGTGGTGGTCACAAGGGCAGCCTGATGTCGGTCACGAGGGTGTTCCTGATCCAGCCGGTCATGTCGCCCCACAGTCCGGTCACCAGCAGGAGGCCGACGATCAGCAGCAGGACGCCGCCGAAGACCTGCACCTGACGGCCGTGGCGGCGCAGCCAGTCGGTGGCGCGGACGGCCCAGCGGGTGCCGAACGCGATGAGCAGGAACGGCAGGCCGAGGCCGAGGCAGTAGACCAGGGTCAGCACGTACCCGCGCGCCGCCGCTCCGCCGGTGGCGCTGGCCATGGACATGACCGCGGACAGCGTGGGCCCGATGCACGGCGTCCAGCCGAGCCCGAACACGGCGCCGAGCACCGGCGCGCCCCACAGTCCGCCGCGCGGTACGTGGTGGGAGCGGAACTCGCGCTGGAGCCCCGGGATCCAGCCGATGAAGACCAGCGCCATCGCGATCGTCAGCACACCGCCGAGGCGCTGGAGGAGGTCCACGTTGAGCGCGACGACGTCGGCGATCCACACCAGCGTCCCCAGCGTCACCACGAAGACGACGGTGAACCCGAGCACGAACAGCGCCGCCGCGCCGACGACGGCGTAACGGCCCTTCTTGCGCTCCTCGTCGGGGCTGACGGCGGGGGCGTCCGCGCCGACCAGCGCCGCCAGGTACGCGAGATACCCGGGCACCAGCGGCACGACGCACGGCGACGCGAAGGAGATCGTCCCGGCCAGCAGCGCCACACCCGCCGCGAGCAGCAGCGGCCCGGACAGGGCCAGCTCGGTAACGGAGTTCACTCGGCTGAGCGTAGGCAGTGTGGTCGGCGTGAAAACGCCGGGGCTGGCCCAACGGGACCTACGTCGCACCCGGTCAGGACCTTGGTCCCGTCCCCCTCACGCGCGTTTCGTCCTCTGAATGCGGTCGTTGCACGCGCAAGGACCGCATTCAGAGGACGAAACGCGGGAGGGGTCAGGGGATGGTCGGGAAGGCGGGCGCGGTGACCTCGGGCTTGGGACGGCGGTCCCGGAACACCCAGCCGCCGATCAGGCCACCGAGGAACCCGAAGAGGTGCGCCTGCCAGCTGACCCCCGCGTCCTGTGGGAACAGGCCCGCGAACTGGTAGGCGAAGCACAGCGCCATCACCAGCCCGATGGCGATGTCGATCTTGTGCCGATCGAAGATTCCGCGTACCAGTACGTACCCGAAGTAGCCCATGACCAGGCCGCTGGCTCCGACGCCGACCGTGCCGGAGTCGTGGAGGGTCCAGGCGCCGAGCCCGCTCAGCACCGCGATCAGCACCGTGACGCTGAGGAACTTCTTCACCCCGCGGTACGCCGCGAGGAACCCGAAGATGAACAGCGGTCCCGAGTTGAACTCGATATGTCCCCAGCTGGCGTGCAGGAGCGGCGCGGTGAGCACGGTCGGCAGCGAGCTGATCTCGCGTGCCCGCGTCCCGTATTCGAACACGAGACCGTAGCCGTCCACCGCGTTGTAGATCTGGATCAGCCAGAGCACCACCAGCGCGCCGACCATGACCCAGAAGGCCTTTTTGGCCTCCGCGATCATGGCCTCGGCGTCACGCTGACCGGATCTGGGCACGTCCGAAGCGGTCGTCATTTCCTTCTCCCCAGTAGTTCAGAGCCGTCACGCGGCTGAGACGAGGAGGATAGCCGTCCCGGCCGACAGACCAGCGCGTTTCGTCCTCTGAATGCGGTCGTTGCACGCGCAAGGAACGCACTCAGAGGACGAAACGCGGGAGGGGTCAGGCGGGTTCGGCGGCCAGGCGCTGGACGACGGGCAGCAGGTCCGAGGCCAGCAGGTCCCGCAGGAAGACGGCCGCGACGCGGTGCTGTTTGTCCAGCACGATCGTCGACGGGATGATGTTGCGCGGATAACCCGAGAGCTGCAGTAGCGTCCGCCCCGACGGGTCGTAGATCGACGGGTACGTCAGCTTCCGGTCCCGCATGAAGTCCTGCGCGGGCGCCCGGTCGTTGTCCCGCAGGTCGATGCCGACCACCTGGACGCCGGACGCCTTGGTCTGGTCGTAGACCTTCTGCATCTCCGGCGCCTCGACCCGGCACGGCCCGCACCACTGGCCCCACAGGTTCAGCACGATGACCTTGCCGGGGAAGTCCGCGATCGAAAGCTGTTTGCCCTCGTTCATCAGGTCGTCGCCGGACAGCGTCGGCGACGGCTGGCGCTCCGCGACGTCGTAGGTGATGTCGACCTTCCCGCCCGGCGAAACGAAGTTGAACGAGCCGCCGGTGACGACGGCGTCCTTGCCGGTGGTGCAGCCGGTGACGACGAGCATCAACACCGCCATGGCGGCCAGCGCACGCTTCATGCCCCGGTCACCTTCGGGTCGGTCGTCCCGGCGGGCTCGCTGTAGACGATCCGCACGAGTTCCTCGCCCTCGAAGACCAGGCTGGTCAGCGAAGCGAGCGAACACTGCCGGTTGCGCGGGTCGTGCCAGAGCCGCTTCGCCTCCAGGAACCGCCGCACGGTCCAGATCGGCAGCTGATGCGAAACGCACAGCGCCTCGTGGCCCTCGGCTGCCCGGCGCGCGCGGTGGATCGCGCCGAGCATGCGGTGCGCGATCTCGACGTACGGCTCGCCCCAGGACGGCCGGAACGGGTTGACCAGCTTCGGCCAGTGCTTCGGCTCGCGAAGCGCGCCATCGCCGACGGCGACCCGCTCGCCCTCGAACTGGTTGTCCGCCTCGATGAGCCGCTCGTCGGTCTCGACGTCGAGCCGGTGCGCGGCCGCGATCGGCGCGGCGGTCTCCTGCGCGCGCTGAAGCGGCGAAGCGACGACGTGCGTGATGTCGTGCGTCGCGACCGCTTCGGCGACCGTCAGCGCCTGGCGCTGTCCGCGGTCGGAGAGCTTGAAGCCGGGCAGGCGGCCGTAGAGGATCTTGTCCGGGTTGTGCACCTCGCCGTGGCGAAGCAGGTGCACGATCGTCGTCGCGCTCACGCCTGAACCGCCTCGGCGGCGGCGCGGGCGGCCACGCGAAGCGCGGACTCGATGATCTCGAACTCGGCGTCGCCCATGGCGGCGTTGACGAACCAAGCCTCGTACGCGCTCGGCGGCGCGTACACGCCGTTGTCCAGCAGCGCGTGGAAGAACGCCGGGAACCGCCAGGTCTCCGAAGCCTGCGCGCCCGGGTAGTTCGTCACCGGGTTCTCGCTGAAGAACACGCTGACGAGGTTGCCCGCGTACTGCACGGTGTGCGTGACACCCGCCTCGGTCAACGACCGATCGAACAGGTCACCCAGCCGCTTCGCGTTGGCGTCGAGGGCCGCGTACACGGCGTCGTCGGCAGCGCGCAACGTCGCGAGACCGGTGGCGACGGCGACGGGGTTCCCGGACAGCGTCCCCGCCTGGTACACCGGCCCGCCCGGGGCCAGCTTCGCCATCACGTCGGCGCGACCGCCGAAGGCCGCGGCGGGCAATCCGCCGGACATCACCTTGCCGAAGGTGTACAGGTCGCCGGCGACACCATCGAGGCCGAACCAACCCGCCTTGGAAACGCGGAACCCGGTCATCACCTCGTCCATGATCAGCAGCGCGCCGTGCTCGTGCGCGATCTCCTTGAGCCCGGCGTTGAAGCCGTCGATCGGCGCGACGGCGCCCATGTTGCCCGCGGCGGCTTCGGTGATGATCGCGGCGATCGAGTCCGGGTTGTCCACAAAGGACTTCCGGACCGCGTCGAGATCGTTGTAGGGCAAGACGATCGTGTCGGCCGCCTGCGCGCCGGTGACACCGGGCGAAGTCGGGAGGCCGAGGGTCGCGACACCGGAACCCGCTTCGGCGAGCAGCGCGTCGACGTGACCGTGGTAGCAGCCCGCGAATTTGATGATCTTCGGCCTGCCGGTGAAGCCCCTGGCCAGCCGGATCGCGCTCATCGTCGCCTCGGTGCCGGAGTTGACCAGACGCACCCGCTCCACCGGCTCGACCCTGGCGATGATCTCCTCGGCGAGCTCGACCTCACCGCGCGTCGGGGTGCCGAACGACAGCCCGTCGACAGCGGCTTCGCGCGCGGCGGCGACGACGTCCGGATGCGCGTGCCCGAGGATCATCGGCCCCCACGAGGAGACGAGATCGACATAGCGGGCGCCGTCCGCGTCCCAGAGATACGGTCCCTCGCCGCGCACCATGAACCGCGGGGTGCCGCCGACGGAGTTGAAGGCCCGCACCGGGGAATTCACCCCGCCCGGGATCGCGGCCTTCGCTCGTTCGAACCATGCCTTGGACTGATCGACTCCGGTAGTCACTTCCCCAGTCTCGCAAATCCCCGATGACACCCGCCGCCAGGTCGTGTCTGTTCCGGGCATGGCGTGACCAGGCCCACTAGGGTGGAAGTACTCGGCGTCGAAACCCTCGCGGAGGAATCCACGTGTCCACGGTGCCGTCACCACCGACCCACCACCGTCGCCTGCGCTGGCAGGCCTTGGCCGGATTCATCGCGCTGTCGGCGATCGTCGGCGTCGTGGCCGCGCTCGCCGTGGCCACCCGCTCCGAAACGCACAACGCGCTGATCCGCCCGTCGTGGGCGCCGCCGGGCTGGCTCTACGGTCCGACGTGGACGGCCCTGCTCCTCGTGGTCGCCATCGCGGGCTGGTGCTACTGGCGGACCGACGGCGAGACACGCGGCTTCGCCTTCTACGGCGTCTGCCTGCTGCTGACCCTGCTGTGGACGCCGTTGTTCTTCGCCGGCGGAGCGCACGCCCTGGCTCTGGCCGACGTCGTCGTCCTGGACTTCATGGTGCCCGTCACGATGATGGAGTTCGGGCGCCGCTCGAAGCTCGCCGCCTGGCTGCTGGTGCCGTATCTGCTGTGGCTGCTGTACTCGACCGCGGTCAACGCCGCCGTCGTCTGGCTCAATTAGTCCTTGGGCTTGCGACCCTTGGCCCGCACGGCGAGCAGGAACTGGCGGATCGCGTCCACCACGAGGATCGCGGCCAGCACACCCAGCCCGATGGCGCCGGCGAGCGGGCCGCCGAAATACCGCTGCGATTCCAGCGTCGTCGTCTCGCCGTAGGTGATCACGACCGGGACGACACCGGCCTTCCAGCACGCGAAGGCACCCCACACCGCGAGCGCGGCGAGGATCAGCTCGACCGCCCCCACCACGGCGCGCAGGGGTTTGTGCAGCCGGGCCGCGGGCCGGGAGTCCTCCGGTGGCCACAGATCGGCGCCGGTCGGCTGGGGAAGGTCGATCACGGTGAGCAGTTTCTCATGACTCTGTGGTGCGAGCACGCACCAAATCCCCGAGAGCCTCGCGAAGAGCGTCCGGATCCTTCGCCCAAGCGCGCACGAACACGCCGTCTTCGAGCTTCAACCCGACTTCGCCGAACTTCTTGGGGATCGTCCAGCCGCCGCCGAGGACGCGCGAGCCGACCGGAGCCTCATCTTCGAGGACCTCGGCGATCCTGGCCGCCTCCAGTGTTTCCTTGCCCTGCCGGTAGCCGTCCGCCGTGACTTCGAGCGAGAGATACCGGCGGCGCGCGTAGACCCAGGGAACGGTGATCGCCACCAGCCCCACCGCGACCAGGATCCAGGCGAGCCAATGGACCGGGCCGCCGGTCGCCAGTTCGGCGAGTAGCCCGGCGAGGGCGAACAGCGGCGCCCACAGCAAAGCCGTCCAGCCGACGCCGGGTTCGTCGTAGCGGGGCGGCTCGGCGGTCATGGCAGCGTGCGCCCGACCTTCGGGAAATGGTCAGAGACGCTCGGCAAGTACATGAGGACCAGCGCGATCGCCACCAGCAACGTGGACACCAGCAGGAACACGTTGAGCGAACCGCGGAGGATCAGCAGTTCCACCAGGACCAGGAAGACCGCTCCCACGGTGAGCACCGTCCTGGCCGACCGCGTCCCCTCGCGGGCCTTGTACGCGAACAACGCGAACAGGACGGCGAAGGTGAGCGCACCGCCGAACAGCATCCACAGCAGGGTGTTCACGCCGGACGCGACCTGCGCCGGATCGGCGGGCTGGCCGGGGACCGGGTTCTCCCTGATCTGCTTGAGGATCCCCTCGGTCAGTTCGTCTTTCAGCACCAGCAGGGCGATCTGGCCGGCCACCAGGACGACACCGGCGACGATCCACAGCCAGAACGAGATCGCGACCGGCTTCGGCACCACGATCTTCGGCGGCTTCTGGCCCGGCAGGATCGGATCCGGGGACATTCCGCGCTTACGGCGCTCGTCGTCCGTTTCGTCGGCTTTGCTGTCGCTCACGCTGGGCAGCTTAATCCAGCCAAGCTGCGGCTTCGGCGGCCCAGTAGGTCAGGATCATGTCCGCGCCCGCGCGGCGGATCGAGGTCAGCACCTCGAGGATCGTGCGCTCGCGGTCGAGCCAGCCGTTCGCCGCGGCGGCCTCGACCATCGCGTACTCGCCCGAGATGTTGTACGCCGCGACGGGAACCGGCGACGCCTCGGCGGCGGCCCTGATGACGTCCAGATAGGACAGGGCGGGCTTGACCATGACCATGTCGGCGCCCTCGGCGATGTCCAGCTCGATCTCGCGCAGCGCCTCACGCACGTTGCCCGGATCCTGCTGGTACGTCTTCCGGTCGCCCTTCAGCTGCGAATCGACGGCTTCGCGGAAGGGGCCGTAGAACGCGCTGGCGAACTTGGCCGAGTACGCGAGGATCCCGGCGTCGGTGTGCCCGGCGCGGTCCAGCGCACCGCGGATGACGCCGACCTGGCCGTCCATCATGCCGCTCGGACCGAGCAGGTGAGCGCCCGCTTCCACCTGCGCCAGCGCCATTTCCGCGTACACGCGGAGGGTGGCGTCGTTGTCGACACCGCCATCGGCGTCGAGGACGCCGCAGTGGCCGTGGTCGGTGAACTCGTCGAGGCACGTGTCCGCCATCAGGACCGTCGCGTCACCGAGCTCGGACCTCAGATCGCGCAGGGCGACGTTGAGGATGCCGTTCGGGTCGATCGCGCCGGAGCCCTCCGCGTCCCGTGTCTTCGGGATGCCGAACAGCATCAGGCCGCCGACACCGGCGTTGACCGCCTCGACGGCGGCCTTGCGCAGCGTGTCGCGGGTGTGCTGGACGACCCCGGGCATGCTGGAGATCGGGCGGGGCGCGTCGGCGCCCTCGGCCACGAACATCGGGAGGATCAGCTGACGCGGGCGCAGCGTCGTCTCACCGACCAGCCTGCGCATCGCCGGAGTGGTACGGAGCCTGCGGGGACGATGTTCGGGAAACACCCTCACGACGGTACTCCCGCCCGCTTGAGAGGCGGTGAACGGCCGAACCTTTCCTAAGGAACGGTAAAGAGTCACCTTTGTCCGATTCCTCCGTGGTGTGACGTGGGTTACCTTCCACGGCATGTCGAGTTCAACGGTGACCGACCAACTGGAAGAACCGCCCGTCGGCTGGCGCGCACGGCTGCGCCAGGTCGGGCCGGGGATCATGGCCGCGGCGACCGGGGTCGGCGCGGGCGACCTCGTCGCGACGATGGTGGCCGGATCGCGCTTCGGGTACACGCTGCTGTGGGCGGTGCTCGTCGGCACGATCTTCAAACTCGCGCTGGCCGAAGCCGTGGGCCGCTGGCATCTGACCTCGGGCCGGACGATCCTTTCCGGCTGGCGGACGCTCGGGATCTGGGCGCTGATCTATTTCGGGATCTACGCGGTGATCTGGGGCTTCGTCTACGGCGCGACGGCCATGTCCGCGTCGGGGCTGCCGCTGAACGCGCTCTTCCCCGCGATTTCGGTGCGGTACTGGGCGATGATCTGCGGCCTGCTCGGCTTCGCGCTGGTGTGGTTCGGGCGCTACGCGATCATCGAGAAGCTGATGACGGTGCTCACCGGCGTCATGTTCGTGACCGTGGTCGGCACCGCGATCCTCGTCGTGCCGGATTTCGCCGAACTGTTCAAGGGCGCCGTCCCGACCCTGCCCGACGGCTCGCTCGTCTACGTCCTCGGCCTGGTCGGCGGCGTCGGCGGCACGATCACGATGGCGGCCTACGGCTACTGGACGCTCGCGAAGGGCTGGCGTTCGTCGAAGTGGCTGCCGATGATGCGCACCGACAACGCCGTCGGCTACGTGATGACCGGCATCTTCGTGATCGCGATGCTGATCGTCGGCGCGGAACTGTTGCTGGGCCAGAAGATCATCTCGGGCGACAAGGGCCTGCTGTTCCTCGGCGACACCCTCGCCGCGGATTACGGGCAGTGGGCGCGGATCCCGTTCCTCATCGGCTTCTTCGCCGTTTCGTTCACGTCGGTGATCGGTGTCTGGCACGGCGTGAGCCTGCTCTTCGCCGACTGGTGGCGCATTCTGCGGCTGCCCGCGAACACCACGGAAAGCGTTGAGGCGTATGAGAAAAAGGCCGGTGAACGCAGTGTCGCGTACCGCGGATACGTGCTGTGGCTGACCTTCCCGCCGATGGCGTTGCTGTTCCTGGACCAGCCGTTCCAGCTCACCGTGATCTACGGCGTGCTGGGCGCGTTGTTCATGCCGTTCCTGGCGGCGACGTTGCTGGTGCTGCTGAACACGTCACGGGTTCCGCGGGAAGGGCGTTCGCGGTGGCTGTCGAACGGGCTTTTGGGCATCTGCCTGGCGATGTTCGCTTACCTGGCGTACACGGAGGTCGTGAAGTTCTTCAGCTGAGGCCGCACTTACGTGGTCGAAGCCGGAACTCGCGTGATCAGCGGCGGAACACCGAGTGCGGCATCCAATCACGCGAGTCACGTCCCTGATCACGCGAGTCACGCCTTTGCTCACGCCGCGCCCGTCTGCCCAGTCCGTGAAGGCCTCCTTGCCTACCCTCAAGGTAGGGAAGGAGGCCTTCACGGACTACGCGAGCGTGGTCCGCAGCCTCAGCAGTCACGGCGACGGCCCAAGTACGTGAAGGCCCCCTTCACCGCGTCTAGCGCAATGAAGGGGGCCTTCACGTACTAACCGATCGTCAGGAGCGGCGAGCCCGCTTCGCCTTGCGAGGCGGCGGAAGCGCACCTTCGGCACGGAGCCGCGCGGCGTGCTCGGCGAGCGCGTCGACCAGGTGCGGGACGTCGGCCTTCTCGGGCTGGACGTCGACCCTCAACCCGAACTCCACGGCGGTCTCCGCGGTCTTCGGGCCGATGCACGCGACCAGCGTGCGGGTGTGCGGCTTGCCGGCGATGCCGACGAGGTTCCGCACGGTCGAGGACGAGGTGAAGCAGACCGCGTCGAAACCACCGGTCTTGATCATCTCGCGGGTCTCGGCGGGCGGCGGCGCGGCCCGCACGGTGCGGTACGCGGTCACGTCGTCGATCTCCCAGCCGCGTTCGCGCAGACCGGCCGAAAGGGTCTCGGTGGCGATGTCGGCCCGCGGCAGCAGCACGCGGTCGACCGGGTCGAGGACGTCGTCGTACGGCGGGAACTCGGCGAGGAGCCCCTCCGAGGACTGCTCGCCCTCCGGGATCAGCTCGGGGATGATGCCGAACGAGCGCACCTTCGCGGCGGTCGATTCGCCGACGCAGGCGATCTTCACGCCGGAGAAGGCGCGGGCGTCGAGGCCGAACTCCTCGAACTTCTCCCACACCGCGCGGACGGCGTTGGTCGAGGTGAAGACGATCCACTGGTAGCGGCCGTCGACGAGCCCCTTGACCGAACGCTCCATCTGGGCGGGGCTGCGCGGCGGCTCGACCGAGATGGTCGGGACCTCGTGCGAGGTGGCGCCGTGGCCGCGAAGCCGCTCCGCCATCTCACCGGCCTGCTCCTTGGTGCGCGGCACCAGGACCTTCCAGCCGTACAGCGCGCGCGACTCCCACCACGACAGCTTCGAACGCTGGCCGACGGCCTGGCCGATGGTCACGATGAGCGGGCCGACGAGCTCGCCCGCCTCGTTCGCGACGGTGGCCAGCGTGGTGTCCAGGGTCCGCTGGGTGTTGATGGTGCCGTTCGACGTGACCGCGACCGGGGTGGTCGGCGCCAGTCCGTGCTCGGTCAGCGCGGACGCGGCCTCGGCCAGGTGCGCCGACGTCGCGTGCAGCACGATCGGGCCGGGGGTCGCGGCCAGCGCGGCCCACTCGACGTCGCCGCGGACGTCGACCTCGGTGTGCGTGCCACCGAGCGCGACACCGGCGTACGCCGGGACGGCCGCGCCGGGCGAGACGCCCGGGATGATGTCGAACACGGCGCTGGTCCGGGAAACGGCCTGCACCTCGGCGACGACGGCGGGCTGGGTCAGCGGGTCACCGGCGATGAGCCGGAGCACCAGGCGTCCGGCCTTGGCCTCGTTCACCAGGTCCTTGGCGACCTCGGTGGCCTCGCCGACGGCGGGGCGCACTTCGGCGCCCTCGGCGGCGAAGGCCAGGACGCCCGAAGGGACGTCCGGGTCGGTCACCACGACCTCGGCCTTGGCGAGCAGCTCCTGAGCGCGGACGGTCAGCAGACCGGCGTCACCGGGGCCCGAGCCCACGAAGGCGACACGCCCGGTGGTCTTACGCGCGGGGGTCATCTGTGCGTTCTCCTCTTGAGCGGCCGCAGTCGAGCGCGGCCCTACCTTCAACGTTCTGACTCACTGGGCGGGGCCGGACAGCGCACCGGCCCCCAGGTCGAGCAGCTCGGCGGCCAGTGTCCGGCCGAGCTGTTCAGCATCGCGGAAGTCGGCGAGCGCGGAAGCGCGCACCATGTCGACCGCGTCCCCGTCCCCTTCGACGGCGGCGGTGCCCCGCAACGAGATCCGCTCGACGACCCGCCCTTCGGCGTCCAGGTCCTCGACGATCTCCGCCAGCGCTCCGACCGGTGCGCTGCACCCGGCTTCCAGCGCCGCGAGCAACGCGCGCTCGGCGGTCGCCACGGCACGGGTGCCTTCATCGTCCACTGTGGACCCGAGCAGGTGCTCGATGTCCACGTCACCGGTCCGGCACTCCACCGCCAGCGCGCCCTGTGCGGGTGCGGGCAGCATCTGGATCGGGTCGAGGGTCTCGGTGATCTCCTCCGCCCGGCCGATCCTGGCCAGTCCGGCACGCGCCAGGATGACGGCGTCGAGCTCTCCGTCGCTCACCTTGCGCATGCGGGTGTCGATATTGCCTCGGATCGGCACGATTTCCAAACCGAGACCGAGCGCGCGCAGCTGCGCGGTCCGCCGCGGCGAGCCGGTGCCGACGGTCGAGCCGGGCGGAAGCTCGCCCAGCGTCAGCCCGTCACGTGCGATCAGCGCGTCACGCGGGTCCTCGCGGCGCGGCACGGCGGCGAGCGTGATGCCCGGCTCCGGCTTCGTCGGGAGGTCCTTGTACGAGTGCACGATGACGTCGACTTCCTCGCGCAGCAAGGCTTCGCGCAGCGCGGAAGTGAAGACGCCGACCCCGATCGTGGGAATCGGCGCGGACGATTTGTCGCCGGGGGTCGTCACGGTGACGAGCTCGACCTCGGCCCCGGTGGCCCGCAGGGCGTCGGCGATGGTGCCGGTCTGCGCGAGGGCGAGTTTGCTGCCGCGCGTCCCGATGCGGATGACTCTGCTCACTGGATGATCACTCGTCTTTCGGCGTTGCGGTGGGACTCGCCACGGCGGCGGGCGCCTGCGGGTCGAGGCAGAACAGCTCGCGCAGCGCGTTGGCGTAGTCGGTGTCGGCCGTCTCGGCGGCCAGCTGCTTGACCCGCACCGTCGGCGCGTGCAGCAGCTTGTCGACCACGCGGCGGACCGTGCGGCCGACCTCCTCGCGGACCCCGGCGTCGAGGTCCGGCAGGCGGTTGTCCAACCGCAGCAGTTCGGCGTCGACCACCTCGGCCGCCCGGCGCCGCAGCGCCGTCACCGTCGGGGTGACCTCGGCGCTGCGCTGACCGGCGAGGTACTCGCGCACCTCGTCTAGCACGATGCCGGTGGCCTTCGCGGTCTGCCGTTCGGTGGTCGGGGTGCCCGCTTCCCGCATGCGGCGCTGGATGGTTTCGAGGTCGACCACGGTGACGTCGGCCAGTGCGGCGACGTCGTGGTCGACGTCACGCGGGAGGCCGAGGTCGCAGACGACCAGCGGGCGCCCGGCACGGGCCGGGACGTGTGCGGCGGTGAAGACCGCGGCCTGCGCGCCGGTGCAGCAGACGACGACGTCCGCCTCGGCGACCGCGTCCGCGATCCCGCTCATCTGGACGGCCTTCGCGGGCACTCCCTGCTCGACGCTCGCGGCGGCGAGGCGGGCGGCCCTGGCCTCGGTGCGGTTGGCGATGGTGATCTCGCCGATCCCGGACTTGCGCAGCTGGGACGCGGTCAGCGCACCCATCGAACCGGCGCCGATGATCAGCGCGTGCTTGCCCGCGATGTCGCCGGCCGCGGCGAGCGCCTCGGAGACCACCGACGCGCCGAGCTGGTCCAGCCCGGTCTCGGTGTGGACGCGCTTGCCGACGCGCAGCGTGGTCTGGATCAGCTCGTGCAGCGTGCGGCCGACGGTGCCCGCCTCCCGCGCGGTGGCGTAGGAGGAGCGGATCTGGCCGAGGATCTGCGTCTCGCCGACGACCATCGAGTCCAGCCCCGAGGTGACCGAGAACAGGTGCTCGATCGCGGCGCCGGCGTAGTGCACGTACAGCGAGTCGTAGAGGTCCGCGGGCTGCATCCCGGCCTGGCGGGCGAGCACGTCGGAAACGTCGTTCAGGCCACCGTGGAAGGTCTCGACGACGGCGTAGACCTCGATGCGGTTGCAGGTCGAGACGAGGATCGCCTCGCTGACGTGCTCGGCCTGCTGCAGCTCGTGGAGCACCTTGGTCACGTCGGTCGCGGGGACCGCGACGCGCTCCAGGGTGTTCAGCTCGGCGCTGCGGTGCGAGAGCCCGACCGCCAACACGCTCATTTCAGCGCACCACCATTCCGTTGCCGTGGCCGTTCACGCTGCCATTCTCGGCGCCCCCGGAGCCAGCGTCTCCTCCGCCGTTGCCGTTAGCGGCCAGATCGGCGCGACGAGCGACGTGGAACGACAGGATCTGCAGCTCGACCGCGAGATCGACCTTGCGAACCTCGATATGTGCCGGAACCTGCAGCACCACCGGGGCGAAATTGAGGATGCACTGCACCCCACCTGCGACGAGCCGGTCGCAGACCGACTGCGCGGCGGTGGGCGGGGTGGCGATGACGCCGATGGAGATCTGCCGTTCGGCGCAGACTTTGGGGATCTCGTCGAGATGGGAGACCGGAAGACCGCCGACCGGGACGCCGACCAGATCCGGGTCGAGGTCGAACAGCGCCTCGACCGGGAAACCGCGGCCGGGGAACCCGCCGTAGTTGGCCAGCGCGTGCCCGAGGTTACCGATACCGACCACGGCGACCTTGTGCTTGCGGGTCAGGCCGAGGATGCGCTCGATCTGGCTGACCAGCACCTGGACGTCGTAGCCGACGCCGCGGGTGCCGTACGAGCCGAGGTAGGACAGGTCCTTGCGCAGTTTCGCGGAGTTGACGCCCGCGGCCTGCGAGAGCTCTTCGCTGGAGATCGTCGTCGCGCCCTGCTCGGCCAGCCCGGAAAGGACACGGAGGTAGACGGCGAGGCGGGCGACGGCGGCTTCGGGGATCGACTTCGCACGGACCGCTTCGGGTTCGGCGGTGGCCTCGACGGCCGGCATCTCCGCGGTGGGCGCGTTGTCGGCGTCCGGTGTCACCCGGGTGCGCCGGCCTCGTTGCGACACCACGCTTGTCCGCTCCCTCTGGTCCCTGCTGACGACATGAATCGCCCGAACCTGGAAAACGGCTCTTGACCCGCCGCGCTGAGTCCGGTTCGATGCCGGGCGCTTTCGGAGGCGACGTATCTACGGTAGCCACTTGTGAACGCAGGCACAAAGTCACAGGTGAACGCTGTGGTCAGTCTCTCTAGCGCGCGTTGACCGACACCGTGTGCCAGCCCGTGGCGCCGTCCGGGACCGTTCCCGCCCGCTCCTGCGTCTGCGTGTAACCCGACTGATCCGTCGCCCGGACGGCGATCTCGTGCTGACCAGCGGCGACGTCGACCTCGGTCCACCACATCCGCCAGGTGTCCTTCGACGTCTCCGCAGACAGGACGGCCTCCTTCCACGGCCCCTGGTCGACCCGGACCTCGACCTTCGCGACGCCGGTGTGCTGCGCCCACGCGGTCCCGGACACCACGACCTTGCCCGCGTTCACCGCCGAACCCGGCGCGTCGATCCGCGACTGCGTCTTCACCGGTCCTTCCTTGGCCCAGCCGCGGTCGAGCCAGTACGCCTTGCGCTCCGCCCACGTGGTGATCTCCAGCTCGGTCACCCATTTCGTGGCGGACACGTAGCCGTAAAGCCCGGGGATCACGATCCGCGCAGGGAAGCCGTGCTCGATCGGGAGCGGTTCGCCGTCCATGCCGAGGGCCAGCATCGCGCCGCGTCGCGGATCCAGAGCGGCTTCGACCGGGGTTCCGCAGGTCCAGCCGTCGACGCTGGTCGCGAACATCTGCTCGGCGCCGGGTTTCACACCCGCCTCGTTCAGCAGATCCCGCAGGTCGATGCCGATCCAGCGCGCGTTGGAGATGTACGGGCCGCCGACCTCGTTGGAGACACAGCACAGGGTGACGTCGCGTTCGATCAGCGGTCGCGAGCGGAGATCTTCATACCGATAGGTGACTTCGCGCTCGACCATCCCGCGGATCTGCAGGCTCCAGTCCTCGGTGCGGACCTGCGGGACCACCAGCGCCGTGTCGATCCGATAGAAATCCTTCGAAGGAGTGATGTACGGCGGGGTGCCGAGCTTCTCGAAATCCGCGTCGGGCGGGATCGGCGGCGCGGTCCTCGCCGCGACGAGCCTGCCGACGGCAGCCCGCGACTCCTCCGCGTTCTTCCTCGTCCCGACGATCTGGCCGGTCAGCGCGGCGACGCCGGCGCCCGCCGCGACGGACGCGCCGGTGATCAGCACCCTGCGCCGGTCCGGTCCTTCGCCTTCACGCTCGTCGAAGAACACCTTCGGGCGGAAGAACGAATGCAGCCGGGTGAACACGATCAGCGCGACGACGGTGGCGATCACCGGCGCCAGCAGCGCGATCTGCCCGAGATCGGTGCGCACGAAGACCGCGGCGACGCCTGCCGCGCCGAGGACGCCGACGATCACCTGTCCCGGCAACGGCGTACGACGCGAGAGCTGCCCGGCGAGCAGCGCGAACAGCACCAGCACCACGGCCAGGCCGATCTTGAGGACGGGTTTGTCCCAGGTCTCCAGCGTCCGCTCGGCCCAGGCGACGACCGCGTGCGGGCTGTGGTCGATGACGAAGTTCGCGACGGCGACGAACGGCGAGGCCGTGTAGCCGACGAACCCCGCGACGAGATGTCCCACGCCGAGGGCCGCCACCAGGGACAGGAGCCCGGTCAGCGCGGCTTGCGGGAAGGTGAGCCTGCGTTCGTCGTCCACGACTCCATCTTCGGAGCGAATCGGCCTTCGGGGTGGCCGATCGCCCCTTACGAGTGTGTTACGCCAAGGCTTTCCGGAGCCTGTCCTCTTCGACGCGCCAGTAGCCGTGCTCGGCGTCGTCGACGAGGATCACCGGCACGCGGTCGCCGTATTCGGCCCGCCATTCGGGGTCGCTGTCGACGTCCTCGGCCGACCAGGCGACGCCCAGCTCGCCGCAGATCCGCTCGATGTCCTGTTCCGCGACCTCGCACAGGTGGCAGCCCGTGCGGGTCATGACGGTGACGTGGTGGGCCATGCCCTCATCCTTACCTGAGGCGCATCCTGCGCAGCTTCCCGGTGGCCGAATGAGGCAGCGACTCGGCGAACTCGACGGTGTGCGGCACCTTGTACCCGGCCAGATGCTCGGCGCAGTGCTCGACGACCTGCTGTTCCGACAACGAAGCGCCGGGCGCGGGGACGACGACGGCCTTCACCGCCTCACCGGTCCGCTCGTCGACGACGCCGACGACACCGGCTTCGACGACCTCGTCCAGCATCGAGATCACGTTCTCGACCTCGTGCGGGAAGACGTTGAAACCGTTGACGATGATCAGGTCGTTGGCGCGGTCCACCAGGTGCAGGTCGCCGTCGGTGTCGAGGTAGCCGACGTCGCCGGTGCGGAACCAGCCGTCCTCGTCGGGCCCGTGCGAGCCGTCGGGCCAGTAGCCGGAGAACAGGTTCGCGCCGCGGATCGACACCAGGCCGGTGCCGCCGTCCTCGTCGAAGGCGTCGCCGAGGTCGTCCGGGTCCAGCGGGACAGGCTCCGCGTCGCCGTCGCTGTCGACGAGCCGGAGCTCGACGCCGGGCAGCGGCCGCCCGACCGAACCGGGCTTCGGATAGCCGGTGACCAGGGTCGTGGTGACCACGGGCGCGCATTCGGTGAGGCCGTAGCCCTCGTAGACGTCGAGTCCGGTGGCGCCGCGGAGGGCGGTGAGAATCTTGGGGTGCAGCGGTGCCGCACCCGAGGTCATCCGCCGGACGGTGGACAGGCCCTGCCCGAGTTCCTCGGGGTCCATCGCGGCGAATTCGGCGTACATCGCGGGCACGCCGGCGATCGACGTCACCCGGTACTCGGTGCAGTCGGCCAGGGTGCGTTCGGCGAGGAAACGTTCGGACAGGATCGCCGTCGCGCCGACCGCCGTGGTTTGCAGCAGGCCGGGGCCGAGGCCGTAGACGTGGAACAGCGGGATGGTGATGAGCACGCGGTCGCCGTGGACGAGCGGCGCCGGGGTGATCCGGCTCAGCTGGTCGAGGTTCGCCAGCAGCGCCCGGTGCGACAGCATCACGCCGCGCGGCGGGCCGGTCGTGCCGGAGGTGTACGAGATGACCGCTATGTCCTCACCGGCACCGGAGGCGCCGACCGGTTCGGCTGCTCCATCCGAGGTAACAGCCGGTGAGAGGCTTGTCACCCCGTCGGGGAGTTCCTCGGTGGGTTCACGTTCGAGGACGAGCCGTGCGCCGCTGTGCTCCAGCAGTCCGTTCAGCTCCGCGGCCGGCCCCTGCGGCGAGATCGGGACGACCACCGCGCCCGCCCGGAGCGCCCCGAACAGCGAGACGGCGAACGCGGCCGACGTCGGCAGCCGCAACGCCACCCGGTCGCCGCGCTCGATTCCCGCGTCGAGCAGGGCGCGGGCCAGCGTGTGGGCGGCGTTGTCGAGTTGCGCCCAGGTCAGCGCGACGCCTCCGCCGGTCTCCTGGACGGCCGCCTTGCCCGGCCACTGACGGGCGGCCTCGGAGAGCAAAGTGGGCACACTTGCATCGGCAACCTGCTCCGCGCTCAACTGCGAACCTCTTCCCTGGGGTGAACGGCGTTGCCAGTTTGTCATCCCGGCCACCGTCATGGGGGTCACTCGCTTTCGTCGCAGTTCCGTAACCCCGGCACCGCTACCTACTTCGCGGTAACTACACGTATGCTGCTGTGCGTCGTCGAGTGGTGTTGATCACTCGATGGTGAGAAAGGGAGTCCGGACGTGCAGATCTTGCAGGCCCACGCGGCGGTGGGACAT
This sequence comes from Amycolatopsis sp. MJM2582, assembly GCF_000754115.1. Taxonomy (NCBI): domain Bacteria; kingdom Bacillati; phylum Actinomycetota; class Actinomycetes; order Pseudonocardiales; family Pseudonocardiaceae; genus Amycolatopsis; species Amycolatopsis sp. MJM2582. Next base: position 752,925 of record NZ_JPLW01000001.1, read on the forward strand.
GCGGGCCGGTGCTCCCTGTCCGGAACGGGAGGTGGACCGTGACTCTTCCCGCACCCCATCCCGTCTCGATGCTGGCGGGCCACATCCTCCGCCGGAGCGGTTTCCCCGCGGCGCCTTCGGCCAGGCCCAAGGTCGAAGAAGGCACAGATGCCGCCGAAGCCGCGAAGGCCGAAGCCTGGGAGCTGGTCAGCGCCGCGCAGGACGGCGACACCTCCGCGTTCGGGCGGCTCTACGACCGCTATGTGGACGTCGTCTACCGGTACGTCCTGTTCCGCCTCGGCGACCGGGACCTGGCCGAAGACGTCACCAGCGAGACGTTCCTCCGCGCGCTGCGCCGCATCACCTCGGTGAGTTACCAGGGGCGTGACGTCGGCGCCTGGTTCGTCACCATCGCGCGCAACATCATCCTCGACCACGTGAAGTCGAGCCGGTTCCGGCTCGAGGTCGTCACCGACGAGGTCGCCGAGCCCAACGGGGCGCCGATCGGGAACGTCGGCGTGCAGGCCGTCGCGGGCCCGGAACAGCAGGCCATCAGCCGCGCCACCCGCGCCGAACTGCTGCGGTGCGTCGCCGAACTCGGCGAGGATCAGCGCGAATGCATCGTGCTGCGGTTCATGCAGGGGCTTTCGGTCGCCGAGACCGCCGCGATCATGAAGCGCAACGAGGGTGCCATCAAGGCCCTTCAGCACCGCGCGGTACGCCGTTTGGCACAACTTCTGCCCACCGGATTGCGTTAAAGTCCCATATTTATGCCTCACCCGGCCTTGCCGTAACCCTTGGGCGTCCCCGCTCGTTTTCACTGCCAGACCGGTGTCAGGACCGGGCTGAGCAGATGGAGACTTCGCCGTGGGCGTGCCGGGATGGTTCGCGCGGGAGCGGGCGGACGGTGACCGCTTCGCCGACCTTGTCGACGGCACCGAATCCCCGGACGACGACGAGTTCGCGCACGAACTCGCGCTCGTCGGCGGCTTGCGCGAACTCGGCGCCGGCGGCGCCCCCGACGCGGAGACCCGGCAGCGGATCCGCGACGAGATCGCCGGACGCCTCGCCGAAGCCGAAGCCGCGCCGAAGCGACGTGGTCACGCCGTCGCCAATCTCGCCGCGGCCGCCGTCGCGCTCGTGCTGGCACTCGGCGGGATCACCCTGTTGCTGTCCAAGGACGCGTTGCCGGGCGATCCGCTCTACGGCATCAAACGAGCGGGTGAATCGGCCTCGCTCGGGCTCACCTTCGACGAGCAGGACAAGGCGAAGAAGCATCTGGAGTTCGCCGCGAACCGCGTCGGCGAACTGGACGAGCTGACCCGCCAGGGCGCGCCCACCGCCGCGTATTTCACCGGACTCGCCGATTTCGAGACCGATCTCCGCGCCGGCGTCTCGCAGCTGACGGCGCTCGTCACCGATCAGGGTGGCCAGACCCGGCTGACCGAGCTCCGCTCGTGGGCACGGCAGCAATCCGACCGGCTCGGCCTCCAGATCGACCTCGCCCCCACCGAGGCGCGCGACAAGTTCTCCGCGGCCCGCGCCCTGCTCGACAAGGTCCAGGAGCGCACGACGGATCTCGGCTCGCGCCTGGTCTGCTACACGATCACCACGGGCTCTTCCGACGAGCTGGGCGCGGTCCCGGCCGCCGGTGACTGCGTCCGCAACCCCGACTCCCCCGACGCGGTCCTTCCGCCGGTGACGTCTTCCCCGCCGTCGTCCGCTCCGTCCGTGACGCCGACACCGACCTCGGTGCCGCCTTCGTCCGGTGTGGACACCGCGGCCCCGACCGGACCGCTCGCCCCGCCGTCGGGAGGCACGCCGCCGCCCGTCGTGGCCACGCCCGGCCCGACGACGAGGACGTTGCCGCCGACGACCACCACGCCACCGCCGCCGCTGGTTTCGATTCCACCGCTCATCCCGGGGTTACCGCCGATAATCATCGGCTGACTCGGTGTCACGTGAGGCAGGCGCCACACCCGGGACAGCGTGGTCGGCCGCTCGCTACGCTGTGCACAGGCACCTGGGATTCCGGAGGCGGTGTGCGTGTCAGTTTGGCGGGGCAGGGATAAGAGTCAAGAGCTCGAACGGCTGGCCGAGCTCGCGGGCGAGGCGTCGGCCGAGGCCGCCATGGCGACCGCGTCCGCCGAAGCCCTCGAACCGCCCGCGCCGCCCGCTCCGCCGGACCTGACGGCGGCCGCGTTCTTCGACGTCGACAACACCATGATGATGGGCGCGTCGATCTTCTACTTCGCCCGCGGGCTCGCGGCGCGCAAGTTCTTCACGTCCGCCGATCTGGCCGGATTCGTCTGGCAGCAGGTGAAATTCCGGCTCGGCGGCCGGGAGAACAAGGAGGACATCAAAACCCACCGCGAGCGCGCACTGTCCTTTGTGGCCGGTCGCACCGTGCAGGAACTGACCGACATCAGCGAAGAGATCTACGACGAGCTGATGGCGGACAAGATCTGGTCCGGCACGAGGGCGCTCGCGCAGATGCACCTCGACGCCGGACAGCGGGTCTGGCTGGTCACCGCGACCCCGATCGAACTCGCGGCCATCATCTCGCGGCGCCTCGGCCTCACCGGCGCACTGGGCACCGTCGCGGAGACCAAGGACGGCGTCTACACCGGCCGTCTCGTCGGCGACCTGCTGCACGGCCGCGCGAAAGCCCACGCCGTGCGGGCGCTGGCGTCACGCGAAGGGCTGAACCTCAAGCGCTGCACGGCGTATTCGGACTCGCAGAACGACGTCCCGATGCTGTCGGTCGTCGGGACCGCGGTCGCGGTGAACCCCGACGGTGGACTTCGCGACGTCGCGCGGGCACGTGGCTGGGAGATCCGTGACTTCCGGACCGGGCGGAAGGCCGCGAAGATCGGCGTGCCCTCGGTGCTGGGCGTCGGTGCCGTGGCCGGTGCCGTCGCCGCGGGCATGGCCTACCGCAAGCGCTGACCGCGTTTAGTCCTCTGAATGCGGTCCTTGCGCGTGCAACTACCGCATCCAGAGGACTAAACGCAGGGGGTGGGCTAGCCCTTGAAGACGCTCTTCCGCTGCGAGAGGCGTTTGTACAGCGACTGCTGGATCGACTCCCGCACCTGGTCGGTCAGCGTGAACACGAGCATCGGGTCGTCCACGGCGTCCGCGTCGTAGGTGTCCGTGCGGATGGGCTCGCCGAACTCGATGCTCCACTTCGTCGGCAGCGGGATCGCGCCGAGCGGGCCGAGCAGTGGGAAGAGCGGCGTCACCGGGAAGTACGGCAGGCCGAGCACCCGCGCGAGCAGCTTGATGTCCCCGATCTTCGGGTAGATCTCCTCGGCGCCGATGACGGACACGGGGATGATCGGCGCCCCGGTCCGCAGCGCGGCGGAGACGAAACCGCCGCGGCCGAACCGCTGCAACTTGTACCGCGACGAGAACGGCTTCCCGATCCCCTTGAACCCTTCCGGCCAGACGCCGACGAGTTCTCCCTTGCGCAGCAGGCGTTCCGCGTCGGCGTTGCAGGCGAGCGTCTGCCCGGACTTGCGGGCGAAGGAGCCGATCAGCGGCAGCTGGAACACCAGATCCGCGCCGAGGCCGCGCAGATGCCTGCCGCCGGGGACGTGGTCGTGCACGGCGACGGCGGTCATCAACGCGTCGAGCGGCACCGTGCCGGAGTGGTTCGACACCAGCAGCGCGCCGCCGTCGGCGGGCAGGTTCTCGACGCCGAACGTGTCGACGCGGAACCACTTCTCGTACAGCGCGCGCAGCGGCGGCAACAGCAGCGTCTCGGTGAGCTCGGCGTCGAAGCCGAACTCGTCGACGGTGTAGTCACCGTTCAGCCGGTCACGCACGAACGCCAACGCCGTCCTGAGCGAGTCCGGGAGGAGGTCCGCGTCGGCGGGCCTCGTCCGGGCGGGCGAGACCCGCGCCGCCCCGGGGAACTCGACGACGGGCGCGTCGGCCCGGCGTTCGGAGTCCAGATGCTCCTGAGCTTCTTCCGACTCGCGAAGATCCCGTTCCGCCTGGGCGGCCGGGTCCGGCTTCTCTCGGCCGGGGCCGTGCAACGGGATGACCTGCGCTTCAGCGCCGCTCACGTTTTCCGCCTCGCCTTCGTGAGAGTTCTCGTGTGGCCTGCTCACCGGTGCGCCGCCTGTCCGGTCGCCGCGGCCACCAGCACCTTGCCCGCGAATCCGGCGAGCTTGCCGCCGTCCACCACGGGCCGGAGCCCGCGGCCGGTGATGTAGTCGTCGAACGCTTCCCGCGTCGTCCACCGCGGGGTGTAGCCGAAGTCCTTCTTGAGCTTCGTGATGTCCACGACGCGGCCGAAGTTCAGCAGCCGGACCTGGTCGGCGGAGAAGTCGACCACCCGCGCTCCGCGCAGCACCTTGCCGACCGACGGCACGACGCCGCTGGGCATCGGCAGCTCGACCCGCCCGGCTCGCCGGATCGCCTGCGAGAGGGTGAGCACCCCCTCCGAACCGACGTTGAACACGCCGGGTTTGTCGTTCAGCGTCGCCTGTTCGAAGACGGTCAGCGCGTCCGAGGCGTGGAGCAGCTGGATGCGCGCGTCGTAGCCGAAGACGGTCGGGACGACAGGCAGCGCGAAGTAGCGCGAGAGCACCGTGTCGATCTCCGGGCTGATGATGTTGGCGAACCGGAGCAGCGTCGTCGTGATGTCGGGACGGCGGCGCATGAGCCCGCGGACGTACCCCTCCATCTCGACGGCGTCCTTCGCGTAGCCGCTGGCCGAGGTGGGGATGAGCTCCGAATCCTCGGTGAAGACGGCCTGCGAGCGCGCGCCGGCGCCGTAGACGGCGGCCGTCGACTTCACCACGAGCTTGCGCACGAGCGGCGAACGCTGGCAGGCCGCCAGCAGCCGCATCGTGCCGATGACGTTGACCTCTTTGATCGCCGTCCGGCGAGCCGGGCCCGCCGGATGCGCGGTGCACGAGGCGTGCACCACGGTGTCGACCTTGGCCGTGCTGATCACCTTGGCGATCAGCGGATTGCGGATGTCGGCGCGGACGTACTCGGCGTGCCCCATGCGCTGCAGTACCGACTTCTGCGGGGGCGTGGTGTCCACGCCGATCACCCGCTCGAACCCCGGATTGTTGCCGAGTCTGGCGAGCAGTTTCCCGCCAAGGTCTCCCCCGACCCCGGTCACGAGCACGATGTTCGACGGCATAGGACTCCCTGCGGCTTTGGGCGGTTCTCGGACTTTCGATCACGGGGTCCTGATGACCTTGAGCGCTGGTCCATCGACCGTGTGTGCGCGAACCTGCACTCATGGGAAGCATCGCGCGGCTGCCCTTGAGATGTTACCGCTCATTAGGGGTAGTCGAGTCAGCGCTTACATGCTATTAACCCGCTGCTCGCAGAGGGGATCCACGTCTCACTCGAATGGGCGGAAACCGCCCACGAAATGGGAATGGCCCGTCCAGAAACTGGACGGGCCACTCACCGGCTGTGTCTTACTTGCCGGCCTTCCTACGCTGAACGCGCGTCCGGCGCAGCAACTTGCGGTGCTTCTTCTTCGACATGCGCTTACGGCGCTTCTTGATCACAGAGCCCATCGTGAGCGCTCCTTCCTTCGTCGTCGGTCACGCTGCCCGGCGCAGCGTCCAACGGGTGGAGCGCACAGGCACGAGCGGTCTTCCAGGGTACTCGCGCCCCGGAAGACGCCCTCGGGCGGGCACGTTGTGCTCCGTGGACCGAGCCTCAGCCCACGTCGAAGTACGCGCCTTGCAGATACTCGTGTACGGCCTTTTCGGGCACTCTGAACGACTTCCCGACGCGCACCGCGGGCAGCTCGCCCGAGTGAACGAGGCGGTAGACGGTCATCTTGGAGACCCGCATCAGCGTGGCCACCTCGGCGACCGTCAGGAACTGGACCTGGCCAACTGAGGGCAGATCATCCTTCTTGTTCGGCGGCATGATTCACCGTGTCCTTCGACACGTGTCGCGCCACGAGGCTTCCCCACCTGTGGTATCGACACGCACGTGCTCTCCTGAGAGTAGCGGGACACGTGTGGCTAAAGCGACGCGAGTCACCGGGATGGGCCCGTCCGACTACGCATTTCGTCCTCTGGATGCGGTGGTTCGACGTCGAACCACCGCATCCAGAGGACTAAACGCGGGGTTCGTGGGCGCGGCCCAGCTCGGTCGAGCGGTCCTTCGCGGCCTCGATGGCGGCCAGCAGCGCCGCGCGGACGCCGTGCTTCTCCAGCTCGCGGATGGCGTTGATGGTGGTCCCGGCGGGCGAGGTGACGGCTTCCCGCAGCAGCACCGGGTGTTCGTCGGACTCGGCGAGCATCTTCGCCGCCCCGACCGCCGACTGGATGATCAGCTGCCCGGCGAGCGCCCGCGGCAGGCCGAGCAGGATCCCGGCGTCGATCATGGCCTCGACCAGGTAGAAGAAGTACGCGGGCCCGGAGCCGGACAGCGCCGTGACCGCGTCCTGCTGCGACTCGGGCACCTCGACGACCTGCCCGACATGCGAGAGCAGGTCCTTCACCACCGCGATGTGCTCGGCGGTCGCGTGCGCGCCCGCGGAGACCGCGCTCATCGCCTCTCCGACGAGCATCGGGGTGTTCGGCATGACCCGCACCACCGGGACGCCGTCGGCCAGCCTGCGCTCGTACAGGGCGGTCGGCAGGCCCGCGCACAGCGAGACCACCAGGGACTCCTCGCCGAGCAGCGGCGCGAGCTCGTCCAGCACCGGCTCGATGTCCTGCGGTTTGACCGCGACGACCAGCACGTCGGCCCGGCGGGCGGCGTCGGCGACGCTGACCCCGTGCACGCCGTAACGCTCGGTCAGCTCGGCCGCGCGCGCCGGATACCGCTCGGTGAACAGGAGGTCGTCCGGGCTGTGCCCACCCTGCAGCAGGCCCGAGAGCAGGGCCTCCCCGATCTTCCCGGCACCCAGAACCGCGATCACGCTCATGCGCTTCAGCGTGCCAAACGGCCGTCAGGCTCCAGGCGCCGGGGCAAGCGCCAGCTGCCGCGCCTGGCAGACCAGCCTGCCCTGGGAGTCGACCACGAGGGCGTCCGAGTCGAACCAGGCCTCGTGCACCGACTGGCTCTGGACGATCACCCGCAGCCAGCCCGGCGCCGGCCGGGTGCGCAGCAACGCGGTCAGCTGCACGGTGGGCGCCCAGCCGACCCGGCCGAGGTTGTAGACCACCGGCGGGTTCACGTCGCTCGCGAGCAGGGCGAAGTACGGGTCCGCGAGCCCGTGCCGGGGCCGGACCCACAGCCGCATCCTCGGCGGGTCGCCGATCCGGCCGTGCAGGTAGCCGACACTCGCCGGGTCGAGCCGGACTTCGCAGCCCTTCGCGAGGTTGAAGAGGCCTTCGGAGGTCTCGCCGGTCACGGGCACCGCGCCGGGCGGCGGCTCCGCGGCCATGGCCGGGACGTCGGTCCACTCCGGCCGCCGCATCGGCAGCCGTCCGGTGGTCACTCTGGCCTCGACGCAGCTGCGGCCCCGCTGCTCCAGCAGGACCCCGACGACCGAGGCGCGCCTGCCGACCTTCCGGACGTCCATACGCAGCAGCACCGGTCCCACCGCGGGCGGATGCAGGAACTCCGCGCTGATCGCGAGCGGCTCGGACGGCGGCTCTCCGCGTTCGTGGAGGAACGACAGGGCGGCCCGGGCCATCAGGGCCATCAGGAAGCCGCCGTGGGGGTGTCCACCGATCGACCATTCGGTACGGAGTACCGCCGTGAACGTGCCGTCACCCAGTGATCTCGTCGCGCATGCCTCGTCGAAGGAGGTGCTCGTTTCGTCGGTCGCGCTCACCGAGCACTGACCCAGGCCACGAGCCGATCCATCGGGGTGCGGGAGATCAACAAGCGCAGCTGGTTCACGGTCGGAACTTTACGTGTACCAGCGCCTCGGGCGCAGGGAGGAATGAATCTCCGCACCTGGAGACGATCTTTGTCACTGACCTAGGTGCAGCCTCGCGAACAAGAGTGACTCCGCGAGGTCCCGCGACCGCTGCGCCGCGCTCGGCGACCGCCGGGTGTTGATCTCCAGCACGACCTGTCCGGAGAAATCGCTGCTCACGAGCTTTTCCAGCAGTTCGGCGCAGGGTTCGATACCGCGTCCGGGCACCAGGTGCTCGTCCTTCGGGAGCCCCGTGCCGTCCGCCAGATGGACGTGCGCGAGCCCGGGACCCATCCGATCGGCGAGCGCGAGGGCGTCCATCCCGGCTGCCGCTGTATGGGACAGGTCGAGCGTGTAGTGGCGAAACCCTACGTCCGTAGGGTCGATCGACGGCCGGAACGCCGACACCCGCGACGTCCGCGAGCCACCGGGCGGGCGGACCTTGAACATGTTCTCCACCGCGATCTCGATGCCGCTGGCTTCTTCGAGCTCGTCGACGAGGTCTCCGAACGCGTCGCCGTAGCGGCGCTGCCACCGGAACGGCGGATGCACCACGACCGTGCGCGCACCCAGTTCCTGCGCGGCTTCCACCGACATCCGCAGGCGCACCACGGGATCCGGCGACCACACGCGCTGGGTGATCAGCAACGAAGGCGAGTGGATCGACAGCACCGGCACCCCGGTGCGCCGCGACCACCGGCGCAACGCGGAGACGTCCTGGCTGACCGGATCGGCCCAGACCATCACCTCGACCCCGTCGTAGCCGAGGTCGGCGGCCAGCTCGAACGCCACTCCCGCCCGCAACGGCCAGACGGACGCCGTCGAGAGGCCTACCGGAACCTGCTGAACCATTCCGGCATTCTTCCCGAGGCCGCTAACGGGCGACCAGCAGGAGTGCGGCCGGTGAGACCGTCACCACCAGTCCGACCAGCACCGCGAGCACCAGGGTCTGCAGATCCTCCGCCTTGCGGATCTTCCGGACGATCCACACCAGCGCGACGATCACCAGCAACGCGGCGACCAGCGCGGCGGCGGGAAGGTTCACCCACAGCCAGTTGAAGCCCAGCCACACCGCGGCACCACCGACGACGCCGAGGGCGAGCTGACCGGCCAGCGCCAGCCACTGCTTCCCCGGCGAGACCTTTTCGGCGGGCGCCGCGGGCTCGTCGACGACCTCCTCGGCCTGGTCGTCGTCGTAGTCGTCCTCGTACTCGTCGGCGCGGTAGCCGTAGTCGTCACGCTCGAAGTCCGGGCCGCCGTCCGGATACGCCGGGTCGGCGAACTCGCGCTCGTACTCGTCGAGGTTGTCCTGACGGTCACGGTCGTCGAGGGAGTGCGGCGGCACGAACGGCATCGGCGCGGGGTGGCCCATGGTCGGGGGGCCTGCGTCGAACGGGTCCGGTTCGGGTTCGGGGTCCGGCTCGACGGGCGCGACCGGGGGCGGCACCGGCGGGATGCCGCCGATTTCGGTGTCCTCGGACTGCACCTTCTGCCTGCGTTTGCGCCATCCGGCGAGCCCCGCGGGCGGCGCCGCCGGTTCCACGGGGGCCTCGGGTTCGGGCACGGCCTCTTCGCCGACCGCGGCGAACTGCTCGGTGCTCGGCTCGGCCTTCGGCTGCGGCGGGCGGGCCGCCGGACGACGGCGCCGCGCCGGCTGGGCGGGCGGCGTCGCGAAAGCGCCACTGGCCATCGGGCCGGGCGGGTCCTGGACGTCTTCGGCCGGGGCGTCGAGGCCACCGTCGAGTCTCGCCGAAAGCCCCGACGACGGGGGCCCGGCGGGCGGTTCGGGACGGCGGCGGACCGGCGGCACCGCGCCGCGGGTCTCCTCCGGGCCAGGCGGACGCGGACGGCCGCGCGGGGGCAGCCCCTCGGAATCCGGCGGACGCTGCTGATAGCCGGACTGCTCCTGCGGCGGTGTCGGCCGCACGAACTGACCAGACTGCTGCGGCGGACGCTGCTGGTAACCGCTCTGCTCCTGCGGCGGCGGCGTCGGCCGCACGAATTGCCCGGATTGCTGCGGCGGACGCTGCTGATAGCCGCTCTGCTCCTGAGGCGGGCGCACCGGCGGCGTCTGCCGGGTCGGGGTCGACGCGACGTTCGGCGGCACCGGCAGCGGCGCGGAATCCTGCTGCGGCTGCGGGAGCGGACGCGCTCCGGAGTCTTGCGGGCGCGCGCGGCGCGGAGGACGGTTGGCGGGCGGCGGGGTGTCACCCGACACCCTGTCGATGATCGCCTGCGGCGCGGTGTCGCTCACCGACGGCGCGCGCCGTCCGCGAGTGGGCTCGGGAGCCTCGTCCTCGTCGTCGGCCGCGCGGCGTCGCCTGCGGCGCCCGCCTTCGGGCTGGGCTCCGTGCTGCGCCAGCAGCTCCGCCACGGTCTTCTGTGGCTGGCCGCTCTCTGTCTCGTCCGTCATACCGTGCTGTCCAATGCGCGCTCCAGCCGTTGTGAACCGGCACGCGACGGGGCATCGGCGGCGTCGCGCGCGCTATCCACCGTCATCCGCATTTCCGTCACCTCTTCACCGTGCCCGTTCTCCGTCGACTAAGTCCAGTCGGGCGCTGCCGCCCACAGTCTCGTCCGCACCGTTCGAATGGTCCAGCCGTCGAAGGATGACACCTTCTCGCAGCGCCCACGGACAGATCTCCAGTTCTTCCAGGGAAAGCGCCCGCATGGTGGCTTGTGCGACGAGCGCGCCGGCCACCAGCTGATGCGACCTGCTCGCGCTGACCCCCTCGAGTTGGGCCAGGTCCTGGGCGGTCATCCGGGAGATGAACGCGATGAGCTGGCGCAACGCGGTGTCGGTCAGGGTACGGCGCACATGCGGCCCGCTGGCCGACGGCGCCGCTCCGGTCAACCGGGCGAGTGACCGGAACGTCTTCGAGGTCGCCACGACACGATCGGGTTCACCCAATTTGGCGACCTTCTTCGCGAGCGGGGCGAGTTGTTCTTCGAGCCACACCGAAGTCGCGATGAGCTCCGAACGGGACGGCGGGTCGTGCTGGAACCGCGTCCGCGTGGTCCGGCCCGCGCCCAGGGGCAGCGATTCGGCCAGGTCCGGCTCCTCGTCGCGGCCCATCGCGATCTCGAGCGAGCCGCCGCCGATGTCGAGCACGAGCAGTTTGCCCGCCGACCAGCCGAACCAGCGGCGGACGGCGAGGAAGGTGAGCCGGGACTCGTCGATCCCGGAGAGCACCTTCAGTTCGACGCCGGTCTGCTCCTGGACCTTCGCCAGCACCTTCGGGGCGTTCTTGGCTTCGCGGACCGCGGAGGTGGCGAACGCCATGACCTCTTCGCAGCCCAGCCTGGCCGCGGCCGCCTTCGCCGACTCGACAGCGCGTACGAGGCTGTCCGCGCCCGCGCGGCTCAGGTCGCCGTTGCGGGTGATCTGCTCGGCGAGGCGGAGGACGGCCTTTTCGGAATGCATCGGGGTCGGGTGGGCGCCACGGTGGGCGTCGACCACGAGCAGGTGGACGGTGTTGGAACCGACGTCGAGTACCCCTAGGCGCACGAGCGTCTACGGTACCCGCCCCCACGTCAGGTCACGAAACCGTAACCGTGATCTGTATCGCAGGAGCTCCGGGCGAAGGCCTCCGCGCCTGGTCGACCCATCGGCGGAGGCAGTCGCGATCTTGCAGCGACCGGTTCCGAGTAAGGCAAATGTCCGTTTGATACCTATTCGCACGGTTTTCGATTGGGGTCGTGAGTGTTTTTGGTCGTTAGAACGACCAAAAACACTCACGACCCCTTCGCAAAACGCCTGAATCGGGCGCTTTCACCTCGAAGGTGTCCTTCACCGCGTCTTATGCCGGGAAAGTCCCCTTCAGCTCACGTCTCGAACTTGTAGCCCAAGCCGCGCACGGTGACCAGGTGCCGGGGCGAGCCCGGGTCCGGCTCGATCTTCGACCGCAGCCGCTTCACGTGGACGTCGAGCGTCTTGGTGTCGCCGACGTAGTCCGCGCCCCACACCCGGTCGATCAGCTGCCCGCGGGTGAGCACGCGGCCCACGTTGCGCAGCAGGTACTCGAGCAGGTCGAACTCCTTGAGCGGCAAGGAGACCTCCTGGCCGTCGACGGTCACCACGTGCCGCTCGACGTCCATCCGCACCGGCCCGGCGGTCAGCACGAGCGGGGCGAGGTCGCCTTCGGAGCCCGGCTCACCGCCGCGGCGCAGCACCGCCCGCACCCGCGCGATGAGCTCACGGGCCGAGTACGGCTTGGTGACGTAGTCGTCGGCGCCGAGTTCCAGCCCGACGACCTTGTCGATCTCGCTGTCACGCGCGGTCACCATGATCACCGGTACCGCGGAACGCTGCCTGAGCTGCTTGCAGACGTCGGTGCCGCTCATACCGGGGAGCATGAGATCGAGCAGGACGATGTCGGCGCCGTTGCGGTCGAACTCCTCGAGCGCCTGCTGCCCCGTCACGGCGACGGCGGCGGTGAAGCCCTCTTTGCGGAGCAAGAACGCGAGCGGGTCGGCGAACGACTCTTCGTCCTCGACGATGAGAACCCTCGTCACAGGTTTCCTCCATGGTCGGGGCTTTCTTGCCCTGTTGCCACGAGACGGGGTGTCCGCTCGGGGGTCTTCTCCGGCCGGGACGCCGGCGGAGCCTGTTTCACGGGCGCGGCCGGTTCGGCGGGGATGTGCGCGGGGATCCGCAGGGTGAAGGTCGACCCGGTGCCGGGACGGCTCCACAGGCCGACCGAACCGCCGTGGTTCGCGGCCACGTGCTTGACGATCGCCAGGCCCAGCCCGGTGCCGCCGGTCGCCCGCGACCGCGCCTTGTCCGCGCGGTAGAAGCGCTCGAAGACGCGCTGCTGCTCGTCCTCGGCGATCCCGATGCCGCGGTCGGTCACCGCGATCTCGACCTTGCCGTCGACCAGGCGCCTGCTGATCGACACCGGGCTGCCCGCCGGCGAGTACGCGACGGCGTTCTCCAGCAGGTTCGACAGCGCGGTGACCATCAGCGTCCGGTCGCCCTCGATGAGCAGGCCGCTGGCCGCGTCGGTGGTGATGGTGATCTCGGCGGATTCCGCCGAAAGCGTCGTCCGGCCGAGCGCCTCGCGGACCACGGCGTCGACCTCGACGACGTTGAGGTCGGGCAGCCGCTCGGCGCCCTGCAGCCGCGACAGCGCGATCAGCTCGGTGACGAGCTGGCCGAGCCGGGTCGACTCGCGGAGGATCTTGCCGCCGAAGCGCCGGACCTCCTCGGTGTCCTCCGCGGCGTCGAGAACGGCCTCGGTCAGCAGCGCGATCGCGCCCACCGGCGTCTTCAGCTCGTGGCTCACGTTCGCGACGAAGTCACGCCGGACGGCTTCGAGCCGGATCGCCTCGGAGTGGTCGACGGCCTCGACCACGGTGAACCCGTCGCCGAGCGGGCGGACCTCGCCGAGGACGGCCTCGGGCTGACGGCCCCTCGCCTCCAGCGGGGAAAGGTCGATCTCCATCGGCTCGTCGGTCTCGACCACCTGCTCGGCGGCCTTGCGGGCCCGCGGATCGGCCTGGTTGACCTTCACCAGGCCGAGTTCGTAGGCACGCGGGTTGTGCAGGACCATGTCGCCGAACTTGTTGAGGACGACGACGCCGTTGTTGCTGGACCGCACGAGGCGTTCGAGCAGTTCGGCCACGGTGGGACCGGTCGGTCGCCGCTCCTCGCGGCGGGCGCGGCCCCTCGCGATCAGGAAGCCGAAAACCACACCGACGATCAGTCCGCCGACGGCCAGGGCGAGTGCAACAGGCGTGGTCACAGGGGAATCGTAAGCGCGTGGGTAGTCTTTTGGCCTAGTCCCGGCCGCGTACTCGTGATGCCTATGACACCTGGGGACACCCTGTTCGCCTGCAGGTCAGCCGCCGTTCACGTGGCCGATCCCTCGCCGAGATCTCCTGGGTGAGGCGGGTCACCCGAACCGGGGACATCGTCGCCGCGTGATGCCCGGATCCCGACTTTCGTCGTGATCGTTCACCGGTGAATAGCGACGTTCCCGTCACGGCCCCCGGGGATTGTTGGAAGACTGTCGCCGTGGAACTCGTCAGTGACATCTCCCTGATTCGCGGAGAAGAAGAGCTGTTCGACCGGACGGCTCATCTGTTCGTCGCGGCGACCGACATCGCGTGCGCGGCCGACGACCTCTACACCTGGGCGCTTTCGCGGCCGTCGCTCACGCGCCAGGGCGAACGGCTGGTGCGCGACAAGCGGATCCGCAAGCTGTACCGCCCCGGCGTCCTGCTGAACGAGCAGACCGCGCAGCATCTGCACCGGCTGTCCGGTCTCGGCGCGCAGATCCGGATCGGCACCGAGGAGATCAACGAGACGATCCTGCTCGACGAGCGGGTCGCGATCATGGCGGGCGACGAGGGCAAGGCGGTGCGCTCGTACAGCGTCATCTCGCGCCCGGAGCTGGTGCAGGGCATTCTGTCGCTGTTCGAAACCGCCTGGCTCGCGTCCACCACCCTGGAGACGTTCGACGCGCGGTTCGCCGACATCCGGATGGAGGCACCGCAAATCCTCGAGTTCCTGACCACCGGCTGCAAGGACGAGAAGGCCGCGAAGACCCTCGGCATGGGCGTGCGCACCTATCAGCGTCGCGTCTCGGAGTTGCTGGTCGCGCTCGGCGTGACGTCGCGTCTGCAGGTCGACGCCCGGGCACGGGAACTCGGCCTGCTGTGAAGCGCTGGGCGGGATTGGCCGTGCTGCTCGCGCTCGCGGGCTGCACCACCACGATCTCCGGCACCGCCCGGCCCGAACCGGAGACCCCGCCCGCGAACCTCGCGCTGGTCGATCCGGCGAAGACGGCGTCCGTGCTGACGGCGGTGAAGACGGCCGCCGAAGCCGTGTTCTCCTACGACAGCACGGCCGTGCCCGCCTACGAGAAGGCACTCGCCGACAACGTGACGCCGGGCGCGCGCGACGAGCTGGCGAAACTGTTCGCCGAGGTCCGGAAGTCGGCTGAGCCGGTCAAGCTCGTGACCAAGGTGATCGTGTCGGCGGCGGTCGAGCAGACGCCGGACAAGGCGCGGGTGCTGACCGTCCTGGACCAGAGCAGCACCAGGGCCGGTGCCACCAGCAAGGGCATCGCGTCGGTGCTGCTCGCGACCGTCCGCGAGGGTGATCGCTGGCGGATCGGCGAGGTCAAGGTGAATCCGGCGGACTCCCCGCTCGCGGCGGAGAAGCCGGGCGCGGGTGACCGGGTGTTCGCGAGGGTGCGGGATTCCGCGCGGGACGGTGCCCTGCGCGCCGCGGAAGCCCTGCTGAACGTGAATCCGGCCGACCCCGAAGGCACGTACGCCCGCTACGAGTCCGTGTCGACCGGGCAGTTGCTGACCCAGTTCCAGCAGGACAAGGCGGCTCGGCTGAACCAGATCCGGTCCGGCGGCACGAAGGCGTCGCTGGCGCCGAACCCGGCCGCGGCGGTCATGGAGGTCGTGGACGACAAGGCGAGCGTGCTGCTCTTCGCGACGTCGGACGTCACGGACGCGGCCGGGCAGGCGTCGAAGCGGTACCTGCCGCTCGTCCTGCGCCTCCAGCACCTGCCCGAGGGGTGGAAGGCGGCCGGCATCGAGTCGGTCCAAGCCCTCCCCTGACGCAATTCGTCCTCTGAACGCGGTGGTTCGAGAGCGAACTACCGCATCCAGAGGACGAAATGCGTGGGGTCTAGCGGCCCTGGTTCGCCACGGCGGCCGCGGCTTCCTTGGCGGCCTCCGGATCCAGGTAGGTGCCGCCGACGGTGACCGGCTTGAGGTCTTCGGTGAGGTCGTAGCGCAGCGGGATGCCGGTCGGGATGTTGAGCCCGGCGATCGCGTCGTCGGAGATGCCGTCGAGGTGCTTCACCAGCGCCCGCAGCGAGTTCCCGTGCGCGGCGACCAGCACGGTCTTGCCCGCGCGCAGATCCGGCACGATCTCGGACTCCCAGTACGGCAGCAGCCGCGCGACGACGTCCTTGAGGCATTCGGTCAGCGGGGTGGCGTCGCCGAGGTCTGCGTAGCGCGCGTCGCCCACCTGGCTGAACTCGTCGGCCGGGTCGATCGGGGGCGGCGGGGTGTCGTAGGAGCGGCGCCAGAGCATGAACTGCTCCTCGCCGAACTCGTCGAGCGTCTGCTTCTTGTTCTTGCCCTGCAGCGCGCCGTAGTGGCGCTCGTTGAGGCGCCAGTCGCGCTTCACGGGGATCCAGTGCCGGTCGGCGGCGTCGAGCGCCAGGTTGGCGGTCGAGATCGCGCGGCGCATCAGCGAGGTGTGCACGACGTCCGGCAGCAGGCCGGACTCCGCGAGCAGCTGCCCGCCCTTGCGCGCCTCCTGCTCGCCCTGCTCCGACAGCGGCACGTCCACCCAGCCGGTGAACAGGTTTTCGGCGTTCCACGTGCTCTGCCCGTGACGCAGCAGCACCAGAGTCCCAAGCTCAGCCATGGGGTTCAGCCTGCCAGAGGGAGCGGAAGCGCCGGTCAGAGGGCTGCGCTTGGCTTTATTTCTACAGAGAGTGCGTTACCCGCGAGTAACACCTTCACCCGTCCAGAAGACGGGTTGCCAACAAGTCCCGTTCCCTGGAAATCAGGCTGCACTCCGTTATCCCGGTTTTCGAAGTTCACTCGAACGGAGTAACCGGTAGTCTTGTGATTACAGGTGGAGATCTGACAGGTTGACTACGTCCCGCGCGGCCGGATTCCACGCACTCCCCGGCTCGACGCGGGTGACGACCGCGACTCGTCTCCCCCCTGCCGAGTCGCGGCGCCCGCCGGCCCCGTTGGCATCCCCCTCGTCACCGGGTCCACCTTGGCGGGAACTTCAGCGGGGCGGCTCGAGATCGCGACTCCCCCCTCCCTCGAGCCGTCCCGCCTGTTCATCTTCCGGGCCCTCGTTCGTGGCAGGTATCCACTGCCGGCGCCGGGGCGGCGGTTTCGTGTGACTGAACGGACGACACGCGTGTCGGAATGGACGACACACGTGATTGAGCGGACGACTCGTGGCGGAACACCAGCCGGGGTCGTGTCGTCCATCCAGTCACGCGTGTCGTCCGCCAGATCACGCGTGTCGTCCGCCGGATCACGCGTGTCGTCCGCCGGATCACGCGTGTCGTCCATCCAGCCCCGAACGGTCACCGGGGGGCTTGGTCGGCTCAGTCGAGCGGGGGCGCGGACGGCAGATCCGAAGCGGTCGCCATCGCGGGTTCCGCCGGACGGCGCCGCTTGCGCAACCACCACACCAGCGCGGCCACGGGAACACCGAAGACCAGCAGGAACGGCGCCATCGCACCGATCGCGGTCAGCAGGCCGCCGCCGAAGGTCAGGAAGGCGTCCCAGCCGCCGGCCAGCCCGCCGAGGAAACCGCTGCGGGACTCCTCCGACGCCGCGACCGTCTCCGCCTTCACCTGCAACGAAATCGTCGACATGGCGACACTGCCCGCCAGGCTTTCGCGCCGCTTCTGGAGCGACTCGAGCTCGGCCTCCCGGCTCGTCAGCTCGCTCTCCACCGAGGCGATCTCCGAAACCGACGTCGCCCTCGCGAGCAGCGCGCGGATGCGCTCGACACTGGCGCGCTGGGTGGCCAGCCGCGATTCGACGTCGACCATCTGCTCGGTCACGTCCGTCGCGGTGACCTCGCGCCGGACCTGCTTCCCCAGCTTCCCGAGCTGGTCCAGCACGCCGTCGAGGCGCTCGGAGGGCACGATGACGTTGACCGACGCGCGCTTCTCCTGGGTGCTTTCCTGCCCGGTGTAGCCCGCGGCGCCCTGGGTGATGACGCGTACCTGCGAGATCACGTCGGCGACGTTCGGGGCGGTGAGTTCCAGGTTCGCCGTGCGCACCAGCTTGCGGTCGGCGACCCCTGGCTGTCCCGCGGGCGCCGGGGCCTTGCCCGAACCCGCCTTGCTGTCGGTCGCTTCCTTGTTCGGCACCCCTTCTTTGGGTGCCGCCTGCTTGGTATCCGCCGACATCGGCATCGCGGCCGACTCACCGCCGGAATCGTTCGCCGAACAGCCCGCCAGCGCCAGCACGATGCCGGCGGCCGCGACCCATCTCACTCGTTTGTGCATCAAAACCGTCTCCCTCCAGTGCTGCGGAAAGAGACGGAACGGACGACGGTGCCGTTGCACCGTCCGGGTCACGAGTCGGTCAAGGCTCCGGGTTCGTGCCCGTTCGAAGGCTCGACGAGATGTTTGAACGCCTGCAGGTTCGCCAGCGACTCGCCGCGCGAGACGCGCCAGTCCCATTCGCGTTTGATCGATTCGGCGAATCCGAGTTCCAGCAGCGTGTTGAAGTCGCCGTCGGCGGCCTCCAGCACCTGCCCGAGGATCTTGTCCAATTCGGCTTCGGTGACCGTGTCCAAACCGAACCGGCCGACCAGGTAGATGTCGCCGATCGCGTCCACCGTGTAGTGCACGCCGTACAGTTTCGCGTTGCGGCGCAACAGAAAGCGGTAAACGTCCTCATGGGACTCGTCGGGACGGCGGCAGACGAAGGCTTCGACGGCGAAAGCGTGGTCACCGGCGACCAGCCAGCAGTTGGTCTGCAGTTTCTTGGTGCCGGGCAACGTGACGAAGTACCTTCCCTCGCCACGCCTTTGATATTCCAGGCCCGCATTGTCCAAAGAGGACCGCAAGGTCTCGTCGAGCGTCAAACCGCCACCTCCGCGCGCTGTTCGAGGGCACGCCGGAACGCGCCGGTCGCTTGAGCGTACGTGTCCAGCAGGCGGTCCGTCG
The DNA here is from genome assembly GCF_000754115.1 of Amycolatopsis sp. MJM2582. Lineage (NCBI taxonomy): Bacteria > Bacillati > Actinomycetota > Actinomycetes > Pseudonocardiales > Pseudonocardiaceae > Amycolatopsis > Amycolatopsis sp. MJM2582. Next base: position 771,450 of record NZ_JPLW01000001.1, read on the forward strand.
TCCGGCGCCAGGAGAAGCGTCGCGCGTGGACGACGGCGTTGGCCGAAAGCTCGGCACGCCAATCGGGCCGCAACGCGACGTTCGCGAGCGCGCCCGACCAGTCCTTCGCGTCGTGCGACGGCACGAGCAGCCCGGAGACGCCGTGCGGGACGGCGACCGGCAGCCCGCCGACCTCCGCCGCGATCACCGGCGTCCCGCACGCCTGCGCTTCGAGCGCGACCAGCCCGAACGACTCGTTATAGCTCGGCACGGCGACGAGGTCGGCCGCCCGGTAGACGTTGACCAGCGACTGGCCCGGCTGCGGCGGCATGAACCGGGTCTGCGCCTCGATCCCGAGGGAAACGGCCAGTTCGCGCAGGGCCTGCGGCTGCTCCAGTCCGGTCCCGGACGGGCCGCCGACGATCAGCACCACCAGCCGCGAAGCCAGCTCCGGCCGTTCACGCAGCATTTCGGCCGCGGCCAGCAGGAGGACGTCCGGCGCCTTCAACGGCTGGATCCGGCCCGCGAAGGCCAGCACGATCGCGTCGGCCGGGAGGCCCAGCGCCCGGCGCGCGGCGGCCTGGGAGCCGGGGGTGAAGCGGTCGAGGTCGACGCCGGGCGGGATGGCGTGCACGGCGTGCGGGTCGGCGTCGTACAGCTCGATCAGCTCGCGCGCCTCGACGCGGGTGTTCGCGACCAGGCAGTCCGCCTCCTCGACGACCTGCTCCTCGCCGATCACGCGGGTGCGCGGCTCGGGGGTGTCGCCCTCGGCCAGTGCGGCGTTCTTGACCTTGGCGAGGGTGTGCGCGGTGTGCACCAGCGGCACGCCCCAGCGATCGCGGGCGAGCCAGCCCGCCTGGCCGGAGAGCCAGTAATGCGAATGGATGAGGTCGTAGTAGCCCGGTTCGTGGAACGCCTCGGCCCGCAGCACCCCTGCTGTGAAGGCGCACAGCTGCGCGGGCAGCTCGTCGCGTCCCAGCGGCTCGAACGGCCCGGCCGGGATGTGCCGGACCAGCACGCCGGGCGCCAGTTCGGCGACCGGGGGCTGATCCGAGGACGTGGCCCGTGTGAACACCTCGACCTCGACGCCCCGGCGGGCCATCTCGGTGGCCGTCTGGCTCACGTAGACGTTCATGCCGCCGGCGTCGCCGGTACCCGGCTGCTCCAGCGGAGAAGTGTGCAACGACAGCACCGCGACGCGCCTGGGCGCGGCGTCGAACCCGTGCAGAGGGATCGTCACCTGGTCAACACTCCCGAAGTCCTACTGATCGGCGAACCCGCGCAGCAGTTCACCGAACTCGTCCGCCGCTTCGGCGAACGGCAGATGCCCCACCTCAGGTAGCCAACGCACGACGGCCCCCTGAATCTTCCCCGCCGCGTATTCCGCGGACGTCGGATCGATCACAGCGTCCGCGAGACCATGGACGATAAGTGCCGGTTTGTCCAGATCACGAAGCACGTCCTCGCTCCCGACGTCACGCCGGAACAGCGCGGAGCGCACCGCGGGCGGCGTGGAAAGGCAGGCGCCGAGAAGCGATTGAGTGAGCGTGCCGGACACCGGGGCGGCCGTCATCCGCCCGCTGAACTGCACCAACGCGGGAATCGCGACCGCCGGATCGTCCGAAAGGACCGCCGGGATGGCGTCGCGCATCGCGGGCCCGACCTTGCCGCCGGGGCGGTTCTTGCCGATTTCTGTGATAGCGCCCACAAAAACGATGCCGGCGAGCCGCGAAGAGCCGTGCACCCGGAGGTAGTCGGTGATGACCAGCCCGCCGTAAGACCAGCCGACGACGATCGCGTCGTCGCCCGCGAAGTCGAGAACGGAGGCGAGATCCTCCGCCCAGACCCGGGGATCGTCGTAGCCGGCGGAGGGCACTTCGGAGTCCCCGTGTCCGCGCAGATCCATCGCGACCAGGCGGAACCGCTCGCTGAGCGCGGGATCGGCCAGCTGCGGCGCCCACGCCCGACTCGACTGGGCCCAGCCGTGCACGAACACGATCGGGCGGGTGTTCTCGGCGCCCTCGACCCACAAACCGATGCGGGTCCCGCCGTAGCCGACTACCTCGGTCTTCATGCACGCCAGCCTATGAGGTTCCGGCGTGCAGGGGACTCACGAGGCCGAACGGCTACTTGACCGCCGAGAGGGCCTTCCAGGACTTCCAGTCGTAGAACCAGTTCTTGACGTCCGATTTGGTCGGGCTGCCCAGTTTCGAACCGGTGATCTCGACCGGGTCGCCGATCATCGCCGAGTCGAAGTACTTCTTGGCGTCCGCTTCGAGCAGGTTCACGCAGCCGTGCGAGGTGTTGGCCTTGCCGATGTTCGCCGCGTTGTCCTGGTTCTCGTGGATGTACTCGCCGTTGTTCGAGATCCGGCAGGACCACTTCTTGTTGACGTTGGTGTAGCCGTAGCGCGCGTTGTCGAACCGCGCCATCGGCTCCTTCGTCATCACGATGAACGTGCCGTTGGGGGTGTTGCGCTGGACGTCGCCGTCGAGCCCGTTCGAGCACGGGTAGCTCGCCGATTCCGCGCCGCCTCGGTAGACCTTCATCACGTGGTCCGGGGTGTGGATCTTGACCACCTGGTTGCGGCCGATCTTGAACTCGGTGGTCACGTCGGCCTTGCCGTACGCGCCGCCGCCGAGCGCGACGCCGTAGAGCTTCGCCTCGACGTTGACCTTGATGTTCGCGGGCCAGTACTCCTTCGGCCGCCAGTCGACCTGGGTGTCCGACAGCCAGCCCCAGGAGCCCTCGACGTCCTTGTCGGTCTTCACCTTGAGCGCCTTCTCGGCGGCCGCCTTGTCCTTGACCGGGGACGCGAACTTCACGCTGATCGGCATCGCGACGCCGACCTCGGCGTCGTCGGTCGGGTTCAGCGTGGCGCGAACCTCCTTGGCGGGCTTGACCGTGCTGAACGAGCCCTTGAACTCGGCGGGCTTGTTGTCGCTGCCGGTGGCCTTCGCGGCGTACGTGTACGTCTTGCCGTAGCCGAGGACCTCGGTGCTGGTCCAGGTGAGCCCGTCGGCGGACAGTTCGCCCTTGACGTCCTTGCCGCCGTCCCCGGTGACCTTGACCTCGGTGAGCTTGCCGTCGGCGACCTTCACCACGACCGGCGTCACCACGGACGCGTCCTTGGCGTCGGCGGCGGGTTCGGCGGTGATCTTCGCGACCGGGGCGGCACCCTGTTCCCCGCCGCCACTGCCTTCCGGCTTGGCGTTGCCGCCTTCTTCGCTGGAGCAGGCGGCGGCCAGCATGGCCGCGCCCGCGGCGAGCGCGGCCTTGAACACCGTGCGCCGTTCGATCACCGTGTACCTCCCATGAAGATCCCCGCGAGCTTCTACCCGCTCAGCGCCGGGAACCCCTTCGACGTTACCCGCGGCGACGGAACTCACCCTCGCCCCTCAGAGGGATAGACGCACGAGGGTGGTGCCGGGTTGTTCACCCGCCCGCATTTAGTCCTCTGAATGCGGTCTTTGGCTCAAAGCGCGCAGTTGATGAGCAGGGGTTCAGGGTGCAGCGAAACGCCGAAGCGAGCCTCGACGCCGTCGCGCACTTCGCGCGCCAGATCGAGAAGGTCCTCAGTCGACGCCTTGCCCCGGTTCGTGAGCGCCAGCGTGTGCTTCGTCGACAGCGAGACCCGGCCTCCAGGCCCTTCGTGGCCCTTCGCGAACCCGGCCCGCTCGATCAGCCAGGCCGCGGACAGCTTCGTACCGCCGGGCCCCGGGTACTGCGGCACGCGCACGTCCTCCCCGACGACGTCCACGATGCCCGCCAGCACCTTCGCCAGCCGCGCCTCGCCGATGATCGGGTTGGTGAAGAACGAGCCCGCGCTCCAGGTGTCGTGGTCGTCGGCGTCCAGGACCATGCCTTTGCCGCGACGCAGCCCGAGGACCGCTTCGCGTGCTTCGGCGGCCGGGACCCGGTCACCGATCTCGACGCCGAGCGTGCGGGCTAGTTCGGCGTAGCGGATCGGGGCGGAGAGGCCGTCTTCGCTGACCTTGAAACGCACTGTGAGCACGACGCCCGCATCGGTCCCCTTCAGGATCGACGTGCGATACCCGAAGCCGAGCTCTTCAGCGGTCAGCGTGCGGATCTCGCGGGTGGCGCGGTCGTAGAGATCGACCGAGACCAGGGATTCGGCCACCTCGCAGCCGTACGCGCCGACGTTCTGGATCGGCGTCGCGCCGACCGAACCGGGGATCCCGGAGAGGCATTCGAGCCCGCCGACGCCCTCGCCGACCAGGCCCGCGACGAAACCGTCCCAGTTCTCGCCCGCCGCGACCTCGACGAGATCTCCGTCACGTGTCCAGCCGGTGTTGCCGACCTTCAGCACCGTGCCCTCGAAACCGTCGTCGGCGACGACGAGGTTCGAACCGCCGCCGAGCAGCAGGATCGGCTCGCCCGCTTCGTCGGCGTCGCGGACCGCGTCAACCAGGGCCCGCACGGTCTTCGCCTCGGCATAACGCCGGGCCGGACCGCCGAGGCGCAACGTGGTGTGGTCGGCGAGGGTGGGAGTTTCGGCAGTGCTCACGCCCGTGAACGGTACTGTCTGGCGCCATGGCCTCCCGTATCGAGCACCGCTCAGCGTTCTCCGCAGACCTCGCGACCACGTTCGACGCGGTCGCCGGCGAGGCGGCGCTGCGGGCGCGGCTGGAGCAGATCGGCGGCGACGACGCGGAACTGCTGGAGTACGTCCCGGCCGAGGACGGAGTGCGCTACAAGCTGCGTCAGGGCATCAGCTCGGACAAGCTCCCGTCGGCCGTGCGGACGCTGCACCGGGGCGACCTGATCGTCGAGCGCGAGCAGAGCTGGAAGGCGGCCGGGAACGGCTACACCGGCACCGCGACGGCGGCGGTCTCGGGCGTGCCGGGCGAGATCACCGCGAAGACGTCGCTGACCGCCGAAGGCGAGCGCACGACACTGGTCAACAGCGGCCAGGTCAAGGTGCGGATCCCGTTCGTCGGCGGAAAGCTGGAGGGCGTGATCGCCGAACAGGTCACCAAGCTGCTGGAGCGCGAGGCGGAATTCGTCGCGAAATGGCTGGCCGAGCGCTGAAACCGGTCGGGGCACCGACACGGGGCACGACCAACCCCAACCGGCTCCGGCGGGTGGACCGGTGGCTCGCGAGCGATCCGGGCGTGACGCGGCTGCTGCACCGCGCCGACGAACCGCTCGTGGTGGACCTCGGCTACGGCGCCTCACCGGTGACCACGGTCGAGATGGCGCGCTGGCTGCGCACGGTCCGCCGTGACGTCCGCGTGCTGGGCCTGGAGCTGGACGCCGAACGGGTCGCCGTCGCGCAGTCCGCCGTCGACAAGCCCTGGCTGGACTTCCGGCGCGGCGGTTTCGAACTGGCCGGGGCGCGGCCGGTGGTGGTGCGCGCGTTCAACGTCCTGCGGCAGTACGACGAAGCCGAGGTCCCGGGCGCCTGGTCGCTCATGCTGGACGCGATGACGCCGGGCGGGCTCCTCGTCGAAGGCACCTGCGACGAGATCGGGCGACTGAGCACCTGGGTCGCCGTCGGACACGACGGACCGCGCACCCTGACCCTGTCAGTACATCTCGCCAGCCTGGAACGTCCGTCCACAGTGGCCGAACGACTACCCAAGATCCTGATCCACCGCAACGTTCCCGGCGAACGCATCCACGAACTACTGTCCACTTTGGATACTTGCTGGGCGACGGCGGCGCCGCACCAGAACTTCGGCGTCCGTGCCCGCTGGGCGCACGCCGTCCATCTGCTCACCGCCCGGGGCTGGCCGGTGCTGAACCGGCCGTCGCGGTGGCGGCTGGGTGAACTCACGGTGCCGTGGTCCTCGGTGGCCCCTGACTAGGAATTCACCGGTCGAACCCCGCTCCGTCACCCCAAAGCGACCTGCGGTGATCACCATGGAACCGTGGAACTGCTGGAGTACGTCACCGGGCTGCTCGAGGGCACGCTCGGATCGCCCTGGCTGTGGGTGATCGTGTTCCTCGTGTCCGGGTTGGACGCGCTCCTGCCGTTCATGCCGAGCGAGACCACCGTCATCACCGTCGCCGTGTTGATCGGCACGGACTTCGCCCAGCTGGCGCTGCTCGCGCTGATCGCCGCACTCGGGGCCTGGCTGGGCGACTGCCTCGGCTACACCGTCGGCGCCGCCGCGGGCCCGCGGGCGCTCGCCCGCCTGCAGCGCGGTCCGGACGGGATCCGGCGCTACGAATGGGCGAAGATCCAGGTGCGGCGCAACGCGGTCCTGCTGATCCTCGCCGCCCGCTACCTGCCCGGCGGCCGCGTCGCGAGCGGGCTCGCCAACGGCAGCCTCGGCTACCCGCCACGCAAATTCGTCCCGCTCGACGCCCTCGGCGCGGGCATCTGGGCGGTGTACAGCGTCCTGATCGGACTAGTCGGCGGAGCGGCCTTCGCGGACGAACCGGAGAAGGGCCTTCTGCTGTCCTTCACACTCGGCCTGCTGCTGGTCGCGGCGATCGAGATCGGGCGGCGGGTCCGCGTCCGGATACTGACCCGGCGCCGCGCGGCGGCCGGGACCAGCGACAATGGTGTGCGTGTCGAACCCTGAACGTCGCTATGTGATCTCCTTCGGCTGCCCGGACCGCACGGGCATCATCGCCCGTATCTCGGGTTTCCTCGCCGAGCACGGCGGGTGGATCGTCGAAGCGGCGTATCACACCGACCCGGACACCGGCTGGTTCTTCACCCGCCAGGTCGTCCGCGCCGATTCGCTCCCGTTCGACGCCGCCGAACTGCGCACGCGCTTCGCCGAGGTCGCGGAGTCGCTTTCGAGCGAATCGAGCTGGCAGGTCAGCGACACCGGCGAGCGCCGCCGCGCGGTGATCCTCGTCTCCAAGGCCGGGCACTGCCTCTACGACCTGCTCGGCCGGGTCGCGTCCGGGGAACTGGACGTCGACGTCGCCGCCGTCATCGGCAACCACGCGTCGCTGGGCGACATCACCCGCGCCCACGGCATCCCGTTCCACCACGTCCCGTTCCCCGCCGGCGACCCGGCCGCCAAGGCGCCGGCGTTCGCCGAAGTACGGAAACTCGTCGACGAGCACGACCCGCACGCCGTGGTCCTCGCCCGGTTCATGCAGGTCCTGCCGCCGGAGCTGTGCGAGGCGTGGGCCGGGCGGGCGCTCAACATCCACCACAGCTTCCTGCCGTCGTTCGTCGGCGCGCGGCCGTACCACCAGGCCCACGCGCGCGGGGTGAAGCTCATCGGCGCGACCTGCCACTACGTCACCGCCGACCTCGACGCGGGACCGATCGTCGACCAGGACGTCATCCGCGTCGACCACGGCGACTCAGTCGAGGACATGGTCCGCAAGGGCCGCGACATCGAGAAGGTGACGCTGGCGCGCGGGCTCCGGTGGCATCTGGAGGGCCGCGTGCTGGTGCACGGGAACCGGACTGTCGTCTTCTAGTGGTTCACTGTCGCTATGGGGACCTCAGAGATCAAGGCGATCGAGACGCTCGAAGCGCTGCGTGAGCACCTCGGCCACCCGGCCGAGCGGACCAAGGGGAAGATCATCCCCTTCCTCGATCCGCACGCGCGCACGCTGATCGAGCACTCGCCGTTCTACCTGCTGGCGACGGCGTCGTCCGACGGGACCTGTGACGTCTCGCCGCGCGGCGACCCCGCCGGTTCCGTGAAGGTGCTCGACGACAAGACGCTGGCGCTGGCGGACCGGCCGGGCAACAAACTGCTCGACAGTCAGACCAACATCCTCGAAAACCCGCACGCCGGCCTGCTGTTCCTGATCCCGGGGATGAACGAGACCCTGCGGATCAACGGCCGCGCGAAACTGGTCGCGGACGCGCCGTTCTTCGACGACCTCGTGGTCAAGGGGAAGCGGCCGGCGCTGGCGATCCTGGTCGAGGTCGAAGAGCTGTACATGCACTGCGCCAAGGCTTTCCTGCGGTCGTCGCTGTGGAAGCCGGAGACGTGGCCGGAGCGGTCGAGCCTGCCGACCGCGGGCCAGATCTTCCGTGACCAGATGAAGCTGGACGTGTCGGCGGAGGCGCTCGATGCGGCGCTGACCGAAGGCGCGCTCACGACCCAGTACTGAGCCCCAGATGTCATGAAAGGGCCGTTCAGGACGAAAAATGTCCTGAACGGCCCTTTCATGACATCCAGCGGGAGGCGGGTCAGACGCGGACCAGCATCTTGCCGGTGTTCGCCCCGCCCAACAGGTCCAGGAACGCCTGCGGCGCGTTGCGGATACCGTCCACAATGGTCTCCGAGTACTTCAGCCGCCCGGAGGCGACCAGCGGAGCGACCTCCTGCACGAACTGCGGCTGCAGCGCGTAGTGGTCGCCGACCAGCATGCCGCGCATGGTGAACCGCTTCGCGATGATCGACGCGAGATTGCGCGGCGCCGCGGCCGGTTCGGTGTTGTTGTAGACCGAGATCATCCCGCAGATCGCCATGCGGCCGTGCAGGTTGATCGAGTCGATGGCCGCTTCGAGGTGCTCGCCGCCGACGTTGTCGAAGTACACGTCGATGCCTTCGGGCGCCGCCGCGCGCAGCTGCTCGATCACCGGGGCGTCCTTGTAGTTGAACGCCGCGTCGAAGCCCAGCTCGTCGGTCAGCCATTTGACCTTGTCGTCGGTGCCCGCGCTGCCGATGACCCGCTTCGCGCCCTTCAGCTTCGCCAGCTGGCCGACGACGGACCCGACGGCGCCCGCCGCGCCGGACACGAAGACGGTGTCGCCCTCCTTGAACTCCGCGACCTCCAGCAGCCCAGCGTACGCGGTGAGCCCGGTCATGCCGAGAACGCCGAGGTACGCCGTGATCGGGGCGGCCTCCGGGTCGACCTTCACCGCGTGCTTCGCGGCGACGACGGCGTGCGAGCGCCAGCCGAGACCGTGCAGCACGATGTCACCGGGCTTGAAATCGTCCACGGTGGACTCGAGCACCTCGCCGACGGCGCCGCCGTGCATGACCTTGCCGACCTCGTACGGCTCGGCGTAGGACTTCGCGCTGCTCATCCGGCCGCGCATGTACGGATCCACGCTCAGCACCTGGTTGCGGACCAGGATCTGCCCCTCGCCCGGCACCGGGATCTCGACGTCGGCGATCTCGAAATTCTCCAGCGTCGGAACACCGTGCGGACGGGAGGCGAGCCGGATCTCGGTTGCGTTCACGAGGTAACTCCAAGTCTGTTGCCGAAGCGGGGCGGTCGCCCCGTATTCACGACGGGTACAACGAGCCAACCGGGGCGCCCATTCCGATTGTGGCGAGGGCTACACGACCTCGGCGAGCTTGCCGAGCACGCCCTCGTAGATCCGCTTGAGCCCACCGGGCGCGAAGGTCTTCTCGAAGAAGCCGCCGATGCCGCCCGCGCCGTCCCAGGTGGTCTCGATGCGGACGAGGCTGCCGCCCGGCACCTCGCGGACGGTCCAGGTGGTGACCATGCTGGAGTTCGCGTCGGTCTCGACGAGGGTGCCTTCGGACGGCTCGGTCACCGTCGCGGCGACGTCACGCACGCGCTTCGACGTGGCCTGCAGCTTCCAGCGCGCCTTCGTGCCCGCGCCGACGCCGCCTTCCGTGACCTCGTAGTCGCGGTAGTGCTCCGTCAGCAGCTTCGGCCGGGTTTCGGCGTAGTCCGCGACGAGCGCCCTGACCTTGTCCGCCGGCGCCTCGATGGTGCGCTCCGCGACGGCCGTGACCTTTCCCATCCCACTCCCTTTCACCCGTATGGCAAGACAGCGTCCACGATTCCACCGCTGCTCGCAGCGGGAACGCGCACCCCCTGCCCGGATGCAAGGAAAGGTCCTTTCCTCGCAAATTTCGCAAGGAAAGGACCTTTCATGGCACGTGAAGGGGACTAGATGAGCGACTTCTCCTTCAGCCAGTCCTTCGCGACGTCGCCCGGCTTCTCGCCGTCCGAGTCGACGCGCTTGTTCAGCTCACGCAGCTGCACGGTGTCGAGGGCTTTGCTCACGGCGTTGACGGCGGCCGCGAAGTCGGCGCCGCGCTCGTCGAGGACCTTCTTGTTCACCGCGGGCACGACGTTCTCGGTCGGCACGATGGCGAGGTCGTCCTCCAGCGCGACGAACTGCGGGTCGCCGACGAGCGGGCTCACCGAGTCGACCGGGATGACGGTGACCTTGCCGGACCGCAGCTGTTCGACGCGCGGGCCCGCCTCCTGCACGGTCTGGAACGTGGCCTTCAGCTTGTAGACGTCCGTGAAGCCCTTGAAGCAGGGAAGCCGCTCCGCGCACTCCGGAGCGCCCGCGACGACGACGTTGTCGACCTTGGACAGGTCGCTGATCTTCGCCAGCCCCTTCTCCTTGGCGAGGTCGGCCTTCACGATGTAGGTGTTCTTGTTCTCCGCCGGGGAGTAGTCCAGCAGGCCGATGCCGTCCGGCTCGAACAACTTCTTGAGCTGCTCGTGCTCGCCCGCCGCGTCCTTCGGGGCTTCCTTGCCGTATCCGGTGGTGATGGCGGCGCCCTGGTACTCCGGGATGAACTGGAGTTCGCCGGATTTCAGTGCCGGGTAGATGAGCTCGCGCGAAGCGACGTTGAGCTTGCGGGTGATCGGGTAACCCTTGGCCTCCAACGCGTTCGCGTACAGCTCGGCGAGGATCACACTGTCGGTGAAGTTGAAGGAGGCGACCACGATCGGCGTCCCGCCCTTGCTCTGCGCGGCCGGGGCCGCCGCGTCGTCTCCGCCCCCACAGGCGGTCATACCGAGGATGGCGGCGGCGAGCACCGCGCCCACTCGAACATTCCGTGTCCAGCGCACGTGCACACTCCTATGACTCGTTCAGAGGAATGAACCGTATCTCCGGGTCACGACAGAATCCACATTTTGAGAGTTGCACCCCTTGCGCTCCCAGAGAACGGAATCCGGCGCCCCGAACGGGGTAAGGTCGGCCGGTGCGAGCCTCCTCCGTGTTCCCCGTACCCTCCCAGGGCGGACGGCCGCTCTTCGAGTGGCGCTGGGTGGACCGCCATCTCGACGAGATCTTCGAACGGCTGGGTGAGCACATCGTCCTGACCGCGGCGGCGCTCGCCATCGGACTGGTGGTGTCGATCGGTGTTTCCGCGATTTCGCTGCGTCGCCGGTGGTTCTACGTCGTCGCGTTGAGCACGGCCGGTTCGCTGTACGTCATCCCGAGTCTCGGCGCCTTCGCCGTTTTGGTTCCCTTCACCGGTCTGACGTCCTTCACCACAGCGGTGATCCCGTTGGCGACGTATACGTTGCTCATCCTGATCCGCAACATCGTCACCGGCGTCGAACAGGTCCCCAAGGAAGTCCGCGAAGCCGCGATAGGCATGGGTTTCACCCGTTCGCGATTGCTGTGGCAGGTCGAACTCCCGCTCGCGCTGCCGGTGGTGATCGCGGGCCTGCGGGTCGCGGCGGTGACCACGATCGGGCTCGTGACGGTGACCTCCATGCTCGGCAAGGGCGGCTTGGGGTACTTCATCCGCAACGGCATCCAGACCGCGACACCGAATCCGACGTCGATCATCGTCGGCGTCGGGCTTTCCGTGGTACTGGCCGTGGTGGTGGATCTGCTGCTGTGGCTCGGTGGGCGCGCGCTCGCGCCGTGGTCGCGGAAGGCGGCGTCGCGATGAGCATCATCGATCAGACCATCGCATGGTTCGGCGAACCGAACCGCTGGAGCTGGACCGATCCGGCGGGCGTGCCGTACCGGACGGTCGAACACCTCCAGTTCTCCTTGCTGGCACTGGCGATCTCGGCCGTGCTGACGATCCCGCCCGCGTTGTGGCTGGCGCACTACCGCCGCGCGCAGTTCCTCGCGACCAGCGCGGTGAACATCGGCCGCGCGATCCCCAGCTTCGGGCTGGTGATCCTGTTCTGGTTCCTGGCTTCCCGGCTCGAAGTCGACACGAGCTTCTGGCCGTTGATGCTCGCGCTGGTGGCGTTGGCGCTGCCGCCGTTGTTCACCAACACCTACGCGGGTGTCATCCAGCTGGAGCAGGAAACCGTCGACGCCGCGCGCGGAACCGGCTACCGCGAGTGGCAGATCATGCTGCGCCTGGAGTTGCCGCTCGCGTCACCGGTCATCCTCGCGGGTGCCCGCGTCGCGTTCCTGCAACTGGTCGCGACGGTCGCGATCGGCGCGATCGTCAACGACGGCGGCGGACTCGGACGGTACATTGTGGACGGTTTCGCGCTCGGGGAGCCCGGCCACGGCGAGATCCTGGCGGGCGGTATCGCGGTCGTCGTACTGGCTTTGGTGTGCGAAGGGGTTTTCGCGCTCGTCACGCGTTGGGTGACCCCTCGCGGGCTGGCGATCCAGTCCCGCGCGGAAACCCGTTCCTGAGCGCCGAAACCACCGTCGTGACCGCCGGGCCCAGCGCCCGGTCCTCCTCGACGGGCGGCACGAGCTCCCGCAGCCGCTCGTAGGTCGCGCGCAGCTCCGGCGCCCCGTCCCCGGACGCCAGCCACCGCGCCTGCGAACCCGTGATCAACTCGCAGGCGGTGATGGTGAACATCCGCGCGCAAGCGTCACGGAGCTGGTTCCCCGCCGCCCAGGCGAACGCCTGCACGTCCTCCTGCCCACCCGACGTGTCGACGGAACCCAAGGTCGCGGGCATGGCCAGCCGCCGCAGCGCGTGCAGCTCCCCCACCGCGCGTTTGTGCAGCGGGACGAGCCCAGCCTGTGGCCCCGGTTCCACCGCGAGCTGCGCGGGAAGACCGCTGAACCGCTCGTCGAGCAACCGGTGCGTCCGCTGCACGCTCACTTCGCCGAGATGCACCAGTGCCGCCGTCACCGCGTCCATCCGCAGCCCGAGTTCCACGGCGTGGAACCCGGTCGTGGACACGAATTCGCCGTCGAGGAAGACGGGCGAATCGGTCGGCATGGAGCGCCCGAGCACTTCGCCCAGCTCGGCGGTGACCCGCGTCAGATGAGCGAGCGCGCGCGGAGCCACCCGCACGGAGACGGGCGCCTGCACGACCGGCCGTTCGACGGCACCTCGGATCAGGCCGCTCACTTCACGCAGGACCGAACGCAGCACCTGATCGTCTCCGGCCAGTGCGGGACGATAGACCCCTTGTGGCGCACCGAGAACGTCGATCGCGATCGCGGCGGCCAGCGTCTGGAGATCCACCACCCGCCGGGCCTCGGCCCGCCCGAAGGCGGCGAGCGTCTCCGCCAGCGGCGAGCCCTGGATGAGGGTCGCGGCCTCCTTGAGACCTGGCTCGTACGGCTCCGCCAGCACCTCCGACGCGGGTGTCTCGACGCCGTCCACCAGCACGGTCCCGACGCCGAGGAAGGTCTGAAAGGCATGCGCCAGCGGGATGATCTCGCCGGCGCTGCCCAGCCCCGTCCGCGGCACGGCGGGGGTGAACCCCTCGTTCAGCCGGTCGACGAGAAACGTCACGAGCTCCGGACCGGCGCCCGCTTCGAGGGCGAGCAGATCCCGCAGGCGCACCAGCAGCAGCCACCGCACCTCGTCGGCCGAGAGCCACGGCGGGCCGCCGACGGCACGGCCGATCAGCAGATTCCGCTGGTGCGCGTTCGACGCGGGCGCGGCGACCCCCGCGAGCCGCCCCATACCGGTGTTCACGCCGTAGACGGGGCGCTCGTCCAGCGCGGCGAGGACTCGGGCGCGGTTTTCGCCGAGCCTCGCCAGCAACGCCGGGTCGATCTCGAGGACCTCTGCCTCGAAGGCGGAGGCCAGCGAAAAGTCCTTTGTGGACAGCCTCACTCGACGGGGCGCGCGAGCCCGTCGATCACCTCGGCGCCGGGCAGGGACGCGAGGACGGAGCCCGGGATCAGCAGCTTGCCGCCGCGGATACCGCTGCCGATGACCAGTTCGGGTTCGTCGGCGACGCGCTGGTCGACCAGGATCGGCCACTCCGCGGGCAGGCCGACCGGTGTGATGCCGCCGTACTCCATTCCGGTGAGCGAGACGGCCTCGTCCATCGGGGCGAAGGAGGCCTTGCGCACGTCGAGACGGCGTTTGATCACGCCGTTCACGTCGGCGCGGGTGGTGGCGAGGATCATCGCGGCGGCGAAACGGACCTCACCGGCGCGTTTGCCGGCGACGACGACGCAGTTCGCGGACGCGGAGAGCGGTGAGCCGTAGGCCTCGCAGAAGGCGGCGGTGTCGGCCAGCTCGGCGTCGATCTCGACGACGCCGACGGCGTCCGGATCGGGCAGGGCGGCGAGTGCCTTCGCGACGGGCTCGGCGAGCAGATCAGTGCGGGTGAGGGCGGGGACGACGGTGAGGCTTCCGGCGATGGTCCAGTCAGTCACACCGCCCACCCTAATCACCAGTTGCGGCCGCCGCGCTGGACCTCGATGAGCTTGGGGCGGACGTCCACGAGGTAGACCAGGACCGCGACCAGCGCGGGCAGCCACAGGATCATGCCGCCGCCGTAGAACTGGAAGAACGTCAGCACCACGGTGGCCCCACCGGTGATGAGCATCCAGATGGGTTTGGTCTTCCGATCGGCGGCCGAATACGCGTCCGCACGCTGCAACAGCGCGTGCACGAACGCGAACAGCCCCGTCAGCGCGCCGCCCCAATGGATGGCGATGAGGATCCAGTTGGCAACGAACACGACCTCAGCTTACGTCAAACCGGGCGAATGACCCGGGCCCCCGGCACCGAAGCGGGTGCCAGGGGCCCTGGAATTCACGCGGACCTTACTTCTCGGTGGTCTTCGGCGCGGTGGCCGGCTTCTTGGCGGCCGGGCTGGTGGTGGCGCGGCGCGCGGTGGTCGTGGTCTTCGGCGCGGTCTTGTTGGCGACCTTGCGCGAAGCCGAGCGGGTCTCGTGCGCGAGGTCGTCGCCGATCTCCTCGACCTCGTCGGCGATCTCGCCGGCGACCTCGGTCACCTTGCGGGCGGTCTTCTCACCGACCGAGCGGGTGCCCTTGGTGACCTTGCCGAGCACGGTGTCGATGCGCTCGCGGGCGTCGGTGGTCGCACCCTCGACGCGGTCCTGCGCGGTGCTGATCGCGTCCTCGAGCTGCTCGATGGCCTTCTTGACCTGCGGCTGCGCGGCGATCTTGTCCCACGCCTGCTCACCGGACTCGGCCAGCTTGTTGTACAGCTTCAGCGCGGCCTCGGTGTACTCGTCGATGACCTTGCGCAGCTCGGCCGGGTCCAGCTTCTCGCGGAGGCCCTCGACGTCGTGCGGGAGCTCTTCGATGTTCTTGCGGGCGGTCTCGCTGCCCTCGACGACCTTCTCCTTGGCCTTCGACACGGCGTCGACGACGGCCTGTCCGGCCAGGTTGCCGGCCCCCAGGGCGGCCAGCAGCGGCGTGCGGACCTGGTCGAGGGCGGTGTGCTTGCGTTCGGTCTTGGTGGCCGTGGTCATGCTGACTCCTTGGTTTCTTCGACTTGGTCTTCGGTTTTCGCCTGGGCCGCCTGCTCGGGTTTCGCGGCGGCGTTCTCGCGGCGGAACGATTCGTAGACGTCGAGCAGGACCTGCTTCTGCCGCTCGGTCAGCTCGGTGTCGGCGCGGATCGCGTCGCCGACCGGGCCGCCCATCGGCAGATCGAGGATTCCCGCTTGCACGTAGAGCGCCTCGGCCGAAATACGCAGGCCCTTGGCGATCTGCTGCAGGATCTCCGCGCTGGGTTTGCGGACCCCGCGCTCGATCTGGCTCAGGTACGGATTGGACACGCCGGCGAGTTTCGACAGCTGCCGCAAGGAGATCTTCGCGTTGCTGCGCTGCTGGCGGATGTACTCGCCGATGTCGGAAGCGATGTCCGCGACCTTCTCCATCGGTCCGCCCGATGTGGGCTGATCCCGGTCGGTGTCTGACATCGGTCACCTCCTCGCGACGTCATCAACGCTACGCCCGAGTGCTAGCAATTGCAAGCACTCTGCTTGCAACCATCGGGTGTGTTGGTGCTCACCCGGCTACCGTGGAGGGATGTCGAACGCCACGCGGCTGCGGCGGCGCCTCGTCGAGCATCTGCTCGCCGAGGGCGTGCTGCACGACGCGCGCTGGATGACCGCGTTCCGCGCCGTGCCGAGACACGTCTTCCTGCCGCGGTTCTTCGTCCCGGCGGCGAACGGCTGGGCCGCGGTCGAGCACGGCGACGACGAGTGGCTCGACCGCGTCTACTCCCCCGACGTGCTGGTCGTGCAACTGGACGACGATTCGGGGCTTTGGGAACGGGCGCGGTATCTCGGCGCGCAGCCGGGAACGCCGACGAGTTCGTCCAGCCAGCCGTCGATCATGGCGATCATGCTCGAAGAGCTCCGGGTCGCCGACGGGAATCGCGTACTGGAGATCGGCACGGGCACCGGGTACAACACCGCGTTGCTGTGCCATCGGCTCGGCGCCGGGCTCGTGTACACAGTGGACATCGATCCGGAACTCGTCGACGCCGCGCGCAAACGGCTCGCGGAAATCGGCTACGTGCCTTCGTGCGCGGCGGCCGACGGCGCCGAGGGCTTCCCGGCGGGAGTGCTCTACGACCGGGTGATCTGCACCTGTTCGGTGTCGTCGATCCCGCCCGCGTGGCTGGCGCAGACGATGCCCGGCGGGCTGATCGTCACCACGCTGAACCGGCCGATCGGCGGCGGGCTCGTCCGGATCGTCGCGGGCGAAGGCGCGACGGGACACGGGCGGGTGCTCGCGCGCGACGGGCGCTTCATGCCGCTTCGCGCGCACCGGTTCAAGCAGTCGAGGATGCCGGACGGCGACGTCACCTGGCGGCCGACCCGGCTGCCGATGAGGGTGCTCACCGAGGTTCGCAGCCGTTTCGAGTTCTTCGCCGGGCTCTGTCTTCCGGGCGTGACGGCCTCGCGGGACGGCCAGAGCACCGCCTTGGTTCATCCGGACGGCTCATGGATGCGCCATCGGCAGGCGGGCGACGGGTTCGAGGTGGCCGAAGGCGGCCCGCGAAGGCTCTGGGAGGTCGTCGAAGCCGCGTACGAGGAATGGCTCGACCTCGGCGAGCCCGGGCGGGACCGTTTCGGGCTCAGCCTCGACGGGGAGGAACAGGTGATCTGGCTGGATTCACCCGAGGGCCGCAGTTGGCCGTTGAGCCCCTGAAAGCAGGCCGCGCACCCACTTCTCGACGCGGTCGACGGCGTCTTCGACCGGGACGTGGGTGGTGTCGAACAGCTCGACCGGCGGCTCCATCGCGGATGCTTCCGCTTGCAACCACGCGTTGAACTCCAGCATCTCTTCGACGCGCTCCTCGTCCCACTCGCGCCAGGCGGGCCGTGCGAGCAAACGCTTGCGCAGCGCGTCGGGCTCGCTGACGAGCGCCAGGTAGTGGATGTCGGAGAAGAAGACGCGCTCGGGCAACCGCTCGAACTCGGGCGGCGCGACCGTGCCGCACAGGACGACCGGCCGCCCGTTCTGGTGCAGCATCGCCGCCATCCGCAGCCAGGTCGAGCGGAACGCGGGATGGCCGGGGACGTCGTCCCGCAACGCCCCGGTCCACAGCACGTCCTGTTCGACCACGAGCGCGAGATCGCCGAGCCGTCGCGCCAGGAGCGGACCGACCGTCGACTTGCCCGCGCCGCTCGGCCCGGTCAGTGCGAAGAGCGGGAGCCGCCGGAACGGCCACCGGTGCGCGCACACCGCGCACACCAGCAGCCCGCTCTCGACTCGTGGCCGTTCGGCGCGATCACCGCAGGCCGGGCAGATCTTGAGATCGAGGACCACGGTCAGTCGAAGAGGCCCTCGAGGAAGCCACCCTTACGACGCTTGTGGCCGTAGCCGTGCGGAGAGTCCGCGTATCCGCCGCGGTACCCCTTGGGCGAGTCCGAGTACCCACCCCGGTAGCCCTTCGGCGAGTCGGCGTAACCCCCACGGTGCGGGCGCGGCGAGTCCGGACGGCCGTAATGCGGCGCCGGCGCGTGCCCGCCTCCCTGATACGGCGGGGGCTGGTGCCCGCCGTAGTACGAGGTTTCGGCGTTGGTGATGGCTTCCAGCTCACCCCGGTCCAGGAAGATGCCGCGGCATCCCTGGCACTGGTCGATGTGGATGCCGTTCTTGTCGACGGTCTTCATGGCGTTCTGGCACTTCGGACAAATCACGTATCAGAGATTACGCATTTTTCGCCCGCGAGGTCAGCAGGCGCACAGACAAAACGGGTGCCCGACCGGATCCGCGTAGACCCGGAAGGTCTCCGGCGAGTCGTCGAGCAGCTTCGCGCCGATGGCCAGCGCGCGCTCGTGGGCGGCCTCCATGTCGGTGACGTCGAGGTCGATATGGGCCTGCTGCGGGTTCTCGGCGGACGGCCACGCGGGCGGCCGGTAGTCCGGCACGCGCTGGAACGAGAACCGCGCGCCGCCCTCCGGGTTCCGCAGGGTCACCCAATGGCCGTCTTCGGCGACTTCGGCCGCCTTCCAGTCGAGCAGCTCGCGGTAGAACTCCGCCAGCGCGACCGGATCCGGGCAGTCGAGCGCCACCGCGCCGAAGGTCGGTACCGCACCCATGGTTCAGCCTCCAGAAAGATCGAGTAACCAGTGAACCGAGTATGAGGGTTATCAAAGCCGATGACAACCGGTCTCGCCCGTACACTGGGCGGGGTGAACACCGACGCGTCCCTGGTGGTCGAGTTTCTGAACACGGTGAACGTCGAACGCGGCACCGACCTCCTGGACGAGCTGGAGTCCTGGCAACGTTGGGCCCGCGATCACCGGCTGCGGGCGGATACCCCCGCGGCCGCGCGCGAAACGCGGGACGCACTGCGCGCCGCGATCGGCGATCCGCGACTCCCCCGGCTCGGCCTGCGCGCCCCGGCGGAGATCGTCCTCGGCACCGAAGGCCCGCTCCTGGTCTCGGAAACGGTCTGCGAGGCGGTGCTGGCGGCGTCGACCCGGCTGACCGTGCTCGGCGAATGGATCCGGCTCAAGATCTGCCCGGCGGACGACTGCCTGTGGGCGTTCTACGACGAATCGCGGAACCGGTCGAGGACGTGGTGCTCGATGCGGGCCTGCGGGAACCGGGAGAAGGCGCGGGCCTGGCGGGCGCGGACGGCGGACGTCTCGACCTGAGCGTCACGACCCGAACGACCACAACTTCTGGTGTCACCCACCCCCGAGTTACCCCCAGGGGTTGTGCACACCGTTAGGCCAAAAACGTGAAAAGCTGTGGATAACCCTGGGGATGACTCCACTTCCTGTGGACAACTCCCGGTGCGGCCTCCGGAGTGTGGTATACGCGTAGCGCTCAGAACAGCAACTGCGCGACCGTGTAGATGACCAGGCCGGCGAGCGCGCCGACCACCGTGCCGTTGATCCGGATGAACTGCAGATCCCGGCCCACCTGGAGCTCGATCTTGCGCGACGTCTCCTCGGCGTCCCAGCGCTCCACCGTGTCCGTGATGATCGTGGTGATCTCCTTGGAGTAGTGGGTGACGACGTAGGCCGCCGCGCCCTCCACCCAGGTGTCCACTTTGGACCGGATGTGGTCGTCGGAGACCAGCCGCTCCCCGAGCGTCTCGAGGCCCGTGCGCACGCGGCGCCGCAGCTCGCTCGACGGGTCTTCGGCGGCGTTGAGCAGCATCTCCTTCGCCGCCGCCCACGCCGAACCGATCAGCTTCTGCACCTCGTCGTGCCCCAGCATCTGGGATTTGACCTGCTCGGCGCGCGCCATCACCTCGGGGTCGGTCTGCAGATCCTGGGCGAACTCGCCGAGGAACTTGTCCAGTGCCAGCCGCATGGGGTGGTTGACGTCGGTCTTCACCGCCCAGACGAACGACAGCACCTCGCCGTAGACCTTGTCCGCGAGCATCTCGTCGACGAATTTCGGCGACCAGCTCGGCGCCCGGTCCGAGACCACGCGCAGCATCGTCGAGTGGTTGTCCCGCACCCACTCGTAGCCGCGGTCGCACATCAGATCCACCAGCTTGTGGTGCGCCCCGTCGGCGAACACGCCCTCCAGGATCTTGCCGAGCGGCGGACCCCACGGCTTGTCCACGATCCGCTTGACCACGGCCTGTTCCATGATCGCCTGGACGTCCTCGTCGCGGAGCACCTTGACCGCCGCCCGGACGACGGTGGCCAGCTCGGACGTGACGCGTTCGGCGTTGACGGGCTGCGAGAGCCAGCCGCCGAGCCGCTTCGAGACCTCGACCCGGCTCAGTTTCTCGCGGACCACGGACTCGGACAGGAAGTTCGAGCCGACGAAGTCACCGAGGCTGCTGCCCAGCGCGTCCTTCTTGTTCGGGATGATCGCGGTGTGCGGGATCTTGATCCCCAGCGGATGCCGGAACAGCGCCGTCACCGCGAACCAGTCGGCGAGCGCGCCGACCATCCCGGCCTCGGCGGCCGCGCGGACGTAGCCGACCCACGCGGGCCAGCCTGCGGCCTCGGCCCAGCTGGTCAGCAGGAAGATCACCGTCGCGCCGAGCAGGAACGACAGCGCGACCGTCTTCATCTTGCGCAGGCCGCGGCGCTTCTCCTCCTCGGCGGCGGTTCCACCGGGCGGATCGGCTGGGGTCACCTTGGCGGGCGTCAGTTGCTCCACACCGCCATTGTCCGTGAGGATGGCTGATCGTGCGCGAACCTGTCCTCGTACCCCGCCTCCAGCCCTTCACGTCGACCATCTTCGCGGAGATGACGGCACTCGCCGTCCGCCACGAAGCCGTCAACCTCGGCCAGGGTTTCCCCGACACCGACGGTCCCGCCGGAATGCTCGACGCCGCCAAGAACGCGCTGTTCGGGGGTGCGAACCAGTATCCGCCGGGTCCCGGCCGGCCCGAACTGCGCGCGGCGATCGCGCGGCACCGGCTCCGCTACGGCGTCGAGTACGACCGCGACACCGAGATCCTGGTCACCGCCGGTGCCACCGAGGCCATCGCGGCGTCGCTGATCGCGCTCACGCAGGCGGGTGACGAGGTGATCGTCATCGAGCCGTACTACGACTCGTACGCGGCCGCGGTCGCCATGGCGGGCGCCGAGCGGCGCGTCGTCGGGCTGGTGGAACGCGACGGCCGGTTCGCGCTCGACGTCGAGGGCCTGCGCGCCGCGGTGACCGGCCGGACCAGGGCGATCCTGATCAACTCCCCGCACAACCCGACCGGCACGGTGTTCACGCGCGCCGAACTGGAGGCCGTCGCCGCGCTCTGCGTGGAACACGACCTGATCGCGATCACCGACGAGGTGTACGAGCATCTGGTGTTCGACGACGCCGAGCATCTCCCGCTGGCGACCTTCCCCGGTATGCGCGATCGCACCGTGTCGATCTCCAGCGCCGGCAAGACGTTCAACTGCACCGGCTGGAAGATCGGCTGGGTCTGCGCGAGCCCCGAACTGGTCGCGGCGGTGAAGGCGGCGAAGCAGTTCATCACCTTCGTCTCGGGCGGCCCGTTCCAGCCCGCTGTCGCCCACGCGCTGGACCACGAACTGCCGTGGGCCGAGGAGTTGCGCACGAGCCTCCAGGACAAACGGGACCGGCTCGCGGCCGGGCTCGCGGAGGCGGGGTTCGCGGTGCGGCCGACCGCCGGGACGTACTTCGTCTGCGTCGACGTCCGCCCGCTCGGCTTCGACGACGCCGCGGAGCTGGCCTGGGAGCTCCCCGAACGGGTGGGCGTGGCGGCCGTGCCCGTAAAGGTGTTCACCGATCACCCGGAAGAGTGGAAACACCTTCTGCGCTTCGCGTTCTGCAAACGCAACGAGGTCATCGACGAAGCCGTCACCCGGTTGCGCAAACTCCGGTGACCCGTCCGATGTTCACGCCCAGCCGCCTTTTTCGAGTGCCCGTCTGAGCCGGTCCAAACACCGTCTTCGAATCCTGCCGACACTGGCCGGACTGATGCCCAGCTCCCCCGCGATCTGGGCGTAGGACAGCTCCGGCCGGTGCGCGAGGAGCCCCACGAGCCGCCGATGCGAATCCGGCAGGCGATCGACCGCCGCCCAGAGCGCGCGGTCCCGTTCGGCGCGGACGACCTCGGCCTCCGGGGTCGTCTCCGCGCCGGGCAGCGGACGCGGCGTTTCGCGTCTGTTCCTGGTGATCATCCGGAGCGCGCGACGCCGAGCCGTGGTCGTCAGCCAAGCCCCGAGCTTCGCTTCGTCGCGTAGCGCGCCGGGCACGCGAAGCAGTTCCAGCCAAGCCTCCTGACAGATGTCCTTGGCGTCGGCTTCGCTCAGCCGGTAGGCCTTCAGCGCCTTGAGCACCGCCGCCGACACGGCGTTCACGTCCCACATCCCGGACCCTCCCCTCCCGGCGGCTTGCGTCCGCCGCGCCGATCACCGAACGCGACTTCGACGGCACACACCGCATTCGGGATCCGGAAAAGGTCAGGTCACCGAGGATTTGAGTAGTTCCACCCGTCCCCGGATGGCCGCCGGGCACATACCGAGAGTGATCAACTTCGGTACTCCAGGCACCGGAGCCGGTTGCGTCGTTCCGCCTAACGGGCTGGATCGACGGCGGCTGAGGTGAAACACTCCCCTCCGGTGCTAAAACTGGTGCAGCCCCGGGGGAACTGCGACCTGACCGGAAGAGACCCCAAGAAAGATCGAACTCACGCGGAAAACGTGGGTTTCAGGCGCGGACGGTGGTGATTGCTGTGAATGGTGCGGCAGTCGTGCGCCGTCACGACCTCACCTCCCGCAAGACCGGCATGCGAATTCTTTTCGCGGGTGGGCTCGCGCTCACCGGCTGGCTCCTCGGCGCCGTTTTGAGCACCCCGGCTTCGGCCGACGAACAGCTTCCCGTGACACCGGAGACCTCCGTGGTCCAGCCCGCGGACGAAGCGGGATCCGGGAAATCGACTACTCCGAACGAGTCCACTTCGGACTCCGCCGCGACCGAACCCACGAAATCCGCTGAGCCCACCGAAACCTCGAAGGAGCCCGCTCCCGTTGTGAGCGAGGAGCCCGAGGCCTCTGTGGAGGAAGAGACCGTTTCGAGTACGAGTTCCGTCGAGAAGACCACTTCTCCGGAGCCGGAAACGAAGACCGCGAAGCCCCAGGCGTCGAACGGTTTGCTGGGCGGCCTCATCGGCGGCGTGCTGAACGTCGTCACGACCACGGTCGGCGGCGTCGTCGAAACCGTCGGCGGGGTCGTCGGTGTCGTCGACGGAATCGGCGACCAGGTCGTCGCGCCGATCGTCACGCCGAATCCGTGCTGCACCGGGGGCGCCCCCTCGATCCTGCCGGGCACCGGCGACATGCTCGACCCCGTCTTCGGCGGCGGCTCGGGTGAATCGGCGAGCGGCTCGGTCACCATCGCCGTCCCGGCGAAGGCCGTCACGCCGGAAGCGCCCGCCACGCCGGAGCCGCGTCCGCTCGTCCCCGCCGAGACCCCCGTTCCGGTCGCGGCGAGCCAGAACCACCGCGTCACGCTGCCCGTCCGGATCCAGTACGACGCCAAGCCCGCTCCGTCCGCGCCCGCCGAGTCCGACACGCACGCGTCACGGGACGGCGGCGGCTCGGGCGGCGGCGGTGGCCTGCCGAACGCCCCGGTGGCGCCGGTCGCGCCCACGACGACCGCCCAGCCCGGACACGACAACACCGGCGGCGGCCGCGGGCCGCTCGCCGTGCTCGACTCCGGAATCCCCGCCACGCAGCTGAAACTCCTCGGAACCGGCTGCGATCACGAAGGCGAGCGCACCGGCCGGGAAGCCGCGCTTCCCGCCACCTCCCCCGACTGACCTGACCGGGTCGCCGGGGAGAACCACGTCCAAACCAAGATCAACTTCTGGTTTCGACGGCTGCTGAATCCTCTGGCAAAAGCCGCTTTCGCCTGCCCCTTTTTCAGGCAACCCCAAAGTCTTTCCGAACGGCCGACCGCGCCCGGCCGGTTCGGATCCCGGCCCCGGCGCCGCGCTGCCCCTGCGGCGCCGGGACCAGCACCGGGTGGACTCCGGGGGCTTCTGCTCACCGCGCCGAGCAGGAGCCGGCCAAGCTCGAAGTCCGCCTGAACCGCGGGCGGTTCCCGGCACGTCGAGGGGCTGTGCCGGGTAACCGCCGCGGTGCCCGCCTGCGAGGTTTCGGCCTCGGGGCGGGCCGGATAGCCGGTGCGCTGGTCGTGCGGCGCCGATGCCCTCCCTGGAGCATCGGCCGCCCCGCCGGCGCACCGGCTATTTCCGTTTCCGGCCCGCGTTTCGTCCTCTGAATGCGGTAGTTGCACGCGCAAGGAACGCATCCAGAGGACGAAATGCCGGGGTCAGGTGACCTGGACGGCGACCGGGGCGACGACGGCGGGGGTCGCGGCGACCGAAGCGGCCGCCGCGCCGAGACGGCGTACGGCCTCGAAGAGCGTCTCGGCCGGAAGCGCGTACGGCAGCCGCAGCCAGCGCTCCAGTCCACCGTGGACACCGAACCGCGAGCCCGGCGCCACCTGCACCCCGTGTCCCGCCGCCGCGACGGCCAGCCGCGTGCTCATCGGCTCCGGCAGACGGCACCACAGCGAGAGCCCGCCGGGCGGGACGGTGAACGTCCACTCCGGGCAGTACCAGTTGAGCGCCCCGGTCAGCGCGTCGCGCAGGGCCAGCGTCTCCTGACGACGATGCGCCAGCGCGGCCCCGCCGTCGTCGAGCAGTTCCGCGAGGACGAGCTGCTCGAACACCGGCGACCCCAAGTCGACGGCGAACCGGGCGGCGACCAGCCGCCCGATGATGTCCTCGGAGGCGCGGATCCAGCCGAGCCGCAGGCCCGCCCAGTGCGATTTGGCCGCCGAGCCGATCGTGATGCCGAGATCGCCCATGAACGCGCCCAGCGGCGGCGGCCCGTCCACCGGATCGCCTTCGAGGTCCAGCTCGACCAGCGTTTCGTCGATGATCGCCGGGGTCCGAGCGCGGTTCAGCGCGGCCGCGAGGCGTTCCCGGCCGGCGGCGTTCATGCGCAGGCCGGTCGGGTTCTGGAAGTCCGCGACGAAGTACGCGAGCCTCGGCGCGGACTGCCGCAGCGCGGCTTCGATCCCGACGACGTCCCATCCGGTGACCGGATCCAACGGCACCGGTACCCCGATCGCGTGGGCCGCGCCGATGGCTTCCAGCGAGTTCGGGTACGTCGGCTGCTCGACGAGTACCCGGTCGCCCGGACCCGCCAGCATGCGCAGGACCTGCACGAACGCGTGATGCGCGCCGTTGGTGACCATCACCTGGTCGGCGTTGGTCGGCAGGCCGCGTTCGGTGTAGCGGCGGGCGATCCGCTCACGCAGGATCCGCAGGCCACGCACCTGATAGCCGTTCTCACCGAGGTAGTCCACCAGCGCCTTTCGCGCGGCATCGACGGCCGGGACCAGGCCCGCGACGGCGGGCGGGCAGGCCTGGGCGAGGTCGATGAGGTCCTCGCCGGTCGGCAGGATCGCGCTCCGGCCGCGGCCGCCGGGGGCCGCGATCCACGAACCCGCCCCGCGACGGCTCGCGACCAGGCCGTCGGCGCGCAGTTTGTCCAGCGCTGCTCCGATCAGGGTGCGGCTGACGTCCAGCGCTTCGGCGAGCTCCCGTTCGGCGGGCAGTTTCGTGCCGAGCGGCAGCCTGCCGTCGAGGACCAGCAGCTCGACGGCGGCCGCCAGATCCGCGGCACCGTGTCGAGAACCACTCTGCCGCCAACTTCCCAGCAAGATGGCCAATTTCGGACCCGAAACGCGTCCAGTCAGCGGGATCAGCGGTTCCATAAGGCCAATTGTTCCAGATTGGTCATGGTCAAGGTAGCCACTTACCCCTGATGGTGCACTCGTGGCACTCAAACTCGACCTCAAACCTGTCGGCATCTCCCAGGACACCACCCGCCGTTCGCTCCAGCTCGTCGGCGGGCTCGCCCTCTACGGCGGCAGCATGGCCATGCTGACCAGGTCGGGACTCGGCCTCGACCCGTGGGACGTGCTCCACGAAGGCCTGATGAAGATCACCGGTCTCTCGTTCGGCACGGTCACCGCGATCGCGTCGGTCCTCGTTCTCCTGCTGTGGATCCCGCTGCGGCAGCGGCCCGGGATCGGGACCGCGGCCAACGTCGTGGTCATTTCGCTCACCGTCGACCTCGTGCGGGTCTTCCTGCCGGATCAGGACGTGCTCGGCTGGCAGATCTTCAACCTGGTCGCCGGAGTCGTGCTCAACGGTCTCGCCGCCGCGATCTACGTCGGCGCGCGGCTCGGCCCCGGCCCCCGCGACGGGCTGATGACCGGCCTCTCGGCCCGGACAGGCAAGTCGATCCGCCTCGTCCGGACCCTCATCGAGATCACCGTGCTGGCCGCGGGCTGGCTGCTCGGCGGCACGGTCGGCGTCGGCACGGTCCTCTACGCGCTCGCCATCGGCCCGCTGACCCAGGCTTTCCTGCCGTACGTCGTGTGGCGGGAACGCGCGCACGCGTGACTGGACGGACGACACACGTGTCGGGATGGACGACACGCGTGATCGGGCGGACGTCTCTCGCCATAGCCCTGGCCGCGAGCGTGTCGTCCATCCAGTCACACGTGTCGTCCGTCGGATCACCCGTGTCGTCCATCCGGTCACGCGAAAGCGCCGGGCGAGCAAGAGCGACGGCGGCGCGAGGTGATCAGCTCGCCTCGCGCCGCTCAAGGAGGCGGCGGACGGCGAGGTAGTCGATGCCCCGCTGCGCGAGTACGTCGGCGGCCACGCCGGGAACGGCCGTCAGCGCGAGCAGCAGGTGCTCCCCCTCGATGCGCTTGCTGCCGACATCGACGGCTTCGCGAAGGCTCTTCTCCAGTACCTTCTTCGCGTCGGGTGTGAACGGCCGGTGACCGCGTCCCGAGCGCTGTCCACCGGTCAGCGCTCCCGGGCCGTGGGTCTGCTCGACCCGCTCGACGATGTGCTCGACGTCGATGCCGAACCCGCTCAGCGCTTCGACATCGGCGTCGCTGATCCCGCCCCGGCGGCGGACGCGCCGGAGGTCGTCGGCCAGTTCGTCCGCCGGGCAGCCCAGCGCGGTCAGCACGCCGGTACCCCTGGCCAGCGACGTCAGCAGGTGCAGCGCGTCGACGTTCGCGGACGTCTCGTCCGACGCCACCCGCTGGGCGCCGACGACGACCTCGCGCAGTTCGGGCGTGAAACGTTCGAACATCAGTGCCTCCCGTACTTCTTGTGCACCGCTTGCCTGCTGACCCCCAGCTCGGCCGCGATCTCCTGCCAGGACCAGCCGTGCACCCGCGCGCTGCGGACCTGCACGGCCTCGAGTTGTTCCAACAGCCGGCGCAAGGCGGCGACGGCGCGCAATCCCACCCGGGGATCGCGGTCGCCGGCTCGCGCGGCCAGATCTGTCGCTTCGGTCATGACGTCAACCTACGTTGACATCTCGCAGGTGTCAACCTCGGTTGACAGTTAGGGTCGGGGACATGGCCGAAATCTCAGTGGCGGAAAGGGACGGAGTAGGCGCGGACGGATCGACGCGCCCGACCGAAGACCACGTCGCCGTCCTCGGCAACGCCGTGGTGGTGCTCGACGGGGCGACGGCGCCGAGGCCGGATCTGCCGTCCGGCGGCTGGTACGCGAGCCTGCTCGTGCACAGTCTGTCGCGGGCGCTGACCGCGGAACCCCAGGCCGATCTCGCGGTCCTGCTGGCCGAGTCGATCGCCGACGTCGCCCGCCGCGAGGGCCTCGAACCGGGACGCTCGCCGTCGAGCACGGTCGCGATCGCGCGCTGGACGGACGACACCGTCGACGGGCTGGTGCTCGCCGACAGCCCCATCGTCGCCTTCGGTCCTTCCGGCGCCGACCCGCTCACCGACGACAGGCTCGTCTCGCTGCGCGA
Organism: Amycolatopsis sp. MJM2582; assembly: GCF_000754115.1. Lineage (NCBI taxonomy): Bacteria > Bacillati > Actinomycetota > Actinomycetes > Pseudonocardiales > Pseudonocardiaceae > Amycolatopsis > Amycolatopsis sp. MJM2582. The sequence continues at coordinate 799,044 of NZ_JPLW01000001.1, forward strand.
AAGCGGCCAGCTCCGCACCGGCGCCGACGTCCGCGCGAAACGCAACGCTCCGGACGGCTTCTGGGTCGCCGAAGCGGACCCCAAGGCCGCCGCCGAGGCCGTCCGCCGCAGTTGGCCGCGTTCGGAGGTCGACGCCCTGCTGCTGGCGACCGACGGCGTCGCGATCGGCGTCGACGAGTACGGCCTGTTCGACTGGCCGGAAGTGCTCACCATCAGCCGGGAGCGTGGCCCCGACGCCGTCCTCGACGCGGTGCGCACGGCGGAGAAACAGGACCCCGACGGCGAGCGCTGGCCCCGCGCGAAAAGGCACGATGACCAGCTACTGGTACTGGTCGACTTCGGGGTAGCCCCAGGGTAAAACCGGGGGCTTCCCGGATCGGAAAGCCGCGTCCGCGCGAGCAGGCTGGACGCATGACGTTCCCTGGGGAGAGATCGCGGACGAGACCCTGGCTGATCGCGTCGGGCGCGGCCATCGGCTGGGCACTGTTCACCATGGTCGTGCTACATCTGATCAGTTCACGCGATCCGGTGTTCGACACGCTGTCCAGCTACGCCTACGTCGACCGCGGCACCGGCATGCTCGGCGCCAGCGTGCTCTCCCTGTCGATCGGCTCGCTCACCGCGCTCGGCGCGCTGGCCGCGGCCGGGATCCCGCTCAGCCGCACCACGAAACTGCTGTTCGTACTGTGGTCGCTCGGGCTGGCGGCGGCCGCGATCTTCCCGGCGAGCTACCCCGAATTCCCGGATCCGGTCAGTGGCGAGATCCACCTGTACGCGTGCCTCATCGCGTTCCTCAGCCTGCCCGCCGCCGGCTTCACCTTGCGCGACAACCTGCGCGGCACCCCGGCGGCCAGGCTCATCGGGCGCCTGGCCTGGGGCAGCGCGGCCGGTCTCGTCGTCTTCGGGCTCAGCTTCATCTTCGTGCGCCTGGCCGGCATCCCGTTCTTCAAGACGCTGACCGATATCGCACCGGTCGGGGTCATGCAGCGGGTTTCCTTGGTGGCACACGTGATCCTGATCGCCGGGATGCTGAAGGTCGCGTCAGCGGCGCACCGCGTCGGCGAATTCCGGGGCGTACCCGTAGAGACCGGGCAGCCCGCCCGTGTGCAGGAAGACAACGTGCTCGTCGGGCGCGAAATGGCCTTCGGCGGCCCAGCGGATCAGCGCGGCACCCACTTTGCCGGTGTACACGGGATCGAGCGCGATTCCTTCCGTGCGGCCGAAAAGCCGCACCGCGTCCCACGTCTCGCCGGTCGGGATCCCGTAGCCGGGGCCGATCGTGCGGTCGTCGACGCGCAGACCGTCGAGTGACGGCGGCTCGGTGCCGAGCAGCGCAGCGGCGGCGATGGTGAGATCGGCCAGGTTGTCGAGGGCTTCGTCGACCGGATGGCTGACGCAGGCGATGTCCAGGGTCAGCCAGTCGAGGTCCGCGGTCCCGACGACGAGCCCCGCGGAGGTCCCGCCGCTGGCGTGCGGCGCGACCAGCCTCGCCTTGGTGATCCCCAGCTCGGCGAGCTGCCCGGCGATCTCCCGCGCGGCCGCGACGTAACCGAGTGCGCCGACCCCGTCGGAGCCGCCGACCGGGAACGTCGCCACCTGACGCCCCTCGGCCGCGGCCTCGGTGATCAGCCGGTCGTAGGTCCTTCCGGTCTCCTCGCCGTCGCGGCAGATGTGCACGTTCGCGCCGAAGAGATGGTCGAGGGAGACGTTGCCGGACTTTTCGTACGCGTCACCGTCGCGAGGCACCTTCGCCGTCAGCACGAGCTCGCACCGCAACCCGAGCTTCGCGCAGGCAGCGGCCGTCTGGCGGCCGTGGTTGGTCTGTAGCGCGCCGAAGGTGATCACCGTGTCGGCGCCGTTCTCGACCGCCGCGCCGAGCAGGAACTCGAGTTTGCGCAGCTTGTTGCCGCCGACGCCGAGCGGATGCACGTCATCCCGTTTGAGCAGCAGATTCGGCAGGCCCAGGGCCTCGCCCAGCCGGGGTGCGGGATGCAGCGGCGTCGGATAGCCGCCGAGGTCGACGCGGGGGAAGCGATCGAGGTTCATGAACTTCACGTAACCACACCGAGACTACCCGGTGGTATCGTTCGTTTGAACGAACGAGAACCTGCAGGGGGAACCCATGACCACCTCGAAGGCCGACCTCGCGTTCACCGGCCTCGCCGAACAGGCGTCGATGCTCGCCAGCGGCGCCGTCACGTCCGTCGAACTCACCCGGCAAGCGCTCGAAAAGGCCGAAGCCAGCCAGCCCGTTCTCAACGCCTTCAAATGCCTTCGCGCCGAGGAAGCCCTTCGCGAGGCCGAGGAAGCCGATCGACGGCTCGCTGCCGGTGAATCCGCTCCCCTGCTCGGCGTCCCGACCGCGATCAAGGACGACCTCGACGTCACGGGACTGCCGACGGCGTTCGGTTGCGAGGGCGATTTCTCCGTCGCGACAACGGATTCCCCGCCCGTCGCCGCGCTCCGCGAGGCGGGCGCGGTGCTCATCGGCAAGACCAACACCCCGGAACTCGGCCAATGGCCGTTCACCGAAGGCCCCGCGTTCGGCGCGACCCGCAATCCGTGGGACACCGAGCGCACGCCGGGCGGTTCCTCGGGCGGCGCGGCGGCGGCCATCGCGTCGGGGGTGATCGCCGCCGCGCTGGGTTCCGACGGGGCGGGGTCGATCCGGATCCCGGCCGCGTGGACCGATCTGGTCGGCATCAAACCGCAGCGCGGCCGCGTCCCGACCGAACGCGAACTCTTCCACGGCCTGACCGTGGTCGGCCCGCTCGCGCGCACCGTCGCCGACGCGGCCCTCCTGCTGGACGTCGCCGCCGGCACCGGCACCGCGTTCCAGGCGGCCGCCCGCCGCGAACCGGGCCGGATGCGGATCGGGCTGTCCACGCGGATCCCGTTCACCGCGACGAAGACCAAACTCGATCCGCAGGCGCACGCGGCCGTCGTCCGGCTCGCGGAGCGGTTCGCCGAACTCGGTCACGAGATCGTCGAGATCGAACCCGACTACCGGCTGATCGGCCTCACCTTCCTGCCACGTTCGCTCGTCGGCGTGCGTGACTGGTCCCGTCGCGTCCCGGACCAGGCGCGGCTCGACCCGCGCACGCGCGCCAACGCACGGCAGGGTTCGGCACTGGCCGGTCCGGCGCTGCGGCTCGCCCGCGCCACGGAACCGTTGCTGCAACGGCAGATCGGCTCGGTGTTCGGGCGGGTGGACGTCGTGCTCACGCCCACCACCGCCACCCCGCCTCCGCGGATCGGCAGCTTCGACCGGCTGTCCGGCTGGCAGACCGACCAGGCCATGATCGCCGCGTGCCCCTACGCTTGGCCGTGGAACGTGCTGGGCTGGCCGGGGGTCAACGTCCCCGCCGGGCTGAGCCCGGAAGGCCTGCCGCTCGGCGGTCAGCTGCTCGGCCCCTCGCACGCCGAGGAACGGCTCATCTCGCTGGCCGCGCAACTGGAAGAGGTCGAACGGTGGCAGGACCGCAAACCCGAGACCGCTTGGTGAACACCCGCGAGGCCATCCTCCACGCCGCCCTCAAGGTGGTCGGGGAGCAGGGTGTCGGCGGGCTGACCAACCGCCGGATCGCGACCGCGGCCGGTGTCTCGCTCGGCACGCTGACCTACCACTTCCCCAGTCAGACCGCCTTGCTGCGCGAGGCGATGCTGCTGTTCGTCGAAGAAGAGACCACGAAGCTGACCGGGTTCGTCGACACGTACCGCGAGCAGGGGTTGAGTGTCGAGCAGGCCGCGTCGGTGGTCGAGCAGGTCATCGCGCAGCTGCCGTTCGGCACCGACGAACTCGGCGCGCACGAGCTGTACCTGCAGGCCGCCCGCGACCCCGGGCTCCAGGACGCGGCCGCCCGCTGCTTCGCCGCGTACGACGAACTCGCGCTGGTGATCCTGAAAACGCTCGGCGTGCCGTCGCCGGAACGGCTGACCGGTCCGGTCGTCGCGCTGATCGCCGGCCTGCAGCTGCGCAGGCTGGCCACGGGAGACGACGGCGTCGGAGTGGCGCAGTCGCTGATGATGCTCGTCCGCGGCGCGTCATGACCGGTCCGCCGATCGTCAAGGGGACGGCGGCGTGGAAGTACTTCGGCGACTTCCGGGCCGGGCTGCTGGCCGGTCAGGTGCTGGTGTTGCAGGTCGCGCATCCGGTGGTCGCGGCCGGGGTGCGGGATCATTCCGACTACGTCGAGGATCCGTGGACCCGGCTGATGCGCACGGCCGCGTCGCTGTCCATCTACATCTACGGTGGCCCGGAGGGCGCGCGCTACGAGGCGGACCGGCTGCGCGCGCTGCACCGGTCGTTCACCGGCGTCGACGACGGCCGCCGCTACAGCGCGCTGAACCCGCACGCGTACGCCTGGGTGCACGCCACGCTCGTCATGGTTCCCGTTGACACACAAAGGTTCTACGGCACGCCGATGACTCCGTCCGAAGTAGACGAATACTACGCGCAGATGTGCGACGTCGGGCGGCTCCTCGGCCTGCGCGAACAAGACCTGCCGCCGACGTGGCCCGAATTCGAGCGGTATTACGCGGACATGATCGACGGTTTCGGCCCGAACGAAACGATTTCGACATTGTTCGAAACGATCCGGACGGTGAAGAAACCGTGGCGATGGCTGCCCGACAAACGGTGGGTCCGGCTTCAACGGTGGCAGCATCGGGGACAGATGTTCGTCATCCGCGCCACGCTGCCACCCGCACTGCGAGACCGCCTGGGTCTACAGTGGACTGACCGTGACCAGCGCCGATTCGACCGATTCCGTCGCGCGGTACGGTTCTTCGGCGGCCTGGTGCCGGTGACGTTGCGGTCTTCGCTCGTGCGACGGATCGGGAGGCTCAACGTCTGGTTCCGGGCGCATCCACGCGCATATCGTTTCCTCGGGGGCTGACCCCCACCGGAGTAAGGGGCGAAGTCCCCTGTACGGGGGACCCCGATTCACCCGGCGCTGTGACGCTTTCCAGGGCCGTCGTCGTTAAGTTCAGCCGGGATGGGGAATTCACCGAGGGGGCGGCACACGGCGCCGATGGTCATCGCCCGCGCACTCGTGCTCTGCGCGCTGGCATCCGTTCTGCTGTCCGGCACCGCGCGGGCGGACGGCGTGTCGAGCGGCGCGGACGTCCAGGTCGCGCAGACGCTCGGCACCCGGGATCTCACGGTCATCCTGCGGCGGATGGACATCGCGCCCGGGCCGCTGCACGTCGACGTCGTGACGCACACCGGAAGCGCGCCGGGAACGCTGAAACTGCGCGCGTCCACCGCCGGGACCACGTTTTCCGAAACCACGGTGCGGCTGGACGGGAAACCCGGCGCCCATGCGGCACAGCTGCGGGTCGATCAGCCGGGCCCGTGGGAGCTCGGCCTGGACGACGGGACGGACACCGCGTCGATCCCGTTCATCGTCCCGGCCAGGGTCATCCCTCCGTGGGAGAAGGCCACCTTCGGCGGCTTCGTCGCCGCGGGCGTGTTCCTCGTGCTCGGTCTCGTCGTCGCGCTGCGCGTCCGGCGGCCACAACTCGCGCTGATCCCCGCCGGCGGGATGGTCGCCGCGCTCGCGGTCGCGATCACCGGCGCGATGCTGTCGGCGTCCACTCCGCCGCCGCCCGCACCCGGTACGGCCCTGGATCCGACGATCGACAACATCCAAGACCCGTACGCGAACGCCCAGATGTCCACAGTGAACTTCTCGCGGCCGCCGGTGAATCTGGCCGTGCGGTCACCGAACGCGCGAGCCGGCGCGCTCGCCGAGGTGCGCCTCGCCCTCGCCGACGGCTCGACCGGCCGCCCCGTCGACGACCTTCTGGTGCACGACAACGCTTTGATCCATCTCGTCGTCATCTCGCCGACGGGCAGGCTCTGGCATCTGCATCCGGTGCGCGTCGGACCCGGCGACTACCGGGTGAAGTTCACCCCGCCCGAGGCCGGGACCTACGCCGTCGCCGCGGAACTCGCCCGGCGAGGCGGCGGCGTGCAACTCCTCCGCACCACACTGGGTGTCGCGGCCGGAGCGGACTCCCCCGCCGAACCCGTGCCCACCGGAGCCGGAAAACGAGTGGTACAAGGGAATCCGGTCGACGTCGAGATCCGGCCGGGAACGCCGACCACGATCACCGCGCGGTTCGGGAAGGCCGATCTCCAACCCTGGCTGGGCATGCTCGGCCACCTCATCGTCGTCGGCCCGATCACCGGCGACCACCGGGTCGGCGCGGATGCCGCTGCCGCGCCGACCTGGGCCCACGTGCACTCGATGATCCCGCAGTCGCCGGGGATGCCGGGTAAACCCGATGAAACGGTCGCCGCGTACGGCCCCGACGTCCCGTTCACCTACACCTTCGCCGCGCCCGGCAAGTACCGCGTCTGGCTGCAGGCCGAACGCGACTACACGGTGCTGACCGTGCCCGTGGAGATCGACGTCCCGACGGAAGGAGCACCTCAGTGAGTTCCACAGTGGACAGACGAAAACCGGTGCTGCTGATCTCCGTGGTCGCCGTGCTCGCGGTGGCGATCGTGGCCTGGCTGGTTTGGCCGAGCAGCGGCGGGGCGCAGGTGCAGCGTTCGACGCAGGGCCCGTACACGGTGCAGATGTCGGTCGAAGATCCGCACCAGGGCGGCAATGTCTTCGCGTTGACCGTCTCCGGTGCCACGCCGGACGTCGTCACGCTCGAACCCGTGATGCCCCAGATGGGGCACGCGCTCGCGCCGTCGCCCGCGATCGCGGAAGGGCCGGGCCGGTTCCGCACCGGCGACGTCCTGCTGCCGATGTCGGGGCAATGGGAGATCACCGTTTCACTGCGCGGGCCGTCCGGTGCCACGCAGCACGTTTTTCCTTTGCTGGTCAAGTAAGAGAGGGAGGTCGGGGGTATGGATCTCACCGCGGGAGGGGCGAGGGCCGTCCCGGTGGCGCGCAGTGAACGCACCGGTCTCGTACCGGCGGCCACGGTGCTGGCCGGGTCGGTGATCTCACTGGTCGGGCTGACCTGGGACATCCAGTGGCACGGCGACGTCGGCCCGGACACGTTCTTCACGATGCCGCATCTGTTCCTGTATTCGGGCAGCGCGATCTCCGGGCTCGCGAGCCTCGTGGTCGTGCTGATGACCACGGCCGCGCGCCGGGCGGGACGTCCGGTCGACGCGCGGGTCGGCGGCCGCGCGATCAACGTCTTCGGCAAGATCTTCGCCGCACCGGCCGGCTACCTGGTGACCGGGACGGGCGCGGCGATGTTCCTGTTGTACGGCCTGTGGGATCAGTGGTGGCACGGCCTGTACGGCTTCGACGCGGTGATCGACTCGCCGCCGCATATCGGGCTGCTGCTGTCGATCACGCTGAGCATCATCGGCACGGTCATGGTGTTCGCGGCCGCGCGGGAACACCGCTGGGGGACCGTCGGTGTGGTCGGCAGCCTCGGTGTGCTGATCGCGTTCAGCACGGTGACCGTGCTGGGGCTGCAGCAGATCGACGTCGACGGGCTCGACGTCGTCTCCGTCGGCATCGCGCTGCTTTCGGTGCTGCTGGTCTCGGCAGGCGCCGGGTTCTGGGGACGGCCGGGCGGCGCGGTCCGGGTCGCCGCGGCGCTGGCGGTCATCCAGGCGATCACCTGGTGGTTCTCGCCGTGGGCCGCCGAGGCGTACGCGAGCGCGGTCGGCCTGCCGATGCGCGACTACATCGACGGCGTTCCCGCGATGCCTTCGATGATGCCGATGGCGCTGCTGCCGATCGCGGCCGTACTCGAAGCGGTGTACCTGCTCTCACGCCGCTGGACGGCGGGCCGGGTTTCGGTGCTGGCAGGCGTGATCGGCGGACTGCTCGTCGGCGCGAGCATGCCGATCCAGAACGCGATCGTCTACGGCTCCGACCGGATGCCGTGGGCGGTCGTGTTCGCCACCGGTGCCGCCGGCGCGGTGGTCGGGCTGCTCGGCGGCTTCGCCGGGTGGCGGTTCGGCGGGATGCTGAGGCTGCTGGCCCCGGCGAAGGGGGAGAACGCGCATGCGTAAGACATTGCTGGCTTTGGCGGCGGCGATCGGGTTGCTGTTCGCGACCACGCCCGCGGCGAACGCCTACGAACCGGTGAACATCGTCCACACCGAACGGGTCCAGGTCGGACCGTACGGGATGACCGTCGGCTTCAGCACGTGGCCGTTGCGCGCCATGCAATCACTGGACTTCACGTTCATCCCGGACGACGGGATCGCCGGGAAGTCGGGGACGCTCGCGTTCCTCAATCCGGAGACCGGGCGGCTGGGCCGTCCCCAGCCGCTGGCGAAACATCCGCGGAAACTGGAGGTGTGGGGACTGGACATCCGGGCCCTGCAGACACAGGGCTCGTGGACGTTCCGGTTCGAGATCGACGGGCCCGCGGGCAAGGGCGCGGGAGAACTCCGTGATCTGGCGGTGCTCGAACAGCCGGGGCCGCCGATGGCGGTGAGCTGGTCGATCAGCCTGATCCCGCTGATCGTCCTCGCCGTCCTGATCGCCGTCGCCTGGCGGCGCACGAAATCCCGGCTGCGCGGGAACGGACTTCCCGCGACGGTGTGACTCGAAGTGACGAAGATCGGATGGCTCGCGTGTCCCGGTGGACGCGCGAGCCTTTCGTCATGGGCTCAAATCGAACTGTCCGGCCTTGACCGCCTTGAGAAAGGCGTTCCACTCACCGGAATCGAAGACGAAGACGGGACTATTGGCCAATTTGGTGTCACGGACCCCCACCAGGCCTTCGCGGGCGAGGTTGACCTCGACGCAGTTCCCCCCGTTGGGCTCGCTCGCGAAGGACTTCTCCCACGCGGAGTCGTCGAACAGCGACACGGCCGTGGTCGGATCGTAATCCGCCGCCGATGGATAATCGGCCATTGGTCGTACCTCCGAACGTCGGTCGGGGGTGCGGGTCGCGACCTGCGCGAACCGTCACGGTCCCGGCTTCTCCCTGCCTCAACGGGACTATCCCGCACGGCCAAGTGGGTGATCAACTCCGCCCACCCTCGACATGAAGATTATTCCAGGAGTAGGATTAATCGCAGCGGCCGGGGCTCGGTTGTTGGTGAATCGCTCGCAGTGCGTTTCACCGTTCCGGCAGGCCATCGACGGCAGGTGACCAGCGGGGACACCGGTCCCGCGGCGCATGACCACCCACCGCCGACCTCGTGGGGGAGGATCAGCGTGATCATTCAGGACACCATGCCGGCGACGGTACTCGCCGTCGGCAGGCTCATGGCCGGGACGGCGGGCGAAAGCCGCCGCTCCGCGCATCTTTTCGACTTGCACTCCGGGGGATCGCACCCCGAGTTCCTGCACGCCCGCTGTGGCGCGGCGATGCCTTACGACCACCTGGAATGGGTCCCCGTCGGTTCGGGGATGCCCTGTGAGCGTTGCCTCGGTCTCGCCGGTTCGGCCGACCAGACGCGACTGCCGCGTCCGAGCCGGGGGGTGTGACCGCCGTGGCCGTCCGCCTCACCACGCTGCTGTTCCGCCGTGAGGACGAACGCCTGGCCTCGGCGAAGCACCACCACACCATCGGACTGGAACTGCGCCGGCGGTTCGGGTTCAGCCTCATCCAGGCGCCGCTGCGCAAGCAGCCGCCGTGGAATTCCGAAGTCGATTCGCCGGGCGCGCACCGGGACCTGATCAGGACCGGCCGGCCGCTCGAAGGTCAGTTCGAACTGACGCCCCTGATCGGGCATCTGACCGGCCGGGCCTGACGAGAATCAGGGCTTGCGGCCCAAGCCGCCGAGTCCTCCGGTGACCGTCGGGTCGTCCGCGAACCGGTCGCTGGCACGGGAATCCGCCTCGTCGAGATGCCAGGTGGCCATCCAGTCGATACCCGGCTCGACCAGCTCCAGCCCGTCGAAGAACGCGGTGAACTCCGCGCGGGACCGCAGGTGGAACGGCGCGCTGGTCTTCTTGTACAGCTCCTGGACGTTCTCCCGGTTGTCGCCTTCCTTGCGCGTGACGCCGTCCTCGGTCAGATGCGAGGACAGGAAGTACGACCCCGACGGCAGGAAATCGAGATAGCGCTGGACCATCTCGTGGACGGGCTCCTCCGGGCCGAGGAAGTACAGCAAGCCGACCAGGACCAGCCCGATCGGCTGGCGCGGATCGATCACCCCGGTCTCGAGGGCGCGTTTCCAGATGTCGGAGGGATCCCGGACGTCGCCCTGCAGCACCGCGTGCCTGCCGAGCAGGCCTTCACGTTCCAGCAGCAGCTGGGAATGCGCGACGGCGACCGGTTCGATGTCGACGTAGACGACCCGGCTGTCCGGGTTGATCGCGCTCGCGATCTGGTGGACGTTGCCGACGGTGGGCACGCCGGAACCGATGTCGAGGAACTGCGTGATCCCTTGGCGGGCCAGGTATCCCACGCCGCGGCCGAGGAAGTCGCGGCCGACGCGGGCGAACGTCTTGACCTCGGGGAACTGCTTGAGCACCTGCGAGCCGAACTCGCGGTCGACGGCCCAGTTGGCCGAACCGCCGAGGAACCAGTCGTACACCCTGGCCACGTTGGGGCGTTCGAGATCGACCCCCTCGGGAGCCACCGGGTCGATGGGGTCGTGCTGCGTCGTCATTCCGTCACACCTCGTCAGGAACCGGTTTGCGGGCGACCCCGCCGATGGCGCAGTTAAGCGCAGGCGAGCGGGGGTCGTCCAGCCGCCATGCGCCGACCGGGACCAGACCCGGTGCCACGAGGTCGAAATCCCCGAAGAAACCGAGGATCTCTTCCTTGTCGCGGAAGGACGCGGGCGTGCTCGACTGTTCGTACTGCTTCACGACGCGCTGGATCTGGGCCAGCTCGTCACCCTCCACGCCGGACATCGTGACGTGGGAAAGGACGTAGAAGGAACCGGCGGGCAGGAGCCTCCGGTAGCGCGCGATGACGTCGCCGAGCGCGGGGCCCGGCACGAAATGCAGGACCGCGACGGTGAGCAGGGCGACCGGTTTCGCCGGGTCGAGCACGCCGGTGTCGAAGGCGTGTTCCCAGACTTCGTCCGCCTCGCGCAGATCTCCGCCGATCACCGCGTGCCTGGCGGGGTCGCCGTTCTTCTCCAGCAGGATGCGGGCGTGCGCTACGGCGACCGGCTCGTTGTCGACGTACACGCACCGGCTGTCGCCGTCGGCCTCACCGGCGATCTCGTGGACGTTGCCGACCGTCGGCACGCCGGAACCGAGATCGAGGAACTGGTTCACGCCGTGTTCGGCGCAATGCCGCACCGCGCGGCCGAGGAAGGCGCGGTTGGCCCTGGCGAGGGCGCGGATGAGCGGGAAGGTCTTGACCAGCTGTTCGCCGAATTCCCGGTCCACCGCCCAGTTCGCGGTCCCGCCGAGCGCCCAGTCGTAGATCCGGGCGGCGTTGGGCCGCTCGAGATCGACGCCTTCGGGGAGGAACCGAGGGTCCATCTCAGGCTTGCATCTGTGTTCTGTACAGCTCGGCGAGTTCCTTGAGGAACTGCCGGGTCTCCTGGCGCTCCAGCGCGGCGCCGCGCAATCTGTCCCAAGAGTCCACGAAGATGTTGAAGTCCTTGACGTCGTCGAGGTACAACCCGCCCGCCGAATGTTCGATGTAGACGAAATCCCTGGTGCGGTCCGGGAAACGCATGATGGTGAAGTCGTTGGGCACGGCGGCGAGCCGCGCGCCGAACGGCAGCACGTGCACGTACACGCGCGGATGCTTGTCCAATGCCAACAGATGTTCGACCTGGTCCAGCATCACCGCCGGGGCGGAGCCGCCGGGAGCGCGGCGCAAGGCGCCCTCGCTGATGATGAACCGGTAGTACGGCGGTTGTTGCTGCTCGAAGACGGCCTTGCGGTCCAAGCGGTTGCGGACCAGCGATGTGACGTCGGTGGCGCCGGCTTCGGTGAACTGCTTGAGCATGTAGTGCTCGGACTGCAGCGGGCCGGGGATGCGCTCGCCGTGCCAGGTGAGGATCTCCGCGGCCGCGGGTTCGAGGTCGGTGAAGGTGCGGAACCAGTGCGGAACCACGGATCGGTAGCCGGACCAGTGGCCGCGCTGCCCGGCCGCGGCGCGGGCCAGGTTCATCAACGTGTCGGCCTCGTCGCCGTTGATCCCGAACGCGTTCAGCATCGATCGCACATCCCCGAGTTTGACCCCGACGGCACCGGACTCGATCTTGTTGACCTTGCCCTGGGTGCAGCCGAGCACTTCGGCGACCTGCTGCTGTGTCATCCGCGCGGCGTTGCGGGCATGCCGGAGCTCGTTCCCGAGCTGCTTCCGGCGCGAGGTGACGGTGCTGGCCATCGCCTTGCTCTCCCGGACCACATAGACCAGGACCGCGGCTGCCCGCCGTCCTGCGCGCGAATACTCGAACCCACCCAGGGTACTTCACCTTGCGGGGTTCGATGATGACATTGCGCAGCGTTCCAGGAAACGGCCGAAAACACCAGTCACCTGGTACGTCACCCTGGTGGCGGAGCGATCTCGTCACATTTCGGGCACGGTGGTCGGGCATAGTGACCGAGTGGACCAATCCCCCTTCGCCAGGCAGGTCACCGATGGTGTGTTCGGGTACGTCCAGCCCGACGGCTCGTGGTGGATCAACAACTGCGGCTTCGTCGCCGCGGGCGATCACACGGTGGTGATCGACACCTGTTCGACCGAACGGCGCACCAGGGCGCTGCTGGCGACGGCGGAGTCGACCGCCGGGGCGCCGGTGACCACTGTGGTCAACACGCATCATCACGGCGACCACACGAACGGCAACTACCTGGCGGCCGGCGCGACGATCGTCGGGCACCGGAAGACGCGCGAGGTGATGGTCGCGACCGGGATCAACACGTACGAGAACTCGTTCACCGGGAACGACTGGGGCCATCTGGAGCTGCGGCCGCCCGAGGTGCTGTTCGACGACCGGCTGACCGTTCACGCCGGCGACGTCCGGCTGGAGCTGATCCACCCCGGGCACGCCGCGCACACCACCAACGACGTACTCGTCTGGCTGCCGGAGCGGCGGGTGCTGTTCGCCGGCGACCTGATCTTCAACGGCGGCAGCCCGTTCGCGCTGATGGGCTCACCCGCCGGGTGGCGGAAGGCGCTGGAGCTGGTCCGCTCGCTGGAGCCGGAGACGATCGTGCCGGGCCACGGCCCGGTGTGCGGCCCCGAGACGATCGACGTCGTCGACGGATACCTGGCTTTCCTGCAGAAACTCGCGTCGCACGGGAAGGCCGCCGGGCTGACGCCCCTGCAGGCCGCTCGCGAAGCGGATCTGGGGCCTTACGAGACACTGTCCGAACAGGAACGGCTTCCGGCGAACCTGCACCGGGCTTATGCCGAACTGGACGGCTTGGCGTGGGGCGGGGCGATCGATCTGGGGGCGGCGCTGGCGGACATGGTCACCTTCAACGGTGCGCCCATCCGGTGCTTCTCCTGACTAGCCCAGCTCTCTCCTGCGGCGGGTGTTGCGAAAGCCACTTTCGCAACCCGCCCGGCCGCTACCCGCGTCCCCGCACGTCCCGAAGGCCACCTTCGAGACATCCAACGTCCCAAAGGCTCCCTTCAAGACACCGAAATCCCGCCCAGTGCCCCACAAGCAGCCCCCACCCGTCCCTGGGGGGCGACCCCGATCCCAGCGTACCGCCGCAAGCGCCGCGTCGGACCGCGCGAGCCGAGTTGTCCACAGGTGGGCCCGGTTGTGGACAACTCCCGGTTGATCCCTTCTCGCCCCGGCGCCGTATCCCTCATCGGGGATAGGCTCGGCACGGGAATCGAAGCGGAAGGGTGCGGATGAGCAAGAAGGCGAGCATCGGGGTCACCGGCCTGGCGGTCATGGGCCGCAACCTGGCCAGGAACCTCGCGAGGCACGGGCACACGGTGGCCCTGCACAACCGCTCCGAGCAGCGGACGAAGGAACTGGTCGAGCAGTTCGGCGACGAGGGCGACTTCATCCCGGCGTATTCGGCGCAGGACTTCGTCGACGCGCTGGAGCGTCCGCGCCAGGTCGTGATCATGGTCAAGGCCGGCGCGCCGACGGACGCCGTGATCGACGAATTCGTCCCGCTCCTCGAGAAGGGCGATGTGATCGTCGACGCGGGCAACGCGCATTTCGCGGACACCCGGCGCCGCGAGGCCGCGCTGCGTGAGAAGGGCATCCACTTCGTCGGCACCGGTGTGTCCGGCGGCGAGGAGGGCGCGCTGCACGGGCCGAGCATCATGCCGGGCGGGTCCAAGGAGTCGTACGAGTCGCTCGGGCCGCTGTTCGAGGACATCTCGGCGAAGGTCGACGGCGAGCCCTGCTGCACGCACGTGGGCGCGGACGGCGCCGGGCATTTCGTGAAGATGGTGCACAACGGCATCGAGTACGCCGACATGCAGCTGATCGCCGAATCGTTCGACCTCCTGCGCGGCGCGGGCGGCTACTCCCCCGCCGAGATCGCCGAGGTCTTCCGCACCTGGAACTCGGGGCGGCTCGATTCGTACCTGATCGAGATCACCTCGCAGGTGCTGGCCCACACCGACGCCGCGTCCGGCAAGCCGTTCGTCGACATCGTGGCGGACCAGGCCGAGCAGAAGGGCACCGGCCGCTGGACCGTCCAAATCGGACTGGACCTCGGCGTGCCGATCAGCGGCATCGCCGAAGCCGTCTTCGCCCGCTCACTGTCCGGTTCGTCGAACCTGCGTGAGGCCTCGCGCGGTCTCGGCGGTCCCTCGCGCGCCCCGCTGACGGGGTCCGCTTTGGACACTTTCGCGGACGACGTCGAGCAGGCGTTGTACGCGTCGAAGGTGGTGGCGTACGCCCAAGGCTTCAACCAGATCCAGGCGGGTGGCGCCGAATACGGCTGGGACATCGATCTCGGCAAGGTCGCGTCCATCTGGCGCGGCGGCTGCATCATCCGCGCGAAGTTCCTGAACGACATCACGGCCGCGTACGCCGAAGAGCCCGCGCTGCCGACGCTGCTGACTTCGGGCGGCTTCCGCAAGGCCGTCGAGGACGCCCAGGACTCCTGGCGTTCGGTGATCTCGACCGCGGTGCGGCTGGGCATCCCGACCCCGGGCTTCTCGACCGCGCTGGCCTACTACGACGGTCTGCGCGCGGAGCGGCTCCCCGCCGCGCTGGTGCAGGGCCAGCGGGACTACTTCGGCGCCCACACGTACCGCCGCGTCGACCGCGAAGGTTCGTTCCACACCGCCTGGGCCGCCGACGGTCGCCCGGAATCCCCCGCCTGACAAACGAAAGCGTCCTTCACCGCGTCTGACGCGGTGAAGGACGCTTTCACCCCTCCCCGCGTGCAGCGACGATCTCCGCCAGCGCCCGCACGATCACCGCTTCGGTGTTCTCCTTCGTGAGGCCGAGCCCCGTCAGCAAATCGTCGCCGAGTTCGAACAACGCCAGCAGGATGTGCTCGGTGCCGATGTAGTTGTGCCCGAGCCGCAGCGACTCCCGCATGGTCAGCTCCAGCGCTTTCTTGGCCTGCGCGCCGAACGCCATCTTCGCCGCTTCCACCGGTTCGGCGGCGGGTTCCGGCAGCTTCGCCTCCGCGGCCTCGCGGACGGCTTCGAGAGTCACCTTCTGTGCCACGATCGCCCCGGCGGCGAGCGCGGCCGGTTCGGAGAGCAGCCCGAGGACCAGGTGCACGGGCTCGATCTGCGGGCTCTTCGCCGACACCGCGGCGTCCCGCGACGCGACGACGACGTGCCGCGCCCGGTCGGTGTAGCGGCTGAACACCTTCACCAGGTCTTCCAGCGACGAGCCGCTGGACTCGACGAAGCGCTTCTGCGCCGCTTGCTTGGAAACGCCCATGTTCTTGCCGATTTCGGTCCAGGACGCGCCGGAACGCCGCGCCTGGTCGACGAAGTGGCCGATCAGATGGTCGGCCACTTCGCCGAGGTGCTCGCCGAGGAAGACCGCGTCGGACAGCTGGCCGAGCACGTCGCCGTCGGGATGCTGCTGCTTGATGTGGGAGATGAGGTCGTCGAGCCGGACTGGATTCGTCATGCCGTCAACTCTAGGTTGACGCTCACCAATCGTCAACCACGGGTTGACGCGAAGGTCGCCTTGAGGTCGAAGCCGTTGGCCTCCAGCGTCTCGAATCGCGGCGCCGGATCCGCGGCGAACAGGCGGCGCGCGGCGATGTGGTCCGGCGGCCGGTTCACCGACTCGACCCCGGCGAGCACACCGTCACGGAACGACAGCACCGAGAACTTCCCGCCCTCCCGATCCCCGGTCACGACGGTCTTCTCCGCCCCGGTCAGGATCCCGGCGATCTGCAGTTTCGCGCCGAGCTGGTCGGTCCAGAACCACGGCAGGCTGTCGTAGGGCGCGGGTTCGCCGGCGATGACGGCGGCCACCGCCCGCGCCTGGTCGACGGCGTTCTGCACCGACTCCAGCCGCGTGGCCGTCCCCGCCTGGACACACGGGAAGTTCGCGCAGTCCCCGACCGCCGAGATCTTCGGGTCGCTCGTGCGCAGGTGTTCGTCGACGACGACACCGTTGGCCACGGCGAGGCCCGCCCCTTCGGCGAGCCGTGTCCGCGGCTCGACCCCGACCCCGACCAGCACCAGATCGGCGGGCAGCAGGCTGCCGTCACTCAATTCGACCTCGGCCACCCGGCCCTCGCCGCGCAGCGCGGCGACCCCCTTGCCGAGCAGGATCGTGTGGCCGGCCTCTTCGTGCAGAGCGGCGAAGTACGCCGAGACCTCCGGAGTCGCGACGCGGGCCATCAGCCTGTCCTGCGCCTCGACGATCGTCACAGGCCGCCCGGCGTGCGCGGCGAACTCCAGCCCGATGAACCCGCCCCCGACCACGACCACGTTCTCCGCGCTTTCCAGCGCGGCCCGCAACACATCGGCCTCGTCCTTGGTGCGCAAGGTGAACACACCATCCAAAGTGGACCCGGGAGCCGGCAGGACCCGGTTGACCGATCCTGTCGCCAGCACCAGATGGTCGTACTCGTGAGCGCTCCCGTCTTCGAGCACCACCTTCGCCCCGTCGCGATCCACCGACGCGACGCGGCCCGGGATCAGCTCGATGTTCTTCTCCGCGAAGAAGTCTTCGGGCCGCAGACGCAGCTGGGCGTCGCCCGCGGTCCCGGCGAGATAGCCCTTCGACAACGGAGGCCGTTGGTACGGCAGCCCGGGTTCGTCACCGATCAGCACCACCCGCCCGCCGAACCCCTTGTCCCGCAGCGAGGTCGCCACCCCGAACCCGCTCTGCCCGGCCCCTACGACGAGGACGGTCTCCATCGGCGCTCCTTCCGTTGTGCCCGACCTCCATTCAACACAGCTCTGGCCCTTTCGACACGTGATCCGCCCACGGCGGACGCGCTACGGTCATGCCCATGAGCCGTCCCGAGGTCCACCCGGTGGACGCCCGCCCGCCGCTGCCGAAGCTGACCTTGCTCGGCCTCCAGCACATGACGATCATGTACGCGGGCTCCGTGGCCGTCCCGCTCGTCGTGGGCAGCGCGCTGAAACTGGACGCGGCGACGATCGCGTTGCTGGTCAACGCGGATCTGCTGGTCGCGGGTATCGCGACGCTGATACAGGCGGTCGGGATCGGGCGGATCTTCGGCATCCGGCTGCCGGTGGTGGCGGGCGCGACGTTCACCGTGGTCAACCCGATGATCATGATCGCGTCCCAGTACGGCATGCAGGCCGTCTACGGCGCGATGATCGCGTCGGGGGTGTTCGGCCTGCTCATCGCCAAACCCTTCGCGAAGATGATCCGGTTCTTCCCGCCGCTGGTTTCGGGCACGCTGCTCATGGTCATCGGCATCTCGCTCATCGGGCCGGGCGTCGGCCTGATCGCCGGCCACGACACCGGATCGCCGGAGTACGCGAAACCCGCCAACATCGCGCTGGCGTTCGGCGTGATCGCGGTGATCGTCCTGTTCACCCGGGTACTGCGCGGATTCGCGAGCCAGATCGGCCCGCTGCTGGCGCTGTTGATCGGCCTGGTCGCGGCGATCCCGATGGGACTGGTGAGCTTCAAGGGCATCGCCGACGCCGACTGGTTCGGCCTGGCGTCGCCGTTCCATTTCGGCCCGCCGACCTTCCCGATCGCGGCCGTGCTCTCGATGTGCGTCGTGATGCTGGTGACCTACACCGAATCCACCGCGGACCTGGTCGCCGTCGGGGAGATCACCGGCCGGCCGGCGACGGACTCCGATCTCGCGCGCGGTCTCGCCACCGATGGTCTCTCGGCCATCCTCGGCGGCGCGATGAACTCGTTCCCGGACACGGCTTTCGCGCAGAACGTCGGCCTCGTGCAGATGACCGGGGTGCGCAGCCGGTGGGTGGTCGCGATGGCGGGCGGCCTGCTCGTGCTGATGGGCCTGGTGCCGAAGGTCGGCGCCTTCGTCGCCGCCGTGCCGGAGCCGGTGATCGGCGCGGTCGCGGTGGTCATGTTCGCGATGGTCGCCGCGGTCGGCGTGCAGAACCTGAAGAAGGTGGAGTTCTCCGGCAACCACAACACCTTCATCGTCGCGGTGTCGGTCGGGGTGGGCCTGCTGCCCGCTTTCGCCACGAACCAGTTCGGGAATTCGATCTTCTTCCAGCACTTCCCGCCGTGGTTGCAGACCATCTGCGGCAGCCCGATCACGGTCGCCGCGATCGTCGCGTTCACCCTCAACCTGCTGTTCAACCACCTCGGCAAACGCCGAGATCCCGACCTACTGCAAGCGCCCTAACAGAAGAGCCACTTCGGCCACAGATTGCACTCTTCGGTCGGCGTCGTCGAGGGCGGCGGCGGAGTCGGGTTGGGCGGCTGCGGAACGACCGTGGACCCGGTGGTCCGCGGCGGATCCGCGGGCTCGTTCGACGAAGTCGGCGTGGCCGGGTCCGGCGAGTCGGACGTCTGCGCGGCCGAACTCGACGTACGGCGGCTGGACGTCGTCTTGCTGGGCCGCGTCGACGTCCCGCCGTCCCCGGTTTCGACCGTCTCGGTGGACGGAACGGCCGAAGTCGCGTCGGCCCCCCTGTTTTCCGAAGGCCGCTTCGGCATCTCGATGACGCTGATCGGGTTCGGTGCCGCATTCTGTTCGGGATCCGCGTCGAACCCGACGAGAACGGCGGCCGCACCGCAGGCGACGACCACGGCGATCACCACCGCGATAACTCTCCAGCGTGACTTTGCCCGTGACTCCTCGTGGTCGTCCCAGCCCTCACGAATAAGCAGGTCGGCGACCGAAACATCGTCGTCATCCACCAGCTGAAACCTTTCGCACCGGGAACGAGCGAGGAGTAGTTTTACCGCAACTCACCGCCGAATGGGTGAAGTTAACCAAAAATTATTCACCCGATGGAACACGCCAGCGTAGGCCAGTCACACAGCGTGTATTCATCTGCTCCCGCGCATATCGGCGGTGGCCCGCCTTCGGCTCGCGTATACAGCGCCCTCCGCGGGTGGTGTAATCGACGGTGCCAGCACCGGAAGAGGGGGTTCGGACGGATCATGGAGGCTGACGCCCTCGCCGTGCCCGGGGCCGGGAATTCCGGTCGTCCGGCAGGCGCGCCGCTCGGAAACGAGCCGCTCGGCGATCTCGGCCTCGCGGGCGACCACGCCGCCATCTGGTCGTACGACTTCGAGGCCGAGACCCTGTCCTGGCTGCCCGGACTCGAGAACCTCCTGGGCGGAGGCGCGCTCACCGAAGCCGAGATCGAGTCCAGGCTCGCCGATCTGGTGGCCCCGCTGACCGCCGGCACCCGCACCTCCCCGCCTTGGCGCGAGTTCGAACTCGAGCAGTCGTTCCGGAACCCGGCAGGCGAGATCCGCTGGGTCCGGCTGCGCGCCCGCACCATCGGCGACGACAACGGCTCGTCGGGGCTGCTCGGCATCGCCACCGACGTGACCGACGTCCGCGAGAACCGGCAGGCCCTCGAAGATCTCACTGACCGCTACCGGCTTTTGGTCGAACTCAGCCCCGACGCGGTCTGTGTCCACGAAGCCGGCGTTGTCACCTACGTCAACCGAGCGGCCCTCACCGCGCTCGGCGCGTCCTCGACCGCCGAGCTGATCGGGCGGCCGATCATGGACTTCGTGGCCGACGAATCGCTTCCGGCCCTCCTGGACCGGATCGCGTCACTGCACCGCCAAGGTGCGTCGACCGTTCCCGCCGACACCGTCATGCTCCGCCTCGACGGCACGAAGTACCTGGTCCAGAGCATTTCCGTGCGCACGACCTGGGAAGGCAGGCCCGCGTTCCAGGTCATCATGCGCGACATCAGCGCGCAGAAGGCCGCCGAAGCGACGCTGCGCTACCAGGCCGCGCTGATCAGCCACGTCAGCGACGCGATCATCGCGACCAACGGCAGCGGCGTGGTGACCAGCTGGAACCCCGCCGCCGAGAACGTCTACGGCTGGACGGCGGGCGAGGCGATCGGCGGCACGGTGAGCGAGCTCGTCGGCGCCGCGCTCGACCCGGAAACGGTGCTGCGCCGGGGCGGCGTCATGCGGACGACGCACCGCCACCGCAACGGTTCGACACTGGCCATCCGCATCTCCGCCGCCGAGATGAACGACGGTTTCGTCCTCGTCTGCGCCGACGAAACGGCCCGCCGACGGGCAGAACAGCACTACAGCACGGTGGTCGCGTCGCTCGACGAAGGCGTGGTCGTGATCGGCCCTGGCGGACTCATCGAATCGGCCAACCCCGCGGCGTGCCGGATCATCGGCGTCGACCACGACGACCTCATCGGTGTCCCGTGCGTGACGCTGGAGCTGTACGACGAACAGGGCCGCATCCCGCCCGCCCGGATGCCATCGGTGGTGACCCGGCGCACCGGGGCCACGCTGACCGGTCTCGTACTGCGGCTGCGGAGGCCGGCGGGCGACGACGTCTGGATCTCGCTGACCTCGCGGCTGCTGACCCCGGAAGACCCGTCGGTCCAGGCGGTGGTCGCCTCGTTCACCGACATCACCGAACGCCGCGCCATCGGCGAACGGCTCGCCCACGAGGCGACGCACGACCCGCTCACCGAACTCGCGAACCGCACGCTGGTGCTGGACAGTCTCGCCGAGGCGCTGTCCGGCGCCGGGCGTGCCGAGCTGACCACGCTGCTGTTCATCGACCTCGACAAGTTCAAGGTGATCAACGATTCCCTCGGGCATTCCGTCGGCGACAAGGTGCTCCGTATCGCGGGCGAACGTCTGCGCCGGGGCATCGGCGAGAACGATCTCGTCGGCAGGCTCGGCGGCGACGAATTCGTCGTCGTCACCGCGGAGATCACCGAACCGGACGAGATCAAGGCACTGGCGGAACATCTGCGTGAGGCACTGACCGAGCCGATCACCGTCAACGGCAGGCAGCTGCACATCGACGCCAGTATCGGCATCGTCACCGCGGCCAACGACGACACCCGGACCGCCGAAGATCTGCTGCGCGACGCGGATGTCGCGATGTACCAAGCGAAAACGCTCGGCCGGGCGCGTTACGAGTTCTTCGACGTCGAGCTGCGCGAGCGGATGCAGCGGCGGCTGCGCATGGAGCAGGACCTGCGCGACGCCCTGCAGAACGAGGAACTCTGGACGGCGTATCAGCCGGTCGTGGACATCGAATCCGGCGAGATGGTCGCCGTGGAAGCGTTGCTGCGCTGGAAACATCCCGCGCACGGCACGATCTCGCCCGCCGAGTTCATCCCGCTGGCCGAGGAAAGCGACCTCATCAACCTGATCGGCAAGTACGTCCTGCGCACGACCACCCGCGAGATCGCCAGGCGGCGCGAGCAGCTCGGCATCGACCTGAACCTCAAGGTCAACCTGTCGGCCCGGCAGCTGGACGATCCGCATCTGGTGGCCGGGGTGCAGGACGCGCTGAAGACGACCGGCCTGCCGCCGCACGCGCTGACCCTCGAGGTCACCGAGAGCGCGCTGATGCGGGACCAGGCCGCGGCCGCCGAGGTCCTGACGTCGTTGCGCGATCTCGGTGTCTCGCTGGCGATCGACGATTTCGGCACCGGCTACTCGTCGCTCGCCCAGCTGCAACGGCTCCCGTTGGATACGCTCAAGATCGATCGCACCTTCGTCATCGGCATCGCGGAATCGCGGGACGCGGCCGCGATCGTCAAGAGCATCATCGCGATGGCGCACGCCGTCGACCTGATCGTCGTCGCCGAAGGTGTCGAAGACGAAGAGCAGCTCGCGGTCCTGCGTGAGCTGCACTGTGACCAGGCGCAGGGCTTCCATCTCGGTCGCCCCGCGCCGCCGGACGAACTTTTCGGAGCAGCTGGATGAGTGTCGAGATCAAAGCCGGAGAAGACCGCTACGACATCGTCGTGGACGGGAAAACCGCCGGGTTCCTGGAAACCCGCACGCGCACCGACGCGATCCTGTTCCTGCACACCGAAATCTCGGACGACTTCGCGGGCCAGGGCCTGGCGGGCAAGCTCGTGACCGCCGCGCTCGACGACGTCCGGGCGCAGGGCAGGTCCGTCCTGCCCTACTGCCCGTACGTGCGTTCCTTCATCGCGAAACACCGCGAGTACGAGGACCTCGTCCCCGAGGACAAGCGCGCCGAATTCGAGCTCTGAGGTCTCAGCCCGGGTAGATCTTCAGCAGTTTCGCGAGCTCGTCCTCGGTGAGGACGACGTCCAGTTCGCGCAGTGTCGCGTCGAGCCGCTCCGGCGGGATCTTGGTGGTCTCCTTGGTCCCGTCCGGACGTTCGACGATGAACTCCTCGCCGACCAGTTTGCGGCTGAGCCCTTCCTCCAGCCGCATGACCACCAGCTGCCCGGTGAACGGCGACCGCGGATGTGTCGACGTGTAGTGGTGGTAGACCTCGTAGTCGATCCGGTGCATCGGCGTGAGCGTGAAGGCGTGCAGGTCGGTCCAGTCTTCGCCTTCCTTCTTCTGCAGGCGCCACCAGTCTCCGTCGGCGACGAGCCGGTGCGGCCAGCCGGCCTGATCCACGACCGCGCCGTCGACCAGCGGCATCGGCACCAGCATCCCGGCACCGAAGCCCACGTCGACCAGGTGCTGCACGCCGTCCGCCTCGACCGCGAGCGTCATATGCGTGTACGGGCCGTTCTTCTGCGGCTGCACGCGCGCGACCAGGCGGCGCACGGAATAGCCGAGTTGCTCGGCGGCCGCGGCGAAAAGGCTTCCGTGCTCGTAGCAATAGCCGCCACGACTACGGCCGACGAGTTTGCCGATCACGTCTTCGAGCGCGATTCCCTTGTGCTGCCCCAAAACGACGTCGACGTTCTCGAACGGAACGGCGAGGATGTGCGCCTTTGCCAGTTCACGCAACGCTGCGGCCGAGGGCGTCGCGCGACTCTGACCGATCCGGCCGAGGTACGCGTCGAGGTCGAGGGTGCCGACGGTCCATTCGTCGACCTGCTCAGCTGTGATTGTCATGCCTCGAGATTGACACCTCCACCTAACTCGAAGTCAAGATCGGCCAACTGGTAACTGGCAACGGCCACCGACTTTCGTCACTTCCACGAACGAGTGACGATTGGCCACCCTTCCGGAGTGAACCGGTGAAACACACCGGTGTGGAAGGAGAAAGCAGATGAGGACTCGTTCCCTCGTCGCCGGTCTGCTGACCGGAGCGGCCGCCGTACTCGGGTTGGCGATGCCGGCTTCCGCCGCCGAACCGCCCTCGGGCGTTCAGCCGCTGATCGTGGGTGGTGTGGACGCGACCGAGACCTACACCTTCATGGCGTCCATGCAGACCAAGAGCGGTGACCACAACTGCGGCGCGTCGCTGATCGCGCCGGAGTGGCTGGTGACCGCCGCGCACTGCGTCGAGGGCGAGCAGCCGTCGAACTGGCAGTACCGCATCAACACCACCGACCACACCAAGGGCGGCGAGGTCGCCGAGGTCGACAAGTTCGTGGTCCACGAGAAGTACGACGGCTCCGGCCCGTACGACATCGCCCTGGTGCACCTGACCAAGGCCGCGGAGGCGGCGCCGATCGAGATCGGTCAGTCGCCGCAGGCGGGTACCGACGTGCGCGAGATCGGCTGGGGTCTGACCTGCCCCACGCGCGGTTGTGGTGAGGCACCGGTGGTCCTCCAGCAGCTCGACACCAAGATCGCCGAAGACTCCGGCTGTTCCGGCTCCGGGGCCTACGACGCGGAGAGCGAGCTGTGCATGGACAACCAGGGCGGCAAGGCCAGCGCCTGCTACGGCGACTCGGGCGGCCCCGCCGTCGTGAAGGCCGGCGACAAGTGGACGCTGGTCGGCGCCACCAGCCGCGGCCAGACCGCCAGCTGCCCGGAGATGCCGGGCATCTACACCGACGTGACCGCGTTCACCGACTGGATCAAGCAGCAGACCGGTAAGTAGGACACCCAGGACACCGCACCGCGCGGTGGCGCCCGATGCTCCTGCGACATCGGACGCCACCGCGCTTTGCCGTGCAATCGGCCCCAGGCATGAAAAAACCGCCTCGATGTGCATCGAGGCGGTTCTGAGAGCGGTGGCCAGGGCCGGGGTCGAACCGGCGACCTTCCGCTTTTCAGGCACAGACGTTTCCGCAGGTCACGGGGGTTGCACCAGTGCCGCGTGCAACCCCCGTGCAACATCGTGCTTCTCTACCCTTCGACGACCGGACGTGCCTCGGATTCGTTCTGAAGCTCCGTCTTGAAAGCTCCCCACCGGTCCTGTACCCGAAGGGTCAACCTGCGAGCCGACAGAGCGGGATACCTGACCCACCCGCACAGCGGATACACCCACCCCCGACGTTCGCCATCCAGGTCGGCCTTCATCCGTTCCAAGACCACAGCGGCCATCTCGGACAGGTCCTCCTCTAAAGCCTCTATCTCGGCATCAGAGAGATCCTGATCAGGTGTCAGCGACCCCGCCTTGATGGCAAGGTCCGCAGCGACTGAGTCCACAGACCGTGAGGCGGCGATACTCAGAATGAAGTACTTGCGTATGACAGCCTGCCCAGATGCAGCGAGCTTGTCGCGGCGCGCGTGTTCGACGCAATCAACCAGTTTGACCACGGACTGGTAGAACTCGGTATAGGTCTCCGTCCTGGCTAGCTTCCGCTGCTCTCGGCGCCCAAGGGCATCCCGGCGGGAAGTCAACCACTGACCCACCAGGATGCCCAGGAAAGCGCCAGCGGGAACCAGCAGCGCTACCCACAACGGCACGTCCGTCTTCATGCCTCCCAAGTCGCCCTGAAGATCGAGCGTGTTTGCCGAGTCGCCAAAACGACACCGGGAATTGATCTTCAAGAGACTGTTCGCCCTCAGTGCTTCACGATGATCGTCTTGGGCAGCTTGGCAGCGTTCCCGTGCGCGGCGAGCTTGCTCAGTTGGTCGGCTACCTCCTTGTCTCGCCCTTCGACCGCGTGGAGATACCGGAGGGACGCAGCCGCCGACGCGTGCCCGAGCCGCTTCTTGAGGTCAGCCAGCGTCGCACCCGCACTCGCCGCGAGTGTCTGGCCCGTGTGCCGCAGGTCGTGATAGCTCACATCCACGCCGACCTTCACCCGCGCCCGGACGAACGCCTGATAGACCGCGTTCCCTCGCATCGGCTGCCCGTCCCTGCCGACGAAGAACCGATCCCGCCCCGCCCACTCCTTCATGTGATCCCGCAGGTACGGCATGACGTGCGGAGGGACCGACACCGGCCGACGCCCCGCGTCCGTCTTGGGGTCCTTGTCGTACTTCTTCGGACTCTCCAGAAGCTCCACCCGGTTCTTCCGGACCCACACGACACCGTCCACGAGGTCCACGTCAGCCGTCCGCAGGCCGCAGACCTCACCGCGACGAAGGCCGCACCAGGCCGCCAGCAGCACAGCCGCCCGGTAGCGAGGAGTGATCGCCTCGACAAGGTCGACGATCTGCCCAGGGGTGGCGATGCCCCGCTCTTTGGCCTTGTCGGAGCCCGCACCGGGAATCTGGCAGGGGTTGATCACGATCGCCCCGTCCCTCTTGGCCGAGTTCATCACGGCACGGAGGAAGCGGTACGACTGCCCGATCGACGTCTTCCCGCCCTCCCCGAGCAGGGCCTTGGCGTACCAGCTCCGCACCACCGGTGGGGTGATCGCGATCAACGGGAGATCCAGCAGCTCAGTCATGTGAAGGCGCATGTTCCGCCGACACGTCTCCTCCCACCTGTCCCCGATGTTCGGACTGTCGCGCAGGTAAGCACCCGCGTAGTTGCCGAACGTTTCTCGTCCTAGCTTGTCGTCCAGCCAGGCACCCTTGTTGATGTCCGCCTCTACGCCGACCAGCCATCGATCAGCGTCGGTCCTGGTCCGGAACGTGTCCGGCGCGTACTGGCGCACACCGTTCGGACCGAGGAACGACGCCTGAAACCGGCCGGAAGGCAGCTTCCGAACCGACCCGAACCGCCTCCGCTTCTTCGCCATCACGCCACCGCCCGACCAGCGGACCAGCTCACCCGTACCGGCTCGACGCGTCCCGCCATCACGAACGCGTCCAGATCAGCGACCGCCAGCCGAACGTGAACGCCGACCTTGTGGAAAGCGATCCGCCGTTCCGCGATCAGCCGCCGCACGAACCGGACGCCCGTGTTCAGGTACTCAGCCGCTTCATCGACTGTCAGATAGTTCTTCTCCACGTCTCCCCCTTCCTAGGCCGCTTGCCGAGTTGCCGAAGTTTCCGGACCTTCACCGGGTGGCCCCTGTGCCGCGAGTAGCGCCCGGTCGTACTCGGCCTTCCAGGTGATCCGTTCGGAGATGGCGCGCATCACCAGGTGGTCCCGTGGTGGGCAGTGGGTGTCTCCAGGTTCGACCTTGCGCCAGACGAACCGGTCCGGTTCGGGTTGTTCCTTGGTGATGCCGACAGCGGCCAGCGCGTCCAGGACGAAGCCCTTCCGGTCTGCCTTGTGATCGGTCACGGTCTTGCCCGACCACTTCCGCGACACCAGCACCCGCCGCCCCGGTAGCCCGAGCGTCGTTCGACGATGAGCGCGTCCCTTGCAGTGACCGGGAACGGTCTTTCCGTTGGCTCCCTTGGGGTTGATGCCGTACAGCAGCCACACCGCGCACCGAGGCGAACACGGGGTCACCGCCAGTTCCGCGTGAAGACGGTCGTGGTGATCCTGCTGGGCCGGGGTGTCAGCGTCGACCACCTCGCCGGTGGACTTGGTCAGGTACTTGGTGAGGTAGCCGATGTGACGCCCGGATTCCTCGGTACCGCCCAAGATCCCCTTGGAGTGCACCTGACGGCCGAACGTGACCACATGCGCCGGTTCCTCCACCGCCTCCACGGCCTCATCCCACGACGGCAGCGCTTCCCGAGTGTCCGGGTCCACGAACGTCCGGGAACGCATGTCCCACAACGGTTCCCGGTCCGTGTAGACGATCTCGTCATGCTCCGGCCACCACACCTGGTGATAGGTGGCCTCGGTGACCATCCGGATGACTTCGTGGGAGATGGAGCCGCGTAGGGCGGTGTGCAGGTGCGGAGCCGCCCGCCGTTGGGGTTCCACGGTGGCGAAGTACTGCACGTCCCAGCCGACCACGCGCCGCAGGTTCTGCCACCACCTGTCCACCAGCGCCGAGAAGTGCACCGCGTCCCGAGCAGCCCGCCGGTAGTCATACGTCGACGGGTTCACCGGCGAACCGTCGGACCGGACCGGGCCGTAGGTGTCGCAGGTGAGCGTGACGAACATCGACGGCCGGAACTTCCCCGCGAACTCACGGCCCACGGTGGTCTTGCTGACCTTGCGGCGTGGCAAGTTCGGCGCGTCCTGCCGCCGCTTGGTCGACCGCTTCACCGGACGCTTCTCCGGAACGTCGAGAGCGGGCAGGCGACCCGTCATCCCGGACGCTCGCAGCTCCTCGTCCACCGAGGCGACCTCTGCCCGCAGCTCCTCCATCTCGACCTCGTCACCGACCGCCAGCGCATCCCGATAGGCCACCGCCAGATCAGCCCGGAACGCCACCAGCTCCGTTTGCGTCTTCGACGGCACTTCCCGTTCGATGACGGGTTCCTCGGTCATGTGCCAGCCCTCACGGCACTGCGCCTGACGAAGCGCCTTTGCCTTGCGAGCACAAGGAAGGCACACGGATTCGACCGTCGACCCGCACGGCACCGGGACGTAGCGGATCTCGCCGGTTTCGGTGTCTCCCATTTCCATCGTGAAGGGCCGCACACACACGCCGTGCTTTTCCGCGGTGGCCTTCACGACCTCCGCCGACAAGGCACCGCGGATTCGTCCATTCGTGGCCGGCGGGGAGGCCGGACCTGCTCCGACCTGCGAATCTGTCGTGGTCATGCCGTCCCCCTCTCGCCGCGCCGGTCTGACAGGTGGATGACCGAGGCACCGCCGTTGGTGACGTAGTGCTCCAGATGCTTGATGGTCTGGTCCGGAACCCAACCCGCCCGGACCCGCAGCGGTTCGCGGATGCCCTCGCCCCAGACGTAGCCGACACCGGCCGCCGACTCCGGAATCCGGTTCGCCCACGCCCCACGCTCGTACGCGCCGTCCCCGAGGACCATCGGGACCTGACTCTTCGCGGTCACCCGCAGGCAGATACGGCGAGTGAACAGCTCCCGCACCGGAACCGTTTCCTTGGTCGGTTCCTGGACATAGCCCCGGACCGCGAACCCGAGCGCCCGCCCCTGCGTGGTCAGGATCGCCACCCGTTCCACGATCGCGTCACGGGTCTTCCGATCGGTGTAGCGGGTCAGAGCGCCGATCTCGTCGAACTCCAGCAGCTCCACCGGATACTCCGTCGAGACCGGGACCTGACGAGTGTTCCCGGCGAAGACGCGCTTCCGGTTCTCCAGCTCCTCGATCAGCGCGTCGAGGACGTCCAGGGCTTCCTTGCCGGACACGCCGTAGCGAGCGAAGATCCCGCGACCGTAGGCGAGTTCCACCGCTTTCGGGTCGATCCCGGACACGCGGATGAGACCGGCGCGGATCGGTGCCGCAGCCGACACCAGCGGAGCCCACAGGACCGAGCCCTTCCCCGACCCCGACGCACCAGCCACGAGCGTGTGCGCCCCACCACCGACCAGAGGCAACGTCCACGAGGTCCCGTACTCGGTCGACCCCGCATAGACCGCCCGCAGATCCACTCCCGAGCCGTCCACGGAGACCATCTCCGGGACCGGCAGGCACGTCACCGCCGCGTCGAGCAGATCGCGGCGCATGAAGTCGATGGACACCACATCCGGCTCAAGCTCCCGCACCTGACACCGCGCGACCTTCCGTGCCACCGCCAACTCCCGCGCGACCTCATCGAAGTCTTCCGGCTTCTGCCCAGGGACCAACCGGACCCGAACCTCATCCCACGACGGACCGGAGCGGACCGACAGCAGCTTCGGCACCGCCACCCCGGACGCCTGACGCGCCTTCGCGACCGCCTCACGCTTGCGCCGACGAGACACCAGGTTCACCGTCACGTCGACCGGGATCGCGTCATCGCGCACCGTCAGCCCGCAGGCATGCAGCCAACCCGCCAGCTTCCGCCCGTAGAGCGCCCAGCGCAGCCACCACGCCCGCAGCCACCGGCCGCACCACAGGTCATAGCCGACCTCGTCCAGTCGCCACCACACCAGCAGCACCGCCGCCAGCACGCCGACCGTGACGACGAGGGACACCCAGCCCAGCACCGTGCACCAGGCCCACAAACCCAGCAGCGCCAGGCAGGTACGCCAGTGCCCGACGAGTTGCCGAACAATCCAGCCGACCGCCCGCAGCAGACCCCACAACGCCACACCGAGCACCGCCAACGCGGCCAGCGCCTCGAACACACTCGCCAGCACACGGCCGACCTTGGCCAGCACCCACAACACCACCGCCAGCCCGCCACCGACCGCGAGCGTGGTCATGACCTCCTGCGTATTCATCACCGACCACCCCGCAGACCAGCAGCGGGAACCACGATCGACAACGGCAGCATCCCCAGACACGGGGCGCACTTCTCCTCACCCGGCAGCAGCCGAGCAAACTTCTTACATTCCGGACAGCGCGTTCGGGTGACCCCCGTTGACTCGCACTGTGTGCCGTCATTTATCTTCGTCATTGTTCACTGCTCCAGTGGACAGGCGCAGAACCGGAACAGGTTGGTAGCCAAGGGCCGGTTCTGCGTTTTAAGGGACACTTTTAGCCACGTGAGGACGCGTTTATACGCCGCACGTCCCCACGTGCGAAAATCGTCGATCTTCAGTTCTCGCCTATCTGATCAGTTCTTTTGTGCACGCTCCTTGCGTTCGAACTCCCGAAGCGCGACCAACCACACGTGCTCCCGTGCGAGGTCTAGGCCATCCGCCAGGCGGACCGCTATAGTCACCGTGGTCAACGACCGTTCGCCCCGCTCCAGTTGGCCGAGGTGCCGAGGGCTGATGCCGGATCGCGCGGCCAGTTGAGCTTGGGTCAGTCGCCGAAATCGACGTGCCCGCCGCAACCATTGCGCCGCCGTCTTGCCGTCCAGCATCGAGCCGTCGCCGTTGCCTCCCCATTCCTGCACGCTGCTAGGCATCCGATTTCTCCGCCCGAATCCTCGCGGCCAGTTCTTCCGCCTTGCCGTCCTCGTGCGCGACCCAGTACCGAATCTCGTGATGATGAAAACGGTCCACATCGGACACCGCGCGATACATTTTGGCGTTGGCCTGCCGCCATTTCAGCCACGTCGTCAGGCTTGCCCCTGGCAGCGGGCGAGTCGCTGCCGCAACGTCGTGCGCATCCTTGAGTGTTTGCGGCTCATTCCTGCCCGGAGTCGTCATCACAAGCCCCGGTCCGTGCGCGGCTTTCGAGCAGTGCCGCCAGTTCGTCCGCGCAATCGCGGAGTCGGCGAAGGAAGACGGCTCGGCTCAGCCAGTCGCCCCGATGTTCGGGAGGACGGATCGTCAGCGATCCCGCTGTGCCCGACAGCACCAGCGCCGGGGGCGACCCCGGACCCGAACCAGTCTCCTCCACCGTCACGTCGTCCCACGGGCTGATCACCCACGTTGGGCCGAACCCCTCCCGCATACTCGTCACCTCCCGCCTTGCGTTCCCACTGCCGTGCCTGGTCCTCGAAGGCTTGCGCGGCGGACCCCACGGCGGCGACCACCCACCACGGCAGGTCGGGATCACTGCCCAGCGCTCGCCATGCCTGAGCGACCAACCGCGACGCCGCCGCCATCTCTCGCGCAACAACCGGATTCGCGCCCCGCGACCGTGCATCCACGTCCGCCGCGTCCCGATAAACGCGGTACGCCGACTCCCACGCGGACACCTGCTTTTTCGACGTCACGACACCACTTCCCTCTAGAAGTCAGTGCCGTCACGCGGCCTTGGCCGAGGACTCACCCGCCGTCGACCGGGCTGCCTTCCCTCCTGAGGTCGAGCCCGTGCCGCTACCCACGGCCTTGAATCCGGTAGCGCGGAACACGTAGGACAGGTACTTGTACTCACCCTGCCCGGTCACCCTGGGCTCTGCGGTCAGCCCGTCCAGCTCCACCGGGCGCATTCCCGGCATCACCTCAGCCGTCGTCGGCACCGGCTGCACATCGGCCAGCAACGTGATCTCGAACGAAGCCCGCTTCGCCTTCGTCTCACCGGGGTCGGTCGCCATGAACTTCCACTGCCGCTTCCCGGTCACCTCGTCCACCCGCTGCCTCGTCGGCCGCCCCTGCGCCCTCTCCTCACGCGACTGGTATTCGTTGTCCGGCGACACTTCGCCCACCATCACAAGACCCTGCGGAAACGCGTCATCGTGGTCAACGCTGAATCGGATACCCTTTTCGATCGCCATGTCGTAGTGAACCTTCCCGCTTGTCGGATACGCCTTTACCGGCGTACCTACAACAATCGGCCAAATGAGTGTCCCGTCACGACACCGTCTCGGTCTCGCCTCACAGCGTCTCGCACTCACCTTGTCTCGTCTTGTCTCGTCTCCCGTGCTAGCTTGGTCTCATGAGCCCCGACACCACAGCTCAGGAAACTCGGCCGATCGTCCTCAAAGTCCTGCTCAGAGGACGACACTTGCAGAGCTACCGCGCGTTCTGCCGCGAGTACGACAAGGTGGCCGAGAAGGTCGACAAGAACCTCAGGGGCAGCTTCCCCAGCAAAGCCCAGTTCTACCGATGGCTATCCGGCGAACTCGTCGGCCTGCCCTACGCCGACCACTGCCGAATCCTCGAAGCCATGCTTCCCGGCTGGCAAGCCGAACAACTCTTCGAGTTTCACGACGGTGGAATCGAGTTCGTTCCCGAACCAACTGCGTCGCCGACGAGCCAAGCCATTAATCCGCCAAGCTCCGCGATGGAACCGCGCGGCAACCTGGAAGTCGTCGAAGTCTTCCCGCACCGGAGCGCGATCCCTGCCGACCTGTGGACTCGGCTGCTGGACGACAGCGGGGAACGCATCGACATTCTTTGCCTGGCCGCCTTGTTCCTCGTTGAACGACCGACGTTTGCGAAGCAGATCAAGCAGAAAGCCAGTGATGGGGCCAAAATTCGGCTTCTGTTCGGCGATCCCGACGCGGACGAGGCCACCAAACGCAGCGAAGAAGAACGGCTCGACGCACGCACCGTTTCCGCTCGCATCCGCAACGCGCTGGCGTTTCTGCGCCCGCTCGATGGCGTACCCGGCGTAGAGGCGCGGCTGCACACCACCACGCTGTACAACTCGGTGTTCCGATTCGACGACGAGATGGTCATCAACACCCACGTGTACGGCCTTCCAGGAGCACACGCCCCCGCGCTACACCTCCGCCAGACGCCGAAGGGCGACATGTTCGAGACATACATGGAGAGCTTCGAGACTGTCTGGGCTGCCGCCAAGCCGCTGACCTGGTAGGCAAGGAGCTATGGCACGCCGAGACCACTACCACGAACCGAAAGCGCCGGAGGCGAACTCACTGCGGGTCGCCGTCAGCGCGTTCATCCTGGACGAGGCTGGCCGGCTGCTGATGATCCGGCGCACCGACAACGACCGCTACGCCATCCCCGGCGGCGGACAGGAGTTCGGCGAGACGGTGGCCCAGGCCGTGGTCCGCGAGGTCGAGGAAGAGACCGGTCTGACCGTCGACGTCACTGGCTTCATCGGGATCTTCTCCGACCCCGACTACGTCATCGAGTACGACGACGGCGAGGTCCGCCAAGAGTTCTCGCTCTGCTTCCGCGCCCGCCCCGTGTCCGGCGACCTGCGTACGAGCAACGAGAGCAAAGAGGTTCTGTGGGTCGAACCAGCCAGGCTGGACGGCCTCAATATCCATCCCGCCATCCGGCTCAGGATCGCCCGCGGCTTCGAGGGTTCTGACCAGCCGTTCTACACATAATCGATGCCCGCAGCCCGCAACCGGGCTTCTGTCCGCTCGACCGCACCCGCCAACTCCGGCCGCGCTAGCTGAATGAACGTCGACACAACGTCATCCGGTCCGTACCGCTGCTGAATCTCTGCCGCTCGCTCTTCGAAGGTGACGACTTCACCATCCGGCGACGTGGTCATGTCCGCCCACCACAGAGCGTCCCTGAGCGGCGTCCGCTCGTCGGCCCACTCGGCTAGCTCGTCGCCCAGGCCCCGCAGGCCTGCCTCCAAGTACGCCGCTGAATGGTGTGCCACCAACGCGCACAATCGCTCCGGAGCCTCGACCTCCCGCAGATACCGTGCACCGTCCAACGCGTGCAGTCCTGTAACCGCCAGTCTCTCCGCATACCCGATGTCGTGAACCAGCCCAGCCGCAGCGAGCAGGTCCGCCTCATCAGCCGAGAACAGATCCTTCGTCTGCGATAGCCGCTCGCGGACCCCCAGGACATGCGTCAGCCGACGCGGAAGCGGTCGACTGAGACATTCGCTTGCAAGCTCGCTGGCCCACATCGTCAATCTCACGCGCCCACGCTATCGACGACCTCAAACCGCCGCCCAGTGGTCGGACGTTAGCTGGAGCACTGACAAGCTTCTACATGATCAAGTAATACTTGAACAACGTCGACGACACAGGAGTAACAGATGCCGCCCTCGCCTCGACTCTCATACGACACAAACGATGCGGCTCGGAAGGCGCACAATGAAAGAATCCTCGAACGGGAGTCACGATAGCAGCACTCTGAACGAGACCGCCAACGAAGACCTCGTTACAGTGGTCGATACCAACAAGCGGTACTTTGTCGCGCGCATGGCGACCTTAATGCTAGAAATTCCCGAGTCGGATGAAAGATCTCCCGCTTCGCGCTTACGCAGCTTGAAATCTGCACTCGAAAAAGACGTGAGAGTAATTAAGGTTCTACCGCACAAGTTTAGACCTGAATGGTCAGGCAAGTATCACTTTCACAAGAATTCCAAGATCGTCACGAGCGAAGATCTATTCAACAACGACCGAATGAACATATTTCAGTTCAACGAACCTCTAGAATTTCAGATTCGGGTTCCCTTCAAGAATCAGCCCGCATTCAAAGACAGTCGAAAATTCCCCTCCGAGGAGTACCACGTTGTTTGGGACGGCATAACAGCACTGACAATCTGGGAATCACATAGCGAAGCGCGCAGGAGCCAAGCTGGCGGGCATGCAGCGATCGAGGTGATCGAGCACGCGGTCACCAGAGCGAAGCTAAGCTCGCACATCCAAAGCTGTAGCCCTGGATGCTCGTTTCAGTTCTGGCACAGGGATCTATCAATACTTGCACTGGAAAACACGGAACACAGCCTGGAGTTCAAGGACACAAGCATCCACACTCCGTATATTGGCGTAAAAGTTGAAGGCAGGACAGAGATCCACGATGTTGCCGCCAGCTTGTTTTCGACTTTCGACCAAGACAGTTTAGACTTTGCAATTTCAAAAAATTGCGCACAGCGAATTCGCGAGCTGGAAAATACAACCCGGTCAGGCCTGGGGAAGCTACTAGAGCTCAACTTCACGCAAGCCATTAGAAAACGGAAGGCCTGGCATAAGAGACCACGGGAGGCTTGGAAATACCGCTTCGAACGGGGGATGCAGAGAGAATACCTGACTGGAACGTGGCTCGCCCTATCGCAGCTCGAACTACTCATCAGAGAGTGGCAGGAATCTACGAAGCGCCTTGACCGAAGGTCTGAAGCGAGACACACCGCAGGAATGTTCACGCGGGATCTACAGGACGACGCAACGGTCGTCGAGTCACTAAACCTCGACCTCCTTCGATCCTCACTGGAGAACTTGGGCGATCGGTTCGACAGCCGAGTAATCGCGATAGCGACGAGCGCTAGCGCAGCGGCTGCTGTCATCGGTGGGGTCATCGGTGGGGCTCTCTAATCACTGCCGAACTTAGCTCTATGGGATCAAGGCGCCGCCGTTGGCGGCGCGTGGGTCACCACCCGTCCGGCGGGCTACGCCCAGGAGGCGACGCCGGCCTCCCGCTC
Source organism: Amycolatopsis sp. MJM2582 (assembly GCF_000754115.1). NCBI lineage: Bacteria > Bacillati > Actinomycetota > Actinomycetes > Pseudonocardiales > Pseudonocardiaceae > Amycolatopsis > Amycolatopsis sp. MJM2582. The sequence continues at coordinate 834,242 of NZ_JPLW01000001.1, forward strand.
CGCTCCGGCAGGCGCCGCCGGGCGAGCCCGCCGCAGGGCAGCACCCGCAGCGCGCCGCCAACGACGACGGAGACCCAGGAGCCACACGGCGAGATCACCCGACCCACCCAGCCGACGCGCAGTGGTCACCAGGAGGTCCCTCGCTTCTCAGCGTCTAACACCGGCCCGCCCGCATCAAGGCGGGAAAGCGTGCCTTGACGCGACCGAACCGGCGCTAGAGATGGCAGGGGCGAGGGAAACGGGGCGAACAGGCACGCGAAGCCCTCAGCGAGCGACAGCAGCCCCGAGGCGTGCAACATACGTGCGACAAGCGGCGGCCAAAGCGGGTCAACCACGGTCAACAGTGGACAGACTCAAGATCGACCCCGGACATGAAAAAACCGCCTTGACCTGGATCAAGGCGGTTCTGAGAGCGGTGGCCAGGGCCGGGGTCGAACCGGCGACCTTCCGCTTTTCAGGCGGACGCTCGTACCAACTGAGCTACCTGGCCGGGAACGCCGGCGAGGAGCCGAACGATCTTGCGACCCTGACGGGACTCGAACCCGCGACCTTCGCCGTGACAGGGCGACGCGCTAACCAACTGCGCCACAGGGCCTTGCATACTGCTTTGTAACTGTACTGCGTACTCCCAACGGGATTCGAACCCGCGTTGCCGCCTTGAAAGGGCGGAGTCCTAGGCCGCTGGACGATGGGAGCCCGGTTCGGTTTCGGCGAACCGACCGACCCGCGCTCTCCGGTGTCCCCGGGAGCGAACATAACTATAGGACACCCCTGTTTCGGCTCCCGCACAGGGGGTCCTCTAGTTGTTCACAGGGCTGGGACCTGCGAGAACGCGGCGAGTTCAGGATATCAGGGCGAGGCGACCCGAAGGGCTCCAAGACGGCGCAGAAGCTCCTCCTGCTCGTCGCCCGTCAGAGTGACGGCGAGGAGTTCGGCCACGCGCCGATCGGTCAGGTCTTCCGCCTGCCGCCACCGCTGCCGCAGATCGCCCTTCGCCTCCGCCGCGGCGATCAGCCCGTCGGCGGCCTCCTCGGACCACGCGGTGCGCAGGAGACGGCCACGGCCGCCTTCCGGATCCGCGACGACCGCCTCGGGCACCGTCAGGCCCACCGCGCGAAGGGCCGCGAAGTGGATGCCGCCACGGAACTCGCGGAAGACCATGAGCGCGAACGCCAGCCGCTCGACGTCGTCCGCCGGACGTTCGGCGCGTTGCCAGCCGGCGAACAACGCGAGACCGCTCGCGTCCGCGGCGTCCACGAGACGGAACAGCAGCTCCGCCGAACGGCCAGGGGCGTCGGCACCCGAAAGGTTGACGCGCCCCCAGTTCGCCGATGACCGCGAGTAGGCACGGACCGCGGAGGCCGCGTCGAGCGCCGCCGTCGCGGGCGGAAGGGCGAACTCGAAGAGCCAGGACGGGAAGATGCCGAACAGCTCCGAGACCACCCTCGGCGGCGGGTCGCCCAGCACCGCGGACCGGCCTCGGAGGTACAGCGACCGCGGAGACAGCCCCGCCTCCGCCTCGACCTCGGCGAGCTCCGGCGAGGTCATGAACTTCCCGCCCAGCACCTGCACCGGACCCCGGATCTCCCGCGCCACCACGATCGCCGCTTCGTCGGCCATGTCGCCACACCTTCCCGTCAGTTGTTTGATAACAGTGTTACACAACTGCCGGGAAGCCGTCGAGGACGAACGAAGGCCCGGTCGCGCGGCACACCCCGCGCGACCGGGCCTCGTGAACGAACGAACTCAGCGCTGGACGGGCGCCTGCCCGTCCTCGTCCAGCGTCAACCCCAGCATGTCCAGCAACTGGACACAGTCATCGACGCCCAGCGCCCCGTTGGCCACCGCCAGCCGGGCACGCCGCACCTGGTCGTCGGACACCCGCTGGGCATCCCCCTGACCCGTGCGCTGTGCCGGCAGACCACCGGCCAACGTCGTCGAGCTTCCCCCATCGGCACCTTCGTACCGAAGGAGGAACTGTCGCACTTCCACAGACCCACCCATGGTTCCTCCAGACGGCCAACGAACAGCTTGGCCGCGAGGCTAGCCAGAGCCGGCCGCGACACACAGCCCCCCGGAGAGTGAACCTGTCACCACGCTCCGCACAACGCAGAGCGATCACGCGCATCCCCGCGCCACATGAACCACAGGCGAACCAGAGGTGGCCGCCTGACCGGAATTCTGCCCGCGCCCACTCGCCCTTCTCAGGAAACCGTGCAACAATCGATTTGCTGACACACCCCCGGTCAGCGCCTGTGGAGATCCCCTCCGACCCCCGCGTTCCTCCCCCTGGCGCGGGGGTCGCTCCGTTTTCTGGGGGCCACCCCCAGACCCCAGGTTCCTTGCGGCGGCGGTTGGCAGCCCAGGCCCGGTTCCGTTGGTCTTTCCTCTTCCGGTTGCGGTTTGTGATCACGAGAAAAGGTTTTCCTGTCGGTGCTGGGCCATTCGAGACAAGAAATTGGGTGTGTCGTGGCTCACTGTGGTTGGTTTGCCGAGACCGAACCGTTATCGTGGCCCGGTGCCCCTTCCTTCCCTCAGCCGTCGTAGCGGCAGCCGCACGAACCTGAAGCCGGTCAACCCCGGTCGTCACCGCAACTCCCCCACCAAGGAGGCCGAAGCGGTCGTCGAAGACACGGAGCTCACCAGCTACCTTCGTGCCCTCGCCCCGGAAAACGACCCGGAGAGCACCGGCACCGGCAAGCGTTTCGGCGAAGCGCAGGTCTTCCAGCTGCGGATGAACCTCATCGCCTGCGAACAGCTCAAGGACGCCGCGGCCGAGCGCAATCTGTCGCCGCAGGCGCTGGCGCAGGAGTGGATCCTCGAACGTCTTTCGTGGGAGTCGCAGGCCAACTCGGCCCAGCAGCGCCGCCACGAGGAAGCCCACACCGACGAATTCCGCTTCGACGCCAACGCGTGGGAGCAGCCCGTCCCCCGGTGACTCCTCGCCCGGAACGGAACAGCACATCAGAAGAAGCTTGAGCGGCAAAGGGAAAAGCCCCCGGCGAGATCGCCGGGGGCTTTTCCGATCAGTCTGAGCAACGCCTGAAGGGCGGACTCAGATCGCGCGGACCTTCTGGGCCTGCGGGCCCTTCTGACCCTGACCGACCTCGAACTCCACTCGCTGGTTCTCCTCGAGCGTGCGGAAACCGCGACCCTCGATCTCCGAGTAGTGAACGAAGACGTCGCCCTCGCCGCCATCCTGCGCGATGAAGCCGAAGCCCTTCTCCGCGTTGAACCACTTCACAGTGCCTTGCGCCACCGCTGTACTCCTCGTTGCACATCCGCTTCGAGTGCCTCCGAAGCGACACCCAGACCGTCCCGGGCGGTTCCAACGAGTCGAGCGAAGAGCGCGTCACCGGCTCATGGCTCGCGTCAGAAGTTCCGCGAGTGTGAAGCCACGAACACGCAAAACGACGGCCTGATGGCAGCGTACCGGGATCTGGCCATATTTGAAGCCCGTGATCGGACTCTGGGCACCCCCAAGTACCAAGGTCACCGGAACGTCGTATACCGATCCCGCTTCTGTCGGACCCCCTCGCTAGCCTGTCGCCGCACGCCGACCTCAGGTCATCGCCGGACACGGACCGAAGTCGGCCATGCCCCGATCGTGAACTACGATCCACTCGATTGTGACTCGCATCACTCTCGGTGGGATCAACTTACGGGGCTGTCCGGACGTCATGGTCGGTGTACAGGGGAGCAAAGGGGAAGCTTTGAGGTTCACGGAAACCGCGCGCCGCCGGGCGGCGATCGCGGCACTGGGGTTGGTGGCCGTTCTCACGCTGGGGGCGTGCAGCAGCGAGCCGACCGTGTCGGCCAGCGGGCCGGACGGCGGCGGGCCGATCAGCAGCGACACCGGCGGCAAGGCGCCCGCGCCGGCCAAGCTGACGTACGAGCCCGCCGCGGGTGCGCAGGACGTCGCGCCGGGCCAGCCCATCAAGGTCAGCGTCGCCGACGGCACGCTCGACCAGGTCGTGCTGACCAACCCCGACGGCAAGCAGGTCGCGGGGCAGCCGTCCGAGGACAAGAAGAGCTGGTCGACCACCGAGCAGCTCGGCTACGGCAAGTCCTACACGTGGTCCGGCAAGGCCACCGGCACCGACGGCAAACCCGTCGAGATCGGCGGGGCCTTCACCACGGTCAAGCCGCGCAAGCAGGTGGGCGCGAATATCAACGTCTTCGACGGGCAGACGTACGGCATCGCCATGCCGATCACGCTGACGTTCCCGACCAAGGTCACCGACAAGGCCTCGGTCGAGAAGGCGCTGTCGGTCGAGACCACGCCGAAGACCGAGGGTTCCTGGGCCTGGGTCCACGACGACACCTCGGTGCACTGGCGGCCGAAGGCCTACTGGCAGCCCGGCACCACGGTGAAGTTCAACGCCAAGATCTACGGCGTCAAAATCGGCGAAGGTGTGTACGGCAAGGAAGACCGCTCGGCGAGCTTCACGATCGGCCGCTCGCAGATCGTCAAGGGCAACACCCAGACCCACCGGCTCCTGGTGATCCGCGACGGGCAGCAGATCGCGGACTACCCGGCCAGTTACGGCCTCGACGCCGACCCGGGCCGTGTCACGCCGAGCGGCACGCACGTGGTGATGTCCAAGCACGACACGTACTCGATGACCAACGAGCGCTACGACTACGAGAACATCGTCGTGCCGTCCGCGGTGCGGTTCTCGACCAACGGCGAGTTCATCCACGGCTACGCGCCTTCGATCTGGGCGCAGGGCAAGAAGAACATCTCGCACGGCTGCGTGAACCTGGCGCCGGCGAACGCCAAGGCGTACATGGACGGCGCCCTGGTCGGGGACCCGGTCGAGATCGAGGGCAGCACCCAGAAGATCAACCGGGCGCGCGACTACAGCGACTGGACCTACTCCTGGGAGGAGTGGCAGGGCTTGTCTGCCCTGCGCTGACGGGACTTCCATGAAACCGGGCGGCCGGAGACCCACTGTGGTCTCCGGCCGTTCGTGTTCCGAAAGTCGATGCAACCCTGCTCGGGCCGGGACGCATGTCTAACGACGTAAGGCGCCGCGGTCAATGAGCGGCGCCCGGATCGAGGAGACACTCTTGCGTACTCGTATCGCTCTCACTCTCGGCGCGCTGCTGCTGGCGGGCGGCGCCGCCTTCGCGACCACGTCGCTGGCGTCGGCCGATCAGAGCGCGCCGTCGCCGACGGCCACTCAGGCGCCCCAGCCGCCGGCCAAGGAGCCCACCACCACGCGTCCGGCGGAGCCGCCCCGCGCCACCACCGCCCCGCCGCGGAGCGTCCCGCAGACCCCCGCCGTCGCCGCGCCGGGCGAGCACCGCGTGCCCAAGGCCGTTCCCGCCGGGCCGACCGGGGATCTGCACCTCCCCGCCATCGTCGAAGGAGCCGGTAACTAGGTGACGCCGAGCCGCTCGTCGAAGACCGGGACGGGCTCGCCGTGGGACGGCGAGTTCGCCCGGTACTTCGACGAGCGCGCGCACAGCCTGCGTGCCACCGCGTACCTCCTGTGCGGCGACTGGCATCAGGCCGAGGACATCACCCAGGCCGCGCTGCTGAAGCTGTACCTGGCTTGGCCGAGGCTCTCCCGGCACGACGCGCTCGACGGCTACGCGCGCAAGATCGTGCTGCGGACGTTCCTCTCCGAGCATCGGCGCGTCTGGCGCAAACGGGAGAAGCTCACGGACGCTCTTCCCGACGTCCCGGGCGAAAGCAACGGCACGGAACAGGAGATGCTGGTCAGGCACGCCTTGTCCGGCATCGCCCCGAAGCAGCGGGCCGTCCTTGTCCTGCGCTATTTCGAGGATCTCAGCGTCGAAGAGACGGCCACGGCGCTGGGCTGCAGCACCGGGAACGTGAAGAGCCAGGGCGCGCGGGGGCTTGCGACCCTGCGTAAACGGCTCGGTCCGCATTTCAGTGAACTGGCCTTGAGCGGAGCGCACGACGATGGGAGGTGAGGAGATGGACGAGGACATCAGAGGCGTGCTTTCGCACGGCGCGAGCGGTCCCCCGCTGGGCATCCGGGCGGCGGACATCATCGAGCGGGGTGGCCGGATCCGGCGACGACGCAAGCGGCTGGCCGTGGCGGGCAGTTCGCTGGCGACGATCGCGGTGATCGTGTTCGGCGCGATCGCCGTCGGCGGTCGCGGTGGTGAGGGGCCCGCGCCGGTCCAACCCGCCGGGCCGGGCCTGTCGACGATCGCCCCGGCACCGGTCTCCCCCGCCCCGGCCGAGTCGCCCCCGCGGGCGGAGGTCACTCCCGGAACGCCGGTCCCACCCTCTTCCGCGCCGATGACCGATCAGCCGCGTTCGACGCCGAAATCGCTCCCGCCCGGCCGTACGACGACGACCGGTCCCCATCGCGCGCCCACCCCGACGAAGCAGCCGAGCGAGCCTCCGACGACGGCCACGACCCGCTGATCTCGCGTCCGGAAAGTCCGATTCCCGAGGTGTGACCCAAAGTAATCGGAAATTCTCTGACATCGGCTTCACCTGGTGGTTCGTCACCGTATTGGCGGAACGGCGCTCGCTCGACCGCTGCAAAACGCTGAACCCGCACGTTTGAACCCCTACGGTCGAGGGAACAAACCCTCGACGATGGGTAAGTAAACGGGTGGGTCGGGAGGTCAAACCCATGGCCGAAGAGGCGCTGAGCGCGTCACATCAGGAAAAAGGGGAACCGGCGGAAGCCCCACCTGAGCAGATCAGAAAGGCCGTCGCCGGAGCGGCGATGGGTAACTGCATCGAGTGGTACGACTTCGGTGTTTTCGGCTTCATGCCTGCCATCCTGGGACAGGTCTTCTTCAACGCGTCGAGCACTTCCGAAGGCGCGCTGGCCACCTTCGCGGTCTTGGCGATCACGTTCATCGTCCGGCCGTTCGGCAGCTTCGTGTTCGGTCCGCTGGGGGACAAGATCGGGCGCCAGAAGGTTCTCGCGCTGACGATCATCCTGATGTCCGGGTCGACGTTCATCATCGGCCTGTTGCCGTCCTACGCGACGATCGGCCCGGCCGCGGCGGTCCTGCTGATCCTGTTGCGCACCATCCAAGGCTTCTCGGCGGGCGGTGAGTACGGCGGCGCGGCGACGTTCATCGCGGAGTACGCGCCCGCGCGGCGCCGGGGTTTCTGGGGCAGCTGGCTGGAATTCGGCACGCTCGTCGGCTTCGCGATGGGCGCGGGCTTCGTCACGATCTTCACCGTGGTGCTCGGCGACGAGGCCATGCGCGAATGGGGCTGGCGCCTGCCGTTCCTGATCGCGGGCCCGCTCGGCATCGTCGGTCTGTACCTGCGGAACAAGCTGGAGGACACTCCGCTGTTCCAGGAGATCGAGAAGAAGGACCAGGTCGAGAAGTCGCCGCTGAGGGCGCTGCTGAAGAAGCACTGGACGTCGATCCTGCACCTCATCGGCATCGTGGTGATGCTGAACGTCGCCGACTACATCGTGATCACGTACCTGGAGACCTACCTCAAGGACGTGGTCGGCTTCAGCGGGCACGCGCCGTTGCTGATCATCCTGGCGACCATCGCACTGATGCTGATCCTGATCGTGCCGATCGGCATGCTGTCCGACCGCATCGGGCGAAAACCCATCCTGATCGCGAGTTGTGCGAGCTTCCTGGTGCTCCCGATCCCGGCGTTCTCACTGATGGGCGCGGCCGCGGACGACCAGAACGGCTGGCAGCTCACGCTCGGCGTGCTGATGATCGCGGTGCCGCTGGTGCTGATCCTGGCCGTGCTGGCCGCCACGCTGCCGGCGATGTTCCCGACGCAGGAGCGCTACGGCGGTTTCTCCATCGGGTACAGCGTTTCGACCGCGGCCTTCGGTGGCACGGCGTCGTACATCATCGGCAGCCTGGTGACCTCGACCGGCGACAACCTGTGGCCCGCGTACTACCTGATGGGCGCGGCGGCGATCGCGGCCATCCCGATCCTGCTGCTGCCCGAAACGGCCGGGGTGTCGCTGCGCGGCATCGTGAATTCGCGGATCGCGCGGCGCCGGAAACCGGAAACGGCCACTCCCGGCGGCGCTTCGGAGCTACCGGCGAGTTAACGTCTTTCCATGAGCCGTATCTCGCAGCCGTGGCCGCCGGTCGAAGTCGAACCGGCGACCGTCCACCCGGAAGCCCCCAAGCAGGGCAGCCACCTCGGCATCCACTTCGGTGAGTGTTTCGGGTGCGGCGACGAGATCGAGGCCGGGCTCCACCTGCACTCGACGGTGGGCGAAGGGACGACGGTGTACTCCAAGTTCACCGTCACCTCCGCCCACCAGGGTGCGCCCGGCCTCGCCCATGGCGGACTGCTGGCTTGCGCCTTCGACGAGGCGCTCGGCGCGACCGTCGGCAACCTGCTGCGTCGTCCCGCCGTCACCGGGAAACTGGAGACGGACTTCCTCCGGCCGGTTCCGGTCGGCTCGACCCTGTACATCGCCACGAAACTGGACGGCATCGCCGGCCGGAAGATCTACGTGAGCGCCGACGGTCGACTGGACGCCGAAGACGGCCCCGTCGCGGTGCGCGCGCGGGCGTTGTTCGTGCGGGTCGAGTTCGAGCACTTCAGCACCCACGGAGATCCCGAAGCGCTGCAGAAGCTCGCCGCCGCGCACGAAAAGGCCCAGCGCGCCCGCGAGTGGGACATCAACCCCTGAGCATTTCGTCCTCTGGATGCGGTGGTTCGTACACCGAACTACCGCATTCAGAGGACGAAATGCGGGGCTAGGTGAGGGTTCGCGGCCGGATCGCGTTCGCCTTGTCGACGAGTTCGACCCGTTTGTCGACCGAGCCGGCCAACCGCGCCAACGTCCGATAGCAGCGCTCGAGCCCGAACCGCAGGTCTCGTTCCTCCAAGGCACAGCCCAGGACCTTCGCTCCCGGCGTCGGCTGGTTCTGCGAATTGAGCCAGCCGTACGCCGCTTCGAGGACCTCCGCCGACAAACGCGTGCGGCGTTCGGCGTCGAGCTGCAGGCGTTCCAAACGCGTCGAGGCGTCGACGAGATCGCGCTCGGACACCATCACCGGATCCTTGCCGCCGCCGTTGATCCTGGTCTTGATCTTGATCGCGGCCACCTGCGCGGCGACGTGATGCGACGACGACGCGGGGACGGCTTCCAGCACCTCGATCGCGCTGGCCCTGGCGCCTTGCGCGAGGTACACGCGAGCGAGCCCGAAGGCGGCGCTGACGTACGAGCGGTCCGTTCGCCACACCAGCTCGTAGTAACGCGCGGCGCCGAAGTAGTCCCCGACCCCTTCCGCGCTGACGGCCAAGGCGAGCTTCGGCGCGATCTCGCCGGGCAGGTCGTCATACACCGCTTCGAACGCGACTTGCGCGACGCGAGACCGTCCGCCCGCGAGCTCGATCAGGCCGCGGTACCAGTCGATCCGCCAGTCGTGCGGGAAACCGGCCTTGATCGCGAGGTACTGCGCGGCCTGCAACTGCCGCTGCGCCTCGACCAGCTCACCGAGCTCGATCCGGGCGCGGACGATGCGCAGCCGGACCTCGATCGACTCGCGCGGTGCCCCGGCCAGCGACTCGATCGCGCCCGCGGGATCGAGCGCGACCGTCGACGCCAGCACACCGGCCGCCGGGTCGTCCGTGTCGACCTGCGGGATCGGCAGCCCCGCGACCACCTCGCCCGGATCGGGCAGCGGCACGCTCCCGCCGTGTTCCGGAACGACCATGTCGACGCCGAACGTGCGGGTCTCCGGCCCGAAGACGGTCGACGCGCCAGGACGCTGTTTCCCGGTGCCCAGCGCCATGATCTCGCGGAGCACGCCGGTCAGCTGGTCGGCCATCTCCTCGGCCGCGATGAACCGGCGGTCCGGGTCGGTGTGCGTCGCGCGCTTGAGGAAGCGGTAGTACGAACCGAAGAGCGCGAACAGCGGCACGACGTCCGGGCCGGGCAGGGTCGTCTTGTACTTGCTGGTGTAACCGGAGAATTCGAAGCTGAGCACGGCGAGCGTGCGGCCGACCGTGTACAGGTCCGATGCCACCGAAGCGCCGTGCGTCGCCAGTTCGGGCGCGCTGTAGCCGGTGGTGAAGAACAGCGGGCTCTCGTAGTCGTCGATGCGGCGGACCGCGCCGAGGTCGATCAGCTTGAGCTGTTCGTGCGTCTGGATGACGTTGTCGGGCTTGAGGTCGCAGTACAGCAGGTTCTGGCTGTGCAGGTAGCCCATGGCGGGCAGGATCTCGAGGCCGTAGGCGATCACCTGGCCGATCGGCAGCGGCTCGGGGCGTTTCGTCTCGCGGTGGTGCGCGAGCGCGAGCTGGCGCAGTGACTGGCCGCCGACGTACTCCATGACGATGTAGCCGACCGAGTTGCCGGTGTCGCCGTCCGGGTGCTGCACGAAGTTGTGGATCTTGACGATGTTGGGGTGCTCGACCTCGGCGAGGAACCGCTGCTCGTTGGCGGCGGCGGCCATCGCGGTGGCGTCACCGGTGTCGATCAGGCCCTTGAGGACCACCCAGCGGTCGCTGACGTTGTGGTCCTGCGCGAGGTAGATCCAGCCGAGGCCGCCGTACGCGAGCGCGCCGAGCACCTCGTACTGGCCGCCGACGATCTCGTTCGGCCGCAGCTTCGGGACGAAGGAGAACGGGTTCCCGCACTTCTCGCATTTGCCCTCGGGCGAGCCGGGTTCGCCGTCCTTGCCGCGGCCGACCTTGGCACTGCAGCTGCCGCAGAAGCGTTTCTCCTCGGACACCATCGGGTTCTCGAGGACGGCGGACGCCGGGTCGCGGTACGGCACCTGCGGGACGTCGACGAGCCCGGCGCCGAGACGGCCGCGGCGCGACGTGCGGGACGACGTCCGGCGCGCGGTGCCGGGGAACGAACCCGTTCCGGTCCCGGTTCCGGTGCCGCGACTGCCCGATCCGGTGCCGGTGCCGGTTCCCCGGCTTTCGCTGGAGCGTTCGGGAAGGACGCTTTCCGTGCCCGGGTCCGGCAACGGTCCGGGTCCGCTGTCGACGCGCGGCGTCGGCGGCATGATGCTCTGCGTCTCCGGTGCCGGCGAGGCGAGCACGCTGGTCGGCTGCGGCGCGTCGGCGGGTGCCTGCCACGCGGGGCGGACGACCTGGGTCTGCGGGCTCACCGGGGCCATGTCACCCGGCGGACGCGTCGGGTCCTCGGCGCCGGGGATCGGCCGCTGCTGGCCGCGCGGCGGAGTCTGCGGACGCTGGACGGGCGCGTGGTAGATCGTGCGCTCGGCGTCCGTCTCCGGCTGGGGCTCCGGTTTGGGCCGCGACGGCTCGGCGAGATCGAGCCTGCCGGAAATGGACGGTTCGGGCGTTTCCCAGCGGACCGGCGCCGGCGGCGTCCAGGACGCGGACTCCGCCTCACGCTCCGGCGTGGCGTCGTCCGGCGCTGCGTGCCGAGGACGGCGCGGCTCTTCCGACACTGGTACCTCCCGAAATCCCCCGCGACCACGTCGGCCCAAGTCTAGAGGTGAGCGGCCGGGTCGTGCCCGCGCCGGGTCGAACCCGCTACGGTGCGGGAGAGAACCGATTCAGCAGGTGATGAGGGGGAGGGACCGGTGCCTGCGTCATTTTCGATGTCGATGGCCCAGCTCGACGTCGTACTCGAAGAACTCGGGCTCGGCAGATTCGTGCTGCCCTTCGAGATCCCGACCGTCGGAACCACCATCACCGAACGCGAGCGGCACTGCGAAGAGATCTGGGCGGGCCTGGCCGACCGAGGCTTCGCCCGCGGCCGCGAACTCCTGCGCGACTACGAACAGTCCCTCCGACTCTGGGCCACTGGGGATTTCGTCCTCACGATGGAGGCGCACGAGGTCGAGCAGGACGCCGAATACCTCTATCGGGGTGCGTGGAACAGTCGCCTGGGCATCGTGAGCCAGCAGCGCGGCTTCGACATCCTCTTCGAGCCGGTCTACCCCGAACAGCTCGTCGCGACGCTGCTCGGCTACCTGCCGTCCCTTCCGCCGTTCCCCGGTCGAGTGACGACGTCCAGCACTCTCCCCCCGGCCAAACGACCGGACGACCCGTTCGACGAGGACCCGAACAACCTCCGCCTGGGCGCGGCCGCCCGCTTCTTCGAACACCCGCTCGCGCGGCTGGGCACGATCAGCGTCACACTGCGCGACGATCGGGGCAAACCGCAGCAGAAGAGCGTCCAGTGGTTCGACAGCCTTCAGGGCCGCTTCATGCTCACCACCGACCGCTTCCCCGACGGCGAAGTCCGCCGCACGTTCACCCCGACGAGTGGCTCTCACCTGGCGCGATGGGTCCATGACCTGGTCGAAGCCGCCCGCGTCGGCAGCGCGTGATCCTCGCCGGAAGGCGGCCTTCGGGGCCGTTTCCGCTGATATCGTGATCTGACGAGCGCTACGAGTAACCGGGACTTGGTACAGGGGAGAGACCATGACGGACGGCACCGGCGGACCGCCGGGCAACTTCTCGGACATCTTGGGTGACTTCTCGGCGCAGGCCGACGCGATGGTGACTGCTGCCAAGGAAGGGCGGTTCGCTGTCAGCGAGGAGGCTGGCGAGGCGCTGAAGAAGGCGATCGATGACTACATCGATGACTGGACCTTCAACCAGCCGGAATTTCAGCGGCTGACCGAGAAGCCAAAGCTGGGAAACAGCCCCTACGCCCAGCAAGTCGGCGATCATGCCGTCCTGGTCGCCGACGGCGACGAGCTGTCCGCCAAGACACAGCTGGACGCCTTACGTGACGTTCTCAATCGCGCCAAAGAGGCCATCGAAACTGCGAAGAAGAAGTACCGGGAACAAGACACCGAAAACGCAGCTCAGCTCAAGCAACTTCACGAGGACTGACGAGACATTTGATGCTCATCAAGAAACGTTTCATCGCGTTGCCGCCCTTGGCTGCCGCACTGCTTCTGGCGACAGTCGGTTGTTCACCTGAGCGCTCCGGGGTGGCGACGCCGGCGCCGAGCCCGGCCAAGACTTCGACCTCGTCATCCTCCTCTGCAGGCAATGTGTTCGGCGACCTCAAAGCCTGTGATCTCCTCGAACCAACGACCTCCGCCAAGGGCTTCGACCCTCCAACAGTGGAGCAAGCCGAGAGCGACAACGGTTGCGCAACGCGTAAGAGGCGCTACGGCTCCGCGCGGCTCTATCTCGTCGCGGAGGCGGGATTGGATCAGCTGTCCGCAGGCCAGGGGACAAAGAACCCGACGAAGATCGGCAGCCGGGACGCTGTCGAGATCCCCGGCGATGCCGGCACTCAATCCTGCACTGTGGCCATCGCGGTCACCCAGAGCTCCCGGTTGACGGCTTCTACCGGCCTGAACGAGGGCACGAACGAAGAGGCCTGCGCTCTTTCCCGGGAGATCGCACAGGCGGCTGAACCGAAACTGCCTAAAGGCAACTGACTACGGAACGGGGAGGGACCATGGTCAATGTCGGGCAAGACGACTTCAACAGCAAGTTTTCGGCGCTGGGTAACACTGGGCGAACCTACGAGGCGAAGCGCTATTCCGACACCTATAACGAGGTCAACGCCGGTCCCGGCGGCAATTCCCTGACCGCGAGACTGACTGCCGAGCAGCAGGCCGGCCAGTACTCCGCCGAGCAGGCGGAATCGTTGAGCCAGGGACAGCAGTTCCGCACCGGTCTCGCGCCGTCCGAACAGCGTTATGAGGCCTTCGCTCACGGGGATCTCCACCGGATGGTGACGGAAAACCTCGAAGCTGGAGACATTGACCGCAAGGGCGAGCTCTGGAACAACCAGGGCAACTCCCTGAACAACTTCAGCAACGCCGTCCGCGACGCGATCGGCAAAGAGGGCGAGCACTGGCAGGGTGACGGCGCCAAGTCGGTCACCGATTTCTTCACCAACATCAGCAAGTGGGCCGACACCGCCGGCGACGGCGCGTACCTGGCCTCCAACCGCTTCTCCCAGTCCGCCGCCGCGGCCACGTCCGCGAAGAACTCGATGCCCGAAGAGATCCCCTTCGACCGCAACGCCGAGTACAAGAACGCCCTCAACCAGCTCGCGACGGGGAATCTCGCCGGCGCGGTGGACACGGTCGGCAACATCTCGGCCAAGCAGGAGCAGTCGTTCCAGGCGCATCAGCAGGCCGCGCAGGTGATGCACAACTACGACCAGTCGCTCTACGACGTCAATTCCAAGCAGCCCACCTTCGCCCCGCCGCCGGAGATGGGTGAGTCGACGACGGCGTCCGGGTTTTCCGGGGGTACCGAGCCCAGGGGCTTCAGCGGCGGGCCGGGGCCTGGGCCCACCAATGGTCCAGGGCCGGGAGTGCCGGGTGGTCCGAGCGGGCCGACGCCGGGGCCCGGGATCACCACGGGCGGCGGGCACACCGGCGGGCCGGGGCCGGGTCAGCCGGTCAGCGGGCCGCCGGGGTCGTTCCGGCCGGGGCCGGGGCCGGGGTTGGCGGCGATGAACGGGCCTGGTCCCACGGGGCTCGGGCGGCTGGGCAGCGAGCAGTATCGCGGCAAACCCGGCCGGACGACGAGCGGGCCGGGTGGCAGTGCGGCGAACCGGTTGACCAGTGGCGGCGGGTTCGGGCGCAACGGCGGGTCGGGCAACGTCGCCGAGCGGCTCGCGGGCGGCAAGGTTTCGGCCGGTGAGGCCGAGAAGCTCGCGGGCAAGGGCGGCGGGTCCGGGTCGGGCAAGCTGCCGGAGGAGCGCGTCACCCGGGGTGGCGCGGCCGCGGCGGGCAAGAGCGGCGGGCACGGACCGATCGGGGCCGGCGCGCCCGGTGGCAAGGGGCAGAAGGAAGAGGACAAGGAAAAGAAGGCCCCGAACTACCTACAGGAGGAAGACGCCGACGTCTTGTTCGGCGGCTACGACGGCGAGATGAAGCCGGTGCCGCCGGTGATCGGCGACAAGGCCCCGTAAGACGAAGCGGGCCGTTCGGGAGCGAATCCCGAACGGCCCGTTCTCATTTGTACACCGGCGACGGCGGCGTCCCGCCCTCGAGTTTGTTCCCGATCCATTTCGCGTAGCTCGCCTGCCACGCGCCGCCGCGGACGTTCTCCAGCACGGCGTTCACGTACCGCACCATGTCCTCGTTCTCCTTCGGGATACCGATGCCGTAGTTCTCCTCGGTGAACCGGTCCCCCACGATCTTCAGCGTCGGGTCCTGCGCGAGCATCCCGGCGAGGATGACGTCGTCCGTCGACACCGCCTCGACCTGCTTCTGCTGCAGCATCACCAGGCAGTCCGACCAGTTGTCCACCGACACCGGCACCGGCTTCGACGGATCCGCCGCGATCTTCGTCAGCGAGGTCGACGTCTTGGTCGCGCACACCCGCCGCCCGGCGAGGTCCGAAAGCTGCCCGACCTTCGAACCGGATTCGACCAGGATCCGTTGTCCCGCTTGGTAATAAGCGGTCGAGAAGTTGACCTTCTGCAGCCGGCTGCAGGTGATGCTGTAGGTCCGCACCACGATGTCGACCTGCTTCTTCTCGAGCACTTCTTCCCGCAGTTTCGACGGGATCGCCCGGAACTGCACACGGCCTTCGGCGTTGCCGAAGATCGCCTTTGCGATCTCGTTGACCATGTCGATGTCGAACCCTTCGAGCTGACCCGACGTCGGATTGCGGAAGCCGAACAGGAACGTCGTCTGGTCGACGCCCGCGACGAGTTTGCCCTTTTCCTTGATCTTCGCCATCGTCGAGCCGCTGGTGATCGACGTGCCATTGGTCGGCCGCAGGCTGGCCAAGGGGTTGCAGCTCGTGTCGGTCGTTCCGCCACCGCCGGTGTTGTCGGCCCCGCCGACGTTCGCGGGCTGCGGCGGCGCGACGTCGCCGACGGGTGCCGGGTCGACCGGCGCCCCCGCGCTGCCACAAGCCGTCGCCAGCACCAAAACCGCGCCGAGCACGGCCGTTCGCAGACCGTTCCGCATCACCGGTACTCCCTCAGCCGTTCACGGATTCCCAAGGCCGACCCCGCCGCCGCCAGCACCGCCAGCACCGCGATCCCCGGCGCGAGCAGGGTCAGTGCGCGATCGGCGCCGCGGGTGTCGTCGAGGAATTCCTGCCGTCCCACGTTGATCGCGGCCACCAGGTTCTCGTCGAGCCGCAGGAACGCCCCGGCCGCGCCGCCCTTCTTGTCGTCGCGGGTGGCCGTGGCGACGGCGTCCTGATAGAAGCCGTCGTTGTCCTGCCGCCGCACCTCGCCGTGCGCCTTGAACCATTCCGACGCCGCCTGGATGGCCGCGTCCACCTTCTCCGCGGCCGCGCCGCCCGCCGCGAGTCCGCGGGCCTCGCCCAGCAGACCGCCTTGGCCGTCCGTCCCGCCGAGTTGCGCGGCGAGATCACCGAAGTTCTTTTCGTACGCCGCGCCGTCGCCGCGGGCGACGAGGGTCAGCGTTTCGTCGGCTCGCGCCTGCAGCGCCGCGATCCTGGCCCGGACGAGCACGTCCACCTGGTGCGAGCCGTCCTCCTCACCGCTGCCGACGAGGGTGCTCTGCACGATCAGCGCGACCGCGCCCCACAGCAGGGCGAGGACCACCGAAGCGGTCGCGACGACGAGCCCGACGTTCAGCAACCGGTTGGTCTTCCGCGTCAGGTGCACCTGGGTGACGATCAGCGCGGCGAGCAGGGCGAGCAGCAAAGCCGTTGCCAGCCAAGGGAATCCGGTGGCGTCGTCCTGTTCGGCGGCGAGCCGGTCGGTGTCGGTCCGGTAGAGATCCTGTGCGGCGGGAAGGATTTTCGCCCGCATCAGTTCCGACGCCTCGCGCAGATACGAGGCACCGACGGGATAACCCTGCCGGTTGTAGACGCGTGCGGTCTCGATCAGTCCCGTGTAGACGGGGATTTCGCGGCCGAGGATGTTGATCTGCTCGGCCGCCTTGCCCGCGCCGGACGAGTCCGACGCCGCCTTCGCCAGCGCCGCGCCGGCCTCCGCGATGTCGCGGTCGTACCGCTGGCGCATCGGGAGCGGCTCGGTGCCGATGGAGAGGAACGAACTGGCGGCCGTCGCGTCGGCGTCCGAAAGCGCGCGATAGACCTGTTGCGCGGCGGCGGCCAGCGGTTCGCGGTGGTCGATCAGGCCGTTGATCGTGTCCTTCTTGTCCTGCGCCGCCAGCGTGCCGAACAGCCCCGCGACCAGCGACAGCAGGACGAGCCCGATCGCGATCACCGACAGCCTGCCCGGCGTGGTCGCCGCGGAGCGGACGATCGCGCGGATCCCGTTCCCCGGCAGCTCGAGCAGCCCGGCGATCCCGCCGCGGCCTTCCGGCGCGGGGGGTGGCGCGGGGCTCCCCGGCCGGGTCACAGTGCTCGTCATCGCCGATCCTCCCCATTGGCTCTATCCGCAAAGAAGGTATCCGAGTCGGGATCAGCGCAGCCAGTGACACCGGCGTGTGTCATCGGCACGTGATCTCCCGGCCGGTTCAAAGGCCTTTTTCCAGGCCGTACCGCACGGCCTCCGCACGATTGCGCACACCGATCTTGGCGAAGGCGTGGTTGATATGGCTTTTCACGGTCGCCTCGCCGATGAACAACTCGGCGGCGATTTCCGGATTGGACAGCCCGCGCGCGATGAGGCCGAGCACTTCGGCTTCACGTGTACGGACGCTAGGCACGCCCAGCGGTGGAGCGGGACCACCGGCGGGTGGAGGCGGGGATGGACCTCAAGCCCGGACGGCGGGCGCGACGGAATGCGGCAGGACGTCGCCGTCGGCGGGCCGCTCGATGACGACCTCGACGTCATCGTCGAACCGGTACGGCCTGGCCAGCAGGAACCCGCCGAAATGCCGCCTCATCCTGGACATCTCCGCGCGGACGGTGACGGTGCGCCCGGCGTCGCCGAAGAGGTCGAGCGACAGTTCCGAGGCCGACCTCCCCGCACGATGGCGCGCGAGGACGTACAGCATCTCCGCGTGCCGCGGGCTCAGCCGATGCGACCAGGTGCCTGCCGCGCCCGAGACACGCAGCATGCTTTCCCGCGACGACCTCAGATCGAGCACGACCCGGGTCGGCGACGCGTCCTCCTCCTCGGTGAGCCGGACGAGCCAGCCGCCGGGCAGCGGCTCCAGCAGGCAGTTGCCGTACGTCGGCAGCCAGGTGCGGCCGGGGGCGGCGTCGTTCGGCAGCGCGATGCGGCCGACCGGGACGAGCCCCGCCGAGGCCGCGATCCAGCCGTGCGGGTCGGTGATGACCGCCCGCCCCTTCACCTTGGCGAGCAGGGGCGTGGCCAGCCCGCGCAACCGTTCGAGATCCGAGAGATGCGTGGTGCGCAGATGTGCTTCGGCGAGCTTCGCGACCGCGTCGACCAGGGCGAGGGTGGACGGATGCACGGTGGAGGCCGGTCCCGAGAGGTCGACGGCGCCGAGCAGCCTGCCGTTCCTCGGATCGTGCAGTGGCGCGGCTGCGCAGGTCCAGTCATGCTGGTTGCTGACGTAGTGCTCGGCCGAGTAGACCTGCACCGGATGCCTGGCGACCAGCGCCGTCCCGATGGCGTTGGTGCCCGTGGCGGGTTCGTGCCAGTCCGCCCCTTCGACGAAACCGAGCCCGTCGGCTCGGCGGCGGACCGCGGTGCTGCCGTCGCGCCAGAGCACCCGGCCGTCGGCGTCGACGACGACCATGATGTGCGCGGCCTGCTCGGCGAGGCCGATCAGACCGCCGCGAAGGGCGGGGAGGATGGTCGCGAGACCGCTGCCCCGACGCCTGGCTTCCAGCTGTTCCGGGGCGAGCGGAGGGGTCGGCGAGCCGCGGTCCGGGTCCAGGCCCAGCCGCCGCATACGCTGCCAGGACGCGCCGATCACCGCACGTGGCCTGCCCGGGAGCGTGGTCCCGGCGAGCGCGGCCTCGCGCACTTCGGCGAGGGCACGCGCGTGCCGCCGCGGATCCGCACCGACCGGCAGCGCCGCCTCGAGCTGCACCTGGCCTACTCCTTCTGCTCTGTTCAGGCCAGTGTGCCCGGGCGCACCGGGGAGCGGAAGGTCTCTGTGACCTGGGCTAGAGGAAGGGTGCGTCCGCCAGGCGGGGCGTGGGAAGGGCCGCCGTCGGTTTGCGGCCGAGCAGCAGGCCGGTCCGGGTGGCCTCGGCCATCACGGCGCGGACGTCGACGCACCACGGCCCGTCGGGCTTCAACTCCACGAAAGCGCTCTCTCCAGGCTTGAGCACGAAATGCGGCTGGCCGTCCAGCGCGATGGAGCCGCCGCCCGCGGCGAGATCGACGCGGACCCCGGCTTCCAGCACGCTCCAGCCGCGTACGCCCACCGCCCGCACCTCGCCGGGCGCGATCGGCGCCTGCACGACGTACGGCGTCTCGTCGACCGGTCCGAGCGAGACCGCGACACCGTCCACAGTGGACTTCGGGCTGGGGCACAGCCGTCCGGGGATACTCGACAGCCCGACCCCGTCCGGAACCGCGAACGTGCAGTACAGCTCGGTCAGCGACGCGGGATCCCACCGGCTCTCCGAGCACACGCTGACGTCGATCAGCGCGATCTCGCGCCGGGCCTTCGTGACGACTTCGAGTACGGTGGCGCGGTTCGTGACCAGGTCCGTGTCCACCTGGTGGGTGGCCACCAGCCCCGCGGCGAGCCCGGCGACGGTGGACTCGTCGGCGCCCCCGGCGGGCAGCATCAGCAGCGGGACGTCGCCACAGGCGGCCGCCGCGGCCCGCATCATGGTCTCGTTGCCCAGGCAGATGAGCACGCTCGCACCCGCGTCCACCATCCGGCGGACGGTGCCGATGATCTTGCCCGCGTCGGTCCACACCATGACGCGGCCGACGCCGGCCACCCTCAGTGCCGAACGCAGGCTCTGGATGTCACGCTCCGAAGCGGGGTTCGCCACGATCCCCGCAACCGCTTCGCCCACATGTCCTCCGCTGCCGCGCCAAGTCCCTACAAGGAAACGACGTCCGGGCCACGAAGGGAAGAGTTGCACGAGGTTGCATCACCAGGAAAGGGCACGAGGCTTTCGGTCAAGGGGCCGCCCGCCCATCAGGACACGGACGCCGAGCGGCACCAGCGCCAGGCCGAGGGCCACCGCGGTGACGACGCTCAGGAACTCGCTTTCCTTGAGCACCCCCATCCAGAGGGTGCACGGCCAGAGGAACAGCAGTGCCCGCGCGGTGCCGAAGGTGCCTGCCCGGAACGCCCCGATGGCCAGCAGCAGCCCTCCGGCGTATTGGCCGAACGACGCGGTGACCGGGATCCGCCACAACCCGTAGGACAGGTCGACGTAGTCGTCCATCACGAGCTTCGTCGCCTGGTCCAGACCGAGCTTGTCGACGAGCTCGAAGGCCGTCAGGTCGACGCCCGCGAAGTAGACCCGTGCGACCAGACCGAACGCGAGGAGCAGGAATCCCCAGCCCGCCAACGCCGGCGCCTTCTCCGCGACGATCTTCGCCAGCATCAGGAAGGCCGGCAGCAGGAGGACCGCGCCGAGCAGGAAGACCGAGTACGCGGCCGTCACCAGGCCGGGATTCGCGGCATACGCGGCCAGCTGGCCGAGCGCGGCGAAAGGCTGATCGTCGAACCACGCGACTTGCTCCGGCGTGAAGTCCTTGAGCACCAGATGCCTCAGCAGCAGGCCCGCGAACCAGGCGAGTGGAGCGAGAATCAGGGCCACTCCGCCGATCCATCGGCCGGTTTCACCGTTCATGACGGCATCGTCGCCGGGACGGGCGACACGGGACAGCGCCCGAAAGTCAGGCGGAGGCCTCGACTTTCGTCAGGTTCGGTCCCGAAAAGCAGCAGGGCCGCCTCCCCGAGGGGATGACGGCCCTGCTTGGAAAACCTGGATCAGATCACGGTGACCGAGGTGGCCTGCGGACCCTTCGCGCCCTGCCCGATCTCGAACTCCACGCGGGCGTTCTCCTCGAGGGTACGGAAGCCGTTGCCCTTGATCTCGCTGTAGTGCACGAAGACGTCGCCGCCGCCGTTGTCGGGAGTGATGAAGCCGAACCCCTTCTCGGAGTTGAACCACTTCACAGTGCCCTGAGTCATAAAATCTCCATATGCAACACAAACAAACAGGAAGCCACGTCGGCAGCCCGGGTCATGACCAGACGGTTTGCTTCCCCGGAAACACGAGGAGACACTACGCCCGCTGAGTTCTGCGAGCGTGAACCAACACGAACACAAAAATCGAGACCTGGTGCAGTAAAGCACACCTCACGCAGGCCGACAAGCGCCATCACCCGGGTGTGCGCAGCCGCACTGCACCTCGACAGGACTGTACCCCTCCGGCAGGAGGGGTGACCGGCCGGGCTATTCCCCGCTGGCCGCGCGCAGCGGCGCCTCGTTGCCGAACGGCGAGCGGCGCAACGCCTCCCGGTTCGTGGCCACGACGGCGATGTCGTGGGTCTCCGCGTCCGCGCTGAACAGCACCGGCACCACGCCGGAAACGGACTTGTCCTGTGGCTTCGCTTCGTCAGCCATGTTTTCTCCCAGTGTCAACACAACGCTCTAGGTACGTACTGCGTGCCAACAACCCCACCGGCCATTGCCCCGGTCCATATCGGACTCTCGGTGTTGCCGCGATTGTGCCACGGCCGACCGACAAAATCCGGTGTCCGCGACCGAAAGTCGGCCGAGTCGTCATCTCGTTCCCACCCTTTGGGGCAGGTGAAGGCGGCACCACAAGGGTTTCTGTGTATCCCCTGAGAAAAAGTACCGCCCGGTAATCGGCGTGGCGGCCCCTACTGGCCGCCCTGTTGCTGCCTCGACGCGCCCAGCAGGCTCGTCAGCCGGATGTCCGGCGTCACCACGTCCGGATCCGTGCGGATGTCGATCACACAAGGCCGTTGCCGCACCAGCGCGCTCGCGATGATCGGCTCCAGCTCTTCCCGATCGTCCACGGTGTACCCGGCGGCGCCGAGCCCGCGCGCCCACGACGCGAAGTCGGTGACGGGGACGGTGACGCCCGACAGCCGCCCGTGTTTGCGCGCCTGGTGCACGGCGAGCGGGCCGTGCAATCCGTTCTGGAACACCAGGACGGTCACCGGCACCCGGTAGCGGACGGCGGTCTCGATCTCTTGCCCGGTCATCAGCGCACCGCCGTCGCCCGCCATCGCGATCACCGTGCGGCGCGGTTCGGCGAGTTTCGCCGCGACCGCCGCGGGGACCGCGTACCCCATCGCCGCGTTGCTCGGCCCGAGCTGGCTGCGCGGGGCGGTGAAACACCAGTAGCGGTGCATGAACTGGGCGAAGTTGCCCGCGTCGCTGGTCACGATCGCGTCTTCGGGCGCGAGTTTGCGCACCGCGCGGATGACGTCGGCGGGATGGACCCGGGTGGCGCCGCTGGTGTCGGGCGGCGTCATGAAGGTGTGCACCGCGGCGTTCGCGGCCGATGCGCGCCGCTGCCGAGGCGAAGCGACATTGCGCAGTTCACGCAGGAACGGCTCGACCTCCGAGTCGACCCGGAAGGTCAGTCCGCCGCGACGCGCCGGCTCGATCCCCGTGCCGACCAGCACCAGCGTCTGCGACGGCGTCGGGTAGCGGAAGGACTGGGTGGTGACCTCGTCGAGCTGCGTGCCCAGCGCGAGCACGAGGTCCGCGCGCTCGAGCGCGTCGAGCTGCCGCGCGGGGATGCCGATGCCGAGATGGCCGGCGTAGCGCGCGTGGTTCTCGGGGAAGGCGTCCTGACGGCGGAACGCGTTGTACACCGGCAGCGCGAGCTCGTCGGCGACGGCGATCAGCTCGTCGCGCGCCGCGCGGGCCCGGCCGCCGACGATCACCACCGGGTAGCGGGCCTCGTCGACCAGCTGCGCGACCGCCTCGGCGGTCCGGCCGAGCGCGCCGGTGGCGGGCGGCCGCACGGAGGCGACCGGTTTCGCCGAATCGAACGGGACACCCCAGAAATCGGCGGGGACGGCGACGACGGTGGGGCCCGGCCGCCCCTCGCGGCAGCGGGTCAGCGCCTCGACCAGCAGGCCGGGGACCTCGTCGGGGGATTCCGCGCGGCCGGTCCACTTCGAGATCGGCTCGAACATCGCGGTCAGGTCCGCGGTGGGCAGCTCGCTCGTCGGGCCGGGATCCTGCGGCGGGTTCTCCAGGAGGACGACCATCGGGCTCTCGTCCTGGTACGCCGTGGAGACGCCGATCGCGAGGTTCGCCGCGTTCGGGCCGCGGCCGGCGAGCAGGACCGCGGGATGCTCGGTGAGCTTGCCTTCGGCCTCCGCCATGAAGGCGGCGCCGGAGTCGTGCCTCGCCGAGACGAAGGTGATCGAGCGCTCGCGTTGCAGCGCGTCGAGCAGATCCAGGAAGGACTCACCCACCACCGCGTACACGCGGTGGATCTGCGCCTCGGTCAGGATCCGCACGGCCGTCTGGGCGACGGACGCTCCCGGTTGGTATCTAATGAGAAGAGCTTAGGCGGGCGGTGATCGGTGCCGTCAAGCGATCTTCCGATTCCGGCAACCCCGGAGCGGCGGAATGTCCGATATTCGGAACGTGTTCGAGCAAGGGAGCACGAAAACGTGACCTCAGCCACCGCCGGACGTGAAACTGTTTTCACTTACGGGGCGCCTGCCTTGAAGTACGGCACCGGGTCGAGCGATGAGATCGGCTACGACCTCACCCAGTACGGCGCCCGCCGGGTGCTCGTCCTGACCGACGCGGGTGTCGCCGCGACGGGCTGGCCACAACGGATCGCCGAAGGCATCGAGACCTATGGCATCGAAGCCGTCGTCTTCGACGGCGTACATGTCGAGCCGACCGACGTCAGCATGCGGAAGGCCGTCGACTTCGCCCGGGGACAGGGCGAGTGGGACGCCTTCGTCGCCGTGGGTGGCGGGTCGGCCATCGACACCGCCAAAGCGGTGAACCTGTTGACCAGCAACGACGGCGACCTGATGGACTACGTCAACGCGCCGGTCGGCGGCGGCCGCGCCCCGAGCTCGCCGCTGAAACCGCTGGTCGCGGTGCCGACCACCACCGGGACGGGCTCCGAGAGCACCACGGTGTGCGTGCTGGACGTGTTGTCACTGCGGGTGAAGAGCGGCATCAGCCATCTCCGGATGCGGCCGAGCCTCGCGGTGGTCGACCCGAGGCTGACGGTCTCGCAGCCACCCGAGGTGACCGCCGCGAGCGGGATGGACATCCTTTGCCACGCCGCGGAAAGCTACACGGCCAAGCCGTACACCGAGTTCGACCGGAAGCGGCCGGAGGACCGGGTTCCTTACTGTGGCTCGAATCCGCTGGCCGACATGTTCGCCGAGCAGTCGCTGCGGCTGCTGTCGTGGGCGTTGCCCGCGGCCGTGCGGGACGGTTCCGACATGAAGGCGCGCGAAGCGATGGCGCTCGCGGCGACGTTCGCCGGGCTCGGCTTCGGCAACGCCGGGGTGCACATCCCGCACGCCAACGCGTATCCGATCGCCGGGCAGGTCCGGGACTTCCATCCGTCCGGGTATCCGGGCGACGAAGCGATGGTGCCGCACGGGATGGCCGTCTCGCTGACCGCGCCGGCGGCGTTCCGGTTCACCTACGACGCCGCGCCCGAACGGCACATCCGGGTGGCGCGGCTGCTCGCGCCGGATTACGAATGGCCGGGCGATCTGCGGGATCACCTGCCCGCGGTGCTCGGGCAGATCATGCGGGAGATCGGGATCCCCAACGGAATCGGCGCCGTCGGCTATACCGAGTCCGATGTGGACTCACTGGTTTCCGGCACGGTGAAACAACAACGGCTGCTGGCGACGGCGCCGCGCGAGGCGTCCGAAGCGGACCTCGCCGTCATCCTGCGGGAATCGGTGACGCTGTGGTGAACGCCGAGTATCCGCACTGGCAGACGGTTCCGTTGCGGTGGAAGGACAACGACGTCTACGGACACGTCAACAACGTCGTCCACTATTCGGTGATGGACACCGTGATCAACACTTGGCTGATCGAACGCGGCGGACTCGACATCGAGACCGGTGAGGTCATCGGGTTGTGCGTGGAATCGCAATGCAAGTACCACGCTTCGGTGTCGTTCCCGGGAGAACTCGAAGTCGGCCTGCGGGTGGGCCATCTCGGCCGGTCCAGCGTCCGCTACGAGGTCGGGATGTATTCGAAGGAGACGGTGATCGCGGAAGGCCACTTCGTGCACGTCTTCGTCGATCGCGAATCCCGCCGCCCGGTCCCCGTCGAGGGTCTACTCAGGAGCGCGCTGGAAGAACTGCGCACTGGGCTGGGGTAGCCGCGGCGACCACGCGTGCATGAGCTGGGCGTAGCGCGTGGACCGGTCCATGAGTTCGAGATGGGTGCCGAGGGCGGTTTCCTTGCCGTCCATCACCAGGACCCGGTCCGCGCGCAGCGCCGACGTCAGCCGGTGCGCGATCACCACCAGCACCCCGCCCCGTTCGGCGAACGCCCGTTCCGCGCGGGCTTCGGCGGGCGGGTCGAGATGCGACGTCGCCTCGTCGAGGATGACGACGGTCGCGTCGCTCGCGTACACCCGGGCGAGTGCGATCAGCTGTGCCTCACCGGCGGACAGCGTGCCGTGCCCGATCTCGCCGTCGAGCCCGCCCAGCCGCGTGACCAGCGGTTCCGCGCCGACGGCTCGCACCGCCGCCAGGAGTTCGCCGTCCATCGCGGTCTGCGCGAACAAGCCGACGTTGTCCCGCACGGTCCCCGCGAAGACGTACGCCTCCTGCGGGATCAGCGCGACCATCCGGTGCCGCAGTGCCGCCGGGACCTCCCGGACCGGAACTCCGCCGAGCAGCACCCGGCCCGCCTGCGGTTCGAGCATGCCGGTCAGGAGCCCGGCCAAGGTCGACTTGCCGATCCCGCTCGGCCCCACCACCGCGAGCCGCTCGCCGGGCCGCAGGTGCAGATCGAGCCCGCGCACCACCGGTTGCGCCGCCGCGCCCCAGCTGAAGGTCAGGTCGCGCACGTAGATCGCGGTCCCGTCGGGTTCGGCGGTCCCGTCGGCCTCCGGCTCGGCCTCGGCGGTTTCGGCGAGCCGCCGCAACGCGACGATCAGCCGCAGCACCACGGTGCTCGCGGTCGCGGCCAGCCCGCGCAACGCCGGCTGCATCGTCGTCGCCAGGTAGACCAGCGCGCCCAGCGCGGCACCGGCGGTGAGCACCCCGGCCTGGACCATGCCCGGCGCCACCAGCAATGCCAGGAGCAGCGGCACGAAACCGCCGGTCGCGATCACCACCGTCCGGGCCGCCCCGGACCGCGCCACCCGCACGGCCGCCTTGGCCTGCGTGTCGATGGCGTCGTAGAGCTCCAGCGCGGCCAAGGGTTCCGCGCCGCACGCGACGATGTCGCGCATTCCGGACAACGACGCGCCCGCGACCTCGGCGGTCCGCTCGTCGGCCAGCGCGAGCGCGCGCTGACGCCGCGCCAGCGACGGGAGCAGGCAGGCGAACACGAGGACCGAGACCACCACCGGGATCGCGACGATCAACGCGAGCGAACCGGCGACGGTGAACAACCCGGCCAGCGCCGCCACCGTCGTCACGATCATCCCGCGCGCCTGCACCAGCAGCCCGGCCGTGGCGTCGCGCACCACCTCGACGTGCTGGGTGATCCGGGCGACGCCGCTGGCGTCCGGCTGATTCCGCGGCGGCGCCGGATCGTGCAGGACCCCGCGCACGACGGCGGTCACCAGCGCGTCGCGCAACGGCTCGACGACCTTGCCGAGCTGATGCCACACCAGCCGCGAACCGAACGCGCCGATCACGGCGACCAGCCCGAAGACCGCGAGCCAACGCAGTCCGGTGCCTGGCCGATCCGCGGCAAACCCCTCGTCAACCGCGAGTTCGACCAGGCGACCGGACAAGAACGCGGGCACGCTCTCCAGGACGGAACAGGCCAGCAGCACCAGCCCGCCGCGCCACTGCCCGGCCAGCGCCGAGCGGTAGAGCCCCCAGACGCTCATTGCGCGCCCTCGGTGAAGACCGCGCGATAAGCCGGAGTCCGCCACAGTTCGTCATGCGCGCCGACCGCCCGGACGCGGCCGTCTTCCAGCCACACCACCGTGTCCGCCCGCGACGCGGTGGCCGCGCGATGCGTCACCACCACCCGGGTCCGGCCGGGCAGCGTGCGTTCGATCGCCTCCTCGACGGCGGCTTCGGTGACCGTGTCGAGGCTGGCGGTGGCGTCGTCGAGGATGAGCACCCGCGGCGCGTGCGCGATCGCGCGCGCCAGCCCGATCCGCTGCGCCTCCCCGCCGGAGAGCGGGGTTTCCCTGAGCGGCGTCCGGTAGCCGCCCGGCAGCCGGACGATCAGGTCGTCGACCTGCGCGGACCGGCAGGCGGCGCGCACGGCGGCCTCACCCGCCCACGAGCCGTAGCCGACGGCGTCGCCGATCGTCGCGCCGAGCAGCGCGGGCCGTTCGAAGGCGAATCCGACCACAGCGCGGAGTTCGTACGGCCGCAGCTTCTCCAGCGGACGGCCGTCGAGCGTCGCCGTCCCCTCGTCCGGGGTCAGCAGCCCGCCGAGGACGTTGACCAGCGCGGACTTCCCCGAACCGGACCGCCCGACGACCGCGGTGAACCGGCCGCCCCGCACGAGCAGGTCGACGTCGCGCAACGCGCCCTCGACGGTGACGCCGCGCAGTTCGAGCGTGCCCCGCCCGGGGACGACGCCGAGGTCGCCCGGTTCGGGGACCGGCGCTTCCAGCACCTCGGTGATCCGCCGCGCACACGACCGCGCGCGGGAAAGTGTGGTGAGCAAGGGAATCTGCGTGATCAGGCCCATGCCGAGGGCGACGTAGCCGAGCGCCGCGAGGACCTGGCCGACGGTCAGCCTGCCTTCCAACACCCCGAAACCGGCGGCGGCGAGCACCGCGAGCTCGACCGCGGGCAGCAGCAGACCGGAACGCCACACCATCCGGGCCTGCGTCCGCCACATCCCGCGGCCGGCGAGACTCAGTTTCGGCAGCGGCCGCAGCACACGGTCGGCTTCGCGGTCGGCGGTGCCGGACGCGGCGATCGTGCGGAGCCCGGCGACGGCGTCGACCATCCTCGCCGCGAGCTCGCCGGACACCTCTTGATAGGTGAGGACGTCGTCGGCGGTGTTCTTCAGATGGGTGCGCGCGAGCATCAGCCCGAACGGGATGCTGCCGAGGAAGACGAGCGCGAGCCGCCAGTCCATCAGCGCGAGCAGGACGACGGCTCCGCCGGAGATGAGGGTGGTCGACCCGAGCTGGACGACGACGGAGGCGACCAGTCCCGCGCCGGTGCAGTCACCGGTGAGCCTGCTGATCGCGTCGCCGTCGGCGAAGGTCGATCGGGTGCCGAGCGCGAGGTAGCGGTCGGCGAGTTTGCGACGCAGCCATGCGGTCGCGGACGCGGTCATCCGCGCGGTGAGGATGCCGCCGATCAGGCCGACGGCGATCTCGGTGACGCCGAGGACGATCAGCCAGGAGACCTCGGGCAGGCTGGGCCGTCCGGCGACCACGGCGTCGACCGCGGCGGCGAGCGCGCCGGGCAGGAGCAGCCCCGCCGCCGTCCCGGCGAGCGCGCTGAGGATCAGCGCGATCAGGCGGGGGCGATCCAGCGCGGTCACCTTGACCAGCAACCGATCGGCGGAACCCGCCATCCCTCTCCTCACACCGTGATCCCAACGAGATGAACCGGAAGGCAAAATGAAGGCGCGGGAGCGGCGCACTTGGCCTGTGCCGCTCCCGCGCCTTCAGTGCTCAGCCGTGACTCAGTGGCAGGTCAGCAGGCTGACGGTGCTGTTCGCGCAGGAGGCCAGCAGGCTGAGGTTGCTCGCGCCGCCGTGGCTGCCACCGCCGCCACCTTCGAGAACCTCGGGGGCTTCCAGGGCCTGCAGGTCGAGAACCAGTTCCATGGTGTTCCCTTTCACTAGTTACCTCTTGGTCCGCCGTCCTCATCGGACGGCAGTTCGGGAGGACAGGAAAGGCAGCGCGGCCTTCCCGTCCAGGGTGGCGGCCAAGGCGAGCAGGACGCCCGCGCCGCCGGTGACGACGTCCATCGACAGCCGCAGCAGCTGGTTGCCGGGGAACGCCAGGCCGCCCTTGTACGGCACCGCGTACCAGGCCAGCCGGGAAAGATGCAGGTCGATGGCGTCGCGGACGCGCTGGTCCGGTTCGGCGCCCATGGCCAGCGCGGTCATCAGCCCGCCCCTGCCGAACAGCAGCCCGGGGTGGATGACGAACTCGCCGCGGCACGCTTCACGCAGGCCGGGAAGGCTCTTCAACGCCTTCGCGTCCGGACGGTGCTTCGCCAGCTCCTCAGCGACCATGAGGATCCCGGCGCTGCCGACCCCCACGTAGGGCAACGTCCGGGTCTCGCCGTCGCGGACCTGCAGCGAACCGTCGTCGGACTCGACGCATTCCTCGATGTCCCGCTCCAGCGCCTGGTCGGCGAAGGACAGCCAGCCTTCTTCGCGGGTGCGTTCGAACAGCCGCACGAACAGCAGCGCCGGACCGGACCAGCCGTTGAGCAGCCCGGCGCGGCCGAAGTCGCCGGGCGGGTCGGCGATCTCCAGCGCTTCGGCGAGCCGGACGGCGGTGGCGAGCGCCTGCCTGCCGAACTCGTTGTCCTTGCGGGCCACCGCGAAATGCAGCTGGGTGAGCCCGATCCCGGACAGGCCGCCTTCCAGCCCGTGGTCGGTGGTCTGCTCGACCAGCGTCGACGACGCCGCCAAGAGTTTGGTGGCCTCTTCGCGGTAACCGAGCTCTTCGAGGACGTACGCGATCCCGTACGAGCCGTCGTAGAACCCCGGTCGTCCGGGCGGATCGCGGCGGATCGAGTCCAGCAGCCAGCGTTCGTGCTGGGGATGCCGCTCGCCGCCGACCGTCTTCAGTGCGTGGAGGACGCCGGCCGCGCCGTAGCCGAAACACGCTCCGCCGACGCGGAACTGCTCGATGTCACCGGGGAAGAGCCGGTCGGTGCGCTCGGGGGTCGCGCTGGCGAGGATCGCTTCGGTGATCTGCTTGCGGACCAGCGCCCAGTCCGGTCGCTCCTGGTCCAGCTCGGTGGCGCTCGTGAGCGGTGGCAGGTTCCGAGGGGCGAGCTCCGCGACGATCGAGTCGGCGTAGCCCTCCGGGACGTCGAAACGCTGCTGGACGAAGTCCGCGAGCCCGCGCAGCTTCGCCGGGGCGAGTTCGAGGAGCGTCGTGAGCGGCAGGAAGATCCACAGCTTCAGGACGGCGAGAGCGTACTCGTCGACCTCGAACCCGTTCCGGTCCCTCGGGGCGCGGAAGCCGGGCGCGCCGAGCGCGGGCCTGGTGCCGCTTTCGATGTCCGAGGCCATCTCGAAGTCGATCAGGGAGACCGCGTCGTCGTCCCCGTCCACGAGGATGTTCAGCGAGTGCAGGTCGCCGAAGACGATCCCGCGTTCGTGCACCTCGCCGACCATCGCCTCCACCCGCCGGACCAGCGCCAGCGCGCGTTCGGTGTACGCGGCGATGTCGGCCTCGGTGGTGTCGCGCCGGGTGAGCGGGTAGTTGCGGGCGAGCCAGTTGCCGAGCGAGACGCCGGGCATGTACTCCATCGCCAGGAAGTGGTGCTCCCAGACGGTGAAGCGGTCGTAGGCGGTGGGGATGCCGTCGATGCCCTTCAGCCGCTCCAGCACCTCGTGCTCACGGCGGAGGCGTTCGACGGCGTCGACCTCGTCCCGGTCCAGACCGGCGAACGGCCTGGCCTCCTTGAGGACCACGCGTTCGCCGTCGGTCTTCCGGTCGGCGAGGTACACGCCGCCGCCGTTGGAGAAGTGCAGAGAACTTTTCACCTGATAGGGGAACTGATCCGCTCCGCCGCTCTTGCGAGCTGCGAGATGAGGTGCGAGGAACTCCGGAATCGTCACCCAGTCGGGTACGGAGAAGGTCGGTTCGCGCTTGTCCGGGACCAGCGTCCCGTCCGGTTTGCGTATCGCGAGGACCCGCTTGCCGTCGAGTTCGACCCATTGCTCGGCGAATCCGCCGTAGCGGACGTAGAGCGGGCCGGCACCATACCGAAGATCACTGAGAATGTACGCCCCTGGTTCGCCGTCGAGCTTCGCCGACAACGCCGTGAGAACACGCTCCAGCTCGTTGTTGTCAGCCGGATAAAGAGTCAGTAACTTACCGCTTCCGTCACGCGGAGCGTATTTGGAATTCCTGGCCAGCAGGGTCGTCCGCGAACGCAGATGCTTGTAGGACACGGCGTGCTCGACACAATGCTCGTGCACCTTCACGAGCACCCGTTCGGCGTTGTCCAAACCTGCCGAAACGTGGATTTTCCAGCCCTGCAAGGGAAGGTTTCGAGCAACAGGGTGCAGCAACCGCCACACTCCGCGCACCCCGGTGCGCCAGCCGTCTCCGGGAGCGGGCAACAGGGAGGCGAAATCGTCGGCGACGTCCCCGGTTTCCCGCTGCTCATCGAAGAACAGTGGATCGGCGAAGCAATACGCTTCGTACCGGACGTCCATCGAGCGCCCCCTCCTTGGCACCAATCGGATGGGCCATGTGCACCATCGCGATGCAGAATATTCCACCCGCCGGACCCCGAACGGCCAATCCGCCATATCGGGGGTTCGGATGGGCTGTTCAGGGACGTGAATTCGAAAACTACCGAATGGTAGGGGTACCCAGCGTGAGATCAACTCGGATTCCAACCACCCGGTCGGTGTGTAACAGGAACGCGCCGGTGCCGTAATCCCAGGTCGAGGCACCGAAAGCAATAATGCGCCAGGAAATTGGCAGTGCGTCAACCGGCCGCGTTTCGTGATCTATTCACCCGAGGTCTGGACCACTGCCCGGCTCGTGGCGCCCGCCACGCGGCCCACCGGTCGCCCGTCGGCGATGATCGGCCCGGAGGTACGTTGTCGCCGGTGGAGCGGGTAAGGAGGCCGACGTGATCACAGGGTTCGCGGTGACCGTCGCGATCTGCGCGACGCTGGTCGCGGTGTGGAGTTTCGTCCAGGCGGCGCGCAAGAAGCTGCCGGACAACGCACTGCTCGCCGGCCTCGCCGTGATCGAAGTACTCCTGGTGGCCCAGCTCGTGATCGGTGTCGTCCTGCTGATCGGCGGCGGCCGCCCCGGCAGCATGGCCACCTATCTCGCCTACCTGATCGGCTGCCTGGTCGTGCTCCCGCTCGGGACGTTCTGGGCGCTGGCCGAGCGCACCCGGGCGAGCACCGCGATCCTCGGCATCGCGTGCCTCGCCATCCCGGTGATGGTGCTCCGGCTGCACGAGGTGTGGGCGGGCGCCAGTGCCTGAAGAAACCGAGGAGAAGACGGTGGACACCGCGACGGACAAGGCCTCCGGCCCGGGACGGATCCTGGTCGCGGTGTACGCGATCTTCGCGCTGGCGGCGACCTCGCGCGCCGCCGTGCAGATCAGCACCAAGTTCCACGAAGCCCCGCTGGCCTACGCCCTTTCCGCGTTCGCGGCCGTCGTCTACCTGCTGGCCACCGTGGCGCTGGCCCGCCGCGGCGCGGGCTGGTGGCGGATCGCGCTGATCGCGTGCGGCGTCGAACTGCTCGGCGTGCTGACGGTCGGCACGTTCAGCCTCTTCGACCGCGAGGCCTTCCCCCACGCCACCGTCTGGTCGGTGTACGGGCAGGGCTACCTCTTCATCCCACTGGTGCTGCCGGTGATCGGGTTGTTCTGGTTGCGGCAGACGAAACCCTGACCGAAAGCGGGCCGCTCACTTCTCGAAGCAGCCCTTTTCGTTGAGCGGGCCGAACGTCGGCAGGACCAGCCCGCACAGGTAGCCGTCGATCCAGCGGCCGTTGCCCGCGACGTTGGTGAGCACCCGGATCGCCGGCGCGAACGCGGCGATCCCCTTGGCCAGCGAATCCTGATTGCGCTGGAGCATCGACGTCAGCCGGTCGAGTTGTTCGAGCACCGGCCCCAGTTGCCCGTCGTTGTCGGCGATGATGCCGTCGAGCGCGGCCGCGAGCCGTTTCGAGCCGTCGAGCAGGTCCTTGATCGCCTGCTGCCGGGTGGAGATCGCGCGCAGCAGCGCGTTGCCGTCCTGGATCAGCCGTTGGGCCTCGGTGTCGCGGTCGACGAGGGTCTGCGAGACCTGCCGCGTGTTCGCGACGAGCGCCCGGAGCTGCCGATCCCGGGAAGCGATGGTGCCGGAGAGCTTCGTGATCCCGTCGAGCGCGGAGCGGACGTCGGCGGGCGTATCGGCGAAAGTCGCCGAAATCGCATCGAAGCTTTTCGCCAGTTGGCCGACGTCGATGGCGTCGACGGTTTTCGACAAATCCCGAAACGCTTCAAGGACGTCATACGGCGCGGTGGTCCGCCGCAGCGGGATCGGGTCTCCGGGGTCGAGGATCGTTTCACCACGCGGGTCGAGCGCCAAATACTTCTGCCCCAGGACGTTCTTGATCTGGATGGACGCGCTCGTGGCGTCGCCGACCCAGGCGTCCTTCACCCGGAAGGAGACGAGCACGCGATCGCCTTCGAGGTCGATTTCGGAAACCTTGCCGACCTTCACCCCGGCGATCCGGACGTCGTTGTCGGCGCGCAATCCGCCGGCGTCGGAGAATTCGGCGGAATAGGTGGTGCCGCCGCCGATCACCGGCAAGGCGTCGGCGTTCAGGGCCGCCGCCATGCCGAGGGCCATCGTGGTGAGCCCGGCGAGCGCCACCTTGACCGGATCCACCGCGCCGAAGGACCTCATCGTCTCACCTCGCAGGTCACGAGCGGCAAAGCTTAGGGGCCGCCCTTGCCCATCGCCAGGCGAAACGTTGCACCGATCGGGTGGCAACGTCTGTCCACTGTGGACTTTAGGGGACGTCAAGCCGGACTTCGTAATGGAGCGTCTTGTACTTCTTCAGCCGGTGGAAGAGCGGAACGAGGAAGCCGTGCAAGAGCCGATGTTTCCTCGCCAGAAGGGTGGCCGCGTGCCGCGCCTCGGCGCCGTCGAGCAGGCGGACCCGCGCGTTCACGGGCTCCCCTGTCGGGACGCCGCGGAACGTCGACGGGGCGATCTCGACCCGCGGATCGTTGCGCATCCGCTTGGCCTTCCACGCCGCGTCATACGTCCGGATGTACGCGTGATCGCCTTCGACGGCGATGTTGATCGGCGTCCCGATGGGTGTCCCGTCCCGTTTGAAGGTCTTCAGCAAGATCGTCTTCTGGGCGGTGAATTCGGTGAGCTGCTTAGTCATGCCACTGGGACGAAGCCGCCGCGCGAAACGTGACAGGCTACCGCCAGAGCTCGTTCGCGGTCCCCCGCGCGACGTGCTCCTCGTAGATCTCGACCTTCCGGCTGATCAGTTCCAGGCAGTCGGCCAGCTCGGCGATCCGGTCGCGGACGGTGTTCTGGTGTTCCCGCAGCAGTTCAAGCCGCTTTTCCTCGTTTCCCGGTCCTTGACGGACGAGTTCGGCGAATTCCCGGATGACGGCGAGCGGCATTCCGGACGCTCGGAACTTCGTGCAGTTCAGCAGCCAGTCGACGTCGTGTTCGGTGTACACGCGGCGCCCGTTCGCGTCCCGTTTCACCGGTGCCGCGAGCAGCCCTTCCTTCTCGTAGAAGCGAAGCGCGTGGACGCTGAGGCCCGTCCGCGCGGTGACCTGGCCGATCGCGAGTTCCGTCACCGGACCGACGATAGCGCCTTGACCTAGAGAGCCCTCTAGCTCTTAGCGTCCGCCTCATGACCACCGCACAACACAAGATCGGCTCCGGCTTCGGCGCGCGCAGTACGGCCGAAGAAGTACTGAACGGCATCGACCTCTCCGGCAGGCTCGCCCTCGTCACCGGCGGCTACTCGGGACTGGGCCTGGAAACCACGAGGGCACTGGCGAACGCCGGCGCGCACGTGGTCGTCCCCGCGCGCCGTCCGGCCGACGCCGAGGCCGCCCTCGCCGGGATCCCCCGCACCGAGGTCGGCGAGCTCGACCTGGCCGACCTGGCGAGCGTCGAGGCCTTCGCCGGCCGCTTCCTCGGCACCGGCCGCCCGATCGACATCCTGATCGCGAGCGCCGGGATCATGGCCGCGCCGGAACGGCGGGTCGGCCCCGGCTGGGAGTCGCATTTCGCGATCTGCCACCTCGGTCACCACGCCCTGGTGAACCGGCTTTGGCCCGCGCTGAAGGCCGGCGGCGCCCGCGTCGTCACGGTGGCCTCCTCCGGCCATCACTCGTCGCCGATGCGCTGGGACGACGTCCAGTTCGAGCGCGGCTACGACCGCTGGCTCGCCTACGGCCAGGCCAAGACGGCGAACGTGCTGTTCGCGGTGCACCTGGACAAGCTCGGCGCCGAACACGGGATCCGCGCGTTCAGCCTGCATCCGGGCGCCATCCTCACTCCCCTGCAGCGGCATCTGCGGCCGGAGGAGATGGTCGAACGCGGCTGGATCGACGAGCACGGGAACCAGGCCGACCCGGACTTCAAATCGCCGGAGCAGGGGGCGGCCACCCAGGTCTGGGCGGCGACGTCGCCACGGCTCGACGGGATGGGCGGGCTCTACTGCGAAGACTGCGACATCGCCGAGGTCGCCGCCGAAGAGGGCGAGTGGGTCGGCGTGCGTCCGTACGCGATCGACGCCGGTGAGGCCGAGCGGCTGTGGAAGTTCTCCGCCGGCCTCACCGGGTTGAGCAGTCCGTGAAGGCCTCCTTGAGGGACTCTGGGTCCCTCAAGGAGGCCTTCACGGACTTGAGAAACGCGGCTAGTTCCAGAACTTGATCTCCGGGTTGTCCGCCACCGGCCCGTCGAGCAGCGGCTGGTGCCCTCCGCGCAGGTTCGCGTCGAAGAACGCCGACACATACGCCCTGGTCAGCTGCATCCCGCGCTCGCCACCGAGCAGGCCGGGCTTGGTCAGGCCGAGCTGTTCACCGAGGACGCCGACGTCGGTGAAGGACGCGTGCCCGGCCGTCGCGACGCTGATCCAGCGCTTCCAGCCGGTGAGGTTCGGCCAGCTGCCCGCCCAGGTCGTGTCCGGGCCGGCCGGGGTGTACTCGCTTTCGCGGCCGAGCAGCAGGAACGGCCGGCCGATACCGGACGCGGGGATCGGCGACCACAGCCTGCCGTCCATATCGACGCCCGCCCGGATCCGCTGGTCGTCGACCATCGCGGTCGGCGCGCTGTACCCGCCGATGGAATGGCCCGCCATCCCGATCCGCGTCCGGTCGATCAGCCGGGACCAGCGCGAGGAAGGCTTGGTCAGGGTGTCGAGGACGAAGGAGACGTCCGCGGAGCGGATCGGCGGGAGCAACGTGGAGTCGGATCCGCAGGCGGCGCATTCGGTGACGTGCCCGTCGGGGAACGCGGTGCCGTGGGACTCGTAGTTGTGGCCGATCAGCGCGACCACGAAACCCTTGCTCGCCAGCTCTTCCGCCAGGCCGGTGAGCGTGGTGCGCGGTTTGCCGAATCCCGGCGACAGGACGACGAGCGCGTGCCTCCCCGGCAGTGGCGGGGCGTCGACCCTGGCGCTGGTCCGGAGCCCGGAGAGCAGCGCGGGGTCGACGTCGGGGACGCCCGATTCGGTCAGGAACGCCTTGGCCTCGGCCGAGGTGAGGTAGGGCCGTTTCGGGCCGAACGGCACCAGCGCGGGGTAGAACATCGACACCATCAGCTCGCGCGGCCCGGTCGGCACCCAGGGGTCCGTGCGCGAAGAGTCGATCAGGTGCAGATCGCTGGAGCCCACGGGATGCGAGCCGGTCGGCGGCGGCAACTTCAGTCGTGGAGCCGCCGCGGCCGGACTCGCCAGGGACACCATGCCGGCGAGGGCGACCAGCGCGACGAGAAGCCTTTTCATGAGGTTTCCGTTTCTGTCGGGGATCTTCCTGCGTCCAGCCTGGGACCCGCCGTCGTATTCGCGCGTCTGCCGCAGGTCGTATCCCGATGTCTGCCGCGAGAGGGATCCGCGAGGCCCCGATCCGGGATTACGCTCGGCCGGTGCTCTCCTTCCTCAGGAACCACCCGAAAGCCGTGGACATCGGGCTGACCGTGCTCATCGGACTGTCCACTGTGGTCTCGGCCGACGATCCGGAGGGCTTCGACTGGTGGCTTACCTCCTTGGTGTCCTTGGCTTCCCTGCTCGTCCGGCACCGCAATCCCACGATCACCTTCGCGACCGGCGCGGTCGTCTCACTCCTCCATCTGGCCATGGGCAACGATCTTCGCCCGGTCGATGTCGTGGCGTTGATCGGCCTCTTCTCCGTCGCGGCTTGGGGATCACGACGGCTTTCGTTCGCCCTGCTCGCGGGGAGCCTGCTGGTCACCGGAGCCTGGATGATCCACGCCGCCGACGCGAACACGCGGGAACCGGCGCCGGTACCGCCGCGGATCATCATCATCGATCCGCTGGCGCCTCCCGAGCCCGAGGACGACCAAGTGCAGGACTGGGGCGGTTTCGCCGGTGTCGGGTTGTCGCTCGCGGTGGCGTGGCTCGCCGGGCTGAACACGCGGCAGCGCCGGATCCGCCTTTCGGTGCTGGAACAGCGGGCCGCCGACCTCGAACGCGAGCGGGACACCCAGGCCGCGCTGGCCGTGGCCGCCGAACGCGGCCGCATCAGCCGCGAGCTGCACGACGTCGTCGCGCACGCGCTTTCCGTGGTGGTGCTGCAGGCGCAGGGCGCCCAAGCCGAACTGGAGCGACGGCCGGAGCGAACGCGGGAAGCGCTGGACGCCATCGTCGGCACCGGACGGACCGCGCTGGGCGAGATCCGGCGCCTGCTCGGCGCGCTCGGCCAGGACGAGCCGGAGTGGGAACCCCAGCCGGGCGCGGAACGCCTGCCGCGGCTGGTCGCCGACATCCGTTCCGCGGGCACGCCGGTCGAGTTCCTGGTGGACGGGGAACTCCGTCCGCTTCCGTCCACAGTGGACTTGGCGGCGTACCGGATCGTGCAGGAAGCGCTGACGAACGTCCTGAAACACGCCGGTCCGGCGGCGTCGGTGACTATCGTGATGCGGTATGGGCCCGAGACGCTGGAGATCGAAGTGACCGACGACGGCATCGCGGCGGAAGAGCCGTCCGGCTCCGGGCACGGCCTCGAGGGCATGCGGGAACGGGTGAACGTCCTGGGCGGCACCTTCGACGCGGGGCCGCGTCCGGAGCGCGGCTTCGCCGTCCGCGCGACCCTGCCCTCATGACGATCCGGGTGGTCATCGCCGACGACCAGTCGCTCGTGCGCACCGGCCTGCGGATGATCCTGGACAACGCGGACGACATCGAAGTCGTCGGCGAGGCGGGTGACGGGGCGGAGGCCGTCGCGCTGGTGGCGGACCTCGATCCGGACGTGGTGCTGATGGACATCCGGATGCCCGAGGTGGACGGCGTCGAGGCCACCGCCGCGATCGCCGCCGCCCACCGCGCCCGCGTCCTGGTACTGACCACGTTCGACCTGGATGAATACGTCTACGCCGCGCTCCGGGCCGGGGCCAGCGGCTTCCTGCTCAAGGACGCGCTGGCGCCGGATCTGCTCGCCGGCGTCCGCGTGGTCGCCTCCGGCGAGGCCACCCTCGCGCCCACCGTCACCCGGCGGCTGCTCGACCGCGTCGTCACCGGCCTGCCCGCGGCGCCGCCGGACGACCGGCTCGCCCTGCTCACCGGACGTGAGAACGAGGTGCTGCGGCAGCTGGCCAGGGGCCTGTCCAACGCCGAGATCGCCGAACTGCTGTTCCTGTCACCGGGCACGGTGAAGACACACGTCGGCCGCATCCTCACGAAGCTCGGCCTCCGCGACCGCGTCCAGGCGGTCGTGTTCGCCTACGAATCCGGGCTGATCAGCCGCTGACCGCGGCGGGCGTGCGCCAGTGCTTGCCGCGGCGGGGCCGCCGGTGCTGGCCACGCCTGCCGAGGTCGCCGAGAGCGTCCAGAGGCCGTGCGGCGAATTCCTCGGCCGTGATGCCCATCCGCACCAGGTACTTGATCTCGCCGCGCACCACCTCGGTGTCGGCCAGCCTGCCTTCCTCGCGGAAGCCGAGGCAGCCGTGCAGCGAGAGCGACGCGACGTTGCCGCCGTACACGCTGACCTCGCATTTGCGGAAGCCGCGCTGCCCGAACATATGCGCCAGCAGGACGGTGATGGCGTCCGTGGCGTAGCCGCAGCGCTGGTGACGCGGGGCGATCCCGATGCCGTAGCCGAACTTGCCGGTCGCCGGGTCGGCGCCGATGGTGCAGACCGAGCCGACCAGCATCCGGCCGCGCACGGTCTCGATGCCGAAGTGGATGTCGTCGCCGGCGGACCCCGAACGGTGCGAAGCCCAGTGCCGGTGCCCGCCGCCGATCAGCGGCGTCGCCTCGCGGGCCATGTCACGGTCGAAGCCCATCAGGACCCGGCGGTCCCGGAGGCCGACCTCGCGCAACCGCACCTTCCGCCCGACCTGCTCGGGCTCCAGGGCGGAGCGGCTCACCGCGTCCGGCCGCACGGGTGCTCACGAACGATCACAAGCATGCATCGACGATATCGGTAGCCGAAACGCCCGAAGGCCCCCACCCGGTTCGGATGGAGGCCTTCGGCGTGAAGAAAGTCAGATGGCGACGACGCGCTGGGCCTGCGGGCCCTTCTGACCTTGGCCGATCTCGAACTCGACGCGCTGCCCCTCGTCCAGGGACTTGAAGCCGCTGCCCTGGATCTCCGAGTAGTGCACGAAAACGTCCGGTCCGCCGTCGTCCTGAGCGATGAAGCCGAAGCCCTTTTCGCCGTTGAACCACTTAACGCTGCCCTGAGCCATACTTTTTTACCTGCTCTTCATAGCGAGTCTGAGCCCATTCGATGCCCCGATCTCGCCGTCCATTGTCGCAGGTCTTGCCCGTTCGCACACGCTGCCGTCCCGAACCGGGTCATTTCCCCAGGTCAGCATCGACCTTCTCGTCCGCTTGACCTTGACCCTGCGTCAGGGTCGGAGCCTTGCCCCATGACGAACACACCCCCTGTCGGAGGACTCCAGGAGATAGACGACCACCACCTTTTCGTGCACCGATCGGGTGAAGGTGGGCCCGCCGTCGTGTTCTTGCCGGGCGCCGGTGCGGTCGGCCTCGACTACTTCGGCGTCCAGCAGGAGGTCGCGCGGTTCACCACCGCCGTGGTGTACGACCGCGGCGGGACGGGCCACAGCGACGCCCTCCCCCTGCCCCGCACCGCCACCGCGGTCGCCTCGGAACTGCGCGAGCTGCTGGTCGCCCTGGAGATCCCCGCCCCGTACGTGCTGGCGGCGCACTCGCTCGGCGGCCTCTACGCGCACCGGTTCGCGCAGCTCTACCCGCGCGACGTGGCCGGGCTGGTCTTCCTGGACGCCCTCCATCCGGACTGGGACGACTTCATGCCGCCCGAGGCGAGCCTGTCCGCGGCCGGGCGGCCGTCACCCGGTCCGGATCGCGCGGCCCTTCGCGCGATGTACGCCGAGCTGCGCGAGGCCTATCCGGAAGACGTCCGCGAGGCGCTCGTCGACGCCAAGGTGAGCGACGAGTGGCTGCGCATCGGCGCCGCGGAGCGCACCGGCCTGGTCGCGCTCGCCGGCGAACTGCGAGCCGGGCCGGAGCTGCCCGACGTCCCGGCGATCGCGCTCACCGTCGTCGCGTCTCCACCGCAGGAGGTCGACGAGGCCAAGCTGAAGATGGACGCGGCCCGCGTCGGCGGGTTCTCCCGAGGGGAGCAACGCGTCCTCGACGACACACTGCATCATCGACTCTGCTTCGATCGCCCTGACGCGGTGGTCCAGGCGATCCGCGACGTCGTCGAAGGCCTTTAGGCTCGGGAAGAGGAGGACGGGTGCTCACGATCGGCCAGCTCGCGGCGACCGCGGGCGTGACCGTGCGCACCGTCCGCCACTACCACCACATCGGCCTCCTGCCCGAGCCCGAGCGGGACGCCTCCGGTTATCGCCGCTACAACGCGCAAGCGGCCGTGGACCTCATCCGGATCAGGACCCTCGCCGACGCCGGGGTGCCGCTGGCCCGCGTCGACGCGCTGCTGCACGCGGAACCCGCCGAGTTCGCCGCCGCCGTTTCCGACATCGACGCCGAACTCCGGCGCAAGATCGACCGGCTCGCCGAAAACCGCCTCCGGATCGCCGAACTGACCGGCGGCGAGCGGCTCGTCCTGCCGCCCGACGTGGTCGCCCTCCTGGAGCGGATGCGCGGTCTCGGCGTCAGCGAGCGGCGGGTGCTGCTCGAACGCGACGCGTGGATCCTGATGCGGGCGCTGGATCCCCGCGCCGTGCCGGAACGGGTGCGGGAGAAGAACGCCGCCTTCGACGATCCCGAGACGCTCCGCGCGTACCTCGCGTGCGATCAGGCTGTCGAATGGGACCCGCGCGATCCGCGCCTGGACGCGCTCATCGACGACCTGGACGCCTGGGCGGTCGAACACGAACGGCGGGGCGGCCGTCCGGGGTACGGCGAGCTGGTGGTTTCCCGTGTCTCCGAGGCTTCCCCGGCGTGGCGACGCGTTGTCGGCGAGCTCGCCCGGCGCCGCGCCGAGCGCGGATAGTCCGGAGTCCCAGGCCCGGCCTCGGTCACCCGTGTCCGTCGGGCTCCGAGCCGATCCGGTAGGACACCGGCCTGCCTTCCTCGTCGCGCATCTCGACCGGTTTGCCCTCGGCGTCCACGATCTTGCCGTCGACGATCTTGTCGCCGTTTTCGAGCCGGGAGAAGGCTTTCAGATCCGAGTAGTCGATCACCCTGGTCGCCGTCGCGAACACCGACGGATCGCCGCCCGCCTTGGCGGGCTTGAGGTGGTTGAACAACAGGTTCAGCACGACGGCCGTGAGCGCGGCGGAGCTGATCCCCGAATGGAAGATCGTGCCGACCCACGCCGGGAAGTGGTGGTAGAACTCCGGCGCCGCGATCGGGATCATGCCCATCCCGACCGACGCCGCGACGACCACCAGGTTCATGTTCCCGTTGTAGTCCACTTTGGACAATGTCTTGATACCGGACGCCGCGACCGTGCCGAACAGCACGAGACCGGCACCGCCCAGTACCGGATACGGGATCGCGGCCACCACGCGGCCCAGCACCGGGAGCATGCCGAGGATCAGCAGGATCACGCCGCCGGCGGTCACCACGAACCGGCTCCGGATCCCGGTGATCGCGACGAGGCCGACGTTCTGGGCGAACGCGCTCTGCATGAAACCGTTGAACACCGGCGCGATCGCCGAGGACGCCATGTCGGCGCGCAGCCCGTCGCCGATCCGGCGTTTGCCGACGCGCGTGTCGACGATCTCGCCGACCGCGAGGATGTCCGCCGTGGTCTCCGTGAGAGTCACCAGTACGACGATGAACATCGACACGATCGCGGCGACGTCGAAGGTCGGCATGCCGAAGGCGAACGGCGTCGGTACCGCGAAGATCGGGCCGTCCCAGACCTTGGAGAAATCGGCCTTGCCCAGCACGGCGGCCAGTACGGTGCCCACCACGATCGACAGCAGGATCGAGAGCCGGGAGATCGCCGGGACGGCGACCTTGCTGAGCAGCAGCACGATCGCCAGCGTCATCGCGGCCAGCCCGACGTTGGAGACCGAACCGAATTCCGGCGATTTGGTGTTGTTGCCCATCGCCCATTGGGCCGCGACCGGCATCAGGCTCAGCCCGATCACCGTGATGACCGTCCCGGTGACGACCGGCGGGAAGTACTTCACCAGCCGCGAGAACACCGGCGTGATGAGCAGGCCGAGCGCCGCGGACGCGATCACCGAGCCGAAGACGGCGGGCAGCCCGCCGTCCGCGACGATCGCGGTCATCGTCGCCACACCCGCGAAGGAAGTGCCCTGCACCAGCGGCAACCGGGAGCCGAAGAACGGGATGCCGAACGACTGCAGGATCGTCGCCAGCCCGCCGATGAACAGGCACGACGCGACGAGCAGCCCGATCTCCGCCGTCGAAACGCCCGCGGCACCGCCGATGATCAGGGGCGGCGCGATGATCCCGCCGTACATCGTCAGGACGTGCTGGATGCCGTAAGTGAAACTCTTGCCGATCCCGAGCCGTTCGTCCTCGGGCCTGCCGCTCGCGGCCGTTTCGGCCTGCGTCCTCTTCACCATGGATCCGCCTCTCGGTAGAAGCGAGCGATGCCGGGCAATTTCAATCTGCGGAGGTTAACTTCCGCATGGCAGAACTCGCAAGACCCTGCCCGTACGGGTCGTCCTTCCGGCGAGCGGACAAAGATCCTTTCCCGCACAGGAAGCCGGGGCGCGGCGATGGTAGAAACGCCTGGCCCAGTCGGCGAGCTCCCGAAGGCAGGAAGACGGCACACCATGGCGAATCCGCTGGTCGCTGAACGTGAGGACTCCACCAAGGGGCATTCCGGTGTGCCGCTGCTGGAATCGGCGAACGACCTCAAAGAAGGCATCGAGAAGGGCGACTGGGCCGCCGTCGCGATGGGTGCCGTCGGGACGGCTCTCGACGCGCTGTCGATGGCCATGGATCCGTTCGGTTCGATCCTCGCCGCGGGCGTCGGCTGGCTGCTCGAACACGTCGGCCCGCTCTCCGACGCGCTCGACGCCCTGACCGGCGACGCCGACCAGATCAAGGCGCAGGCCGAAACCTGGGCCAACATCGCCAAGGAACTCGGCGCCGTCGGCACGGAGCTGACCGACCTGGTCAAGGCCGACCTGCAGACCTGGGCGGGCGACGCGGCGGACCGCTATCGCGAGCGCTCGGCGGACACCGTCAACGTGCTCACCGCCGCGCAGAAGGGCTGCGAAGGAGCCTCCAGCGGCGTCAAGACCGCGGGCGAGGTCGTCGCCGCCGTCCGCACCCTCGTCCGCGACATCATCGCCGAACTCGTCGGCCACCTCATCAGCTGGGCGCTGCAGGTGCTGTTCACCCTCGGCATCGGGCTGACCTGGGTGGTGCCGCAGGTGGTGACCGCGGTCGCCAAGACCGCCGCGAAGATCGCCGACATCACCACCAAACTCGTCAAGGCGCTCAAGGGCTTGATGCCGCTGCTCAAACGGGCCGACTCGCTTTTCGACGACGCCGCCAAGGCCCTGCGCAAACTGAAGGGCG
Organism: Amycolatopsis sp. MJM2582; assembly: GCF_000754115.1. Taxonomy (NCBI): domain Bacteria; kingdom Bacillati; phylum Actinomycetota; class Actinomycetes; order Pseudonocardiales; family Pseudonocardiaceae; genus Amycolatopsis; species Amycolatopsis sp. MJM2582. The sequence goes on from NZ_JPLW01000001.1 coordinate 877,992, forward strand.
GGAAGGTCGACGCCCCGCCGCCGCCCAAGACCAAGGGCGGCAACGATCGCGGGCTCGACACCAAGAAGGACAAGGATCCCGACGAGGGCACCACCAGCTCCAGCGCCGACGGCAAACCCGACGGTGGCAACAACAACGGTGGCGGCAGCTCCAACGACAAGGGCACCAATACCAAGTCCGACAACGACCAGACGAACAGCAGCGGCGCCGGCGGTGGAGGCGACCGGGACCGGGGTGGCAACACCGACACCACCAAGAAGGACGGCAACGGGGATCGTTCGACGTCTTCGGATTCCAAGAACTACTGCGGTGACCCCGTCGACGTCGCGACCGGCGAGGTCGTCATGAAGCAGGTCGACGTGACGCTGCCCGGCGACGCGGCGGAGCTGGAACTCTCACGCACGCATCTGTCTTCCTACACCGCCGGACGCTGGTTCGGTCCTTCTTGGACGTCCACAATGGACCAACGATTGGCGTTCACGGGTGATCGGATCCTGTTCTACGCCGAAGACGGCATGGTGCTCACCTATCCCGTTCCGACGGCGACGCCCGTGCTGCCCGTGCAGGGCCCGCGGCACCGGCTGCGCCGCGCGGCGGACGGATACCGGCTGTCGATGGGCGATCGCGAACTGCGTTTCGCCGGTGCGGGCCGGATCCTGCCGCTCGTGGCCATCGAGCAGAACGGCGGGCGCACGGAGTTCGCGTACGCGGCCGACGGCTCTCCCATCGGACTCCGCCGCGACGACGGCGTCGAAATCGCGATCGGCACGGCGAACGGGCGCATCGTCGCGCTCGGCGCTCCGGGTCAGCCGCCGCTCGTGCGCTTCGCCTACAACCGGCACGGCCAGCTGAGCACCGTCACGGACTACGCCGGCCGCCCGATGACCCTCGATTACGACTTCGGGCACCGGCTCGTCGGCTGGAAGGACCGCACGGGCACCTGGTACCGCTACGTCTACGACGACGCCGGTCGCTGCGTCCGCGCCGTGGGCGCGAGTGGCTACTACAACGCGACGTTCGCCTACGAGCCCGGCACGACCCGGCACACCGACGCCGTCGGCCACACGTGGACGTACCGCCTCAACGACGCCAAGCAACTGATTGAACGCATCGACCCACTGGGCAATTCCCAGCGCTACAACTGGAACCGGCGCGACGAGCTCCTGTCCACAGTGGACGAACTCGGTCGCGAGACCGGCTACGAATACGACGAACACGGCGAGCTGGTGGCCGTCCACCGTCCCGGCGGGGAAACGGTGTCGCTGGCGCACGCCGAGGGCGAGGTCCGGCTGTCGGCGGGAGGCGTCCGGCGGACGGTCCCCGCCTTCGATCCGGCCACCACCCTCATCGGTACCGGGCTGCCGATGGAGATCCCGAACGCGCCTGACCCGCTCACCGACGCCCCCGTGACGGATCGCCCCGGCGATCGCGACCTGTTCGGCCGCCCGCGGCTCGCGTACACGGCATCCGGTGGCGCGGCGAAGCTCGGCTGGACGGCCGACGGCCGCCGCGCGTGGCGGCTCGGCCCGGACGGTGGCCGCGAGACGTGGGTGCACGACGCGGAAGGCCACGTCGTCGAGCACCGCGACGCGACCGGTGCCGCGCGGCGCCGCAAGTACGGCCCGTTCGGCCTCGTCCTGGAGGAGACCGACGCGGCGGGCGCGCGCACGCTGTTCACCTACGACGGCGAACTGCGGCTCACCTCGGTGACGAATCCGAACGGCCTCACCTGGCGCTACGTCCGCGACGCCGCGGGACGGCTCGTCGAGGAGACCGACTACGACGGCCGCCGGATCGGCTACACCTACGACGCCGCCGGACAGCTGCTTCGCATGACCAGCAGCACGGGCGACGTGACCGAGTACTTCTACGACCTCCAGGGCAACGTCGTGGCGCGGCGCACGCCGGACGACGTCACGCGCTATGAATACGACGCGCTCGGCAGGTTGATCGTCGCCGAGAACATCGAGTCGCGGGTCGAGATGACGCACGACGACGGGGATCAGGTCGTCGTCGACACGATCAACGGACTCGGGGTGTGCTGGCGCCGCGAGGGCGACGTGCTCCTGCGCCGGACATCGTCCGGTGTGGACAGTGAGTGGCGGTTCACCGAATCGGGACTGCCGCGGTCGCTGAAGATCGCCGGGCACGAGATCGAATTCGGCTACGACGACGCCGAACGCGAGATCACGCGCAGCATCGACGGCACCGTGGTGCTCCAGCGGCGCTTCGACGCGGAAGACCGGCTCGCCGAAGAGGAGATCGCGGGGGTCGGGAAGCGCGTGTACGGCTACCGCCCGGACGGCAGGCTCGCCGCCGTCGACGACGCGATCCGGCCGTGGCGGCTCGCCTTCGACGCCGCGGGCCGGGTCAGCGAGGCACGCGGACCCGCCGGGGTCGAGCGATTCACCCACGACGCGGCGGGAAACCTCACCCACGACGAGGGTGTCTACGACTCCGACGAGCGGGGCCGCGTCACCGGCGACCGGTCCTGCGCCTACGAGTGGGATCACCTCGACCGGCTGCGTTCGGTGCGCACTCCCGACGGCGCGTTCTGGACGTATCACTACGACCCGCTCGGGCGGCGGTTCGCCAAACGCCGGTGGCTGATCGATCAGGACGGCGGGGCCGAACTCACGCACGACGTCCGCTTCCTGTGGAGCGGGATGAACGTGGTCGAGCGGATGGACTACGACCCCGCCGACGAGTCCTACCGGCTCTTCACCTGGGAACGCTACGACGACGACCGCCCGGTCGCGCAGATCGAGCGCACCGGCGCCGCGGATGACGTGACGTTCCGCGCCGTGATCACGTCGCCGGCGGGCACGCCGACCGAGCTGCTCGACGAACGCGGCACGCTGGTCTGGCAGGACCGCAGCAGTTTCTGGGGTGTGCCACTGCCCGGCGCGGACACCGCGTCGATGCCGCTGGCCTTCCCCGGCCAGCACCGCGACGAGGAAACCGGGCTGCACTACAACGTTTTCCGGTACTACGACCCGCGGACCTCGCGCTACCTCAGCCAGGATCCGCTCGGCCTCGCGGCCGCGCCGAACCCCGTCGGCTACGTCGATCAGCCGCTGCTCATCGGCGACCCGCTCGGCCTCGTCCCGCCCTGCGGGCGGAGCGGTCCTGGCAACCAGCCGCGGCCACAGCCCGTCGGCCCCGGCGGACAACCCCAGCCGTTGCGGAGGAGCCCGCGGAAACCTCCCGTCAACGTCGACAAGATGTCGAAGGAGGAGTTCGAGAAGTTCAAGCCGAAGCTCGACGAGATCCTGAAGGCGGACAAGCACTTCTTCTGGTCCGGCGGTACCAAGAAGCGCAAACGCGGCGAAGAGGACGAGTACCTCGGCTCGATCGAGGAGAAGGCCACCAAGATCGCGAAGCAGAACGGCGGCAACACCCTCGAGGGCACCCTCAAGGACAACAACATCAAGATGCCCGGGTGGATCAACGATCCGAAGGACCCGAGGAGGCCGCTCGTCCAGGAGAAGTGGGACTACGTCTCCGAAACCTTCGCCAAGAACTCCAACAAGGACACACACGTGGTCTTCCCCTACTGGCCGGGCAAGGGGCACGACATCTACCCGCATCGCCGCGAGGACAACGTGTTCGACGTGACCGAGTACCCGCGGCTCGAAAAGATGGGGATCGACGAAATCACCAAGCACAACGCGGAAACCGGGCACACGCGCCCGTACCGGCACACCAAGTGACGTTGCCCCTGGCCGGGCGATTTGGTATACCAAAGGGAGCTTGTCGAGAAAGGTGCTCCCTTGTTGATCCGTGACGTCCGCCCCTGGGGTGGACAGCGCAGCGACGTCGAAGTGGCCGATGGCCGGATCACCGCGGTACGGCCGCACGATCCCGCGGCCGCGACGGCGCCGGACACCGTCGACGGACGCGGGCGGCTGCTGTTCCCGTCGTTCAGCGACGTGCACGTCCACCTGGACTCGACGCGGATCGGCCTGCCGTTCCGGCCGCACACCGGCGCGCCCGGCGTATGGGCGATGATGCTGAACGACCGCGAGAACTGGCGGAACGCCGAGGTCCCGCTGCCCGAGCGCGTCGCCGGAACACTGGAGCGGATGATCGCCAACGGCACCACCCGCGTACGCACCTACGCGCAGGTGGACGTCGATTGCCGCCTCGAGAAGCTCGACGCCGTCCTCGCCGCGAAGGAGCGCTTCGCCAAGCACGCCGACGTCGAGATCATGGCGTTCCCGCAGGCCGGGATCCTGCGCGAACCCGGCACCGTGGACGTGCTGGAGGCCTCGCTGCGCTCGGGCGCCACGGTCGTCGGCGGGATCGACCCGTGCTCGCTGGACAAGGACCCCAAGGGGCATCTCGACGTCGTGTTCGGGCTCGCCGAGAAGTACGGCGTCGAGGTCGACATCCACCTGCACGAACCCGGCCATCTGGGCGTGTTCTCCACCGAGCTGGTGATCGAACGGGTCCGCGCGCTGGACATGCGCGGCAAGGTCACCATGTCGCACGCGTACGAACTGGGCTCGATCTCGGAATCGGTGAGCCGCCGGCTGATCGACACGTTCGCGGAACTGGACATCGCGATGGCGACCGTCGCGCCGTCGACCGACGGCCAGCTCTCGCTCGCGGACCTCACGACCGCGGGCGTGCGCGTCGGCCTCGGCGAAGACGGCCAGCGGGACTACTGGAGCCCGTACGGCAACTGCGACCTGCTCGACCGCACCTGGCAACTCGCCTTCACGAACGGCTTCCGCCGCGACGACCTGATCGAGATGGCGCTGGCCGTCGCCACGATGGGCGGCGCGTCGATCATGAGCCACGACGTCCCGCGGCTGGCGGGCATCGCCGACCGGCCGGGGGTGGCCGTCGGCGACCGCGCCGACCTCGTGCTGGTGGACGGCGAGACCCCGACGAGCGCGGTGATGGACCGGGGCAAGGACCGCACGGTGCTGCACGACGGCGTCGTCGTGGCGGACGCCCTTTCGGTGGTGGGTTAAACCGTTGGCACCCGCCCTCGACTGTCCATAAGGGACACTCTTTGGGGCGAAAGCCCGATTTGGCCACTTTGCGCGAAGGCTGTGGGTGATTTAGGCAGTTTCATCGAGAGATAGCCAAAGGTGGCATGTCGCGAAAGCCACTTTCGGGACATCAGACGTCGCGAAAGTGGCTTTCGCGACACGAGCGCGATCGGTTCCGTCACGCGAAATCGCCCGGCTGCAGGTAGCTGAGACACGGTTGGTTCTATCGACCAGCAGGGCGAAGGTGGCGCACTCAACTCGCCAAGGTGGCGCCACCAGCACGACACCCTTGCCTTACCTCTCAATAAACCGTTGGCACCCGATCGCGGCCGCTGCTACCTTGCCGGAGGCCGTGCGAGCGAACGAGGAGGTGGTACCCGTGGACATTTCGACATGGGTGCTCCCCTCAGGGGTCACGGTCGGGCGATAGGTCGTCCGGGAGCGCCGTCTCACGAGCACTCCCGAAAGGCACGACCATGCACTTCGCTTCCGAAAAACACCTCGAAGACGGCGTCCTCGAGCGCGGATTCACCCTCGGCGAGATCCCCGGCATCCTGTGGACCCCGGAGTCCGCGGCGCCGGTCCCGCTGGTCCTGATGGGCCACCCCGGCGGGCTGGGCAGGATGCACCCGCGGCTCGTGGCCCGCGCCCTCGCTTGCGCGGCGGAGGGCTACGCCACGGCCACCATCGAGCTCCCCGGAGCCGGTGACCGGCCGCGTTTCCCCGTCGTCGACGAGGCCCGCGCCGATCTTCAGCGCGCACTGAAGGCCGGCGAGCCGGTCACCGACGACATCGTCGACCGGCTCGTCCTCCCGCTGGTCGAAACGGCCGTCCCCGAATGGCGAACCACCCTCGACGCGCTCCTCGCACTGCCTGAAATCGGCGGCCCGGTCGGGTTCTCAGGCGGGGTGATCGCCATCGGCACACGACTGGCGTCGGTCGAACCCCGCGTCGAAGCCGCCGTCCTGTTCGCCGGAAGTTATGTGCCGCGCAGCATCCTCGAAGAAGCGCGGCAGGTCACCATCCCGCTGCACGTCCTGCTCCAATGGGACGACGAAGGGAACGACCGGCAGCAGGCGCTGGATCTGTTCGACGCCTTCGGCTCCAACGAGAAGACGTTGAACGCCAACATGGGCGGGCACACGGGCGTCCCGTCGTTCGCCGGGGAAGCCGCGGGCCGGTTCCTCGCCCGGCACCTGAAGTGACGTCCGGGGCCGCGGCGGTACCGGCCGCGGCCCCGGCTTCAGGCCGTATCTTGAGCGGAACCGCGATGATCCGACCGGAGTGCGGAGTGGACGAACGAACGCGAGAGATCCTGTGCGGTCTAGCGACGAACCCGGCTTTGCCCGGCCCTCTGCGCGCACTCCTGCCCACCCCACCCGTGGCAACGCCATCGGACACGACCTGGCACGACGCCGATCCGGACGTCGCGCGGGCAGCCGATCCGGCCACACCTTCGGACGAGGTGATCGCGTTGCTGGACCACGACGGCGCGCTGGTCCGGTGGACACTCGCCGGTCGTCCGGATCTTCCCGGCGAGATCCATGAACGGCTGGCCGCCGATCCCATCCCCGGTGTCCGCGCGGACCTCGCCGCCAATCCCGCCGTGGTGTCGGAGCCGATCCTGCGCGGACTGGCGAACGACGAAGACGCGGACGTTCGGCGAAGCGTGGCGCACAACCCGGCCGTCCCGCTGGACGTGCTCGCCCACTTGGCCGACTCGATCCGGATCGGGCCGAGCCTGTTGCCTCGTGTCACGGCGGCGACGGACGACGAACTGCGTCTTCTCGCGGCATCACCGTCCGCACGGGTCCGCGTGCTGGTCGCCCAGCGCACCGCACTGCCCGCGGATGTCTTCGAACTGCTCGTGACGGACGACGACATCCTTGTCGCCAAAGGAATCGCGCCACATCCCGCGCTGTCGGCGGACCGGCTGTGGGCACTCGCCGAGCGGCACGGGCCGAGCCTGTTCCGCAGGCTCGCGACGAACCCCCACTGCGACCCGGATCTGTTGCATCACATGGCACGCAACGCCACCGCACGCCGGACCTACCGCGCGGTCGCCGAACACCCGAACACGCGCGGGGAAACCTTGCTGCTCTGTCTCGGGGACGATGTCGCGCGACGGTGGGCCGCGGCGCACCCGAACCTGCCTGCCGACGTCCTGATCGAACTCGTGGAAGACTCGAACCTCGCCGGATGCGCGGCCGCCAACCCGTCACTCCCGGTCGAAGTGATGGAACGGCTGATCGCTGCTCACCGCCATGACGGATGATGACGGTCTTCTGTGCTCACCCATGCCGGTCGTGGCCGTCGTCTCCTTCGAGCCGAGCGAAAACGATGACGTTGTCGCGATACGAGCGCGCGGCTCGGTCGAAGGAACCACCGCAGGTGATCAGCCGTAGTTCCGGGCCGGCGGTGCGGCCGTAGACCTCCTTGGTGGGAAAGCGATCTTTGGGGGCGTGGATGGTCCGGCGCACCACGAAGGTGACGACGGAACCGTCCGCGCGTTCGACGGTGACGCGGTCTCCCGGCGCGAGTTCGTGCAGCCGGTAGAAGATGCCGGGCTGGGACGCGCCGTCGACGTGACCGACGATCACCGCGGGCCCGGTCTGGCCGGGCGCCGGTCCCGGCTCGTACCAGCCCGCCTGCATCGGCGTGGACACCGGCGGGGTCCGCATACGCCGGTTCGTGTCGAGGCCGAGCTCGATCAGGGACGAGTCGGCGCCGAGTTTGGGGATGTGCACCGCGATCGGGTTCACCCGGACCGCGGGATCGACGACCGTCCTGGCCGGCATCACCGGCGGCGGGGACGGTCGTGGGGCTGCCATGCCAGGCGCGGGCGGAGCCGGCATCGGGGCCGTGGTCAGGCTGATCACCAGCCCCAATGCCGCCGCGGCGGCCAAGGCCGAGGTGATCGCGCCGAATCCGGGACCCGGCCGGTCCTTGCCTCGGCGCAGCTGCCGGCCGGCCTCCTGGAGTGTCTCCCAGCCGACGCCGACGATGATCACGAGCGACGCGCTCACCACCGCGAAGCCGGTGTTGCCCGGCAAGAACGTGACGGCCGCCAGCATCCACGCCAGGCCGACCAGGGCGAGCAGCAGCAACCGGGTCCGGATGGTTTCGACAGCCATGCCTCTCCAGTCGTCGAACCGGGAGGGGTGGTGTGGTGTGGCCGGGGCAAGGCCACACCACACCGTTCCCCCTATCGGAGGTGACGACGGCGCGCGGATACCGCCGTCACCATGAGCAGGGCGATCACCAGGAACGCCAGTCCGCCGCCGACGGCCCACTGATCGTCAGCGGTCCCGCCGCCACCTGCCTCGACGGCACCGGCGGGCACCGGGTATCCGGCGTCGACGTGCTCGCCGGAGGCGCCGTGGAGAGCCGCTTCCGCCGAACCGCTGTGCATTCCGGCCGCGTGGGAAACGAGACCGTTCCCCACCATGACCACTCCCTGACCGGCACCCACGGTGCCGTGCCCGGAGCCACCGGTCTGGTGACCGGCCGTCCCGCCGGTGCCGCCGGTGGACGGCGAACCCGGGTGGGTCCCGGGGTCACCGTGCGGGTCGCCGGTGCCCGGTACCGGCATCGGTGCCGGTGCCGGAACGGGCACTGGCGCCGGAACGGGTGCCGGTGCGGGCGCGGCGGGGGCTAGGTAAGCGGTGCCGGTGGCGCCGGCCTGCTCACCGTTCGCCGTGGTGCCGGTGACCGTGACCGGTGCCGCGGTGGTGTCCGCGGTCGGCGTGAACGTTCCCGTGCACACAGTGCTTTCCTTGGCGGCCAGAGTGCTGTCATCGCAGGTCAAGGCACCATTGGGAGTGGTGCTCCCGACGTTGCTGACCGTGCCGGTGCCGCTGTTGGTCACCGGCACGCTCACCGTCGCAGGCTGCCCGGCGGTGACCGGTACCGCGTTGCCCGGTGATCCGGCGTCCGTGCCGTTGACCGAGGGCGTGCCCACGGTCAGGTCGCACGAACACCCGGTGTCGCCGCCGGTACCCGGTGCGGGTGCCGGGCTGACGGCCGGCGCGAGGTAAGCGGTGCCGGTGGCACCGGCCTGCTCACCGTTCGCCGTGGTGCCGGTGACCGTGACCGGTGCCGCGGTGGTGTCCGCGGTCGGCGTGAACGGCCCGGTGCACACGGTGCTTTCACTGGCGGTCAGCGTGCTGTCGTAACAGGTCAACGCACCGTCGGCGGTGGTTCCGCTGACGTTGTCGACCGTGCCGGTGCCGGTGTTCGTCACCGGCACGGTCACCGTCGCCGGCTGCCCGGCGGTGACCGGTACCGCGTTGTCCGGCGATCCGGCGTCCGTGCCGTTGACCGAGGGCGTGCCCACGGTCAGGTCGCACGAACACCCGGTGTCCGCCGGAGTCGACGTGGTCGTGGCGGCACTGGCCGTGTCGTCACCCGTGGTGGTGCCGGCGGTTGTCGCCGCCGTCGGTACTGTCCCGGCGACGCTGGTGGCTCCGCTTCCCGCGGGTTCCCCGGTGATCGCCGAGGTTGCCGCGGTCACCAGCCGGGTCGCCGACGCGGTGCCCGGCGACGTAGCCGAGCCGGTGCTGGTTGTCGTCGTTGTGGTGGGTGTCGACGCGGATGCCGAGGTCGTGGTCGTCGCCGCCTGCCGCGGCTGCACGAGTCCCGACACCAGCGACGTCACGGTGTTCAGCGGGCTGGTGCCCGCGGTCGTGTCGGTCGCCTGGTCACTTGTTCGCGAAGGCCCGGTGTCCTCCTCGGCGTGGGCCACACCCACGCCGAGGAGCATCAAGCCACCCGCGAGCAACCCGGCCTGAATGGACCGTTTTACCCAGGTACGCATGAGAAACCTTTCCACGCTCTGCTGAGCTGATCAGTTGTCTCGGCGGTGTCCGGCTGTCGTCAGCCGATGTCTGTCAGTGCGTGCCCGCGCCGGTGATCATGGACAGCGGCGAGGTGACCGCCGACCCGGTCGACGTGGTGTGCCCGGTCGACGTGGTCGAGCCGGTCGACGACGTGGCTGAGCTGGTCGACGAGGCCGGGTCGCAGGTGCACACACCGGTGGTGGTGTAGCTCTGCGAGAAACCGACGGTCGCGGTGTTGCCGGAGGCGTCCTTACCGGTGAAGGACGCCTTCACCGCTTTGGCACCGGGACTCGCGGTGAACGTGATCGTGCACTGGGTGCTGGCACCCGGGGCGAGCGTCGCGTCGTTGCAGGTGACCCGGCCGTTCTGCGAGGTGCCCCGTAGGTTGGCGATCGGCGCGGTGCCGGTGTTGGTCATCTGCACCTTGATGGTGGACGTGCTGCCGGCGGGCACGGTGACGGTCGAGTTCGAGCCGACCACGGTGCCGTTGACCGAAGGCTTGCCGGTGATCGACAGCTTGCCCGCACCCGCTTGCGTACCGGTGTAGAAGATCCGGCAGCTCTTGCTCTGCTGGGTGCCGTTCGGACCCGACACGGTGAAGTTGAACTGCGCGGTGTTCGAGCCCGGCCGCGCGGTCGTGGTCACCGTGCAGCGGGCCGTGCTGCCCGGCGCCAGCTGGGCCGAGCCGCAGTTCAGCTTGCCGAGCGAGGTGGTGCCACCGAGCCCGGACACCGGGACGGTGCCGTTGTTGGTCACCGGGATGGTGATGGTGACCGGGCTACCCGACGGAACGTTCGGACCGGGGGCGCTGCCCGCGGCCTTCCCGTTCACCAGCGGGGTACCGATGGAGATGCTCGCCGACGGCTTCGGCTGCGGGACCGGGGTCGGTTGCGGAGTCGGCTGCGGCTGCGGCTGCGGGACCGGGGTCGGCTGCGGCGTCGGCTGCGGAACTGGGGTCGGCTGCGGGACCGGAACCGGGTGCGGAGTCGGCTGCGGCGTCGGAACCGGAACCGGGGTCGGCTGCGGAGTCGGCAGCGGGACCGGGGTCGGCTGCGGCTGCGGGTTGCCCAGCAGTCCGGTCACCGGGCCCAAGATCCCACCGAGGGCCGGCAGACCGGGCAGTCCGGGAAGACCGGGCTGGGTCGGCGTTCCGGGCCCGCTGGGAGTACCCGGCAGGGGCAGGCTCGGCAACCCCGGAAGAGGCAGCCCAGGAAGACCCGGAGCGGGCGTACCCGGAGCAGGAGTGCCAGGTGCGGGCTTGCCCACGTAACGGATCGTCATCTCCGAGCTGACGGTCGAACCGTTCGGCTTGGTGCCGGTGATCGTCAGCTTCGCGCTCTGCGAACCCGACTTCGCCGGGGCCGTGAACGTGTAGGTGACGGTGCCGCCCGGCGCCACCGAGGTCGCGGACGGGGTGACGGTGCCGCCGGGGAACGAACCGCTCAGGTTGGTGAGCGTCTCGGTGCCGGTGTTCGTGAAGGTGACCGAACCCGAGACCGGCGAGCCGGCCGGGATGGTCGGGCCCTCGCCCGAGATCGGCGTGCCGCCGATGGCCGGGACACCCGGTCGCAGCGGAGACGATCCCGGGGTGCCCGGTTTGGTCGGCGAACCGCCGAGAACGCCGCCCAAGGCGGGACCGACGAGCGGCAAGCTCCCGGTCGCCGTGTCACCACCCGAGCCGGGCAGGCCCGGCATGCCGAGCGACTCGAACGTCTTGATGTTGTCGGTGACCTTCAGGACGTCCAAGACCGCGGCCGGGTCGCCGCTGCTCACCTTTTCCAACGCGGTCTGCCACAGCAGGCGCATGGCGTCGAAGTTGTTGCCCGCGAAGGACAAGTACTCGTCTGGGGTGAACACGGTGTCCGGGCCGAGCCGGTTCATCATCTCGGCGACCTGGAGGGTGTTGTAGAGGTAGTCCGGTGCCAGGACCCTCGCCGGGTCGGGAACGCTCGGCATCCCCTTCTGGACGAAGTTGACCACCTTCTCCGGCGTCGGCAGCCGGGACATGTCGACGGCCATGGTCTTGGTGTCGATGGGCAGGCCCATGCCGCCGCATCCCGTCGCCATCGTGAGGTAGTCGGTGCCGTGGCCCCGCACATGCGAGGGGTTGAAGATCGGGATCCAGCCCAGCGGCCCGCCGTAGGCGTCGATGACCGGCATCTGCGAGTTGCCGATCGCACCGCTGGCCATGGACAGGATCAGGTTCTTGTACGCCGGGTCGGTGTGGTAGGTCAGGGCGTGCGAGTTGCTGCCCAGCAGCGGGATCCCGTCCTCGTTCTTCCACATGTGCTGCAGGAAGAAGTCGCACGCGTCGCCGCCGCCCTCATGGGTGGTGTCCCCGGTCGAGTGGCCGCCGGACTGGTTCGGGTCGACGGACGTCTGCTTCGTCTCGCCACCGAAAAGGCCGCCGGTGAAGACGCCGCCGCTGAGCACGTCGCCGCTGAGGAACTTGCCGACGGTCGGGATCTGCGCTGTCGGGAGGTCCCCCGTGGGGACCGGGCTGGAGGTGCCGCTCGTTCCGGAAGCACTCACCGACGAGCCGGGCTGAGAGCTCGTGAGCAGTGAGGTGGTGTCCGTTCCGGAAAGGCCGAGGCCATCGAGGCCCGGCAAGGAAGCAGCGGCGGTGTTCGTGACCAGGCCGACGATCGCGAACGTCGCGGTGAGCGATATCGCGGCCCCGCGCAGTACGCGGTTCGATCGGCGGGAGAACGGATTGGCCGGGGAAAGGCCGATGGAGGCCCGTCCGCCGGGGACATCGGCGCGATGGCGCCGAGTCCGACGTGTGATTTTCATTTTCAACGCTCCAGTTCATGAGCGCCTGCCGATAAAGTCGGCATGGCGGTTGACGTGTCTGCTGAGAAAAGGGGTTTGTTCACCGACAGCCCTGGACACCAAACCGTTTGATGGAGGTAGTGGCAGCGGGAGCTACAGACTGGCGATTTCAGCCCATGAGTTCGCGAGCCTGCCGTCGAGTTGCACCTCGGCGGTCCTGCTGTCGCTACCGATCAGGAATTCACTTCGGTGGCCGACACGTCAGTCAGGCGACACTGGAGGTTGCTGCGCGCGCTTGCGCAGCGGAGCGATGTGATCCGGGCCGACACTCCAGCAGGCGATCCGCTGGTTGTGGGCGGACCTGCCGGGCAGCACGATCGCGCCTTGCGCGTGGCCACCGCTCGAGCCCGCCGACGAAGTGCCGGCGCCGGGCCCGACGGCGCCGATGGGCGCCGCCGGGAAACCAAGGGGAAGGCGGTCGACCGGGCGCTGCGAGCCGAGGTCGGCAGGCGCCGCCGTCGCGGTCGGCCACTGGAACGAGGACGGCTCGTGCGGCCCGTTCACGCAGAACGCGCAGTCGCCGTCGAGCGGAGCCGCCGGAGCGGAGACCACCGGCAGGTCCACCGCCGTCGAGGACTGCGGCGCCGCCGGGACCGGCTCACGGTGCGTTTCCGGGACGGGCCGCAGGCGGGGCGACTCCGGCTGGGAGCCCTCCGTCGCCGTGATCGTGACGATGCCCGGCACGCTGATCCGGGGCTGCAAGCCGGTGCTGGAAACGACCGGCGCGAGCGCGGACACCGTGCCGGTGAGCTTGGTCGTGATCGGGTTGTCGAGCGTGCGGTTCACCGTGGTGACGGTCTCGCTCACCGCGGTGTCGACGGTCTGGGTGAGCGCGGTCGTCATCGCGGTGACCTGCTCGATCGCCGGAGCCAGCGCCGGCGCGGCCGAGCCGACCAAGGCCGTGGCCCGCCCGGCGGTCGTGTTCACGAGGGAGATCGCCTTCGTCGTGATCGGCGAGGTCTCGATCCGCGCGGCGGGCTCCGTCTCCTGGACGTCGACGGTCGCGAGTTCGCAGCCCGGCGGCGCCGTGGCCGGGTCACCTGGATCGCATCCGGTATCCGCGGCGACAGCGGTTTCGAAGGCGTTCATCACGGCGAAGCCGGCGAGGATGAACGCGCCGAGCAGAACCGCGCGGCAGACCACGGCGAAGCATCTCGTCCGCCACGAGGCGGGCACGCGACGACCGCGTGAAACGGGCGCCGTGCCCATTCCACCGTCGGTCGTTCGCAGCCGCACCATCGCACTCCACCATTTCCGGCTTACTCGAAGGTTTGCCCCAACAGCAGACAGTAAGGACCCGTCGGGCAATAGGGAACTGCCACTTACGGGACCCGCGGCCGCCACTCCTTACAGTCTTCACCACCTCGAATGAACCACTCTCCGTCGGAGCGGTAACGCGAAAAATTCGGCCTTATGTCCACGATCGGGTGAATTGAAATGGCGGCGGTCAACTGCTTGTCGAAATACCGACTCGGGATCGACGGTCACAGTTCGATAACTCGGCATCGGGTGCCGGAAATTTTTGATCATCCCGCGTAAGAGAATGTGCGCACCGGCGTTCCAGGGACATGGAGGCCGTGTTCGATCCCCGAAACGAACGCGATCGCGATCGATCCCCGGAAAGGACGGTCGCGGTGGCGATAGTGGTCTACGCCGACCGGCCGAGCACACGCCACGGGATCGCACGGTCCCTGCGGGGCGCGCCGGGAATCGGGCGCGTCGAATGCGCCGCGACCGCCGAGGAACTCGTCCGCGGCTACACGCGCGCGCCAGCCGACGTGGTGCTCGTCGCGGTCCGGCCGGACGAGCCGACCGGACCCGCCGCCGCGGCGGCGTTGCTGTCGGTGGCGCCCGACGCCGCGGTGATCATGTTCGGATCGTTCGGTACTACCGCCGGGGCGCTGGTGCCCGGTATCGGCGGCTTCCTCCGGAAGTACGACGGTCTGGACCCCGAGCCGGCCACCGCACCGCCCGACGCCGAGCTCCTCCGTCTGTCCGAACGCGAACTCCAGATCCTCTGGGGTATGGCGCAAGGGAAACGGAACGTCCAGATCGGCGCCGATCTGGAGCTTTCCGAAGACAGCGTCAAAACCCATTGCAAACGGATCTTCCGCAAGCTGGGCGTCCACGATCGCGCCGAAGCGGTCGCCATCGGCTTCCGCGCCGGCTTCCTTTCCTGACCCGCACGGACCGGGCGGGGCAGCGCCCGGCCCGTGCGTACCGTCAGGCCAGGCGGACCTGGAAGACGGCGACGCGGGCGTCATGCCCGTCCACGCGCATGTCGACGGTCTTGGTGTCGATGAACTGCTCCTGGACGACGCCGTTGCCCGCCAGCCAGTTGATGCGGTCGATCCCGGTGCCGAAGCACCGGCGCTCCGCGTCCAGGCCGGTGGCCTTGTAGTAGTTCGGATTGTTGGTGTCCGCGGTCCAGAAGACCAGGCGTCCGACGTTGTGGTGCGCGAGCACGCGACTGGCGTGGATCCTCTTGTGCTCGTTCCACTCGTCGCGCAGGTCGGCGCGCTGGTCGCCGTTGTACGCGTTCGCGATGTAGTGCGAGTTGATCAGCGCGAACTGGAGCGTCGGGTGGCTCTGATGACGCACCACGACCTCGTTGATCCAGCGTGGCGGGGTCACCCCGGTGATACCGCCGTGCACATACGTGGTCTTCGCGCTCGCCACCTCCCACGGCTGCGGGATCGAGATCGGGATCCGGAACGACGTGCTGTGGCGCAGGAACGCGTTGTTGTACAGGGGCCCGAAGTAGTGGTCGATCATCGCGGGCTCACCGGTGTCGCCCTCGTTGATCTCCTGCCAGCCGACCAGGGGCCGCACCAGGGAGTCACAGTTGCGGACGGCGTCGATCGCGGCCTCGCGCGCCCCGAGGTTGTCGCGGCCGATGTTGGCGGTGACGATCGGCAGCCGGATCCATCCCGTCGCGGCGGAAGCCGTACCGGCACCGGCGACCATGGCGCCGAGCGCGGCCCCTCCACCGAGAGCGAGCGCCTTGCGTCTGTTGAGCATTCCGGACACAGCAGATTCCCTTCTCGCACTGACACAACGGGACACAGCCCGTGAAAGTGTCACAGAATGCGGCGCTGTTGTGACCCCTTCTCGCCAAAACTGCCGCTTGCCGCTCAGGGCCTGGGGCCGCTCTTAGGGCGCTACAGCCTGCCGCCGAGAAGCCGCGCCAACGAGGCATAACCGGGGATATTGGCGGCCATGGGACTACCGGCAAGCGTCAAGTGCGCGATCCGGACCTCGCCGTGGCTCCGCTTCACGGTCACGACCAGGGTGTCGAGGTCCTCGTTCCGGCACCACATCGCCGCTTCCCCAGCGCCCGCCAGCGGCTGAGCCTGCCCCTCACCCAGACAGTTCTGCTCGGCAACGGCGAGCGCGCTCTCCGGCGCCGCCTCACCCTTGATCGCGGTCACCATCAAGCTGCCGACGCCAGACCCGTCATCAACACGACTGAACTCGCAACCATAGGCAACGCTCCGCTGCCCCTCCACCGGCTTCTCCTCGACCGACCGGTAGGCGGCCTTCGACTCCAGGGCGCTTTGAAGCTCATCGGCGCCAAGGAAGCCGCAAGCCGCGGAAACCACTTCCGGCGAAACCACCGGAGCCCGACTCGGAGAGGGAGCCGGATTCGTCACCACGCTCCCTGACTCGGTCGAACATGAGCAGCACAACATCACCGGCAACAGCCAAAGTCTGCGCAAGCGTTTCAAACCAACCCCCACCGCCCAGCCGAGATCACGCCGACGACCGCAAGATCCACAGACAAGAACATCCCCGCTGATCAGCGGGGATGTCGAGGTGGTGGGCCGCCTGGGGCTCGAACCCAGAACCTACGGATTAAAAGTCCGCAGCTCTACCAATTGAGCTAACGGCCCGTGCGGCCGAGTCTAGTAGACCGCCGTCGACCACCAGGATGCCGGGGCGGCGGCGGGAGCGCCACGGAATTGTCGGGGGTCTCTGCCATGGTCGTGGGCATGGACACGATCCCCGAGGAGAACTACGCGGCGAGCTGGGAGGGCGACCGCCCGGAGCCTCCGCGCGTGGCCAGCGAGCGCGAGATCCTGACGTCCACGCTCGACTGGCATCGCCGCACCTTCGAGCTGAAGTGTCAGGGGCTGACGCCGGAGCAGATGGCCCTGCGGCCGATCGAGCCGTCGGGTTTGTCGCTGCACGGGCTGCTCAGGCACCTCACGGGCGTCGAGCGCTGGTGGTTCCGCGTGCAGTTCGCGGGCGAGGACGTCCCGTTGCTCTATTACTCCGACGAGTGGCCCGAGCAGGACTTCGAGGATCTCGGCGGCGATGTCGAGGAGGCGTGGGCGGCTTGGCGTGCGGAGTGTGCGCGGTCGCGGGAGATCGTGGCGGCCGCGTCGCTCGACGACACTGGCAAGCGCCATCGTGACGGGGAGCCGTTCTCGTTGCGGTGGCTGCTAACCCGTCACATAGCCGAGTACGCGCGCCACGACGGCCACGCCGACTTGCTTCGCGAGCGCATCGACGGGAGGACAGGCCACTGAAACTCTGAAATGCGATGCTGGGCCGATGAACGCCGATCCCGATTCCGGCCTCCTGTCCCCGGTCCGCGCCGGCACGCCCGCCGAGGCGGCGACGGGTGATCTCGCCTGGTTGAGGGCCCTGTTGGACACGGAGGCGGCGCTCGCCAGGGCGCAGGCCCGCACCGGGCTGATCCCGCAGGACGCCGCGGCGGCGATCACCGAGGCGGCCGCGTCCGCCGACATCGATGTGGTCGCGTTGGCGAGGGCGGCTCGTGAGACGGCGAACCCGGTCGTCGGGCTGATCAAGGAGCTGACCGAGGCCGCCGGGACGGAGTACGTCCATCGCGGCTCCACCAGCCAGGACATCTTCGACACGGCGATGATGCTGGTCGCCGCGCGGACGCGGGCGCTTCTCGTCGCGGACCTCGAGTCGGTGGCGGAGGCCCTGGCGGATCTCGCCCGCGCCCATCGCGACACGACGATGGCCGGGCGCACGCTCACCGCGCACGCGGTGCCGACGACGTTCGGGCTCAAGGCGGCGGGCTGGCGTCAGCTGACGCTCGAAGCGCTCGACAGGCTGAACCGGGTCGTTTTGCCGGTCTCGCTCGGGGGTGCAGCGGGCACGAGGGCCGCGTACGCCGAGTACGCGCGCCTCGCGGACCTGCCCGAGGGCTATCCGCAGCGCCTCCAAACGGCCTTCGCCGAGGAGACCGGGCTCGCCGAGACCACGCTCCCCTGGCACACGCTCCGCACGCCGACGGCCGACCTCGCGGCCGCCCTCTCCTTCACCGCCGCCGCGCTCGGGAAGATCGCGGTCGACGTCCAGTTCCTGACGCGCACCGAGGTCGGGGAGGTCGCCGAGCCGGCGGGTGAGGGCCGTGGCGGGTCTTCGGCGATGCCGCACAAACGCAATCCGGTGCTCGCGACGCTGATCCGGTCGGCCGCGCTCCAGGTGCCGGTGCTGGCCACCGGCGTCACCCAGGCCCTGATCTCCGAGGACGAACGGTCCGCGGGCGCGTGGCACGCCGAGTGGCAGCTGCTGCGCGAGTGCCTGCGCCTGACCGGCGGCGCCACGCATACGGCGGCCGAGCTCGCCCGCGGCCTGGCCGTCGACGACGAGCGCATGCGTGAGAATCTCGGCCTCACGCACGGCCAGATCGTCTCCGAGCGGCTTTCGACCGTGCTCGCCCCGCTGCTCGGCAAGGCGCGGGCCAAGGAGGTCCTCGGGCAGGCGGCCAAGCTCGCCCTCGAACAGGACAAGGCCCTCGGCGAGGTTCTTTCCGGCCTGCCGGAGATAACCGGAGTGCTTCCCGCAGAATCCCTGGCCGACCTGCTGGATCCCGCGCACTACACCGGCTCGGCCGGGGTGCTCGTCGATGCCGCGCTGGAGGGCCGCGAAGAAAAACCGAAAACTCCTTGAACCGGTCTCGAACCGGCTCCGTGTAGGGGGTACAAGCTCACCGCGCCAAGCCGCGGAACCCCTACGAACAAGGAGAAATCCCATGCTTCGCAAGCGTTTCGTCGTCGCAGCGGCGTCCGCGGCCGCGGGTCTGGTGGTGCTGTCGGCCTGCTCCGGCGGCACCGAGGCGGCGGCCCCCGCCGTCGCTCCCGCCGCGGCGGTGGCCGGGGCGGGCGGGAACGCCCCCGCGGCCAAGGGTGAGACCAAGGTGGCCGTGGCCGAAGCCGGGAATCTCGGCCAGGTCCTCGTCGACAAGGACGGCTTCACCTTGTACCGCTTCGACAAGGACAGCGCGAAGCCGCCGAAGTCCAATTGCGACGGTGACTGCGCGAAGGCCTGGCCGCCGGTGCTGGCCGAGGGCGACGTCCAGATCGAAGGTGTGGATCAGGCCTTGGTCGGCGAAGTGACCCGTGCCGACGGGCGCAAGCAGGTCACCGTCGGCGGATGGGCGCTTTACCGCTACGCCAAGGATGCGAAGGCCGGCGAAACGAAGGGGCAGGGCGTCGGCAGCACTTGGTACGCCGCGAACGCCAAGGGCGGCAAGGCGGGCCAAGCGGCGAAGGAAGCTCCGGCCGAACAGAAGGACGGCGCCACGAAGCTCGTCGCGAGCAACGTCGACGGTATCGGACCGGCCATTGTGGACCAGGACGGCTTCACCCTGTACATGTTCACCAAGGACAAGAAGAACAAGCAGCCGACCTGCAACGGTGACTGCGCGAAGGCCTGGCCGCCGGTGCTCGCCGAGGGCGACGTCCAGCTCGAAGGCATCGACCAGAAGTTGCTCGGCAAGGTGAAGCGCGCGGACGGCACCATGCAGGTCACCGTCGGCGGATGGGCCGTCTACCGCTACGCCAAGGACGCGAACGCCGGCGAGGCCAACGGTCACGGCGTCGGCGGCACCTGGTTCGTCATCGAGCCCGCCGGCTGCAAGAGCACCGCGCCGGTGAAGGACAAGGCAGCGCAGAGCGGGAACGCCGCCCCCAAGAAGGAGGAAGACGCTCCCGCCCAGGACTCCGGCTACTGAGCGCTAGTGGGCCAGGCCCGGCGGTCGCTCTTCCCGAGCGACGGTCGGGCCTTTTCCGTGCTTCGGCCGTCGCGATTCGTCCGGAAGGGGTTCGACGACCGTGGCGCTGTCCGCCCGACGGTCCGTGACCACGGTCTCTTCTTCGTCCTCCGGCAGCAGCACCTTGTGCCGTGCGGGCAGGAACGCGATCACCAGCCCGAGCGCGGCGAGGCCGAGGTGCAGCCAGTTGTCCGGCCCGTTGAGGTTGAACGGGTTGCCTGCCTGTGAGACCGGGTTCGTCGAAACGGTCCCCGTGATCATGAGACCCCAGACGAACAGCACCCCGAAGGCGACGAACGTCAGGAAACCGAAGACCCGGGACCGCCCCGACCCGAAGGTCAGCAGCAGCCCGATCGCGCCCAGCAGGACGAAACCGAGGTTGTACAGGGGATTCACCGAGAAGCCGAGCACGGTCGCGTCGCTGCGCCCGGCGAAATCGGCGAATCCCGTCCTGGTGAAGCCCACGATCCCGAACACCAGGAAGGCCAGGCTCGACAGCCCGGCGAGTACCTGAGCGGGCTGGAGCCCCGCCGTCCGGATACGAGCGCGTTGTGCACGTGCCATTGCTCCGCCTCCCAGAGTTGGCGACCTGAATTCACGCTGGCCCCCGGATACCCCGCTGCCCTCGCGGACAAACAGCATCGTCCGAACGGGCTACCCGTGAACACGAACGGGTGACGCGGTCAACAGGTCATGTGGGCAAGGTGAGCGGAGTCTTCCTCCTGGTGGGGCTGTGCCTGGGCGCCATCCTCGCGATGGTCCTGATCCCGACGTCGCGTCCCGGTCCGGTGGCGGCCGCGGAGGCGGTGCCGGGCACCACGGCGCCGTCCGTCGAAGTCGAGGTCGAACCGGAGGATCCGGTCGCGTCCCCGGCGCCCTCGTCCTCGGCGGCGCCGGGTCCGCCACCGAAGTCCGTCGACAGCCAAGCCCTCGCGGACCTCGTCCCCGGCGGGCAGGTGAGCGTGGTCGTCTACGACCGCACCGCCAAGAAGAGCACCGTTTCGCTCAGGCCCGAACGGTCCTACACCTCGGCGTCACTCGTGAAGCTCCTCATCGCACTCGAAGCGCTTCAAGCCGGCACACCGTCGGGCACCGTCCAGCGGATGCTGTCGGTCAGCGACGACGACATCGCCAGCAGACTGTGGACGGCTCTCGGCGGCCCCAAGATCGTGACCCGCTGGGCGGCGAAGATCGGCCTCGGCGGTACTCGTCCACCCGAGGATCCCGGCCGCTGGGGCGACACCCGGATCACCGCCGCGGACGTCGTGAAGGTCTACCGCTACCTGCTGGACCAGGCGGGCGCCGGGCCGCGCACGACGATCATGCGGGCGTTGAGCGGCGCGACGGAGAACGGCTCCGACGGGATCCGGCAGTACTTCGGCATCCCGGACGCCGTCGGTTCCCTTCCCTGGTCGATCAAACAAGGCTGGGCGTGCTGCCGCGACTCGCGGATCCTGCACAGCTCGGGCGCGGTCGGCGAAGACGACCGCTACATCGTCGTCGTCCTGACCTCGCAACCGTTGTCGACCACCTACACCGGTGCGGGCCGACGGGTGACGGAGGTGGTCAAGGCACTGCTCCCCGCTATTGACGAGGTGTAAACAAGGTGGGACAGTGGCGTGACGCCGCTCTCTCGGGAGGTCGTCATGAGCGCCGAAGCCCGCCTGCCCACCGTGACCCCGCTCGGCCCGGATTCCGTTGCCTGGCAAGTGGTCGGCGACCGGAGACTGCTGCTCGGCGCGGGGACGGCGTTGCTGCTGCAGGTCGCGCATCCGGTGGTCGGCGCCGGTGTCCACGACCATTCGAACTACACCGAAGACCCGTGGGGCCGCCTCGATCGGACCATCGATTCCTTGCTGAGCCAGGTTTTCGGCGGCCGGGAGGCGGTCGCGGAGGCGGTGCGGCTCCGCGAGCTGCACAAGGCGATCAAGGGCGTCGACCACCACGGCGAGCGCTACCACGCGCTGAACCCCGAGGCGTACTGGTGGGTGCACGGCTCGACGTTCTGGACGACCGTCCGCATGCACGAGGTCTTCGTCCATCCGTTGTCCGGCACGGAAAAGCGCCGGTTCTACGCGGAATGGCGACGCGTCGGCCTGCTGCTCGGCCTCCGTGAGCACCACATGCCGGAGGACATCGAAGGGTTCGAAGCCTACTTCGACGAGGTCGTCGCGAATCGGCTCGAAGACAACCACACGGTCCGGGAACTGCTCCGCTCGATCACCATGCGCGACACACCACCGCCCCCGTGGTGGTTCTTGCCGGAAGCCCTGTGGCGCCCCGTTCGGCCGGCGGGCGGGAACGTGCTGACCCTGTGCGCGATCGGCTTGCTGCCACCAACACTTCGCGAGCGCTTGAGTCTCAAGTGGACGGACACCGACGAACGCCGCCTCCGACGTCTCGGAGCGATCACGCGAGCGGCCGGGAAACGGGTTCCCGACCGGATCCGCTTGTACCCCAAGGCTTATCGAGCCAAGTCACTCGACGACGTCCACTAGCGCGCCCTTGGCGCCGGTGTTGGGCAGCGGCCACGGCGTGACCCCGCCGTTGGTGACGATCTTCTTGTCCTGCGGCGCGCACGGCGGCACGGTCCGCGCGCCGATCCACGCCAGCACGTCGGGCACCTGCGCCTTGAAGGTGTTCATGTTGTGCCCGGCGTCCGGGATCCGCCACGACGAGAGCGTCGCGGGCGCGCGGACGGCCGCCTGGATCTGGTCGATCGAGAAACTCTCGAAGCTTTCCTTGTCCCCCGCGATCGCGAGGATGTCGACGGGCGACGGATGCTTCTGCAGGTTCACCGTGACCGTGTTCGCGTCGACGATGTCCTGCCTGCCCTTGAACAGGTTCTCCGTCTCGGCGTCCACCGAAGCCTTGTAGTACCCGCTGACGCTCGCCGCCTGGCCGTACCACTGCGGATGCCGCGTCACCAGGTTCATCGCGCAGTATCCGCCCGACGACCAGCCCGCCATCGTCCACGCCTTCCGCTGCGGGTTGGCGCCGAGTTTCTCGATCGCCCAGTCGCGGATGTCGGCGGTCAGGTAGGTGTCGTTGGCGGTCCCGTTGACCTCGTCGATGCATTCGGTGTCGTGGCCGACCTTCGGTTTCCCGGTCGGGTCCGGGATGATCACCAGGGTCGGCGGGAGCACGTGCTTCGCGATGGCCGCGTCGAGTTTGGCGGGCAGTTCGTAGGGGCCGGTGACCACTTCGGGCCCGGACGGGTAGTTCGGGATCCATTCGATGACCGGGAATTTGAGCGACCGGAACGCGGGATCGTAGTACTGGGGCGGGAAGTACACCGAGACGTCGCGCGTGAGGCCGGTGCGCTTGCCGGTCACCGTCATGTGCACGACGGAACCCTTGCCCTCCTTGGCCCGCATCGCCCCGGCGTCACGCAGTTTGTCGAGATCCGAACCGTTCTGCCCGGCGACGGCGTCGACGCTCTCCCCGGAGTACACGCCGGTGCCGAACAGGGCGCCGACCGTCGGGAAGAACCCGCCGATCATGTTGCCGCCCATCCCGGTGCTGACCACCACCAGCACGACCGCGACGAGGATCGTGCCGCTGCGGCCGAGCACCTTGCGGCGCCAGCGTTCCCAGAGGAACGGGACGGCGATGATCGCGAGCAGCGTCAGCACCAGGACGATGACGAGGTTCACTGTCGAATCGAGCCGGATGGCACTCAGTCCCAGTCCCATGGCGATCGTGTCCCTCTCCGGCCGCGGCACGCCCCCGCACCGCACTTCCCACATCTGGATCAAGAGACGTGCGACCACCGGGAAGTGTTGTCCAGGGTGACGCGTGTCACCCTGGACAAACCGGGTTCCGGACTACTCAGCCTGCGAGAGCGGCACGCAGCACGCCGATCGCCTGCTTTATCGCGGCCTCCGCGGCGTGCGTTTCGCGCAACGTGTTGAGCATGACGAAGTCGTGGACGATGCCCTGGTAGCGCACGGCCGTCACCGGTACTCCGGCCTGACGCAGCTTCGCGGCGTACGCCTCGCCTTCGTCACGCAGGACGTCGGCCTCGGCCGTGATCACCAGCGCCGGCGGGAGACCGGCCAGCTCGTCGAGGCTCGCCCGCAGCGGCGACGCGGTGATTTCCGCGCGCTGCGCCGGATCGGTCGTGTACTGGTCCCAGAACCACTTCATACCGTCGAGCGCGAGGAAGTAACCCTCGGCGAACCGCCGGTAGGACTCGGTCTCGAAGCTCGCGTCGGTGACCGGGTAGAAGAGCACCTGCTGACGGAAGGTGACGTCGCCGCGCTGCTTGGCGAGCAAGGTGAGCGCCGCGGTCATGTTCCCGCCGACGGAGTCTCCGGCGATCGCGATCTTCGTGCCGTCGAGCCCGTTTTCGGCGCCGTGCTCGGCGACCCACTTCGCCACGGCGTAGTTCTGCTCGATGGCGACCGGGTAGCGCGCCTCCGGCGAACGGTCGTATTCGGGGAAGACGACGGCCGCGCCCGCGCCGACGGCGAGTTCGCGAACCAGACGCTCGTGGGTGTGGAAGTTACCGAAGACCCAGCCGGCGCCGTGGATGTAGACGATCACGGGCAGCGGCCCGGTCACGCCCTGCGGCCGCACGATGCGGACCTCGACGCCGTCCACGTGCGTGGTCTCCACGTCCGCGGCGGGCAGCTCGACGTCGCCGCCCTGGACCTCGTCGACGGCCTTGCGTCCTTCCTCCGGCGGCAGCTGGAAGAGGAACGGCGGCGTGGCGGTGGCCTCGACGAAGGCCTGCGCGGCCGGTTCGAGGGCCAGGTTGTGCGGGTTGGCGGTCATTTCTGCCTCCTGGGTTCCGAAGTCGATGCGATAAAGGTAGCTCTCAACTCAGTTGTGCACAACTAAAATGTACCCAAGGAGATTTACCCCACTCTCATGGCGAGGTGCGGCATGATCGGCGCACCATGGGGAGAAGGAGGACCGATGCCCACGGACAACACCGGGTCGCTGTGCCTGGACGATCAGCTGTGCTTCGGGCTCTACGCGGCATCGCGGGCCGTCACCGCGCTTTACCGCGTGGTGCTCGACGATCTGGGCCTGACCTATCCCCAATATCTGGTGATGCTCGCGCTCTGGGAGGAGGACGAGCGGCTGGTCAAGGAGCTCGGCACCGTGCTGAACCTCGACTCCGGCACGCTGTCCCCGCTGCTCAAACGACTGGAGAAGTCCGGGCTGGTCCAGCGCGTCCGGCAAGCCGACGACGAGCGGTCCGTGCGCATCAGCCTGACCGGGGACGGCGCCGCGCTCAGGGAACGCGCGAGCGGGATCCCGAAGATCATCGGCGACGCGATGGGGCTCGACGCCGCCGGTCTCGCCCGCACCCGCGCGGAACTCGATCGCTTGACCGAATCCGTGAACGCCTACCGCGAGGCCTACGTCCCGGCCGGTTAGCATGGGATTTCCGGCGCGGACAAAGGGATGACGATGATCGATCACGACGCGGCGCTCAAGGCCGTCGAGAACAGCTTGGACCGGCCGTCCGCGGCCCGCGTCTACGACTACTTCATCGGCGGCGACACGCACTACGCCATCGACCGCAACTTCGCCGAGAAGGTGCGCGAGCGCCTGCCACTCATGGGCGACTACTGCAAGACCAGCAGGCAGTTCCTCGGCCGGGCCGTGCGGCACTGCGCGGAACTGGGCATCAAGCAGTTCGTCGACATCGGGTCCGGGCTGCCGACCGCGGGCAACGTGCACGAGGTCGCCGACGAGGCGCGGCCGCAGGAGGACACGCACGTCCTCTACATCGACAACGAGCCGATCGCGCTCGCGCATTCGACGCTGCTGCTCGCCGACACCGCCGACCCGGACCGCCACCACGCGATCGCGGCGGATCTGTTCGATCCCGAGGACCTCTGGAACCGGGTGATGGACTCCGGCATCATCGACGTCCGCGAACCGATCGCGCTGGTGGTCAACGCGGTCATGCACTTCATCAAGGACGAGCAGGACCCGGACGGGCTGCTGGACTTCTACCGCGACCGGCTCGCGCCGGGTTCGCTGCTGGTGCTCTCGCAGATGACGAACGAGAACCCGGCCAACGAGGAGGAACGGCAGGCGCTGCTGGACATCCTCGAGTACTACGAGACCACGACGAACCCCGGTTTCCTGCGCACCATGGACGAGTTCCGGCGCTTCTTCGGCGGCTGGCCGCTACTGGAGCCGGGTCTGGTCTACGCGCCGGCGTGGCACCCGGACGAGAAGACGATCTTCGCCGCTTCGCCGTCGGAGTCGCGCGTCATCGGCGGGATCGCCCGCAAGCCGTAGCTTTTTCCCGTGAAGGCCCCCTTCCCGCGACTCAGCCGAGGGAAGGGGGCCTTCACGCGCTTGTGACGTGCGTCGCCTTGCAGTGCAACTAGGCGCATATGAAACTAGGTGCATGGCGCTGGAGCACGCGATCCTGGTCTCCCTGTCCGAGCGGTCCGGCTCGGGCTACGAGCTGACGCGCCGCTTCGAGAAGTCCATTGGGCTGTGGTGGAGCGCCACCCACCAGCAGATCTACCGCGTCCTCAAACGGATGGAGGACGCGGGCTGGATCACCGTCGACCAGGTCGCACAGTCCGGGAAACCCGACAAGAAGGTGTACACCGTCGGCGACGCGGGGCGGGCCGAACTGGCCCGCTGGCTCGCCGAACCCGATCCGTCGGCCACCGCCAGGGAGCTCGCCGTGAAGATCCGCGGCGCGGCGCTCGGCGATCCGGCCGCCGTCGCCGCCGAGGTCACCCGGCATCGCGACGCGCACGCGGCACAGCTCGACGCGTACCTGCTGATCGAGAAGCGCGACTTCCCCGACCCCAGCGTCCTCAGTGGACAGTCGTTGCATCAGTTCCTCGTGCTGCGCGGAGGAATCAGAACCGAACAGGGCCACGTCGAGTGGCTCGAAGAAGTCCTCCGGGCATTCCACCACGATGCGTAAGGACCAGCGATGAGCCCGTACCCGAACCTGCTGTCCCCTCTCGATCTCGGCTTCACCACCCTGCGCAACAGGGTGATCATGGGTTCGATGCACACCGGCCTCGAAGACAAGGAAGCGCATTTCCCGCAACTGGCCGAGTACTACGCCGAACGCGCCCGAGGCGGCGTCGGGCTGATCGTCACCGGCGGTTTCGCGCCGAACCGGACCGGCTGGCTCCTGCCGCTGGCCTCGAAGCTCTCGACGCGCGCGGAAGCCAAGGCGCACAAGCAACTCACCGATCCGGTGCACGAGGCGGGCGGCAAGATCGCGCTGCAGATCCTGCACGCCGGCCGGTATTCCTATCACCCGCTGAGTGTTTCCGCGTCGGGTATCAAGGCGCCGATCAACCCCTTCAAACCGCGGGCCCTTTCCGGATACGGCGTGCTGCGCCAGATCCGCGCTTTCGCCGATTGTGCCTTCCTGGCCAAGGAAGCGGGCTACGACGGCGTCGAGATCATGGGCTCCGAGGGGTACTTCATCAACCAGTTCCTCGCCGAGCGGACCAACAAACGCACCGACGAATGGGGTGGCAGCGCGGAAAACCGGCGGCGGATCGCCGTCGAGATCGTGCGCCGCACGCGGGAAGCGGTCGGCGAGGACTTCATCATCATCTACCGGCTGTCCATGTTGGACCTCGTCGAGGGCGGGCAAAGCTGGGAAGACGTCGTCGCGCTGGCCAAGGAAGTCGAAGAGGCGGGCGCGACGATCATCAACACCGGCATCGGCTGGCACGAGGCGCGGGTGCCGACGATCGTGACGTCCGTGCCGCGCGCGGCCTTCACCTGGGTGACCGGGAAACTCAAGCCGCACGTCGGGATCCCGGTGGTCACGTCGAACCGGATCAACATGCCCGAGGTCGCCGAGCAGGCGCTGGCCGGCGGCGACGCCGACCTGGTCTCGATGGCGCGGCCGTTCCTCGCCGACCCGGAGTGGATCCGCAAGGCCGAGACCGGGCGCGAGGACGAGATCAACACCTGCATCGCCTGCAACCAGGCCTGCCTCGACCACGCCTTCAAGCGGAAACTGGTTTCCTGCATGGTGAATCCG
This sequence comes from Amycolatopsis sp. MJM2582, assembly GCF_000754115.1. Classification (NCBI taxonomy): domain Bacteria; kingdom Bacillati; phylum Actinomycetota; class Actinomycetes; order Pseudonocardiales; family Pseudonocardiaceae; genus Amycolatopsis; species Amycolatopsis sp. MJM2582. The sequence goes on from NZ_JPLW01000001.1 coordinate 905,700, forward strand.
CGCGCGGGCCACGAGACGACGCTAACCCTGTCCCCGACGCGGAAGACCAAACGCGTCGCCGTCGTCGGCGCGGGTCCCGCCGGGCTCGCGGCCGCGACCGGCCTCGCCGAACGCGGGCACGCGGTCGAACTCTTCGAAGCCGACGACGAGATCGGCGGCCAGTTCGGGATCGCGCGCAAGATCCCGGGCAAGGAGGAGTTCGCGGAGACCATCCGGTACTACACGCGGCGGCTGGAGGTCACCGGTGTCAAGGTGCGCCTCGGCACCCGCGTGGCCGCGGCCGATCTGATCGACGCCGGATTCGACGAGGTCGTCCTGGCCACCGGCGTGACGCCGCGGGTGCCGTCGCTCCCCGGTATCGACCATCCCAAGGTTATGTCCTATGTGGACGTCGTCCGGCACGGGAAACCGGTGGGCGGCAAGGTCGCCGTGATCGGCGCCGGCGGGATCGGCGTGGACGTCAGCGAGTTCCTGACGCACACCACCTCCCCCGCGCTCGACCTGGACGCGTGGATGGCCGAATGGGGCGTCACCGATCCCGAGCGGGCCGCGGGCGGGCTGACCGAACGGAAGGTCGAGCCGTCACCACGGCAGGTGTTCCTCCTGCAGCGCAAGAAGTCCGGGATCGGCGCGGGACTGGGCAAGACCAGCGGCTGGGTGCACCGTGCCGCGCTGAAGGCCAAACGCGTCGAGCAGCTCACCGGGGTCACCTACGAGCGGATCGACGACGACGGCCTGCACATCACCGTCGGTGACAAGCCACGCGTGCTCGACGTCGACACCGTGGTCGTCTGCGCGGGACAGGAGCCGGTGCGCGACCTCGTCGACGACCTGCGGGCGGCCGGACTGCCGGTGCACCTGATCGGCGGCGCCGACGTCGCGGCCGAACTGGACGCCAAACGGGCCATCGATCAGGGAACCCGCCTGGCCGCCGTTCTCTGAATCTCCGGCGGTGAACCCGCGTTCGCGATCGACGTCGACAGGGCGCTCCCTGATCAACCAACCTCACGAAGGTGGACAGGGCGCCCTGCCGCCGCGATAGCGAGGCCTTCGGCCAGGGCGGGTTCACGCGTCGTGCGCGTTGGCCATGCGGCTCCAGCTCCGCCCACAAGCTCTGACGAGTGGCGCACTAGATGGCAGGATGAACCCTTGTGCGGGACGTATGCGTGATCGGGCTCGGGTTGATCGGTGGTTCGCTGCTGCGCGCGGCGCATTCGATCGGCCGCACCACGTTCGGGGCGACGACCTCCGAAGCTGACGCGGACGCCGCCAGCAGAGCGGGTTTCGACGTCACCACGCAGGTCGAGGCGGCGCTGAGCAAGGCGGCGGAGCGGGACGCGATGATCGTGCTCGCGGTGCCGCTGCCCGCGGTCGAAGAGGTGCTCCGCACTGTTTCGCGGGTCGCCGGGCACTGCGTGCTCACCGACGTGACCAGCGTGAAGGGGCCGGTGCTCGACTCGGTGCGACGCCGCGCGCCGTACGCGAAGTTCGTCGGCGGGCATCCGATGGCCGGGACGGCGAACTCGGGCTGGAAGGCAAGCAACCCGGCGTTGTTCGGCGGCGCGGCCTGGGTGCTGGGCGTCGAACACGACACCGATCTGACGGCGTGGGCGGAGGTCGCCCAGCTCGTGCTGGACGTCGGCGCGCACGTCGTACCGCTGCCCGCGGATTCGCACGACGAGACGGTCGCGCGGATCTCGCATCTGCCGCATATCTTCGCGGCCATCCTGGCCACGATCGGCGCGCAGGGCGGGCCGCTGGCGATGTCGCTGGCCGCCGGGTCCTATACGGACGGCACGCGGGTGGCCGGTTCGAGTCCGGCGCTGGTGCGGGCGATGACCGAGGGCAACCGGGACGCGCTGCTGCCGATCGTCGACGAGGCACTCGGGCGGCTGGGTGCCGCGCGGGGATCGCTGGCGTCGACGGGTGGTCTCGCGGTGACGGTCAACGCGGGTCACGAGGGCGCGCAAGCGTTTGCGGCCAGCAAGGACGCGGAACGCGCTGGGGTGCGGGTCAGCCTGAGCGCCCCGGACGCGCGCGACGGCCTGATCGCACTCGGGGAGCGCGGCGGCCGGATCACGGCCATCGAGGGCGACATCGCGATCGGCGAGGTCTCCTGACGCGTTTCGTCCTCTGAATGCGGTCCTTGCGTGTGCAAGTACCGCATTCAGAGGACGAAATGCGGGAGGTGGGGGGTTACTGGCCCTGCGGCGGGTTCTGGGGCTGGGGGTTGTCGGGGGTGTCGTCGAACTTGTTGATGAACCCCTTCGCCTTCTCGACCCCCGAGTCGATCTGGGAGTCGTGACCGGAGAACTTCGACTTGGCGAAGTCGGCCGCCTTGTCCAGGCCGCCCTCGATCTTGTCGTTGTGCTCGCGGAGAGCGTCGGTGGCCTTGTTCTTCAATTCATCGAAGTTGATGCCCATGGCCACATCGTCACACAGGTACGAGTGAACACGCCTCGACGATCACCCGTCATGGGGACGCTCAGAACGGCCGGTCGCCCGCGATGGCGACGCGTTCGGCCACCCGCGCGTACGGGTGGTAGTCGTTGACGGCGTAATGCTGGGTGGCGCGGTTGTCCCAGAAGGCCACCGAACCCGGCCGCCAGGCGAAGCGCACCTGGAACTCCGGGATGTGCGCCCGGCTGAACAGGTACCGCAGGAGCCTGTCGCTCTCGTCTCGGTCGATGCCGACGATGTGCGTAGTGAAGGCCTGGTTCACGAAGAGGGTGCGGCGTCCGGTCTCCGGATGCGTGCGGACGACCGGATGCTCGACCGGTGGGAACGCGTCTTGGTGGCGCAGCAGGAGTTCCGGGTCGGAGAAGCGGTCGAAGCCGGGGATGAAGTCGTGCACCGCGGTCAACCCGTCGATGCGTTCGCGGACGTCTTCGGGCAGGTTGTCGTAGGCGGCGGCCATGTCGGCCCACATCGTGTCGCCGCCCACCGGCGGGACCTCGATCAGCCGCAGGACCGAACCGAGCGCCGGCGCGGGCCGGAACGTGACGTCCACGTGCCAGATGTTCTCGAACGCGGGCATGGTCGCGGACCGGGCGAACCGCGTGGTGTCCTCGGTCTCGCCCGTCGGGATGAACGGGTTCTTCTCCAGTTCACCCCAGTTGGCGGCGAACGCGCGCTGGTGCGCCGAAGTGATGTCCTGATCGCGGAAGAACAGCACCTTCCACTCCAGCAGCGCGCGGTTCAGCTCGGCGTGGAGCTCGGGTGTCAGCGGACGGGCGAGGTCGACGCCGCCGATCTCGGCACCGATCACCCTTCCCAACGGGCGTAGCGAGAAAAGCTCGTACGGACGCTCCTCGACGCCTTCCGGCAAGCGCCGCAGCAGGCGCGGCCCTTCGAGGATCCCGCCGTCGGGGACGGTCGCGGGGCGGAGGCGGACACGGTCGGGCAGTTCGATGGACATGGAGGCTCCCTGGATTCACCGTCGGACGACTTGGCGAGATGAGGAGCTACGCGGGCGGAGAGCCCAAACGTCCATAGCGCAGGAAGAGCGCGACGGCACCTTCACCCACCGAACGGATCGGCGAGGACTCCAGGATGGCGGACACGTGGCCATCGTCGGCGCGTTCTGGCATGCGGTCAACATCGTCCACGGGCCGGGACGATCATCGTCTCCGTTCGGACGGGAAGCTGCCCGACCACGTGTTCCGGTGCTCGCGTGGCCGCAGTGCCTCGGCCAGCACCCACTGCGAATGTGTCGTGCCGCCCCGGCCCACCGGCCCGAGCTGGAAGGTGACCCAGCCGACCCAGTGCCCCGTCGTCGTCGCCCGCCACATCCCCAGCAGTCCGGGGACGGTGGCGGTGAGATCCAGGCCGTCGGGCAGGCGGGTCTTCACCGCGCCGACGGGGTACACCAGCGTGAGATCGACCCACACGGGCTGATTGGGCCGGACCATGTGCAGGTGACGCGGCCCCGGCGGCAGCGTGTCACCAGTGTCGAGCATGCGTCGATTATGCGTGAAAACTCGAACATTAGTTCGAGATGATGCTCACCCATCCCCCGTCCGGGTGGGGTGGGTCAGGCGCGGCGGTGATACGGCAGGAAGCGCCGGACCAGCCGCAACGGCGCGCGTTCGACGAGGTCGGGACCGCGCACGGCGTCGAAGGCCGCGCCGATCTGGTCGACGACGCCGGACAGTTGCTCGTTGTCGGGCATCGGCATCTCCGCCGGGTCCCGTTCCTCGCGGACGGCGGCCGCGAGTTCGGCGAGGGCCGCCGTCAGGAGCGCGACGTCGGCTTCGTCGGGGGCGGGGGCGCCGCGCCCGAGGGTGACGCCGACCTCGGTGACGGCGTCGGCGACGCGTTCGAGCCCGGCGATCACCGGCCACCAGGCGACGGCCTGCCGTCCGGCGGCGGAGGGTTCGACGACGACCTGCTGAAACGCGGTCCGCAGGTCCGCCAGCGCGCGGTAGGCGCGGCGGCGGGCGCGTGACCGTTCCAGGCGTGCCTCGCCGGACGGCGCGAGCACGAGTCCTTTGTCGACGTACTTCACCAGGCTGTCGAGGCTGTCGGCGAGCCGTCCGCCGACCTGCGGGCGTCGGCTACCCGGCCAGAGCAGGTAACCGAAGATCAGCACGATCGCGCAGCCGAGCACGGTGTCGACGAGCCTCGCGAGCACGATGTTCCAGCTTCCGGTGCTGGCGAGGTCCATCTGCAGGATGATCAGCGGCGTCACGAAGGCGCTGAGGATGCCGTAGTTGCGCACCTTGCCGACCGCGACGCCGCCCGCGAAGACGGCGATCAACAGGACCAGCAGCCAGCCTTCGCCGCCCGCGGCGAGCACGGCCGCGCCGATGCCGACGCCGATCACCGTGCCGATGCCGCGCAGCACGGCGCGGCCGAAGACCGAGCCGAAGTCCGGTTTGAGGACGATGCCGACGGTGAGCGTGATCCAATAGGACCGTTCGAACGGGACGAGCAGCGCGACGACTTCGGCGATCGCGACGCACAGCGTGAGGCGGAGCGCGGCGAACCAGGTGAGGGGGCCGGAAACCAGCGAAGCCGCCCAGCCGCGAAGGCGTTTGTGCCACGGCTGGACCTCGCGTCGTTTCCGGTTGTCGCCCTTGCCTATCCGGGCGAGCCCGGCGTAGAGGGCGGCGAGGACCGGGTCGGCGTCTTCGGGCGCTTCGGGTGGCTCGGGCAGTTCCTGGTTCGCGAGGACGGCGGCCGAGGTCGCGATGAAGTGATCGATCACGTCGTCCGGGGCGTGGCGGCCGGCGTTGACCATCGCGACCGACGCCTCGACGGCGGGGGTGCTGGCCGAGAGCAGGTTGAGCAGCTGGCGGTAGGTGGCGTCGCGGCCGGACAGCCAGGAGCGGGCGGTGAGCAGCCGGTCGTACGCGGTGTTCATCGCGGTGGTGAGCTGGTGCCGCGCGACGCGGGAGGTGGCCTCGTCGGTCGCGGAGAGCATCGCGGCGAGTTCGACGTAGACGTGCGCGACGGCGCCGCGTTCGGGGCTGGTGGCGCGGAAGGTCCAGGTGGCGAGCGCGATCAGCAGGCTCCAGGCGGCGCCGACGCAGAAGTAGCCGAGGAGGACTTCGACGCGCAGGCCGGTGACGTGCTGGCCGGTGCCGAGCACGCAGAAGACGAACATCTGCAGTCCGGCGACCGACGCGTTGCTGCCCGCCGCGCTGATCAGCGCGGAGATCGCCGCGACCCCGACGACGACCGGGATGGACGCGGCGGGGATGCCGCCGGTGATCAACCCGGCGAAGTAGCCGAGACCTGCCGCCGCGGTGGCTCCGCCGAGCCGCCGGGCGCGGTAGCGGTACGGGCCGGCGGATTCGGAAAGGACGGTCGGCAGGGCGCCGGTGGAGACGAGCGCGCCGACTCCGATGTCGCCCAAGGCGTAGCCGACGGCGAGTGGGACAGCGAGGGCGAGGACGGCGCGGGCGACCATGTTCCACGGAATGGGAACCGGTGTGCTGCGGAGCAGCTGCACCAGCCAATGTGGTGCGGCGATCTCGCGGCGCGGCGTGCTCACGCCCCTATCTTTACTTATCCGTGGCGTTCGGAGCGGTTATCGTCGCCACATGGGCAAGACGTACTCCTTCGAGGTCAACCGGACGAGCAGCGCCCCGCCCGCTTCGCTGTTCGCGCTGGAGGCCGACGGTTCCCGGTGGTCGGAATGGGCGAAGCCGGTGGTGTTCCACTCGCGCTGGGCGCGGGAACCGGGCGCGGACTGCGTCGGCGCCGTGCGAGCCGTCGGCCTGTGGCCGGTGTATCTCCACGAAGAGACGCTGGAGTACGAACAGGACCGAAAGCACGTCTACGGCTTCGCGGGTCTCGCGCTGCTGAAGGACTATCGCGCCGAAGTGTCGTTCACGCCGAACGCTTCCGGCGGAACGGATCTGCGATGGACCGGCCGGTTCACCGAACCGCTGCCCGGCACCGGCGCCGGCATCCGCACGGCCCTGCGCGCCGTGATCTCGATCCTGGCCACCCGCCTGGTGAAACACGCCGAACGCCCCTGACCCCACCCCCCGCCCTTCCCAAGGGGGGCGACCCCGAGTCCAGTCTACCGGCGGAAGGCGACGGGAACGGGCGATCGGCGGAGTTGTCCACAGACGACGATGGTTGTGGACAACTCCTGTGGGTAGGCGAAGGACGCCATAGCCACATTGGACGCGGCGAAGGACGCCTTCGCCCCATAAGTGAGAGAGAACCTCAGCCCGCGCCCAGGCACAGGAAAGGGCGGCGCAGCGGATCGGCCGCGGTCGCTTCCGCGAGCGCCAGGGCGGGCGCGGTCCCCAGCGCCAGCCGCCGGTGCAGATCGGCCATCGCGGCCGCGGCCGCCTTGTCGCCGACCCGCGCGATCGCGCCGATGACCGTCCGCGAACCGCTGGCGAGCAACGTCCCGGCGAAACCGAGCGCCTCCTCGCCGGGCCGGATATGACTCATCGCGAGTTCGCACGCGGCCAGCACCACCCGCTCCGGCGGCTTCGCGAGCCGGGCGGTTTCGTGCGCGTACAACGGGCCGTCGACCAGTTCCAGCCGCGAGAACAACGCGTTCGCCGGTTCGTGCGCGCCGTGCGCGACCAGGTGCGCCATGCCGGAACCGTCCAAAGCGGACAGGACGGCGTCGCTGGTCGCGTCCTTCCCGTCGACGAGCCGGGCCTGCGGGTACACGGCCCGGAGGTTCCGCACCTCACCGACCGAACCCGGCACCCCCGGCCCGCCGGCGAGCAGCACCGGACCGGAGTTCCGCCGCCCGGACGCGGTCACCCAGGCGGTCGCCGACGGCGCGATCGACACCGGATGTCCGTGCAGTGAAGGCAAAGCACCCCAAGGCAACGCGTACAGCGAACCGATCGGCACGATGATCAGCTCACGGTTCTCCAGCGTCTTCGCCAGCGACGCGGAGATCAGCCGGTCCAATTTGTCCGCCCGGCGCCGCGCGGAACCGGTGACGACCTCGACCAGCGGCGCGGGCAGGTTGTCCGGCGCCAGCGCGTCGAGGTCCGCGTGCAACTGCCGCGCGGTCTCGACGATCTCCCCGAGCGGCCCCAGCTTCAGGAGCCGGAACCGGCCGCGGTCGACGACCACCGCGTACAAGGTGTCGCGATACCCCATCAGGCTGACCAGCACGCGATCGCCGAGCCGCTCGACCACCTCTTCGGGTGCCGAGACGGGCCTCGGGCGACCCCATTGGCTGGTGTACCACCCGAGCCGCGTCGCCTCCCGCTGCAAACGGTCGTAGCGCTCCTCGAGCTGCCCGACCGGTTCACCGGACAGCCGCCGCGCCTGGATCGTCCCCTGCACGTGCCGCATTTCGTTGATGTGCCGGGCGAGCGCGGGATCCTCGATGACCGGGAGCGGCTCGTAGCGGTACACCTGCGCGCGCGTGCGTTCCAGCCACGCGAACAGGCTCTTCGCGCCGGCGCCGCTGCGCCTCGCCTTCTTGAGCACCAGCGTCAGCGCGAGTTTGCCCAGCTCTTCGCCGTGCGCCGCCGTCCCGCAGACGAGGTCGAGCCCGCCCATGCGGTCGCGGATCTGCCCGAGTTCCGCGAGCCCGGCCCGCGCCTGCGCGAGCGCCGAACGCGGCCGGTGGGACGCCACGGCGAGTTCGGCCCGGCACAACCGCAGCTGCATCCGGTGGTCGATCGGCGTGGTCTGCCGCGGTTTCGGCACCTGCGCCAGCAGCGTCTGTGCGGCGGCCGTCTCCCCGCGACGGATCAGCAGCCGCACCGCGAACATCCGGGCCGCGCCCGCTTCGTCGCGCAGCCCCAGGCCCGCCAACCGGATGGCGAGTTCGGCCAGCCGCTCCGGCAGTTTCGCGGGCGGTTTCTTCTCCCGGTCCGCCAGGACCTTCACCGCGTCCGCGCGGAGCCTGGTCAGTTCGGCGATCTCCGCCCAATGTCCTTTGCCACGCCGCAGGAAGCTCCGCCGCGCGGACGTCGCGAGCTTCTTCGCCAACGCGTAGTCGTGCTCGAGGATGGCGGCCCCCGCCCTGGCGACCTCCGCCTCCGCCTCGTGCTGGACCGATCCGTTGCGCCGCAACTCCGGCAGGGCCTCATCGAGATGCCGCGCGGCCTCCTCGGCGAGTCCGGCGGTGAGCAGGGCCTTCGCCTGGTCGAGCCGGACGAGCGGCAACGAGCCGGGTCCGTCGGTGACGAAGATCGAGGCGGCCTGCTCGTAGTGCCGGAGCGCCTCGGGGATGTCGCCGAGCAACTGGGCGTGATCACCCAGGTTGTGCCGGATCTTCCCTTCGAGCATCCGGTGGCCGTGCTCGACGGCGAGGTCCAGCGCGTCGATCAAATCCTTGTAGGCGGCGTCCGGGTTGCTCATCTCGAGGTGCAGCCAGGCTCGGTTCACCAGCGATCTGGTCAGCACCAGGCTGTACTTGTCCGCTCTCGCGGCCAGTCCCGGCAATGCCGCGCTGTTGAGGGCGAGCGACTCCTCCAGCCGTCCCGCACGCATCAGCACGACGGCACGCTGCAGCACGACCGTGTAGCTCAGCTCCCGGCGGATATCGCCCTGGGGCAACAGAAGCCGGACGCGTTCCGCTTCGTCCAGCCTGGCCAAGCCGTCCTCTTGAGACGTGATCTCCGCTTCCGCGGCGGCGAGGCTGATGAGGATCCGGACCCGGATCTCCAGCCGCTCGGTCCTGTCCGGTTCCACCGGTCCCAGGCGTGACAGACCGCGCTGCAACAACCGGATGGCCGCACCGGGACCGTGATCGGAGGCCGCGGCCCGGGCCCGGCGGTGCAGATCGGCCGCCTCCTCGGCTACGGAATCGACGGCAGGAAGCGACGCGGGCACACGCACTATGGGAGCACACCCACGCCGCATAACGGAACAGCCGTCCGGTCAGAGCACCACTGTCGGGGTCACGACGGTCCGGCGACAGGTCACGTCGCCGAGGTGGACCACGATCTGGGTCGTCCCTTGGGGCACGTTGTCCAGCACGAACCGGCCTCCCTCGTCGGCGGTGGTGGAACTCGTCCCGTGCTCGGCGACGCGAACCTCCACTCCGTACTCGCCGGCGGGCACGAGCCAGCCGTCGATCCGGTGTTTCTTGCCGATCTTGGTGAGGTTGATCATCACGGTCAGATCGCTGACGGTGAAGGTGATCGTGCCGGTGTCGCTGCCGCGAACGCCCGCCGTGGCGTCCATCCGTTCCCAGCGGGCGACCTCGACGTCGAGGTTTTCGAGCGCGAGCGCGAATTGAACCCGCTGCACCAGGTCTCCCGGCGGCGGGTCCAGTTCGTCCATGAAGCGCCCGATATCGGCGAGCAACTCCTCATCGCCCGGGGAGGTCATCTCCCCCGGCGTCCCGAGGTCGTTCATCGGCTTCCCCCTTCGTGGGCCAGCAGGTCGCGCATCGATTCGAGGCAACGGCCCCTGGTCGGGCCGACACTTCCGCGCGGCATCCGGAGTGCTTCGGCGACCAGTTGGTATTCGGCCCGCCCGGCGAGCACGGTCAGCCGAAGGAGCTGCTGACAGCGGTGCGGCAGGCGGAGGAAGGCGCGCCAGACCCGGCGATCCCGGTCGGCGCGGACGGCTTCCTCTTCGGGGGCCGGATGGGTGCTCTCCATGCTTTCGGCCAGCTCGTCGGTCAGCGGGACGGGCTGAGCGCGGCGGCCGAAGGGATGCTGTGCCTCGCGCCTGGTGGTGGTGATCAACCAGGCGGCGAGCGCTTTGGGGTCACGAAGTTTTTCGAGCTGGCTGAAGAGCGCGAGCCACACCGTTTGGACCACGTCCTCGGCGGTCAGGCGGTCGAGCCCGTTCGCGCGCGCGACATGCCACACGAGCGGGGTCAGCTCGTGCACAAGTCTGTCCATCGCCTGGCGGTCACCGGCCCGCGCCGCGCGCATGCAGGCGGCATGCAGGTCGGCACCGGTCAGTCCTTCCCATGGCGGGTCTACCTCGGTCGTTTGCACGTCGGTCACCGTATCTGCCCCACTTCGGACGTGTCTTCGTGTCGGCGCTGGCAGTATCGCGGGCCCTTCGGGGAGAAGGAGCGTGCAAGAGGCTCTGGGATACATCAAGTCACTAACTTTTTTGTCGAGTTTCGGTCGTCCCCCTCGGCGTGGGCGGAGGACAAAGGCACCGGCCGGCGCGAGTAGGTGTGGACTGCGCACCGGCCGGTCCTTTTTTCCCTCCCCCCGGGCCCGCTCCCCAACGGGCCCGCGTCCGGGCGTCCCCCTCCCCCGAAGGAGCACCCGGAGGCAATGCCCGGAGGCCCCCTCGGCCTCCGGACATCACCTGTCTGTGTTGAGTCAGTTCACCGTCGGATTCGTGCTGTGCGGGTCGTAGTTGCCGTCCGGACTCGTGCCGGGTCGGGGCGGGACCGGCGCCGTGATCGGCTTCGACTTCGGGGTCGTCTCTTCGAGGTCTTCGGTGGCCGTGGCCTCGTCGTCGACGGGCGCGGTGTTGGTCTCGGTCGTCATCGGGTGTCCCTCATTTCCTCGACTGCTCCATAGGACGCAACGAGGCTGCCACCAGATACACGCAGAGCCAGCTTTTTCATGGAAATTTCTTAATCTGTGGCAAGCGAGTGACCTGATCAGCGCTTTTGGCCCGAAAAGGTGTCGCTGAGTAGCCGACGGCTCACGTCCGCGAGTTGCCCGGCCCAGCGCCAATAGCCCTCGGGACCGGGGTGGAAACGGTCCTCGGCGAAGGTCGCGGGGTCCAGCATCGCGGCGGGCATCGGGACGTGGACGACGCCGGGCAGCAAGGCCAGCCGGGCGGCCGCGGCGTCGAGGACGGCCGACCGCGCGCCGAGGACGTCCCGCAGCGGACGCGGCAGCGAGGGGAACCGGCCCATCGGCGGCACACCGGCCAGCACCACCGGGACCCGTCCCACGCGACGTCGCAGTGCGACGATCAGGTCGAGCAGGTCACGCCGGTAGCGCGTGGCCGAATGCAGTTCGATCGTGTCGTTGACGCCGAGCGCGATCACGACGAGGTCGGCGGGTTCGAGCAGCGGCAGCAGGTCCTCGCGCACCACACGGGCGTTGGCGCCGGTCCGGCCGAGTGCCTGCCAGGCGACCGCGCGGCCGTCCCGCGCGAGTTCCTCCGCGAGCCGCCCAGTCAGCGCCTCGGCGTGTGTCGCCGCGCCGACCCCGTCCACAGTGGACTCGCCGAGCACCGCGAGCCGCACCGGGTCGCCGTCGCCGGCCACCAGGCCGGTGACCGGCCCCGCGGCACCGGGCAGCCTTGGTGTCGTACGGCGCACCCGGACGGCTTGCGCGAGCAGGATCGGGGCGAGCACCACCGCACGGCTGATCACCTCGCGACCTTACTGCCGCGTTTCGTCCTCTGAACGCGATCGTTGCGCACGCAACAACCGCATCGAGAGGACTAAATGCGGGAGGTCAGCCGTGGGCGATCGAGACCGTCTGGCGGACGAGAGAGTCGTCCGCGGCCGCGCGGAGCAGGTAATCGGCGACGTCGGCGCGGTTGATGCTGTAGCTCCCGCGGACGTTGCCGTCGGTGCGGGCGGCGATCTCGCCGGTGTGCGGCCCGTTCAGCAGACGCGGCGGACGCACGATCGTCCAGTCGAGGTCGCTCGCGCGCACGATCCGCTCGGCGGCGATCATGTCCGTGAACGCGTGCCGGAGGATCCTGCCCAGGATCGGCTTGACGACGTTCCTGGTGAAGAAGGTGTCGCCGTCGACGAACGGGCCGCTGGCGCTCACCAGCAGCAGCCGCCGGACACCCGCCGAGCCGAGCGCGGCGACGGCGGCGCGGGCCCCGTCGGTGACGATGGTCGTCGGGTTGCGGTCGCGGGCGCCGAGGGCGGAGATCACCGCGTCGCGCCCGGCCACCGCCTCGGTCAGCGCGCCGTGCTCGGACAGCTGCGCGACGACCACTTCCAGCAGGTCTCCTTCGACGTCCAGCCGGGACGGGTCGCGGACGACCGCGGTGACGTGGTGGCCGGCGGCCAACGCCTGCTTGACGACTTCGGAACCGACCCCGCCCGTGGCACCGAGAACAGTGAGCTTCATGGTCACGCCTTCCTGGGTTAGTGAACACTCACCCACTATGGTGAGTGTTCACTAACCACTTGTCGAGCGAACGCTGAGAAGCCCTCAGGAGCGAACATGGGAAGCCGCGAGGAGATCGTCGCCGCGGCGGCGAAGGTGATGCGCGAGCAGGGCTACGCGCATGCCACGACGAAGGCCATCGCGCAGGCGGCTGGCTACTCCGAGGCGTTGCTGTACAAGCACTTCAAGGACAAGACCGAGATCTTCACGAGCGTGCTCACCGAGCGGCTGCCCGCGCTCGGGTCGACCTTGGACGAGCTGATGGACACCACGGGGACACCGTCGGACACCCCGCTCGCGACGAACCTCGCCCGGCTGGCGCGGATCACGCTGTCGTTCTACCTGGAGAGCTTCCCGATCGCGGTGTCGCTGTTCTCGTCACGGGAGTTGCTCGCGACCCACCGGGAACGGGTCCTGAGCCGGGACCGCGGGCCGGACGTCCCGCTCGTGCGCGTCGCCGAGTACCTGCGGAAAGAGGCCCGGCTCGGCAGGATCCGCGAGGACGCGGATCTGGACGCGGCGGCGTCACTGCTGCTCGGGGCGTGCTTCCAGTACGCGTTCCTGGCGTCCTTCGAGGACCGCGAACCGTCCACGGAGGAGCTGGACGAATGGGCGGAACGGCTCGCGGCGACACTCCTGGTCGCGGTGGCCTCGTGAGTGTTCAGGACGGTTCTACCCGTCCTAGGCTTCGGTCCGCGAAGGTTCTGGGGGCGTGTTGCGAAAGCCACTTTCGCAACCTTCAACGTGGCGAAAGTGGCTTTCGCAACACTCGGCGACAACCGAGTGTCTAGCCGCCCTCACCACTCACGAGGCCCGATGACCTACTTGCCCTTCTCGGCCCGCATCTCGTGCCACTTCGCGTACATGTCGTTGAGCTCCTTGATCATGAAGCTCAGGAAGTCGCGCATCTCGGCGACCCGCTCACCCGCCGGCGTGTCCGGCCCCAGCGCCGAAACGCCCTCGTCGGCCGCGTCGCGCCACATGGTGATCATGCGGTCGCGTTTCATGAAGGTGGCGTACCAGAGGTCGTCGAAGAGCCGGTAGTGGTCGCGGCGCGAGCCGGGCTCGCGTTCCTTGGCGACCAGCCCGATCTGCTCCAGGTACCGCACGGCCCCCGAGATCGCGGCGGGGCTCACCGACAGCTGGTCGGCCAGCTCGGCCGCGGTGAGACGGCCCGCGTCGGTGGTCATCAACGCGGCGAACACCCTGGCGGGCATCCGCTGCATCCCGATCTGGGAGAGCGTGAGGCCCAGGTGCTCCACGTAACGGCGGACGGCGTCCTCGTCTCTCTGCGTGCTCGAAGCACTCTCAGGCGTCGTCGTCATGGGCACATCCTCTCTCACTTCCCCCAGAGTGATCACACCATCCATACGTTTTCTTAACTTCACAACTTCGTGAAATCACTGTACCTTCAGCTTCATGGAAAACGCCATCTCCATCTCCGGCCTCCACAAATCCTTCGGCCGGACCAAGGCTTTGGACGGCCTCGACCTGCGGGTACCCGTGGGGGAGGTGCACGGCTTCCTCGGCCCGAACGGCGCGGGGAAGTCGACCACCGTCCGGGTCCTGCTCGGTCTGCTCCACGCGGACTCGGGCGACGTCCGCCTGCTCGGCGGCGACCCGTGGAAGGACGCGGCGAGCCTGCACCGGCGCCTCGCCTACGTCCCCGGCGACGTGAACCTCTGGCCCAACCTCTCCGGCGGCGAGGTGATCGATCTGCTGGGGCGGCTGCGGGGCGGGCTCGATCAGCGCCGCCGCAAGGATCTCGTCGAACGTTTCGACCTCGACCCCAAGAAGAAGGGGCGCACCTACTCCAAGGGCAACCGGCAGAAGGTCGCGATCGTGGCCGCGCTGGCTTCGCACGTGGACCTGCTGATCCTCGACGAGCCGACCTCCGGTCTCGACCCGCTGATGGAGGCCACCTTCCAGTACGCGATCCAGGAGGAGCGCGAGCAGGGCCGCACGGTGCTGCTGTCGAGCCACATCCTGGCCGAGGTCGAGGCGCTCTGCGACAAGGTCAGCATCATCCGCAACGGGCGCACCGTCGAGACCGGCACGCTCGCCGAGCTCCGGCACCTCACCAGGACGTCGATCTCGGCCGAACTCGCCGGACCTCCGAACGGGCTCACCGAACTCCAGAACATCCACGACCTCAAGGTCGAGGGCAACCGGGTCCGCTTCGACGTCGAAACCCGTTCCCTCGACGAAGCGCTGCGGCAGCTCACCCAGGTCGGCGTCCGCAGCCTGGCCAGCCAGCCGCCGACGCTGGAGGAGCTGTTCCTCCGCCACTACACCACCGAAGCGAGCGCGAAATGACCGCGACGCTGGAGCGCCCGGCCGTCGTTTCCGGACCGGCGCACGGACTGGTCGGCACCTGGCAGCTCACCCGGCTGGCGCTGCGGCGGGACCGGATCGTCCTGCCGATCTGGATCGTCCTGCTCGGGATCATGCCCTCGACGTCGTCGGGCACGTTCGAAACCCTGTACCCGACGGCCGCCGAACGGGCCGGGCTCACCGCAAGCATGGGCGCGAACCCGTCCCTGTCGCTGATCTACGGCCCGGCCTTCGACCTCTCGACCGCGGGCGGGTTCACCGCGTGGCGGCTCGGCGGTTTCCTCGCCCTGGTCATCGGGCTGATGGCGGTCTTCACCGTCACCCGCCACACCAGGGCCGAGGAGGACTCGGGCCGCGCGGAACTGCTGGCCTCCGCGGTGGTCGGCCGGTACGCCCTGCTGACCGCGGGTGTGCTGGTGTCGGCCGGGGCGAGTGTCCTCATCGGACTCGTCGAGACCGGGCTGATGATCGGCGCGAAGCTGCCCGTCGAAGGGTCGCTCGCGCTCGGCGCCGCCACCGCGGCGACCGGTCTGGTCTTCACTGCGGTCGCCGCGGTCGCCGTCCAGGTGGCCGAATACTCGCGGACGGCCAACGGGATCGGCGCCACCGCCGTCGGGGTCGCGTTCCTGCTGCGCGCCGTCGGTGACTCGACCTCGGACGCGACCTGGGTCTCCTGGCTTTCCCCGATCGGGTGGGCACAGCGGATCCGGCCGTTCGCCGACGAACGCTGGTGGGTGTTCTTGCTGCCACTGGCCGCGACCGGGGTCGTCGGCGCGATCGGTTACGCGCTCCTCCCGCGACGCGACGTCGGCACCGGCATCATCCCGCCGCGTCCCGGCCCCGCCGAAGCCGCGGCGTCGCTGCGCAGCCCGTTCGCGCTGGCGTGGCGGCTGCACCGGGGTCCGTTGCTCGGCTGGCTGATCGGCACGGCGGTCTGCGCCGCGGTGTTCGGCTCGGTCGCGAGCGGGATCGGCGACGTCGTCGGGGAAAGCCAGCAGGCGAAGGAGATCTTCCAGCGTCTCGGCGGCACGGACGGGCTGGTCGACGCCTTCATGGCGGCGATGACCGGACTGTTCGCCATGGTCATCGCGCTCTACGGGGTGCAGGCCGCGTTGCGACTGCGCACCGAGGAGACCGCGGTGCGGGTCGAGCCGCTGCTCGCGACGGGCGTGGGCAGGATGCGGCTGCTGGGGAGCCATCTCGTGTTCGCGTTCGGCGGCACCGCGCTGATGATGGTCGTCAGCGGTGTCCTCTTGGGACTGTCGAACGGGATGCGGTCCGGCGGGGTCGGCGACGCGGTCGGCGACATGGTGGTCGCGTCGCTGGCGCAGCTTCCGGCGGTGTGGGTGATCACCGGGCTCGCCGTGACCCTCTTCGGCCTGGCGCCGAAGTTCACGACGGCGGCGTGGGCGATCGCCGGGCTGGCGTTGCTGCTCAGCCTGTTCGGCCCGGTGCTGAACCTGCCGCAGGCGATCGTGGACGCCTCACCGTTCTCGCATGTTCCGAAGCTGCCCGCCGCGGAGTTCACCGCGACACCGCTGGTCTGGCTGACCGGGGTCGCCGTGGTCGCGCTCGTGGCCGGGCTCATGGGCTGGCGGCGTCGCGACATCGGCTAGCCACAGGGGATGACCGTGGAGGCCGTTCATCGGGGGCGGCCTTCACGGTCCTCAGTCGCTTCGGAACCCGGTGGTGGCCGAAGGCGGCAGCGCCGTCGAGGTGGGTGAGGGCGTCACGGTCCTGGTCACCGTGCGCGGCGCCGGCGTGCTGGTCCGCGTGATGACGAGCGGCTCCGGGGCGCTCCCCGGCACGGTCACCGTGACCGGCCCGACCGAACGGGACGTCGAGGTCGGGGACGGGGTCGTGCCGACTTCGTAGACGCGGGGCTGTGGCTCACGGCTGGCGACCAGGAGCGCGGCGACGAGCAGCCCGGTCGCGAGACCCGCGATGGCCGCGACCGTGACGGAACCCTGACTCGACATCCGGCACCCCCTCGCCATGCGAAGCGCAGGTACGGGGACTACTCGCGTTGATCTTACGTTTTGTTACGTAGCGTGCGCAAACCGTCGACAATGATCCGCACGAGATGCCGCTCTTCGAGTGAGTACCGTTCGGCGGCGAGACACCCGGCGATCAGGGCGCGCAGGTCGTCGCCGTCGATGTCCTCACGCACCGCGCCCGCGGCCTGTGCCCGGGTCAGCAGCGCCTGCGTCGCCGAGCGGAAATCGTCGCCCGCGCTCGCCTTGAAACCCAGCCCGGTCGTCTCGGCGAGCGCGTCGCAGAGGGCCCGGTTACGGGACGCCTGATGGACGACGCGTCTGAAGAAGTCGAAGAACGCTTCGCCGGGGTCTTCGGCGGTCAGCAGGTCGCGGGCTTCCCGCGCGAACTGTTCGAGACGGTCCACGACGACGGCCTGGAAGAGCGCTTCCTTACTGGGGAAATGCCGGTAGACGGTACCCGCGCCGACACCGGCCATGCGGGCGATCTCGTCGAGGGGGACGGCGAGGCCGTCGACGGCGAAGGCCTCTTCGGCGGCCGCGAGCACCTTCGCTCGGTTGCGGCGCGCGTCGGCGCGCAGCACGGGCTTGTCCACTGTTCCCCCTCCTCAACCGGGTCCGGCGTTCCGATTCAACGCCGGCGGCGACGAGGGCATTCCTCACTGGACCGCGGTCTGCGTCCCGTCCGGTGTGAGCAGCCCTTGGACCGTGGTGAAGAGGTACTCCCAGACACCCGGGATCAGCACCACCGCAGCGACCGCGAACACCGGGAAGATCAGCCGGTTCTCCACCTTCTTGCCGGTGCGGAACCGCAGCGGTTTCGGCGGCCGGATCTCGTACCAGGTCTCGCCCGCGATCGGGATCGGGAACAGGAACGGGCAGCCGGATTCGGTCAGCGCGTCACCGAGGCAGTGCACGAAACACCCGGCCGCGACGGCGATGCCGAGCCAGCCGGAGATCTCCGCGAGCTGCGCCGCCTTGTCCGGCGGGGCGGTCCACACCCACCAGCCGACGGCGGCGCCGCTGACCGGCAGGAGCCAGTCGCCCAGCGCGCCTTCCGCGAGCAGCAGGCCGAGCACGACGACGCCGAACACGGCCCAAGGCCCGCCCTCGGTGGTCCCCCAGGAGGTCAGGAAACCAAGGCCGACGGCGAACAGGACGGTGTGCGAGAGATGGCGGTGCTTACCGGTGACCTTCTCGTCCCGAGGCCCCTTGGTCAGCGCGTAGAGCCCCGCCGAAACGCGGCGAAGTACCCATGAGATCGCGCCGGTGAACCAGCCGAGCAGCTTCGACGCGCGAGCGCCCGGATGGTCGAGGTCGGGAAGGAGGGCGAAACCCGCCGTGGTCGCGGCGAAGACGACCGCTTGGTGCACCGTGCCCGCTCCGACGGCGGGCGCGAGCGCGAGGCCCGCGCACCACCCCGTCAGGGCATGCGTCCGCCCCATCATCTTGCTGCCCCCAGGTGTCGCGGATCACGAGCCCACGACCGTAGCGGGGGATCAGGCGGGGGGCTCCTCCGACACGCTGAGGTGTTCGGCGACGCCGGTGAGCTCGATCACGCGGCTCACCTGGGGGCTGGGCACCAGTTCGAGCTCGACCGCCTTCTCGGCGGCCTGGCGCTGCGCCTGGAGCACCACGTTCAGCGCCGAGGAGTCGAAGAAGGTCACGCCGGTCAGGTCGGCGACCACCCGGCCGGACGGTTTGTCCGTGATCAGGGCCCCGAGGGTCTCCTGAAGCTGCGGGCTCGTCAGCAGGTCGAGCTCACCGGTCACCACCACACGCGGTTCAGACGCGTCGGCGTCCAGCGTGATGCTGAAACCGGGCGGCGTGGTGTTCTGGTCCGCTGCGGGCATGCACATTCTCCTCATCAGGTGAGAACCGACGCTCAGCGCCGGAACGCGCCTGTGGTCTCAAGCGACGGCCGCGCCCAGTCCGGACACGGACGCACGCTCTTCTTCGGCGGGTAGGCGTGGCTGTCCCCGCAACGACAGTCCCAACCCTAACCCAGTACGGACGGGGCGCCACGATCGCCGTCGTGCGCGTCGCCGACCGGTGGCCGGGGCGCGCTCAATGCGCGGTCAAGGCCTTGCGCCCGGCGCGGCGTTCACGAAGGAACAGCTCGCGACGCTCGATCTCACCGAGGCCACCCCAGATGCCGTACGGCTCCTGCACCGCGAGGGCGTGCTTGCGGCACTGCGCCAGCACGGGGCAGGTCTGGCAGATCGCCTTGGCGCGCGATTCGCGCCGCTCACGGGCGGAACCGCGTTCGTTGTCCGTGTGGAAGAACAAGCTGCTGTCCGCGCCTCGGCACGACCCACGGAGCTGCCAGTCCCACTCTTCCGCCACCACGTTCGGCAGCCGGCTCACGTCAGCCATGTCGGTCCCCGCCTTCCAAGGAGATCGTTTGTCGCCGGTTACATGCCCGCCCCCTGCACGGCTCAAACGTGGGTTTGGTTTGCTCACACCCAGGGCATCTGACGGAGCGGCAGCGCAGCTCGAGAGAGGAACACACGTGGTGGACAACACCCCGCCCGGCGGGGAGGGCGCTCAACTCATCGAGGTACGCACGGCCGCGGTACCGCACGTGGTACCCACCCTCCGTACGATCGTCGCGGATATCGCGATGCGCCAGGACTTCGATCTGGACGCCGTCGAAGACCTCCGGATGGCGGTGGACGAGGCGTGCTCCATGCTTCTCCCTTCGGCCGCCGACGGCCATCTGACCTGCGTCTTCTCGTGGAAGGACGGGCGGATCGAGGTGACCGTCTCGGTGCTTTCGGACTCCCCGGAACCCGACGACGAGACCGGTCTGTCCTGGCAGCTGCTCACCGCGCTCGCGACGTCCGCGCGGCGGAGTGTCACCCCGGCCGACGGCGGCTACCTGTCCAGGGTGGAACTCGTCCGGGAGAGCGAGGCGGCCCGGCCGTGACCGAACCCGTCGGGCAAGACGGCGCGGATGTCCCGGTCCTGTTCGAGCGCATGTGTGCGCTGCCCCCGGACGCCCCGGAGCGCGAGGCGCTGCGGGACGAGCTGGTGCGCGCGCACCTAGAACTCGCGCGCAATCTGGCGCGCAAGTTCCGCAACCGGGACGAGTCGATGGAGGATCTGGTCCAGATCGCGACGATCGGGCTGATCCATGCCGTCGACCGGTTCGATCCCGGTCAGGGCAGCGACTTCCTGGCCTTCGCGGTCCCCACCATCTCCGGCGAGCTGCGGCATCACTTCCGTGACAACAGCTGGTCGGTCCGGGTGCCGCGGCGGCTCAAGGAGCTGAACGCGAACATCTCGGCCGTGCGCGAGGAGCTCACCGTCCGGCTCTCGCGCGCGCCGAAACCCAGTGAGATCGCCGCGCATCTCGGCGTCCCGATCGACGAGGTCTACGAGGGGCTCCGGGCAGGCCAAGGCCGCTATGGGGCCTCGCTGGACAACCTCCTGGAGAACTCGGCGCACACCCGCTTCGGCGAGGCGGACGCCAATCTGAGCCAGGCGGAGCTGCGGGAAGCGCTACGGCCGATGCTGGAACGGCTGCCCGATCGCGAACGCAAGATCGTCGCGCTGCGGTTCGGGTCCGGGATGAGCCAGTCGGATATCGCGCGCCGGGTCGGCGTTTCCCAGATGCAGGTGTCAAGGCTGCTGGCCGCCACGCTCAAGAAACTGCGTGAAGGATTGACCGAGACGGAACTCACCGACGGAGTCTGATTCGACCTCGGCCCTTGTGGGTATCAGGGAGGCGAACAGCGGATCTGGGAGTCTCTCGTGAGGGGAGGTGCGGAACCATGACGATGTCCAAGACGCGATCGGAGGGCTCGTTGCCGGTGGTCTCCCTGCCCCTGCCGGTCGATGTGACGGCACCCGCCGTCGCGCGACAGGCCGTGCGGACGACTCTCGGGAACCTCGGCCTCGACGGGCCGGAAGTCGACGACGTCCTCTTGGCCACCTCCGAGCTTGTCACGAACGCCTTCGAGCACGGAGAGAAGCCGGACAGGCTCGAAGTCGAGTACTCCGACGGAAGGCTCACCCTGCGGGTCTTCGACTCCGGTACGAACCGGCCGAAGCTGAAGGAGCCGTCGCCGATGGCGGCGCGCAGCCGCGGTCTTCAGCTGGTGCACGCCTTGGCCGACGACTGGGGACACGAGCTCTGCTCGGGCGGCAAGTACGTCTGGGCCGTGTTCAGTCTTGCTCGAGCCGACGCTTCAGCTTGAGCGCGGCGTCCGTCTCGGCGATGCGCTCGCGGAGCGATTTCCGCTCCAACGCTTCGACGGCGGCGACCAGCACCTCCCTGAGCGGGTACGGCAGTTCGGCTTCCAGCTGGGCGGCCGCGGCGCTGGTCGCCGCCCATTCCGCTTCGAGCGTCGGCATCAGGCCGAGTGTCTTCTCGGTCAGCGAGACGATCCTTTGGCGGGCGTCCGTCCCCGGCCGGAGCGAGACGAGGTCCTGACGCGCCATTTGCGCGATGGTCTGGCTGGCCGCGGAATGGGTGACGCCGACTTCGGCGGCGAGGTCGCGGATGGGCAGCGGCCCGTGCGCGACGATCGCGCGGACGAACGGCGTGAACCGCGGCCGGTAGTCCCCCAGCCCGATGTCCTCGAAGAACGCGGAGACGTCCGCTTCGGTCACGTCGAGGACGTGCCTGAGCAAAGTGCCCATCCCTCGTTCGCGCGGCGGCCTCCCCACCAGCGGATCATAACGACATACTTCTGAGATGACGCCCGAAGAGCTGCTGACGACCACCCGGACCGTCCGCAAACGACTGGACCTGACCCGGCCGGTGCCTCTCGAACTGGTCAAACACGCCCTGCAGGTCGCGCTGCAGGCGCCGAGCGGGTCGAACACCCAGCGCTGGCACTGGCTGGTGATCACCGATCCCGGGCAGCGGGCCGAGCTCGGGAAGCTCTACCAGCGGGCGTGCCGCGAGTACCTGGATTCCCCTCGGGCTGCGGGAAAGCTGTTCGCGGACGACCCCCAGCGCTCGAAGGTGCAGAAACGCGTCGGCTCCAGCGTCGAGTACCTGGCCGACAAGATGGGCGAAGTGCCCGTGCACGTCATCCCGTGCCTGGAGACCGACAGCGCGGACCTGCCCGCCGGGAACCAGGCCGGGCTGTGGGGGAACCTGCTGCCGGCGGTGTGGAGCTACATGCTCGCGGCGCGGGCGGTCACGCTCGGCACGGCGTGGACCACGCTGCACCTCGCGTACGAGAAGGAGGCCGCGGAGATCCTCGGCCTGCCCGAGAACGTGCACCAGGCCGCGCTCATCCCGACGGCGTTCTACACCGGCGACACGTTCAAGCCCGCCGCGCGTCAGCCGCTGGAAGAGGTCATGCGGCTGGATCGCTGGTGAGGTAGGACTCCAAGCGGTCCGCGAGTTCCTTGGGGTGACTCAAGGGCACGGAGTGCGAGCCGTCGATCTCGTCAGGGGCGAAACCGAGCCTGTCCTGGACGACCCGGCGTTGGAACTCGGGCGGGAAGAAGCGGTCTTCACGCGCGATGAGCACCTTCGTCGGGACGTCCGGCCACTTGTCCAGCGGCCACGGCTGTCCCCATTCGGCGCTGACCTGGTTCCGGGCGTGCGAGCCCGCCTCCGCGACGATGTCTGCGGGGACGCCGTTGTAGAACTGCTCTTCTTCGCTGAGGCTTTCGTCGGACTTGAAACCCGTGTTGCCCCACCAGTCCCCCGGTGACTCGCCCGGCTTCGGGACCATCGGCGTCAGCATCACGAGAAGCCGCGGTGAAAGCTTCTCGGCCACCAGCGGCGCGGTGAAGCCCCCATAGGAATGGCCGAGCACGACCAGGTCCCCGCGATCGCCGATGGCGTTCACGACGGCTTCCACGTGTTCCGGGAAGCCCGCCTTTTCGTCGTCGATCGGCAGGTCGACCGCGACGACGTCGTGCCCGCGCCCGGTCAGTTCCGCCTCGAGGAGGTGGAAGTCCCAGGCGCTGCCGCCACCGCCGTGGATCAGTACGAAGGTCGCCATGTCCCCAGCCAACCCGAAACCGGGCTGATCAGCAACGACCGAGCATGTCGCTGAGTGCGCTCTTCTCCGCTGTCGTGATCGTGAGGCCGTAGTAGTGCTTCACGGTGATCCAGTCGGTGGCGTAGGTGCACCAGAACGAGACGAGCGGCGGCTTCCACTGGTCCGGCGCCTTGTCGCTCTTCTCCTGGTTGACGTTGTCGGTGACGGCGAACAGCTGCGGCCGGGTCAGGTCGTTCGCGAACTGGCGCCGCTTCTCGTCGGTCCACGATTTCGCGCCGCTGACCCAGCTTTGCGCGAGCGGCACCATGTGGTCGATGTCGACGTCGGTCGGCTTCGTCCAGGTCTCGCCGTCGTAGATGCTCGTCCAGCTGCCGGAGGTCGGGGCGCAGTCGGAACCGGTCTTGACGTCCTTGCCGTCGCGTTTGAGCACGAACTCGCGGGTGTTGCAGTTGTTCCCCTGGTTGTCCCAGTGCGGGTACTTCTTGCGGTCGTAGCCGTCCATCGAGCCGCGCGGGGCGACGGTGAGCTCGTCCAGCTGCTTGCGCGCGTCCGCCGCGCTCGCCGGGTTCGCGGGCTTCGGCTGCAGCGCGTCGCCCTTGCCGCTCACGAACCAGAACACCGCGAGCACGACGGCGGCGAGCGTGATCAGCAGGAGCAACCGCTGAGCAGTGGTCATCTGGCTGGTACGCGTGGCCACCGCGCGGTTCCTCTCGACGGGGGGATGGGGAGCGCCAAGTATCGCCGCGCGGCGCGGGGAAACCGGGCGCGACACGGCGATGACACCCGGTAGTTGTTGTCACATCGGGGCCTTGAGCAGCGACTACCCCAGGGACGCTGCCGGAAGGAGCGGGCTTGTGGGCGCCGAAAAACGTAAGTGGAACACCCGGGTCGACGACTATCTGAACCGGAAGGCCGCGGAACGCGGGCACGTGATCGCCATGGCACGGATGGGATCCACCGCGCTGGAGCGTGGTGATCTCGACGGGGCCGAGACGTGGTTCCGCAAGGCCGCCGAGGGCGGGGACAGGGTCGCGATGGGCAACCTGGCGCATCTCCTGAACGAGCGCGGCGTACCGGAACAGGCCGAACGCTGGTACCGCGAAGCCGCGACCGCCGGTGATTCGCAGGCCATGTCGCATCTGGGAAATCTCTGTGCGCGCCGAGGGGATCGGGAGGCGGCGGAGGACTGGTGGCGCCGGGCCGCCGCCGAAGGCCGCGTCGAGGCGATGGCGGAACTCGCGCGGTCGAGACACCGCGGTGGCGATCTCGAGGAAGCCGAATACTGGGCGGGCGAGGCCGCCGAGGCGGGCAACGTCGAAGGCATGATCACGCTCGGCGCGGTGCTGTGCGACACCGGCCGGACGTCCGAAGCGGATCCCTGGTGGCGCAAGGCGAGCGAAGAGGCCGACGCGGCGTCGCTGATCAAACTCGGCCATCAGGCGCAGCAACGAGGCGACCTCACGCGCGCCGAAAGCTGTTTCCACGCGGCCGCGGCCGCCGGTGCCCCCGACGCCGCCGTCCGCCTCGGCCTGGTGCTGCATCGCCGCGGCGAACTCGACGCCGCCGAACGCTGGTATCTCAAGGCCGCCAAACGAGGCGACGCCGCCGCGATGACGAACCTCGGCGTGCTGGCCAACGACCGGAACGACCCCGGTGAGGCCACCGCCTGGTACCGGAAGGCCGCGGAACTCGGCAGCG
Source organism: Amycolatopsis sp. MJM2582 (assembly GCF_000754115.1). NCBI lineage: Bacteria > Bacillati > Actinomycetota > Actinomycetes > Pseudonocardiales > Pseudonocardiaceae > Amycolatopsis > Amycolatopsis sp. MJM2582. The sequence continues at coordinate 930,204 of NZ_JPLW01000001.1, forward strand.
TTCCCGCGTACACCAACCTCGGCAGGCTGGCCGCCGACCACGGCAACTTCCAGGAGGCCGAACACTGGTTCCGCGCGGCCGCCGACACCGGCGACCAGGCGGGCCTACGGGATCTGGAGGAGCTGTACCGCAACCGGCAGCGGTACTAGGCCTGCCAGTTCCGCATCGCCGCGAACCCCTCGCGCAGCCGCTGGAGCTTGCGGCTGCGATACGGGTCCTCGCCGTCGTCGAGCCGCCACCGCTCCTCGACGCCGGCGCGGAACACCGCGAGCCCCTCGAAACCGAGGCCCGCGGTGAAGTCCGCGATGTTCACGTCGACGCGGCCGGAACCGTCGAGATCCAGCCGTAGCAACCACTCCGCGAGCTCCTTGGGCTCCGGCGGCGTGTCCGCGCAGGCTTCCGCGTACAGCGCGAGCGCGCCCGACACCTCGGAGCCGAGCACGCCGAAGGAGTCCTCGACGAAGTCCAGCGCCTCCACGACCAGCTCGATGACGCGGCACAGCAACGGTCCGTCCATGAGTTCCCTGGCGGTGGCGAGCACCTCGCGCACCTTCTCGGTGTACGCGACCGTGCCCTGGAAGCCGACGAAACCGCGCAACCGCAACGTTCCCTCGACATGGCGGCGCAACGCGTCGAGGTCGCCGCGGCCCGCCTTGAGCGAGAGTTTGCGGAACAGGACCGGATCCTCGTTCGCGTGCCCGACGAGCAGTTCGACCAGCTCCTCGCGGTCGAGCGTCTCGACGTACCCGCGGATGTCGGCCGCGCCGCCGTCTGCCACCCCCTCCAGGACCAGCAGCCCGACGGCCACGCAGTGCTTGCAGAAGAAGCCGTCCGCCGCGTGCGGGCACGAGCACTCGCCGACCAGCTCGCCGTCGACGTTGCGCAACCGGACCGTGTACCGGTCGGTGCCGCTGACCACGGCCGTCACCCCGCCCGCGACGTCGTCCAGCGTCTCGACCGACTCCAGGTACTTGGCGCCGCGCGCGAACGAGACGTCACCGGCTTGCCTGCGGAGTTCGTCCTCGCTGAACCACGTCACCGGCCTATTCTGCGCCTTGGCCCGGAGGACCGAGGAACAACCCACCGCTCGCGTCGAGGACCTGCCCGGTCACCCACCGGGCGTCGTCGGACACGAGGAACGCGACGACGTCCGCGATGTCCTCCGCGGTGCCGAGCCTTCGCTGCGCGGTGAGCGTCTTTATGGCGGCCTCCAGCTCCGGCGTGAAGATCCGGCCGTTGTCCGCGGTCCTGGTGGCGCCCGGCGCGACGACGTTGACCGTGATGCCGCGCGGCCCGAACTGGTGGGCGAGGGTGCGGCTCATCGTCTCGAGCGCGCCCTTGGTCATCGCGAAGGACGTCTGCGCGGGGTTGGCCATCCTGGTGGCGACCGACGAGATGTTGACGATGCGGCCGCCGTCGTTCAGCGGCGCCCGCTGGATGAGGAAGTACGGCGCCTTCACGTTCACCGCCATTAGGTGGTCGAAGCCCTCGGGCGTGTCGGTCTCGATCGGCCCTCCCGGTGCGGCCGCCGCGTTGTTGACCAGGATGTCCAGACTGTCGATGCCCTCCAGGGCTTTGTCGACTCCGTCCATGGTCGACAAGTCACCCTTGGTGCTGTCGTGTCTCAGGACTTCGATGCCGTCCTCTTCGAGCCGCCGCGCGATCGCCGCCCCGATCCCCCGCGAGGCCCCGGTCACCAATGCCGTCTTCATCGCTCGCCCCAGATGTTAGTGACTAACACTTTGATAGTGTCTACCACGTGAACCTCCGAGACCGCCAGCGCGCCGAAACCCGGCTCGCTGTCCAGACGCACGCCATCCGCCTCTTCACCGACGTCGGCTACGACGCGACCACCGTCGCCGACGTCGCCGCGGCCGCCGGCGTCTCGGCGATGACGGTCTACCGGCACTTCCCGACGAAGGAGGACCTGGTCCTCTACGACGAATACGACCCCGTGACCGCTTCGGCCGTCGCTGCCGCGCCTCCGGGGCCCTTGCCCGCCCGGATCGGACACGCGCTCTCGGAAACGGCCGCTCACGGGTCTTCGTCGGAGAAGGCGTTCCTGCTGGCGCGGCTGCGGCTAATGATCTCGGTGCCGGCGCTGCGGGCACGGCATCTGGACAGCCAGTACGCGACGGCGGATGCGATCGTGGCCGCTGTCGGTTGTTCTCCCGAGGAGGAGTTTCGGGTGCGGGCTACGGCTATGGCGTGCCTTGGGGCGGCGCATGTCGCGCTGCTGCGGTGGGCGGAGACGGACGGGGAGGCGGATCTGGCGGGGTTGATCCGCGAGACGCTGACCAGCGTGTTCGGGAACTAACAGAAAGTGTCAGACCCCATCAATAACATCGAACCCATGTTCGATGACCTCGCGTACCCTGTCCACCGCCCCTTGTACGTCTTCGTGCTCCCAGATACGCACGACCCGCCATCCAGCATCGGCAAGTGCCGCGTCAGCCAGGCGATCGCGTTCGATGTTCCGTCGTAACTTCGGAGTCCAGTACCACTCGTTTCGAGTGGGCTCACGTCCATGCTCCGGGCAAACGTGCCAAAAGCATCCATCGACAAAGACCGCGATCTTACGCCGCGTGAACACGATGTCAGGCCGCACTCGAACGCCAGCCGGCAAGTCGAGTCGATGATCCTTGCGGTAGCGATAGCCGAGCCGATGCAATGCCTGACGCAGCTCGACCTCGGGTTTGGTATCAGACCGCCGATTCGCCTTCATGTTGCGCGAGCGTCCAGCGTTCAGAGGCGCGGGAGATCGACGCCGCTCAGCCTCGCGCGGGTCCGGCTCAGCACGATCACTCTCCGACACGTTCACCAACCACCAGACCAATCACAACTCTGCGTCCCGCGTGAGGCAAGATACCGGCAGACCGCCCACCCGCGCAGATAGAGAGGAGCATCGATGAGCACACACGATGTGGTCGAGATCTGCGCAGGCGCCGGTGGACAAGCCCTGGGCCTCGAGAAGGCAGGGTTCGAGCACGCCCTTGCCGTCGAACTCGACACACACGCCTGCAACACGCTTCGAGCCAACAGGTCCAGCTGGAAGGTCGCAGAGGGCGACGTCGCCGATACAGAGAACTGGCAACCCTCCGACTACGAGGGTGTGTCCCTCCTCGCCGGCGGAGTGCCATGCCCTCCATTTTCGATCGCGGGCAAGCAACTCGGCGCGAACGACGAGCGCGATCTTTTCGCCTGGGCCGTGGAACAAGTCACCGTTGTCCAGCCTCGCGCGTTGATGCTCGAAAACGTTCGCGGACTGAGCATGCCGCGGTTCGCTGGTTACCGTCAGCACGTGCTCGACCGCCTTGCCGAACTCGGGTACGTCGCCGAATGGCGGCTACTACAAGCGTCAGATTTCGGTGTCGCACAGCTCCGGCCACGCTTCATCCTCGTCGCACTCAAAGCCGAAGACGCTCCCTACTTCCATTGGCCGAAGCATGCAGGGCCCCCGCCGACGGTGGGAGAGCTCCTGGTCGACCTCATGGCGGCTGATGGCTGGCAGGGCGCCGAAGCCTGGTCCAAGAAGGCGAACAAGATCGCGCCCACGATTGTCGGTGGTTCCAAGAAGCACGGCGGGGCCGACCTGGGCCCCACACGGGCGAAACGCGCCTGGGCCGAGATGGGAGTGGACGCCCTTGGCGTCGCGGACGCTCCCCCGACGCCTGACCATCCCTTCGACTTCATTCCGAAATTGACCACCGAGATGGTCGCGCGCATCCAGGGCTGGACCGAGGAGTACCCCTGGGAGTTCACGGGCCGCAAGACTTCCAGGTACCGCCAAATCGGAAACGCCTTCCCGCCCCCTGTCGCGCAAGCAGTCGGTGAAGCGATCTTCAAGGCGCTCGAGCATGATGCACCAGAAAAGCAAGTAGCAGCTACAGAACAAGATCCGGTGTACACAGCTCTTCGGTCAGCCAGTGACTTCATCACCCCGGAACGTCTCATGAAGACAGCTGGCCTCGACGACCCGGCCGAGCTCGAACGCAGGATCGGCTTGCTCAGCCGCGACTTCGAGGTCGAGATCGCTATCAATGGCACGAAAACCGCTTACAAACTCGGCAACTTCAAGGCCTTCGTGGGACAGGAAGATCACGACAGGCATGACCTGTTTCTGAAGCACCGCGCGAAGATCAGCTGATATCAGGTCAGGCCCACCCCCTGTGGAGGAGGGCCTGACCTGCGTTCAACTCCGTCCGCGCTTCGTGTAAGGAGCAAGCCGGTCGACTTCGGCCCGGATCGTTCCGCTGGGCCAAGGAGTCCAAGCCTCGGCCCGGTACCAGGTATTGATACGTCCGGTGATGGGGTCTCTCTCCTTTTTGGATGAGATCTTCCATCCCAGCAAGCGAAGTTCACGAAGCCGCCGCTGCCAGTCCTCCTGGTACTGCTGCATCGACGCCACAACACCAATCAAACTCGACGGTGCCCAGTCGCCTCGAAACGCTTTGAGCAGTTCGCCGATCCGCCCATGCGGCTCCACATGAGCGGAAGCGGCCCTGATCTCCGCGGCGTACGCATCATAGGTGGCGTAGAAGTCCTTCTTCCCTGAGTTGCACTCGACGCACAGCGGCTGGAGGTTATCCAGTTCATCGTTTCCACCCCACTCGCGAGGAACCTTGTGGTCGACATCAAGCACCACTCCATGGTCCAGTGGAGTTCTCCCGCACTGAGCACAACGCTTGGGCGAGAGCACCTCGGCCCTGACCCGTCTGCTCAGAGCCTTCCTGGATCCGGCCTTCTTGACCTTCGACCAGCCTTCAAGCCGGTAGCGATGTTCGGCCCCAGACCGAACAGCGAGAACCTCGAAGTGATCGCGCAGGTCACGCACCCGGCGATCAGTTTGCGACAGGGCCTCGCCCAGGACATCGGCGACGTGTGCGCGGATTTCACGCATGGTCGGAGGATCGTTCCTGCGTTCATACAAGAACTTGTAAAGCACCCGGTGCGACTCCGTAGCAAGAACTGACAGTTCCGGTGATCCTGGCTTCGGCAGGACGCGCTTCTTCTCCGGCACGATGGCTACGCCTCCACCAGCGCTATGCGCTTCCGGGGAACGACGGGAGCTGGAACCACCGGCTCCTCGCCCTCCCTCGCCACAACCCACAGCTTCCCCTCGATCTCAGCTACGGGTCGCTCTTCCCCCTCTTCAGCCGGGACGACCCGGGCAGCGATGACTTGCCCCTTCTTGGGAACAGGCAACCCTAGCGAGCGGGCCACCAATGGGTCGTTGTCCTGGTGCCCCAGCACGAGGATGCCTTCGGGGCGAAGCCCATCACGTGCACCGCCAGAGTCCCTAGCACGCTTCATTGAATCGTCCTGCTGCGCGACAGTGGCGATTTCAGCTCGTCGGACGATCCTTCCCTGAACCAGCCTAAAAAGTTCATTGATTCTTGCCTGGCCACTGGGACCCCTTTTTCCGCGCGCACTGAAGATCCGCTCACGTTTATCGGCCGGAAGTTCAAGGAAGAGATTGGGCTCAAGCACCGTGTGGTCCTCCCAGAGGGGAAGGATCGCGGCCCGGCCGGCCTTGTTCAGCGTATTCTTGCTATCACGGTTCGCACCGCGGTTCAGGTACTCGTCACGCACTCTGACCAGGCCAGCAGACCAAGACTGTTTCAGGTCTTCCGCCCACAGCAGCAAGCAGATATGCCCTGCTGCCTCGGGTGGCAGCATCCAGCCCTTCGACATCGAGTACTTGCAGTCGACCTCAATACCAGCGATCTTGTAGTCCATCACGTCACCGTCTTCGAACCCGAATTCGCGGTGAAGATTTATCTCGATCAAAGTCCCCATATAGGTTTTTTCGGTCTTGTGCAGCTGATCGAAAGACCACCTACCCGTACGCTGGCCGTCATAAAGTTGATCTAGCGTGTCCCGGAGGACGGCGGCGACCCTTCCACCAGAAGGATCTCTGCGATAGAGCTCGTCTCGGACCTCCAGCAGCTCAGAATCGTCAGAATTAAGCGCGAACAGCCCAGGAGTCATCCATCCCCCTCAAGGAATTGAACATAATGAGTCGCGTCAGGTGAAAATCAAGACGAAAGCGAGCGCCCCAGCCGGCGCATGATGTCTTCGCGCTGAACAGCAGGAAGCTGCCAGAGATGGGACATCGCCCGCTCAACCCGGCTTTGCTCACGCTTCCCAGCTGCCAGCCAGGCAAGCAGCATTTGCTTGTCCTTGCGAGGAAGTTCCGTGATCTCATCCCATACTTGACGCTCGCTGAACCTGGGGGACGCCAGGTGTTTGGCAGTCTCGTTGCATCGCGAGCACTCAGTCACGAGGTTTTCCTCGCCCGAAGCTGATCCATACTTGTGGGGCTCCACATGGCCAATGGTGAGCCTCGCTGCAGCTTCCGTTTCATCTGGGTAGATCTCGCCCGGCAGGATTCCGCATCGGACGCACCGGTGGTTGTCTCGCTCGAAGACTCTCCGCCGGGTCGCGGCCGTGATGACCCTCAGCCCTGCGGCACGGTGCTCCTTCTCCCAGACCGGCCTTCCGATCTTCTCCAGGAGAAGCTCCCCCGGCGCGAGGCCACCATGATCGCGATAGGTCAGGATCGACCATCCGGCGGGCCGGAGATCACGCATACGCCTGTCGACTTGCTCCACTCCTGGGATCGCCTCCCGAAGTTGCCGTTTCACGAAGCGCCCACCCTCACCGACCTCTGCGGCGAGCCAAAGGGCAACTCGCACCCGCGTCCCCAAACTCGGGTTCCTCCAGTCAGGCTTTGCCTCAGCGTCGTAACCAGACACCCTCTACCTCCGAAGCGCGCGAAGCGACCTTCGCACCGTACGCCGCCGAAGCTTGCTTCGGCAAGTAGCGGCACCACACTGCGCCGTCGACAAAGAGACCTCACGTCCGGCATCGCCGAGACCCACCACTCAATCTCGCGCTCGCACCAGTCCGCCTTCTGCCCGAATACACAAAACAACATTGCGCCACGGAGGTTTATCAGCCATAGTTAGCGCACTCAACCAGTACAGGAGCAGCCATGATGAACATGCGTGAGCGAAAGGCGCAGCGTCGGCATTCGGCCCTCGCGCCCATCGCCGTATGTCCTTCGCCCTGTTCCTGGCGACGTTCATGCCGTGCTGACCAGCGAGTTCTGGCCGATAAAGGCTCCCCATCATGACGCCATAGCGCGTGTGATGCCAGGGAGCCGCCCATCGGGAAACCGATCCGGGCGGCTTCTCTTTTCGCTGCGCAAAAAGCAATTCCCTATCGGCGAGCTTGGGAAGCGGAACGGCCTCCAAAACCGTATCCAGGGGGTTCGACTCCTCCCGCCGGTGCTCGATGCCGCCCAATTCGGCGCGAACCTTGACAACAGAAGACTTTTCCCAAAGCTCGTCCCCGTCGCCGAAAGAGGCGGCCAGGACGAGCGCCGGTGGAGGCGTGTGCTCGTCTCCACCTCACCCCTGTAGCTCAGGTGGACAGAGTGCCGCACTACGAATGCGGAGGTCCCAGGTTCGAGTCCTGGCAGGGGTACTGGTCGGCGTATCGGAGGGGGATACGCCGGTCGACGGATGCGAGGGGCACTGGCGACCCCGCCTGATTTGGGATCAGGAGTCACCGCGTTCGACTCGCGGGCGTCCGACCAAGCGGCACAGCAAGGAGGATTGGCCGAGCCAGGTAAGGCAACCGTCCCGAAAACGGTGGTCGGCGCGAGAGCGTCGCGCAGGTTCGAATCCTGCATCCTCCGCAAGCCCTCGTGGTCCAACGGATACGACGCCGGCGTCCGAAGCCGGGAACGCGGGTTCGACTCCTGCCGAGGGCACGATGGTCCGAACTCGGCCCACTTCACGACGGTCGTGCGGCGGCCTGCAAAGCCGTTCGACTCCCGGGTGGGCCTCCAGAATCCACAACGGACAGACAAAAAGGCCCTCCCGCGAACGGGAGGGCCTTCGTGCTGTCTCAACCAGACGTGCGCCCGAAGGGATTCGAACCCCTGACCTTCTGATCCGTAGTCAGATGCTCTATCCAGCTGAGCTACGGGCGCTTGTTCAGTTATCAATCTAGCACCTGCCGGAACAGGCACCAGCGGAGGCTCCGGGATTTGAACCCGGGAGGGGGGGTTACCCCCAACCGCATTAGCAGTGCGGCGCCATAGACCAGACTAGGCGAAGCCTCCCAGGCCCAACGACCACTGCTCAAATAGGTTACACACCCCCTGGACCCCCTCGGAAGGCACCCCCCTTAGACGCGTTGCAGGGCTCTGAGCAGGCCAGATGGGCGCCCGCCGAGTCCTTCGGCTTCGAAGACGGCGACGCCGACGTGAGGGAGGTCTCGGGCCGCGGGGTAGGCGAGGTAGCGCGGGACCCAGCGCGGCTGGAACTTCGCGTTGAAGCGGTAGAGGGTCTCGATCTGGATCCAGCGTGAGAAGAATCGCAGTGTCCGGGCGGACAGGCGGGCGACGGGGCCGGCGCCGATGCGCTGGCCTTGTTCCAGCACCGCGCGGAAGGCGGCGAAGTTCAGGGAGACGTGCTGGGCGGGCGTCGTCAGAAGCAGCTCGGAGATCATCAGTTCGTTGACGCCGTTGTCGGCGGTCCGGTCGCGGCGCATGACGTCCAGCGACAGGCCTTTCTCACCCCAGGGGACGAACTGGAGGACGCCGCGCACCTGACCGTCGTGTTCGGCGGTCACGAGGACCGAGCCCGGGTCGCCCATGCGGCCGAGGGCCATCGAGAAGCCGCGTTCCGTATCCGTGCCGCGCCAGGTGGCGGCGAGGGCGCGGAGTTCGTCGAGTTCCGCGGCCGGTAGGTCTTCGGCCTTTCGGATGCGCGCGGTGTAGCCGGCGCGCTTCGTGCGTGAGACGGCTTGGCGGACTCCGCGCATGACGCGCCCTTCGAGCGTGAAGGTGTCGGTGTCGACGACGGCCTCGTCGCCGATCTCCAGCACTTCGAGCCCGAAGCGGGCCCAGACGGTCGCGCCCAGTTCCGAGCAGCCCATCGTCGCCGGGGTCCACGCGTACCGCCGGCAGACGTCCAGGTACTCCTCGATCGCGCCGGGCCACGCTTCCGGGTCACCGAGCGGGTCCGCCGAGCACAGCGCGACCCCGGCGATCACCCGATAGGTCACCGCGGCCTTCCCCGACTTCGAGAAGACCACGAACTTGTCCCGGCGCAGTGCGAAGTACCCCAGCGAGTCCCGCTCCCCCAGCAGCCCCCTGAGCCGCTCGACCTCCTCGTCGGTCAGCTCCGGGGCGGGTTCGGCCGAGCGGAGCAGGAAGTACGCCGCCAGCAGCACCGCGCCGATCCCGAACAGCAGGCCGACCGCCGCCGAGAGGTCTTCCAGCCACAGCGCGGGGAAAGTCACCGGGCCGCTCACGCCGATCAGGGCCAGCGTCGACTGCGCCAGGCGGTCGCCGACACCCGCGTCGACAGGCGCGACCGACAGCAGCGCGAAGTTGATCGCTACCCCGGCGACCGTCAGTTGCAGGAAGACCCGGATCGCGCGCCACCGGCCGGTCACCGGATCGGGAAGCGCGATGAAGTACCGCCGCGTCGCGATCAGGGCGACCAGCAGCGCGAGCGACACGAGTCCCGCGCCGAGGGTGTGCCGCAGCCCGAGGTGCGACACCGTCAGCAGCGCGGCGGCGGCGACCGCCAGTTGCCAGGCCCGGCGCTTCCGTCGTTTGAGACCGGTGGCGAGCAGCATCAGCAGCACGCCGGTCACCAGCGCCACCGTCGCCGCGCCGACCGTGGCCTCGTGCGGCAGTTCCAGCCAGGTGGCGACGTGTCCGCGCAGGGTGCGCCGCCCGGCCGGGACCAGCACCGAGACCAGTGCCAGCAGCCCGGCCAGCCGCGTCACCCAGGTGATCACCGCCACCGTGGTGGCGCCCGCCACCCGCCAAGCACCTGCCAAATCCCGCCCCTGTCAGCTCCTTGCCAGCTCTACGAACGGTACAAGGGCGTCGGGGTTCAGCAGGGCATCCCGGCTGACGGCGCGGTCAGGTGAGACCCCCGAAAGGATCTTCTTGACCGGGACCTCGCACTTCTTGCCGTTGAGCGTGCGGGGCACCTCGCTCACCTGGACGAACCGGTCGGGCACGTGCCGCGGCGAGAGGGCTCCGCGCAGTTCCTTGCGCAGCGCGGGTTCGACCTCGTCGAGCGACGCGCCCTCGGTCAGCACGAGGAAGCACAGCAGCTGCCCGTCCTCGTTGCCCGCCGCCGAAGTGTCGATCACGAGCGAGTCCGCGACCTGGTCGAACGATTCGACGACGCGGTAGAACTCGGCCGTGCCCATCCGGACGCCGCCGCGATTGAGCGTCGAATCGCTGCGCCCGTAGATGACGGCGGAGCCGCGGCCGGTGATCCGGATCCAGTCGCCGTGCCGCCAGATCCCTGGGTACATCTCGAAATACGCCTCGCGCAGCCGCGAGCCGTCCGGGTCGTTCCAGAAGAACACCGGCATCGACGGCATCGGCTCGGTGATCACCAGTTCGCCGACCGTCTCCACCACCGGCTTGCCGTCCTCGTCGAAGGCGGCGACGGCGGCACCGAGCGCGCGGACCGAGAGTTCGCCCAGCCAGACCGGGACGTCCGGGGCCGACGCGACGAACGCCGCGCACAGATCCGTGCCACCGGACACCGAGCAGATCTGGACGCGTTTGCCCACCTCGTCGACGATCCACCGGAAACCCTCGACGCTCAGCGGCGCGCCGGTGGATCCCAAGGCGCGCAACGCCGTCAGGTCGAACCGTTCGGCCGGTTTGATTCCGGCCTTCAGGCAGCTCTGGATGTACGGCGCCGACGTGCCGAAGTACGTCACGCGATGCTGCTCGGCCAGATGCCACAGCACGTTGAGGTCCGGGCTGCCGGGACTGCCGTCGAAGAGCACGATCGTGGTGCCGGTCAGCAGGCCGGAGATGAGGAAGTTCCACATCATCCAGCCGGTGGTGGTGAACCAGAAGAACCGATCGCCCGGGCCGAGATCGCTTTGCAGGGCAAGGGCTTTGAGGTGTTCGAGGGTGATCCCGCCGTGCCCGTGGACGATGCCCTTCGGCAGGCCGGTGGTCCCCGAGGAGTACAGGACCCACAGCGGGTGCGCGAAGTCGACGGGTTCGAAGGCCAGCTCCGCGCCGGCGTTGTCGGCGAGCAGCTCGTCCCAGTCGAGGGTGCCGTCGAGGCGGCCGCCGGCGTAGTCGACGAGCACGGTCGCTTCGAGCGTGGGGATCTCGTCGCGCAACGAGTTCACCGTCGACCGGCTGTCGAACCACCGTCCATTGTAGACATAGCCGTTGACCGCGATGAGCACCTTCGGCTCGATCTGCGCGAAGCGGTCGGTGATCGCGCGGACACCGAAGTCCGGCGAGCACGACGACCAGATGGCGCCGAGGCTCGCGGTGGCGAGGAAGGCGATCAGTGTCTGCGGGCAGTTCGGCGCCAGCGCGACGACCCTGTCCCCTTTGGACACTCCGAGTTCGCGTAGCCCTTGCCGCGCGGCGGCGACGGCGGAGCGCAACGCGCCGTACGTCAGCTGCGACGAGAGGCCGTCCTCGCGGTGGAAGATCACGGCGATCTCGTCGTCGGCCTTCGCGGCGCCCGCGACGCCGGGCATGAGCGAGTGCTCGGCGTAGTTCAGCGTGCCGCCCACGAACCACTGGGCGTTCGGCATCTCACCGGTGAGCACCTCACCGGGCTGCTCGTGCCAGCGCACGCCGAGGAACTCGGCGACGGCGGACCAGAACTCCGGCACCCGCCGCGTGGAGAACTCCCACAACGCGTTGTAGTCGTCGACCTCCACGCCGCGTTCGGTGCGCAGCCACTGGCGGAACGCGTCGATCTTGGTGTCGGGCAGGCGGCTCGGCTCGGGGCGCCAGAGCACTTCCGGGGCGTCGGCGGTGTGAGTCACCCCGCGATGTTAACCCTCGTTAACCTGCTTGGCGAGCCCCCGTGAACAGCTCGTACGCCATCGACTTCAGCCGTGACGCGTCGAGCGGGGTGACGGTCAGCCACCCTCGGTCGCGCCGGAGCCCGTAGCGGCCGTCGGGGGTGTCGACCCAGGTCAACGTACCCTCTCCGCGCACCCAGCGGCCTTCCCAAGACTTCCTGACCGCGCCGAGCCGTCCGCTGCCGATGCGCTGCGTCGCGATCCGCACCATGACGATGATCTCGGGTTCCCGCAGCCCGGCGTCGCGCAGGACGTCGGAGAACGCCGGCTGCCCGCCACGTTCTCCCGCCTCGCACGCGGCCGTGTAGTCGTCGACGCGCAGGTTGACCGACAGGCCCCGCCCCTGTTCGCACGGCGGCAAGGCCTGCAGCAGCGTCGCGGCGACGAGCGGTTCCCGCAGGGCCGCCAACTCGACGTCGGTGCCCGAAACGCCGATCGCGACCGCGCCGCGATCGGATACGCAGCCGACCGCCCGGTACGCCGGATCCCCGTCGAGCCGCAGGTCGAGCGTGAGTTCGCTGTTCGCGACGGTGTGCAGCAGCCGGACCAGTTCGGGCGCGGGGGCGTCCACCGTGCCGAGGCCGCGTTCCGACAGCGTCGCGCTCGCCGTGGCCACCAGCTCCGCGCGGAACTCCGGTGTCCGCCCGACGTGCGGCACCTCCAGTACCGCGGGCAGTTCGTCGCGTCCGTGCGCCGACCAGAGCAGGAACAGCTCGCCGACGTGCAGCCGGATCCAGTCCATCAGCGACCGCTCCTCGGGTCCTCGCCGATGACCGGCGGCGTGACGTGCCCGCTGAGGCCCCATACGTCGGAATCCTCGACGAGGTAGTCCGGCGCCTTGTGCGCTTCTTCGCCCTGCCGCCCTTGAGAAGGCGCCATCCCCATCGGCATGCCGCCGAAGCCGCCCATGCCCGCGGCCGCGGCGCGGGTCCCGGCCGGCTGGCCGGGCTGCCCCGACGGCCCGAAACCACCGGCACCGGCGCCGGACCGGCCGCCTTGCCCGAGCTGTTCCTGGGTTCCTCCGACGGTGCCGGGCGGCGGTGGCACGTAGGCGCCGCTGCCCGCGCCCGGTGCGCGCGGCGCCTCGACCGGCTCGCGCACCTGGATCGGGGCCACGTCGTCGACGCCGCTGCTGTGTGTCGAGTCGTCCGGCGGCGGGACCGGCTCCGGCTTCGGTTCTTCGGGCTTCGGCTTCGGTTCTTCAGGCGTCTCAAGGATCTTCGGCTGTTTGCCGTACGACGTGAAGCTCGGAACGTTCTCGTAGACCTCGCCGGAGCTGAATTGCATCCGCTTCATCACGTCGGCGGCCTGACGGTGCAGATCCTGCGAGCTCTCGTCGGTGGGTTCGGCGACGATCCGCCCGGCTTCGGCGAACGCGGATCCCGACGGTGCCGAGGTCGACATGGCCTGCGTCGAATCGGAGACCGGGATCGGGCGGCGCTTCGGCGGCTCCGGCGGCTTGGGGCGCGGCGCGTATCCCGGCGGCTCGGGCATCGTGCGGCGCGCGGTTTCGGCGATGTCCGCCTGGCGGCGCACGCAGTTCGCGACGTTCTCCGCCCGCCAGCCCGTCTCGCCCGCCCAGTCGACGAGCTTGACCGCGGCGTCGCGGGCCCTGTCCGCGCCCTCGCCCGTCCAGCCGTCGGCGGTGGCCGCGAGGGCCGCCCGGAGCTCGGAGCCGACCCGGTCGAGGAAAGCGCTGATCTTCGTCCACTGCGCGGCGACGGCTTCCGCGCTCGCGAGATCCAGCTCGTCGTGGACCATCGCGTAGAGCTCTCGATGCGAGTAGCTCATCCAGTCGATGTCGGCGGTGAGGCTTTCGGGGCCCGGCTGCGGTTCGGGCTCCCGCGGCGGCCACGGCATGGGCAGGATGCGCATCAGTGCTCGTCCTTCCGCTCCTGGCCGACGATGTCCTCCATGTCGAACCGGCGGGCGACCCGTTCGAGCTGCTCCTGGCCCTCCTCGTCCGCGGCGACGTACATCTTCCGCGCCGCCATCACGGTGAGCTGGAAGTCCTTGAGCACCTTGGCGAAGTCCTTGAGCACGGGCACGGCCGCCTCGGTCCCCTTGTTCGCGGCGCCCTGGAAACGATCGCTCATGGTGTGCCCGACGACGTTGTCGCCCAGCTTCAACGGTGCGTTGAACTCCGTCGAGTCCTTGATCAGCGCGTTGAGCTCCTGGCGCGCCTTGAGCAGGGCGTCGACGAGCTTCTTGGCGGCGTCCTCGGAGACCTTGACGGCCCCCTTCTTGGCATCGGTCTTGGAGTCCCGGATCTGACCCGCCACCGGAGCCAGCGCCGGAGCCGAAGCTCCGAACGCGGCTTGTGGCGTCACGGGCACCTTGGGTGACTGTGCCATTCGACCCTCCCCTGTCACATCTTGAGGGGAATGCTAGCGCGAACGGGGTCAGCGCAGGTGGGCGTCGAACCAATTCAACGTGCGCTGCCAGGCCTCCGCGGCGGCGTCCGGGTCGGCGTCGAAGCGGTGATTGGCGCCCGGGTAGTGGACGACGTTCGTCGCGACGTTCGCCGTCGCCGCCGCGTCACGCAGCTGCTCGACCTCGGCACCTCCGGCCTCGTCGCCGGCGTCGCCGTACATGCCGAGCCACGGGCTGGTGAGCCGTCCCGCGATCTCGACGAGGACCGGCAGCCCGGTGACACCCTGCCCGCCGACGCTGACCGCCGCGCCCAGCCTGCGGTTCGACGCCACGACCAGCGCGGCCGTGCCCCCGAGGTCGAAACCGACGACACCGACGAGATCCGCTTGGACGCCGCGCTCCGCGAGCCAGGAGAGCGTCGCGTCGGTGGCTTCGAGCAGGTCCTGCTGCGTGAGGTTGTCCCGGTCGAGATGCGGAGTGACGGTGAGCCAGCCTTCGCCGGCGAGACCGGCCAGGAGCAGGCCCAAACCCTCTTCGACCTCTTCGGCCTCCTCATGCAGCACCACGAGTCCGCCGCGGACGACACCATCCGGTTCGGCGAAGGTCAGGCGCAGCGTGTGGCCGTCGGCGTGCTGATGTTCCACGGTGGTCGTCAGGGTCATTCCTCCATCAGACCACTCTTAGGTAAATATTCGGAGCTTGCGCCCGCGCGGGAGGATACGGTGTCGGAGCCGTCCCCCAGACGTAGGAGCGCCGAAGATGTCACCTGTTTCGCCGCGTGCGGATCTCGAATCGTTGCCGAAGTACGTCCCTGGCCGGACAATCCAGGGCGCGATCAAGCTGGCGAGCAACGAGGTCCCCGGTGGACCGCTGCCGAGTGTGGCGCAGGCCATAGCCGAGACGGCGCAGGGCATCAACCGGTACCCGGACATCACGGCTTCCGCGCTCGTCGAGCGGCTGGCCCGCGAGCTGAACGAGTCCGTCGACCGGATCGCCGTCGGCTGCGGTTCGGTTTCCCTTTGCCAGCAGATGATCCAGGCCCTGTGCGGCCCGGGCGACGAGGTCGTCTTCCCGTGGCGCTCGTTCGAGGCGTACCCGATCGTCACGCAGGTGGCGAACGCCGTGAGCGTGAAGGTGCCGCTCACGGCCGGGCATGGGCTGGACCTCGACGCGATGCTGGCCGCGATCACGCCGAAGACGCGGCTGGTCTTCGTGTGCAACCCCAACAACCCGACCGGAACGGTCCTGCGGCGCGCGGAACTCGAGCGCTTCCTGGACGCCGTCCCCTCGGGCGTGCTCGTCGTGCTCGACGAGGCGTACAAGGAGTTCGTGACCGACGCCGAGGTGCCGGACGGCGTCGAACTCGCGCGCGGCAGGGACAACGTCGCGGTGCTTCGGACGTTCTCGAAGGCGTACGGTCTCGCCGGCCTTCGCGTGGGTTACGCGGTGGCCCCGGAAGCGATCACCGTCGCGTTGAAGCAGGTCTACGTCGCGTTCTCGGTGAACATGATCGCCCAGGCGGCGGCCATCGCCTCGCTCGACGCGGCCGACGAACTGCTGGAACGCTGCAAGGAGATCGTCTCGGAACGCACCCGGGTCCGGGATGCGTTGGTGGCCAAGGGTTACGAGGTGCCGGAGACGCAGGCGAACTTCGTCTGGCTGCCGCTGGGCGAGCGGACGACCGAGTTCGCGGAGCACGCCCTGGAGCGGAAGCTGATCGTGCGTCCCTTCGCGGGCGAAGGCGCGCGAGTGACCATCGGGACGCCTGAGGAGAACGACCTCTTCCTCGAAGCGGCCGGGGACTTCCCGCGCTGACAAGGATTCGGGGCGGCCCGCACTTCGTCGACGGAGTGCGGGCCGTTTCCTACTTGAGGAGCAGTTGCACCATCGCGGCGAGGCCGATCACGACGATCACGCCGCGAAGTACCTTCGGCGAAAGCTTGCGGCCGATCTTGGCGCCGATCTGGCCGCCGATCGTCGACCCGACCGCGAGCAGCGCGACCACGGGCCAGCTGACCGGCGCGATGAAGGCGTAGATCGCGCCCGCGACGATGTTCACGACCGCGGACAGGGCGTTCTTGACGCCGTTGAGCCGTTGCAGCGACTCCGACATCAGCATCCCCATCACGGCCATCATCATCACGCCCTGCGCGGCCGTGAAGTATCCGCCGTAGATGCCGATCAGGAAGATCAGGAACAACAGGAGCGGTCCGATCTTGTGGACCTTTCCGTTCTCTTCGCGGCGCTTCGCGACCCAGGCGGCCACGCGCGGCTGGACGATCACGAGCACCACCGCGAGCCCGACGAGCGCGGGTACGACGGTCTCGAAAGCGTCCTTCGGCAACGAGAGCAACAGGATCGTCCCGCAGATCGCGCCGAAGAACGACGCGACGGCGAGTTTGACGACCTGGGGCCAGTAGCCCTTGAGCTCTTCCCGGTAGCCGATCGCCCCGCTCACCGTGCCGGGGGCGAGGCCGATCGCGTTGGAGGTCGTCGCCGTCAGCGGCGAGTAGCCGAGCGCGACCAGGACCGGGAAGGTCACGAGCGTGCCCGAACCGACGACCGTGTTGATGGTGCCCGCCCAGAGCCCCGCGACGAAGATCACGACCGCGTGCCACCACGTCATAAAGCACTCACGTCCGCACCCTAAGCACCGTTACCTCCTTTCGCGCTGCGGATGTGTCTAGTCGAACATTCAACGAGCCCGTTATGTCCCGTTCGACGGGGCACCCTTCAGTTCCCCTCCGGCAGATGGGCCGCGGTGATCTCCGTGGCGACCGTCCAGCCGAGTGTCAGGTACAACGCGCGCCCCTCCTCCGTCGCGACCAGGACCGCCCGCTCCGCCCCGGCCGCGACCGCCACCTCGTCGAGCCTGCGCATGACGAACCGGCCCAGCCCTCGCCGCTGGTGCTCGGGCTCCGTCACGACCTGATCGATCACCGCGGTGCCGCCGGCGATCGCGACCCGGCCGGTGGCCGCGCGCGAACCGTCGGGGGCGCGCACGACGACGTCGGTGACGACGCCGTCGCCGACCAGCTCCGCCCGATACGGCTCTGGCGCGGCCATGACGGGACGCAGCGCGATCGGCGCGCTCATCAGGTATTCCGGCGGGCCGACCTGCCACTCCGGCGGCACCGTCTTCGCCACTTCCTCACGGGAACCGCTCACCTTCAACCACGTTCCGGGCTCGGTCAGCGAACGCGCCCGGCTCGCGACCGATCCGGTGTCCGCCAGCACGTACCGCACGCGATGCCCCGGGCGCCCGACGTCGAGCCGGTAACCGTCCGGCTCGGCGACGGGGAGCCCGACACCGCGGGAGAGCGCCCAGCCGTGCACCCATGCCTTGATCAGCCCTGCCACCCCAGTCATCGGCACAGGATGACATCCCGCACCGACAATTCCGGACGTCCCGCCGGGCCTGCGAGGATGGGGCCGTGGCCGACGACGAGCGCGAACAGGTGTGGAGTGCGACCGTCGATCATCTGCGCACGATGATCGACTCGGGCAGGCTCCCCGCCGGGTCGAGACTGCCCGCCGAACGGGCGCTCTGCGAGCAGCTCGGGATCAGCCGCGGTTCGCTGCGGCAGGCGTTGCGGGTGCTGGACTCCATCGGTTACGTGCAGGTGCGGCCGGGTTCGGGCACCTACGTCCGCGAGAACCTCGGCGAACAGCCGTTGCGCGGTTGGTTCTCCGAACACGAGCAACTGGTCGAGAAGCTCTTCGACCTGCGGACCACCGTCGAGCCGACACTGGCCGAGCGGCTCGCGCTCGAGCACACGCCGCGGGTGCTCGCCCGGCTGGAAAGCACCGTCGACGAGATGGACCAGGCCGCCGCCGACGGCGACATGCTGCGCGTGATCGCGGCCGACGCCGAATTCCACCGGGTGATCGCGGGCAACGCCGGCAACGACGACGTCACCGATCTGCTGCGTTCGGTGCTCTCGCTGGTCGGCGAGGAGCGGCGGGCGGCGCTGCGGCTTCCGGGGCAGATCCGCAAGGCCGTCGACGAACATCGCGCGATCCTCGAAGCGATCCGCCGGTCGGACGCGGCGGCCGCGCGGGAGATCACCTTGCGGCATCTGCTCGACGCCAAGACCTACGTCCACGACTACACGTCCGGGGATTAACGCTTCCTTGATGGCGCGGCCGCCCTCGCGCGAGTATTATTTTCAGAAGTTTGTGAAACTTCTGACGGGGGTGTGCGGTGGAGAAGGTCCGGTTCACCGAAGAGAAGGCGACGATGCTCGCCACGTTGTACGGCCGGGCGCTCGACGCCCGCGGCGAGCGGCCGATCCTCGGCGACAAGGCCGCCGACGAAGCCGTCAAGCAGATCGACTACGACTTCGCCTCGCTGGGCGTGAACGCCGACATGGGGCTGACCGTCGCGCTGCGCGCCAAGCCGATGGACGACTGGGCCGCGTCGTTCCTCCGGGAGCACCCGGACGCGACCGTCGTCCAGCTCGGCTGCGGGATGGACAGCCGCGTGTACCGCGTCGACCCGCCGCCCACGGTGCGGTGGTTCGACGTCGACTACCCCGAGGTCGTCGACCTGCGCGCCCGGATCTATCCCGAACGGGACGGCTACCGGACCATCGGCTCGTCGGTGACGGACTTCGGCTGGATCGACGAGATCCCGTCGGACAAACCCGGTCTGGTGATCGCGGAGGGGCTGACGATGTACCTGCGGCCGTCCGAAGGCGAGGAATTGCTGCGGCGGCTGATCGCGCATTTCCCGCAGGGCGGCGAAATGGTCTTCGACATCTTCAGCAGGCTCGGAATCAAACTGCAGAAGCTGAATCCCGTTGTCCGCAAAGCCA
Organism: Amycolatopsis sp. MJM2582; assembly: GCF_000754115.1. Classification (NCBI taxonomy): domain Bacteria; kingdom Bacillati; phylum Actinomycetota; class Actinomycetes; order Pseudonocardiales; family Pseudonocardiaceae; genus Amycolatopsis; species Amycolatopsis sp. MJM2582. Next base: position 949,289 of record NZ_JPLW01000001.1, read on the forward strand.
ACGCGACGCTGTACTGGGGCATCGACGAGATTTCCGAATTGGAGCGGCTCGGGCTGACGCTGGTGTCGAAACTCGATTCGACGGATTACGCGACGCCTGAGGTGAAGGACCGGCTTTCCGGGTCGATGCGGGCGCAGCTGTGGTTCGCGGGGCTGTTCCCGGCGTTCAAGAAGATGGGACGGATCCTGCGGATGCGGTTCTGAGGCGCGGTAGAACGCATTTAGTCCTCTGAATGCGTTCTACCGCAGGTAGGTCAGCGTGACTCGAGTACCCGCTCCACGAACCGGTGCAGCTTGTCCTCCAGCCGGGAGACGCGTTCTTCGAGCGACAGCGTTTCCGCCGGCTGCGGCACGTCCGACTTCAGCTCGCCGCGGATGTACTGGCTGCACGCCAGATTCGCGCACGCGTAGATGCCGAGCGTGTTGCCCTCGCGCCCGAGCTTCCCGGCGCGGCGGCCGGAGAACAGCGCGATGTCGGACAGCGGATGTGTCGTCGTGCACAGGCCGCACATGTTGCTCAGCAGCACACGGCCCTTCGGCCGCGGCGCGGCGCGCAGGGAAAGCCCGACGGTCTCCCCGCGGTACGGCAGCACGAGATACGCCCGCGCGGCGGCCTTCGGATCGCGCCAGCCGAGGAATTCCCTTTTCTCCCAAGGGATCTCTTCGGGCCGGGCGGGCAGCGTGACCCCCTTGGCCTCGCCTCGGGTGCAGTTCACGAAGGACGCTCTGATCTCGTCCTGGCCCAGCGGTTCCATACCCGCACGGTAACCACCGCGCCCGGGAACTGGCGAACCGTTTTCCGCCGGAGGTCATACGATCACCGGGTGCGCGCGAAGACGATGTCGAGCCGGTTCCGGCTGGTGCTCAGGACCAGTCTCGGCTTCGCCGCGCTCGGCGTCGGATCCAGTGTGTGCGGCGCCGGGGTCGTGGCGTTGCTGCTGCTCCTGCAGGGCCTTCCGAGCGAGGTCGGCGATCGCGGCTGGATCCTCGGCGTCACCGCGGCCGGGATCGTGGCGCTGTCGCTGATCGTCGGCACCGTGTGGACGGCGTGGCTGCAGCGGCGCACGGCGGTCTGGTTCGTCTTCGGCCGCCCGCCGACGAAGGCCGAGGCCGAGCGCGCCCTCCGGCTCCCGGTCGACATGGGGATCGTGAGCGGCACGCTCTGGCTGATCGGCACGATCGTGCTCGGTTCACTCGCGCGAGTGCTCGGGTCCTGGATGGACGCGCTCGGCATGGCGCTGGTCATCGGGCTCGGCGGGCTGACCACGGTCGGCCTCACCTATCTCGCCGCGGAATGGGTCGCCCGGCCGGTGATGACGATCGCGCTCAAGGTGACCCCGCCGAAGGGGACGCTCAAGGTCACCGTGCTGACCAGGGTGGTCGTCACCTGGTCGCTGGCGAGCGGGGTCCCGTTCCTCGGCGTGCTGCTGGTGGCCACGCCGCCGGATCTCGGCCAGGGCGACCACGTCGCGAGCCTGATCATGCTTTCGGTGATCGGGCTGGGCGTCGGCGCGATCGGGACGGGCCTGCTCGCGAAGGCCGTCGCGACCCCGCTGCACCGCCTGCGGATAGCGCTCGACGAGATCGCCCGCGGCAACAAGGAGGTCGTGGTCGAGGTCGACGACTCCAGCGAGATCGGCCTGCTGCAGACGTCGGTCAACGACCTGGCCGCCGGGCTGCGCGAGCAGGAACGGATGCGGGACCTCTTCGGCAGGCACGTCGGGGACGAGGTCGCCCGGCACGCGCTCGAGTACGGCGCCTCCCTTTCGGGTGACGTGCGCGAGGTGACGGCGCTGTTCGTCGACGTCGTCGATTCGACGGCCCTGGCGAGCCGCACCCCGCCCGAAGACCTGGTGAAGATGCTCAACCGGTTCTTCACCAGCGTGGTGCACGCGGTCGGGGCGCGGGGCGGGCTGGTCAACAAGTTCCAGGGCGACGCCGCGCTCTGCGTCTTCGGCGCCCCGACCCGGCTCGCGGACGCGCCGACGGCCGCGCTTTCGGCCGCGCGGGCGATCCGGGACGCGGTCCAGGAGACCGGCGAGCTGGACCTCGGCATCGGGGTCGCGAGCGGCCGGGTCTTCGCCGGTCAGCTGGGCACCAGCAGCCGGTTCGAGTACACCGTCATCGGCGACGCGGTGAACGAGGCCGCGCGCCTGACCGAGTACGCGAAAGCCGCCGACGGCCGGATCCTGGCGAGCGAAGCGGTGCTCAAAGCGGCCTTGGAGAGCGAGCGCTCGCACTGGGAGCCGTACGCGGAACTGGAGCTTCGCGGGCGTCAGGAACCGACACACGCCTGGGCGGCGCTCAGCCCGGAATGACGTCCGGCCAGCGCAGCAGCGTCGAACCCCAGGTCAGCCCGGCCCCGAACGCCCCCATCACGACGCGGTGCCCCGGCTGGAGCGCGCCGTCCTTGGCCGCGTCGGCCAGCGCGATCGGGATGGACGCCGCGCTCGTGTTGCCCACCTTCTCGATGTTCGAGTACATCACGTCCTCCGCGAGCCCGAGCTGCTTCGCGCAGGTCTGCAGGATGCGGATGTTCGCCTGGTGCCCGATGAACCGGTCGATGTCGCCGACCATCCAGCCCGCGGCGCCGACCACCGCGCGCGCCGACTCGGCCATCCGCGCGCAGGCGTGCCGGAAGACGGTCTGGCCCTGCATCACCAGATAGTGGTCACGTGGGTCGTCCGAGCGGCGGTTCTTCGCGCCACCGGCCTCGACCCAGAGCAGTTCGGCGAGTTCGCCTTCGCTGTGCAGGTCGAACGGGCCGAGCGCGCCGAGTTCGTCCGGGTCGCCCGCGCGCAGCAGGACGGCGCCCGCGCCGTCGCCGAAGATCGGCACCGTGCCGCGGTCTTCGGGGTCGACGAGCGAGGTGAAGACGTCGGCGCCGATCACCAGCACCCGCCGCGCGACACCGGCGGCGACCAGCCCGGCGCCGGTGGCGAGCCCGTAGACGAACCCGCTGCACACGGCGTTGACGTCGAAGGCGGCGACACCGTTCAGCCCGAGCTTCGTCGCGACCTGCGGCGCGCTGGCCGGGCACAGCTGGTCGGCGGTCGACGTCGCGAGCACGACCGCGTCCGCCTCGGTCTCCCCCGCCGAGGCCAACGCCCGTCGTCCCGCCTCGACGGCGAGATCCACAGTGGACGTCCCCGGATCGACGACCCGGCGCTCGGCGATGCCGGTCCGGGAGCGGATCCACTCATCGGAGGTGTCGAGCCGCTGGGCGATCTCCTCGTTGCCCACCACGCGCGGAGGCAGCCAAGAGCCGAGACCGGCGAGAACGGCCGCCTGAGATGAGGGCACCAAGAAATCCTTTCGCGGGGGAAATGAGAGGTCTGCCATTCACTTGTAAGCGCTACCATTCAGTAGACCCGTCAGTTGTGTTCCGGGTCACAATTCAAAGAATTCTCACCTTCACCCCTGGCGTGACCGACGCCGCGCGGGGGCGCGATCAAAGAACAGGCGCCGGGGAGAGCGGTCCGGTTAGCCTGACCTGGTGCACACACCCGACCTCGACCGCCTGGACGTCGCCATCCTCGCCTGCCTGCAGTCCGACGCCCGCACGATCGCCGAGCACATCGGGGCGAAGGTGGGCCTGTCGGCGGCGGCCGTGCAGCGGCGGATCAAGCGGCTGCGCGAGGCCGGGGTGATCGAACGCGAGGTCGCGGTGCTGTCGCCGGCGGCGCTCGGGCTGTCGATGACGTTCGTGGTGATGGTCGAGATGGAGCGGGAGAACCTCGCGGTGCTCGACGGGTTCCGCCGCCAGGTGCTCGCGGACGACAACGTCCAGCAGTGCTACTACGTCACCGGCAACGCCGACTTCGTGCTCGTGGTGACCTGCCGGGACATGGCGGATTTCGAGACCTTCACGCGGCGGATGTTCTTCGACAACCCGAACGTGCGGCACTTCACGACGTCGGTGGCGATGGACCGGGTGAAGACCGGGCTGTCCCTGCCACTGGAGCCCTGAGGGTCCAAAAAGGACTCCCTGACCTCGTCACCACGGGTATCGGCCCGAACGCAAGGGGTCTGTGCCCGGCGTTACACCACTATGGACATATGCAGCCGATAGCGTGAACGTCGCGACAGTCGCGTCATCCGGCCCGTGCCCGGCCATCTCCTCCCCGAGACGAAAAGTTCGCGCCGCGCGAACCACGAGAGCACTGAGGAGTGGCCGTGCACACCGACGCAATTCACCAGAGCCAGTTCGTTCTGCTGAACAACAGCAGCACGCCCGTTCTCTCCCGCCTGTCCTTCCACGCCGGCGAACCGTTCGCGGTCACCGTGTCGTTCCGGACCGAGCGTGGCCGGTGGGTCGAGTGGACCTTCGCGCGTGAGCTGCTCGTCACCGGCCTCACCGATCCGGCCGGGCTCGGCGACGTCCGCGTCCGCCCCGACCTCTCCGAGGACGAGGCGATGCTGACGCTCGAAATCGAGTCACCCGACGGTTATGCGTCGTTCGAGCTGGAGCGCGAGGACGTGGAGACGTTCCTCGAGTCCACTTACGACCTGGTCCCGCTCGGGTCCGAGAGCGAGCACTTCGACGTCGAAGCGCTGATCGAGGAGATCAGCAACGTCTGAAAACTTTCCCGCGGCACGAAAACGAAGGGCGGCCCGAGTGCGCTGGAGGCACTCGGTCCGCCCTTCGTCCTGTGTCAGCCCAGTACCAGGGAGGTCCCGGTCGCGGACAACGCCGGCCGGACCGGGAAGAAGTAGGTCACCGAGCTGTTGCCGCCGGACAGCATGCCCTGCGCCTGGTTGCCCGCGATGAACGAGCCGCCGGAGTCGCCGGCCTGCGAGCGGACGTTGGTGGCGGTCATGCCGTACACCGTGCCTTCGGCGTAGCGGACGGTCTGGTTCTTGGCGCCGACGGTGCCGCAGGTCCAGCCGGTGGTCGAGCCCGACTTGCAGACCGAAGCGCCGGTGGCGGCGACGGTCGAGCCGCTCACCCGGGTGCCGTTGTTGATGATGCCGCGCGGCGTCCAGTTGCTGTTGACCCGGACGTGCCCGTAGTCGTTGGTCGGGAAGCTGACGCGGGCGAACGAGCCCATCGCGACGCGGTTCGAGCCGGTCACCGTGCCCGGGCCGCAGTGCCCGGCGGTGAGGAAGCCGCCGTTGACCGAGAAGCCGATCGAGCACCGCGAAGAGCTGTTGATGTAGTAGGCGTCCCCGCCGCGGACGTCGTACTTGAGGGTCGGCACCGAAGTGGTCTCGACCACCGCGACGGCGGCCTTGTCCACCTTGGCCTTCTCCAGGTACGAGTCGACGACGCCGCTCTTGCCCGGCAGGACGTTCACCGTCACCCGGTTGGTCTTGGTGTCCACGCCCCAGCCGGTGATCGCGCCGTCCGCCGCGCGCTCACTCGCGTTCAGTTTGTCCACAGTGGAATCGAGCTGGGCGGCCGAGAAACGGACCAGTTCGGCTTCCGCGCCGCTGGCGAGGACCTGGCCGAGTTTCGCCGCGTCCGTCACGCCGACGCGGAGCTTGCCGGTGGCCTCGTTGTAGCTCGCGCCGCCGAAGCTGCCGGCGAGCGTGGCGGCGAGTGCCTGTTCGAGCGTGCCGGCGGCGGTCTCGCTCTGGATCCGGGCGAGCGCCTGGTCGGCGGTCAGGCCGAGGTCCCGTTGCAGGGCGGGAACCATTCCGGCGTTGAGCAGAGTGTCCGAGGTCGCTGCCGCGGGGGTACCCGTGACGAGCGCGCCGGTGGCCAGTGCTGCCGTGGCGGCCACACCGAGGAGCTTCGTGATCTTCATGCTTCTCCCTCGTCATCACGCACGGCTCCGGTTCGCCATGCGATGGCCCTCCCCTGACGGGTGAGGGTTCTGGACTCCGGGGAAGGCCGCAATCCGGGTCGGCGCGGGATAGGTATACCCATTCTTCGGGAACCGAATCGCCTGCTCCACGGGCGGCCACCTAGAGCAGGCACCCGGACGGACACGTCCGTAAGTAGGGTTTCGAGCGAATACCTTGCGTAGTCGTTTCCACCCCCTGAACGTGGGATGAATCGCCGAATCGGGTTGGTGGCCGACGTTTCGGGTGCCCGGTGATTTTCCAACCGATGATCCGTCAGCCAACCGGTGACTCTGCGTCCCCGAACGGCCTCAGGGGGTGCCCGGGGTGTCCGTGTTGGGTGGTTTACGACCCGGTAGGCAGTGCTTAGGCTCCGCAGGACAACGCACAAGATCGTGTCGGGCTCAGCGGGAACTCCCCACCGAGGAGCGCATGATGTGGCTTGCCACCCCTCGCCCGACCTCGGTTTCGGTCCGCGCCGGATCGACGGCATTAGTGGGCCGCGACGTCGAGGTCTCGGCGATCGTGAAGATCCTGCTGCGCCGTCCCGCCGTCGTGCTGATCGAAGGCGAACCCGGGATGGGCCGCAGCAGGCTGCTCGAAGAGCTGGCCGGACGTCGCGAGTTCGCGTCCGCCCGGGTGCTTTCGGGCGCCTGCCAGCCGATGCGCGAACCGTTCCCGTTCGGGCCGGTGCTCGAAGCGCTGCGCTCGGCGGGCGACCGGCCGCTCGGGCCGCTCAGCCCGGTGGCCGGGGTACTGAGACCCTTGCTGCCCGAACTGGCGGAAAGCCTTCCGCCCCAACCGGAACCGCTCGCCGACCCGTGCGCCGAACGCCACCGCCAGTTCCGCGCCGTCCGTGAACTCCTGATCGCCTGCGGGCCCGCGCTCGTCCTGATCGACGACCTCCAGTGGGCCGACGAAGGCACCCGCGACCTCTTGCGTTTCCTCGCCGCCGCGATGCCCGCCGAGCTGGCCGTCGTCGCGGCCTACCGAACCGGTTCCCCCTCCGCACACGGTGCCGGCATCCCGTTCCGCACCCCGCCGAACGTCCAGACCGCCCGCGTGACGCTGGGCCCCCTCGATCTCGACGCCGTCGGGAAGCTCGCGGAGGAACTGCTGGACCTGCCGAGGGTTTCCGCGCCGTTCACCGCGAAGCTCCACGAAAGCACCGCAGGGATCCCGTTCGTGGTCGAGGAGACCCTGCGGGCGCTGCGGGACGCGGCGGGGCGGCTGCCGATCGGCGAAGTGCTGGGCGACCGGCTGCTGGAAAGCCTCGAAGTCCCGATCTCCCTGCGCGAGGCCATCACCGAACGGCTCGACGCGTTGCCGGAACCCGCCGTCCGGCTCGCCCGCGCGGCGGCGGTGCTCGCCGTCCCCTCCGAACCGGCCGTGATCGGCGAACTCGCCTGCCTCGACGGCGACGCCCTCCGCACCGCCCTCTTGTCCACTTTGGACGGCGGAGTGCTCGGCGAACTCGGCGGCGACCGTTACGGCTTCCGGCATCCCTTGGCCCGCAAGGCCGTTTACGACACGATCAGCGGCCCGGAACGGACTCTGCTGCATTCGCGCGCCATCAAGGTGCTCGCCGAGCAGCCCGCCCCGCCGCTGACCCTGCTGGCGAACCATTCGCGCGCGGCGGGCCGGACCGGGCAATGGCGCCACTACGCCGAAGCCGCCGCCGACGAGGCCATCGCCCACGGCGACACCTCACGCGCCATCGACCTGCTCCAGTCCGTGCTGGCCGAGGCGGGACTCGGCGAGGACGACATCGCGCGGCTGGCCACGAAGCTCAGCCAGGTCGCGCTGCGCGGGTTCCGCCCGGACGTCATCGAGACGCTGGAGCGGATCCTCGAAGACCTCACCGACCTGCGCCCGAGCGTGCGCGGGACGATCCGGCTCAGCCTCGGGATGCTGCTGGTCCGCACGATCGGGCGGCTCGCCCGCGGCCGGGTCGAGGTGGAGAAGGCGATCACCGAACTGGTCGACGAGCCGGAGCTGGCCGCGCGCGGGATCAACCTGCTCGCCCAGCCCATCGACGGGCTGACCCCGTTGTCCTGGCACGAGGTCTGGATGGATCGGGCCCGCGAGGTCTTCGACCGGATCGAAGACCCGGAGCTGCGCCTCGCGCTGCTCGGTGACCGGATCTCCACCCAGGCTCATATCGGCGACGGCTCGGCCTGGACCGAGTTCACCGAACTGGCCGATCAAGGCGGCGGAGTGGCCGAACGGGTCCAGCTGGCCAGGATGTGGTGCAACCTCGCCGACGCGCAGTCCTGGGCCGGACATCTGGCGAGGGCGGAAAAGCTGGTCACGGAAGGGATCCGCCGCGCGTCCGACGCGGGCGCGCTCTACGCCGCCGGGCTCGCGCAAGGCACCAGGGTCCGGCTCGACTGGGTGCGCGGCGACTGGTCCGGGCTCGCGGAGGCCACCGAACAGCTTCGCGACGGCTATCCCGACCTGGGCCCGATCGTCATGGAATGCTCGCTCGTCCTCGGCGGTCTGGCCGCCGTGCGCGGGGAATTCGCCGCCGCGCAACGACATCTGGTCGCGGCGAGCGTGCACGCGCCGGAACACGGGCCCATCCCGGTCGTCCTCTCGGCGGCCGGCGTCCTGATCCGGGTGCTCCTCGCGACGGACGACGTCGACGGGGCGTGCGCGGCGGCCGACAACGCCGTCGCGGCGGCCCGGCGCAAGGGTGTCTGGGTGTGGGCGGCGGCGCTGGTGCCCGCCGCGGCCGAGGCCTACACGCGGGCCGGGCGCTGGTCGGAGGCGGACGCCGTGGTCGAGGAATTCGCCCGCGGCGTGGACGGCAAGGATTCGCCGGTCTCCCGGGTCGCGCTGCTCGCCGGCCGGGCGATCCTGCTCGACGCGCGCGGCAAACATCCCGCCGCGGCAACGGTTTTCGACGAGGCCGCGGCCGGTTACGAAGCGCTGCCGATGCCCTATCAGGCGATCGGTGCCCGCGAGCGTGCGGCGCTGTGCCGTCTGACCGCGGGCCGCCTGACCGGGGGCCGTCTCGACGCGGGCGACCGCAAGGCGATCGAGGAACTCGCGGCGGCCGCGGAGGCCTACGAGCGGCTCGGCGCGACCAGGGACGCCGGCCGCTGCCGCCACCTGCTCCGGGAACACGGCGCGTGGGCACCTTCGCAGCGCGGGCGGCGCGGCTACGGCCAGGAGCTCTCGCCCCGCGAACTGGAGGTCGCGCGCATGCTTTCCGACGGACGCACGAATCGAGAGATAGCGGACGGATTGTTCCTTTCGCCGCGTACGGTCGAACAGCACGTCGCGAAAGTCCTGCGGAAACTGGGTGCCCGTTCGCGGACCGACGTGGCCCGCCGGATGACGACCTACGCCCCCGCGACGGCCGACCGGTAACGCGCCGGTGAACAGGCCGTTATTCCTTTAGGGGCAAGAAAAGTGCCCGATCGGGCATGGTGATCCATTCCATCGGGTTCAGCGGTGTACGTATGGTTCCGTAGGTTCATGCGCTGTGCTAGTTTGTTTTGGCCATTAACAAAGTCGGGGCCCGACCCCGTGAGGGAGTAGCGCAGAAGCATGGCTGAGCGAGCCGATTTCGCGCTGGGGACGGTCGAGGCGACAGTGGTCGGGCGGGCGCTTGGCGTCGATGCCCGCTTGTTTCCCTTGCGCGTCCAGAACACTTCGATCGACCCGGAGCGGTACGCCGCGATCATCCGGAAGGTCTACACCGATCTCGAACAGCGCCGCCTGTCGATCAACGGCGAGCTGAACAAGGCCGTCCGCACCGCGTTCGAGCTGCTCGGGAACCACCGGATCACCGTTTCGATCAACGGTATCGACGGTATCGGCCAGGACATCGCCGTCCTCGCGCTCACCGACGGCAGGCAGGCGCTCGGCATCACGCAGGCCCACGGCGAAGACCTCCTGCAGTTCGCGCTCTTCGACGACGAGGAGCTGGTCGAGGTCCTCTCCGGGGTGCTGCCGCGGATGCGCCCCGCGTCGACCGGCCGCCGCACGCTCGTGCAGAAGGAGGAGCGCGCCGTCTCCGCGATGGCCGCGCGCCGCCAGGCCGAAGCCGAGTTCGACGAGGAAGAGACCGACGCGTTCGGCAACCTCCAGTTCACCGGCGTCGTCCGTGCCCGGCCGGAGGCCCCGGCGCCGCGCAACGACGAGAGCGACGTCGAGGTCCTGGAGAGGGTGCTGTCCGGGACCCGCCTCGGCGGCGGCTACATCATCGTGAGCGGGATCGGCCGCCGCGGCGAACGGCTCCGGTCGACACCGTTGAGCTGGCTCGACACCGAAGACGGCCGGTACCTGATCCGGACCGAGACCGACGAGACCTCCGGCGCCGTGATCGGCCACTACGACCCGGCCAGTCAATCGGGCGTGGCGAACGCGATCCGGGACGCCATCGCGGACATCTACTGACCTTCCTGAATCCGGCGAGAGGACCCTCCGTTGACCGAGGAAGCACAAGAACTGCAGCCGATGATGGCGGCGCGCAAGGTGGCGTTCGCGGGCGCACGGCTGAAGGAGATGGCCAAACAGGGCGGCTTCGCCGTCGACGAGACCACCGGCCAGGAGATGATCCGTTCGCTCCAGGGTGTGATCGACAGCCTCGAAGAGCGCTGGAGCGCGCTGACCAAGCTGCAGAAGTCACCTCCGATGAGCTCCACCGCGACCGCCCGCTGGGTGTCCGAGCACATGCACGGCACCGCGACGGACGCGCAAGGTCTGCTCACCCAGCTCCAGGCCGCTCGCGCCGAGTTCCCGACCTACATCGAGGCGATCGAGCTCGCCCAGCGGAACTACCGGGAACGCGACACGCAGAACCAGCGTGACCTGAAGCGGATCGACACCGAGATCTGAAGGAGAGACCTGTGACCGAATCCGAGGAGAAGACGGCGAAGGTCTCCGACCCGAACTCGCCCGACTACGACAAGCTGGACCCGAACTACGACCCGACGGCCGACTCGTCGTCCGACTACTACGTCGGACCGCTGGCGGACGAGGCCGCCTCCGGCGACGAGATCCGGGCCGGGGCCTCGGCCGGGACGGACCTCCTCTTCAACATCCTCGGCTGGGGTGACAAGGCGCTCGGCGGCATCAAGGACATCTTCACGCAGAAGATGTACGAGGGGCAGCTGGAGAAGGCGCGCGAAGGTCTCGACAAGAACCTGGACATCCGCAAGCCCGGCGAGCCGCCGTCCACGGTCTGGGCGAACGCCACCCACGAGCAGATGCAGACCGCGATCGCGGACAACGCGGATCCGGCAGCGGTGGCCGAGACCTCCGAAGAGTGGATCCGGGCGGGCAACGACCTGGCCTCGCACCAGCGCAACCTGGCGAAGGCGATCAGCGCGAGCACGGCCAACTGGGAGGGCGAGGGCGGCGACGCGGCTCGCGAGCACCTCGCCGGTGTCGGCAAATGGCTCGGCTCGACCGCGAACGGCGCGACGCTGGCCGGGCGGCAGCAGCAGATCCACTCGCAGACGCTCAACGAGACGCAGAAGCAGATGGCGGCGAACCCGCCGGTGGCGTTCAGCGTGCAGGAGGCCAACGCCAACCTGCAAAAGATCACCGACCCGTACGTCTACATGGCGCAGCTCGGTAAGGATCTCAGCACCTTCAAGAAGCAGCAGGACGCGCGGGACCAGGCCGCGAAGGTGATGACCGACTTCGACACCACGGTCGGCTCGGCGATCGCCACCCCGGCGTTCCCCGCCCCGCCGAAGCTGGCGTCGGCGACCAGGCAGCTGCAGGGCACTCCCGCCGGCGGTGGCGCGGGTTCGCCCGCAGGCACGCTTCGCGACCGCATGTCGCCCGAAGGCGCCGACGGGCAGCTCAGCCCGTTCAGCGCGACCTCGGACCGGACGCGCCCGGACGGCCTCGTCGCTTCGATGGACGGGACGCCGCAGGGCGGGGCCGGTGGTCCCGGCGGTGTGTCGCCGTTCAACTCGCCGACCGGCGGACCGGGCGGCGGACCGGGCGGCGGCCCCGGTGGTGGACCGGGCGGAGGTCCTGGCGGAAGTCCCGGTGGCTTCCCCGGCGGCGGTGGTCCCGGTAGTGGCGGCCCGGGCTCCAGCCCGACCATGCCCAACATCAACATCCCCAACGGACCGACCGGCGGCGAGACCTACAAGCCCGCCGCGTCGTCCGGACCCAGCCTCCCGAACATGCCCAAGATCGACGACACCACGCGCACGACGGGCTACACGCCCCCGTCCGTTTCGCCGCCGTCGTTCACCCCGCCGAACATCCCGATCCCCGAAAGCGGCGGACCGCGGCCCGGCGGTGGTCTTCCGTTCACGCCGCCGAACATCCCCCTCCCGAACGGGCCCAACGGGCCCACCAGCGGCGGGCCGAGGCCGGTCATGCCGAACATCCCGCCCATTCCGCGGCCCGGCGGCATCGGCGAACGGCTCACCGGCCCCTCGTTCCCCGACGGCAACTCGTACAAGGGCACGCCGTACAACGCGCCCAAACTCGGCATGCCGAACATCCCCGGCGGTGGCGGCACCGGCGGGACCAGTGGCTTCGGCGGCGGCGGTACCGGTGCGGGTGGCGCGGGCGGCGGCGGTCTCGGTGGCGCCGGACGGGCGTCCGGCTCGCTCGGCATGGGCGGTGCCGTCGGCGCGGGCGCGTTGGACGCCGAAGCGGCCGCGGCCCGTGCGGCGGCCTCCGGCGGCAAGCCCGGTACCCCCGGCGGCATGGGGCCGATGGGCGGGATGGCCCCCGGCGCCGGCAAGGGTCAGGGCCAGGACGACAAGGAGCACAAGGTCGCCGACTACGTCGAATCCGACGACCCGTCCTTCTTCGCGGCCGACGAGGTCGTGGCGCCGCCGGTGATCGGCGACTGGAAGAACAAGGACTGGAAGTGACGGCCTCGTTCGAGGTCGATCCGGACGACCTGACCGCGCACGCGAGCCATCTCGACGGGCTCGTGGACCGGCTGAACACCGCGCACGCCGCGACCGGTTCGGCGATGTCGGCGGACGCGTACGGCCTGCTGTGCGCGTTCCTGCCGCCGATCGTCAACCCGGCGGGCGAACGCGCGGCGGAGACGATCAAGGCGGCCGTGGAAGGGATACAGGCGACGGCCGACAACGTCCGCACCGCCGCCAAGTCCTATGTAGACGGTGACAAGACCAACGCGGAACCGTTCAAAGCGGACTTCTCCGCCTTGGACATCGGAGGAAAGAAGTGACCGGCGCGAACGAGCTCGGCGAGCTCATGCTGGACCCGGACGAGGCCCAGCGCAAAATGGAGCGATGGGCCGCCGGGCTGGAAGAGAAGGCCCAGCGGTACGCGGCCGCACAGGAGCGGACGGAGCAGCTCCGGCTGACCGCGTCCAGCTCCGACGGCGCCGTGAAGATCACCGTCGGGGCGGACGGCGGCGTGACGGACATCGAGTTCGGGAACAAGGCCAGGACGTACCCGCTGGAGGAACTGTCGCGGGCGATCCTGCGGACCATGCACCAGGCGCAGGCCGGGATCGCGGGCCAGGTCGCCGAGGTCATGCAGGAATCGCTCGGCGACGAGGACCAGGAGACCAGGGCGCTGATGATCGGCACCCTGCGCAGCCGCTTCCCCGAGATCGAAGAGGAAGAGCCGCCGCCTCCGCCGCCGCCCGCACCTCCGGCGTCCGCGGCTGACGCTCCGCCTCCGCCGCAGGCACCTCGGGAACGGCGTCACGAAGCGCCGGACGACGAGGAGAACTCGCCCTGGTAGCCCTTCGCGCTCCTTGGACCGTCCAAAAAGGACACTTTCCGAGAGGGAGGCGTCTGTTTTGGGCACTTTGCGCGGTATTGCGTGGGGGTCGTGAGTGGCGATGGTCGTTCTAACCCTCTTTGCCACTCACGACCCCGCGCGAAACCGGACTTACCGGCACAAAGCAGGCGTTCACTGTCCGGAAAGTGACCACTGTGGACACCAACGGCCTCAGGCGGCACAGCGCGGCTCGCCCCTGAAGTCCGTGAAGGCCTCCTTCCCTACCTTGAGGGTAGGCAAGGAGGCCTTCACGGACCTTTGACCAACGGGCCCTTCCCGTCCTCACCACTCACGAGCCGGTCAGGCGGCCGCGAGTGAGACCACGCGGTTCCGCCCGCTGTTCTTCGCCTGGTAGAGCGCGGAGTCCGCGACGTGCAGCAGCCGCTCCAGCACCGTCCCACCCGACGGGTACACCGCCGCGCCGATCGACACCGAAAGCCCTCGCACGACCCGGGGCCCCGACGCGGTCGCGACCTCGACCTCGATCGCCATCACCGCCCGGCGGACCCGCTCGGCCACGGGCAGCACCTCGGTCTCCGTCGCCCCGGGAAGCAGCACGACGAACTCCTCGCCACCGAAGCGTCCGACGGAGTCGTAGTCGCGTACGTGCTCGGAGATCGTCTTCGCGACGACCTTGAGCACGACGTCGCCCGCGAGATGCCCGTAGACGTCGTTGACCTGCTTGAAGTGGTCGAGGTCGAGCATCAGCACGCCGAGTTTGCTCTTCGCCCTCGCCGCCAGCGAAAGCTCCCGTTCGCTCAGCGCGTGCCACGCGTGCGCGTTCAGGACGCCGGTCTTGCCGTCGATGTTCGCCGCGATCTCCAGCTGCCGCACCAGCACGCTGCGGTGCAGCACCAGCACCGGGAGCAGCACGAACGGGACCAGCGCCGGGGTGTGCACGATGCCCAGCGCGGTCGAGGTCCCGAGCACCAGGGTGGTGACCTCCAGCAGGTTGTCGTCGCCGGTGCCGAACAGCGACCGCAGGGAGCGGGCCCCGGTGTGCAGGTACACCGAGAGCGCCACGATGAACGCGTTGACCACGGTGAACACCGCCGCCGCCTCGACGATCTTCAGCGAGCCGGCGAACCCGACGGGCAGTCCGTTCCAGCCGGCGACGATGGCCCCCGCGGCCAGGCAGGAGATCACGATCGCCGCCGCGCAGTACACGACGCGGTAGGCCGGGCGGTGGCTCATCCCCCGCCACACCCGGAACCAAAGATGCAGGTAGATGAGCAAACCGAGGGCGAGCGCGAGCCCGGACGGCAGGACGAGCACCCCCGCGAACGTCCACACCGAAGTCATGTTGATATGCGGCCGGTCGCACAGCGTGCGCCGCAACCGTTCCACCGAACGCGAAAGCTCGGCCTGCAGAACAGCGAGGCCGAGCAGTGATCCAAATCGGACGAATTCCGTAGTGTCGTAGTTCGATCGGAGCAAGGCGATTACGGCGACTGCCGCCGCGAGGCCTTCCACCACAAGAAAAACCGCGGGAACACCGCGTGGTCCGGACCATAATTCCCAGCGTCGGACCCTGGCTCTCAGACGTGTGCCGGCCCCTTCTCCGGCGAGTTCAACTTCCCCCATAATCATCGTCACCGGTCCCCCTTCCGTGCACAATTCAATGTATCCGAGGTAGTACTGAGGGTGGCTCGAGTCATTTCCGGAACACACAGATGGAGCAGTGGGAGGGAGGACCATCATGAACGGTCGCGAGGACTGATCCCACCGATTCAGCCGGTTCGGCTCCCGGCCGGGAGCCACACATCGGGGCCGGTGGCGATGGCGCGTTTCCACGCCATCGCCATCGGTCCCGCCGAGGCGACGGCCACCGTCGCGGCCACCCCGACGGCCACGAACGGACCGGTCAGCTGGGCGAGACCGCCCGCGAGCATGATCCCGATTCCTTGCACGGTCACCAAACTCGTCGAGGTCAGCCCCATCACCTGCGCCCGGACGCCGTCCGGCACCGCGCGGGCCATCAACGCGACCGCCTGCAGGTGGTACGGCGCCGCGAAGGCCCCGCTGAGCCCGATCAGCGCGAGGCAGACGGGCAAGGACGGGCGAAAGAAGAGGAACACCAAAGGAACGACGGATGCGATGGCGAGAATGCCGACGATTCGCGTTTTCCGTCGCGCCGGAACCCATTTAGTGAAGATCCACGAACCTATTACCGAACCGATCGGATCGGCCGCGAGAATAAGACCGACCGCGAAACTGCCCGCCCCGAGCCCGACGGCGAGCGGCGCCGCGAGCCCTTCCGGCGCGATGGCGAACCCGGCGAGCATCTTCAACCCGAAGAGCACCCGGATTCCCTTGCCCTGCCACAGTTCCTTGGCGCCTTCGCCACTGAAAGCCCGCGCCACACGGCTTTTCACCGAAGATTCCGTGGTGGCGGGCCCCCGGCGGCGCACTCCGACGGAGACGAGCAGCGCCGAGACCACAAAGGTCACCGCGTCGATCACCAGTCCCCAGTAGGGCGTCACGAGCCCGATGACCAGTCCGCCGCCGCCGAATCCGGCCAGCTGTGCCGTTTGGATGGTGATCGTCCGGACCGCGAGCCCGGCGACGTATCGGTCTCCCTCGAGGACGTCCGGGAGCAACGCGAGCTGCGCCGCCCGGAACGGACCGCCCGCCATCGTCAGGATCACCAGCAGTCCGGCAAGGACCGGCAGCGGTATCCCCGGAACGGCCATCAGCGCCGCGACCGCCGCGCGCACCAGGTCGCAGACGATCATCACCGTCCGTCGCGAATACCGGTCCGCCAATCCGGCGAACAGGGTGCCGCCGATCAGCGTCGGCAGATACGTCAGGCCGTAGGTGAGCCCGGTCAACCCCGCCGACGCCGTTCTTTCCCAGACCAGCACCGACAACGCGACCCTGGCCAGCTGGTCACCGGCCTGCGAAAGCGCCTCGGCCGCCCACAACGCACGGAACTCGCCGACCGCGAAAGCGGCCTTGAACGCGGTGCCCCGAGCGGAATCCCCCTTCTCCATGAGCCCCTCCCCTTGGCTCACGGTAGTCGATCACTTCCGCAGTGTCAGCGTCCATCCGGCCCACGTCGACCATCAGCGTCCACTGTGGACAGTCAACTTCGCGTGTTCCACGGCGGCCGAAGCGAAGGCGCGGACGACCGGATGCGGCCGGGTTCCGTCGCCGGCGAGTTCCGGCTGGAACAGCGTCGCCAGGAAGAACGGGTGCTCCGGCAGTTCCGCGATCCGCGCGTCGCCATCGGCGTCGAATCCGCTGAAGATCAACCCGTTCGCCGCCAAGGTGTCCAGGTGCCGGGCGTCGAGACCGTACGAACAGTGGTACCGCTCAACGGAACGCTCCGCCCCGAGAACCCGTGCCGCCAGGGTGCCCGGCGTGACATGCACGGCGCCTTCGTGCCCGACGAGCGAACACGCGAGCGGGACGATCAACCGCTCTTCCGCGTCCGGCGCGTTCTCCGCGTGCCCGATTCCGTCGAGCCCGCAGACGTTCCGCGCGAATTCCAGCAGCGCGTGCTGGAAACCGGCGCAGGTGCCGAGGAATGGGATGCCGTTCTCGCGGGCGGCGCGCACGGTCTCGATCGCACCGGATTCGGACCGGTAAGGACTGCCGGGCACCAGCCAGACGGCGTCGAAACCGGTGAGGTCGCCGACGGCGTCCGTCGGGATCCAGTAGGCGTCGAGTTCGAGGCCGTCGCGTTCGGCGAGCCGTTCGAAGAGCATCGGGATGCGGACGTGGGAGCGGACGCCGTCCGAGCGGTCGCCGACCAGGGCGACCCGGGCTGTCTGTGTCATGCGGCCATCCTGACCCGTGAACCGAGTTCAGCGCCAACGATGATCCTTGCTGTGTTCATAAGCGATACTGATGCTCATGGAGACTCATCTGCTCCGCACCTTCGTGGCGGTGGCCCGCGGCGGCTCGTTCTCGCGGGCGGCCCGCGACCTCGGCTACACGCAATCCGCGATCTCCCAGCACATCGCCGGGCTCGAACAGGACCTCGGCACCGCGCTGCTCACCCGGCGGCCGGTCGCCCCGACGCGCGCCGGGGAACGTCTCCTCGAACACGCCGGTCCGCTGCTGACCCGGCTCGACGCCGCCCGCGCGGACCTCGCCCGGCTCACCGCGGCGCCCAGCGGGCGGGTCGTCCTCGGGCTCACCCCGCTGTCGCTCACCGCCGAAGTCGCCGCCGCCGCGCGTCGTGGCACCGAACTGCGCGTCCTGGGCCGCGAAGACGTCCTGACGGAGGTCGCGACCGGCTCACTCGACCTCGGCCTCGTCGACGGGATGACCGCGCCGAGCGATCCGCTCCCGCTGCCGGACGTCGGCCCGCTCACCACCACTGTCGTCGGTGAACGCCCCCTCGCGGTCGCGGTACCCGGCGGTCATCCGATGGCGGGGCGGGCGGTCCGGCTCGCCGAACTCGCCGACGCGGCGTGGATCGACGCGCCGGATACGGCGATTCCGTTGGAACGCTTGAGGAAGTTCGCCTCGACCGACGGATTCCGCGGTCGGCTGCGCTACACCGGGACCGACGTCCGGGGCCTGCTCGGACTGGTCGCGGCCGGTCAGGGACTGGCGCTGCTCCCGGCGGACGTCGTCACCGGCGTGAGCGCGCTTTCCCTGTCCTCACCGCGCGTGGTGCATCGCACCGAACTCGTGCACGGGGATCCCGGCGAGGGCTCGGCACTGGCCGCCACGCTGACGGGTCAGCGGCCGTAGCCGTAACTCACCATTCCCTGCGCCATCTGCATCGCCAGGGAACTCGCCACGACGGGATCCATCATGCTCCGGATGTCCTGCGTGGGCTTGTCGCGCGAGCCGAGGTCGGTGCGCGGCTGCTCCGGCGGCCTGGTCTCGGCGGGCGGGAGGGCGACGACGCGTTCCTTGACGGGCTTCTTCTTCGTCGCGGGCGCTTGCTGTTTCACGGTGACCGGGACGTAAACGGTCACCGGCGCGGCCTGCGGCGCGGGCTGCGCGACCGGCGGCGCCGCCTGCTGGGTCGCGACGGCGGGCAACGGCTGCTCGGGCAGGGCGGTGTCGTCGACGGGCTGGAAGCTGAAGGTGCCGGCGAACCAGCCGATCGCGAGCAGCGCCACCCCCGCTCCGCCGACGAGCCAGGAGCGGGCGCGGCGATGGATGACCACGGCCTTGGGCCGGAGATCCTTGTCCACCACCGGTTCGCAGACCGGGGGCCGGACCGGCATCGGCTCGGGCTCGGGTTCGTTCTCCGGGCTGCGCCGCCGTTTCGGCAGACTCGCCGCGATGATCCCGGTCCGGTCCAGCAACTCCGCCGTCTCGACGGAGAGCGCGGCATCGGTCGGCGTACGGCGCTGGGCGGCGCGCGGCATGGGGACCTCCGGAAGGGGAATCACGAACTTGAGCATTGTGGTGCATTTCCGACGCCGCCGTAAGTAATGCACCCCGATCGAGTTATCCCGAGCCGTCCGGACCACGGAGGGTTACTCCGTTCAGTGGCTTCCGCTTTCTCAGAGATTCCGCATTCCCAAGCGTCCCAACAGGGCGAGCGGCCGCTGGTAAAAGGAGCCGAGCACGCGGGGAATCGCGTCGATGGCATACGCGTCCGGACCGATCAGGATCCGCGCCGTCCCCCGTTCGATACCGCGGACGATGGTCTGCGCGGCCTTCTCCGGCGTCGTCCGCGCGATCTTTTCGAATCCCTCGGCGGCTTTGTCGATGTCCCGCTCGGCGCCGCCCCGCGCGTCACGGGCGATATTCGTCTTGATGCCACCGGGATGTACGCAGCTGACCTTGACCGGATGCCGGGCGATCAGCATTTCCTGCCGCAGCGCCTCGGTGAACCCCCGCACCGCGAATTTCGCGGCGTTGTACGCGCTCTGCGTGGGCACGCCGATGAAGCCGAACACACTCGAAAGGTTGACGATGTGCCCGTCACCCGAAGCGATCACCTGCGGCAGAAACGCTTTCGTACCGTTGACCACGCCGCCGAGATTGATCCCCATCAGCCAGTCGTAGTCGTCCCAGGTCATTTCCTCGACCGTGGCACCGAGCGCGACCCCGGCGTTGTTCACCACGACGTTGGCGCCGCCGAAATCGACGGCGACCTCCTCGGCGTGCGCGAGAACGGCGTCACGGTCGGCGACGTCGAGCTCGTACGCCTTCGCGGTGGCGCCCGCCTTCTCGCACTCCGCGACGGTGCCGGCCGCGCGGACGGCGTCGACGTCGGAGAGCGCCAGCCTGGCGCCCCGCCCGGCGAGCTCGATCGCGAGCGCCTTGCCGATCCCCGAGCCCGCACCCGTGATCACCACGACCTTGTCCGTGAACGACTTCATACCCGCTCCAACCCGCTCGACTGTTACCGGAGGTAACACATACTACGGCTGTGAGCTTGCTGTGCGTTGATCGATTCGGGCTGTGTTCGCACACCACTTATGGTGATCTGTAACCGGACAGCCGTGGACGAGCGAAAGGAAGGCGATGCGCCGCGCCCTGTTGCTCGTGCTCTGTGTCGTTCTGTCCGGTTGTTCCGCCGCGTCGGATCCCGCCGCGACCGAAGACAGCGCCGTCCCCGCGACGGTGGCGGCCACCCCCGCGGCACCGGAGACCAATCCCGCGATCGGCGCGCTCTTCCTGGACGGAACGCATTTCTGCACGGCCAGCGTCGTCCACAGCGCCCCCGGCGACCTCCTGCTCACGGCGGCGCATTGCCTGCACGACGGCGAAGGCGGCGAGTACGCGACGGGGATCTCGTTCGCACCCGGCTACCACGACGGTGTCGCGCCATACGGCTACTGGGAAGTCTCCGATCCGCAGGTTCCCGACGGCTGGGCCGATTCCTCCGATCCGGACCTCGACGTCGGGTTCGCGACCGCCCGCCAGGCCGGCACCACGAAGACCCTCGAAAGCGTCACGGGCGCCAACACCCTGCTGACCGGCGGCGGTTTCGACCACCCGATCACCCTGACCGGCTATCCCGACGAACGGGAGGCGCCGGTCGTCTGCCACGGCACCAGCGCCCAGGCCGACACCTACCAGATGCGCGTCGCGTGCCCCGGCTTCACGACCGGCACCAGCGGCGGCCCGTGGGTGGTCGACGCCGACCCGAAGACCGGACTCGGCACCGTCGTCGGCGTGATCGGCGGCTACCTGTACGGCGGGGACGATCCGGACACGTCCTACAGCAGCTACTTCGACACCGACGTCGCCACCTTGTACCGGAAGATGGACACACGGGGATGATCTCCCCATGAGCATCCACGACGTCCCGATCACCGGTGAACCGATCCGCCTCGGCCAGTTCCTCAAACTGGCCAACCTGGCCGAAGACGGATCGCACGCCAAAGACCTCCTCGACGCCGAAGAGGTCACGGTCAACGGCGAGGTGGAGGTCCGGCGCGGCCGTCAGCTGACGAACGGCGACGTCGTGGAGGTCGGCGGCGAAGGCGGCCGCGTCGTCCTGGGCTAACGCCCCTGCAGCGGCGCCAGGCGCAACGCCTTCGCGAGTTCTTCCAGCTCGCGGTGCACCGGCTCGTTCAGCGGGACCCCCAGCGCCTGGCACTGTTCGAGGTACTGCGCCTCGCGCCAGCCCGGATAGCGGACCGGGGTGCCGCCCTCCCAGCCGAGCAGGCTGCCGAACAACGCGCTCGCGGCCTTGTAGAACCCGTCGGCGCTGCGCAGCGTCGTCGGCGCGATCGCCATCACCATCAGTCCGGTGTCGTGGTCGTGGTCGCCGACGCCCGACAGCACCCCGGCGAAGATCTCCACCAGCAGGGCGAATCCGGCGATCGCGGCGCTGCCCGCGCCGTCGACGTCCCCCAGCGTGTCCAGGTCGAGGACGAATTCGGGGTACGCGCCGGCGGGGGCGGCCATGCCGAGCGGGTTCGCGGCCGTCCCGCGCTCCCCGCCCGCCGCCATGACGAGCCCGATCATGGTGTGCGGCAACGCCCTCGCGGCATGGTGCCCGGCACGGCCGAACGGCCCGACGCCGCGCACCGACATCAGCCCGACGCCGTACCGGCCCGCCCTGGACACCGCCCGGTCCATCGCGTCGCCGACGGCCCACAGGCCCGGCGCGCGGCGGTAATCGATCAGGGCGGCGGCACCGCGGTCGGCGATCATCAGCGGTTCGGCCCTCGGCCGCACCATCCCGTTGGCGAGCATCGGCAGATGCAACCGGGTCAGTTCGGCGACGCCGGATTCCGGCGTTCCGGTGAGATCGCCGTGGCACAACGCCTCGGCGGCCATCCTGGCCCGCGACCACGGCAGGTCGTGCGCGGTGAAGATCTCGGTGACCAGGTCGATCAGGGCGTCGATCGGGACGCGCTGCCAGATCTGTTCCGGTATCGGGGAGGGTTCGGCCGGTTCGGGGGTCGGCTCGACGGGCGCACGGCGGAGAGAGCGAGGTCTGAGGGGCACTCCGCCGAGGGTGCCTAAACGCGTTTTTCGGCGTCAACGAACCAGGGCAGCTTCTAACCGACTGTGTGATCGGAGCGCTCGGAAACGTCGGTGGGCGGACGTACGATCGGGGCATGTGCCGCAACATCACCACGCTACGAGGCCTGGAACCGGCGGCGACGCCGGACGAGATCGAGGCCGCCGCCCGCCAGTACGTCCGCAAGGTGTCCGGGGTGCAGAGCCTGTCCGACGCCACCCGTGAGCCGTTCGAGGCCGCCGTCGCCGAGATCACCGAGATCACCCGGCGCGTACTGGCCGAGCTGCCCCCGCGCCGTCAGCCCCCGGCGACGGTGCCGCCGCTGCGCCGTCCCGAAGTCCAGGCGCGAATCGCGGCGAAGGCCGCGAAGAGCCAGGCATCCTGAGCTCCGGCGGTTACGGTTAGCGGGTGACATACCCGCAAGACCCCTACGGTCAGCAGCAGCCCTACGGCCAGCAACCTCCGTACGGGCAGCCGTACCAGCAACCGGGTTACGGATACGGCCCGGCGATGCCGCCGCAGGAACAAGGGCTCGCGATCGCGGCACTGGTCGTGTCGATCGCCAGTCTGGTCGCGTGCAGCGGGCTGCCGTCGATCGCCGGCGTCATCATGGGGCATATCGCGCATTCCAAGGCCAAACGCGGGGAAGCGGGCGGCCAGGGGATGGCGCTCGCGGCGATCATCATCGGCTACCTCGGCGTCGCCGTCATCCTGCTGCTCCTGGCGGGTTTCATCTTCGTCGGGATCTTGACCGACTGGGACTTCGACTAGATCCGAAGCGTTAAGGCAAAGGCCCGTCGGATACCCTCGACAGCGGTAGCGTGTCCGAGCGGCCGAAGGAACATGTCTTGAAAACATGCGAGGGCTCTGTCCTCCGTGGGTTCGAATCCCACCGCTACCGCCAGTCTTGAAAACGAAAGCGCCCCAGGCCGACCGACCTGGGGCGCTTCTCGTCACGCGGGTACCAGTGCCCAGACCGTCTCGTCGCTACGGCCGCCCAGGAACGGCCGCTGCTCCAGCAGCGATGCCGTGCCGTTGTTGATCTGCCGCACCGCCAGCTTGCTCGCCCGGTTCACCAGTCCGTAGCGCATGTCGGCGCTCCGCAACAGCTTCCACTGCTGGTTGGTGGCCGAGCCGCAGTGCGTCTGCTCGAACTGCGCGCCCTCCGCGGTGCTGCCGGAGACCGGCCGCAGGCACTGACCGCTCCGCTCGTTGGAGATCTTCCAGTACCCGCCGCCCGCGTCGGTGAGCCGCCATTTCTGGCCGTTGTCGTTCTGCCTGACCACATGCGTGATCTTCGCGCCCGCCGACGACGAGCCATCGACGACCGCCGCGCTGTTGCCGTTGGTGGCGACGGTCAGGTAGTACTTCTTGCCCGCCTGCGGGCCGGGATCGGCGACGGGGTTCAGCGTCCACTGCTGGTTGGCCGCCCCGGTATAGGGCTGCTGGACCAGCGGCGCCGGGTACGCGCCGCCGTCGGTGATCGCGAAGCCGGTCAGGTAGTTGAAGATCGCCACCTTGCCGTTGCCGAGCGGCTGGAACGCCCACCGCATACCGTTCTGGCCGTTGCAGTTGTACTGCAGGATCGGCGTTCCCGGCGCCGTCCCGCTCTGGGCGCTGTCGGCGCACAGCTGGCTGTTGGCGTTGACCAGCTGAAGCCCGGTGTTGTAGCCCAGGATCCACTTCTGGCTCATGGCGTCGGTCCGCGGCCGATGGCTGAGGTTCGCGAGGCCGCCGGTCGACGAGCCCACGACGTCGATGGCGTTACCGCTCGCGCCGGTGATGACGTAGGTCTTCCCGCCCCTGGCGTGGCCGTCGTCGTTGTCGGGGGTGTCCTTCTTGATCAGGAAGGCGCTGTTCGCGACGTTCCAATGCGTCGCGAGCCAGCTGCCCGGCGTGGGGTTCGTGCTGAAGTAGTCGTCGTTGCCGCAGTCCAGCAGCCGGTCGAAGTCGCGTTCCGTGCAGTCGAAGGACTGCGTGTCGCCGTAACACATCAGATCCCATTCCTGGGAGCAGTGCCCGCCACCCTGGTAGTGCGGGGCACCCGGCAGGACCGCGCCGAGCATGTGGCCCAGTTCGTGCGCGGCGGCGTTGACACCCCAGCAGGGGACGGCGATCTCCGTGTAGTGCCTGCCGTTGTTGAAGGCGTTGGCGGGACCGGGCTGGTCGTCGCTGTCGCCCCACGTGCCGGCGCAGGTGTGCGGGTTGTCGGAGAACAGCATGTAGTCACGGTCCGCGTTGAAGAAACCGGCCTCGATGGCGCGGTCGCGGATGGCACCCGACAGATACGTGCCGTCGGGCACCACGAGATTCGCGACGGCGACCTGGCAGCCCGCGCCCGCGGTCGTCACGTAGCGGAGATGTCTGCTGCCGCCGGTCGCGGCGGCGCTGTCGTTGAACGAATCGTCGATCCCGGACGCGTACGCGCGCAGGGACGGCACGACGGTCGCGTACCGGTCGGCCTGGCCGGCCTCACGGACGTAGACCAGCTCGACACGTTTGCCGGAAACCCCGTCGCCCTCGCAGACCACCGGGTTCGCGGCGATCAGCGCTTGGGCGACGGCTGGAGCGAGCGGGGGCGGGGCCACCTCGGAGGCGGCCGCCTCTCCGGTGAGCAGGCCACAGCCGAGGCCGATGGTCACTAGCAGGCAGGCGGTTCGCCGTTTCGCCTTGGACAAAGGCTCTTCCTTTCGCGATGGAGGAACGCGATAACGACGCTAGAGATCGGATGTATGGCCGCGCCAGGCAGAAGGACCGGCAGTCTGCCGCTACCCTTCGGCCATGCCCAAGTACCTGCTGCTCAAGCACTACCGCGGCGCTCCGGCAGCGGTGAACGACATCCCGATGGAGCAATGGGCGCCGGAGGAGATCACGGCGCATATCGACTACATGAGGGACTTCGCGACCCGGCTCGTGGAGACCGGCGAGTTCGTCGCGGAGCAGGCTCTCGCACCCGAAGGCACCTTCGTCCGCTACGACGGCGAGGGCAAACCGCCGGTCACCGACGGCCCGTTCGCCGAGACCAAAGACCTCATCGCCGGTTTCATGATCATCGACGTCGACAGCTACGAGCGGGCGCTCGAACTCGCGGGTGAACTGTCGGCCGCCCCGGGCGCGGGCGGGAAGCCGATCCACGAATGGCTCGAACTGCGTCCGTTGCAGGGCGAGCCGCTCGTCGTCACGGAGTGACCACCGAACTGGACGAGGCCCTGCTCCGGAGTCTCACGCCGAACGTCCTCGGGATCCTCGTCCGCCGCGGAGCCGACTTCGCGTCGGCCGAGGACGCCGTCCAGGAGGCGCTGATCGAGGCCGTCCGCGTCTGGCCCGGTGACCGGCCTAACGATCCGAAGGGCTGGCTCGTCACCGTCGCCTGGCGCAAGTTCCTCGGTATGGCACGGTCCGACGCCGCCCGCCGCCGACGCGAAGACCTCGTCGACGACGAGCCCGCCCCGGGGCCCGCTCCCGCGGTGGACGACACGCTGCAGCTCTACTTCCTGTGTGCCCACCCGTCGCTGACGCCGGCTTCGGCGGTCGCGCTCACCCTGCGCGCCGTCGGCGGGCTCACCACCCGCCAGATCGCCCAGGCGTACCTGGTGCCCGAAGCGACCATGGCGCAGCGCATCAGCCGGGCCAAGCGCACCGTCTCGGGAGTGCGTTTCGACCAGGCCGGCGACGTCGCCACCGTGCTGCGCGTGCTGTATCTCGTGTTCAACGAGGGTTACTCGGGCGACGTCGACCTCGCCGCCGAAGCCATCCGGCTCACCCGGCGGCTTTTCGTCTCGATCGACCATCCCGAGGTCGCCGGGCTGCTCGCCCTCATGCTGCTCCACCACGCCCGGCGCGCCGCGCGGACGGCGGCCGACGGCGCGCTCGTGCCGCTCGCCGAACAGGACCGCGGCGCCTGGGACACGCGTCTGATCGCCGAGGGCGTCGAGATCCTGCAAGCCGCGCTGGCGCGCGACAGGCTGGGCGAGTTCCAGGCGCAGGCGGCCATCGCGGCGCTCCACGCAGACGCGCCCACCGCGGCGGAGACCGACTGGGTGCAGATCGTCGAGTGGTACGACGAACTCGCGCGGCTGACCGGCAGCCCGGTCGTCCGGCTCAATCGCGCGGTCGCCGTCGGCGAGGCGGACGGACCGCGCGCGGGGCTGGCCGCGCTCGCGGAACTGGACGATTCGCTGCCGAGGTACGCGGCGGTGGCGGCGTACCTCCACGAGCGCGACGGCGATCCGGAGACCGCGGCGCGGCTGTACGGCGAAGCCGCGGCCAAGGCGGCCGACCTGGCCGAGCGCGACCACCTGACGCGTCAGGCCGAGCGTCTCAAGAAGTGATCGGCGGCAGCCGCGGCAGGCCGTCGATCTCCGACAGGTGCTCCAGCACGCGTCCGAACGCCTGTCCCAGCACCCGCTGCTCCTCGGGGCTCAGCAGATCGATCAGATGCTCGCGGACGCCCTCGACATGCGTCGGTGCCGCGCCTTCCAGCAGTTCCGCGCCGGTCTCGGTCATCTCCGCGACGACGCCGCGTTTGTCCGCCGGGTCCCGGGTGCGGCGGATGAGACCGTCGGCCTCGAGCCGGACCATCTGGTGCGAAAGCCTGCTCTTGGTCGAACCGAGCATGCTCGCCAGCTCCGTCATCCGCATCCGCCGGTCGGGCTGGAGCGAAAGGCAGACCAAGACCTCGTAGTCGGCGAGGGTGACGTCGTGGCGCTCGGAGAGTTCGCGATGGAGACGCTGTCGCAGCCGCATGGTGGCGACGATGTACGAGCGCCAGGCGACCATCTCGGACTCGGAAAGCCAGCGCACTTCCTTCTGCTCCACCGCCATCCACGCAGAGTAGAGCGTTGATCGCACAAGGCGCATACCCACCGGTCACTTTTCGGTCCCTGAAAAATCCGGCGGAACATTCGCCCGAAGGAGGGTTACGAAAAGGTTGAGACTCGGCGAGAAAAGGCGCATTCTGCTTGTCAGCGGATGGTCGGGCAAGTACCGGGCGAACCCGTGGAAGGGTCGCCGGACCTGCTCCCAGCCGGGAAGGGTCAGGTGGTGGTATGGCGGGTGATTCTCGCGGTTGACCGCCTGCTGTGTCCCCGCGACCGGAACGGAAAGGACCGGGTCGGTCGCGACTGTGAACAGCGACGAGCGCGGGCATCTCGGATGCGCTCGACAATTCTGGCGCATTCGGCGTCACTCCGGCCTGTTTCGGGTTAGCGGCCTCTTCGACCGCCTCGGCAGCGCCAGGACGCCGGCCCGGTGATCGCGGCCGACCGGCGATCGGAACAAGACAACCTCGGTAGCCCTGGGTGCGGCCGCTCCACGCGGCCGCACCCAGGCATATCCGGGGTCTTCCGGCTACGCTTCCCCCGTGCGATTCGACGAAGGCGCGGGCCTGGACACCTCCGAGGTCGAGGACCTGCGCGGCGGTGGCGGTGGCGGTATCGGCGGCCGGGTGGCACTCGGCGGCGGCGGGCTCGGCGTGGTCGGCCTCGTCATCTACTTCCTGCTCTCCCAGTTCGGCGGCGTGAGCCTGAACCCGTCGTCCGGCGGGATCGGCAGCCTCGGCGGCGTGGGCTCCGGGCAGCAGATGGACAACACCACGCTGTCCCAGGAGTGCAAGACCGGCGCGGACGCGAACCGGAACCACGACTGCGCGATCGTCGCCATCATCAACTCGATCCAGGACTACTGGGGCCAGGAGTTCCAGCGGTCCGGCTCGACCTACCGCAAGGCCGTCACGAACTTCTTCAACGGCGGGGTGAACACCGCCTGCGGTAACGCGACTTCCGACGTCGGGCCGTTCTACTGCCCCGGCGACTCCGAGGTCTACATCGATCTGGGCTTCTTCAACGAACTCCGCACCAGGTTCGGCGCGGAGGGCGGGCCGTTCGCGGAGGCGTACGTGCTGGCCCACGAATACGGCCACCACGTGCAGAACCTCACCGGAGTGTCCAAAAAGGGCACCGGGAGCGGGCCGACGTCGGGTTCGGTGCGGCTCGAACTGCAGGCCGACTGCTACGCCGGTGTCTGGGCGAACCACGCGACGACCACCCCGACCGAGAGCGGGCGGCCGCTGATCAGCGAGATCAGCCAGGAGGACGTCAACTCGGCGCTGGACACCGCTTCGCGGATCGGCGACGACTACATCCAGTCGAAACTCGGCGGGGGCCGGGTCGACGAGTCGAAGTTCAGCCACGGCACCTCGGCGCAGCGGAAGAAGTGGTTCACGACCGGCTTCCAGACGGGCGAGCCGGCGCGGTGCGACACGTTCGCGGCCAAGAGCCTGGGCTGAGCACTCCCCCTGGACGCCAGGAACGGTCCTTTCCTCGCAAAATTTGCGAGGAAAGGACCGTTCCTAGCATTTGAGGAGCTACTACGCGGCGACGTGGTGCTCGTCAGCCTGGACGGAAGCCGTCATGCTCCGCTGCTGAGACCGCTCGGCCGCGCGAAGGGACTTCGCCTTCGCGGCCGAACTGCCCGACACACCGTTGATGTCCGCGGTGCTGGTCGCGTACACGCCCAGCGCCCACGCGACGGCGTCGGAGTTGCGTTCGAGCGCGACGCGATCGATGTTGCCGAGGTTGTCGCACGCCTGGTGGTAGCACTTGTCGTAAGGAACGTTGGCGCTGCCGCCCCACTTGGCCGCCTGCGCCGCGGTCTTCACGCCTTCGGCACCGGTGAACAGGCCACCGGCCGGGATGCCGACCGCGATGAACTGGCCGTAGTCGGAGCGACCGGTGAAGTCCGTGCCCTCGACCGGGACACCCTTGCCGAGCTGGAGGTAGTCCACGAGGGTCTTCTCGAGCTGCGCGGAACCGTACGGGCCCGCACCCGCGCCGACACCGTCGGAGTTGTCACCGTCGTAGGCGAAGTACGCCGCGTTCGGCGAGCCGATCATGTCGTAGTTGTAGTAGAGCGCGATGTCGAGCTGCTGCTCGAAGCTCAGCGAGTTGACGTAGTAGGTCGAGCCGACGAGACCGAACTCCTCGGCGCTCCACCAGCCGAAGCGGACGGCGTTGTTGGCCTTGGGCTTGCTGCCCAGCTGCAGCGCGGTCTCCAGCAGCGCCGCGGAACCGGTGCCGTTGTCGTTGATGCCGGGGCCCTCGGTGACGCTGTCGAGGTGGGCGCCGAGCATCACGACGTTGTCCTTGCGCCCGGTCTTGGTCTCGGCGATGACGTTGTAGCTGGTCCGCGCCTCCTGGAAGGCACGCAGGTCGAGGGTGACCGAGGCACCGGCCTTCCCGGCGAGTGCCTGTCCGTCGGCCTGGGTGATGCCGCCGGTCGGGATCTTGCCCGCGGCCGGGTCGCCCAGGGTGCCGTTGACCGGGCCCGGGACGTTGTTGTAGACGATCGCGCCGACGGCGCCCGCCGCCGCGGCCGTCGCCTGCTTCTGCGCGAAGGAGCAGCCACCGCGCTGGATCAGCGCGATCTTGCCGGTGACGCCGCCGGCGTAGTCGGTCGCTTCGCAGCCGCTGGTGTCGTCGACCGGGACCACCGCGAGCGGGGCGGTGATTCCCCCGGCGGGCGTCGACGGGCTGTAGGACATGATGATGATCGGGACGTCGGCGCCCGCGACCGTCAGCTTCTCCGCGAGGGTTTCCGCGTAGGTGAAGGGGAACTCCTGCCGCGTCACCGTGAAGCCCGCCTGCTCCAGCTTCGTGGCGACGTACTCGGCGGACTTCTTGTGCCCTTCGGTGCTGGCGGCACGGCGGCCGCCGTTCGCGTCCGAGATCCGCTGCAGCGCGATCAGGTGCCGGTTGACGTTGTTCACGTCGACCTTCTTGACGAGCTGCTTGGCCAGCGCGGGACCGTCGATCCCGGTCGTGGCCGTCGCAGCGGGAGCCATTCCGACCGTGAGCGCGGCGGTGGCCATCACCACGATCGAGGGAACAATGCTTCTTCGCGAATATGACATGAGCGTCACCTTTGTGCGGTTTGTGCCACAGGTCAACCGACGTTCGGCGGACTTTACGACACCGGGATAGGGTCGTTTGTATGTACGCGATCACCATCCGTGAGCCCGGCGATCCCGATGTTCTCGAATGGACCGAGGTCCCTGATCCCGTTGCGGGTGAAGGCGAAGTCGTCATCGAAGTCGCCGCGAGCGCCGTCAACCGCGCTGACCTGCTGCAACGGCAGGGGAACTATCCGCCTCCGCCGGGCGCCAGCGAAATCCTCGGGCTCGAATGTTCGGGCACGATCGCCGAAATCGGCGAAGGCGTCGAAGGGTGGCGAATCGGCGACGAAGTTTGTGCTTTGCTCGCCGGTGGTGGCTACGGGGAAAAGGTCGCCGTCCCGGCCGGACAACTGCTTCCGCTTCCCGCCGAAGTCGAATTGCTCGCGGCCGCCGGACTGCCCGAAGTCGCGTGCACGGTTTGGGCGAATGTGGTGATGCACGCCGGCTTGTCCGAAGGTGACGTCCTGCTCGTCCACGGCGGCGCGGGCGGGATCGGCACGCACGCGATCCAGGTCGCCAAGGCGCTCGGCGCGACGGTCGCGGTGACCGCGGGTTCGGAAGAACGGCTGGAGAGCTGCCGCCAGCTCGGCGCCGACATCGCGATCAACTACAAGGAGCAGGACTTCGTCGAGGTGCTGCGCGCCGAAACCGATGGCGCGAACGTCATCCTCGACAACATGGGCGCCAAGTACCTCGGCCGCAACATCGACGCGCTGGCCATGGACGGCAGGCTGGTCGTCATCGGCATGCAGGGCGGCGTCAAGGGCGAGCTGAACATCGGCAAGCTGATGGGCAAACGGGCGAGCGTGTTCGGCGCGGGCCTGCGCTCACGGCCGCTGGCGCAGAAGGCGGCGATCGTGGCCGACGTCCGCGAGCGGCTGTGGCCGTTGGTGGAGCAGGGTTCGGTGAAGCCGATCGTCGGTCAGGTCGTCCCGATGGCCGAAGCCGCGTCCGCGCACCGGGCCCTCGAGGACGGCACGGTTTTCGGCAAGGTTCTCCTCGCCGCGAAGTCCTAGCGGATCTCTTCCAGCACGCGGACGAGCTGATTGACCTCGAAGACGTTCGAGTAATGCGCGAGTCCGATGCGGACGGCGCCGCCGACTTCGGCGGCGCCGAGCGAGCCGAAGACACCGCTCGTGCCGTCGTCGGCGAAGGCGCAGAGCCCTTGGGACGCCAGGTATTCGGCGACCTCGGGTGCCTTCTTGCCCGCGACTGCGAACGCGAGCGCGGGGATCCTGCGCATGGCGTCGCCGATGACCATGACGTGCCGCAGCGAACGCAGCTCCGTGGACAGCTGCGCCAGAAGACCCGCGTGGTACGACTTGGCCGAGCCCAGCGACGTCACCAGCTTCTCGCGCCGGGAGCCCTGCGCGGCGTCGTCCAGACCGGCCAGATAGTCGATCGACGCGACCAGCCCGGCCAGCAACGGGTACGCGTGCGGCCCCAGCTCCATCCGGGCCGGACCGCGCGCGGCCGGGTCGAGCGAGACCGACGGCAACCGTTCGAGCAGTTCGGGATCGCGGAAGACCAGCGCCCCCACCGACGGCCCGCCCCAGGCCTGCGCCGAAACCACCATCACGTCGGCGCCGAGCGCGTTGAGGTCCAGCGGCACGAACGGCGCCGCGTACGTCGCGTCGACGACGACCAGCGCGCCGACGCGTTTGGCGAACTCGATCACCGTCGGGACGTCGGGCCGGGTGCCGACCGAACCGGAGGCCAGCGTGACCGCGACGGCCTTGGTGCGCGCGGAGACGAGGTTCTCGTACTGCCAGGCGGGCAGCTCACAGGTCTCGATGTCGATCTCGCCCCAGCGCACGACCGCGCCGACACGTTTCGCCGCTCGGCGCCACGGCGCGAGGTTGGCCTCTTCGTCCAGCCGGGAGACGACGACCTCGTCGCCGATCGTCCAGCGATCGGCCATCGCGTCGACGAGACGGCGGATGAGATCGGGCGCGTTGGGGCCGAGCACGACTCCGGCCGGGTCGGCGCCGACCAGATCGGCGACCGCCCGGCGAGCGGCCGTGACAATGCTTTCCGCGCGCTGGGAGGCCGGAAACGCTCCACCCGGCCCGGACACCGGAGCGCGCATGGCCGTGGATACGGCCGAAGCGACCTGTTCAGGTACGAGCATTCCGGCGGCGCCGTCGAAGTGAATCCAGCCGTCACCCAGCGCGGGAAACAACCCACGGATACGAGCGACGTCGAACGCCATGGGGACACCGTACGGACGTGCGGTTTGGCGCTTTACCCGGGGTTGGCTGCCCGATCACGGGGCGCGACGATTCCCGCTACGCTCGGAGACGGCGCTGAAAACCACACTGCGCTTCGTGCCCGACGTAGGCCAGGATGGAGCACATGACCGACCCAGTTTCCCGCGAATCGACCACCCCCGGTGACGGCGGAGGAGACTCCACACACCATGTGGTGGTCGTCGGTCCCGACGGCACTCCGGTCGGCACCGCGCGCGTCGCCTCCCCCGGCGCCGACTCCGGCGAGGAGGCACACGAGGAATCGCTCGGCGACCTCGTCGAAGAGCCCGCCAAGGTGATGCGCATCGGCACGATGATCAAACAGCTGCTGGAGGAGGTCCGCGCCGCGCCGCTGGACGACGCCAGCCGCACCCGCGTGCGCGAGATCCACCAGACCTCGATCCGCGAGCTGGAGCAGGCGCTCGCGCCCGAGCTGCAGGACGAGCTGGAGCGGCTCGTGCGGCCGTTCACCGAGAACTCGACGCCGTCCGATGCCGAACTGCGGATCGCGCAGGCGCAGCTCGTCGGCTGGCTGGAAGGGCTGTTCAGCGGCATCCAGACCGCGCTGTTCGCGCAGCAGATGGCGGCGCGGGTGCAGCTGGAACAGATGCGGCGGGGGCTGCCGGCGGGTCCGTCCGCGGGCGGCGCCGCTTTGGGTGGGCACGGTGCCGGCGGCGAGTCTCACGGGCCGGGCCAGTACCTCTGACACGCGCCCCTCTCCAAATGTCATGAAAGGGCCGTTCAAGACGTTTTTCGTCCTGAACGGCCCTTTCATGACATCCGCGGCTCAGCGCAGCGGGCGGAAGAACGTCCGCAGGTCGTCGATGAGCAGATCCGGCACCTCCAGCCCGGGGAAGTGACCCCCTCGGTCCGGAGTGGACCAGTGCACGACGTTGTCGGTGCGCTCGGCGAGGTGCCGGATCGGCAGGCCGGTGTCCTTCGGGAAC
Source organism: Amycolatopsis sp. MJM2582 (assembly GCF_000754115.1). Lineage (NCBI taxonomy): Bacteria > Bacillati > Actinomycetota > Actinomycetes > Pseudonocardiales > Pseudonocardiaceae > Amycolatopsis > Amycolatopsis sp. MJM2582. Next base: position 982,369 of record NZ_JPLW01000001.1, read on the forward strand.
ACGGCCACGCCGGTGGGCACTGTGGACCGCGGCGGTGGCGTACCCCAAGCCTGGCCCAGCGTGGTGTAGATCCGCGAAGACGAGTTCGCCGTGCCGGTGAGCCAGTAGAGCATCACGCTGGTGAGCAGATCGTCGCGATCGATCGCGTCCTCCGGGACGTCACGCGAGTCCGAATAGGACTTGAACTTCTCCACCAGCCAGCCGAGCTGCCCGGCAGGCGAGTCGGTGAGCCCGTAGGCAAGCGTTTGCGGCTTGGTCGACTGGATCATCGCGTAGCCCAATTCGCCGCTCTGGAACTCCCGCCCGCGCGCCAGCGCCGCCTCGCCCCGCGCGAGTTCTTCGCCGGTGAGTCCCTCCAGATCGGCCTCGCTCCGGGGCACCGCGTGCGGCAGCATCGTCAGATGCGCGCCGATCACCCGCTCCGGGCACCGGACGCCCACCGCGCGCGACACGATCGCGCCCCAGTCACCACCGTGCAGCCCGAACCGCTCGTACCCGAGGCGCGACAGCAGCTCGACCCAGGCGTCCGCGGTCCGGTCCGAACCCCAGTTCGCCTCGGTCGTCGGCCCGGAGAAACCGAACCCCGGCAGCGACGGCACGACGACGTGGAACGCGTCCCCCGGGTCGCCGCCGTACGCGCGCGGGTCCGAGAGCGGCCCGACGACGTCGAGGAATTCCACAATGGACCCCGGCCAGCCATGCGTCAGCACCAGCGGGATCGCGTCCGGCTCCGGTGACCGCGCGTGCAGGAAATGGACGTTCGCGCCGTCGATGTTCGCCAGGAATCCGGGGAAACCGTTGAGACGCTCCTCGTGGGTGCGCCAGTCGTAGCGGAGCCGCCAGTATTCGGCGAGCTCCTGGAGGTAGCCGAGCGGCGTCCCGAGGCCCCAGCCGACGCCGTCGATCTCGTCCGGCCAGCGGGTGTTCGCCAGGCGGGCGGCGAGATCGTCGAGGTCGCGCTGGGGGACGTCGATCGTGAACGGCGTGATGGTCATGGGGACGACGGTAGGGAGGATCGAGGACAACCACGGTCCTCGACCGAAGGTCAAACCCGGTTCTCGGGCCGCGCCCAATTGGTCATCAGCTCAGCGCTGGTCGACGCTGGTCGGCGCTTTCTCCCCCGGCGGCAGGAAACGCTCGATTCGGTCCAGCACACGGTCGACGCCGTGGCCGTCCACGATGGACGCCGCCGTCTCCGAGAACCGATGGCGAGCCTCCCTGTCCAGCAGCAAGGTCCGCAGCGTCTCGACGACATCGTCGTCCAATGCCGCGGCACTTCCGAGGCCCGCCGCCAGCCCGAGATCCAGCGCGCCCCGGTAGCCCGTCTCCTGGTTGTCGACCAGCTTCACGACGCCGGTCGGCACGCCGAGACAGCACAACTCCAGCAGCGTCACCCCGGCCGCACTCACCGCCACATCCGTCTCCACGAGCAGATCCAGCAGCCCCGGCCCGGGCGGTGCGACACGGAATTCCTGCCCGGGCAAGGCCTCCGGCACCACGGGTTCGCCACGTACGAGCACGTCGGCGACGAAGGGCAACCCCGTGTCGCGCAAGGCGTGCAGGAGCGCGCTGACCGTTCCGGCCCATTCCGTCCCTCCGCCGAGCACCACGGTCACGTGCGGCCGCTCGGTCAGCTCGCGGGCATGACGCTTCTCCCGCGCATGGCGGACGACGTCCCGCATCGGCGCGTAGGCGACGCCCCTGAGCAACTCACCGGAGCCGTCGTCGGGCCGCGGCGCGGGAGCGAACCCACAGTCGACGACCAGATCCGCCGCACGCCTGCCGAAAACGTCGTCCTCGATGGAGACCAGCAGCGCACCACCGGCGTTGACTTCCCGCCGTATCTCGCCGATGCCGTAGTGGTCGACGAGTACCACGTCGAAGTCCTCCGCCAGCGCGGCGGGAACGGCGGAGTAGAGCATCGGAACGGACAGCTCCGCGAATCGCGCGGCCAGCCATTCGGCGTTGTCCACGAAGCCGCTGAACGCCACCTCCCAGCCGCGCGCGACCGCGCGTTCGGCATAGGCGACCATGCGTGAGACGTGGCCCGCGCCGATCGTCCCGGAGGCGTCGGCTCTCAACACCAGCTTCGTCACCTGGCCACCTTCTTCTGCTCCACGTGCCGGTTGAGCGCCGCGAGATCGGGCCTCGACCGCAGCACCGCGACCACCTCACGCCAAACGCCGACGCGATCCCCGAGCTCCGCCACGACACCTTCGATGACCGCCCAGTCCTCGACGGTGTCCAAGGTCACGCGCAGATCGTCGGCGGGCGGGCTGACCACGACGCCCGAGCACGAATACGTCTCCGGACGCGAGTAGACACCCGAAGTCACGTGCTCGCGATCGGCGCCGCGGGCGGTCTCGATCTGCTCGGCCAGCACTCCCGCACGCACGAGTTCCGCGTCGAAGCCCCGGGGCAGCGTGCGCACGAGGGTGGTGCTCAGGTAGTCCAGCGACGGCCGCGCCCGCCACAGCGTGACGAGCTGCCCGATCAATTCCGGGTCCAGCAGCGGGCAGTCCGCGGTGAGCCGTACCACCGCGTCGGCCGGGTACGACTCGATGGCGACCGCGAAACGCCCGAGGACGTCGTCGAGCGGCCCTCTCGCGACCAGGGCACCATGCCGGGCGGCCTCCTCGGCCACCTCGTCGTCGTCGGCCTCCGTCGAGGTCGCGACCACGACGTTGTCGATTCCCGGCGAAGCGGTGGCGGCACGGACGACCCAGCCGAGGACGCTCCGGCCCGCCAAGGGGCGGAGCACCTTGCCAGGCAGCCGGGTGGACGACGCGCGTGCCTGGATGACGGCGTTGACCACGTGGGCCCCGGGGTCTGGATCCATGGGTGACATGATGTCGTGCGGCAGTAGCACCGAAACGCGGAGGTCAACGATGTCCGAGCTGGATGGCTCCAGCATCCTGCTCACCGGCGGGACCGGTTCGTTCGGCAAGGCGTTCATCACCTACGCCCTCGCCGAACTGAACCCGCGACGGCTGGTCGTGCTCTCCCGCGACGAGCTCAAGCAGTACGAAGCGCGCCAGCAGTTCGACAACGACCCGCGGCTGCGCTGGTTCATCGGCGACATCCGGGACCGCCGCCGCCTCGAGCGCGCGATGCACGGCGTCGACTACGTGGTGCACGCCGCCGCGCTCAAGCAGGTCGACACGGGTGAGTACAACCCGTTCGAATTCGTGCAGACCAACGTCGTCGGCTCGCAGCACGTCATCGAAGCCGCGATCGACACCGGCGTGAAGAAGGTCGTCGCGCTGTCGACGGACAAGGCGTCCAGCCCGATCAACCTCTACGGCGCCACCAAGCTTTGCGCCGACCGGATGTTCATCAGCGCGAACCACTACGCCGCGACGCATCCGACCAGGTTCTCCGTGGTCCGCTACGGCAACGTGATGGGCTCGCGGGGCAGCGTGATCCCGTTCTTCCGCGCGCTCGCGGCCAAGGGCGAGTCCCTCCCGATCACGCACAAGGAGATGACCCGGTTCTGGATCACCCTCCCGCAGGCCGTGCAGTTCGTGGTCGACTCGTTCGACCAGATGAACGGCGGTGAGCTGTACGTGCCGCGGATTCCGAGCATGCGGCTGGTCGAGCTCGCGCAGGCGATCGCGCCCGGCTCGCCGATGCACGAGGTCGGCATCCGCCCCGGTGAGAAGCTGCACGAAGAGATGATCGCCCCGGACGACGCCCGCCGCACGGTGCAGCTGAGCGACCGCTACGTCGTCCAGCCGCATATCGCGGGCTGGGGTTACGAGCCGCCGTCGGACGGCAAGGCCGTCCCGGAGAACTTCGCCTACCGCTCGGACACCAACGACCTGTGGCTCGACGCCGAGGAACTGCGCGACCTGGTCGAGCAGTATGGGTGACTTCCTTCCCTACGGCCGTCAGTCCGTTTCGGACGAGGACATCGCCGCGGTCACCGAGGTGCTGCGCGGTGACTGGCTGACCACCGGCCCCGCCGTCACCCGCTTCGAAGAAGACCTCGCGGAACACACCGGCGGCACGCCCGCAGTGGCCGTCACGTCGGGTACGGCCGCGTTGCACGTCGCGTATGCGGCGGCCGGGATCGGCCCTGGCGACGAGATCGTCACGTCACCGATGACCTTCGTCGCCACCGCCGCGACCGCGGCTCTGCTCGGCGGCAAGGTCGTGTTCGCCGATGTCGAGGCGGACACGGGCAACCTCGACCCGGCGGCGGCTTCGGCGGCCGTCACCGGGCGGACCAAGGTCGTGGCGGCCGTGGACTACGCCGGCCACCCCGCCGAACTGGACGAGCTCGGCCGGATCGCGCACGACAACGGCGCACTGCTGCTGGAAGACGCCGCGCATTCGGTCGGCGGGAACTGGCAGGGCAGGCCGGTCGGCTCGCTCGCCGACCTCACGACGTTCTCCTTCTTCCCCACCAAGAACCTCACCACGGCCGAAGGCGGTGCGGTGGTCGCCGGTTCGGACGAGCTGCTGGCCCGCGCCCGCGGTTTCCGCAATCACGGCCTGGTGCGGGACAAGGCGGCGCAGCGGTATCCGGACGAAGGCGCGTGGCACCAGGAGGTGCACGAGTTCGGCCTGAACTACCGGCTCCCGGATGTGTTGTGCGCCCTGGGAAGCAGTCAGCTGCGCAGGCTCGCGGAGTTCAAGAAGCGGCGTGCGGAGATCCACGCGCGCTACACCGCCGCACTGTCCTCAGTGGACGGAGTGCTGACGCCTGCCGTGCGCGAAGGCGCGGACCCGGTGTGGCACCTGTACCCGCTGCGAGTCCTCGAAGGACGCCGCCGTGCGCTCTTCGATCACTTGCGCGGCAAGGGAATCGGCGTGCAGGTCAACTACATCCCCGCGTACTGGCACCCGGTGTTCGAGGATCTCGGGTACCGGCGCGGGATGTGCCCGAACGCGGAGCTGTACTACAGCCAGGAGCTTTCGCTGCCGCTGTTCCCGGCGTTGACCGACGCCGACGTGGACCGCGTCATCGACGAGGTCCACGGCTTCTTCCGCTAGAAGGACGACTAAGGCCGACCGTGTCTTAGGTACGTCCCACCGATGCACGGGTGGCGGTTTCGCGTGACTGGACGGACGACACATGTGTTGGGATGGACGACACGCGTGATTGGGCGGACGACTCGCGCCATGGACCCGGCCGCAAGCGTGTCGGCCATCCAGTCACGCGTGTCGTCCGCCCGATCACACGTGTCGTCCGTCGGATCACGTGTGTCGTCCACCAGGTCACGTGAGGCTAGATCAGGCCCCAGGTGAGCGCGGTGCCCTTCGGGACATCCGAGGAGAACGTGCGGCCGAGCACGTTCACGATCTCGGCGGGCGCCAGCCCGCCGGCCGGCCGGATCGACCGGACGTTCTCCCGCGTCACCGTGTCCCCCGCGCGCACATCTTCGACGACGTAAAGGGAACGGCGGAACCGCAAGCCCTCTTTCTCGCTCTCGCGCGGCCCGATCACGGCGGCGCCCAGCGCCTCCCACGCGCGGTGCGATTCGGTGACCAGTGCGGCCAGCTCACCGGGCTCCAGCGAAAACTCGGAGTCGACGCCGCCGTCGTTCCTGGCCAGCGTCACGTGCTTCTCGATGGCGACGGCGCCCAGCGCCACGGCCGCCAACGGGGCGCCGATACCGGGCGTGTGGTCGGACAGGCCGACGAGCGTCCCCGTCACGCCCGCCAAGACAGGCAGGCCACGCAGGTTGCTCTCGGCGGGCGACGCCGGGTAGCTGGCGGTGCAGCCGAGCACGATCAGCTGGTCGTTGCCCGCCTCGCGCGCGGTCCGGACCGCCGCGTCGATCTCGGCGACGCTGGCCATCCCGGTCGAGATGATCAACGGTTTGCCGGTCTTCGCGCACAGTTCGATCAGCGGCAGGTCGACGATCTCCGACGAGGCGATCTTGTACGCGGGCGCGTCCAGTGACTCCAGCAGTTCGACGGCGGTGGGGTCGAACGGGCTGGAGAAGATCTCCAGGCCACGGGCGCGGGCGCGCTCGAACAGCGGCTCGTGCCATTCCCACGGCGTGTGGGCGCGCTCGTAAAGCTTGTAGAGGTTCTCGCCGCCCCAGAGCGAATGCGAGTCGCCGATCCGGAAGTCCGGTGTGTCCACGTCGATGGTGATCGTGTCCGGCCGGTAGGTCTGCAGCTTGACCGCCTGCGCGCCGGTCTCGGCGATCGCGTCGACGATCTCCAGGGCCCTGCCGAGGTCACCGTTGTGGTTACCGGACATTTCGGCGATCACGAACGGCGGATGCGCCGTCGAGAGAACATGTGCGCCGATGCGCACCTCGGTGGCGGTCATCGGGTGGGACTACCTCTTCTTCCTGGTCCGGCGGTCGGCGGCACGCAGTTCGGTCCAGACGACCTCGCGCGGCTCACCGTCGACCTCTCGAACATACCTGCGTGTTTCGAGGAAGCCGAATCGCTTGTGGAGCTGCAGCACCTGCCGGTTGTCCGCGAGTGTCGCCCCGCCGAGCAGGTTCAGGCCGAGCACGTCGAAGCCGTAGTCGACGGCGGCGCCCTCCAGCTTCAGCCAAGCAGGGAGGATTTCCCGGCCGAGGCCCTCGACGTCCAGGTAGAAGTGCCATTCCGCGCTTCCGGCCTCGATATCGATGTCACTGAACAGCACGACACCGGCGGGCACGCCGTCGTGCCGGTAGACGAGGACACGACGACTCGGGTCCGCGCGGACGGCTTCGAACCAGCCACGGTGTTCTTCGACACCGATCTCGTGCGTGGTGAAGCTGACCCGCCGGACCGACGGATGGTTGCGCCACCGCCGGATCCGGTCGAGGTCCTCGTCCCCGGCTTCGACCAGCAGGCCGGTCATTCGCCTGCCGGGACGGTGATGGAGTCCTCGATCCGGCGCAGCCGGTCCTCGTAGCGGGCGATCCCGGCGAGCCGGACGCGGATCTGGGCGTGCTGGCGCTGGATCTCCTGGATCAGGCTGCGCGCCTCGGCCAGCTCGGGCTTGTCCGCGTGCACCGGCAGCGACAGCGACTCGCGCAGATCCTCCAGCTGGGCCTCCTGGGCCGCGACACTCGGGATCAGGCGGTCCAGCTCGGCGCGGGTCCAGCGCAAGTCGCCGCGGGCGTGCTCAAGGCCGCTCTCGGCGCCGTCGAGCCGTCGGCGGTGGTCCGCGGTGGCGTGTTCGAGGTCGTTGACGCGCCCGTTGAGGTCGCGAAGCCGCTCGTCGATCCGGAAGTCGATGAGCCGGGCGATCCGGCCGATCACGCCGCTGCGGAGTTTCTGCACTGCCATGGGGTGTTCCTTCTCGGGATGGGCTGGCTGGGAGTTCAGCGCAGGAGTTCGGTTTCGCCGGTCTTCGTCCACGAGTCCAGCAACCTGCCCTCGGCGGCGATGCGGTGCTCGGGTCCGACGATGCAGGAGTCGCCCGCGGCGTGCTCCCAGTGGGTCTGGGCCGGGTCGTCGATGAACGAGAACCCGGACAGGACCAGATTGGCGTGCGGGAACGACGTGCGCGCGATCCACGCGGCGAGCGTCCCGGTGGTTGACCACAGGCCCTCTTCGCGGCTCGGCAGCCCGAGCGCGTCGGACAGCGGCAGGACGACCTCGCGGTTCGGCACCGGCACGTAACCGAGGTCTCCGGGCCACCAGCCCGGGATGTCTTCGGGCTCCCAGTGCATCCGGCCCGGCTCGACCAGCAGGTAGAGCCGTTTGCGGTAGTCACGGAAGACGTGCTTGGTGGCGCGGACGGCGCGGTTAAACACCACGACGTGCACCCGGCTGCCGACCGTTTCGGGGCCGCCCGGCTCGTCCACGACGAAGCCGTTGACGCGGATCACGAGGTCACAAGCGTCGATGGCCTTCGCTCGCCGAGGGTCCGGCGGAAGCGGCTGATTCCCGACCACGGCCACCGAACGGGGCTCCGGCCGGTCGGCGTATGCGGCGAGCAGATTGACCATCAGGCTCGCGTCGCCGAGTGCAGCAGTCATGAGGGCAGAAAGTACCAGCACACGCACCGCGTTCGGGTGCGAATCCGACGGTAGCGTTCCGTGGTCGGGACGGGGCGCCCCAGGCATCATCGGCCCCATCGGTACCCTCGTTCCCGTGCATGCCACCAGCACGGTTCACGCCGCCGACGGTGCTGCGCCGACCTCGGTTCCGCCGATTTCGGACAGCAAGACCTTTTCGCGCGCGTTCGCCGACATCAAGACCGGTTTCGCCGCCAAAGAGCTGTGGGGACACCTCGGCTGGCAGGACATCAAGCAGCGCTATCGCCGCTCGGTGATCGGCCCGTTCTGGATCACCATCAGCCAGGGCGTCATCGCGCTCGGCCTGGGGCTTCTGTACTCACAGTTGTTCAACCTGCCGACGGCGACGTTCCTTCCCTACATCAGCACCGGGTTCATCATCTGGGGCTTCATCAGCGGCTGCCTGTCCGAGGGCATGGAGACCTTCATCTCCAACGAAGGGCTGATCAAACAGCTCCCGGCACCGCTTTCGGTGTACGTGCTGCGGACGGTCTGGCGCCAGACGCTGATGCTGGCGCACAACCTGATCGTCTACGTGATCGTGGTCGCGATCTTCTTCACCAGCCTGGACCAGCCGTACGCGATGAGCGGCGCCTGCGTCGACGGCGCGCTGTGCCACCCGGGGCTCGGCTGGTACTCGCTGAGCGCGATCCCCGGCATCCTCGTGCTCGCGCTGAACGCCGGCTGGGTCACCCTGCTGCTGGGCATCATCTCGACGCGCTACCGCGACATCCCGCAGGTGATCAACTCGCTCATCCAGCTGCTCTTCTACATGACGCCGATCGTCTGGCCGATCGACCAGCTGATGGCGGGTGGCGCCCGTGACGGCGTTTCGTGGGCCCTGCCGTACGTCTACGGCAACCCGCTCTTCCACTTCATCCAGATCGTGCGCGCACCGTTGATCGGCCAGGCCGTCAGCCTCAACAGCTGGTACGTGGTGCTCGGCATCACCGTCGTCGGCTGGGGTCTCGCGCTGGTCGCGATGCGCAATTACCGTTCCCGCGTCTCTTATTGGGTGTGACAGATGGTCAGCATTGATGTGCACAACGCCTACGTCGACTTCCCCATTTTCGACGCGAAGACCCGCTCCATGAAGAAGAAGGTGCTGGGCAAGGTCGGCGGCAAGATCGGCACCGAGAGCAAGGTGCCGATCATCGAAGCCCTGCACGACGTGAGCCTCCAGCTCCGCGAAGGCGACCGTGTCGGTCTCGTCGGCCACAACGGCGCCGGGAAGTCGACGCTGCTGCGGCTGCTGTCCGGGATCTACGAGCCCACCCGTGGTTCGGCGAAGATCTCCGGCAAGATCGCGCCGGTCTTCGATCTCGGCATCGGCATGGACCCGGAGATCTCCGGGATGGAGAACATCATCATCCGCGGCCTGTTCCTCGGGATGACCGCGAAGCAGATGGAAGCCCGCGTCGACGACATCGCGGAGTTCACCGAACTCGGCGACTACCTGCAGATGCCGCTGCGGACCTACTCGACCGGTATGCGGGTGCGCCTGGCGCTGGGCGTGGTCACCTCGATCGACCCGGAGATCCTGATCCTCGACGAGGGTATCGGCGCGGTCGACGCGGCGTTCCTCAACAAGGCGAAGGACCGGCTCAAGGACCTCGTGAAGCGCTCGGGCATCCTGGTGTTCGCCAGCCACTCGGACGAGTTCCTCTTCGAGCTCTGCGACTCCGCGATCTGGATGGACGAGGGGCACGTCAAGCAGCGCGGTTCGCTGCGCGAGGTGCTCACCGGCTACAAGGGGCGCGACCCGTTCGAGAACATGAGCAAGGAGACGCTGGAGCGGTTCGGTATCGAACCCGAGCCGGTGGCGACGACGAACGGTGGCCAAGGATGACCAGCGAGACCCGGCAGTTGCCCGAAGGCGCCGTCGTCGGCGTGGTCGTCACGCGCCATCGACGGGAACTGCTCGCGGACTCGCTCAAGGTGATCGCCGCGCAGACCCGGCCGGTCGACCACCTCGTCGTGGTCGACAACGGGCCGGACAAGTCGGCGCGGGACATCGTCGAGAACTACCCGCTTCCCTTCACGTACCTGCCTTCGCATCGCAACCTCGGCGGTGCGGGCGGGTTCGCGCTCGGCATGTTGCACGCGCTTTCCCTTGGCGCGGACTGGATCTGGCTGGCCGACGACGACGGCCGTCCCGCCGACGAGAACGTCCTCGCGATCCTGCTGGAGGAGGCCGAGAAGCGCGATCTGGCCGAGATCTCCCCGGTGGTGTCCAACATCGACGCGCCGGACAAGCTCGCGTTCCCGTTGCGGCGCGGGCTGACCTGGAAGCGTTCGTCGTCGGAACTGGGCGTCGACTTCCTGCCGGGGATCGCCTCGCTGATGAACGGTGCGTTGTTCCGGGCGTCCACTTTGGACGTCGTCGGCGTGCCTGATCTGCGGCTGTTCTTCCGCGGTGACGAGGTCGAACTGCACCGGCGCCTGGTGCGTTCCGGGCTGCCGTTCGGCACCTCGCTCAAGACCGCGTACCTGCACCCGGACGGTTCGGACGAGTTCAAGCCGATGCTGGGTGGCCGGTTCCACGCGCAGGACCCGGAAAACGAGGTCAAGCGCTACTACACCTACCGCAACCGCGGATACCTGCTGTCCCAGCCGGGGATGCGCAAGATCGGCGCGCTCGAAGTGGTGCGGTTCGGTCTGTACTTCGTCGGGGTGAAGCGGGATCCGAAGGCCTTCCTGCAGTGGCTCAAGCTGGTTCGCCAGGGCCGCAAGGAGAAGTTCTACCGCTACTGAGTTCCACGGAAGAAAAAGGGCCCCTCGCTCGCGCGAGGGGCCCGTTTTCGTGCGTCTATTCGCCGATGACCGGCGGCGCGGTGCGCATGTCGGTCCCGAAGACCTCGTCGGGGTCGCCCTCGACGAGGTACGTCGGACGCTGGTGCTCGGTGTCCTCGTCCCCCTCCGACTGCTGGCCGCGGCCGCCCATACCGCCGCCCATCCCCGGCCCGCCGCGACCGGCCGCGCCACCGCCGAGACCGCCCATACCGCGGCCGGCGGCCGCTTCGGCGGCACCGATACCGCCCGGACGGGCCGCGCCGGACGCGGAACCCGAACCGGGTGTGGAACCGCCGCCGCTGCCGGGGCCGAACCCGCTTCCGCCGCCACCGCGGCCGGTCCGGCTGTTGTAGTCCGAGTCGCCCATGCCGCCGCCCATCATGGGCGGCGCCATCGGCATGGGGCTGATCGGCATCGCGGTGTTGTTGGGGCCGGGCGTGGTGATCGGCGCCGGGTTGTTCTGGAAGCCGGACGGCGTGGTGCCCGACGGAAGACTGCCGGATCCCGTGGTGCTGCCCGGACCGGGCAAGGTGGAGCCGTAGCCACCGCCACCGCCTCCACCACCGCCGCCGTTACCCCCGCCACCGCTGCCCGGCGGGATGTAGGTGTTCCCGGGGTTGTTGGGGCCGGGCGTGTTCGAGCCGGGCGGAACCTGGTACGGCAGCGGCTTGCCCGTATCGTCGATCCCGCCACCGCCGCCCTCGCCGAACTTCGGCGGCTCGGCGAACACCGGCTGCTTCGACGCGGCCTCGTACAAGGACTTGTCGTAGTTGTTCATGGCGGAGGCCGCCTGGGTGTGGGCCTCCAGGCTGTCCTTCTGTTTCTGGATGGACTTGTCGATGTTCTCGCTCATGTTGAACGGGTTCGACGTCAGCCACCCCCCGATCTCTTCCTTCCAGCTGAAGGGGATCGGTTTGGGCATCGTGTTCTTCACGGTGGAGGCCGCGGTGCCCTGGTCGTAGATCGTCTCGGAGGCGAGCTTGGCGTTCTGGGAGTTCGCCTCGGACCATTTGCTGAGGCTCTTGAAGTAGCCCTGCGCGTTGCCCGCCGCGTCACCTTCCCAGGTGCCCTGCGAAGCGACGACGGCCTCGTCCATCCTCCTCGAGAAGGTGTCGAATGCCTTGTGGATCTCGTGGTACGCGGTCGAGACCTCGGAGACCTGTTCGACGTTCAGGTTGCTGTTGACGAACTGTTCGAGCTTCTCGTGGTCGTAGCCGAGGTAGTCGCCGTTCGGCGGCTCGAGCCCCTCGACGTACTTGACGTCCTTGTTCTTGGTCAGCTCGTCGACGGTCTTGTCGCCGACCTCTTCGGACTGCTGCTGAGCCCTGCCCTGGGCGATCAACCGCTGGAAGATGCCGAACGGCCCGTCGTCGCCTTCGCCACTGGCCTTGTCCCGGTAGTACTGGTCCCGGGCTTGGGGCGAGAGACCGGCGACGTACTCCTGCTCGGTCATCTGAGCCTTGTTGGTGGTCATCCTGGTCCCCCTAGCCCTTCGGAAGCTTCGGTTCGACGATGTCGGCGATCTTCTCCGCCATCCCGCACGACTTCTCCGGATCCGTGCTGACGACCACGAGGTCGACCCGCGCCGAGGCACTGATTTCGAGTGCCATCAGACAGCTGGCGGGAGGTTTCGGAACGAGCACGGCTTTGCGCCCGTTGACGTTGCCGGTGGTCTTGCCGTTCCCGCCGTCGACGACACCGTCGACACCCTGCTTGTCACGAACCCCGACACTGACGGTGACGCTGTCGGCCGCCGTCTGGGAGTCCTTGGTGAACTCGCAGACGCGGGCACCACCCACGTTCTCGGGAACGGGTGGCTCGAAAGTGCCGAACGACGCCAGATCGGCAGCGCCGACGAGCGAACACGGATCGATCGACGCGGGGTCGGCACCACCGGTGGCCGTCGTCGGGGCGGTGGACTCGCCGCCTTGCGCGGGCGACGACGGCGCCGCGGAGGGGGTGCCCGGTTTTTCGGTGGAACAGGCCGCGAGCACGAACGCGGCCGCGGTCAGCGGTACGAGGAGCAGCTTCTTCATTCCGCCTCAGTTCTTGAGCCGATCGAGCGCCTCGACCGTTTCGTGTTCTTTCTTCTCGTACTGGCCCGACGCGCGCAACAGCGCTTCTTCGGTATCCAGGACCACCTGGCGGAACTGACCGATCACCGCGCTCGCCGAATTGGCCGACTGGGCGGCACCCTTGTGGTCGTGGGCGGCGACGGCCCTGCCGTACGGGTGGTCGCCGAGTTGCGGCGCTTGGGAAAGGTGGACCGTCTTGCTTTCCAGGCTGTTGAGCTCTTTCGTCATGTCGCGCACCACTTTGAGAAGCGGCTCGACGCCTTTGGCGGTGATCTTGAAGCCGCCGCTCTTGGCGGCCGAGACCAGCTTCTGGGTCTCCGCGCTCACCTTGGCGACCGCGGCCGCGTTCAGGCCACCGGCCGCCACGTAACCAGCTGCCGCACCCAAGGCGGAGCCGATCGAAAAGTCCGGTGCCGCCTGTCCGCCGTCCGCTTCGAAAGCCATCGCCCGCCCCACTGCCTCGTCTGCTCGCCTGTGCGTATCGCCCGGCAGTCTACTAGCCGGGCACTCAGCGCGACGGTGATTCACCGATCGCCGAAGATCTCCGTAGCTGTGACGAAACGGGCGTCACCCCGGTTCCCCGTGGCTCAGAAGTGCCCTTCGAGCTGGGCATACAGCTGCTGAGCGATCCTCGCGTTGTCGGCGGGAGCGTAGGTCAGCCAGCTTTGCCCGTCGGCCGCCTGACGCGAGGTCATCATGAAGCGGCCCGCTTCGGTGTCGAACCACGCCAGCGGCGGGAACAGCTGGCCGCCGCGGATGAACACGCTGAACTGGCCCACACGCGTCTTCGGCTTCTCGAAGATCCGCTCCACCTGCCGCAGCTGCGGATTCGACCCGTGTGACCGCGGCCCGCTGACGTTGGCGAAGGGGTCGTACGCGTCGTCGTTCCGGGGGCGCTTCGGCGTGCTCGCCGGCTTCGCGATGGTGACCGATTGACCGGGGCCTGCCGGGGTGAGCGGCAGCAGGTCGACGATCGACGCGACGATCGCGGTCGGCCTGGTCTCCTCGAACACGAGCAGGTTCTCGTCCTGGCGTACGACGACCGCGAACTGCCCGTTCGTCGCCGCCCTCGCGAGTAGCTGCTTGTCCTTGTCCAGCTGCGCGACCGCCCAGACGGCGAGCTGCGGATTGGCGAAGGTGGCGATCGCCAGCTCGACGTCCGCGTCGAGCCTGCCGCCGCGCATCAGGCCGCGGCCTTCGAGGTCGCGGAAGACGGCCTCGCGCACCATCGCGCGCTGATCGGTCGTCGTGCCGATGTGCGGGATCTCGAACGGGACGGGCGACGGCCCGAACCGGCCGTGTTCGAGCAGGATGTCCACCGCCGCCAGCGACAACGAAAACGAATGCGGCATCGCCATTTCCCCCCCGCGGGTGTCTTGTCCGTCGGGATGAACGTAGTCCACGCGCCCGATACGCCCGCAGCGAACCCGCTTGCCCGGTTGTGATCACGGCTGCTGCCATGGATCCATGGCAGACCAGAAACCCGCGCTCGTCCTCCATCTCGCCACCGGCGGGGAGCCACTGCTCTTCGCGCTCACGACGGAAGAAACCGAACGGCTGACCAAGGATCTCTCGCATTTCGTCCGCACCGGTTCGGTGCAGACGATCCAGACGAGGGACGACTCGGAGGTGGCGATCAACTTCTCCCACGTCGCCGCCGCCTACATCGACGATCTGAACCGCAAGACGAGAGTGTTCGGGCTGCACTAGTTCCAGGGAGCCCTACTTGAGTCGTCGAGGGCAGCAGGTGACCGGCCTCAGACGTCATGAAAGGGCCGTTCAGGACGAAAAACGTCCTGAACGGCCCTTTCATGACATTCGGTGAAGCGAAGTGCGCTTACAGCTCGTAAAGCCGCTTCCAGTTGTCCCGCGAGGTCAGCTCGGGCATGGCGCGCTTGTACTGCTCCTGCACCGCCGCGCCTTCCTTGCGGAGCCGCTGGATCACCTTCGCGCCCCGGCGCGCCAGGTCGAACATCTTCGCGCGGTCGTACGAGCGGACCCGCACGCCTTCCTGCGAAGCGTCGGTGACGACGGCGGTGTCGAAGGTCGCGACGTGCCACCAGTGGGCCTCGTCGATCGGGATCGCGCCGAGCGAGTGACGGCTGCGGCCGAGCACCCGGTCGAGGATCCGCTTGATCAGCACCAGCCGCTGCATGCTGGGCCGCGGCGCGCTGTTGATGATGCCGATGTCGTTCGACGCGATACCCGGGACGTCGGTGGCCTTGTGCCGTTTGGTCTCGGGGTACTCGTCGCGGATCCGGCGGATCTCCTTCATCGCGGCGACGCCGCCGTCACGCAGGACCTCGGGCCCCTCGAGGAAGTCCTCGACGGCCTTGATCAGCGTGGCGGACAGGCCGTACTGCATGCCGAGCAGGTACCGGACCAGCTGCGCGATGAGCACGCGCGAGAGCAGGTTCAGGTTGAACGGCGAGTGCAGCGCGGCGGTGATGATCGAGTTCCGCAGGTTGAAGTAGCGGTGCCACTCGTCCCAGTCCTTCCAGTGGAAGTCGGCGTGCCAGACGCCGGCGCCCGGAAGGGTGACCGTGGGGAAGCCGTGCGCGCGGGCGCGGTAGCTGTACTCCGCGTCGTCCCACTGGAAGAAGAACGGCAGCGGGTAGCCCGTGGCCTTGACGACCTCGTACGGGATCAGGCACGACCACCAGCCGTTGTACCCGGCGTCGAGGCGGCGTTCCTGGCGGTTCGGCTTGAGGGTCTCCTCGTCGACGCCGAGCAGGTCGGCGGTCGAGAGCGAGTGCTGCACCGGCTGGCCGGGCTCCAGCGTGTTCAGCCGGGCGTACTCGGCGCCGACGTGCAGCTGGTTCGGGTGCAGCAGGTTCAGCATCTGCCCGCCGACGATGACCGGGTTGACCGTGCGGTTGGAGAACGCGGTCATCCGGATCACCAGATCCGGCTCGAGCAGGACGTCGTCGTCCATGAACAGGACGTTCGCGTGCTCGGTCTCGGTGTGGCCGGCGACCTCGTAGAGGCCGCGGGTGAACCCGCCGGCACCGCCGAGGTTCGGCTGCTTGATGTAGTGCAGCTTGTCGCCGAGGTCCTTGGCGACCTGCTCGAAGCCGTCGCGCGACTCGACGAGGTCGGTGCCCTGGTCGGCGACGTAGATCGCGTCGAGCGTCTCCAGCGAGGAGACGTCGGCGGCGAGCGCCTGCAGGTTCGACAGGCAGTCGTCGGCGCGGTTCATCGTGCAGATGGTCACCGCGGTCGGGCGGATCTTCTCCGGCGCTTCGACCGTCCAGCGGACCTTCTCGACGCGCAGCGACTGGCCGCCCTCGGTCTCGATGTCGAGCCAGAGCGCGCCGCCGTCGTAGAACTTGTCGAGCTTCGCGGTGAGCGTCACCTTCTGCTGCTTCGCACCCGCGACGACCTCGGCGGCGACGACCCGCGGGTCGCCCTCGATGTCGGAGGCGCCGACGGACAGCTGGCCGTCACCGGTGACGACGGCCTCGACCTGGACCTCGGTCACATCGGTCCAGCGCTGCCAGTAGCTGGCGGGGAACCGGCCGAAGTACGTGTTGCCGGACACCTTCGACGCGGGCTCGATGGAGATGCCCCCGCGCTCGCGCACGGCGGTACCCCACTCGAGTTCGGCGTAGAGGTCCTTGCTGACGATGGGGGCCGGGCCGGCGTAGAGCCCGCGCTGCGCGGTGAGACGGCCCTGCGGGGTGCGTTCCGCGAAGCGGGTGTCGTCGACAGTGCTCACCATGGCGCTCGGGGCCTCTCCGGTGACGGCGGCTTTACCGGGCATGAATCCTCAGTTCTCCTCTGTGCTGGTGGCGGTGGCGCGGGGCTCACGGAAGACGACCCACTTGAGCATGACGAAGTTGATCACGGTCGCGGTTGCCTGCGAGACGACCCAGCCGAAGGTGGCCTTCCAGGCCGACTCCGGCAGGACGTGCAGCATCGTGCGGTTGACGCCGACGGCCACGAGGAACGTCACGGCGTACAAGAGCACGAAGCTACCGATCTGACGCGCGCCCTCCTGGCGTCCACCGGCGAAGGTGAACTTGCGGTTCAGGAAGAAGGCGGTCGTGGTGCCCACGATGAAGCTGAGCGCGCGGGCGATGTCCACCCACGGCGTCGCGTCCATTCCGAGGGCACGAAGCCCCTGGTAGACGCCGAAATCGACCAGGGCGCAGAAACCGCCGATGAGGCCGAAGCGGATGAGCTGCCCGAGCAGCCCAGGGGAGGACGGCGCTGCTGCCGTCACGCCGGCTTTCGGGTCGGTCGCCACCACTGCTCTACCTCATAAACTGCTGGGGCTGATGCGCAAAGTGTAGAAGCGAGCACTTCAGGGTCACGTTCCGGGCAGTGTTCGGCGTGGTTACCCTGGTCGGCGTGACCCAAGCACCCGAGACACAGCGGCAGTCGCTCATGGGCTGGGCGAGGACGTCGCCGAGTATCGCGAACGTCCTGAGCACCCCCGACGTGGAAGCCATCGCCCGCGCGGTGACGCGGGCCGGGGAACGCGGGGTCATCGCGCGTGGTCTCGGCCGCTCGTACGGCGACCCGGCGCAGAACGCGGGCGGCCTGGTCGTGGACATGACCGCGCTGGACCGTATCCACTCGATCGACCCGGATTCCGGCATCGTCGACCTCGACGCCGGGGTCAGCCTCGACAAGCTGATGCGCGAGGGCCTCCCGTACGGCCTGTGGGTCCCGGTGCTGCCGGGTACGCGCCAGGTGACCATCGGCGGCGCGATCGCCAACGACATCCACGGCAAGAACCACCACTCGGCGGGCAGCTTCGGCAACCACGTGGTGTCGATGGACCTGGTCACCGCCGACGGGCAGGTGCGCACGATCACGCCGGACGGCCCCGACGCGGAGCTGTTCTGGGCGACCGTGGCCGGCATCGGCCTGACCGGCATCATCGTCCGCGCCAAGATCCGGATGACGAAGACGGAGACGGCCTACTTCAAGGCCGACATCCAGCGCACCGCGAACCTCGACGAGACGCTGGCGCTGGTCACCGACGGTTCCGAGGACAACTACACGTACTCCTCCGGCTGGTTCGACTCGATCTCCAGGGGCGCGAAGCTCGGCCGCGCCGCCTTCCAGCGCGGCTCGCTCGCCAAACTGGACGAACTGCCGCCCAAGCTGCGGGCCGACCCGCTCAAGTTCAACCCGGGCACCTTGGCGACCCTGCCGGACGTGTTCCCGAACGGGCTGGCGAACAAGCTGTCGTTCTCCGCGATCGGCGAGCTGTACTACCGCAAGACCGCGAAGAACGCGCGCGACCAGATCCAGAGCCTGACCGCCTTCTACCACCCGCTCGACCTGTTCGGCGAGTGGAACCGGGCATACGGCTCCAAGGGTTTCCTGCAGTACCAGTTCAGCACGCCGCTGAACGCGCACGAGCCGCTGCGCCGGATCATCCAGAAGGTCGCCGACTCCGGGCACGTGTCGTTCCTCAACGTGTTCAAGCAGATGGGCGAGGGCAACGCGGCGCCGCTGTCGTTCCCGCACCCCGGCTGGATGGTCTGCCTCGACTTCCCGATCAAGGACGGGCTGAACCGGTTCTGCCAGGAACTCGACGAGGACGTGCTCGCCCTCGGCGGCCGTCTGTACACGGCGAAGGACTCGCGCACCTCCGCGGAGAACTTCGCGAAGATGTACCCGCGGCTCGAGGAATGGCGCAAGGTCCGCGCTTCCGTAGACCCCGAAGGCGTTTTCGCCTCTGACATGTCCCGAAGGTTGGAACTGTGATCGACGCTGTGGGCAACCCCCAGTCCCTGCTGCTGCTCGGCGGCACCTCCGACATCGCGCTCGCGATCGCGGAGAAGTACCTGTCGGAGCGGCCCCTCCGGGTCGTGCTGGCCGGCCGCCAGTCGCCGCGGCTCGACGCGGCCGCTCAGCGCCTGAAGGACAAGGGCGCCGAAGTGTCCACCGTCGATTTCGACGCCAAGGCACTGGACACCCACCCCGGCGTGCTCGACAAGGCCTTCGAGGGTGGCGACATCGACGTCACCGTCGTGGCGTTCGGCCTGCTCGGCGACCAGGAAGAGCTGTGGCAGGACCACGCGAAGGCCGTCGAGGCGGCGACCGTGAACTACACGGCCGCGGTGTCGGTCGGGGTCGCGCTGTCGAACAAGCTCAAGACGCAGGGGCACGGCAAGGTCATCGCGCTGTCCTCGGTCGCCGGTGAGCGGGTCCGCCGGTCGAATTTCGTCTACGGCTCCTCCAAGGCCGGTTTCGACGGCTTCTACCTGGGCCTCGGCGAGGCGCTGGCGGAGTTCGGCGTGCAGATCACCGTCGTCCGGTCCGGCCAGGTCCGGACCAAGATGACCGAAGGCCTCAAGGACGCCCCGCTGACGGTGGACGTCGAGCAGGTCGCCGAGACCGCCGTCGCCGCCTCGCGCGCGGGCAAGGAACTGGTGTGGTCGCCCGCGCCGTTCCGGCTGGTCATGTCGGCTCTGCGGCACATCCCCCGGCCGATCTTCCGGAAGCTGCCGATCTAAGGAATGAACCTCGGCTATCCGCTCGGGGCCGCGTCACAGGCCCTGCCTTCACTGCGCCCGGGCGAACGGCTGCTGTGGGCCGCGTACGGCCGGACGCTGAACTACGACGTGCGCGGCCTCGATCCCTGGGGTGTGCCGAAGAAGAGCGTGCTGAGCAAGCTCGGGTCAGGCGCGGCGAACTTCGCCGGGGACATGGTCGGCGCGGCGCTGGGCGGGGGCGACGACAGCGGCCGGTCGAATCCGCCGTCGCCGCAGGTCATCGTGCTCGGCGAGCAGGGCGGCCTCGCGCACGCGGCGGTACGGGGGCTGTCCACGAGCGGTTCGCTCGCACGGCTGTGGGCGCTCACCAGCGCGCGGCTGCTGGTGCTGGAGAAGGCCGTCACGCCGGAGAAGCCCTCGGAGAAGTCCTTCCTGTCGAAGGCGATCGGGTTCGGCAAGGACATCGCCGCGATCATGACCACGAAGACCTACGGCGAGAACGCGGCGGGCGTCCCGATCGCGCGGCACGAGATGGTGCCGTGCGCCGAGATCCCGCGCCAGTCGATCGCCGGGTTCGCCGTCGCCGAGCACGGCAAGAAGCGGCGCCCGTGTCTCCGCGCGTCCTTTGTGGACGGATCGGGGATGGATTTCCTGTTCGACTGCGACGATCCCCGGCAGTTCGCCTGGCTCCACTCGGTGACGGTGAGCTGATGGAGAACACGCTTCCGATGGCGAAGTCCGTCGATGAGATCGTCGAACGGGAACTGCACCGGTTCTGGCTCGCGCCCGGAGAACGCCTGATCATCGGCTGCCCGCCCGCGCACGGTTATGTGGGTCTCGTGCTGGACGGCGAGCTCACGCTGCCCTATTCGGCGTCGCGGGAAACCCCCGCGGTGACCGGGAAGACGCGGTGGCCGCTGCCCGCTTCGGACGTTCTCCAAGGCGACTGGACCGACGACCCGACGATCGCGTACTGGGTCGTCGCGCGGACCGCGGACCAGACCGCCGTGCGGCTCGCGGACCATCTCGCGGGCGGCAAGGGCGAGGCGCGGCTGACGCTTTCGGATCGGCGGCTGGCCGTCGTGTACCCGGCGCGGCTGCTGGAGGGCGAGGATCCCGCGCAGCCGTTCCGGACCTTCGAGGAGATGCCGTCGGGGGTGGTGCGTTCGGTCTCCGCGCTCTACCTGGGACGGAGTTTCCCGCCACGCCCGGTGCTCCAGTTCGTCTTCGCGGACGGGTCCGTGGTCTACCAGCGGGACATGCTGGCCGTCACGAAGGCCGACCGGGCCCGTTCCCGCCGCTGACCCCTCGCATTTCGTCCTCTGAATGCGGTAGTTCGCGATGCCAACTACCGCATTCAGAGGACGAAATGCGGGGGTTAGCGGGCCGGGAGGAGGCACAGGCTTTGCGTGCCCATCCACGGCGAGTGAATGGTCCAGGTCGCCAGGGCGTTCGCGGGCGGGGCCTTGCTGGTGGTGGCCAGCACCAGATCCGGCGTCGCGGGCGGGACGCTGTGGTCGAAGAACCGGAAGTTCGCCGCCAGCAGCGCCTTCCCCAGCTCGCTGCTGCGGTTCTTCGTCTCGATGATCGCCGGGTCGACGGAGCCGCGGTCGGAGAACTGGTCGACGATGTCGCAATCGCAGGAGTACGCGAGCGCGCCGACCTCGCCCGCGCTCTCCACCTTGCGTCCCTTGGTCAGTTCGGCCAGTTGCGAGCCGATCGCGCGGTATTCGTCCGACGCGGCGTGATTGCTGGTGATGGGCGCGAACCGCCGCGGCAGTTCGGGAGCGGCGTAGGCGACGGCGCTCGTCAGCAGGAACGCGCCCGCGAGGATCCCCGCCCCGAGCCGGGCCCGGCCGGGTACCGCGCAGGCCGCGGCGGCGAGGAAGACCGTCGCGCCGATGATGCTGGGCGCGTAGTACCAGTGGTACGGCGGAACGTTCAGCCAGCAGTAGGCCAGATAGTGCGCCGCGCCGGCGATGGCGAGGGTCGCGAACGGCAGCAGGCGCTTCGCCCGCTCCGAGCCGCGCCGGAAATGGAACGTCCACAGTAGACCGGCGAGCGCGCCGATCACGAGCGGCAGGAAGGAAAGCGTCGCCGCCACCGGGAAGTTGCGCCAGTACAGCAGCGGGCCGTTGGTGAAGCTGAACGGTCCCCACGAACGCTGCATGATCTTGATGACCAGGGTGTCCGGCACCGCCGAACCCAGCACCAGCCAGCTGAACCCGAACCACGGCAGCATCACCGCGAGCGCGGCGAACGTCATCCGCCAGATGCCCACCCAGAATTCGCGGCGTCCGAGGAACAGCACGAACGCGATCAGCAGCAGATCGATCCGGATCAGCGCGATCAGGCCGATCATCGCGCCCGCGGCGGCGGGCAGCCGTTCGTGCAGGAACACCATCGTCCAGACGACGGCCGCCGCGCCGAGGGCGACTTCGAGGCCGACCGACGACAGCAGCAGCGGGTTCACCAGCAGCAGGCCCAGCGCGAGCGGGGCGAACCAACCCGAGAGGCCGGTCGCGGCGCCGATCCGGCGGAGGCCGAGGACGAGCGCCACCTGGCTCGCGACGAAGACGATCCCGGCGGCGAAGACGGCGTCTCGCACGATGAAGGTGACGAGCGCCAGCACGAGGACGTTCAGCGGCGACGTCGCGGTGTTGGCGGTGCCTTCTTCGATCAGGCCCCAGTGGCCGTGGAAGGCGAGGTTCTTCGCGTACGAGAGCGTGATGTACGTGTCGTCGATCAAATGCCCGCTGACCAGCACGAACACCAGGGCCGACGCCACCGCCGCCCCGGCCGGGAGCACCCAGGGTCGGGTAAGGACGGCGGCTCCCGGCAGCGCACCGGGAGCCTGGGGCAGATCAGCGGAGGCGCTTCGCATCACGAACACCGTACACGGTGCCGTGATGATTCCGTTATCTACCCGCCGTGGCGCTGGTCACGCCAGCCGGGGCCGTCACGGAAGTCGCGATCCATGCCATGTCCGCCGGGGCCACGGTGTTCACGGGAGAAACCGGGCCGGTCGCCGTCGCGGGAAGCCAGTCCGACGGCGGTACCGATGATGCCGCCACCGAGGACGAAGCCGAGTACGCCGACCGCGACCAGCTGCGTCGCGCGGTGCCCGGCGAAGCGGCGGAAACCGCCCTTCGCGGGCGGAGCCTGCTGCGCCGGAACCCAGCCCGGCGGCGGGCCCGCGGGGGCGGCGGCCGGGGTCTCGGCGGGTTTCTCGGCGGCGGGCTGCTCGACCGTCTTGTCCTCGTCTTCGGGCGGCCGCTGCTGGTCGGTCATCTTTCGCTCCTCAGGCTGATGGGGGCGGGCTGTGTGCCCGCCCCCATCACCGAGGATGCGTGCGCTTCCTATGGATGCGCTGTGTGTGAGCTGTCGAATCAGAGATAGAACGACAGGAACAGCGTGATGACCCAGCTCGCGCCGAGCACCTGGAGCACGCGGTCCTTGAGCGCGATCTCCTCCGGCTCGCCCGCGTTGCCGCCGTCGACGTCGACGGCGTAGCGCAGGACGGCCACCACGAACGGCACCATCGAGACGACCGCCCAGACCGAGTCGTGCTCGACCTGGCGGATCTCGAAGGCCCACAGGCAGTAGGACATGATCAGGATCGCCGCGGACGTCGCCCAGACGAACCGCAGGTAGCTCGCCGAGTACTTCTTGAGCGAAGACCGGATCTTCGCCCCGGTGCGCTCGAAGAGCATGATCTCGGCGTAGCGCTTGCCCGCCACCATGAACAGCGAGCCGAACGCGGTGACCAGCAGGAACCACTGCGAAAGCGCGATACCGGCGGCCACACCACCGGCGATCGACCGCATCAGGAAGCCCGAGCCGACGATGGCCAGATCGACCACCGGCTGGTGCTTGAGCCCGAAGCAGTAGCCGAGCTGGACGGCCTCGTAGACCGCCAGCACGACCGCGAGCTGCCAGCTGGCGAAGAACGAGATGCCGAGACCGGCGGCGAAGAACACGCCCGCCGCGACGAACGCCACCGGCACCGGCACGATCCCGGCCGCGATCGGCCGGTTCCGCTTGGTCGGGTGCGCCCGGTCCGCCTCGACGTCGATCGCGTCGTTGATGAGATAGACCGAGGAGGCCACCAGCGAGAACGCCGCGAAGGCGATCAGCGCGGCGATCAGCAGGCCGGTCCGGTCCGTCGACTTCGAAAAGGCGAAGAACGGTGCGGCGAACACCAGCACGTTCTTCACCCACTGGCGTGGGCGTGCCGTTTTGATGATGCCGCCGACGAGACCGCCGGCGACCTTCTTTCCTTCGGCGGCCTCGGCCACGGGTTCTACGTCGTCAGGCTTGGAATCGGCCTTCTCGGTCGTTTCACTCATCGTCGCTTCAGCTTCCTACGTATCAAGCCGCCGACTACGCCCCCAAGGGCCGCTCCGGCCAGAACGTCGGTCGGGTAGTGGACGCCGAGCACGAGCCGGGAGGCCAGCATCGGCGGTACCAGGGCCGGGACCAGGTTACGCCCGGTCAATCCGGAGTAGAGCACCGCCGCCGCCGTAGTCGAAGTCGCGTGCGAGGACGGGAAGCTCAGCTTGCTCGGCGTGGAGACCAGGACCTCGACGCTCGGGTGGTCCGGTCGCGGCCGCCTGACCACGCGTTTCACCGCGATGGACGCGGCGTGCGCGCCGACGACGCCCGCCGCCGCGACCAGCCAGTCCTTGCGGCGCTTCTTGTCGACCGCGGCCCCGACGAGCCCCAGCGCGAACCAGCCCGCGCTGTGCTCGCCGAAGTGCGAAAGACCGCGTGCCGCCTTCACCGTGACGTCGCTCTTGAGGACGCCCTGAGCCTTCGCGAGAACGGCTACCTCACCCGTGGGTGCGCCCTTCTCAAGCATCGAGGGACCCGTCGAGAGGCGCGCCATCGGTCAGGTGCGGCGCGATCTTGTTGTCGAACGCGGACAGCGCCGAACCGATGGCCATGTGCATGTCGAGGTACTTGTAGGTACCGAGACGGCCGCCGAACAGCACGTTCTTGTTCTTGGCCTCGGCCTTCGCCAGCTCGCGGTAGGCCTCGAGCTTCTCGCGGTTCTCCGGCGTGTTGATCGGGTAGTACGGCTCGTCGGCCTCGCCGGCGAAGCGGGAGTACTCGCGGAACACGACCGTCTTGTCGTTCGGGTAGTGCTTGCGCTCCGGGTGGAAGTGCCGGAACTCGATGATCCGGGTGTAGGGCACTTCTTCGTCGTTGTAGTTGACGACCGAGGCGCCCTGGAAGTCACCGGTCTCGACGACCTCGGACTCGAAGTCCACCGTGCGCCAGGTGAAGCGGCCCGCGGAGTAGTCGAAGTAGCGGTCCAGCGGCCCGGTGTAGACGGTCGGGGTGCCGGCGGGGATGTGCTCGCGGACGTCGAAGTAGTCGACGTTCAGCCGCACCTCGATGTTCTCGTGCTCCGCCATCTTCTCGAGCCACGCGGTGTAGCCGTTGACCGGCAGCCCCTCGTAGGTGTCGTTGAAGTAGCGGTTGTCGAAGGTGTAGCGGACCGGGAGCCGGGTGATGATGTCGGCGCCGAGGTTCTTCGGGTCGTTCTCCCACTGCTTGGCCGTGTAGCCGCGGATGAACGCCTCGTAGAGCGGGCGGCCGATCAGCGAGATGGCCTTTTCCTCGAGGTTCTGCGCGTTCGCGGTCTCGAACTCCGACGCCTGCTTGGCGATCAGCTCGCGGGCCTCGTCCGGGGTGTGCGACTTGCCGAAGAACTGGTTGATCAGCGCCAGGTTCATCGGCAGCGGGTACACCTGACCCTGGTACTTGCCGAACACCCGGTGCTGGTAGTTCGTGAAGTCGGTGAAGCGGTTGACGTACTCCCACACACGCTTGTTGGAGGTGTGGAACAGGTGCGCACCGTAGCGGTGCACCTCGATCCCGGTCTCGGGCTCGGCCTCGGAGTAGGCGTTGCCACCGATGTGGTGACGCCGCTCCAGCACGAGGACCTTCTTGCCGAGCTCGGCCGCGGCCCGTTCGGCGACGGTCAGCCCGAAGAATCCGGACCCGACCACGATGAGGTCGTAGCCGGTGAAATCGGCTTCAGTAATCTTGTCGGGGTTCGTGTGCGCGCTCACGGGCGTCGAGGGTACGCACGTCGACTCCGTGCCCTGCAGCGAGCACCGGTTTTCACCTTCGACAGACACATTTAGGAAGCAGTGCCTACTCCGGACACCTTCTGGTCGTACTTCGGTGCGACCCTCACCTACCTGGCCGTCCTCGCGGTCCCCGGCGGGCTCGTCGGCCGCGCCGCCGGCCTGCGTGGCTGGGCCCTGGCGGGGCTGGCCCCGCTGCTGTCCTACACGGTAACCGGACTGGCCGGTCCGTGGCTGGCACTCGCGGGCGTGTCGTACAACCCCCTGACCGTGGCGGCCGTCACGGCAGTGCTCGCCGGACTTGGCTTCGGCCTTCGGAAGCTGGGCCAGGCACGCGGCTGGATCAAGCAGGGCGCCGAGGAACCGCCGACGAAGTGGCACCCGCGCGCGCACTACGCCGTCGCGGCCTGCGTCGCGCTGGCCGTCGGCATCTCGATCCTCGTGGTGCTCTCGGCCCGCGGCGGCACGACGGCGGTGTTCCAGCGCTGGGACACCGTGTTCCACGCGAACGGCATCCGCTACATCGCCGAGACCGGCGACGGCTCGCTGACCGGGATGGGCACCATCAACTGGTACCCGGACGGCTCGTTCTACCCGAACGCGTATCACCTGGTCGGCTCGCTCGTGTACTCGATCTCGGGCACGACGATCCCGGTCACGCTGAACGCCATCACCATGCCGGTCGCCGGGATCTTCGCGCTGTCGATGGTCGCCCTGATCCGCCAGCTCGGCGGACGGGCGGTGTTCGCGGGCTGCACGGCGCTGGTGGCCGCGGCGGCCACCACCGGCGCGTACGAGTCGGTGTCCAGCGGGCTGTTGCCGTTCGCGCTGGGGATCGTGCTGACGCCGCTGGCCGTGGTCGCGCTGGCCCGCTTCCTCGCGCGGCCCGGCCTCGACACCGGTTACGTGCTCGCGCTGACCGCGGTCGGCCTGCTGGCGGCGCATTCGTCGGCCCTGTTCGGCGCGCTGCTGTTCGCCTTCCCGCTGGTGGTGCAGCGCTGGTACCGCGCGCTGCGGCACAAGCCGCTCGACGGCGTTCCCGAGGGGCGCGGCGGCTGGCGGGTCATCGGCGGCGACGTCGTCAAGATGGTGCCGGTGATGGCGGGCAGCGGGCTGCTCGCGGCGCCGCACATCCTCGGCGCCCTGAAGTTCACTTCGGGTTCATACCCTTATTACGCGTGGGGCTCCGACCTGCCGGTGCTGAAGTCGCTGGGGCTGCTGGTGACCTTCCGGCAGGTGCTGAGCGCGCCGCAGGTGTGGCTGACGGTGCTGCTGGTGATCGGCGTGCTGAGCCTGTTCCGGCTCGGGCGGATGCGCTGGGTGGGGCTTTCGGCGATCGGCTTCTCGGCGCTGTTCGTACTGGTCGCCTCGTTCGGCGCCGAACCGTGGGTGATCTCGCTGTCGCGGCCCTGGTGGAACGACCGGTACCGGCTGATGGCGCTCGCCGCGATCCCGCTGTGCCTGCTCGCCGGGCACGGGATGGCGGAGCTGCAGCGCTGGTTCGCGAAGTGGGCGAGCGGCCGGTCCTGGGTGAAGAGCCGTCCCGCGCTGCCCGCCAGGCTGGGGCTGGCGACCGCCGTGTTCGTCGTGGCCGCGTCGGCCGTGCTGACCAAGGGTTTCTACACCGAGTCGAACGCGCACGCGGTGTCGTTCCTGTACTACAACGGGCCCGAGGGCGAGGTCACGCCGCCGGTCAGCGCCGACGAACTGGCCGCGATGAACGAGCTGACCAAGATGAACATCGGACCGGACGAGAAGGTGCTCAACGAGCGCTTCGACGGGACGGCGTGGCTGTACGCGATCACCGGGATCCACCCGGTCGCCGGGCACTACGACCCGGGTGTGCCGCCGCCGGACGCGAAGTACCTGGCACTGCACTTCCGCGACTACGACACCGATCCCGAGGTGCGGGCCGCGGTGCGGCGGCTGAACATCAAGCACGTGCTGATCGGGAGCACCCCGATCAAGATCGGCGAGCCGCCGGCGCCGGGGCTGCGGGATCTGGACGGGCTGGGTTTCCTGCGGAAGGACTTCTCGAACGCGGGCGCTTCGATCTACACGCTGACTCGCTGACGGCAGCCCTTCACGGATGTCATGAAAGGGCCGTTCAGGACATCTTTTGTCCTGAACGGCCCTTTCATGACATCCGGACCGGTGTCGGGTCGGAAAAGATAAAAGGCTCGCGTGGTCGCGGACTGCCCCTGCCGCGACCACGCGAGCCTTTCGTCCCCCATTCACCCCCGGGGTGACCCATGAGGGGCAGCCGTCGTCGGCCACACCCACTCGCTGTACTTGTTCTTCAGACGACTACTGGGCGGAACCGGTTTACCCGGCTCGCCAACGTCACCCGATCGGCCTAAGAGCTTCTTCCCTGGAGTACCGGGAGTACGTCGCTCACGACCTCTTCGAGCGTCGACTCGCGGCCGACGTAGTAGTCGCCGGACCTCGGCCAATGCGTGACGATGTCGGTGAACCCGAGTTCACCGGCCCGCCCGGCGGCGTCGGTGAACGCGCCCACGCTCTCGAGCGAGAAGACCGGCGCCGCGTCGAGGCTCAGGAACCGCTGCACGCTCGCCTTGTCCCGGCCCACGGCGTCGAGCCGCTCGTCGAAGGTCTTCACGAGCTCCGCGACCCCCTTCCACCACTCGTCCTGGGTTTCCGCCTTGACGCCGGTGGTGGCCCAGCCCGCGCCGAACCGCGCGGCGAGCGTCATCGTGCGGGGGCCGTTCGCGGCCACGAGGAACGGCAGCCGCGGTCGCTGCACGCAGCCCGGCAGGTTCCGCGCGCCCTTGGCCCGGTAGTACTCGCCCTCGAAGTCGAAGCCGTCGGTCATCAAAAGCCCGTCGAGCGCTTCGACGAACTCGGCGAAACGGTCCGTGCGCTGCTTGACCGACAGTTCGGGGCCGTCGAGCACGGTGGCGTCGTAGTTGGTGTTCGGGACGCCCGCGCCGACGCCGAGGATGAAGCGGCCGTCGGAGATGTCGTCGAGGGTGGTCAGCTCGCGGGTGAACGGCACGGGATGCCGGGCGACCGGCGACGCCACGAAGGTGCCCAGTCTGATCCGCGACGTCACCATCGCGGCCGCCGTCAACGTCGGCATCGCACTGAACCACGGGCCGTCGACGAGGGTCCGCCAGCCGAGGTGGTCGTACGTCCAAGCGTGGTCGAAGCCGTACTCCTCGGCGGCCCGCCATTTCGGCTCGGCCGCCCACCAACGATCTTCCGGAAGGATCACGATGCCTACGCGCACACCGGGAAGGTACTGGTCCAGACCGACACTTCGCCCGATGGGCGGATCTTCGGGGACAATGTGCCGGTGGAAAAGCCCCTCTTGATCGCCTCCGACGTCGACGGCACCCTGCTCGCCCCGCTGGAGGTCCTGTCCGAACGCACGATCGACATCGTCCGGCGGGTGACCGAGGACGGAGTCCCCTTCGTGCTGGCCAGCGGCCGTCCGCCGCGCTGGATCGCCCCGATCGCGAACCCGCTGGGCCTCACCGGCTACGCGGTCTGCGCGAACGGCGCGGTGCTCTACGAGATCGGGACGGACCGGATCGTGGCGGTCCACGGCCAGCTCGAACCGGCCCTGCTGCACGACACCGTGAGTGCTCTTGATCACGCCCTTCCCGGCTGCCGGTTCGCCGCGGAACGGGTCGGCGAGTCCGCGCAGGACCCGCGCGTACGCAGCTTCGTGATCGAGCCCGACTACCACAATCCGTGGGGCAACCACGAGGGCGCGGAGGCGCCGCGGGCCGAGGTGATCGGGCATCCGGCGATCAAGCTGCTGATCAGCAGGCGCGGGATGAGCTCCGACGAGATGGCGCGGGCGGCGCGTGAGGTGCTCGACGGCTCCGTCGACATCACGTACTCGACCGACACCGGCCTGATCGAGGTCGCCGCGCACGGCATCACGAAGGCGACCGGGCTGGCCGAGGTCTGCGAGCGGCTGGACGTGCCCGCCGAGCGCGTGATCGCGTTCGGGGACATGCCCAACGACGTCGAGATGCTCGGCTGGGCCGGTCACGGTGTCGCGATGGCCAACGGGCATCGCTACGTGTTCGACGTCGCCGACGAGGTGACTGGGCCGAACTCCGAGGACGGCGTCGCGCAGGTGCTGGAGCGCTGGTTCTGAGACGACCTGCCTAGCGGCCTTCGCGGTCGAGCTTCGCGGCCTCTTCCGGCGTCGGCGCGGTGCCGCCGAGGTGCGCGGGCAGCCACCAGCGCTCGTCGTCGGAAGAGGGCTTCTCCGGATAGTCGGCCTGGACGCGGTCCACGAGCGCCGACATCCGCACGCGAAGGTCCTTCGAAAGGACTTCGGCGTCTTCGTCGGCCTTCGGGTGCATCGGCTCGCCGACGAGGATCGAGATCGGGACGTGGCGTTTGGTGAGGTCCTTGGGGCGGCCCTTGGTCCACAGCCGCTGCGTGCCCCACAGCGCCATCGGCACGACCGGGACACCCGCCTCGGCGGCCATCCGGACGGCGCCGGATTTGATGTCCTTCACGGTGAACGACCGGCTGATCGTCGCTTCGGGGAACACACCGACGACCTCCCCGGCCTTCAGGCGCTCGACGGCTTCCCGGTACGAGGCGAGACCCGCGCCGCGGTCGACGGAGATGTGGTGCATGCCGCGCATGAGCGGTCCGGCGACGCGGTTGCTGAAGATCTCCTTCTTCGCCATGAACCTGACCAGGCGTTTCGCCGGCTGGGCGCCGAGGCCGCAGAAGATGAAGTCGAGATAGCTCACGTGGTTGCAGGCGATGACCGCCCCGCCCTTCGACGGGATGTGCTCGGTCCCCTCCACCCGGATGCGGTTGTCCAGCACCCGGAACATCAACTTCGCCGCCATGATGACGGGCGGGTAAACGAGCTCAGCCATTCGTTCAGGTTACGCTACCGTAGGGTAACCAACCTACGGTCGCGTAGGTCACATACCGCCTTTCGTCCGATCACCGCAGGTCATTACCCTAAAATGCCCAGGTGATGCACGAAACCTCCGAAATCACCCTCATGCCGAGAGGCAGACCCGGCGCTCAGCGCCTTTGGGCTTATCTCGCGCTGAGCACGGTTTCCCTGATCAACCTGATCTCGTTCATGCCGAAGTTCCCCAAGCCGCACGAACAGGCCTGGGGAGACGCGGTGAACTACTACCGCATGTCCGAGCAGACCGGCGTGGCCGTCGAGAACCCGTTCGCCTTGCGGATGCTGAGCCCGTGGATCGTCCACCGCGGCAATCTCCTGACCGGCCTGTCCCTCGATGTCCTCTGGGTCGCGTTCACCTTCCTGGTCACGCTCGTCACGCTCTTCGTCTTCTTCGAGTTCCTGCGCTCGTACCTGAAACTGCAGCTGTTCACCTCGGTGCTCGCGTCCGTCGCGCTGGCCTGCACGTTCTGGTACGCGCCCTACGCCTTCAGCAACCCTTGGCTGGTCGACCCGCTCAACAACCTGCTCTACCTGCTCGCGATCTGGTTCGTCCTCCAGCGCAAGCTGATCCCGTTCGCGATCGTCATCGTGCTCGGCGCGGTCAACAAGGAGACGACGCTCCTGCTGGCGCCGCTGTACCCGCTGCTCGCGTGGATCCGCGGCCGCCGGTTCCGCGATCGCGACGTGCTCGGGGGTGTCGTCGTGGTCGTGGTCGCCATCGGCGTCTACATCGGCTACCGGATCTGGGCGCAGAACCTCATCGGCGGCGACTACGGCTTCGGTGCGGGCCAGTCGAACAGCGGCCTGCTCGACAACATCCGGTTCGCGCTCAACGCGAGCAAGGGGGCGGGCCAGGTCGAACTGTTCGCCACGTTCCACTTCTTCTGGCTGGTCTTCGGCTACGGCCTCTACCAGCAGTATCGCCGCCACGGCCTGCGCGCCGAACTCCTGGTCTCCAGTATCTGGCTGTTCGCCTGCTGTCTGGCCGGACGGCTCGTCGCGACCGACACCCCGCGGGTGTTCGTGATGATGGCGCCGCTGATCATCGCGCTCGCGGCGTTCGTGCTCGACCAGCAGCGAGGTGAAGGACGGCGGCTCTGGGTCGGCGTGCTGTTCTTCCTGTACATCGCGGTGAACCTGCGGATCGTCACGGGCGCGGCGGTGTTCTGGGTCGACGCCGTCGCACTACTGATCTTCGCCGCGCTGGTGTCGTTCCCGAAGACACCGCTGCGAGCCCGTGGCTCCGTGTTCGGCGGCTTCCGCCCCCATCAAGGGACGTTGGACGTCAACTCGTCCTGACGCGCGAAGGTCACCACCGCCAGGACGACGCCGAGCAGCGTGCAGTACAGCGCGATCACCTGGTGTTTGACGTTCTCCAGTCCGTCGCCCAGCGCCGCCAGCACGAACTGCCCGGCGGCCACGGCGAGCAGGAAGCCCAGCACGACACCCACCGCGGTGCGCCGGGTCTTCCAGCCACGCCAGGCGATCAGGGCCCATATCGGCAGCAGGGCGAAGAAACCCAGTGGCGCCAGCAGTTTCGTCGCGGTCGAGACGATCGGGACGCGGTACTCCTGCGTTTCCGGGGCGAAGCCGGCCGACTGGTCGAAGCTGCCGAGGTAGGGCGGCCGCGCGGTGAGCAGATCGCCCGCCGCGCGGTCCAGGATCTCGACGGTGCGGAAGGGATGCGTCGCGAAGTACTCGACGACGTTGCGCCTGCTGATCTGCTCGCGGTACTTCGGGTACTCGGGGTCCAGCGTCGCGGGCTTCGGATGCCACCAGCCGTTGCCCGCGTACTGGCCGAACGAGGCGGGCAATCCCAACGCGGCGAGGTCGGCTTCGGTGTCGTGCCGACCGTCCACAATGGTCAAGAAGATCGTGTTGAACATGTTGATCTCGCGCGAATCGTCGCCCGGCCGCGCGGCGAGAGAGCCGTCGGGCAGCTTCGCGGGCTCGACGGTCTGCTGCGCGTAGGCCGTTCCCCCGGCGAGCGCGCCGATGACGAACACGACGGGGAGCCAGCGCTTCAGGCCGCGGACGCCCGCCGGGCGGACGAGCAGCGCGGCGAGCGCGAGCAACGGCAGGATCATCAGCGTCTGGACCTTGGCGTTGACCGCGATCACGCCGCCGAAGAGCAGCACGGCCAAGCCCGCGTAGCGCCACCAGTCCGGCCTCGCGGACACCAGGAGACCGCCGACGGCGAGCAGGAGACCGAGGAACGCGGCGCCTTCGCCGAGCACGGACGCGAAGTAGCCGAAGAACGCCGAGTCCGCGACGACGAGCAGCAGCCCGACGGCCGCGAAGCCGCGGACGCGGCGCGAGTACGGCAGCCCGACGACGATGAGCGCGACCGCCGCGGCGGCGAGGACGCTGGTGAGCACGCCGAGCACCACCAGGCTGAGCGTCGATTCGAGGCCGAGCACGCCGCCGATCGACCGCGCGATCCGCGCGAACCAGCTCTGGGTCAGGAGGTAGGTGGCGTCGCATTCGCCTGCCGGGACGGTGTAGGCGAGGTGGACGAAGCCCTCCGGCTTGCCCTTCCACGGGATGCCCGCGCCGCACAGCACGCGGAAACCGTCACCGTTGTCGGCCATCCCGACCGGCCTCGGCACGAGGAAACGAGCCAGCAGCACGGTGAGCGCGGCGGCGAAAACGCCGACGCCGAACAGGCGCGACGATGCTTCGAGCGCTGCCGGTCTGCTGGGGGAAACGACACTCACGCAGGGCACGGTACGTGGCGGAAATCGGGTGAGCGGTCGAGGGCCGCCCTGACCACCCGCTCGACGTCCGCCCGCAGGAACACGGTGATCCACGACGAGCTTCCTTCACGCGCGAAGGTCGCGACGCGGTACCTCGCCGCGTACGCCGGGTCGATCACGCAGGATTGCTTCGCCGAATAGCCGCTGTCGGTGATGACGGCGATCGTCGGATGGCGCCGGGAGACGACGGCCTCGCCCGCTTCCTCCGTCTGACCGCGGACGCCGACGATCTGCAGCTGCGTCCCGGCGTGATACGACAGCACGCCGGGCGCCGACGTGCTCACGACCGAACCGGGCGGCAGGTAGGCATCGAGCCAGCGGCCGATCTCCTCCATCTGCGCGCCGTGGTCGTGCCAGGCGCGCACCCGGCCCAGCATCTCCGGACTGAACACCGACACCAGCACCGCGAGCCCGGACAGTGCCACCGCGGCGGCGGGCATCAGCCGTTGAATCGGCGGCCGAGGCCGGGGGCTCGGCTTCGCGGCCACCGTCAGCACGCCGTAGACCGACACCGCCGCCACCGACAGCAGCGGCGGGATCGGCGCCAGCAAACGCCAGGCCGGCGCGGCGTCGCCGCCGAAGAAGACCACGAACCCGGTGAGCGCGACGGCGGTGGCGAGCATCAGCCAGATCAGCGACCGGGCTTCGGCCTCGTGCGGGGTCCGGCCGGTGCGGCGCAGCGACAGCGCCACCACCGAGATCAGGCCGAGCAGCAGGAATCCTTGGTGGACCACGGAGAAACCCGACAGGTACTGCCACCCGCGGTCGATCCGGGACTGGAGGCCGAGGTCGAAGGGGATGACGACCGAGGTCGGCAGGACATGGTCGTAGTAGGTCACTCGCCAGGCCGTCCAGGGCGCGGCGAAGACGAGCCCGCCGAGCAGCCAGCCCACCGGCGACCACCAGGTGTACCGGCCGCGCAGGGCGGCGACGACCAGCCAGCAGCCCACCAGCACCGCGAGCAGGATCCCCGCCGGACGCGTCATCATCGCGAAGGCCACGAGCACCCCCGCGACCACCGGCCGCCGGGCCGCGAGCGCGGCGAAGACGCCGAACACGAGCAGCACGAACAAGGGCGTCTCGGTACCGGAGCCGCCGTACGCGGCGAGGCCTCCGGCACCGGCGACGAGCACCGCGGCGGCCACCCCGTAGGCGGGCCGCGGCTCACCCGCGGCCCGCGCGACCACCCGGTTCACCGTCACGTACGCGAGCAGGACGGCGCCGAGCGTGGCGAGAATGCCGAGTACGACCGCGGAGGTCTCGATATCGGCCCCGAAAGCGGCTTTCGGCAACGCGATCACGATCATCCAGAGGAAATTCGTGTACCCCTCGATCCGCTCGCCGGTGTTGAACACCGGCCCATTGCCGTCGGCGATGTTCTGGGCGTATCGGAAGGTGATGTACGCGTCTTCCGCGATGGTCGAAAACACCAGCTGGTGCACCAGCGAGAAACCGAGGATCAGCATCAGCGCGGCGGCACGCCGGCCCTTGTCCACGCCGATCTTGGGCCAGGCGACCAGCACGAAGATCGCGACCGCGGACCAGGCGACGACAAGCGCGACCACCACCTGATCCCACCCTCCCGGGCCGAGCGCTCCGTATGCGAAAAGACTACGGTCAAGTATCGATCACCGCGCCAAGGTGTTTCTTTCGGCGCAGCCAATTGACACGAATGGGCGATCGACGTGTGCGCCGAGTAAACGGAGGCACGCGGTTTTCCCCGTCGGGATGTGCCTCCTTCGGGTATCGGTCCCCGGTGGTTA
The DNA here is from genome assembly GCF_000754115.1 of Amycolatopsis sp. MJM2582. Classification (NCBI taxonomy): domain Bacteria; kingdom Bacillati; phylum Actinomycetota; class Actinomycetes; order Pseudonocardiales; family Pseudonocardiaceae; genus Amycolatopsis; species Amycolatopsis sp. MJM2582. The sequence goes on from NZ_JPLW01000001.1 coordinate 1,017,212, forward strand.
ATCTGGCTTCCCATTCCGTTCCGCACCTCGGGGGTTCTGTGCGGATTCCCCAGCCGAGGTAGCCCGTGCCCACCCACACCTCCCTGTCGGCCGACGTCCTCACGGTGGTCGTCGCGCTGCTCGTCATCGGCCTTCCCGGTCTGCTCACCGGTCTCGCCGCCGGTCTGCGCGGCTGGGTGCTCGCGGGGATGACGCCGTTGCTGAGTTACGCCATCGGCGGGCTCGCGGGCCCGTGGGCGGCCGCGCTCGGGCTGCCGTTCACTCCCGTGACGTACGCGGTCGCGACGGCGTTGTTCGCCGGTGTCGCGTTCGGACTGCGGCGGCTCACGCTGCGCCGGTGGCCGCCCGCGCCGGAAGAACCGCTGTGGGGACGCTCCGGGCACCTCGCCGTCGGGGCCTGCCTGCTGCTCGCGGCCGCCGTCGGGATGTACGCGGTGGTCCGTGGGATGGGCAGGCTGGACGCCATCCCGCAGGGGTTCGACGCGGTGTATCACGCGAACGGCGTCCGGCAGATCGCCGAAACCGGGGACGGCAGCCTGTTCGGCACCGGCGAGGTGAACTGGTACGGCGACGCGGCGCCGGTGTTCTACCCCAACGCGTACCACCTGCTCGCGTCCGTGGTGTACCTGCTGAGCCCGGCGACCATCCCGCTGGCCTTGGACGTGAACACCGCGCTGCTGCCCGCGCTCCTGGCGTTGTCGCTGGTCACGATGGTGCGCGTGTTCCGGGGACGCGCGGTGTTCGCGGGTGCCGTCGCCCTCGTCTCGATCGCGCCGGTGATGGGCCTGTACGAATCGATGAGCAGGGGACCTTTGCTCCCGTTCCTGCTCGGCCTCGCGCTGACGCCGCTGGCCGCCGTCGCGGTGAAGCGGTACCTCGACCGTCCCGCACCCGACACCGGATTCGTGCTGCTGGTGAGCGCCGTCGGACTGCTGTGCGTGCACTCGTCGGCGTTGTTCGGCGCGATCCTGTTCGCCGGCCCGCTCCTGCTGCAGCGGTGGATCGCGCCCGGGGAACGGTGGCGGCGGATCGGGCGTGACCTGCGCGCGCTGGCGATCGTCGGGGTCGTCGCGATCCTCGTGGCGTGGCTGCAGCTGTTCGGCGCGATCGGGCTCGCGAGCGGCGAGGTGCCCTACCGCAGCTGGCCGGTCGAATGGCGGGCGACGACCGCGCTCGGCGCGCTGCTCGGCTTCCAGCACCACGAGCCGTATCCGCAGATCTGGCTTTCCGTGGCGTTGTTGCTGGGCTTCATCTTCTTCTCGCGCGCGGGCGCGCTGCGCTGGATCGGGGTCACGGCGCTGATCACCGGGCTCGCCTACATCGCGGTGACGTCGTCCGAGCAGCCGCTCGTGCTGGCGCTGTCCCGGCCGTGGTGGAACGACCCGTACCGGTTCATGTCGATGGCGGCGATCCCGCTGTCGATCATCGCGGCGCACGGCCTCGCCGAGACGCAGGCGTGGCTGCGGGACAACATCGCGCACCGCAAGGTGCCCGCGTTCGCCGTCGCGGTGGCGGTGTTCGGGGCGTTCGCCTTCCTCAGCAACGGTTTCTACGCGCCGTCCAACGCGGCGAAAGTCGCGCCCGGCTACGCGAACACCCCCGGTATCGACCAGCACAAATTGCCGGTGAGCCCGGACGAGGTCGTCGCGATGGAGAAGCTCGCCGAGTTCGCGAAGCCCGGCGAGCGCGCGCTGAACGACCGCCTGGACGGGACGGTGTGGACCTACGCGCTCTCCGGCGTCCGCACGACTTCCGGGCATTTCGACGAGACGCTGTCGCCGTCGGACGCGCGGCTGCTGGAATGGCACTTCCGCGAGTACCCGTCGAACGCCCAGGTGCGGGCGGCGGTGGCGCGGCTGAACGTGCGGTGGGTGATCCTCGGGCAGTACGGCTACCCGACCGGCGCCCCGCGCCAGGCGGGTCTGCGCGATCTGGACGGGCTGAACTTCGTGACCGAGGTGTACCGGAACCCCGACGCGGTGATCTACCGCCTGAACCCCCGCAATTAGTCGACTAATTGCGGTCGTTACGTCTGCGACCGACGCGAGTTGTTAGCCGCAATTAGTCGACTAATTGCGGGGGTGGGTGACGAGGCGGGCCGAGAGGGCGGCACCGCCGGCGGTGATCAGGTCGGCGACGGTGAACATCACCCGCGAGGCGATGGCGAAGGCCGTCGCCTGGACGACAGTGAGACCCGAGGCGGTCAACACGGCGACCTGCGCGACCTCGCGGACGCCGACCCCGCTGGGCAGGATGAACGCGAACGTCCCGACGGTCATCGCGACCGCCATCGCGCCGACGCACAGCACGAAACCGCTGAAGCCCGGCGTGCCGACGGAGTTCGCCAGCAGCCACAGGTGGACACCCTGCAGCGCCCACGCGGCCGTCGACGAGCCGAAGACCTTCCCGACGACCGACCAGCTCAGCCGGTGGTCCAGCGGCGGGCGGCGCAGGATCCGCAGCACCAGCGACGTGCCCCAGGTGAGCACGCGCGGGTGCAGCATCGCCAGCCCGACGGGGATGAGCACGAACAGCCACATCGCCCGCGGGCTGTTGCTGAACACCGCGGGGGCCGCGAGCAGCGAGACGACCAGCGCGGACACCACACCGACGCCGAGCTGGATCAGCGAGCCGGTGAAGATCCGGGCCCTGGCGAGCCCGGCCTTGCGGCCCAGCTCCATCTGCAGCAGATACGCCCACACCGAACCCGGCACGTACTTGCCGAGCGAGCCGACCAGGCAGATCTGCGCGCCGCGGGCGTAACCGATCGGCTTGCCGAGGTCGTCGACCATGACCTGCCAGCCGTAGGTCGACACCATGATCGCGGCGATGAGCGCGAGCAGGCTCAACGTGGAGGATTCCCACGCGACCTCGGACAAGGTCCGCCAGAATTCACCCCAATTGGTGACAAGTGTCTTCGCCGCGAAACCGACGACCAGCAGGATGGCGATCCAGCGGACGACGTCGAGGATCTTCGCCTTGGTGGATTTCGGTTGCTTTACGGAAACCGAAGTGTCCTCTTCGGGCGTTTCGACCGTCGTCACTGAACCTCCTCTGCTGCTACCTCGTCACCGCAGGTCAGGCCTGTACGGTCACCAAGCGGCTGAACTCGGTCAGCAGATCGTAGCCGTCCCAAATCGCGGAGAACGTCAGGGCCGAGCCGAAGGGAACGACACGGTCGACGCCACGGCCGGCCAATTCCGTCACGAATTCCGTCAATTCTTCTTTGGTGAAGCCGAATTGACCGACGGTTTGATCTTTGCGGAGCACGATCGGGACGAGGTCGGAAAGCGTGTCGACGCGCGCGTTGGCGAAAGTGCCCGCGCCGAGCCATTCGCGTGGCAGGACGGCGGGGTCGGCCAGCTCCAGGGTCGCGATGCCGTTGCCCTGGAACTCGATGCCGCTGACGAGCCCGTCGACGGCCGCGCCGTACGCCGAAACCCGCTTCTGCACGGCCATGGCGGGCTCGGTGACGTGCTGTTTCGTCGCCAGCACCTCGGCGAGCAGCTTCCGGAACTCCTGCCCTGCCTCGCGGGCGCCGTCTTCCTCGCCGACCCAGAACACCGCGCGCGGCGACGAGCAAGCGGCCTGGTCGAACCAGTACGAGTCGTTGTAGAAGCCCTCGGCGGCACCGCGGCGCTCGGCCTCGGAGGCGTTCTGCCAGCCGCGCACCGACGCGACCGCGAACGACGACCGGTCCGGGAAGGTCAGGTCGCGGGCGTGCGGCGCGAGCGGGTACTTGCGCAGCGCGGCGACCGAGGCGTCGCCGCCCCAGATCACCCGCAGATCCGCGGCGACCGACAGCGCGCCGCTGATCGCGTCGCTGCGGTCGTAGGTGACCATGCGCTGCGTCGCGGTGATCGCGGCGGCGGTGTCGGCGTCCACTTCGGACAGTGCGGCGTTCAGTGCTTCCAGCACCGTTTCGGCGGCACCGGCCGAACGCGAGGAGACGCGGACGACGTTGTGGTTGCCCGCCAGTGCCGAAAGCGCCCACGAGTACACGAAGATCGTGTCGACGTTGGCGGGCGGCACGTGGAAGACCAGCCCGCGCGGGAAGCGCAGCGCGTCACCGGAAGTCTCCAAAGTGGACAGTGCCTTGGCGATCTCTCCCTTGCGCAGGAAGAAACCGAGCGAAGCCAGCTCCGGGAAACGACGGGCCGTCGCGGGTGCGAGCAGCTTGCGCGCGAACTTCGTCAGGAACTCGACGACACGCGGGTCGCCGACGCGGATCCGTCCGCCGACGGGTTCGGCCCGCAGCTCCTCGACCAGCGAGGAGACCTCGATCGCGTCGCCGATCGGAAAACGCTGGTTCAGGCTCATGCCGCCGCTCCCTGGAAGGTGTCCGAGCAACCGCGGGCCTCGGCCTTGGGCAGCCTGCCCATGACCGAGAAGTGCTTACCCGGCCAGTCGCCGTCGTCGATCCCGTTGTAGACACCGAGGTCTTCGGTGAGCAGGACGTGGCCCGGGTACGAACGCGGCAGCGTGCTGACGACCTCGATCACCCCGGGCTCGCCGACCGGCTGCTCTTCCCAGGTCTCCGGGTTCCGGATCACCACGTCGGCGAAATCGGGGCAGTACAACGAGTTCCCGGACGGTCCTTCGAGGAACACGGTGCCGATCTGCTCGATCATCCCGTAGTAGTTGTGGATCCGGGTGAGCCCGGTGTCCTCTTTGAAGCGACGGCGGAACTCGGTGTTGTCCACCGCGCGGTCGATCAGCTTCTTCCAGCCGCCGGAGTGGATCAGGATCCCGTTGGAGAGATCCAGCTCGTGCTCGCGGGCGACCTCGTAGAGGTACTGCCACACCATGAAGGTGAAGCCGAAGATCAGGAACGGCTTGTCGCCGTAGGTCGCCAAGAACGTCTTGACCGCCTCGACGTCCGGCTGGTCGTTCTCGTCGAGCACGTAGGTGTGCTTGCGGCCGAAGTTCGCCATGCCCAGCACGCCCGCGCCGCGCGCGGAGAACGAGCGGCGGTTCTTGATGATGCCGATGGTGTCGACCATCAGCATCGGCAGGCGCTCGCCGCCGAGGACCTCCTGAAGGGTGGCGCCGAGCTGCTTGGTCTGCGCGCCGGCGGCGTCCTTGTCCAGGTAGATCCGGGACGCGCCCGCGCCGGTGGTGCCCGAGGAGGTCAGCGTCTTGAAGATCTCGGACTCGGGGATGCTGCGCAGGTCGTGCGTCTTGAACATCCGCACCGGCAGCCACGGCAGATCCGCGATGGAGCTGAACGAAGCGTCCCGCGCGATGCCGAGCGACGACAGGATGCGCTCGTAGCCCTCGGAGTTCTCGCGGTGGTGCGCGGTCAGTTCGGCGAGCTGCGGAAGCAGATGCTTCTCACGCTCGGCCTGGGACAACGTAAAGACGCTCATACCTGGGCCTCCAGCGACCGGTAGTCGATCTTGCCGCTGGCGAGCAACGGCACGGTGTCGATGGGGCGGACGTCGAACCCGCTGGTGTGCAGGTGCAGCCGCTCGGACAGCGCCTTCGCGGCGTCCTTGCAGATGGCCTTGGCTCCGTCGCCCTCGGGCAACTCGGCGAACAGGACGACCTTGTCCCCGGCCGGGACGGCGGCCACGACGTCGATCCCCACCGAAGCCGAACGCACGGCGTGCTCGAGATCATCCAGGCTGACGCGGTTGCCGAAGACCTTGCCGATCCGCTTGAGGCGTCCGGTGATGTAGAGGAACCCGTCCTCGTCGAGGTAGCCGAGGTCGCCGGTGGCCAGCACGCCACCGTATTCGTCGCCCGCGGCCAGCCCCGCCTCGTCCTCGGCGTACCCCATCATCACGTTGGGCCCGCGGTAGACGACCTCGCCGACGATCTTCGGATGCGTGGTCTCGGAACCGTCCTCGCGCCGGATGGCGAACGAACCGCCGGGCAGCGCGGGCCCGGCCGAACCGAGCTTCTCCGCGAGCCGTTCCGCCGGGACGGTGGTCATCCGCGGGGCGGCCTCGGTCTGCCCGTACATCACGAACATCCGCCCGCCGACCTCGCGGATCTTGTCGTTGAACTGGGCGACGAGATCGTCGCGCAGCTTGCCGCCCGCCTGGGTCAGCGTGCGCAACGTCGGGTACTTCGCCGGGTCGAACTTGAGGCGCCGCAACATCTCGTAGTGGTACGGAACCCCGGCGAGCGAAGTGACCTTGTGCTCGTTGACCGCGTCCCAGAACCCGCGCCCCAGCACGCCGGAGGGCTCGATGACCACGGTCGCGCCGCGGACGAGATGCGAGTTCAGCACGGACAGGCCGTAGCTGTAGTGCAGCGGGAGGCTGGTCGGCGCGATCTCGTGGCGGTCGATGCCGAGTACCTCGGCGATCGCGTCGGCGTTGGCGTACACCGCGCCACGGGAGAGCCGGACCAGCTTCGGATTCCCGGTGGAACCGCTGGTCGGCAGCAGGACCGCGAGATGCGGATGCGGCTCGACCCCTTCGGCGGACTCCCGGACCCAGTGGCCGTCGGAGACGGCGTACCCCTCGGGGGCGGGCGCGTCCGGCGCGGACAGCACGGCGGCCGGGCGGAAGCGCTCGATGAGCCCCGCCAGGACGTCGGCGTCCAGCGCCGGGTCGATCAGCGCGATCGCGCGGCCCGCCTCGAACGCGCCGAGGTAGTTCAGGACGCTGGAGAGGTCCACCGACATGCGCGCGAACAGCGCGCCAGGCGGCAGCAGCGACAACGCGGCACCCACGCGGGTGACCTCGGTGTCGAGTTCCTCGCCCTCGAGCGTCCTGCCGCTCGTGACGTCGATCAGTCGCGCACCCACACCCAGAAGGGTCATCAGAGAACTAATCCTCCATCGATGCCCAGCACCTGCCCGGTGATGAACGAAGCGTCATCACTGACGAGGAACCGGATCGCGTTCGCCACGTCCTCGGGCGTCCCGAGGCGCCCCAGCGGGGTCTTGCCGATGTTCTCGGCCTTGGCGTCCTCGGTCAGGCCGGAGGTCAGGTCGGTGTCGATGACACCGGGCGCCACCGCGTTGACCCGGATCCCGGACCGGCCGAGTTCCTTCGCGGCCGAACGCGCGATGTTCGCCACCGCCGCCTTCGAGGCCGCGTACACCGTCTGACCTGCGCTTCCGTGCTCGCCGACGATCGAAGCCAGCACCACGATGGCGCCGGTCTTCTTGCGCATCATCGCCCTGGCCGCGGCCTGGACGGTGTGCAGTGTGCCGGCGACGTTCGTGCTCAGCGTGGTGTCGACCAGTTCCTCGCGGATCATGCCGAGGAGCGCGTCCTCCATGATCCCGGCGTTGGCGACCACGATGTCGAGCTTGCCGTGTTCCTTGGCCACCCCGCGGACCAGCGTCGACACGGCCTTGGCGTCGGTGACGTCCAGGGCGAGCCCGCTCGCGGCCCCCGCCGCGGCCGCCGCTTCCTTGGCCTTCGCCTCGTCGCGGCCGGTCAGCACGACGGTGGCGCCCGCCTCGGCGAGCGCCCGCGCGGTGGCCAGCCCGATACCCCGGGTACCCCCGGTGACCAGGGCGACCTTGCCGTCCAGCATCACTTGTTCTGGAGGTCGGTCACCATGTCGACGGCGACCTTGAAGCTGGACATGTCGATCACCTGGTCGGTGTCGAATTCCACATCGAACTCGTCCTCGATGGCCGCGACCAGCGCCATGTGACCGACCGAGTCCCAGGCCTCGATGTCGCGGTACTTCAGGTTCTCGACGTCGACCTCGCCGTCGAGGTCCAGCGCCTCGACGAAGACCTCACGCAGCTTGCCGGCGACTTCCGCCATGTCCGTACTCCTAATGCTCGTCGCGTGGACGGGCGTCCCACGCCTTCACCAAGGTAGAGAGGTCGCCGGGCAGCCGGTCGGCCAGCCCGTCCTCAGGGAGACCGGCCTTACCCTTCAGCCACGGTCCCAGCGCCTCGATGGCGGCCTCGTCCAGGCCACGGCGGGACAGGCCCACCGTGTTGACGCCGGTCACCCGTGCGGGGTTGCCCACGGCGATGGTGAACGCGCCCACCTCCTTGCGGACCGCGGAGCTCATCCCCACCATCGCGCCGGGGCCGATGACGACCCGCTGGTGCAGGATCGCGCCCATGCCCAGGTTCGCCCCGGACCAGATGTGGCAGTGGCCGCCGGTGATGACGTTCGACGCGACCGTGACGGCGTCCTCGACGAGGCAGTCGTGGGCGATATGCGAGCCGCGGAGGAAATAGCCGCCGTCGCCGATGGTGGTGGTGCGCCAGGTGCCCTGGTGGACGCTGACGTACTCGCGGATCCGGTTCCGGCTGCCGATGACGACGCCGTGGCCGTCGTGATCGGGATCACCGGTCGGCGCGCCCTCCCAGGCCGCGGGGTGCTCACGGCCCCGGTCCTCACCGGGGGTCCCGATGGTCACGTGCGGGCCGATCCAGTTGCCGTCCCCGATCCGGGTGGGGCCCACGATGACCGTGAACGGTCCGATGACGTTGTCGTCGCCGAGCTCGACACCCTCGCCGATGACTGCTGTCGGGTGGATGCGGTTCACCACGTGAAGATCCGTTCGTTGTGGCTGGAGGCAGCCTGGGGTAATGGGCGCTTCGGCGGTCCCGGTAACGTGTGGCCCGCGCCAGAGGGGGCGGCCGGGCGCAGAACCGGCGGCTCACTGTACCGGACGCACCAGAACGCCCAGTCGAGAGAGACTTGCAGATGATCCCCATTACCGTGGTCGACGTCCGTGACGCGGAGGACCTCGTCGTCGAGGTGCTGCGATCCGGCGCCATCGCACAGGGACCGATGGTCAAGCGCTTCGAGGACGCGTTCGCGAGCGTTTCCGGCACGAAGCACGCGATCGCCGTCAACAACGGCACCACCGCGCTGGTCGCCGCCATCCAGGCGCTCGACCTGAAGCCGGGCGACGAGGTCGTCACCTCGCCGTTCACCTTCGTGGCGACGCTGAACGCGATCCTGGAAGCCGGCGCGACCGTCCGCTTCGCCGACATCCGGCGCGACGACTTCGCGATCGACCCGGACGCCGTCGCGGCCGCGATCACCGACCGCACCAAGGTCCTCATGCCCGTGCACCTCTACGGGCAGACGGCCGACATGGGCAAGCTCGCGCCGCTGGCCGCCGAGCACGGTCTCAAGATCATCGAGGACTCCGCGCAGGCCGTCGGCGCGTCGTTCCAGGGCAAGCCGTCGGGTTCCTTCGGGATCGGCTGCTTCTCCTTGTACGCCACCAAGAACGTGACCACCGCCGAGGGCGGCGTGATCACCACGGACGACGACGAGCTGGCCGACAGCCTGCGGGTGCTGCGCAACCAGGGCATGCGCGCCCGGTACCAGTACGAGGTCGCCGGGCACAACTACCGGATGACCGACCTGCACGCCGCCGTCGGCATCCCGCAGCTGGAGAAGCTGGACCAGCTCACCGCCGCCCGCCAGGCCAACGCGAAGCGCCTTTCCGAAGGCCTCGCCGGCACCCCGGGTCTCGACATCCCGCAGGTCCTGCCGGGCCGCGAACACGTGTGGCACCAGTACACCGTGCTGGTCGGCCCGCACGCCTTCCTCTCGCGTGACGAGCTCGCCGCCGCGCTCACCGAGCGGGGCATCGGCAACGGGATCTACTACCCGAAGATCGTCTTCGACTACGACTGCTACCGGAACAACCCGCTGATCCCCGACGCGAAGGTCGAGGACTTCCCGGTGGCCGCTTCCGTCGCCGCGCAGGCGCTTTCCCTGCCGGTGCACCCGCACCTTTCCGAGTCCGACCTGGACACCATCATCGAAACGGTTCGCGAGGTACTCGGCGCATGACGACCCACAAGATCGCCCTCATCGGCACCGGGAACATGGGCTCGCTGCACGCCCGTGTCCTCGCCGCGAACGAGCGCGTGGACCTCGTCCGCGTGATCGACCCGCGCGAAGAGGCGGGCCGCAAGGTCGCCGATCGCTACGAAACCCAGTGGACGCCCGAAATCGGCTCACTGTCCGATGTGGACGCCGTCGTGCTCGCTTCGGCCACCGAGGCGCATTACGAGCTGGCGCAGGAGATCCTGGGCCAGGGCAAGCCGATGCTGGTCGAGAAGCCGGTGTGCAACAGCCTCGAATTCTCCCAGGAGATCGTCGGGCTTTCGGCGAAGAAGGACATCCCGCTGATGTGCGGGCTCCTGGAGCGCTACAACCCGGCCGTGATGACCGCGCGGGCGCTGGTCAACGAGCCGATCCACCTGATGGCCCGCCGCCACGGCCCGTACGCGCCGCGGATCAAGACCGGTGTCGCGTGGGACCTCCTGGTGCACGACGTCGACCTGGCGATCCAGTTCTTCGGCGGCGCGACCCCGCAGCGGGTCGCCTCCGGTGCCGGCTACTTCCACCCGAGCTCCGTCGAAGGCGCCGAGGACACCATCGAGACGGTGCTGTCGTTCGAGTCCGGGCTCGCCACGGTTTCGGCGTCCCGCCTCGGCCAGCGCAAGGTCCGCTCGCTGTGGGTGTCCGAACTGGACCGCATGATCGAGATCGACCTGCTGCGCCGCGACGTCACCATCTACCGGCACGTCTCGCACGACTCGGTCACTGAGGACGGCCTCGGCTACCGGCAGCAGACCGTCATCGAGATCCCGGAACTGGTCACCGCGCGCGAGCCGCTCGCGACACAGCTGGACCGGTTCGTCGATCTGCTCGAAGGCAAGGTCGACGTGGACGTCGAGCGGGACCTGATCCTGCCGTCGCACGCCGTCGTCGACCAGGTGCTGACGCAGGCCGCGGCCTGACCTTTCGCGCATTCAGTCCTCTGAATGCGGTAGTTGCGTGTGCAAGTACCGCATCCAGAGGACTGATTGCGTTATTTGGTGAGGCGCTGGCCCTTCGCGTCGTACGCGACGAGCGGGGTCAGCACGTACGGCGACTCCACCTGGCCGGGGTTGAACCAGAAGATGACGACCGACGGATCCTCACTCCACGGGATCACCTTGGCCTCGACCGGTTTCCCGCGGACGGTGCTGGTGACCCGCACCGCCGGACCGGAGAAGTAGCCGAACACCGGCACGAACGTGCCCCGGATCACGTCGCCGCCGTCCACGGCGTGGAAGCCGAACGACCGGTCGGAACCCTTGAATTCGTTGGCGGCCAGGAGCGCCTCGTACTCGCCCGCGCCGGTCCGGTACGCGACCTGCAGACCGAACCGGACGTCCGGCATCGACGGCTCGTCGATCTCGGACGCGTAGATCACCAGCTCACGGCCATCTTCGCCCCTGTACCCGAGCGGGATCACGTCCCCGAACGGAGCGTCCGACGGGGCCGCCGTGATCGAAGTGCTCGCCGGTGCCGGTGCCGGTACCGGAGCGGGGACGGACGCGACGGGCGCGCTCGCGGCGGGCGGAAGCGGCTGCTGGGCGGGCTCCCTCAGCGCGACCGCGCCGACGATGACCAGCACCGTCACCACGGCGGCGGCGACCCCGCCCGCGCCGGTCGCGAGACGGCGGCGACGGCGGATACGCCTGCCCTTGGTCATGATCGCGCCGAGGTCGGGCTCGGCGAACCCTTCGGCGGGCGGTTCCCGCAAAGCCGAACGCAGCGTCTCGAGGTCGGTCATCGTCCCAGCCCCCCGATCAGTTCCGTTCCGTCCTCCGCGGTGATCCGCAGCTTGGTCAGGGCGCGGGAATTGGTGCTCTTCACGGTGCCGACCGAGACACCCAATTCGCCCGCCACGTCGGATTCCTTCAAGTCGAAGAAGTGCCTGAGCACCACGACGGCTCTCTCCCGGTCTGTGAGCGTACGCAACGCGTCAAGCAGCCATTTCCGCTGGACGACGGCACCGGCGACGTCCATGCCGCTCGGCTGCTCGGGGATGTCCTCCGTGGCGTTCTCGCGGATCGGGCGCCGCCAGCCGTCGATGACGTGGTTGACGAGCACCTGCCTCGCGTACGCGTAAGCGTCCTTGCGGCGTACCCGCGACCAGGCCGCGTACGTCTTGGCGAGCGCCGTCTGGGTGGCGTCCTCGGCCTGATGACGGTCGCTGGTGAGCAGGAAGGCCGCATGCTGAAGACGCGTCGCCGAGTTCCGCACGAACTCGACGAACTCGTCATCGCCGCGAGCCACCCTGGTCCTCATCTTCGTTCGACGGTTGACCACCTGAAAGGTTGCTTCAGTCCTTCCGGCGAGCGAACCGGAGCGCGACGACGATCCCCGCCACGACCACGGCCACCGCGAGGACGATCCACACCCAGGACGGCACGAGGTCTTCGGGAGTGGTCTCGCCGGCTGCCTGCGGTGCCGGGGCCGCGCTACTGGCCGGAGCCGGGCTGCTCGTCGGGGCCTGGCTCGTCGGGCTCGGTGCCGGCGCGCTGAGGTTGAACTTCACGGAGCCGCTCGTGGCGTGCGTGTCCTCGAAGGTGACCTTGTAGCGGAGCGTGTACTCGCCCGCGGGGCCGACGGCCTGGACCGGCGCCGTGACGACCGTTCCGGCGACCTCCGCGCGGCCGACCGTCCACGACGCGTTCTCGGGGCCGGTGATCTGGATCGGGTTCTCGTCGGCGAGGGTGACCGGGCCCGAGAAGGTCAGCTTGATCTGCGTCGGGGGCGTCGCCAGCGAAGCGCCCCTCGCCGGATCACTGCTTTTCAGCTCCGAATGGGCCAGCGCCGGGGACGCGGTGCCCAGCAGGGCCAACCCGGTGACCAGCAACGACGCACCGAACCGCTTGAACCTCATCAGACACCCTTCTCACCGGGGAACTCCCCCGCCGAGCCTAGTAGTCGGGCCGGGACGGGCGTTGGTTCCGGCTCGGGATCGGCCCTGCGGCTTGGTCGAATGTCATGAACGGCCCTTTCCTGACGTTTTTCGTCAGGAAAGGGCCGTTCATGACATTCAGGGACGCTGCGCGTGGCGGGTGGTCAGCGCGTCGAGGTCGAGCGTGAGCGGAGTGCCGTCGAAGTCGAGGCTCACCTTGCCGGTGTGCTCACCGAAGTTCTCGTACTCGCCGTCGATCAGGCGGTACGTGGTCATGCTCGCCGGGTCTTCGAGGTCGACGATCCAGTAGTGCTCGATGCCGACTTCGGCGTATTCGGAGAACTTGGTGACCCGGTCGGTGCGGACGGTTCCCTCGGACAGCACCTCGATGACGAGCCGCACGTCTTCCGCGGCGGAGATTCTCGCCGGGTTTTCGTCGGCCACGAGGGCGGAGGTGACCAGTACATCGGGCACTCTGACCGTCAACGGCGCAGTGGCGACGACCATTTCGGCTTCACCCATCGCGCTGTATTCCGGCGGCGTCTGTTCGTCGAGCCAATACGTCAGGCGATTGACCGCACGCTGATGGAAGAACAACGGACGCGGCGACACGACGAGGACCCCTTCGACGACTTCTGCGCGGTGTTCCGGGTCTTCCGGCAGCGCGGTCCAGTCGTCGAGCGTCAGGAGGCGGTGAGGCCAGTGCACGACACTCATCGAACTCCTCCTTCGCCGGTGATCACCAGACCATCTTCCCACGGTTTCCCCGAGAACGTAGCACCACGGAAAGTGACACACCATTACGGTGAGGAGTTGCCCGGCGGCAACCGCTGTGCCGGGACATCCGATCGTGATCAAACCATTTCCGCTGCTCAGCTAGATTTCAAGCATGAGAAGAACCTGGGGGTTCCTGACCGTCGGCCTGCTCTTCCTCGCCACGGCCTGTTCCATCGAGATCGAAATCCCGATCCGCTCGAAAACGACTCCGTCTTCCTCGTTCAAGGCCGCCACACCCACGACATTCAAGGCCGCCACACCCACGACGCCGATCCCCGTGTCACCCGCCACGGTCACCGACGCTTGCCCGTTCATCGCCGTCGGTGAACTCGCGCAGATCATCGGCACGTCGGCCGAGATCCGAGCGCAGGAACAGCCGGCGGACGTGGAAGGCACCGAGAAGCGGTACAGCTGCCTCTACGAGGACATCCATCAGTCGCCCGACGGCGCGCCGCGGCTGCACATCACCGTGGCGCCGGAGATCGGGGCGGAAAGTGTCACGGCGGTGGACAACACGATGAAGGCGTTCTGCCGCGAGCCGATCACGACCGTCGGCGGCGTGGGGGACAAGACGGCCCATTGCGAGCAAGGCAAGGATTTCACGAGGGCGATCGTGGTCGTCGGCAAGCGCAGCAACGGACAGGTCCGGCTCGCCCTCGTCGATCTCCCGAAGAACCGCGCGGACGTTTACGAGGCGATCGCGAAGCTACTCGCGGAACGGCTCTGACCCGGAAAACGCATGGCTGATCGCCCATCACCTCGGATACGTTCACCGCGTGCACAGATCGAGGGGAATCCTCACCACCACCTGCCTGTTGTTCGCCGTCGCGGCCTGCTCCAGCGGCGCCGCGACCGAGCCGACGCCGACCTCGACGGCACCACCGTCGTCCTCGAGCAAACCGGCCGTCAGCACGACGCCCAGCACCACGCCACCACCGGTGCCCCTCGCCAAGATCACCGCGGCCTGCCCCGTGCTGAGCCCGATCGAGTTCCTTCAAGTGATCGGGAAATCAGACGATCTGGTCGCCGACGAAGGCGAAGCCGAACGGGTCGGCGCCGGCAAGGCCTACCGGTGCTCCTTCGACGACCCCAAGGGAAAGTACGCGAGATCGGCCGAACTCTTCGTCGCGGCGATCCCCGGAAATCAGCCGCCTCGCACCACGATCGACAAGCTCGCGAAGGAATGCAAGCAACCGGTCACCCAGCTTCCCGGAATCGGCGAGCAGGCCTTGTGGTGCGGGATCCCCACCGACGGACCGGACCTCAACATCCTGGTGACCGTGGGAAAGCGTAGCCATGGCGAAACACGGGTCGCGACGCTGTACATGAACGAGACCAGGACCGACGTCTACTCGTCGCTGGCGAAGCTGATGGCCGACCGGCTCTGACTACTCCGTGAAATCGCCCGCGGGGGCACCCCAAGACCCAGGGGTGTCACCGCGTTCCTCGGCCAGCGCCCGCCGCCGCGCGTTTTCGGCGCGCACACGCTCCACTTCGGACTGGATGTACTCGTCGTCGTACTTCTGGAAGACGCGCGCCGGGTTGCCCGCCACCAGGCTGCGCGGCGGAACGTCCTTGGCGACCACAGAATTCGGCTGCACGGTGGCGAAATCGCCGATCGTGACCCCGGCCATGATCACCACGAGGCCGCCGATGAAGCAGCCTTTGCCGATTTTCACGGGTTTGCGTTCGATGAGGTCGCTGCCGGAGTGGTTCTGCAGCGTCATGTTCGCGAGCCAGCTGGAATGCGTGAAGATCAGCGTGTTGAGGCCGATGCTGGTGTGCTCGCCGATCTCCAGCCCGCCGCTCGCGTCGAGCGCCGCGCCTTCGCCGATCCAGCAGTGTTCGCCGATCTTCAGGTTCTCCGGGCTGATGATCTTCACGCGTTCGCGGACCCGGGTCGACTCCGGCAGCCCGTAGAAACGAGCGCGCTCGGCGTCGTTCATGTACTGCGAAACGAGTTCGGTCAGGATCTGCGGACGCAGCCGGTTGCTGCGTTCGTCATCGAAGAACATCGGCCTCGGTCACCAGTTTCTCGAAGGTACGCAGGTGTTCTTCGGCGACGACGTCGAGGCCGAAGTTGGCCCGCACCATCGCGCTTTCCCGCTGTGCCACCAAAGCCCGCTTCTCCGGGTCGTCGAGCAGTTCGATGACGGTGTTCGCCACCGCCTCGCTGTCGTCCGG
This sequence comes from Amycolatopsis sp. MJM2582, assembly GCF_000754115.1. Lineage (NCBI taxonomy): Bacteria > Bacillati > Actinomycetota > Actinomycetes > Pseudonocardiales > Pseudonocardiaceae > Amycolatopsis > Amycolatopsis sp. MJM2582. The sequence goes on from NZ_JPLW01000001.1 coordinate 1,032,830, forward strand.
GCGCACCAGCAGGATGTTCTCGCCGTTGCGCAGTTCGATGCCCGGGTAGTTGTCCTCGGTGACCGAAGCGATGGTCGCGGTACCCGAAAGCATCGCCTCCAGCGACGCGGTGCCGCAGCCGCCGTTGAGGTCGTGCGTGACGATGTCGGCCGCCGCGAAATACGACGGCACATCGGCCTTCGGCACGGCACCGGTGACGATGATGGCGTCCGCGACCCCGAGTTCTTCCGCCCGCTTGAGGAAGACGTCGTGGTACACGCGGCCGACGACGACCACCTTCACGCCGGGGTGTTTGTCCAAAATGGACGGCAGCGCCTCGACCAGCGGGAGCCGGTTGCGCAGCGGGATCACGTGCCCCAGCGAGACGATCACCGGACCGTCGCCCAGCCCATGCTCCGCACGGACATCCTTCGTCAGCGGCTTCTCGAAGTTCCCGGTGTCGACGGCGATCGGGAAGTAGTCCGAGTTCGCGTCGCTCGTGCCGTAGCGCTCGACGCAGTAGTCGACGCCGAGCTTGTCGAGGATGACGTACCGCGGCTTGAGGTAGCGCAGGATCGGGTTCACCAGCACGGCGTCCAGGAACCGGAAGACGCCGCCATACAGCTTGTTGTCGCTGATCAGCAGCGTGTGGATGGTCAGCAGCATCGGCAGCTTGTGCCGCCGCGCGTACCGCCCGGCCAGCCACGACAGGTCGAAGAACTGCCCGTGCAGGTGGATCGCGTCCGGCTTGAACTCGTCCAGCAGCTTCCGCAGCCGGCGCCAGTTCCCCGGCCGCAGCGAGGCGAAGCTCATGTCGAAGTCGATCGACAGGCCCAGCTGCGGCATCTTCACCGCGGGCAGGCGGACGACGCGGTAGCCGTCCTTCGTCTCGTCGGCCGGGGCGTCGGCGTACGCGGCGGTGATCGCGAGCACCTCGTGCCCGCGCGCCGCGTACTGCTCGGCCAGGGAAGCCGCCATGTGCGCGCTTCCGCCCACCCTCGGCGGGAAGAAGTTGTTCACCACGGCGATACGAAGAGGACGGCTCTCCCCCGGCGCCATCACCATGCCGTCTCCGCGGGGAAGAGTACGTCGACGGCGGTCATCCCTCCGAAGCCTTCACCAGTTCGTACATGCCTTCTTCCACCGAGATCTTCGGCTCCCAGCCGAGGATCTCGCGGGCACGGGTGATGTCGGCGGCACGCCGCGAGACCAGCACGTCGCGCTCGTTGAACAGCGGCTCGACGTTCACGCCGACGGCGTCGATGAGGATCTTCGCCAGCGTCGCGATGGAGGTGTCGATACCGGTGCCGATGTTGATCGGCACGTTCGCCTTCTCCGATTCCAGTGCCGCGACGACGGCGCGGGCCAGGTCGGTGACGTGCACGAAGTCCATCGACTGGTCGCCGCGGCCGTCGATGATCGGCGGCTGACCCGCGCGCAGGCGCTGGATGAAGTGGTTGATCACCGACGTGTAGTAGGCCTCGATCTTCTGGCCGGGGCCGTACACGTTGAAGAACCGCAGCGCGTTCCAGGACAGGCCCTTGGTGCGCTCGTAGAAGCCGAGCATGTCCTCGCCCGCGCGCTTCGAGATGCAGTACGGCGTGAGCGGCTTGAGCTCGTCGTCCTCGTGCATCGGCAGCCGCTTCGGGTCGCCGTAGACGGACGCGGTCGAGGCGAACACGACCCGCTCGACACCTTCGTCCGCCGCGGCGGCGAAGACGTTGTGGTTGCCGACCATGTTGATGTCGATGGACTCGTGCGGGTCCGCGACCGACTTGTTGATCGACACGGTGGCGAAGTGGATGACGTGGGTGCAGCCGCGCATGGCCTCACGCACGGCGCCGCCGTAGCGCACGTCCTTCTCGACCAGTTCGACCTTGCCGGTGGCGACGAACTCGTTGATCCGGGCGCGGTCGCCGCGCGTCATGTTGTCGAAGACGCGGACGGTGTAGCCGCCTTCGATCAGCATCGGGATGACGTGCGCGGCGATGAAACCGCCGCCCCCGGTGAAGAGGACCTTCTTGTCGGGCATTTCTCTCCTAGCTCGCCCACGCGGTGCTGACGGTCTCGATGACCCGGTCCACGTGAGTATCGGTGAGGTTGGCGTGCATCGGGATGGCGAGATGACGGGCGAAGAGGTCCGCCGATACCGGCAAGGTCTGCTTCTTGCCGTAGATGGGCTGGAGGTGCGAGGCGTAGGTGCCGAAGTTGCACTGCACGCCCTGCTCGCGGATCCGCAGCGCGAGCGCGTCGCGGTCGATCTCCGGGGCCACGGTGAGGATGTAGGCCTGCCACGGGTGTTCACGGTCCGGCAGTTCCACCGGGACGTCGAGACCGGGCAGGTTCTCGAAGGCCTCGTGATAGCGCTTGGCCACCGAACGGCGGGCCGAGAGCAGGTCCGGGAGGCGGTCGAGCTGGACGTTCATGATCGCGGCCTGCACGTCCGAGAGCCGGAAGTTGTAACCCAGCTCGTGGAACTCCGGGATCGGCAGCGCGCCGGAACCCTCGCGGGTGATGGCGGGCTCGATGCCGTAGGTGTGCAGCTTGCGCGCGTGCGCGATGAGGTCTTCGCGATCCGAGACGAGCGCGCCGCCTTCGCCCGCGGTGATGCCCTTGCGGCCGTGGAAGGAGAACGCGGCGAGGTCGGCGAGGCTGCCGGCCGGGCGGGTCTTGTACGTCGCGCCCGCGGCGCAGGCGGCGTCCTCGAACAGCCACAGGCCGTGCTTGTCGGCGATGGCGCGGTACTCGTCGAAGTCACCGGGCTGCCCGGCCACGTCGACGGCGAGGATGCCGACCGTGCGCGGGGTGATCAGCGCTTCGATCGACGCCGGGTCGGCGCTCCACACGTCCGGGCGGATGTCCGCGAAGACCGGGGTCGCGCCCGCCTGGAGCACGGCGTGGCCGGTGGCGGGGAACGTGTAGTCGCCGACGATGACCTCGTCGCCCGGCTTCACGCCGAGCACACGCAGCCCGAGGAAGAGTGCCGAGCCACAGTTGCTGGTGGTCAGGGCGTGCGCGGTGCCGACGGTCTTCGCGAAGCGTTCCTCGAAACGGCGGCAGGCGGGACCGGCACCGGCCAGCCAGCCGGACCGGAACACCTCCGCCACCGCGGCGAGCTCTTCGTCGCCGACGGTCGGCTGACCGAGGACCACAGGTTCCTGCTCAGACATACCTCTCCCATTGCGTGGGGACCCGGCGAAGTGTATAGACGCCATTCGGCGGATCTCGGGCGGGCTGGATCCGCCCAGGTAAACGACGTCCTAGTCTTTAGCTCATGCGATTCGGCGTTCTGGGGGCGACGGAGGTGCGCCGCGAGGACGGCACCACCGTCCCGGTCGGCGGCCCGAGGGTTCGGACGCTGTTCGCGTTGCTCGCGTTGGAGGCGGGCCGCGTCGTCCCCGCGGAACGGCTCATCGACGGCCTCTACGGCGAGCAGCCACCCGATGGAGTGGCGAACGCGCTGCAATCGCAGGTCTCGCGGCTGCGTGGCGCGCTGAAGGAGCTCGCGCCCGTCGAGTTCAGCCCGGCGGGTTACCGCCTCGTCGTCGACCGCGACGACGTCGACGTCCACCGGTTCGAGCGGCTCGCCGCCGAAGGACGGCGCGCTCTGGCGGCGGGAGACGCCGCGAAGGCGGCTGAGCTGCTTCGTGGCTCTCTCGATCTCTGGCGCGGTCCCGCGTTCGCGGACATCACCGACGCGCCGTTCCGCGATCCGCAGGTCACGAGGCTGAACGAGCTGAAGACGTCCGCGATCGAAGACCGGGTCGAGGCCGAACTCAGGCTCGGGAGACACGAAGACGTCCTCGCCGAGCTTCGCGAGGTCATCGACGAGCAGCCGTTGCGGGAACGGCCGCGTGCGCTGCTGATCCGCGCCCTGCACGCCGCAGGCCGTCAGGCCGACGCGCTCACCGCGTTCGAGGACGCCCGCCGGGTCCTGGCCGACGAGCTCGGCGCCGACCCCGGCCCCGACCTCGCCGCCGCGCATCTGGCCGTGCTGCGGGGTGAAACGCCGCCCGTCAAGACCACGACCGCACCGCTACCCGCGCAACTCACCAGCTTCATCGGGCGCGAAGGCGACCTCCGGCACGTGCTCGACCAGCTGGACCGCTCGCGCCTGGTGACGCTGACCGGCCCCGGCGGGACGGGCAAGACCCGGCTGGCCATCGAGACCGCGGCCGCGATGGACCTTCCGGCGGTCTTCGTCGAGCTCGCGCCGTACACCGAGGACGCGGACGTCGCCCAGGCCGTGCTGACCGCCCTGGGCCTGCGGACGGTCCCGCTCGGGGCGGTCACCGCGCCGGTGGAGAACGCTCCGGTGGACCGGCTGATCGACGCGCTGGCCGATCGGGCGGTCCTGCTGGTGCTCGACAACTGCGAGCATCTGGTCGAGGCCGCCGCGAAACTGGTCGCCCGGCTGCTCGGCGCCGCCGCGGCCCTGCGGGTACTCGCCACCAGCCGCGAACCGCTGGGTATCACCGGCGAGATCGTCTCCCCCGTGCCGCGGCTCGCCGTACCGCCGCCGGGCACGCCGCCCGCCCGGTCGCTGGAGTTCGCCGCCGTCCGGCTGTTCGCCGACCGCGCGCGGGCGGGTGATCCGGGATTCGCCGTCGACGACACCACCGCGGGCGACGTCCAACGGGTCTGCGCCGCGCTCGACGGGTTGCCGCTGGCCATCGAACTCGCCGCCGCGCGTGTGCGGACGCTGCCGATAGGCGAGATCGCGGCCCGGCTGGACGACCGGTTCGGCTTGCTGTCGCGAGGCAGCCGCACCGCCGAGACCAGGCATCGCACCCTGCGCGGTGTCGTCGAGTGGAGCTGGGATCTGCTCGACGAGGACGAGCGTCTGCTGGGCAGACGGCTGACCGTTTTCGCGGGTGGGACGACGCTGGCCGACGCCGAAGCTGTCTGCGGCATGCCGGACGCCGCGGAGCTGCTTCCGTCCCTTGTGGACAGATCACTCGTCGAACGCGGCGGCGACCGGTACCGGATGCTCGAAACGATCCGGGCCTTCTTCGCCGGGAAACTCACCGAAGCGGGCGAAGCCGACCGGATGCGGCGCGCGCACGCCGAGCATTTCCTCGCCCTCGCCGAGGAATCGGATCCGATGCTGCGCACCGGCGACCAGCTGCGCTGGCTCGACCGCCTCGACGCCGCCTACGACGATCTCCTCGCCGCGTTGCGCTGGGCCGCGGAATCCGACGTGCGCGTCGCGCTGCGGCTTTCGGCTTCGCTGGTGACGTACTGGTGGATGCGCGGGCGCCGGTTCGAGGGCTCGACGCTCTGCTTGGAAGTGGTCAAACGCCTCGGCGAGCGGGCGCCGGACGGCCTCGAAGAGGAGCACCAGCTCTGCGTGCTCACCGCCGCCGCGGGATTGCGGGGCCATGAGGCGCTCGACCGGCACCTGCCGCTGGTGGAAGGCCTCATGTTGAGCCTCGTCAAGGCACCCCGGAACCCGGCGCTGCTGCTGTTGATGGGTGTCGTGACCGGCCCGCCCGGTGACGACGACGCGCTGCTCGAACGCAGCCGGGTGCTGCTGGCGAACAGCGACGACTGGAGTCTCGCCCTCTCGCCGACCGGCTACGGCCTCCGCGCGCTGATGCAGGGCGATCTCGAAACGGCGGAGGAATTCCTGCGCGAGGGGGCACAGGCGTTCCGCTCGATCGGGGAACGCTGGGGCCTTTCCATGGCCCTCGACCACCTGTCACAGGTCCTGATCTGGACGAACCGGCAGGCCGAAGCCCTCGAAACGATGAACGAGGCCCTGCGGCTGATGCGGGAGCTCGGCGCCTCCGACGACAACGCGGACCTGCTGTGCCGTCGCGGCGGCAGCAAGCTGCTTCACGGTGACGCGGCGGGCGCGCGGGCGGATTTCGAACTCGCCATCGAGATCGCGCGCCGGGCCGGGATGCCCGAAAGCCGGGCGGCCGGATATGTCGGGCTGTCGTTCCTCGCCCGGCACGAGGGCGATCTGGCGGCGGCCCGCGCGTTGAGCGAACGCGCGCTCGCGGAGTGTTCCGGTGGTTCGTTCGCGGCCGAAGGGGTGCGTGCCGGCGCGAAGATCTCCCTCGGCTGGGTGCTGGCCGCCGAGGGCGACGTCGACGGGGCCGAGGAGCTGCACCGGCTGGCGCTGGTGTCGGCGGACCACTGGCACGACAGCACCACCGTGGCCTGCGCCGTCGAAGGCCTCGCCGGGGTCGCGCTGCTGCGCGGCGACGCGGAGCGGGCGGCGGTCCTGATCGGGGCGGCGGTGACCATCCGGGGCACCTCGTTCGCCGTCGATCTGGACGCCGCCCTGCTCAGGACGACCGTGCGGGAGCGGCTCGGCGACGATTTCGACCGGGCCTACCGCCGGGGACTCGGCGTGCGCGGCGCCGCTCAATTGACCGGGAAACTCTGACCGCCTGCCAGCTGGATCCCCTGCGGCGCGAAGCGGCCGATGGCATCGGCGAGGTGACGCTGGTCGAGTTCGCTGTCCTGGACCGCGACGTACAGCGGTGCCGCGTTGGTCGGGACGGCGCCGAGCCGGGTCATCCCGGGGCCGACCGGGTCGATGGTGAGCCGGGCGACGTCACGCCATGGCACGACGGTCCGCTCGATCCGGACGCCCACCGCGTCCAGTTCGAAGAGCACCCACTGCTGGTCGTGCAGCGACTTCACGTAGGCGATGGTGCCGACGCCGCCGGCGATCAGGACGACGCGCAGCGCACCGGGCGCTTCGATCGAACCGAGCAGGGCGGCGATCCCGAGGAAGGCCACCAGAAGCCCGGTCAGCTTCGCGGCGCCGACCAGGCCCGCGTTCGGCTTGTGCACCCGGAACCGCACGTTGCGCGTCAGGTGTTTGGTGAGTACCCCGCCCCCGACCGCGGCGGCGAGCCCGAGCATCGTCACCACCAGCGAAACCGGCGAGAAGTCCGCGAAGACGTTGTACCCGGCGATCAGTGCGACGAAGCCGCCCACGACGGTCGACATCAGCGCGAGCTTTCCCTTGCGCACGTCCTGTTCGCGGCGTTGGAGCGCGGCCTGGTCGGGTGCGGCGAGGAAGCCGCCGTCGATGTTCCTCATCGGGCGTCACGCTGCGTTTCGGCGGCCGCGCGACGCTCACGCTGACGGCGGTCGAGGACGTACAGCAGGGCTCCGGCACCGGCGCTCAGGACGGCGTAGAGCAGGTCCTGAAGGCCGTCCTCCGGGTAGCCGGTGGAGAATTCGGCCATCGCGAGCGCGACGAAGAGGACGCTGACGACGGCCCCGCCGATGATGTACACCTTGTTGCTGAGCATGGTTTCCCTCGCTTGTCGTTGCCTGGTGGGATCACTCTCGCGCGGGGCACATGACATTCCGATGACACACTGACAGCGTTCGGTGCGTGGACGGTCAGCGGTCGCGGAGACCCTGCGGACATGACTTACGCAGCTGGATCTCCCGAAGACTTCCTCGCCGTGCGACATCTGACGGTGCGCGGCTCCCAGTCCGAGATCGGCCGGGCGCTCGGCGCCGAGGTGAAGGCGCGCTCGGACTGGTCGCCGTCGGCGATCGACCCGATCGCGGCCACGGCGCGGCGCACCTGGTTCGCGCGGAACTGGCCCGAGTACGCCGGACGCCTTGCCGGGTTCGCCGAGGCCTACGGGCTCCCGGCCGACGCGGCGGTCTCCTTCGACGACGCGAGCGCGTTGCCCGCCGGGTCGGGGTGCTCGGCGCTGTGGACGGGGAGCGCGCTCGGCCGGAACTACGACTTCTTCACCATGAGCTGGACCCAGCTGGGTGCGGTGCTGGCCGGGGAGGAACCCGTGGACGACGGGACCGTGCCGATGGCGTCCCGGCCCTATGTCCTGACGACGATCCCCGACGACGGCATCGCCTCGACCGCGCTCACGATGTCCACAATGGACGGTGCGACCGAAGGGGTCAACGAGGCAGGCTTGGTCGTCGCGCTGCTGATGGCCGACGTCGAGACGGCCATGCCACTGGAACACGGTCCGCAGGCGGGTCTCTCGGTGCTGCAGGTGTGCCGGTACCTGCTGGACACCTGCGAAACCGTAGACGAGGCGAAAGAAGCGCTGATGCTCGCCAAGCAGTACGCGCATGGCGCGCCCTGTCACTACATCGTCGCCGACGCCTCCGGCCGCGGCTTCGTGTACGAACGCGGAGCGCACGATGTCGAGTACTTCGTCGAGGTGGCCGACGGTCCGCTGTGCGTCACGAACCACCTGCTGCACCTGCACCCGGACGTCGACTCGCTGCCGGAGGACACACCGGAGACCATGCGCACCTACGAGCGGCTGCGCACCGTCACCAAGGAAGCCGGCTCCGGGCCGCGCGCCGCACTCGACGCGGTGTCGTTCGCGGTCGAGCCCGGCGCGCCGTGGCGGACGTTGTGGCGCAGCGTCCTCGACCCGGCGGCCCGCACCCTCAGCACGCGGTTCTACCTGGGTGACGGCGAGAACGGCACCGCGCGGCACTCGCCGGAACTCACCTTCGGAGTGTCGCGGTGACCATCGGAAAGGGCCGCAAGATCGGCACCGTCGCGGTCTGCGTGCTGGCGCAGCTGCTGATCGCGATCGATCTGACCGTGCTGCATCTGGTGCTGCCGTCGCTTTCGGAGCAGATGCACCCGTCGACGACGGAACTGCTGTGGATCGCCGACGCGTACGGTTTCGCGCTCGCCGGGCTGCTGATCACGATGGGGAACATCGGCGACCGCGTCGGCCGGAAGAAGCTGCTGCTGATCGGGGCGTCGCTGTTCGGGGTCGCTTCGGTGATCACGGCGTACGCACCGACGGCGGAACTCCTGATCGCCGCCCGCGCGCTGCTCGGGGTCGCCGCCGCGACGCTGATGCCGTCGACCCTCTCGATCGTGCGGAACGTGTTCACCGGCAAGGAACGCGCGGCCGTGATCGGGGTGTCGAGCGGGCTGACGATCCTCGGTTTCGGCATGGGGCCGCTCGTCGGCGGGTTCCTGCTCGACCATTTCTGGTGGGGTTCGGTGTTCCTGGTCAACGTGCCCGTGGTGGTGGTCATGGTGATCGCGGGCGCGCTGATCCTGCCCGAATCGAAGAACCCAGCCCCGGGCCGGATCGACGTCGTCAGTGTGCTGCTGTCGATCGCCGGCATGGTCGGGATCGTCTACACGATCAAGGAAGTCGCGTACAAGGGCTGGGGGCACTGGGACGTCGCTATCGCCGCGGTGCTCGGGCTGGGCTGCCTGCTGGCGTTCGTCCTGCGGCAGCCGCGGCTGGCCGAACCGCTGATGGATCTGAAGTTGTTCGCGCGGCGGGCGTTCTCGGCGACCGTCGGCACCACGATCCTGGCGATGTTCGCGCAGCTCGCGGTCTCGCTGATGTTCGCGCAGTACCTGCAGCTGGTGGCGGGCTGGTCGCCACTGAAGTCCGGGCTCGCCGGGCTGCCCGGGATGGGCGGCGCGATCGTCGGCGGAGTGCTCGCGCCCTTGGGGATCAAACTCTTCGGGCGCGCGATCACCATCGGGCTGGGTTGCGCGCTGTCGGCAATCGGGTTCGCGTTGTACTCGGGCATCGACGTGACGATCGTGTACACGGATCTGCTGGCGGCGATGATCGTCTTCGGCGTGGGGCTGGCGCTGATCCTCACCGTCGCGACGGACACGGTGCTCGGCGTCGTGCCGAAGGCCAGGGCGGGCGCGGCGTCGGCGATCTCCGAAACGGCGACCGAACTCGGTGGGGCGCTGGGGATCGCCGTACTCGGCAGTGCGCTCGGCGCGCTGTACCGGAGTGAACTCGTCATCCCGCCGGGTGTGCCGCCGGAGGCGATTTCGGACACCCTCGGCGGTGCCGTCCAGTTCGCGGCCAAGCTGCCGCCGGAACAGGGAGCTTTGGTCCTGGCCAACGCGAAACTGGCGTTCGTCGACGGGTTGCAGGTGACGATGCTGTGCTCGGCGGGGTTGATGGCGGTGCTGGCGGTGAGCGTCCTGTTCACGTTGCGCGGGGTGCCGAAGGTCCTCGAAGACCCCGAAGAGGAGTCTGCTCCGGTCGCCGTGGCCGCGTGAAGTGTCATGAACGGCCCTTTCCTGACGTTTTTCGTCAGGAAAGGGCCGTTCATGACATCCGTCAGCGGCCTCACGCACTGATCGTCCATAGGGACTCTTCTCGGGACCAGATGGACGACACGCGTGACCGGACGGACGACATACGTGACGGTATGGACGACACGCGTGATTGGGCGGACGACGAGCGTGTCGTCCGCCTGATCACGCGTGTCGTCCATCTGATCACGCGAAAAGCGTCCGTCAGCGAGGCCCGGCGAGCGGGACGGCGCGCCGGTCGCCCGACCGCACCATCGCCAGCAGGGGTTTCGCGGCCACCGCGAGCAGCCGGGCCGCGAAGGTGCGGCCGTTGCGGCGCGCGATGTCCGGGCCGAAGGCGTCCATCAGCGCGACGAGCCCGGGCAGCGGCCGGACGAACAGCGTCACTTCGGTGATCAGCCCGTCTTCGCCGATCTTCAGCACCGCCGCCTCTTCGATCTCCTCGCCGCCGATGCGCGCGGTGTAGACGACGACCCGCGTCTCGCCGTCCCCGGTGTCGGTGTGGAACCGGACGTCGCGCAGATGCGTGTACGCGACCTCCAGCAGCGGCCTGAGTTCCGCGTGCCCGGTGAACCGGACCCGGCTCGTCAGCGGTGAGTGCACCACGACGTCCGGCGCGAAGGCGCTCAGCGCCAGGTCCACGTCCCGGGTCTCGAGGGCGCGGCGGTACCGCTCGGTGGTTTCGATGCTCATCGGTCCTCCTGGATCAGGTTCCCCAGCCCGCGCCACAACAGATCCGTCGTGAGCGCGACGACTTGCTCCCGCGGGATGTCGCGGTTGTCCCACCACCAGGTGGCGATGGCGTTCAGCGCGCTCTTCGCCGCTTCGGCGAGCGCTTCGTTCGCGCGGTCGCGCGGCAGGTCCGCGGTCAGCGCCAGGCCGGGGATCTGGGCGAACACCTCGGTCAGCTGTGCGGTCGACCTGGCCTGGCCGCGCCGGTGCACCTCGGCGACGCCTTCGTCGGACGGCGTCTCGGCGAAGATCATCCGCCAGCCGCGTTCGTTCGTCTCCATCCAGGCGAAGATCGCCGCCACCCTGGCGCGCAGCAGGCCCTCGGCGGTGTCCGACGGCGGCAGCTCCGCCCAGCCGGCCAGCAGACTGTCCACTTCGGACTCCAGCAGACCGGCGTACAGCGCCGCCTTGGACGGGAAATGGTCGTAGAGCACGGGGGTGCTGATCCCCGCCGCGGTCGCGACCTCGCGCATCCCCGCCGCGTCGTACCCGGACGCGGCGAACACCCGCGCCGCCGCGGCCAGGATGCACTCCCGGCGTTCTTCCCTGCTCAACCGCTTACCTGACATCGGTCAGGTACGCTACCACCTAACCTGACAGCTGTCAGGTAGCGCTCCGGGTAACCTGGTCGATCGTGCGCACAGTCGTAGTCATCGGGGGCGGGATCGTCGGTCTCGCCACAGCCTGGGAACTGACCAAACGGGGTCTGGACGTCACGGTGCTCGAGAAGGAGGAGCACTGGGCGGCCCACCAGACCGGGCACAACTCGAACGTCGTGCACGCCGGGCTCTACTACAAGCCGGGTTCCTTCAAGGCCAGGATGTCCACCGCGGGCAATCGGTCCATTGTGGACTTCGCGCGGCAGTACGGGGTGCCGGTCGAGGTATGCGGCAAACTCGTCGTCGCCACGTCCGAAGCCGAGCTTCCGGCGCTCAAGGTGCTCGCCGAACGCGCGGAGGCCAACGGGGTCCCGGCCAAACTGATCACCCCGAGCGAGGCCCGCGAGTACGAGCCCGAGGTCTCGTGCGTCGCCGCGTTGCGCGTGGAGTCCACCGGCATCATCGATTTCCCCGCCGTCTGCGCCGCGCTGGTCCGGTTGCTCGACGAGTCCGACGCCGACCTGCGGCTCGGCACGCCCGCGCTGGGGATCCGGCCTGGCCGCACCGGCGGTGTCGAGGTGGCGACCGGCGACGACGTGATCCACGCGGACGCCCTCGTCAACTGCGCGGGCCTGCACGCGGACCGGGTCGCCCGGCTCGCCGGGCTCACCCCGAGCGCGCGGATCGTGCCGTTCCGCGGCGAGTACTACGAACTGAAACCCGAACGCCGCCACCTGGTGCGGGGCCTGATCTACCCGGTTCCCGACGCGTCGCTGCCGTTCCTCGGCGTGCATCTGACCCGCATGCTCGACGGCAGCGTGCACGCCGGCCCCAACGCCGTGCTCGCGCTGCGGCGCGAGGGCTACACCTGGCGCGATGTCTCCGCGAGGGACCTCGCCGAGGTCGCCCGTTTCCCCGGCGTCTGGCGGCTCGCGCGCAAGTACGCGTACCCGACCGGGCTCGACGAGGTCCGCCGGTCGTTCTCCCGCCGCCGCTTCGCCGAAAGCCTCGCGCGGCTCGTGCCCGCCGTCACCGAGGACGACATCGTGCGGCACGGCTCCGGGGTCCGGGCACAGGCGCTGCGCCCGGACGGCGCCCTCGTCGACGACTTCCTGATCGAGACCGCGCGGAACCAGGTGCACGTCCTCAACGCGCCCTCACCGGCGGCGACCAGCGCGCTGGAGATCGCGAAGCACATCGCCGACGAGGTGACCGGCCAGGCCGTGTCCTAGGACGACGGCGGCAGGTTCGTGTTCAGCAGCGGAACCGCGGCCTTGATCACTTCGCACGCCTTCGCGGGGTCGTCGAGGTTGCCCGCGATGATCGCCACCGTCGACGTCGCGGTGATCGCGATACCCGCCGCGCACAGTTTGCTGCCCGACTCGGTGTAGATCTTCCACTTGCGACCGCCCGACTCGAAGTCCTGCGGTTCGCCCTGCGAGATCAGCGTCGGAGTCTCGTCCATCGCCGTCGCCGGGTAGAACCAGAGGTCGAGCGCCTTTTCGCCCTTTTCGCCGTCGGTATCGGCCCATTCACAGCCGACCTGGTTCGGATCCGAGGTGGACTTCATCGGTTCGCCGGTGGGGGCGAGCCGCAGCTGGGCGGTCTGCTCGGGCTTGAGCATGGCGCACGGGTCGGTGCTCACGAGCGGACCGCCCGGCTCGGCGGGCTTCTGCCCCGGCGGGGCGGTGATCTGCGGGTTCTGCTCCCCGCCCGGCAGCTTCGACGCCACGGCCGGGGCCGCCGCCTTGGCGAGGTCGCACGCGTTGCCCTCGGTGCGGTCGGGGCTCTCGCTGGAGATCTCCACGAACGAGTCCGGCGTGAGCTCCGTGCTCAGCGAGCAGTAGGTCGGCCCGAGGATGGTGGCGTACCGCGTCCAGGTGAAGCCGCCGATGCCGAACTTCTCGCCGGGCTGGGCGCCGTTCATGTACTCGTTCACGGACAGGTCCTTGCTCAACGCGACCTCGAGGCTCGACGCCTTGCGCACGCCCTCCAGCTCGCGGAACCGGCAGACCGCGGGCACCTTCTGTTCGGGTTTGGCGGGGCGCTCCGCTCCGGGATAGGTGACTCCCAGCGCGTTCGCGTGTTCCTCCGAGAGCAGTTTGCACGGCTCGGCCTTCGTGATCACGGGTCCCTGTCCGGGCACCGGCGAGGCCGTACCGGCGATCGTCGACGTGCAGCCGCCGAGCGTCAGCACCGCCAGCCCGATCGCGAGCGAGTTCCGAAACCGCATGCGTCCCCTCCTCATCGGCTCGCACACTACTTGTGCGCGGCCGCCGTTCACGAACCGGCGGGCAGCGCGGCGCTCACCGTCGGCAGCGCGGCCCGCAGCAGGTCACAGGCTTTCGTCTCGTCGTCCCAGTGGCCGCTGGACACCTTCACGGTGGACGTCGCGGTGATCGGCAGCGCGGCCGTGCAGTACTTCGTGGCGGCGTCGGACCGGACCGTCCACTTGCGACCCGCGAGGTCGGTCTCTTCGGGGGTGCCTTGGAGTCCGGCGACGTCGGCGACGGCCGTCGACGGGAAGAACGTCACGTTCAGCGGACGCTGCCCCTTGTCGCCGTCGGAGTCCTTCCACTCGCAGCCCTTGTCCTCGGGATTGGCCAGGTTTGCCGGATCGACCGGGGTGCCCTGGGCGATGGCCAGCTTCGCGGCTTCGTCGGGCTTCAGCAGCGTGCACGGGTCGGCCTGCAGCAACGGGCCGGAAGGCTCGGGTTTCTTCTGTCCCGGCGGCGCGACGATCTTCGGGTCCGGCACGCCGCCGGGCAGCCTCGAGGCGATCGCGGGGGCGGCGGCGAGCGCGAGATCGCAGGCCGTCGACTCGGGCGCGCCCGTCTGGGTCTCGCTGCCGAGCTCGACGAACGAGGACGGCCCGAGTTCGGTGCTCAGGGAGCAGGCCGTCGGGCCGAGCGGCGACGCGTACCGCGTCCAGGTGAAGCCGCCGATGCCGTACTTCTCCCCCGGCTGGGCACCGGCGTAGAAGTCGTTCAGCGGGATGTCGACGCTCTGCGTGATCGAAAGGGACACCCCGCGCGGCGAATCGTCGCGTTCGGACAGCAGGCACATCGGCGGGAGCTTCTGTGCCTGGTTGCCCTTCGTCTCGACACCCGGCTGCTTGAGCGCCAGGGCGTCGGCGTGTTCGGGGGTGAGCAACGAGCACGGCGCCGCCTTGGTGAGCACCGGCCCCTGGCCGGGCACCGGCGACGCCGTACCCGAGATCGTCTCGGAACATCCGCCGAGCAGGAGGACCGCCGCGAACAACGCGGTGATCGGCTTGCGACGGCGGTTCATCGGGGGTCCCTCCTCGGTGCGGACCCTACTTCGATGTCGGCGTGAGCACCTCGGTTCCGCCGAGGAAGGGACGAAGCGCCTCCGGCACCCGGACCGAACCGTCTTCGAGCTGGTGGTTCTCCAGGATCGCGACGATCCACCTGGTGGTGGCGAGCGTGCCGTTCAGCGTGGCGACGGTCTGCGGGCGGCCGTCGTCGTCGCGGTAGCGGATGCCGAGGCGGCGGGCCTGGAACGTCGTGCAGTTCGACGTCGAGGTCAGCTCGCGGTAGGTCTCCTGCGACGGCACCCACGCCTCGCAGTCGAACTTCCGGTACGCCGACGTGCCGAGGTCGCCGGTGGCGGTGTCGATCACCCGGTACGGGACCTCGATCTTGGCGAGCATCTGCTCTTCCCAGTCCAGCAGGCGCGCGTGCTCGGCCTCGGCGTCCTCGGGACGCGTGTAGACGAACATCTCGACCTTGTCGAACTGGTGCACGCGGATGATGCCGCGGGTGTCCTTGCCGTACGAACCGGCCTCGCGGCGGTAGCAGGAAGACCAGCCCGCGTACCGCTTCGCGCCCTTGCCGAGGTCGAGGATCTCGTCGGCGTGGTAGCCGGCGAGCGGGACCTCGGAGGTGCCGACGAGGTACAGGTCGTCGTCGCGCAGCCGGTAGACCTCCGACGAGTGCGCGCCGAGGAATCCGGTGCCCGCCATGATCTCCGGCCGCACGAGGGTCGGCGTGATCATCGGGGTGAAGCCGTTCGCGGTCGCCTGCGCGATCGCCATGTTCAGCAGGCCGAGCTGGAGCTGGGCGCCGACGCCGGTGAGGAAGTAGAACCGCGAGCCCGACACCTTCGCGCCGCGCTCCATGTCGAGCGCGCCGAGGCCCTCGCAGAGTTCGAGGTGGTCCTTCGGCTCGAAGTCGAACTTCTTCGGCTCGCCGACGTGCTTGAGCACGACGTAGTCGTCCTCGCCGCCTTCGGGAGCGTCGGGGTGGACGAGGTTCGGCACCAGGCGGTGCAGCTGCTCGAACTCCTCCGACGCCTCGGTCTGCTCGACCTCGGCCGTCTTGACCTGGGCGGCGAGCTCCTTCGCCTTGGCGAGGAGCTCGGCCCGCTCGTCGCCCTGCGCCTTCGGGATGAGCTTGCCCAGCGACTTCTGCTCGGCGCGCAGCTTGTCGGCGGCGGCGATGGAGGACCGGCGGCGGGAGTCGAGGGAGAGCAGCTTGTCGACCACTCCTTCGTCCTCGCCACGAGCGCGCTGCGAAGCGCGCACGACGTCCGGTTCATCGCGCAGAGTCCTGGGGTCAATCACGAATGCAGAGGGTAGTCCGTGGCGGCCGCACAAAATGTGCGGGTCCGCGCGGATGACCCGACAGTCTGATCGTTGCCGCCCGTTTCGGCCGCTCCCCATACTGGGATCTCCCTGCTGCGGACGGAGAAACCCGATGACCGATGCGGACCTGCTGGCGCGGCACAAGGCGGTGCTGCCGTCGTGGCTGGCGCTCTACTACGACGAGCCGATCGAGATCGTGCACGCGCAGGACCGCCGGGTCATCGACTCGACCGGGTGCACCTACCTGGACTTCTTCGCGGGCATCCTGACGAACTCGATGGGCTACGACGTCTCGGCGATCAGCGACGCCGTGCGCAAGCAGCTCGACACCGGGATCTTGCACACGTCGACGCTGTACCTGATCCGCTCGCAGGTCGAGCTGGCCGAGCGCATCGCGAAGCTCTCCGGCATCCCCGACGCGAAGGTGTTCTTCACCAACTCCGGGACCGAGGCCAACGACACCGCGCTCATGCTCGCCACCCAGTACCGGCGCAGCAACCAGGTGCTGGCGATGCGGAACTCGTACCACGGACGGTCGTTCGCGACGGTCGGCATCACGGGCAACCGCGGCTGGTCGGCGTCGTCGCTCAGCCCGGTGAAGGTGAGCTACGTGCACGGCGGCTACCGGTACCGCAGCCCGTTCCGCGAGCTTTCGGACACCGAGTACATCGACGCGTGCGTCGCGGACCTGGTGGACGTCCTGGAGACGGGCACTTCGGGCGACGTCGCCTGCATGATCGCCGAGCCGATCCAGGGCGTCGGCGGCTTCAGCTCACCGCCGGACGGCCTGTTCAAGGCGATGAAGGAGGTCCTCGACCAGTACGGGATCCTGTTCATCTCCGACGAGGTCCAGACCGGCTGGGGACGGACCGGGGAACACTACTGGGGGATCCAGGCGCACGACGTCGTCCCCGACGCGATGACCTTCGCGAAGGGGCTCGGCAACGGCCTCGCCATCGGTGGTCTCGTGGCGCGCGGCGACCTCGTCGACTGCCTGACCGCGAACTCGATCTCGACCTTCGGCGGCAACCCGGTCGCGATGGCGGGCGCGGCCGCGGTGCTCGACCACATCGCCGACCACGACCTGCAGGCCAACGCGCTGGCCCGCGGCAACGAACTGCTCGACGGCCTGCGCGCGGCGGGGAACCCGCTGATCGGGGACGTGCGCGGCAAGGGCCTGATGATCGGTGTCGAGCTGGTCGAGCCGGGCGGCATGACCCCGAACCCGGGCGCCGCGGCGCGGATGATGGAGGAGACCAAGGCGCGCGGGCTGCTGATCGGCAAGGGCGGGCTGCACGGCAACGTGCTGCGGATCGCGCCGCCGATGACGCTGACCGCCGAAGAGGCCGCGGAGGGCCTCGGGATCATCGTGGACGCGCTGGCCGCGGTGTCCTGACGAACGCTAGGAAAGGACCGTTCCTTGCAAATTTTGCAAGGAACGGTCCTTTCCTAGCGTTCAGGAGCGGGCGAAACGGGCGATGACCTCGCCCAGCCGCCCGCCGGCGTCCTCCTGCAGGAAGTGACCCGCGCCGGTGATCGTCGGATGCTCCAGTTCGCGGGCGCCGCGCATCGAGCCCCGCAGTTCGAGGCCCCACGGCGCGGTGATCGGGTCCCCGTCGGAGAACGAGACCAGGAACGGCTTGTCCAGTTCGGACAGCACCTTCAGCGCGGCCCGGTTGGCGGCCGACGCCGGATCGTCCGGGGTGATCGGCACCAGGGACGGCATCGCGCGCGGCGCGGCCTTGTACATCTCGTTCGGGAAGGGCGCGTCGTAGGCGGCGCGGACCTCGTCGGACAGCTTGGTCTGACAACCGGACTGGACGAACCGCCCGATGTCGATGACCTGGGCGTTCTCCATGGCGTCGCGGAACTTGTGCCAGAGCTCGGGCATGTCGGTGTCGCCGGTGGGGAGGCCGGTGTTGGCCGCGACGATCCTGGCGAAGCGGTCGGGGTTCTCGGCGACCAGCCGCAGGCCGATCAGGCCGCCCCAGTCCTGGCCGACCAGGGTGACGTCGGTCAGGTCGAGGACGTCGACGGCGAACGCGCGCATCCACTCGACGTGCCGCTGGTAGGTGTGGTCGACCATGTCGCCGGGTTTGTCGGAGCGGCCGAAGCCGACCAGGTCGGGCGCGATGGCGCGCAGCCCGGCGTCGGCGAGCACCGGGATGACCTTGCGATAGAGGTAGGACCAGGTCGGCTCGCCGTGAAGCAGGAGAACGGGCGGTCCGTCCTCGGGTCCGGCCTCCACGTATCCCACTCTGATCACGCCGCCGTGAAGGTCGACGAGCTCCGCGTAGCGCGGTTCGAAGTCGAAATCGGGCAGGTCCGAGAACCGGTCGTCCGGTGTCCTTAAAAGGCGCACGACTCCCACGTTAGTGGGAATCGTGCGCCTATGCCGTTTTCAGTACGTCAGGAAATCACGAAATGGCAACGGCCACGATGAGGCCGAGGGCCAGGTGCGCGGAGGCCACCACGACGCTGGCCGGGGCGAACTTCTCGCTTTCGATGGTCGAGCGGATGTCGATCCGGGTCGCCCACTCCAGCAGCCGGACGGCGGCCACCTGCACGATGATCCCGAGCAGGCCGTAGACCAGCGAGGTGATGAGGCCCTCGGTGAGGTCGCTGGCGGAGTTCGCGATCGCCACGACGATGATGAACGCCATCGACAGCAGGCCCGACGCGGTGACGATGACCGCGTTCGGCAGACCGCGGGTGACCAGCTGGGACAGCTTGCCGGGCGTGGTCCAGTCGATCGCCCAGAACCCGGCGAACATCATCAGCAGGCCGACGACGCCGTACAGCAGGATCGCGCCGATCCCTCGCACGAGGTCGGAGCCGAACGTGTCGGACAGCGCAAGGGTGGTGGTCACAGGGGTTCTCCAGAAGTCAGGAAATGTCAGGTTTGTGCGGTTGCTTCTATCACGACTCGACGATGCGGTGCGGGACGAACGCCGCACCGTCGTCCGTGACGAGTCCCGCGGTCTCGCGGATACCGAGACCGGCGGCCTGGTCCCCGACGATCCACGCGCCGAGCGCGGGCCGGTAACCCTGGAACTCCGGGAGCGGGTCGAACGCCTGGTAGACGTACCCTTCCGCGCCGTAGACCCCGTCGGTCTGCGTCTCGTAGCCGGTGGCGACGATCTGCACGTTCGCGCCCTCGCGGCCGAGTTTCGGCTTGCGGACGTACTCGGTCAGCAGACCGGGGTCGTCGGCGAAGGCGGGCAGCAGGTTCGGATGCCCCGGGTAGTTCTCCCACAGGATCGCGAGCAGCGTCTTGTTGGAGAGGATCATCTTCCACAGCGGCTCGACCCACAGCGTGCGCGGCATGGTCTCCACGGCGAAGCGGCCGAACTCCTCGTCGACCACCCATTCCCACGGGTAGAGCTTCACCACGGTCGCCATCTGCGCCTCTTCGAGGTCGACGAACCGCTTGAGCACCGGGTCCCAGCCGATCTCCTCGATCGACAGGCCGACGGTGTCGAGCCCGGCCTCGGCCGCGGTCTCCTGCAGGTACGCCGTCGTGACGTGGTCCTCACCGGACGGATCGGCCGAAGACCAGGTGAAGTGCAGTTCGTTCGAGGGCAGCTTGTCGGCGAGTTCGCCCCAGCGCTCGACGAGCTTCTCGTGGATGGAGTTCCACTGGTCGTCCTCGGGGAAGACCGCGGTCTTCCAATGCCACTGCAGCACCGCGGCTTCGAGCAGCGAGGTCGGGGTGTCGGCGTTGTACTCGAGCAGCTTCGCCGGGCTCTTGCCGTCGTAGCGCAGGTCGAACCGGCCGTAGACGTGCGGATCCTGCCGCTTCCACGACTCCGCGATATGCGGCCAGACCCACTCCGGGATGCCGAAGCGGTGGTACTGCTCGGTGGTGATCACGTTGTCGACCGCTTCGAGGCACATCGAGTGCAGCAGTTCGACGTCCGCCTCGACCGACAGGATCTCGTCCATGTCGAAGACGTAGTGGACCGACTCGTCCCAGTACGGCCGGGACTTGCCGGAGCCGTCGCGCGCGGGCGTGCCGAAGACCAGCCCCTGCTCTTCGACGATGTTCTGCCAGTCCCGCCGGGGCGGCTTGGAATCCCGGTACACCTACGAGCCCCCGCTCTTGCCGCTGCCGCCGGAGCCGCTCTTGCCGCTGATGCCGAACCCGCCGCGCTGGACGGTCGAGCCCGACTTCGTCCGGACGTTCGCGTTCGACGGTGCGGTGTACGAACCACCCGACACACGCTGGCCGATGGTCCCGGTGCCGCCGTAGTTGTAGCGGTAGCTGTCGTACCGCCCGCCGCCGATCGGGATGAAGAAGAAGCCACCGGAGTGGTAGCCGCCGTGCGACGTCACGTACCGCTCGTCGCAGTTCTGGTCGTCGCTGATGATCTCGGTGTCCTTGGCCGCGCAGACGGCCGTGACCTCCCGCGGCTTCGCGACCGAATAGAACGTCGCGACCAGCCCGACCAGGCCGACGGTCACGCCCGTGCCGATCAGGAGCTTCTTCTTGGTCGAAGACTTCTTCTCGGCGGCGTGAGCGGCCTCCGCCGCGAGTGCCTCCTGGCGCTGCTGTTCCGCCAGCGCCTGCTGGCGTGCCCGCTGCTCGGCCAGCGACGGCTGCCGCGCCTGCGTGCTGCTGTCCTGGAAGCGCATGGTGCCGCGCCTGGGCGGCTGCTGTGCCGATGCGCCCTCGGGGGGAAAGCGTCCCTCGGACGGTGGCACCTGTGGCCCCTGGTTGTCATCCTGCGTCATCGAAGCTCCGTAATCGCCCGCCGGCCCGAACTCGTGTCCAACACTAACCACCCGGTACGCGCACCTTACGTGCGGCGCGGGCATCATGGAGTGGATGTCTCAACAGGCCGAGCGGTTCCGTGATCCGCGAAACGCGCTGAGCACCCTGCGCACCCGGCTCGTCATGGCCGGTGTGTTCGCGGGCGCGATCATCGCGCTTTCGCTGAGTGTGGCGTTTTCGTGGAACGTGGGCCCGGAGGGCGGTGCGGGCGGCGGCGCCCCCAAACTGTCGCCCGCCGCGGCCGAGGCGTTCCAATCTCCCCCTGGCACCTGCCTGACCTGGAACAACCCGGACGCCACCGACGCGCGGCGCGTGCCGTGCGCGGAGTCCCATCTGTTCGAGGTCACCAGCATCGTCGACATCGGCGCGCAGTACCCGCCGGGGGTGCCGAGCCCGAACCTGGAGCAGTGGCAGGAGATCTCCCGCTCGCGTTGCACGATCGACGTCAAGCCGTACCTCGGCCGCAACCTCGATCCCTACGGCAAGCTGAGCATGAACCTGCTCCGGCCGACGCCCGCGCAGTGGGCCGACGGCGACCGGCAGCTGCGGTGCGGTCTGCAATGGGCGGGGCAAGGCGGCAAGCTGCAGCCGACCAAGGGGCCCGCCAAGGAGCAGGACCAGTCGGCGGTGTGGGAGCCGGGCACCTGTCTCGCGCTGCTCAACAACAGCTTCGGCGACCCGATCGACTGCGCGCAGACGCATTCGTACGAGATCATCGCGACGCTCGACCTCAAGACGAAGTTCAAGGACGGCTACCCCTCACAGGAGCAGCAGAACACCTGGCTCGACACCGAATGCTCGACGGCTTCGCAGGAGTACACCGGCAACGCGGATCTGGCGGCGAAGAAGCTCATCCTCAGCTGGGACGTCCGCGAGCAGGAGAGCTGGGACGCCGGGTCCACGCTGGTGAACTGCAAGGTCGCCGCGGTCCTTCCGGACAACAAGGGGCTGGCGCCGGTCACCGGGAGCGTCAAGGTCGGCAACGGCGAGGCCCCGCCGCCGTCGTCCTCCTCGCCCCCGAAGACCGGAGGGTGATCGCATGCCCGTCGAGATGACCCAGCAGCGTTTCGAAGAGCTGGTTTCGGAGGCGCTGGACGAGCTCCCACCCGAATTCGCGGACGCCATGGACAACGTCGTGGTGCTCGTCGAGGAGTTCAACGAGGAGTCGCCCACGATCCTCGGGCTCTATCACGGAGTCGCGCTGACCGAGCGGACCCACGAGTACGGAGGGGTGCTGCCCGACCGGATCTCGATCTACCGGCGTCCGCTGCTGCAGATGTGCGACACCGAGGAAGACGTCGTCGAGGAGGTGCTGATCACGGTGGTGCACGAGGTCGGGCACCATTTCGGCATCGACGACGAGCGGTTGCACGAACTCGGCTGGGGGTGAACCGCCGCGCACGTGATAGCAAAGGTCCCTTGCTCTCCTCGCGACGGATTCCGCGCCACCGGTGGCATGGTGGGTGATTTTTGTGCGTGGAGCACCAAGGGTTCTCCGGATTCTTAACTGCGTGTAACAACCCCGCCACTTTGGGCGACAGCCCCGCTAAACTTTTCGACACGTTGTCGCCGGTCTTCGCCGGCGAATGCCTGGGGAGACGGTGCATGGCCGAGTCGACGGTGCGAAGGAGGAGCGACCGGCGGTTGCGCTGGCTGCTCGCGTCCAGCGCGGCGTCGAACCTCGGCGACGGGATCGGCAAGGTCGCGTTCCCGCTGCTCGCGGTCACCCTGACCCGGGACCCACTGCTCATCGCCGGCCTTTCGGCGACCCAGTTCCTACCGTGGCTGCTGTTCGCGCTCCCGGCGGGCGCGCTGCTGGACCGCGTCGACCGGCGGCGGGCGATGATCCTCGCGAACGGCGCCCGCGCGGTGGTCGTCGGCGGGACGGCCGCGCTGGTCGCCGCGGGCGGGGTGACGATCTGGATGGTCTACGCCGCCGCCCTGCTCATCGGCTTCGCGGAGGTGGTCGCCGACAGCGCCGCGAACGTGCTCATCCCGGCGGTCGTCGGCGAGGGTTCGCTCGACGGCGCGAACAGCAAGCTCCAAGCCTGCGAGATCGTCGGCCAGACCTTCCTCGGCGGACCGGTCGGCAGCGCCACCTTCGCGCTCTTCGCGACCTTCCCGTTCTTGCTCAACTCGGTGGGCTTCGCGATCGCGGCGGTCGTGTTGCTCGGCCTCGCCGGGAGCTACCGGCCGCGCTCCGCCGAGCGCGCCACCACCGACCTCCGCACCGAACTGGCGGAGGGTTTCCGCTGGCTGAAGCGGAGCAGGCTGGTGCTGCGCCTGGTCGTCCTCGCCGGGGCGATCAGCCTGGTCAGCGAACTCGCGCAGGCACAGCTGGTGCTGTACGCGATCGAGTACCTGCATCTCAGCGAAGCGGCCTTCGGGCTCTTCGCGTTCGTCGGCGGCATCGGTGGTCTGCTCGGCGCGGCCGTCGCCCCGCGGCTGGTGAAGGTGTCCAGCCGTCGCGCGGTGCTCCTCTGGGGGACGGCCTGCTGCGGAGCGGCGTTCACCGGCATGGGCCTGACGAGTTCGCCGGTGGCCGGGGCGGCGCTGTTCGGCCTGTTCGCGGCGGCCGTCGTCGCGGTGAACATCGTGCTCGGGACGGCACGGCACACCCTCGTCCCCGGCGACCTGCTCGGCCGGGTGCTGGGCGTGTGGCGCACCGTCGTCTGGGGAGCGATCCCGGTCGGCGCCTTGCTCGGCGGCGTCCTCACCCACGCCCTCGGTTCCGCGGCCCGGACGTTCCTCACGTCCGGGCTTCTGCTGTTCGGCGTAGCCGGTTTCGCGTTCGTCTCGTTACGGCCCGGAGCCTTCGATGACGAATCGGCCACGGAGGAGCGGGTTCTCCACCAAGACCGGTGAAAACCAAGGTCTTTGGTGCTGAAATAGCCCATCACCGCCACGGGTGACGGGGAGAGGTCCGCGATGCAGCAGACACTGGTGCCGGAGGCCGGCGTGGGGACGACAGAACCTTCCAGACGCCCGCAAGTGCTCACCGCAGTCGCCGGTTTCGTGATCGGTGGCGGCGTGATCGGCATGCTCTGGGCGCTCTCGGGCGTCAACGCGGGTGCACTCGAAGACGCGCAGGCGGCGTGCTCGGCGCTGGCCAGGGTCGGCACGATCCCCGACACCACCGACTCCGCCCCCGGCGACCAGACCGTGGCGGTCCTTGCGCCCGAGGTCCTGCACCGGATGACGGCCGCGCGCGAACTCTCCGCCGCGGCGGCCGCCGCCAACGACACCTACCGGCCGCTGGCCGAGCACATCGACGGCGTCAGCAGGATGGTGTTCAGCCTGCACTTCAACCAGATCTCGGGACAGCGGCACCTCGTGCAGGCCGAACAGCTCTGCACCCAGCTCTAGCCCTTGTGGACGGTCTTCACGGTCAGCTGGTTGCCCGAGATCTTCCCGGTGCAGCCGAGTCCCTGCACCGCCAGGAAGTTCGACGCCGTCTCCTGCGGCAGGTACACCCGCAGGCCCCTGGTCTCGACCGGCTTGCAGACTTCCTCGGGGTAGTTGCGGACGTTCGCGAAACCGACGTCCGCGATCGCGCTCTCGCCGTTGGCCAGCTGCACCGGGTCGCCCTTGGCGCCGTCGCGGTACGCGGCCTCACCGACCTGGTGACCGTCGGCGCCCGTCACGTAGGAGATACCAGGGAAGCCCTGGATCGTGCACGGGTGCCCGCTCGCGTTGGTGATGACGAGCTTCCGGTACACCGTTCCCGCGGCGGCGTCGCTGTCCTTGATGGACAGTTTGACGTCGCCGGCCTTGCAGAGCCCGTCATTCTTCGAAGCCTGCGCGGGCGGCTGGGCGGGTTGCGGCGTCGGCGTCGAAGCCGAAGAAGTCGCGCTGGGCGCCACCGAGGTGTCCGGCGCCGAACTCGACGGTGACGCGGACGTGTTCTGCGCGACGGGTTCGGTCCCCGAACCGCACGCGCTGGCCAACAGCAGCCCGGCGGTACCCGCGACGAGACCGCCGATGGAGATCAACTTCGAACGAACCATGGTCATTCGCCTCCCTGTATCCGGGTGACCCACCGTCCAGTAGACGTGTCGTCCGCCGACGAGGTTGCGCCCCACCGGTTAATTCCCCACAAGGTGTTAATCGATCTTGTGTGCTGTGTTCCCCGGCGGGGGTGGAGGCAAACGCGGTGAAGGACGCCTCCCCACGTGACCGGCGGCCATGAGACCGCACTCACGTGATCGAAGGCGGAACTCGCGTGATCAGCGGCGGAACACCCGAGTGCGGCCTCCAGTCTGGTCGGACATAACGACATCAATCGGGCACGCAGTCCGCGCAAAATGTCCGTTATCGCGTCAGGGTTCGACGGGGGTTTCCGCCCAGGTGAGGCACGTCCAGCCGTCGGCGGTCCCGACGAGCTCGACGACGCCGGTGTTCGGGATGAGGCCCTGGTTGGCGATCTCGGCGGTCACGTTCCCGGCGAGCCATTCGCCGCCGAGCCGGATCGCGCCACCGTGGCTCACCAGCACCACCGTGCCGTCGGGGTCGGCCTGCTCGTGCTTGGCGCGCAGCCGGGCGACCGCGTCGAGCAGCCGGGCGCGGACCTGCGCGCCGGTCTCGCCGCCGGGGATCGGCGGGTCGAGTTCGCCGAGCGTCCACCGGCGCACGACGCTCATGTAGGTGGTGATCGAGTCCTTGTCCGTCTTGCCTTCGAGCTCGCCCGCGGCGACCTCGTGCACGCCGTCGAGGACCTGGACGTCGAGGCCGAGCTTGGCGGCCAGCGGCGCGGCGGTCTGCTGGGCGCGGACCGCCTGCGAGGCGTAGACCGCGACGATCGGCTCGCCGTCGAGCCGCGTCGCGAGGTCCCGCGCCTGCTCGCGGCCCAGCTCGGTGAGCGGCGGCCCGGGCAGCGCGGTGTCGAGCGCGCCGCGGACGTTGCCGTCGGTCTGGCCGTGGCGGACGAGGAGAAGTTTCACGCCTGTGCTCCCTTCCGAACCGCGGCGACCCAGTCGATCGCCTCGGTGAAGTCCTCGTTCGCGGCGCCCGGCTCGACCTCGGTCCTGCCGTTGTCCGCGCGCGGGTGGGAGCCGAGGAACCGCACGTTGCGGCACCGACGGCGCAACGCGGCCAGCGCGTCGCCGATCCGGGGCTCGGACACGTGTCCCTCGAAGTCGATGAAGAAGCGGTACTCGCCGAAGTTGTTCCTGGTCGGCCGGGCGTCCAATTTGGTCAGGTTGATCCCGCGGACCGCCAGTTCGGTGAGCAGTTCCGCCAGGGCACCGGTCCGGTTCGTGGCGGCGGCGACGATCGACGTGCGGTCGGCCCCGGTCGGCTCCGGCAGTTCACCGGGAGCGCGGACCAGCAGGAACCGGGTCTTGGCGTCGCGGACGTCGGCGACCTCGGTGGCCCGCACCTCCAGCGGATAGTGCTCGACCGCGACCGGCGCGGTGACGGCCGCGTCGAACTCGCCCTCGGCCACCGCGACCGCGGCCGCAGCCGTGGAGGACGTCGCGACCGGATGAGCGCCGGGCAGATTCGCCTCGACCCAGTGCCGAACCTGCGCGAGCGCGTGCGGATGGCTCGCCACGGTGCGGATCTCGGTCGTGCCCGGCCTGGTCAGCACGCTGAAGTGGACGGGCAGCAGCACCTCCGCCACCGCGACCAGCGGCTCGGCCTCGCTCAGGCTGTCGAGGGTGGCGGTGACCGCGCCCTCCACCGAGTTCTCGATCGGGACGCAGGCCGCGTCGGCCGCGCCCGAGCGCACCGCGGCCAGTGCCGCCGGGATGGTCTCCGCGGGGATCAGCTCCTCACCGGAGGCGAGCCGTCGCGCGGCCTGTTCGGTGAAGGTTCCCTGGGGGCCGAAGTAGGCGATCCGTGACACCCCGCCAGATTACGCACGGCGCGGGTGGCGACTTTCACTCGGACAGCCGGTACGCGCGCCGGTTACGCCAGGTGGCTTTTTTTGCCATGCTTAGGGCGTGACCGCCGAACCGGGCACGCACACCGGCCACGAGGATGTCGGCGCCTCTTTCGCTCCCGTGCCGGACCATCCCACTCCGGAGCTGGTGCTGTGCGCCGTCGATGACCTGCTCGCCCAAGCCTGGACGACCGTCGCGGACACCGTGGACGGCCGGGTCTTCGTGCACCGCGGATCCGTGCTCGACGTCGTCGCGCAGGCCGTCGTCAGCCCAGCGAACTCCTACGGCTGGATGCGGGGCGGCATCGACGCCGTCTACGCCCGCGCGTACCCCGGCGTCGAGCAGAACGTCCGCAGCGCCGTCCTCGCCTACCACGGCGGCGAGCTGCCGATCGGCGAAGCGGTGATCGTGCCGACCGGCGAGGCGGAGCCCGCCTGGCTGATCAGCGCGCCGACCATGCGGGAACCCGGCGAACGCCTCCCGCGCGACACCGTGCACCCGTACCTCGCCGCCCGCGCGGTGTTCCAGCAGTGGCGCGACGCCAGCCTCGACCAGGGCCGCGTCCGTGATCTCGTGCACACGATCGCGATGCCGGGGCTCGGTACCGGCGTCGGCGGGGTCGCCCCCGCGTCCTGCGCCCGGCAGGTCGCCGCGGCCTGGGACGAGGTCTTCACGCCCGGCCGTCCCCGTAACGGACGGTAACGCCCCGAAGCGGGCTACATCACATCGCAGCGCGTTCACGAGCCGTAAGCCCTACCGTTAAAGCGGCTTCATCCGGTTCGAGGCACGTTCACCCGCCGAGAACTCGTCAACACGGTTTTGTACGGCGCCAGCGCAGGCGACGGGCGAGGAGTGTGCGATGCCGCGGGTCCGTGAGCTCAGTCCCTACGTCGAGCTGCACCGTGAGCAGTGGCGAGAGTTGCGCAGGTCGACTCCCCTGCCGCTGACCGCCGCGGAACTGCTGCGGCTGCGCGGTCTCGGTGAACAGGTCGACCTGGCCGAGGTCGCCGAGGTCTACCTCCCGCTCTCCCGGCTGATCAATCTCCAGGTCGCCGCCCGGCAGCGGTTGTACGAAGCCACCACCACGTTCCTCGGTGAAGACAGCCGGGGCACCAAGGTGCCGTACATCATCGGCATCGCCGGAAGCGTCGCCGTCGGCAAGTCGACCACCGCGCGCATCCTGCGCACGCTGCTCGCCCGCTGGCCGGACCACCCCCGGGTCGACCTGGTCACCACCGACGGGTTCCTCTACCCGCGTACGGAACTCGTCCGGCGCGGGATCATGCACCGCAAGGGTTTCCCGGAGAGCTACGACCGGCGGGCGCTGCTGCGGTTCGTCACCGAGGTGAAGTCCGGTGCCGAACGGGTCAGCGCGCCGGTGTACTCGCACCTCGCCTACGACATCCTTCCCGACGAGGAACAGGTCGTTCAGCAGCCCGACATCCTGATCCTCGAAGGGCTGAACGTCCTCCAGCCCGGCCCCCGGCTGACCGTGTCCGATCTGTTCGACTTCTCGATCTACGTGGACGCACCGACGACCGACATCGAACGCTGGTACATCGAGCGCTTCCTCAAGCTGCGGCACACGGCCTTCGCGGATCCCGCGTCGCACTTCCACCACTTCGCCGGCCTCCCGGACGACGAGGCCCGTGCCGAGGCGCGCCACCTGTGGCACACGATCAACGAGCCGAACCTGATGGAGAACATCAAGCCGACCCGGCCCCGGGCGACCCTCGTGCTCCGCAAGGACGCCGACCACACGATCAACCGGGTCCGCCTGCGCAAGCTCTGAGCGAGCACACCGCGTAACCGGACGCTCGAGGGTTTCCCGCTCCCCGCCGTTCCCTCACAAGCAGCAACCTTCGCACCACCTGCGAGGCAACGGTGCGTTCCCGTCGCGCACCGCTGTCGCCGAGCGGCTTTCCTCGGCCGATCGGCCGATCCACGCTCAGTACGTGTAACCGGTTGGCCGATACCGGCTACAGCCCCCCACGGCGACCCTTGTGTCAGGGGAACAAGAGGTCTCGAACAGACCTTGAGCAGGGAGGAGGCTCACGATGTTCTCGATCATCCTGACCTGGGTCGGCTCGATTCTCGGACTCGCACTCCTGGTGGCCATGGCGGCCGGCGCCTTCGTCGTCGACTTCGACGACGCCCGGGGGGACCGCCGCCGGAAGAAGCCCCAAGTCACCGAGACCAAGGGCTCCCCCGCGGCTCCGCTGAGCTGAGCCTCCGGCGCTCAGAGCTCGCCGAGCGCCTTCCGGTAGTCGTCGACGTCGTAATCCATCTCGTGTTCGCCCGCTTCGGCGAGCTGAGCGGACAGCGCGTCGATGAGGCGATCGAAGATCTCCTCACGCTCCTGCCCGGTCTCGCTCAGCCGCCGCACGGCCTGCCAGACCTCGGCGGGCTCGTCGTCCCAGAGCTGGTCGACGATCGTGGTCTTGAGCGCGAGCCGCATCCTCGGCTCGCCGTCGAAGGTCTCCTCGGCCAGCGCCTCGTGGTACTCGGGGTGCTCGCCGATCACCAGCAGGCGGCGCTGTTCGGGGTCGGCGGGCTCCAGTTCCAGCTCTTCGTCGCCGATCTCCGCGTAGACCGTCGGGACGGCGAACATGCGGCGCGCCAGGGCGTCCGCGAGTTCCGCCGGGTCCTCGATCCCTTCCGAACCGTCGAAGTAGACGTCCAGCGCCGAATCCTCGTCCTGCGCGAACTCCTCCAGGAACTCGGTCGCGCTCTCCAGCAGCGCCACCCGCGCGGCCTCGGGGAGCCCGGCGCGGTCGGCGGCCCAGGTGACCCAGCCGAGCAGGGCGGGCTCCAGCGCGTCTTCGTAGGCCTCGTCGATCTCGAACTCGCCGTCCAGCAGCGACTCGAGGAACCGGGCGAGCTTCTCGGGACCGACCCGCAGCGGGCTGCCCGGCTCGGTCTCGCAGCCGTAGTCGACCAGCAGGCGCGCGTAGAACCGCGTCGCGTCCGTGTCCTCCACGAGCCCGGAGCCGATGAAGTCGGCGACGACCTCTTCGCGGACCTGCTCGGGCCATTCGGAGATCTCGGGCGACGGTTCCGGCGCGGGCATCGCCCGGATCCAGGCCAGCGCGAGCGCGTGGAACCGCGCGTAATCCTCGCTGACGTCGGGTTCTTCGACGACGTCCGTCGCGGCGAGGCCGTCCGCGAGCAGCTGGTGGGCGCGCTCGGGCAGGACCCGCTCCAGCGTCACCAGCTCCGGATCGTCGGCGGCCTGCTGGCGCATCTCGGCCAGCACGTCCTGCGGCTTGTCGACCACGACGACGTCGCGGATCCGGCCGCCCTCGGTGAAGTCGACCAGCGCGAGCAGGCCGTGCTCGACACCGCCGCGGGTGAAGACGCAGAGCAGGGAGGACTCGTCACCGAAGACGTCGCCGGTGCGCCAGCAGTCCCCCACGGTCACCGCGGCGAGGTCTCCCACCCACTCCGGCTCCGGGATCCCGCGGCCCAGCACGGTGTTCAGCGCCGCGGCGGCCGCCTCGCGCTCTTCCTCGGTCTCGGCGAAGACGCGCAATCCGGCGAGCAGCGCGGCCGCGGCGGGGGTGATCTTCCGCTCGGCGAACGCGATGAGCTCCAGGCCCAGCGGCGTCTCGTCCTCCTCGACCTCGATCTCCCACCACTGGCCGAGCACCTCGGAGGTCAGCAGCTCGACGTCGAGCACCTCGGGTTCGGCGCCAAGGGTCGAGAAGTCCCGGAGGACGTCCTTGAAGAGGCCCGTCACACTCGGAGTGGAGGGCTGGGCTGCCTTCTTGCGGGCACGGCTGACCGGACTCATGGCGACATGTTTTCACGCGGACCCGATCGGGCTCGTCGCGGTGGTCCCGGGCGCGGAACACGGGTCCCGTCCGCGGGGAGGACGCGGGCGGAAACCGGTTACAGGACCACCGCGACTTCGACCTTCTTCGCCGGGTTTCCTCGGTTCACTCCGAATAACGACCGCCGACGGGCGCGGTTACGGTTTTGGGAATGGCGATTCTCGCCGCTTTGACCTCGGCGATCAGCCGGGTCTTGCGTTTGTGTATTTCCACCAATGTGCCGAGATACGAGCTGAATTCTTCAGCCATACCGGCCTTTTTGTGCACCGTGCGCAGTTTGCGCAGTTGCCGGGCCGCCTCGCGGTAGGAGTTCGGGTCTTTCCGCGTGATCAATTCTTCGACATGGTCCCGATACACGGGAATGGTTTCGGCCGGATGGGCGACGGAACGCGCGTCCGCGAGTTCGACGCGCACCGGCAAAGAGGCTTCGAACCGCACCGCCGCCCGCCAAGCCTCGTCAACGCGATCCTCGCCGAGCAACGCGCGGACGAGTTCGTCGGCGGCCTGGGTGCTTCCGGCGGCGAGTTCGCGCAGACGGGCCAGCGCGGTCTTCCGCTGGGCGACCCAGCGCCCGGTTTCCAGCGACTCCTCGCGCAGGGCGAGGTACGTCGCGGCCGTGGGATTCTCGTCGAACTCCTTGCGCGAAAAGGGAACCGGCTCCGGCTCCGGCGGTGGCGGCTCTTCCTTCTTGTCGTACGTGAGCGCCCGCGCCGCATGCGCGATGGCCTCGCTGTGCCGCCCCGCCGCGCGCAGGACGCGCACGATCTTGAGGCTGACGTCCACCCGCGGCGGTTTGGCGGCGAGGATCGCGACGAGCGCGTCGACGTCGCCGGACACCTCCGCCAGTTCCTCGCGCAACCGCTCGGCCGTCTCGCGTTTCGCACCGGACGGCTGCTCCGCCAGCACCTTGTCCACAGTGGACTTGATCCGCGCGATTCCCTTTTCTCCCAATGCAGAGGCGAAGTCGGCCAGTTCGATGGCAGGCCAGCCGGGCCCGTCGAACTCGACTTCGAGGATCCAGGCGGCCAGGCTCTCGGGATCCGGCGGACGGGCCGCGCAGGCCCGCGCGTACAGCTCGACGGCCCGGTCCAGCCGGTCCGCGACCTCGCCCGAGGTGTCGTCGATCTGCTCCAGCATCTCGCTGATGTCGTCCACAGTCCGGCGGGCGAGCGGTGCTAGATCGGCCCGGCTGCCTGCGTCGAGAAGCCGCTGAAGCGTGTCGAGGACGGAGCCGACCTTCGCGGCGTACTCGACGTTGTTCGCCAGCACGGCGGTGTCGAGGAGACGGTGCGCCTCGGCGACGTCACTCCCCTGGGTGGCGAAACGGTTCTCCAGAGCCCGCCGTAACTCAGGGTCACGCTCGGCCTGGGCGTGCAGCAGGTCCGCCAGCGTTTCCGCGTCCAAAGTACGCAGGTAGGGGCGCAGATCCGTCGGGGAACTCACCCGGACAAGTCTGCCCGACCGCTTCGCCGACTCGTGTGGGCCAACAGCGTGCTCTTTTCGGCGTAATCACTCACCAGGTGTGACCAGGTCAGCGGCGCCGCGTCCAGCCGCGAAGGACAGCGGATGATCGGGATCGGGAGCCGGCCGGCGAGCCGCATGACGATCGCCATCACCACCACCGCGAGCAGCGAAATCGCCGCGGCGGCGGCGAGGGCGCCGCTCAGCACCCGGCGTCCGCCGTCGATCGCGAGCTGCGCCGAGTACTCGATCTGGCGCGCGGCGAGATCGCCGAGGGTCCGGCCGACGACGCCGGCCGCCGCGCGCCAGGCGTCCTGGCCGACAGGCGGCGGCGTGGCCGCGCTCAACGCGGTTTCGACCGCGCCGAACCGGCTCCAATCCACGCTCGCGACAAGATCGCGGTAGGTCCGACGGCTACTTTCCGTCAGCTTTCCGGCGACGGCGTCGAGCCTGGACCGGTAGGCGCCCACGGCCGCGGCGTAGTCGCGCCGCCCCTCGTCGTCGATCCCGGCGACCGCGAGGGAATCGCTGCGGTCCATGCCTTCGACGGCGGTGAGCAGCTCGACGGCGATCGTCTGCTGATAGCCGACTTCGGCGTCCGGGGCGGCCCGCGCGATCTCGCGCAACGAGGAAAGCGAAGTGTCGATGCGATCGGCGTACGCGGTGTACGTGGCGGAACGACTGCCCGGCGCCCGCAGCGCGACCGCCCGCTCACGCTGCAACGCCGCGATCCCCCGGCTCGCCCCGGCCATGACGACCGCCCCGCCCTCGGCGTCGTCACGGTCCTGGATGGCCTGCTGGACGAGGAATCCGCCGATGAACAACGCGACGAGCACCAAGGCCGCGCTCGGCACGAACGCGATGGAGAGCATGCGAGCGCGAAGGCTTCGCTGGTACGTCAAGACTTTCCTTCCGGATCGGTTCCCCGACGCCCAGCGACGTTAGGCAAGTTGCAAATTGCACGTCAACGCTCGTCCGCCATACGGCCGTTAGCGCACCGTGACGATCTGGTAGGCACGGCACGTGACTCTCGACGACCTCAACCAGCGCCTCCGCGACTTCGCCGCGGCACGGGCCTGGGAACCGTTCCACACTCCGAAGAACCTGGTCATGGCGCTGTCCGGCGAAGTCGGCGAGCTGACTTCGCTGTTCCAATGGCTCACCCCGGAGGAATCGGCGAAGTGGCGCTCCGACCCTGAGCTGGCGCACAACGTCGTCGACGAGATCGCCGACGTCACGCTGTACCTCCTCCAGCTGGCGAACAGCCTCGGGGTGGACCTGATCGAGGCGGCCAACGCCAAGATCGATCGGAACGAGCACCGGTTCCCGGCGCCCGACGTCAAGCCCTGACGGCGATCTGCCAGCCGCCGAGCAGGCCCCCGACACCCAGCACGCCCACGAAAAGGCCCGCGGCGAGCCCCGCGCCGCCGAACAACGCGAGCACCGTGATGAACATGAGCAGCATCCCGAACCCCATGAGGGCCCGGCCGCCCCACAGCTTCACCGACGGTGGGGACGGCACTGGCGGTATGTACCCGTGCGGAACAGGTGGCTGCGGGTAAGGAACGAAGGCAGCCGTCGGCTGTTCAGCGGTGTAGACCGGCCGGTGCACCGACGCCACGGGAGCCGGGACCGGGGCGGGCGGCGGCACGGGGATCGGGGCCGACACGGGCGCCGGCCGCGGAACGAGACCCAGCACTTCACGCGCCTCGGCGACTCCGAGCACCTTCGCGCCGAGTTCACCCGCCCTGGCGATCCGTGGCTCGGCAGGGGGCACCCCGGAGCCCACGACCAGATGGGTCACCGACGCGGTGAGCTTCTTCGCGAGCTGAAGGCCCG
The DNA here is from genome assembly GCF_000754115.1 of Amycolatopsis sp. MJM2582. Taxonomy (NCBI): domain Bacteria; kingdom Bacillati; phylum Actinomycetota; class Actinomycetes; order Pseudonocardiales; family Pseudonocardiaceae; genus Amycolatopsis; species Amycolatopsis sp. MJM2582. The sequence continues at coordinate 1,066,589 of NZ_JPLW01000001.1, forward strand.
CGTCGAGCACTGCGGCGCGCAGATCATCCTCCGCCAGCCCGTCGCCGAGAACGAGGACGCGGCGGCGCACACCGGACGCGGCCCCGGTGGCCCGGAGCCCGTGCAGCGTTTCGGGCACCCGCAAAGCCGCCGCGACGGCGCGCAGATCCCGTTCTTCCTCCGCGGTGATGACGCCGTCGCTTTCGGCGAGCTCGCGCATGGCCTTGACGAACCCGGTGTGCACGCGGTGCAGATCGGTGTCCGACATCCCCGCCGCCGAGGCCGCAGCACCGAGTGCCCTCGCCTCGTCGTCCGAAATATGACGGTCCGCCAAGGCGTTGCCGAGCAGCTCGACGTAGGCGTCCTGCAGCGAGCCGGTGGCTCCGAACGCGGCCTCGGGTACCCGGTCGACGAAATCCGCCATCCAGGTGCCGCCGCTCGGCACCACCACACGACGAGGCGACAGACGCGTGGCGGGCGCGAATCGTGGCAATTCCGGGAACACCGGCCGTTCCGTGAACCTGAGGCCGTGCGTGTTCACCAGCGTCGTCACGATCCGGGCGCATACGTAGGCGTCGGCGAGCGCCGTGTGCGCCGCGAACTCACCGACGCCGACCGCCTCGGCGACCGTGGCCAGGCGATAGTTCGGCAACCGCAGCGCACGCCGGGCCGCGGCCAGCGTGCACACGCCCGGCATCGCCGGGATCCGCGCGCCCAACCTGCCGGACTCCCCGTCTAGGAATCGCGCCTCGAAGGGCAGGTTGTGTCCGACCAGGACACTGCCCTGGCAGACATCGAGGAAGTCACCCAGTATCTCGCCGAGATAAGGAGCGCCGTCGAGCTCACGGCGGGTGATCCGGTGCACGTGGGCGGGGCCGGGATCCACGCCGGGGCCCGGATTGACCAGCGTCGAAAACTCACGCAGGACCGTGCCGTCCGCCCGGACGCGCACGGCCGCCACCTCGACCACGTGTCCGGGGTGCAGGCCGGTGGTCTCGAAGTCGATGGCGGTGAATTCGGTCGTCCCCGCGGCGAACCGGCCGTCTGGAGTCAACGCGAGATTTCCGACTGTCTCCGCCATTTCGTTTCCTTTTCTCGAAGCGTCTACCGGTGGATCGTGACGTCACCGTCCGCGTAACGCCCGAATTCCGACGGTGACCCGTTCGTGGCCGCTTCGTGACAGAAATGCCGAGCATGTAACACCATTCGCCGGGGGAACGACAAAAACCGGCGAAGCTCACCCGAAGCAAGAATCCCGAGGACGCCCATGCACACCGGTCCCTCCCGCGACAAGCGGATGCCCCGCTGGATGATGATCGTCCTCGCCGCCTTTTCGGTACTTTTCGTTCTCGGCGCCGTGTTCGGGAAAACCCCTCAGCCACAACAAGCGCAGCCGGTCGCGGCCAAAAGTGCCGAACAGACGACGTCGCCCCCGCCGACCTCCTCGGCCACCGCTCCGAGCACCTACCGGATCGCCGAAATCGTGGACGCCGGCACGGTCAAGGTGACCGGTCCCGACGGTGAGAAAATCGTCAGGATCCTCGGTTTGACGCCCCCTCCGAATACGAACGGATGTTTCGCCGAGGAAGCCCTCGCGTGGGCAAAGAACACACTGACCGGCCAAGAGGTCATCATTCGATCGGTATCCGATGAGGCAGGTGCCGCGCTGGCATCGGTGAGCATGGTGAACGGCGGTGACTACGCCACCACCGCGCTCAAAGCGGGATACGCGAAATTCGCGAGCAGGGCGGTCGAGAAGACCATCGGTACCGCGCTGCAGGCCGCCGAAGACGCCGCGCGAACGGCAGGGAACGGGCTCTGGGGGCCGCCCTGCTTCGGCAAGATCGACACACCACCGACCTCCGTCGCGCCACCGCAGCAGCCGGCCGCCCCGCCGATCACCCGGGCCGAGCCCACCACGAAGAAGTCCACCCCGCCGCCCGCGGCGGCCGAACCGGATCCGCCCAAGGCGGTGTCCTACGCGAACTGCGACGCCGTGCGAGCGGCCGGAGCGGCGCCGTTGTACGCGGGCCAGCCCGGCTACAACCGCAAACTCGACCGAGACGGCGACGGCGTCGCCTGCGAGCCGAAGAAGTAGTTCCCGGCGCCCGATTAGCCGCCTTTCGGGTCTTGTAGGCCGTTCGGCCGACCGGAAACACTGTGCCGACGTCCCTGGAGGTGGCCCTTGTCGCGTTCGGCTCGCACCGTGTTCCTGGCCCTGATGCTGTCACTGAGCGCGGTCGCCGCGCCGGCGTACGCGGCACCACCGCCGACGTCGCCGCATCGCGATCCCGGCAACGGACCGGAGCGCAACGAGGTCGCCGCGACCGACCAGCCGATGAGCGTCGCGCGGGCCGCGGCGGGCGAGAACGTCGCGGGTGACCATTCGGGGTATCCGCGCAAGACGAAGCTGCGCGTGTATCCGGAGAACACGGCGGACAAGTCGATCAAACTCGGGCTCGCGCCGTATCACGCGATCGCGCCGAAACTGAACGCGTTGCAGGCGCGCAGTGACCGGATCTCGGTCGAGATCGCCGGGCAGTCCGGGCTCGGCCGCGACCTCTACCTGGTGACGCTGACCGCGCCGGAGAGCCGGTCCGAGACGCGACGGCAGGACGCTTGGCGGTCGCTGATCGAGAACGATCCGGCGCGGGCCGCGCGCGACCCGTTCCTGCGCCACGGCTACAAGGCGCCGGTGTGGATCAACAACAACATCCACGGCAACGAATGGGAAGGCACCGACGGCGCGCTCCGCGTCATCGAGAAGCTGGCGACGTCGAACGATCCCAAGACCGTCGAACTGCTGAAGCGGAACCGCATCTACTTCAACGTCACGGCCAACCCGGACGGCCGCGTCGCCGGCACGCGGCAGACGTCGCAGGGTTTCGACCCCAACCGCGACTTCGTCACCGCGTCGCAGCCCGAAGTGCGGGCTATGCGCGGGATCGCGATCGGCAAGCAGCCGCTGATGATGCTGGACGAACACGGCTACGTCGCGAACACGCTCATCGAGCCGACCACGCCGCCGCACGGCCAGAACTACGACTTCGACCTCTACATCAAGCACGGCTACGCCAACGGGCTCGGCATGGAGCAGGCGGTCAAGGCGCTCGGGCGCCCCGAGACGGCGAAGCCCGAGATCCCGTTCCGCGACTACGACCCCGGCAGCTGGGACGGCTGGGCGCCGATCTACACCGCCCAGTACGCGATGTACCACGGCGCGGTGTCCTTCACGATCGAAATCCCGATGCGGGTGAACAACGCGGACTACGAAAACCAGCCGGTGACGGAGCTCCAGCGGCGCGCGGTGATCAACACCGAGGTCGTCGAGGCCACCATCGGCAGCACGCTGGACTACGTCGACCGCAACCGCGGCGAGCTCATCGCGAACCAGATCGAGATGTTCCGCCGCGGCACGGCCGGTGAAGCGCAGCGCGAGATCCCGGACGGATTCGTGCCCGGCTTCGGGCCCGAAGACCGCTACCGCACCGAATTCCCGCGCGCGTACGTCATCCCCGCCGGGGACGGCCAGCGTTCGGCCGTCGCCGCTTCCCGGCTGGTCGACCATCTGGTGGCCAACGACGTCCGGGTGCGGCAGGCCGATCGCCCGTTCTCGCTGGCGGGTCGCCGCTATCCGGCCGGTTCGTACGTGGTCGACATGCACCAGCCGAAACGCGGGCTGGCGAACGTGATGCTGGAGCAGGGCAGCGACATCTCGGCGAAGGTGCCGGTCATGTACGACATCTCCGGCTGGAGCCATCGCCTGCTCTGGGGCGCGTCGGTCGACATCGTGAAGCAGGGCAGGCTCGACGTCCGTGCGCACGACGTCGTCGCGGCCTCGCCGACCGGGGGCGTCGACGCCGCGCCCGGCCGGGATCTCGCGCTGAAGCTGGTCGACGCCAAGGACGTCAGCGCGGTCAACGACCTGCTGAACCGAGGCCTCGCCCTCGGCCGTACGGACGACGGCACGATCGTCGTCCCCGCGTCGGCCCGTCCGGCCGCCGCCGAGGTTGCGGACCGCTACGGCGTGCGGTTCACCGAGGCACGCGGGACGGCGACCCCGTTGAGCCGCAAGACGATCGCGGCGGCCGTCGGGGCGGACGAGCTGAAAGCACTGCGGGACATGGGCTTCGACGTGCGACCGGTGTCGGCGGCGGTGCTCGACGCGGGCTTCGACTGGTCACGGGTGGACCTGCTGTTCGTCTCTTCCGGACTGCGCTACACCGACCTCACTCCGGCCGCGAAGGACGGTTTGCGCGCCTTCCTCGCCCGCGGCGGCGTGGTCACCCGCGGTGCCACGGGCGCGCGGTTCAACACGGACGTGGGACTTCTCGAAGCACGTCCGGTGGTGGGCTGGGAGGACGGGAACGGCGTCGTCTCGGTCGTCAACGGGACCGGCCCGGTGGGTGCCGGCGCCCTGCCGGACTCGTTCGTCTACGGGCCGTTCTGGTTCACCGATCTCGGCTCCTCGGTCACCGTCGAGCAGCGCTACGCGAGCGGGAATCCCCTGGTCGCGGGGCATTGGCGGACACGGGACGACGGGACCGGCGGGCCGCAGCAGGCGGCGGGCCAGGCCGCCGTCGTGTCCGGGACCACCGGGCTCGGCGGGCGGGCGGTGCTGTTCGGCACCGAACCGCTGTTCCGCGATCACCCGAAGGGCTTGTACTCGCAGGTGGCCAAGGCGATTTACTGGGCGGCCCCGAAGTAACGTGGGGGTATGCCGATCCAGGTGCTGCTCATCGACGACCACGAGGTGGTGCGGCGCGGTCTGCGTGACCTCCTCACCGACGAGCCCGACATCGAGGTCGTCGCCGAAGCGAGCGGCGTCGACGAGGCCCTCGCCGTGGCGATGCACGTCGAGCCGGACGTCGCCGTGGTCGACGTGCGGCTCGGCGACGGCGACGGCATCGCGCTCTGCCGCGAGCTGCGCTCGAAGCCGAACCCGCCGCAGTGCCTGATGCTGACCGCGTTCGACGACGAGGAGGCCATGGTCGGCGCGATCATGGCGGGCGCGGCCGGGTACCTGCTGAAACAGGTCCGCGGCCAGGACGTCGTCAACGCGGTCCGCGAGGTCGCGGCCGGCCGGTCGCTGCTCGATCCGCTGTCGACGGCGCGGGTGCTCGACAAGCTGCGGCATCCGCCCGAGGACGAACTCGGCTCCCTCACCGAACGTGAGCGCGAGGTGCTGGACCTGATCGGGCAGGGCATGTCCAACCGCGAGATCGCCGAGCGCCTGTTCCTCGCCGAGAAGACGGTGAAGAACTACGTGACGTCCGTCCTCGCGAAGCTGGGCATGCAGCGCCGCACGCAGGCCGCGGCGTGGATCGCGCGCCGGGACAGGTAGTGCGCGAAAAAAGTACCCCCCCCCCCCCGTCGTTTTGGGCGAAGGTCCCGGTCGATCCCGAATTCGACCAGTGGCTCACCGTGCGGTTCTCCCATCGCGTCCTGGTCGTCGTCCGCACCGTCACCACCCTGACCCGGCTGCTCGACGTCGTGTCGCTGCTGAAGGACGATCCGCGGGTCCAGATCGTGTTCACCCACAACGAGCGCGAGCCGGCGATCCTGTCCTCCGGGGTCGGCGAGTTCCTCGCCTCGCTGGACGCGAAGGTCATCTCCTGGGAGCAGGCCGTCGAAACCCGGTTCGACCTGGCGATCGCGGCCAGCGAGAACGATGAACTCCACCGGCTGGACGCGCCCGTCCTGCTCGTGCCGCACGGCATCGGACACCAGAAGCACTACCCGCACCAGCCGGTCATTTCCGGGCTGAACCCGGCCCGGTTGGTCCGGGACGGTCACGTCGTCCCCAGCCGGATCGGCCTTTCGCACAGTAACCAGCTGCGGTACATCCGGCGGAATTGTCCCCAGGCCGAACCGCACGCCGTCGTGGTCGGGGACCCCTGTCACGACCGGATGCTCGCCAGTCTCAACCGCGCGGCCCGCTACCGGCGCCTGCTCGACGTCCGTGACCGCAGGCATGTCGTGCTGGCCTCCACCTGGGGGCCCGATTCCCTGCTGGGCACCGATCCGGGCCTGCCGGCACGGCTGCTCACCGAGCTTCCGGTCGACGAGTACAAGTTCAGCCTCATCGCGCATCCGGGCGCTTGGGCCGCGCACAGTCCCTGGCAGATCCGCGCGTGGCTGTCAAGGGCGCTGCGAGCAGGGCTCGCCGTGATCCCGCCCCAACGTGGCTGGCAGGCGACCGTCGTGTCCGCGGATTGCCTGGTCTCGGACGGCGGCTCCATCGCGCTGTACGCGGCCGCCGCGAAGATCCCGGTGCTGATCGGCAGCCGGGAACCCGCCACCGTGGTGCCGGACTCCCCGCTCGCGGAACTACTGGTCAGGGCCCCGCGGCTCGACCAGGAACGCGATCTGCGCGAACAGGTCGACCAGGCATGCGCCGCGGGACCGCTCACCGAGGTCGCGGCGCAGGCGGTCGAGTTCTCCGGCAAATGCGCGGAGCTTCTCCGTCCCGTCCTCTACGAACTGATGCGGCTCGCGGAGCCGGACACCCGGGCGGTCTTCCTTCCCGTTCCCGATCCGGTGCCCGACGTCACGGAGCCCGCGACGTTCTCGGTCGAGGTCCGGCGGCACACGGATCATCTGACGGTCTCCCGGTTTCCCACCGAACAGGCCGGGCGGTCCGGCTCCCTCGATCGCCATGTCGTAGCCCACGAGGAATTGTCCACTTTGGACGAACTCGAAGGCGCCGCCGTGGTCTACTGCGAATTCACCGGCGAAGACACCGAATTCGACGGCTGGGCAAGGGAAATCAGCCGTCGCCGTCCCGATGCCGCGCTCGTCGCCGGGATCGGCGTGGACCGGTGCCTGCTGTGGAGCACCGGGGAACCGGTCGTCGAACTCACCACGCGAGGTGAGCCGCTGGCCGCGATTTCCGCCTATTACTGGCGTCGAGAACGAAATCTCCCGGCGACCGGATCGTTCCGCGTGCGCGAGGGCCACCACACCCGGAACGTCGTCGTCTCGCTGCTCACCGATTGAGTGGCGCCTCGGTGTAGATCTTGGCGTGCACCGCGTCGGCGCGCGGATGCTTGACCGCTTGCAATCGCTGCCAGACACCGGACCAGTACTCGCGTGCCGTCTTGAAGTCTCCGCAGGACCAAGCGGCGTCCCCGAGTGCCTCGGCGATCTCCAGTTCGTACTGATCGCTCCCCGTGGGAACCATCATGCGCCACACTTCCGGCACCAGGTCGAGCGCCCGCCGCGCGGCGTCCGCCGTCCCCGATCGGCTCAGTGCCTTCGCCCGCACGAGCCACACCTGGGCGAGGTCACGTTTGTTCTCCGGGTCCGTGTTCGCCTCGGCTTCTTCCAACAGCTGGAACGCTCCGGCGAGATCGCCGAGCAGCACCTGGACGTTGGCGAGCATCCTCGCGTGCAGTCCTTGTCCTCGGAACGGAAGTCCGCCCAAAGTCCGGCTGATCTTCAGCGCCTCGAAGAAGCACGCCGACGCTTCGTTGTACTGGCCTCGTTCTCGGTGGAAGAGCCCGCGGAACTCCCAAAGCGACGCCCGCAGCTGCCGATTCGTTTCGGTCTCGGGTGATTCGAGCCGTCGCAGCAGCTCTCCCAGCTTGCCGAACTCCGCCTCCGCCCGCGGAAACTCCTGGAGCAACGAGTACAGCCGTGCCTGCTGCGCGATGGTCCTCAACTGGAGCGGAACGTCGCCGAGGGCTTCCGCGCTCGCCATCCCCCATTTGTTGATCTCCGCGAGCTCACGCAGATGTCCCCGGTGCAATCCGACGATTTCCAGGGCGCCGCAGAGCTGCGTCAACTCGCGATGCAGCCCGGCGTCGTGGGCCGGTTTCGCCAGCGCGCGATACGTCGGGATTTCGGCGACCAGCAGGTCGATCGCGTCCTGTCCAGGGGCGAGGTCCAAGGGGCGGGTGTCCTCCGGCAGCGTCTGGTCGTACAGCCTCAGCCGCCGGTCACCCATCTTCCAGTGATCCGCCTGCACCGCCCGGGTGCGGTGGAAGCGCACGAGCCGCGGGAATCCCTCGCCATCCGGCTCGTGACCCGCGCGAGTGAGCGCCTGCCTCGCCTGTTTGGTCAGCCGAAGCCGCTTGCCGGACTCCTCGGTCACGAAGAAGACGGACTGGAGATGCACCAGCCCGTCGAGGACCTCGAACGGTTCGCAACCGGCGACGGCCGCTGCCGCCTCATAGGTGAAGCTCGGTCCGGGGATCTCGCTCAGTGCCCGGCAAAGATCCTGTTCACGCCGCGGAAGCCCGGCGAGCACCCGGTCGAAGGCGGCACTCACGGGCCCGAGGGCGCGCCCTCCGCGCAGTTCCTCCGCGAGGAGCTTGAGCGGCCGGGCCGCCAGCGCCGCCCGCTGCCTCGCCGCGATCGCGGCGGCGACCACCGTCGCCGGAAAACGGTCACATTCGACGAGGACCTCGAGCGCGCTCTCCGGATCGGCGGCGAGCAGATCGGTCCCCGCGATCGCTTCGAAGAGCATCCGGTCCGCTCCCTCTTCGAGCCTGCTGAGGGGTACGTGCCGGGGATACTGCGTCACGAGCTCGTCGGACGTGCCTTCCGTCAGCGCCAGCACCAGGCTCATCGGCGCCGGAGGCACCAACGCCTGAAGATCGTGGACGCTTTCGACCGAGTCGAAGACCAGCAGCAGACGCAACGGGCCGAGCACATCGTTGTACTGGGTCTTCAGTTCCCCGGCACCCGACGTGATGAGTTTCGGCTCCACTCCCAACGCCTGGAGTACGGCCTCCCGCACCTGGCTGATCCTCAACGGCGCGCCCGGGCCGTCGCGATGATCTCCGAGATCGACGAGCAGCGCGCCATCGGGATACGCGCCGCCGGAGCGCATCCCGTAGTGCTCGGCGAGCGTCGTCTTGCCGACTCCGGACGGACCCGAGAGCACCACGACACCTGTGCCACCCAGCTGAGCCTGAGCGCCGACGCGGTCGAACAGGTTCGGCGACCGAGGAACGATGCGCGGCCGGTCGTGGCTCATCGCGAGCATGCTTCCGACCAGCTCGCGCAATTCCCCCGCCACGGCGGGATCTTCCGCGGCCAGGCTGCGCACGGCGGCCTCCAGGGCGGCCGGATCGGACCGCAGGCGTTTCTCGTCCCGCCGCCCCGAAAGCTTCTTCCAGAGGTATTCGGCGACCTTGCCCCCACCGGTGAACACCAGCGCGACTGTCTGTTTGACGAGCTCCGCCTGAAACGGATCGGTCACCTGTAAACCCCCTCACAGCTGTATCCGACACGCTAGCAGCGCGGATCATGCACGTCACTCACCGTGAACCCGCTCAGGGATGAACGGTGTCCCGCTGATCCGGGATGACCGTGCCGTCGTCGCGCAGCACCGGACCGTGGGTGCCGTCGGCGTTTTCGTACGCCGTCGTCGAGCACGGATAGGTGCGGCTCAGCGCCGGGAAGGGCTCGATGAACATCGGGTTCACCGCCCATTTCCCGTCCGCGTTGTCGTAGGCGCGGCACATCAGCTCGTCCTTGTTGCGGTTGAGCGTGACGCGGACTCCGGTGGCGTCGCGCAGCATCGTGACGTCGGTGGTCGCGTCACCGCCGGCGAGCACCTGCCGCTTGTCCGCCGGCGCCGGTTCCATCGCCTTCGCGCCGCGGATCCCGAGGATGCGTTCGTTGATGTAGCACCGTTTGCCGTCGATGTAGGTCATGATCTCGTCGGCGCCGTCGGCGTGCCCGCCGCAGCCTTCGAGGTGCCCGTTGATCCGGCCGTTCGTGGTCTGCGAGTAGATCCCGAGCGTGCGGCTCGGCGGGATGCCGACGGCGGAGCCCCAGACGTCCGCGAATTCCTTGGGTGAGGCGGAAACGACCCAGGTCGAGAAGCCCGCCTTGGTGAGCGTCGAGATCAGGTCCTTGATCTCCGGGTAGTACCGGATCCACGCGACCTGGGTGCTCGAACCGACCTTCTGGGTCGCCCCGACCGGCGCCAACAGCGCCGCGGCCCTGGCCTGCCGGGCGATCGCGCGGACCTCGTCCGGACGGTATCCGGCGTTGATCTGCGCGACCCAGGCGTAGGCCGCCTCCATGTACCGCCGGTTGTTGCCCGCGAAGACCTCTTCTCCGGTGGTCGTCTTCGCGCTCTTCCGCACCGACAGGAGCTCGTCGGCACAGGCGATGTTCTTGCTGGTGGGAAGCGGTTTTCCGGCCGGGGTGGCGGTACCGCACGCCTTGCTCAGCGCTTTCGCGCCGGCGTCGGTCATGTAGCGGCTGGTCGTGCGCCAGTCCTGGTCGCGCGGCTGGAGGACCTTGTCGTGTCGGATCATCCAGAAGACGGTCTGGTCGGAGATGTCGTTCTTGATGACCGTGTTGTCCCAATCGAACACGGCGACCGGCCGCTCGCCGTGCTTCTTGCCGCAGATGACCTGCTGGATCTTCGCCGCGTTGTCGCCGTACCAATGGTCGGCCAACCTCAGCTGCGGACAAGGTGACGCGGTCGAGGCGGTCGCCGCGCCGGGCACGGCCACCGGTACGACCGCCACGGCGGCGGCAAGGGCCACGGCTCGCAGGAACCTCGGCATGTCATCTCCCCACATGGTCTTCGACTGTCCGGGGAGATCCTGTCATTTCCCGGCGAGGGTGACGACCTGCCGGTTGTGGAAGTAGTCGTCCTCACGCAGCACGGTGACGCTGCCGGGTGAACCGCGGAAGTCGACGTAGCCGGCCGATTCGAGCGGCATCCGGATCCACGCGGCGATCACGAAGGTGAGCGCACCACCGTGCGTGACGACGATCTGGTGCTCGCAGGCGCTTTCCAGGATCGACTTCATGGCCGCGTAGACCCTCGCCGCCATCGCGCCTTTCGTTTCGGCGCCAGGGATTCCTTCGTCGTGTCCCAGCCGCTCGCCGACGGCGGGCGGCGGGACGAACCGGCCGTCCAGCCACGCCTGCGGTTTGCCGCCGGCTTCCCCGTACGACTTCTCGCGCAGCCGCCGGTCCAGGACCGGGGTCACGCCGAGCCGTTCACCGATCAGTTCCGCGGTGCGCGCGGTGCGGCGCAGATCCGAGGCGTAGAGCTCCACCTCGTCCGGCACCTTCGCGCGCAGCGACTCGGCGATGGCGACGGCCGCGCGTTCACCCTCGGGCGTGAGTTCGGAGTCGTACCACCCGCCCACCAGGCGATCGACGTGGTGGGTGGCCTCCGGATGCGTGACGACGTGGACGGTGCGCATCCGGAGAATCTAAACGCGCGTCAGTTTCGCGAAGGCGACGACGTTGTCGAGATAGTTGCCGGTCGAGGAGTCGAAATCCCCGCCGCAGGTGATCAGCCGCAGTTCAGGCCCGATGGTGTCGCCGTAGACCTTCTCCGTCGGGAAGGACGCCTTCGGATGCCGCTCGACGGCGTACACGGTGAACACCGCGGTGCTCCCGTCCTCGCGATGCACGAGTGCCTCGTCGCCGGCCTTCAGTTCCTTGAGCCGGACGAAAACGCCGGGGGCCTTCTTGTAGTCGACGTGCCCGGCGAGGACGGCGGGCCCGATCTCGCCCGGCGCCGGGCCACCGGTGAACCAGCCGGTGGTGATCGCGTCGTGCGGCACCTGCAGGGTGCCGTCACCGGCCAGGCCGAGGTCGACGATTTCGCCGGTGCGGACGCCGATCGCCGGGATCTCGAGTCTGGCCGGTTTCGCGGGCGCCAGCGGAGGCGCCTCCGCGACGGAAGACACCGAGGAAGGCGGCGCCGGCGAGGCGACCTTGCCCGGCGGAGGGACGGCGCACGCGGTCAGCGCGGCCGCGAGCACCACCCCGATGAGCGTGCCGACGACCAGCGGAAACGGCCACCGGCGCCAGGAAGGCCGGATCATCGCTCCGCACGCCGCCGAAGGACGAGGGACGCGCCCGCGACCGACACGGTCAGCAAGGCGGTGCCGGTCAGCGCGACCGCGGCGACCTCCAGGAACCCGCCGTTGCTCTCGACGGCCTCGCCGCCACCGGTCGCGACTCCACCGACGGGTTTGACCTTCACCTGGCCGGATTTCGCGGGTTCGCCGAACCGGGATTCGCAGGCGTACCCGTCGTGATCGGCGTCGAGCCGGTGCGGGTCTCGCGGGTTCTTCTTGAGCTCGGCCTGCGCAGCGGCTTGCGAAGGGAAGTCGGCGCAATCCTTGTCGGTGGATCGCGGCGCCCGCGTTTCCGTGGTGATCGACGGAAGGGCCGGCGTACTCGTCACGGTCGGCGCAGTTCCCCGTTTGGGAAGCTTTTCGCATGCGATTCCGTCGCCGTCTTCGTCCAGGCGATGCGGATCGGAGCGATCTTTGTCGAGCACGGCCTGCGCGTCTTCCTGATACTTGAAGTCACCGCAGTCCAGATCGGCGATCGCGGGCGCTTCGGCCAGCGCGAAAGCGACGGAAGCGGGGCCGAACAAGGAGAATCCGGCAAGGATGGCGGCCGTGCCGAAGGCGCGACGAACCGAGGACATGGGGAGTCCTTTCGCTGGGAATCCGCGCTCGGGGCGCGTTCGATGCACATAGAGTCGCGTTCAGACCCCAGCTGTTACGGATTAATCGGAAACGCGAACCGTTAATTTCACCCGGTTCAGTCGAGCGGAACGTCAAAAGCGACCAAAGTCCCCAGACTCGGGGAAGAATTGATCGAAAAGCGCCCGCCCGACGTCGTCGCGCGTTCGGCGAGATGACGCAGACCGCGTTTGGCGACCCCCTGCGGGACACCGGATCCGTTGTCCCGCACGCGGAGTTTGACGCCTTCCGCGTCGCGGCTGAGCGTCACGCGGGTCTCGCTCGCCCCGGAGTGTCTGACCACATTGGACAGTGCCTCGCGCAGGGCGGCGCGGATGTGGTCCGCCTGTTCGGCGGGGATGTCGGCGAGCTCTCCCGACAGTTCGAGGGTCGGCGGATAGCCGAGCAGCTCGCCCGCGATGCGCACTTCGCCCCGCGCGGACTCGGCGAGGTCGGTCGCGGTGACGGTCTCGTTCGCGGGTTCCGGGCTGCGCAGGGCGCGCACGGTGCCGCGGATCTCTTCGATGGTCTGGTCGAGCTGGTCGATCGCCTCGGACAACCGTGCGCCGTCGGCCTGCGCGAAGCGTTTCCGCATGTTCTTGCGGACGCGGTCGAGCTGCATCCCGGCGCCGTAGAGGCGTTGCACGATGACGTCGTGCAGTTCGCGCGCGATACGTTCGCGCTCTTGATAGAGCGTCACGCGGTGCCGGGCGTTGGCGCCCTCCGCGAGCGCGAGCACCACGCCGGCCTGCGCGGCGAACGCGGTGAGCACCTCGACCGTGCTGGCGGAGAACGGCTCCCCGCCGTGACGGCGGTACACGGTGAGCGCTCCGAGAACACGTCCGCCCGCGCCGAACGCCGAAGCGGCGAACGGCCCGAAGCCCTGGAGCTCCGGCGGCACGAACGGCGCCGTGCGGGGATCGACGGTGAAGTCCTCGCTGACCACCGGCTCCCCACCGCGCGCGACCTGGCCCGCCGCGGAATCGGCGGAAAAGGCCAGCCCTCGCAGGCCTTGGGTGGTGGCCCCGTGCGCGGCCTCGGCGACCACCTGGCCGTCGTCCGCGCGCACCATGACGAGACCGAGGTCGGCCTCGGCCAGTTCGACGGCGCGGGCGACCACGGTCTCCAGCACGTCACCCGGGTCGTCACCGGACAGGGCGGTGCCGGTGATCTCGGTGGCGGCGGACAGTGCGCGCGCGGCAAGCGTGGGATCCATGAGCGCTATCGACATTAGTCGGCTCCGGCGAGTGCGCGCGCTGTGACTCGGCCCTCTAGGACCTCCAGGATCACGTCCGCTTCTTCGGCTTCGGCGGCGTGATGCGTGACGTGGACGACGGTTTTCCCGGCGAGCGCCTCGCCGAGCCGTTCGCGGACGGTGCGCGCGGTCGGCTCGTCGAGATGGGCGGTGGGCTCGTCGAGCAGGACGAGCTCGGCCTGCTCGGCGCCGAGTACGGCCCGCGCCAGCGCGACCCGCTGCGCCTGCCCGCCCGAAAGGCCGGCGCCGGCGCTGTCCAGCATCGTGGTGAGCTCGACGTCTTCGAGAGCGGCTTCGTACAACGCTTTTCGCAGGTCGGCCTCGGACGCCGTCGGTTTGGCGAGGCGCAGGTTCTCGGCGACCGTGGTCGAGACGAGCATCGGTTCCTGCGGCGCCCAGGCGACGTTCTCGGGCGCGGCGACGTCGCCCTTGCTCGGCTGGAGGAAACCGAGCAGGGCCGCGACGAGCGTCGACTTCCCGGCGCCGCTCGGGCCGACGACGGCGACGTGCGTGCCGGGCGCGATGTCGAGGTCGACGCCGGTGAGGACCGGGTGCTCGGTGCCGGGCCAGCCGAGGTCGGCGTTCCGGATCCGCACCCCGCCGGTGTCAGGAAAGGGGCGTTCCTGACGTTTTTCGTCCTGAACGGCCCTTTCCTGACACTCGGCGAGGCGCAGACGGGCCTGGCGCAGGGTGTCCCAGTGCTGCGCGGCGGGCGGAAGAAGGGAGAGGACCTCCGCCAGCGCGAGCGGCACCAGGGCGACCACGGGCGCGAGCACCGGGTTCAGCGCGCCGGCGGCGACGGCGCTCACGGCGAACCCGGTGCTCACGACGGTGGCGGCCCCTGTCGCCAGGATGATCAGGGCGTCGGCCGCGCCCGCGCCGAAGGCCTGCCTGCGCGCTTCGGCGGTCAGGGCGGCGTCGGTCGTGGCGATCCGTCGACGACGCTCTTTGTCGACTCCATACGCGATCAGTTCGGCGGCGGCCTCGAACAGGCTCAGCACCTGCGCCGACACCGAACGCCGTCCGGCGGCCAGCGCACTGGTCGCGCGGCGTTCCGCCCGAAGCGCGAGCAGCGGCGCGAACGCGCTCACCAGCACGGCCGCCGCCAGCGCGAGCCCGGCTTCGGGCAGCACGGCGGCCTGGACCGCGACCGCGCCGACGGCCACCAACGCGACCACGATCAGCGGGGTGATCACGCGCGGGAGCAAGTCACGCACGGTGTCGGTGTCGCCGACCAGCCGACGCTGCTCTTCACCCGCCCGAAGCGCCCGAGCCGGTCCGAGCCGCACCAGCGACTCCCACAACCGGACGCGCAGGCTTCCGGCGATCCGGAACGCGGCGTCGTGTGTGACCAGCCTTTCGAGGTAACGCAGCCCAGCGCGGCCGAGCCCGAACGTCCGCACGCCGACGATCATCACCGTCAGCGTCAGGATCGGCGGCTGTTGCGACGCCTTGGCGATCAGCCAGCCCGAAAGCGCGGTCAGCGCGACCCCGGCGAGCAGTGCGGCGGCGCCGAGCAGCGCGCCGCCGAAGAACCGGGGGTGCAGCAGCGCACGCCAAGGCAGCGGCCGGACTTGCCGGGTTTCCTCGGTGGTTCCGATTTCGCCGCCCACTGTGGTCGACATGTCGACACCGGAGCCGCGTTCGTGGGCGGCGATGATCGCGGCGGCACCGCCGTCGACGGCCCGGCGAACGGCGGCCATGACACGCGCGGCGTTGACCTCGTCGAGGTGCGCGGTGGGTTCGTCGAGCAGCAGCAGCCATGCGCCCGACCGGATCCGCACCAGGGCCCTCGCCACCGCGACCCGCTGGCGTTGTCCCTGCGACAGCTTCGAAACCGGCCGGTCGGCGAGCCCCGCGAGCCCGAGTTCGCCGAGGATGTCCTCCGCTCCGACCTCGTCGAGAACCGTGCCTCCGCCGAACACCGGCGACTGCGGCACCCAGGCGACGCTTTCACGCCATCTCGTCAGATCGGCGTCGGCGAGGTCGGTGCCGCCGACGGTGATCGTCCCGTCGTGGGCCTGCACGAAACCGAGCAGCGTGGCGAGCGTCGTCGACTTGCCTCCGCCGCTGGGCGCACGCAGCCAGGTGATCTCGCCGGGCCGGACGCTGAACGTCTCACCGTCGGGAGCGAATCCGCCGCGCCTGGCGACACGCAGGCCGCCGACGTGGATCTCACCCTTGGCCGGTGTCTCGGAACCGTTGGGCGGCAAGGGTTCCGCGAGGACGTCCGCGACCCGGCGCACGGCCTCGACGCCGTCCTCGCTGGCGTGGAAGGCCGCGCCGACCGCGCGCAGTGGCTGGTAACACTCCGGAACCAGGATCAGCACGCCGAGCCCGATGGCCAGCGACAGTTCGCCGGAGACGAGCCGGACCCCGATGACGACCGCGACCAGCGCGACCGAGAGCGTCGCGATCAGTTCGAGCGCGAACGCCGACGCGAACGCGACCTTCAACGTCTTGAGCGTGGTGCGGCGATGGCGTTCGGAGATCTTCCGGACCGTCTCGGCCTGCGCCCCGGCGCGGCGGAACGCGCTGAGGATCGGCAGGGCGCGGACGAGTTCCAGCAGATGCCCGGACAGCCGTTGTTCGGCGTCGGCGGCTTCGGCGACCCGTTCGGCGGTGTGCTTGCCGATCAGGATGGCGAACAGCGGCACCAGCGGCACGGTGATCACGACGAGCAGGGCCGACGGCCAGTCGGCGAACAGGATCGCGACACCGGCGGCGAGCGGCACGATCGCGGCGGTCACCAGGGCAGGGAGGTACTGGGTGAAGTAGGCGTCGAGCGCGTCGAGTCCCTTGGTGGTCAACG
This sequence comes from Amycolatopsis sp. MJM2582, assembly GCF_000754115.1. NCBI lineage: Bacteria > Bacillati > Actinomycetota > Actinomycetes > Pseudonocardiales > Pseudonocardiaceae > Amycolatopsis > Amycolatopsis sp. MJM2582. The sequence continues at coordinate 1,083,099 of NZ_JPLW01000001.1, forward strand.
ACGTCAGCTCGCCGTGACCGCGGCGAGCGATCCATTCCGGACCGAGTTTCAAGGCGTGGTCGAGGGCTTTGGCGCGCAACTCCTCCTTCGCGCGGGCGGCCGCGCGAACGGAAACGATCCGCACCGCCCAGCCGGTCAACGCGCGCCCTGCGACGAGCGCGAGCAGCACGGCCAGCTGGGCGGTGCGGTCCCCCGGTGTTCCGCGGACGACCGCGGAGAGGACGTCGGCCAGCAGGAACGCCTGTCCCACCAGCAGAAGCGCGTTGACGAAGGAGAGGACTCCACTGAGGATCAACGCTCGGCGCGCCGCACTCGAAAGCGGAGCCAGCGCGCCGAGCGGACCCTTCCCCGGTCGCGCTGGGTCCATTGTGGACTCCGTGGCGGAAAGGGTGTCGCGGCCGGGAAGTTCGGTCATGGTGCGTGCACCGGTGGGATGTGCCGGGTGCCGATGCGCTTGCGGAACACCCAGTACGTCCAGCCCTGGTAGATCAGGACGGCCGGGGCGCCGAACAGGGCGACCCAGGTCATCACGGTCAGGGTGTACGGGCTCGATGCCTCACCCGCGATCGTCAGCGTGTTGGCGGCGTCCAAAGTGGACGGCAGGACGTTCGGGTACAGCGCGACGAAGATCGCGACCGCCGAGGCCCCGATGACCCCGCCGAGCGCGGCGAACGCCTGACCTTCGCGGCCCATGCGGATCTTGAACCACGCGAGCACCGCGGCGACGACCGCGACGCCGATGAGGAACAGCGTCCATAGGTCACCCGAGCGCAGCTGCACGACGATGAGGAACGCGAGCAACGGCAGGAGGGCGACCGGAAGCAGGCGGGTGGCGAGGTTCCGCGCGCGGTGCCGGAGGTCGCCTTCGGTTTTGAGGGCGAGGAACGCGGCGCCGTGGACCAGCGAGAACCCGACGACCGCGATCGCGCCGAGCAGCGTTTCGAGGCTGAGGGCGGCGAACGGGCCGCCGACCCGGTTGCCGTCGGCGTCGAGCGGGAGGCCGAGGACGGTGGTGGCGAGCAGCAGGCCGACGCCGAACGGCGGTACCCACGAGCCGATGCCGATGACGCGGTCCCAATTGCGGCGCCAGCGATCGGAATCGACCTTGCCGCGGTACTCGAACGCGACGCCGCGGCCGATGAGGGCGAGCAGGACCACCAGGAGCGGGAGGTACGCGGCCGAGAACAGCGACGCGTACCAGCCGGGGAAGGCGGCGAACATCGCGCCGCCGGCGACGATCAGCCAGACCTCGTTGCCGTCCCAGACCGGGCCGATCGTGTTGACCATGACGCGGCGCTCGGTGTTGTCCTTCGCGAGGACCGGCATGAGCATGCCGACGCCGAAGTCGAAGCCTTCGAGGAAGAGGTAGCCGAGCCAGAACAGGGCGATGACGCAGAACCAGATCGTTTCGAGGGTCATCGGGTGCTCACTTTCCTGGCTTCCGGGGGCTGAAGGACGCTTTCAGCCCGCCTGGCCCGGTCGCGCGCCTTGTCGACGCCGTGCGGCAAGTCGCGAAAGCCACTTTCGGGACGCTGGATGTCGCGAAAGTGGCTTTCGCGACGCTCCCCATCCCCCGATCGCCCTGAGTTATCCACAACCGCGCAAGTTGTCCACAGATCGGCTGTGGGTAACCCGCCTGAGCGATACCCCCGATACGCTGGGTGCGGGGCCGTCCCCCGGGAAGGGCGGGGGGCTGGGTACGTGAGGTCAAGAGGCGATCAGTAGGCGAAGGCCAGCGCGTCGTCATCGCCGTCACCGCCTTCCGAGTCGCTGTTCTTGCTGGTCGAGGCCGGTTTTTTGGGTGGCATGACGGCGTCGACGCCGCCGCGGACGTACTTGCGCATCAGGTAGACCTCGACGACGCCGAGCACCGCGTAGACGGTCGTCAGAGCGATCAGCGAAGTCCACACCTCGCCTGTGGACAACTTCGAGACCGCCTGCGCGGTGAACATCCACACCCCGTCGACACCGGTCGGATTCGGCACCACCACGAACGGCTGACGGCCCATCTCGGTGAAGATCCACCCGGCGCTGTTGCCGATGAACGGCGTCGCGATCCCGCCGAGCACGAGCCACGGGAACCAGCGTTGCCCGGGGATCCGGCCACGCCGGGTCAGCCACAGCGCGAGCACCCCGATCCCGGCCGAGATCGCGCCGAAGCCGATCATCGCGCGGAAGCCCCAGTAGGTCACCGGAAGGCTGGGCACGTAGTCGATCGGCTTGCCCGCGAGCGAACCGAGCTGCGGGTCGTCCGGGTAGTTCGTGCCGTACTTCGCCTGGTACTCGGTGATCAGGTTCTCCACGCCCTTGACCTCGGTCGTGAAGTCGTTGTGCGCCAGGAACGAGAGCAGCGCGGGCACGGTGAAGGTCTTGACGTCTTCGCAGTTCGCGTTCCGCACGTCGCCGATCGCGATGATCGAGAAGCTCGCCGGTTTCTCCGTATGGCACAACGCTTCCGCCGAGGCCATCTTCATCGGCTGCTGCTCGAACATCAGCTTGCCCTGCACGTCGCCGGTGATCGCCAGCACCGCGAACGCCACCACACCGGTCCAGCCGCCGAGACGCAACGACGAACGCCACACCGCGCGGTGCTCGTCGTCCTCCGAACGCTTGCGCCACAGCCGCCAGCCGGCCACACCGACCAGGAACGCCGCCGCCACCGAGAACGCCCCCGCGAGCGTGTGCGGGATCGCGGCAAGCGCGGTGTTGTTCGTCAGCACCGCCCAGATCGAGTTCATCGTCGGCTTCCCGTCGACGAACTCGACCCCGACCGGGTGCTGCATCCACGAGTTCGCCGCCAGGATGAAGTACGCGGACGCCACGGTCGCCAGCGAATACGCCCACGCGCACGCCAGGTGGACCTTCTTCGGCAGCTTGTCCCAGCCGAAGATCCACAGCCCCAGGAAGGTCGACTCGACGAAGAACGCGACGAGCCCTTCCATCGCCAGCGGCGCGCCGAACACGTCGCCGACGAACCGCGAGTACGCGCTCCAGTTCATCCCGAACTGGAACTCCTGCACGATGCCGGTGACCACGCCCATCGCGAAGTTGACCAGCAGGAGCTTCCCCCAGAACTTGGTCATCTTCAGATAGCGCACGTCACCCGTGCGGACCCACGCCGTCTGCATCCCGGCGACCAGGACCGAAAGCCCGATGGTCAGCGGGACCATCAGGAAGTGATAGACGGTGGTTATGCCGAACTGCCACCGAGCGAGATCGAGAACCTCCACGCCTCAAGCCTGCTCAACGCCCGATGAGCCCGCCAGTTCAAGTGGTCCCGATCTCGCCGGGACGTAGGTCCCGCGCCCTGGTCAGCCGAGGCTCGCGAGCGTGAGACGCGCCTCATCGGCGACCTGCCGCCGCAGGCCCGTGTCCCCCAGCGTCAGCACGTGGGCCAGCGCCAACGCGTATGCCGTGTCGAAAGCGTCCTCGACATCGACGGCGATGTCGGGCTGGACGCCGACGCCTTCCCAGTTGGTCCCCGTGACCGGGTTCACGGCCCGTCCACCCGGGACGGTGACATCCAGATGGGTGTCCACATTGAACTGCTTTCGCGGATTCGCCCCGCCGCCGGTGACCGCGCCCACCGTCTTCGCCCGCCCCAGTTGCTGCAGCGAGTAGCTCAGATCCTCGGCACCGGAGAACGTCGTCGGCCCGGTGAGCACCCACACCGGCTTGTCCGGGCCGAACTTGCGCCCCGGCACGTACGGCTGCGTCCAGAACTGGTTGGTCACGTCACCGTCGCGCAGATAGATGCTGTTGAAATGGACGGGCTCGCCGACCAGGTAGCTGATCAGCAGCGCGACCGCGGACGGGTCACCGCCCCGGTTTTCCCGGACGTCGATGAGCAGCGCGTCGGTAGTGGCGAGCAGCGTCATCGCCGCGGCGAGGGCCTCGCCCGCGATGTCCGGCCCGTAGAACAGCTTGGTCTCCAAGTAGCCGACGTTCCCGGCGAGCCGCCGCACCGACGCGATGCCGTGGCAGTTCAGCTCCGCCTCACGCCGGAATTCCTCGGGATCGTACGACTCACCGTCGACCTCGGGCAGCGGGTCGACGTGGTACCGCAGCCGCAGATGTTTGTCCCCGTTGACCGACTGCAGGTCTCCGGTGACCGCGGCGGCGAACGCTTGATCGTCGAGCCCCGCGTACGCGCCGTCACTCAGCCTCGCCCGTAGCAACACCGTCAGCTTCTCGGCGACATCGGGGAACACGTAGTGGTCCTGCAGGCGCCTGCACACGTCTTCGATCCGCGCTCTCTCGTCCATGCCCGGCGACGCTACCAGCGAAGCCTGAAAAAAGAATTCGGTTTGCCGAAAACTCAATTCCGCCCGGCCAACGAATACAATTCGCCCGCACATGCCGACCGATTCGGAAAAGCCATCAGCTTGCCTTTTTCTGAATCGCCCCTTTATCGTTGCAGTGAAAGGGGTGAAGAACCATCATGTCTAGCTCGATGCTGGCGCTGATCAGCGCGTTCGGCCTGGTACTGGCCGTGGAGCTGCCGGACAAGACCCTCGTCGCCACTTTGGTTCTCACCACTCGTTTTCGCGCGTGGCCGGTATTCGTCGGCGTCACCGCCGCATTCGCCGTGCAATCCGCGATCGCGGCCACGTTCGGCAGTGTCCTCACTTTGCTGCCGGAGGCGCTGGTGACCGCGATCGTCGCCGCGATGTTCGGTGTCGGCGCGTACATGCTCCTTCGCGAAGGGTTCAGTCCCGCCAAGGACGGCGGAGAGGACGCCTCGCGTTCCGGTCCCGGTCCCGCGACCTTCCTCCGCTCCGCGCTGACGTCGTTCGGCGTGCTCTTCGCCGCCGAGTGGGGCGACGCGTCCCAGCTCGCGACGGCCAGCCTCACGGCCCGCTTCGGCAACCCGTTCGCGGTCGGCCTCGGCTCCTTCTGCGCGCTGATCGCCGTCGCCGGTCTGGCCGTCTTCATCGGCGCGAAGGTCCGTAGCCGGATCCGCCCCAAGCTCATCCAACGCGTCGCGGGCTTCGTCTTCGCCGGTTTCTCGCTGTTCGCGCTGGCCCAGCTCGCCTTCTGAGGCGCACGGGGTTTTCACAGGTTCGCCGGGTAACCTTTCGGGAACGAAAAGGTGAACACCCGCCCCGACGTGCCTGGAGAAACCGGTCGTGACCTCGCCGAAGACACTCGCAGTCTCCCCTGTGCACGGCAGGCTCGCGGTCTTCGGCATGGCCGTCGCCGTCGCCATCTCGATCGACCTGCACCTGAGGCTCTCCAGCCAGGTCAGCCCGATCTGGCAGACGCTGTCGGAGTACGTCTACGGCTACCTCTCGCCCGGTTCGACGGCGGCCCCGTTGTTCGGCGCGATGTGCCTGGCACTGGGGTTCGGTTCGCTCGCGCTGCTCGGCGGGATCGCGAAGGCGCACCGCAAGGGCTACGAATCCGTTCTGGTCCTGCTCGGTGTCTGGTGCGCCGGGCTGTTCGTCCTCGCGCTCATCCCCGTCGATCCCGAAGGTCAGGCCCGGTCACTGGCGGGCCAGATCCACAACTACGCCGCGCTGGCGGCCTTTCTCGCGCTGCCCGCCGCCGCCTGGGTGCTGACCCGCCCGGGCCGCGCGCGCTGCCCGTGGGAGCCGCGCCGCACGACGATCCGGCGGCTTTCGGTGGCCAGCTTCGCCGCGGTGGTGATCGTGCTCGGCGGCTTCGTCTGGACGATGCTCACCGGCCCGTCGCATCAGGAGGTCACGCTCGGCCTGTTCGAGCGGCTGCTGTTCGCGATCGACCTCACGCTGCTGGCGACGATGGTGCGCCCGCTGCTCAGCCACCGCTGAGGCGCTACTCGGGCTGCTTCAGCACCTCGGCGAGCCGGACGGCGGCCGCCACGACCGCGGGCCCCACCACGGAGGCATCGAGCGGCTCGAGGGACACGACGCCGACGCTGGCCTTCAATCCCGGCACTCCGCGCACGGGCGCGGCGACCCCGGAGGCGCCCGCCTCCAGCTCACCCGACGAGGTGACCCAGCCTTCGCCGCCGCCAGGACGCAGCGTCATCGCCTTGCCCGCCGCGCCGGCGGACAGCGGATGCCGGGTGCCGACGCGGTAGGCGACGTGGAAGCTCGTCCACGACGGTTCGACGACCGCGACGGCCTGCGCCTGGTCCCCCTGCGCGACCGACAGATGCGCCGTCGCGCCGACCTTCTCCGCCAGCTCGCGCAGCACCGGCCGCGCGGCCTCACGCAGCTGCGGGAGAACCTGCCCGGCGAGCCGGAGCAGGCCGACACCCAGCCGCACCTTGTTGCCGTCACGCCACACCAGGCCGCGTTCTGACAGCGGGACGAGCAGCCGGTAGACGGCGGCCCGGCTCGCGCCGATGGCGACGGCGAGTTCGGAGATCGTCGCCGCCTCGCCACCGGCGTCCGCGACCGCTTGCAGCAGCGCGAGACCCCGGTCGAGGGTGAGTGACCCTTCGCGGGTCACAACAACCCGAGTTCCCCGAGATCGGCGACCGGCTCGTCGAACGAGGCCGCCGCGTAGGACGCGAAGAGCCCTCGAACCGCCTTCGCCGCCTCGTCCGACATCCCCTTGGCCTCGGCGGCCAGTGCGGCGCCGTCGGTCGATTCGAGGGCGGCGCGCACGTCGCCGCCGGAGAGGCAGCGCGCGGACGCCACGATCAGGTTCAGGAACCCGTGGTGGGTGAAGCCGCTCGACTCCTCGGTGTGCCGGACGGCGCGGTGCAGGCTGTTCGTCGCCTTGAACGACGCCCCGGTCGAGCCGCTGACCACGGCGAGGAAGTCCGCGACCTCGTCGACGCTGGGGAAGTTCTCGCCCGCCTTGCCGCCGCAGCGGATCTTCGGCCAGCTGCCGTGCTCGATCACCTTCCGCACGCCGTCCAGCCAGCCGACGCCGCGCCGCGGCTCGACCACGCGGATGACGTCCTCGGGCACGAACTCGGAGACGCGCTCCAGCCAGACCTCGTCGACGTCCGACGGCGCCGGCATCTCCACCATGCGCAGGCTGAGGATCTCGCTGCGCGATTCGACGATCGAGATCGCCTTCGGGACCCCGCCGAGGCCGGTGTCGATGATCAGCGACAGCGGCAGCGGTTCCTTGGGTTTGATCTTGATGAGTTCGGTGATGAGCTCGGGCAGCCTCGACGCCTGGCACAGGAACACACCGAGGACGCCGGAGTGCTCACCGGCCCTCGACGCGAAGTGCGCACGCAGCGCTTCGGGCATGGACGCCTCACCGGGCGGGAACAACGCCGAGTCGTCGACGAGCCGCGCGAACAGGGGAGGGATTCCTCGGGGGCCGGGTGGCGTGAGTTCCACAGCGCTTGACACGACTGACACGCTAGTAGCGTACGACATCAGGACAAAATCGTTCGCACAACGGACACGTTCCGGGGAGATTCCGATGCCTTACTACCGGCAGGTAGGCGAGATCCCGCACAAACGCCACACGGCGTTCCGCAAGCCCGACGGGGGCCTGTACGCCGAGGAACTGATGGGTGTCGAGGGCTTCTCGGCGGACTCGGCGCTGCTCTATCACCGCGGCCTGCCGACGGCGATCGTCGACGCCGTCGCGATCGAGGACGAACGCGGCCCGATCACCCCGAACCATCCGCTCAAGCCCCGCGCCTTCAAAACCCACGACCTCAAGTTCGGCGACGCCGACGCGGTCACCGACCGGCGGCGGCTGTTCGGCAACGCCGACGTCACCATCGGCTTCGTCCACGCGACCAAGCCTTCGCCGTTGTACCGCAACGCGGCGGGCGACGAGCTGTTCTACGTCCAGGGCGGCGGCGCGACCGTCGAGACGATCTACGGCTCGTTGGAGGTCGGCGACGGCGACTACCTCGTCATCCCGACATCGTGCACCTATCGCGTGCTCCCGCACGGTGACGACGGGGTCAAGCTGCTGACCATCGAGGCTCGCGGCCACATCGGCCCGCCGAAGCGTTACCTGTCGGCGAAGGGCCAGTTCCTGGAGCACTCGCCGTACTGCGAGCGCGACATCCGCGGGCCGTCCGAGCCGCTGGTCGTCGACGGCACCGACGTCGAGGTCCTCGTGCGCCATCGCGCCGGGCTGACGCGCTACACCTACGCGACCCACCCGTTCGACGTCGTCGGCTGGGACGGCTGCCTGTACCCGTGGGTGTTCAACATCGACGACTTCGAGCCCATCACCGGCCGCGTGCACCAGCCGCCGCCCGTGCACCAGACGTTCGAGGGCCCGAACTTCGTGGTCTGCTCGTTCTGCCCGCGCAAGGTCGACTACCACCCCGAGTCGATCCCGGTGCCGTACAACCACGCGAACGTCGACTCGGACGAGCTGATGTTCTACGTCCGTGGGAATTACGAGGCGCGCAAGGGCTCCGGGATCGAGGTCGGCTCGCTTTCGCTGCACCCGTCCGGCTTCACGCACGGGCCGCAGCCCGGTGCGGCCGAGGCGTCGATCGGGGCGCAGTTCTTCGACGAGACCGCGGTCATGGTGGACACCTTCGCGCCGCTGGATCTCGGCGAGGCGGCCGACGCGTCGGAGGATCACGGCTACGCGTGGACCTGGTCCGGCCGCGGCCCCGGCGCTTAGTGACACGCATTTAGTCCTCTAAATGCGGGCCCACGCATTTAGAGGACTAAATGCGGCGTGGGGTGGCGGGATAAGTACCGCCACGGCCGCAACGGTTCGGCAACGCCAAGCCGGACAAGGCGAAACCTCCGGATAATCGGTGTCCCCACCGGCGGAGGTTCTCCATGGTCGTGAATCCTCAGCAGTCCCGCGGCGGCCGCAAGGTCCTGGCGTTCGTGGCCGCGGCGGTGGTCGCCATCGGCCTGATCATCGGCTTGCGCGCGCTCACGAGCGACTCCGGCGAGGAGGCCGTGGCAGCGAAGTGCACGACGGGCGACGCGGTCAAGCTGCAGGTGTCGTCTTCGCCGGAAAAGGCGGGCGTGGTCGCCGAGATCGCCCAGGGCTACAGCGGCCGCACGGTGGCCGGACGCTGCGTCGACGTGCTCGTGCAGTCGAAGTCGTCCGGCACCGCGATGCAGGCGCTGTCCCGCGGCTGGAACGAGGCGGTGGACGGCCCGCGGCCGGACGTCTGGACGCCCGCCGCGTCCGGCTGGGTGAACCTGTTGCGCCAGAACCTCACCGGTTCCGATCACCCCGCGCTGGTCCCCGAAGGTGACCCGGAATCGGTCGCGAACGCGCCGCTGGTCGTCGCGATGCCGAAGCCGATGGCCGAAGCGCTCGGCTGGCCCGGCAAGGGCATCGGCTGGAAGGATCTCGCCGCGCTCGCCACGGATCCGCAGGGCTGGGCGAAATACGGCCATCCGGAATGGGGGAAGTTCCGGCTGGGCAAGACGAATCCGAACATCTCGACGTCCGGTCTGAACGCCACCATCGGCGCCTACTACGCGGCAACGGGCACGTCTTCGGACCTCACCGCGAACGCGCTCGCGAAACCCGAGGCGCGGACGTTCGTGCAGAACGTCGAGCAGGCCATCGTCCACTACGGCGACAACACGCTGACGTTCCTGACGAACCTGCAGAAGGCCGACGACCGCGGCGCCGCGATGTCGTACATCTCGGCGGTGACGGTCGAGGAGAACTCGCTCGTCGGGTACAACCAGGGCAATCCCACGAACGATCCGGCGAAACGCGGTCAGCACGCGCCGCCGAAGGTGCCCCTGGTCGGGATCTACCCGAGCGACGGCACGCTCAATTCCGACCACCCGTTCACCGTGCTGAACTGGGCCGACGACATCCACAAGCAGGTCGCGGCGGACTTCCTCGCGCATCTGCGCGGTGCCGAAGCGCAGCGGAAGTTCAGCGACATCGGCTTCCGCACGTTCGACGGCAAACCCGGCTCGCAGACCACGAAGGAGAACGGCGCCGAGCCGGACTCGAAGCTCAACCTGATCCGCCCGCCGAGCCCGCCGGTGCTGACCGAGGTGCTGAAGTCGTGGAAGGACCTGCGGAAGAAGGCGAACGTGCTGCTGGTCGTCGACGTCTCCGGTTCGATGGGCGACGGCGTCAGCGGCACCGGGAAGAACAAGATGGATCTCGCGAAGCAGGCCGCCGTGGCGTCGTTGCCGCAGTTCAGCGACGCCGACAAGGTCGGGCTGTGGATGTTTTCGACGAAACTGGACGGCGACAAGGACTACGCCGAACTCCGGCCGGTGTCGCCGATCGGCGGTGAACCGGGCAGACAGGAACTGGCGTCGCGGCTGAACGGGCTGACCCCGCAGAACGGGACGGGGCTCTACGACTCGTCGCTGGCGGCCTACGAGTTCATGAAGCAGCGGCTGGATCCGGACGCGATCAACGCGGTCGTCGTGCTCACCGACGGCCGGAACGAGGATCCGGGCGGGATCGATCTGCCGAACCTGGTCGGGCAACTGCGGACCGAAGGCGGTGGCGAGGCGGTGCGGCTGTTCACCATCGCCTACGGCTCGGACGCGGATCTGAACGTGCTCAAGGAGATCGCCGAGACCACCCAGGGCGTCGGGTACGACTCGTCCAAACCGGATTCGATCGACCAGGTCTTCACCGCCGTGATCTCGAATTTCTGAGATCCTCGGATATGCGCTTCGTCCGTGAGCTAGCCGAACCGTGGGGACTGCTCCTCGCGGCGACGTCGGCGGGGGCCGCCTGGGCGGTGCAGCTGCCGACGCTCGCCGCGCTCGGCGTCGGCGTGACCGTACTCGCCGCCCGCGCCGGGGTCGCCGCCGCCACGCGTCCGAAACCGTTGCCGGAGCCCGAAGAACGGCCGCTACCCGACGTCGAGCCCGGTTCCCCCGAGGCGGGCTGGGTGCGGCGCGCGGAAGCGGCGGCCGACGGCTTCCGCTCGATCTCCGCTTCGCTCGACACCGGTCCGCTCGCGGATCGGGTGGCCGCCATGGAGCCGGTGGTGCGGGAAACCGTCGACACCCTCCGGCGGCTGGCCGCTCGCACGTCCGCCACCGGGAAAGCGTTGGCACGGGTGGACCTCGGCGCGGTGTCGGCCGAGAAAGCCCGGCTGCGAAAGGAATTGAAGACCGCCGACGACGACATCCGCGGTGACCTGACCCAGTCGCTCGAATCGGTGCAGGCACAGGAAGACGTCCACACGCGACTGTCGAGCGCGCAGCGGAAACTGGTGGCACAGCTGCGATCCGGCGCGCTCGGCCTCGACGGTCTGGTCGCCAGGGCGGCCGAGCTCTCGGCCGCCACCGGCGACGCGCTGCTCGACACCACGACGATCGGCGAGTTGAGCGAGCAGCTGGAAGGGATCCGGCGGGGTGTCGTGGAGACCGAGGAGGCGACGCGGCGCTCGCTCAGTTGAATCTGACCCGGCCGGCTTCAAGGTCGAGAGGTCATCGCGGGAACTGCCACGTCTTGACTGTCCACAAGGGACACCTTCCGCGATTCAGGTGCCCGATTTGGACACTTTGAGCGGTATTGCCTGGGGGTCGTGAGTGGCGATGATCGTTCTAACGCTCTTTACCACTCACGACCCCCCGCACAAACCGCGTAAAGCACCCAGATCAGACATCTGCCGTCGCAGGTATCCCTTATGCGCGGGCCGTCCGGCAAACCCGGCCAACCGTCACCGCCCGAATCTGACCGGCCCGAAAACCGCGCACCCCGGCACACCGGCCTTCGCCGTCTTCCCCGCCGACGGCACGCCGAGCACCCACAGCCGTCCGGTGGCGGCGATGTTGGCGGCCAGCGACGGATCCGAACCGCCCGCGGTGACGGTGACCTCGCGGCCGTCGGGCAGCACCGTCCGGCCTTTCACCGTGACCATGCCGAAGAGGTTGACCGACGCCGGCCCGGACACGACGGCGAGTTCGGTCCACCGCGGCTCGGGTGACGGCCGGGCGACCACGATGGCCGCGATACCGAGCCCGATCGTCGCGAGGACACAGAGGGCGGCCAGCACGCGCGTGTTCGACACGAGGAGGCTGTCGCGGTCGGGATAGTCGAAGGCGACCCAGAGCGAGAAGGCGGCCGCCACCAGCGTGATCCCGGCGCCCAACAGGTAGTACGAACCCAGCAGCCGTCCTTGCAGGGTGACCAGCCGTCCCGGTGTGACCGGCTCGGCCGCCAACGGCACCGAACCCCGCACCGGCGCGTCCCGGAACGCGCCGCGCCGGGGGCCGATGACACCGGGCAGCACGAAGAACGGGCCGAGCACCCACAGCCGCCGTTGCGCCGCCAATTGCGCTCGCAGCGGGGCGGGCAGCCGGAACACGAGCCACCGGCCGTCGAGCGGGACACTCACCCGGGAACCGGCGACGACGACTCCGTCCAGCCCGCTCACCAGGCGGAACGGTTTGCCGGTGAGCTTCCGCATCGGCGACGATCCGGCAAGGACGAGGTAGCCGAAGTAGAGCGAAACCGGTGTCATGAAGCAGAGCAGGAAGGCGGGCGCGGCGATTCCGAACCGTCCTGACACCGCCAGGAAGACGCCGAGCACCACGAGCAACCCGGACGCGAAGGACGTCGTTCCGGCGGTCAGGGTGAGACGGTCGAGAAGGGGTGTCAGGACCGGCATGTTCTTCGCCGGAATTCCTTCGGGTGGTTCGAGCACCCGGATTCTGTGGTCTTCCACCAGGTCAACGTATACGTGTGCGGTGAGACGTGATCCAGGCTACTTCCACTCGGCAGCCAGATCAGGTTAGGCTAACCTAACCAGGAGGTGAGCCGTGACCACACCGACGTCCATCCGCCGCCCGCCGGCGCCGAACCCCGCGGAACGCGCGAAGACGATCGCCACCCGCAACGGGCCGGCGACGCTGATGCCGACCGCCGAGCAGCGTGACCTGCCGGGACAGTGCGGGCGGGTCATCCCCGAGCTGCACCACGTGCACCCGAGCGGCAGCGTCAGCATCCTGCTGCCGGACGAGCACCACCTGGTGAAACGCGCGCACGAGGCACAGCGCGGCGAGCTCGCGGTGATGGTCGAACTGACCGATCAGGCGCCGGTCGACCTGCGCGAACCCGTTCGCGGGCTGCTGTGGATCACGGGCTGGCTCCGGCCGCTTTCCGCGGTGTCGGCGCGGGCCCGCGCGGTCTCCATCGCCGAAACCCGGCCGGACGAGCGGCTGCTGGACGTCGGGCACGGCCTGACCCTGCTGCGGCTGACCCCGGCGTCGCTGGTGCTCGCGGACGCCGAGGGCACGCATTCGCTCCGGCCGCACATGTTCAGCGCCGCGCCGCCGGATCCCTTCCACGACTACGAGGCCGGGTGGCTGCGGCATTTGGAGACCGACCACGCCGACGTCGTCCAGCAGCTCGCCAAGCACGTGCCCGCCGAGCTGCGCGGCGGCTGGATCCGGCCGCTCGGGCTGGACCGCTACGGGCTGCGGCTGCGCGTCGAGGCCGACTCCGGCGACCACGACGTCCGGCTGGCGTTCTCGCGGCCGGTCGAAGGGCCGCAGCAGTTGAGCGGCGAGATCCGCCGACTGGTCGGTTGTCCTTACTTTCCCCAGGGTTAGGCGAGTTCCGCCGGGAAGCCGCCCTTGGCGATCGGGCCCCACGAGTCGATGGTGACGCGGATGATGCTCTTGCCCTGCTTCACCATCGCTTCGCGGTATTCGTCCCAGTCGGGATGCTCACCGGAGATCGCGCGGAAGTAGTCGACCAGCGGCTCGACCGAGTCGGGGAGGTCGAGCACCTCGGCGGTGCCGTTCAGCTGGACCCACTGGTCGTTCCACTCGTCGGAAAGGACACAGGCGGACACCTTCGGCTCGCGTCGGATGTTGACGACCTTCGCGCGCTTCGGATACGTCGAGATGACCAAGCGGCCTTCCGCGTCGACTCCGCAGGTCACCGGCGAAAGCTGGGGGCCGCCGTCCGCCTTGGTGGTCATGAGGATGGCGCGGTGACGGGTGGACAGGAAGTCGACGAGCGCGGCCCGGTCGACGGTTTCGTTGGTCGCGATACTCCTTGCCATGACCCGACGGTAACGTGCGGCCGATGAGCTGGCTGCGTCCCGAACGCCCGGCGCTGCCGGAATTCGTGGAAGATCCGGCGCGCCGCCGCGCGATCGTCATCGAACTGGTCGTCGTCTTCGGCATCACCCTCGGCCTGTCCGGGCTCCGCAGCCTGCTGTCCCTTGTGGACTCGCTGCTGCAGCCGGTTCCGCTCGCGCAGCAACAGGCGCAGCTGAACGTCCCCCAGGCGACCCTGAGCCTGCTCGACCTGCTCAAACAGCTCCTGAGCGCCGGCCAGCTGATCGGCTGGGGCGCGCTCGGGCTGTACCTGTTGTGGCGCGGCGGGATGAAGCTGGCGGAGATCGGGCTCGACAGGCGGCGTCCCGGCCGCGACGTCGTCCACGGGCTCCTGCTCGCCGCGGTGATCGGGATTCCGGGACTCGGGCTGTACTTCCTCTCCTACAACCTCGGATTCAGCCTGTCGGTGCAACCGTCCACTTTGGGCGAGACGTGGTGGCGTCCGATCACGCTGACGTTGTCGGCCTTCGGGAACGCGTTCGCCGAAGAGGTGCTCGTCGTCGCGTACCTGCTGACCCGGCTGCGGCAGCTCGGCTGGCGCGAGAACACCTCACTGGTCGCGTCTTCGGTGCTTCGCGGGTCGTATCACCTGTATCAGGGTTTCGGCGGTTTCGTCGGCAACGTCGTGATGGGCCTGGTGTTCGGCAGGCTGTGGCAGAAGACGAACCGGCTGTGGCCGCTGATCGCCGCGCACACCGCGCTGGATTTCGTTTCCTTCGTCGGATACGCGCTGCTCAAAGGGCGAGTTTCCTGGCTTCCCTAGCTAGGGTGAAACCGTGATTGACGAGACGACTCCACCCCGAGTTGACAGCGAAGTCGGCCCCCTGCGCGCGGTACTGCTGCACAGGCCCGGCAACGAGCTCAAAAGGCTCACGCCTCGCAACAACGACCAGCTCCTGTTCGATTCCATCCCCTGGGTGGACCGCGCGCAGGAGGAGCACGACGCGTTCGCCGAGGTGCTGCGCGGCCGTGGCGTCGAGGTGCTGCTGCTGGCCGACGCGCTGCGCACGGCGCTCTCGGACACCCGCGCCCACGCGGCGGGCGTGCACGCGGCCGTCGACGAGCGCCGCCTCGGGCCCGACCTGGCCGATTCGCTCCGCTCCCACCTTTCGAGCGCGGCACCGGCGACGCTGGCCGAGGTCCTGATGGCCGGGATGACCTTCGAGGAACTTCCGGCCGCCGAGGGCGCCTCCCTGGTCCGGCTGATGAACCACCCGAACGACTTCGCCGTCGATCCGCTGCCGAACCTGCTGTTCACCCGTGACTCGTCGGCGTGGATCGGCGACCGCGTCGCGGTCTCCTCGCTCACCATGCCCGCGCGCGTCCGCGAAACCGCGGTGCTGGACCTCATCTACGCCTACCACCCCTGGTTCCGCCACGCCGCCCGCGCGTACGGCGCGCATTCGGCGCCGATCGAAGGCGGCGACGTCATGCTGCTCTCGCCGGGCGTCCTCGCCATCGGCGTCGGCGAGCGGACGACCGCGGCGGGTGCCGAGTCGCTGGCCCGGTCCGTGTTCGCCGACGGGATCGCGCACACCGTGCTCGCCGTCCCGATCCAGCAGACCCGCGCGACCATGCATCTGGACACCGTCTGCACGATGGTCGCGGCCGACGCGGTCGTCATGTATCCGCTTTCCCGTGATTCACTGACCGCATTCACCATGCGACCGACCGACGACGGTTCGGTGAAGGTGGAAGGCCCCGCCCCATTCCTCACCGCGGCCGCCGAAGCAATGGAAATCGAACGGCTCCGCGTCATCGACACCGGCCTCGATCCGGTCACCGCCGAACGCGAGCAATGGGACGACGGGAACAACACCCTCGCCCTCGCGCCCGGCGTGGTCATCGGGTACGAACGTAATGTGGAAACCAACGCGCGCCTGGAGGAAGCCGGGATCGAGGTCCTGGCCATCACGGGGTCCGAGCTGGGCTCCGGCCGCGGCGGCCCGCGCTGCATGTCGTGCCCGATCCGGCGCGAAAGCATCTGAAACAGAAATTAAGTAAGCCTTCCCTAATTGATTTCCATTGATTAGGGAAGGCTTACTTAATTGAGGCGGACCTATTGTCGGTAATGGTAACCTAATAGGGGGGACATCACCAGAGAAAAGTGGAAATCGAATAGGGACCTGACGTATCGTCGAACACATGGCCCTCATCAAGAAGCAACCGCGCTCGAAGTTCTACGAACTGCTGCAGGCGCAGATCCACAACGAGTTCAACGCCTCCCAGCAGTACATCGCGCTGGCGGTCTGGTTCGACGCCGAGGACCTGCCGCAGCTCGCGAAGCACTTCTACAAGCAGTCCGTCGAGGAGCGGAACCACGCGATGGCGCTGGTCCAGTACATGCTGGACACCGACCACCACGTGGAGATCCCCGGCACCGGCGACGTGCGCAACGACTTCTCCGACGTCCGTGAGCTCATCGAGCTCGCGCTGCAGCAGGAGAAGGACGTCGCGACCGACATCCAGCAGCTGGCCAAGGCCGCGCGCGCCGAAGAGGACTACATCGGCGAGCAGTTCACGCAGTGGTTCCTCAAGGAGCAGGTCGAGGAGATCTCCCAGATGTCCACGCTGCTCAACATCGTCAAACGCGCCGACGGCAACCTGTTCGAGGTGGAGAACCACCTGCACCGCGAGTCCGTCGGTGACGGCGGCGCCGACGCGGGGATGCCCCCGGTCGCCGGCGGCGCGCTCTGACCAACGCTCCCACCACGGAGAAAACCCGGGCTCTCCCCCTTGGAGAAGCCCGGGTTTTCTTCGTGCGTCAGCTGAACTGACAGTCCTGGTTGATGCTCGTCAGCAGGATGCCGACGGCCGATCCGTCGTCGGACACGGAGATCCGGTACGCGCTCACCGCGCTGACCGGCGCGACGTAGGCACTGCCGTCCTTGGTACTGCCGGGATAGGCGGCGAGGATGTCCGCCTCGCTCGAGCCGACGCCGATCCCCTCCGGGGTGTGCACCGTGCCCGCCGGGTTGATGACGGTGATCCCGTCGCCCTCGGTCAGCGACACCGACGTCGGCGCCGGCACGGCGGCCCCTTCCGCGTAGCCGTACGTGCAGGTGCCTCGGACTTCTTTCGCCCGAAGCGGACCGGCGGTGGCCTCCGCCTCGGACTCGCTCATCCCGAGCCGGAGCTTGCCGAAACCGGCGGAGGTCAGCAGCGCGCCAGTGGTCACCTTGCGCTGGGTGGGCGGCTTGGTGGCGGCGGTGCTCTTCGGCGGTTTGACCGGCCCGTCCGAGGCGGTCGAGTGCGGCGGCACGGTGGTCGGGTTCGGCTGCTCCACCGGCGCGGAGGCCGGCGGCGCCGAGCTTCCGGGCCCCGGCTGCGCCAGGCTCGACGACGCCGCGCCCATGGTGAGCTGGTCGCCGCCGGGGAAGGCCGCGCCGTTGTCCTTGTCGTGGATCGTGAAGACGGTGAGCCCACCGCCCAGCAGGACCACCGCGGCGGCCATCCCGCTCGTCGTCTGCATCAGCTGACGGCGGCGACGGCGACGGCGTGCGCCCGCGACGATCGCCTCGGGATTCAGCGTGGACCCCACGGCCAACCGCTCGTCGGCGAACAGGTCGCGCAACCTCTGCTGCACGTCCTCTTCGGACATGTTCATCCCGCTTCCCTCCCTTCGCCCTTGGGCTCGAACAACGCGAGCTTCGTCCGCAGCGACGCGATGGCCTTGCTCGCCTGGCTTTTGACGGTGCCCTGGCTGACCCCGAGCGAATCCGCGATCTCCGCCTCGGACAGCCCTTCGTAGTAACGCAGGACCATCACCGCGCGTTGCCTCGGCGGCAACGCGCGTAGCGCCTGCCACAGCGGCTCGTGCTCGAACGGATCGGCCGGGCTGTACGGCTCGACGTCCGGGAGGTCGGCGACGAGGCTCTCGCGTTTGGTCCGGCGCCAGCGGCTGATGTGCGCGTTGGCCATCGAACGGCGGATGTAGGCCATCGGGTCGCCGGTCTTGTGCTGGACGTACGACCAGCGGGAGCCGATCTTCTCCAGCACGGTCTGGACCAGGTCGGCGGCGTCGTGCGGGTTCCCGGTGAGGGCGTGCCCGTACCTCAGCAGCCCCGGAAGGCTGGCCCGCACGAAGTCGCCGAAGTCGGTGAGCTCACCCGACACGGCGCTGTTCCGGCTCTCGCCGGCCCCCCAGACGTCGGTCCCCGGTATGACCGTCGCGGCAGCGGTCACCGTATCGCCTCCTCCCGGGGTCACCTGGCCAGGTCTGCCCGGCCCACCTCTCCCGAAACGCATGACCGCCCCCACAGGTTGTCTTCAGCCGCGAACCAGTTCGGGAGACGCTCGTCTCGCCGAGGAGTTGCCCGCGTCAACGTTTCGACACGGACTCGGGAATTCTGAACGAACCGTCCCCCTGAACAGGGAATTCGTGAACGGCCACCACGGCGTTACGGGGTATCGGCCCGTACACGTGGGGGAACTGGATACCGGCCGGATGCGGCGGGTCCCCGTCCTCCCAGACGACGGGTGCGCCGACGAGCGCCGGGTCGATCTCCAGCAGCACCAGATCGGTGCGGCCGGGGAACACGGCGTTGGCCGGGATATGCGCCGTTCCCGGGTCCGAGCAGTGGATGAAGCCGTCGGATTCGAGCGACGCGGCGGTGTAGACGTCGCCTTCGGGCACCGAAGCCCACTCGTCCTTGGTGCAGATATGGAGGATCACGCGCCCATCCTCGCGCATTTCGTCCTCTGGATGCGGGGCTCCGCATCCAGAGGACGAAATGCGTGGGAAGCGGATCAGCGGATGGTGAGCTGGCGGCCGATGAGGCCGTCGCGCGAGCGGCGCTCGGCGGCGTTGAGCGGCTCGGTGTCGAGGGACTTCAGGGCCGCCTCGAGCCGGGTGCCGAGCTGGTCCTTCGCGTCGGCCCATTCGCGGGCGTGGGCCTCGGGGTCGAGGTCCCACACCGGGACGAGCAGCCCGTGCGCGCGGAACGATCCGGCGTAGCGAGAGCCCTCGCCGAGGCCGAGTTCACCGGCCGCGGACAGCCGCGCAAGCGCTTGCAGCAGCAGGTTCTCCGGCTCGGGGCGGACCCAGCGCAGATGCGCCTTCTCCCCGGCGAGCACCCAGTACGCGCCCGCGCCGAGGCGTTCGGTCGGCATGATCGCCGCGTTCGCGCGCTCGAGGGACAGGGCGACGTCTCCGCTCGCGTCGGCGTCCTCGGGCAGCCACCAGGCGAAGTCGTTGTAGAGCGTGACGTCGAGTTCGACGTCCGTGTCGAGCAGGTCCTGCAGGCGGGCCTTCTCGTCGGCGGTGGGCGGCGTCGTGGTGTCCGGCACGGACAGCACGTCACCCTCCTTGGCTTCCAGCACCCACTTGAGCGCGCGGCCGAGGTCGCGGCTGATGTCCGAGGACCGGGTCTGCACCTGCATCCCGATGTAGCGCTCGCCGTCGGACCGGACGAACGCGGCCGCCGCCATCGGCAGCACCGTGCCGAGGGTGACCTTCTCGCCGGAGCCCAGCGTGAGCGCCGCCGTCGCCGACGGGACGAACTCGCGCAGCGCGATCAGTTCGGTCTCCGCCGCGAGCCCCTCGAAGGGCTGGCCGACGAAGACGTCGCGCACCTTCGGCTTGCGGTCCGAGGTCGTCTTGGGACCCTTCTTGCGCGAACCCTTGCCCACGTCAGCCTCCTCAAAGCTCGGTTCGGAACGCTATCGCGGGAAGGCGCGCGCCTCGTAAGGCCCCCGGGGTTGGTGACGAAGACGTCGCGGACGACACCCGGCGGGCCACCGGATCGACCTGATCGGCGGGTTTCAGCGGCCATCCGGGTACCACGCAAACGTGACTGAAAACGGTTGTCATCATCCGGACGATCTAATCGCGGGTGATCAGCCTGCCGTTTTGCCCGTACCGCACCGAATACTCGATCACGGCGCCATCCGGTGCCGTAGTGCGGAGAAGGGATCACAGATGAGCACCTCGAAGCGCCGGGCCGCGTTGGCCGCGTTTCCCGTGGCACTCGGTCTGATGCTGGCCGGGCCCGCGGTGGGCACGGCTTCGGCCGCGCCGCAGTCCGACAGAGCCGACCAGGCGCGACATTGCCTGCTGCTGTGCGTCGGCCATCACCACGGGCATCACCATCACGGGCTGCACCTGCACCTGGGGCTTTGGCTGCATCTGTAGCTCCCTGCCGCGCCGGGGCGGCCACCCCGGCGCGGCGCCCGGCCGGGTTACAGTCGGCGGGTGTTCGACCTCGCCGACCCGGCCTTCCTCGCGAATCCGTACCCGTCCTTCGCCGAGCTCCGCGAGCGCGGCGAAGTCCACCGGCACGACGGTCTCGGCATCGCCGTGGCGGTGTCGCACGCGGCGTCGGCCGCCGTCCTCCGGCATCGCGGGCTCGGCCGGATCTGGCAGGACGCGCTGCCGGTGGAGCGGTTCGCGTCGTTCAACCTCCTGCACCGCAACTCGCTGCTGGAGAACGAGCCGCCCGCCCACACGCGGCTGCGGCGGGTGATCGCGGGTGCGTTCGGGCGCGGGCACGTCCAGCGGCTGCGGCCGATGGTCGCCGAACTCGCGGACGGCATGGTCGACGGCCTCGCCGCCGAGATCGCCGAAACCGGCTCGGCCGATCTGCTGGCGCACCTCGCGCAGCCGCTGCCGGTCGCCGTCATCGCGGAACTTCTCGGCGTCCCGGTCGACAAGGGGCCGAGCATGGTCACCTGGTCGAACCACATCGTGAAGATGTACGAGTACGGGCTCGCCGAGGACAAGCGCGACGCCGCCGAAGCCGCGGCCGCGGAGTTCGTCGACTACCTGCGCGACGTCGCGAAGCAACGCGCGAACTCCCCCGGCGAGGACATCATCAGCGACCTTCTGCGCAGTGAGCTCACCGAGGACGAACTGGTCGCGACCGCGGTCCTGCTCCTGATGGCCGGACACGAGGCGACCGTGAACGTCATCGGGAACGGCGTCAACGCGCTGCTGACCCACCGTGACCAGTGGGAGCGGCTGCTGGCCTCCCCGGATCTCCTGGACCCGTGCGTCGAGGAGCTGATCCGCTTCGACGCGCCGCTGCAGCTTTTCGAGCGGACGGCAACCGTCGACGTCGAGATCGCCGGGTTCCGGATCGCCGAGGGCGAGAAGATCGGCGCGCTCCTCGGCGCCGCCGCGCGGGACCCGAAGGTCTTCGACCGGCCGGACACACTCGACATCGGCCGCACGCCGAACGCGCACCTCGGCTTCGGCATGGGCATCCACTACTGCGTCGGCGCCCCGCTCGCGCGGGTGGAGATCGCGGCCGCGCTGTCCTCCCTTGCCTCGAAGCTGCCGGGACTGGAGCTCGCGGAAGAGCCGGAGCGGCGGCCGGAGTTCGTGATCCGCGGCCTGCGCTCGCTCCGGGTGACCACGGCTTGACGGTCCTGCGCCTGGGGCGGGCCGTGAGGTGAAGGGCGCTTTACCCGCGTCGCATGCGGTGAAAGTCCCCTTCACCCCCACCGAGACCACCAGCGCGGGGATCTCACCCGGCGTCGGCGAGTGGTAGCAAAGGTCCCTTGCTCTCTTTCCCCAGGTCAGGGGTAGAGCGTGAAGTGCGAAACATGCACCGGCTTGATGTGCTCGAAGTGCCGGCGATCCACAGTGGCCACCTCGACCGTCTTCAGCCGTTCGGCCGTGGCCACGACGGCCGCGTCCGCCAGGCCGAGCGGCCAATCCGAGTACTGGCGCATCAGGACGGCCATCCGCCGGAAATCGTCGTCCATGGGGTGATAGATCGCGAACTGAGGCGAGCGTATGAGTCCTTCGATGAACGCCGCCTCGGCTTCGCCACCGAGGTACTTTTCGATGTAGTGGCACACCTCGGTCAGTACGAGCGACGGCACCAGCAGATCACGGGTCGCCGCGGTCGCGAGCCACCCCACCACCGCCTGGTGGTGATCGTCTTTCCGGCTGGCCATGGCTATGAGCGGACCAGCGTCCACCACGATCGGGCGCGCCATCGATCTTCGCTTGTTCCCGCCGCGAACTCAGGCGACGTCCCGGCCGCGCACCACGGCCTTCACCGTCTCGGACGCGTCGGGGGGAAGATCGAACATGCCCAGGAAGGACGGTAAGGAATACGGCTTCGACGGCTCGTCCGGGGTCGCCTCAGGCCGACGGATCCCATGCCCGGTGAGCCCCGTTTTAGTGCCAGGTGAAACTCGCCCTGTCACAGGCTGTTTCACCTTCTTCGTCCTGGCAGCGGACGACTTGTACAGACCGCTCGCAGCAGACCGCACCCGGCCGGTCTCCCCGGCAGGCAGGTCGCACTTCCGCTGCTCGCTCATACCGCCATGTTACAGGCTGATCCCTCGTCAGCGGAGTGCGTGAATCCGCATTCAACGTTTAGTGAAAAAGTTGCGTCAGCGCACGGAGGAAGCGGGACGTTCGCGCCGCTCCGGCTCCGGAACCCCATCCACCTTCAGCACGCGAAGCAGCCGAAGGCGCTTCTCCTCAACAGGAGCGAGCAGCCCGGACATGCGCTTCACGAGCAGCGCGGTCACCACAGCCAGCCCACCCGCGGTCAGATCGGTCAGCGCGACCAGCACGACGCCGTCGGCCAGCGCCTGGACGCCGTCACGGAACCGCCAGACGATGACCAGCGCGAGCAGCACCCAGTTGAGGGCCCAGACGCCCCACCAGATCAGCACGAGCCGCGACGGCTTCGGCCGCGTTTCCCGCGTCCGCCGCAGGACGGCGTGTTCGAGTTCCGCGACGACCGGCAGCACCATGATCAGGTTCACCACCGGCACCAGCACGAAGGCCAGCACATGCCGTTGCCGCCTGGGCGGCGCCTCGCCGGTGACGTCCGCGGCCGCGTGCCTGGCGACGAGCAGCCACCACACGGTGAGCCCGGCAGGCAGCAGCGAAAGGATCGTCGTGAGCAGACCGGCCGTGATCACGAAGGTGTCGGAGACCGAGACCACGGACGTCGACAGCGCGGAGTCGCGGCTCTGCACCAGCAGGACGTAGCGCCAGATTTCCGCGGCAGACGCGATGACGGCGAGGGCGGCGAAAGTCCACAGCACCGGCAGCAGGCTGCGCGTGATCACCCGCAGCCGCTCCCCTGCGGTGACCTCGCCGGACGCCGTCCCGGGAACGGCGGTCGGGCGGCGCCAGGCCAGATTCGGGAAGCCCCACCTCGGCGGGACCGGATATGACGGCGGACCGGAGTAGCGCTCGGCCACGGGCTTGCGACGCTGCGGCAGCGCGCCGGGCGGCGGCGAAGCGACCCAGCGGACGCGATGGCGCACCGGCTGCCGCATCGGCGCGGGGCGCACCGGCGGCATCGGCGACAGGGGCGCCCTCGGTGGGTAGTGGCCTGGCTGCACGGTTACAGCACTTCGGGCTCGACGCCGGGATGGTCGCCGACCATCGGGCGCCCCTCCTGCTTCCAGGAGCCCATCCCGCCGGCGACGTTCACCGCGTCCCAGCCGCTCGCGTTGAGCCACGCGGCGGCGCGCGCGGACCGGCCGCCGCTGCGGCAGATCACGTAGACCGGCTGGTCGTCGGGCAGGTCGTCGAGTTCGCCGACGCGCGCGGGCAGTTCACCCATCGGGATGTGCTTGGCGCCGGGAGCGTGCCCGGCGGCCCACTCGTCGTCCTCGCGGACGTCGAGCAGCGCGACGCCGTCCTTCGGCAGATCACGGACGGCGACGGTCGGGATGTCAGCAGGGCTCACCACCCTGCCATCCTCGCATCCCGTCCCGTTGCGCGCGCGTGAAGAACAACTCAATGCTTGACGGCTTTTTCCGCCCCGGCGCCGGTGAGCGAGCGGACCTCCATCTCCGCGTACTTCTTCTGGTTGTGGTCCTTGGACAGCACGGTGCCGAGCCAGCCGAGGAAGAACGCGACCGGGATCGAGACGATGCCCGGGTTGTCCAGCGGGAACCAGTGGAAGTCGACGCCTTGGATCATCGAGGCGCTCTTGCCCGTCTTCGGGTCGACGGGTTTGCCCGACACCGCCGGCGAGAACACGATCAGCAGCACACAGACCGCGAGACCACCGTAGATGCTCCACAACGCGCCTTGGGTGTTGAACCGCTTCCAGAACAGCGAGTACAGGATCGTCGGCAGGTTCGCCGACGCCGCCACCGCGAACGCGAGCGCCACGAGGAACGCCACGTTCTGGTTCTTCGCGAGGATCCCGCCGACGATCGCGACCGCCCCGATCACCAGCGCGGTGATCCGCGCGACGCGGACCTCGCTGTCGGGATCGGTCTTCCCCTTCTTGATCACGTTGGCGTAGACGTCGTGCGCGAACGACGCCGACGCGGTGATCGTCAGCCCCGCGACCACGGCGAGGATCGTCGCGAACGCCACCGCCGCGATGAAGCCGAGCAGGACGGGGCCGCCGAGTTCGAGTGCCAGCAGCGGTGCCGCCGAGTTGGTCGTGCCCGGCGCCTTCGCGATCACGTCCGGGCCGACGAGCGCGCCCGCGCCGTAGCCGAGCACCAGGGTGAACAGGTAGAAGATGCCGATCAGCGCGATCGCCCACACCACCGAACGGCGTGCGTCCTTCGCGGTCGGCACCGTGTAGAAGCGCATGAGCACGTGCGGCAGCCCCGCGGTGCCGAGCACCAGCGCGATGCCCAAGGACAGGAAGTCGAGTTTCGTCGTGCCGGTCTTGCCGTACTGCTTGCCCGGGCCGAGCAGCGCTTCCCCGGTCCGGCCGCCCTTGTCGACGGCTGCCTGGAACAGGCTGGAGAGGTTGAAGCCGTACTTCCCGAGCACCCACAACGTCATCGCGAACGCACCCGCGATGAGCAGGACGGCCTTGATGATCTGGACCCAGGTGGTGCCCTTCATCCCGCCGATCAGCACGTACAGGATCATGATCACGCCGACGACGGCGATCACCAGGTCCTGGCCGAGGTTCCCCTCGATACCGAGCAGCAGGTTCACCAGACCGCCCGCCCCCGCCATCTGCGCGAGCAGGTAGAAGAACGACACGGCGAGCGTGGAGATCGCGGCCGCCGCGCGCACCGGACGCTGCTTCATCCGGAACGCCAGCACGTCGCCCATGGTGAACTTGCCGGTGTTGCGCAGCAGTTCCGCGACCAGCAGCAACGCCACCAGCCACGCGACGAGGAATCCGATCGAGTAGAGGAAACCGTCGTAACCGTTGATCGCGATCGCACCGGCGATACCCAGGAACGACGCCGCGGAAAGATAGTCGCCCGAGATCGCGATCCCGTTCTGCGGACCGGTGAACGCGCGCCCGGCGGCGTAGTAGTCGGACGCGGTCTTCGTATTCCGGCTCGCCCGGAAAACGATCACCAGTGTGATCGCCACGAAGATCGCGAAAATGGTGATGTTGAGCGCCGGACTGCTGCCCTGTACGCCCGCTGCCAGCGTATTCACCGTTCGGTCCCTTCGATCTCGTGCCGGATCTTGTCCGCGAGCGGATCGAGCTTGCGGTTCGCGTACCGGACGTAAAGGCCGGTGATCACGAAGGTGGACACGAACTGCAGCAGGCCGAAGACCAGGCCGACGGTGATGTTGCCGAAGAGTTTGGTGCTCATGAACTCGGTCGCGTAGTCGGCGAGGAGCACGTACAGCAGATACCAGAGGAGGAACAGGGCCGACACCGGGAAAACGAATACCCGTAGCCGTCGTCGCAGCTCGGTGAATTCCGGACTCGCCTGGACCTTTTCCCAGTCGGATTCCGGTTGGGAACCCAGGTCTTGATCGGTCTCGCTCATGTCGGACCTCCCACCTGCCGCGACCATTCCATGACTTCGTTGTCACGAAAGATCATGCCCCTCATAGGGCTCCAGAGGATCAATCCATTTGAGTGAACGGTACGACTCTGCGTAGAGGGTCGCGACTCGAAAGAGTGATTTACTTCCGGTGACGGCCTTTTCCGGTGGTGCGGGTCTTCTCTTCGGCCTGCCCGAACCGGGCGACCGCACGATCCCGCATGAAGCCGAGCGGATCGGGTGCGTGCAGCCGCAGCATCACGCCGTGGACGTCGTCCGGCCGCCCATACCCGGTCGCTCGGCTCACCACGTAGGTGGTCAGGAAGGCGGCCGGGACGGTGATCAGCGCGGGCTGGTTCGAGAACCACGGCGCCCAGCCGCCGGTGTACTTGCTGACGATGTTGACCACCAGCGCGGTCAGCACGAGTCCGCCGCCGACGAGCATCCCGGCCAGCGCACCGGGCCAGCTGAGCTTGCGCCACCAGACCCCGAGCAGCAGCAGGGGGCTGAACGTCGACGCGGCCAGCGCGAACGACATCCCGACCGAAAGGGACAGATCCTCCGACGGCAGCAGCACCGCCAGCCCGAACGGGATCAGCGCCACGATCGCCGTCGCCACCCGGAAATCACGGACGCGGCCGGGCAGGACGTCGGTGGACACGACCCCGGCGACACTCACCAGCAGCCCGGACGAGCTCGACAGGAACGCCGCGAACGCGCCGGCCGCGGTCACCGCGCCCAGGATCTGCCCCCAGAGTCCCGGCAGGACCGCGGACGGCAGCAGCAGGACGGCGGCGTCGGTCTTCCCGGTCACCAGCAGTTCCGGGACGTACATCCGCGACAGCGCGCCCAGCAGCGTCGGGAACAGGTAGAACAGGCCGAGCAGCAGCAGGACGTGCACCGTCGTGCGGCGCGCGGCCTTGCCGTCGGGGTTGGTGTAGAAGCGGACCAGGACATGCGGCAGGCCCATGGTGCCGAGGAACGTCGCGAGGATCAGCGAGTAGACCTGCAGCAGATCGGTGAGACTGCCGGAACCGGGCCGCAGCCAGTCGCCATTGGACGTGGGCGCGTCGCTGACCACCGGCACCGGGGTGCCCGCGGTGAACTTCAGCGTCGTGCCCTTGGCGACCTTGTGCGCGACCTCCGGCGCCCATACCGCGAAACCGTTGGCGCGCGCGCCTTCCACCTGGCCGTAGGCCTCGAGCACGGTCACCGAGGTGACCTTCAGCGTGACGTCGGCCTGCACCGAAACCGTGGTGTTCTCGGGGAAGGTCGGCGGTGCGGGCTGCCCGAGCGGGCGCGCGCTGCCCGGCGGTCCGGCGCCGAGGAAGACGATGCACAGGATGAACGTGGGCACCGCGATGGCGAACAGTTTCAGCCAGTACTGGAAGGCCTGAACGACGGTGATCGCGCGCATCCCGCCCGCGATCACGTTGAACCCGACCACGAAGGTGACCAGGAGCGCTCCGGCCCACACCGGCACCGGCAAGATCGTCGAGAGGGTCAGGCCGGCGCCCTGCAACTGCGGGACCATGTAAAGGATCCCGATGAACACGACGAACGCCGTCGAGACGCGGCGCAGCATCGTCGAGCCCAGCCGCATCTCGACGAAGTCCGGCAGCGTGTACGCGCCGGACCGCCGCAGCGGCGCGGCGACGAACAGCATCAGCGCGAGATAGCCGGCGGTGAAACCGATCGGGAACCACAGCGCGTCGGCGCCGTCCTTGAGCACGATGCCGGCGACGCCCATGAACGACGCGGCGGACAGGTACTCACCGGAGATCGCGGCGGCGTTGCGCCGGGAGCGCACGGTGCGGCGGGCGACGAGGAAATCGTGCGTGCTGACGGCCGACCGCGAGGAGCGGTGTCCCAGATAGAAGGTCAGGACCGCCACCAGCACGATGCCGGCCATGGCCCACGGATTCAGCTGCACGGTGTGGATCCTCGCATGTGCAGCTCCGCAATCAGTTCTCGATCATGTCGACGAAGTCGCGTTCATGACGTTCGGCGAGCCGGTTGTACCAAAGGCCGATCCCGAACAGGAACGGGAAAGGGGCCACGCCGAGGATCAACCAGGGCAACGGAATGCCCACGACGACCACTCGTCCGAAGGACGGGATCAGGTAGAAGAGCACGGGAAGCGAACACAGCGTGACCATCACCAGCAGCGCCAGCCAGGAGGCCGTCCGCAGCTGGATCTTCACCAGATCCTTGACCAGGAGCTTTCCCCAGCTGGTCTGTTCTTCGAGCTCGACCCTGGCCCGCAGGGTGCTGGTGGCCTGCCGCGGATCGGCGAGGATCACCCGCTGCCGCTTGGGTTTCGCGTGATGTTCGGGTTTGGCCTGTTCGTGCTTCGGACCGGACGGCGCGCCCGGCACGGGCTCGACGGCGGCGCCCTCGGGTTGCGCCGGTTTCCTGCGCTTGCCCAGCGTCGGGTCCGGCTCACGGACGCCGTTGACGCGGCGGTAGTAGTCGTCGGTCACGACGACCGGTTGGCGCCGACCAGCCTGTCCT
Organism: Amycolatopsis sp. MJM2582; assembly: GCF_000754115.1. Classification (NCBI taxonomy): domain Bacteria; kingdom Bacillati; phylum Actinomycetota; class Actinomycetes; order Pseudonocardiales; family Pseudonocardiaceae; genus Amycolatopsis; species Amycolatopsis sp. MJM2582. The sequence continues at coordinate 1,111,256 of NZ_JPLW01000001.1, forward strand.
TGAGGGCGCGCGTGTGGCGGCGGCTCACCGGCAGCACCTTCTCCTCGTTACCGATCACGACCTGGTAGCCACCCTGGCCCATGCGCAGTTCGGTGATCAGCGGCAGCGAGACCAGGAACGACCGGTGGATGCGGACGAAACCCGCCTTCTCCCAGCGTTCTTCGAGCTGGGCGAGCGGGATGCGGACCAGGTGGCTGCCGTCGTTGGTGAACAGCCGGGCGTAGTCGCCCTGCGCCTCGACCCAGCGGACCGAAGACCGCGGGATGAGCTTGGTGGTGCCCGCCAGTTCGACGGGGATGACCTCGTCGTCGTTCTTGACCTGCCCGAGGCCGCCTTCCGGGCCGAACTTCGGCGCGGCGTTGGCGGCGAGTTTGTCGATCACGCGGGTGATCGCGCGGTCGAGACGATCCTGTTGGTACGGCTTGAGCACGTAGTCGAGCGCGCCGAGGTCGAAGGCGTTGACCGCCTCTTCCGCGTGTCCCGTCACGAAGACCAGCGCGGGCGACGGGCGCAGCGCGGCGAACACCCGCGACATCTCCATCCCGGACAGACCGGGCATGTCGATGTCGGCGAACACCGCGTCCACGATCGGCAGGCCACGGGCCTTGCGATCGGCCAGCCTCGGATCGTCCGCGGACAGCAGGCGCAGCGCCTCCGAAGCGTCGATCGCCGGGTAGACCAGGGCGACGTGCGGGCTGTTCCGGAGACAGTGGACGAGTTCGTCTAGCCCTTTGGGCTCATCGTCCACCGCCAGGACGATGAGCTTCCGGGTGTCATCGTGAGCACTCACAGTGAGACGCATCCTGCCCATTGCCGGGTTTCTTGTCCAGCCCGCTTCACGAAAGTCGAACGAAAGGACGGCACCGGCACCCCCGCGCCCGGGGTGGCCGGTGCCGTCATCTTTTCCGGTGACACGAACCGCCTCGCCGTGCCACGTCCATCCCTTCACGGAGTGAAGGTGAACCAGTTGACGCTCACGTGCCGCCGCGGGTCAGGACGGTGACGTAGTCGACGAGCATCGGATGTCCCGGCACGATTCCCGGTCCCGGTGTCGTGGTGCCGGAGTTGTTGTTCGGGAACGCGCCGCCGATCGCGACGTTCAGCAGCACGAAGTAGCCCGCGTGATTCGTCATGTCGGCCCAGGTCGTCGCGTCGACCTGGTTCTGGCCGACCGAATGGAACTGCTGCCCGTCCACCAGCCAGCGGAACACGTTGGGGCTGACGCTCGTGTCCCATTCGAAGGTGTAGGTGTGGAACGCGCTCTGGCAGCTCGCGCCGGGACAGGTACGGCTGCCGACCAGCCCGGTGGTCTCGTTGCAGGGGCCGCCGGGGTTGACGCCGCAGTGCAGCACGCCCCAGACCGTGTTGATCCCGTTGACGTTCTCCATGATGTCGAACTCGCCGACGGCGGGCCAATTCCAGTAGTTGCCGCGATACGGCGAGCCCAGCGCCCAGAACGCGGGCCAGTAGCCGAGTGCCGCGGCGCCGGTGACGTTCGGCATCTGGATGCGGCCTTCGATCCGCAGCGCGCCACCCGCGGGCGGTTTGAAGTTCGTGCGCTGCGTTTCGATCCGCGCCGAGGTCCAGTTGCCCGCACCGTCGCGCAACGGCGTGATCCGCAGGTTCCCGGATCCGTCCTGGGCCAGGTTGGCGGGGTTCGCCGTGTAGTTCTGGATCTCGCCGGTGCCCCAGTTCGCCGGTCCGCCGGGGTACGCGTGGCCGGTGTCGACGATCCAGTTCGCGCTCGACGGGAGCGAACCCGCGGCGCCGGTGAAGTCGTCGGTGAACACGGTGGTCCAGTCGGCCGGGGGCGGCGGGACGGCGGCGGTCGCGGGCAGGGCCAGGGACACCAAGAGCAACGCGGCGCCTGCCAGCGCGATCTTCCAACGGGAACGATTAACGGACATCGGACCTCCTCGTCAACGCTGTCGAGGTTTGTTGCCGTTCACAACAAAGCGGTATGTCCGATATGAGACCTGGTCTGAACCACTTACGCCTACCACCGTTCGGGTGAATCCCCGCCGCCCCCGGATGCAAGGAAAGGTCCTTTCCTCGCAAATTTCGCAAGGAAAGGACCTTTCATGGCACGCGGGTCAGAGGCCGAAGCGGCTCCAGGCGGCCTTGGACTGGACGGCGTCCAGCAACGCGCTCGCCGCGGCGGGCGCACCGATGCCGAGCCGCGCCAGCAGCGGTTTCTTCGGTTCGGCGACCGAGATCTCGGCGTCCGGGTACCGCTCGGTGATCACCTGGCGGAGGCTGCCGACGCCGTCGATCAGGCCGAGTTCGACCGCTCGGGCACCCAGCCAGACGTCGCCGTTGAAGAGGTCGTCGGAGCCGGAAAGCCGGTCGCCCCGGCGCTCGGTGACCCAGTCGACGAACAGTTCGTGGAGCTGGCCGTGCATCTTCTTCAGCCACTCGACGTCTTCGGGCTTCTCCGGGCTGAACGGGTCGAGCCGGGACTTGTTCTCCCCCGCGGTGTGCAGCCGCCGCTCGATGCCGAACCGCTCCAGCAGGCCGGTGAACCCGAACCCGCCGCTGATCACGCCGATGGAGCCGACCATCGACGTCCGGTGCGCGTAGATCTCGTCGGCCGCGCAGGCCAGCCAGTAGCCACCGGACGCGGCGACGTCCTCGGCGAAGGCCAGGACGGGCACCTTCTTCTCGTCGGCGAGCTGGCGGATCCGCTCGGCGACCAGGCCGGACTGCGTCGGCGCCCCGCCCGGGGAGTTGATCTGCAGCGCGACGGCCTTCAGCCGCTCGTGGGCGAACGCGCGGGTCAGCGCCGATTCGACGGCGGCGAGGTTGATCGAGCCCCTGGCCAGGGGTGACGGGGTCGGTGTGATCACCCCGTGCAGCTTGACCACGGCGACGACGTCCTTGCGCTCACCCCGTTCGCCGATCATCGGGAGACGGGAGGTCAGCTTGTCCGCAACGCTCATACCGCCAGGTTACCGGCGTTCACGACGGCAGCACGCCGCTGCGCGAACCGCTCACCCCGCTGGCCTCGTTCGGGCCGCCCTGCGGCGGGACGGTGGCACTGTCGGCGGAGAAGTCCGGCAGGTTCGGGCGCACGCCGGGCATGAACTTCGGCACCCGCAAGGTCACCTTCATGCCGGCGCCGGGTGCCGTCTCGACCATGAGCGCGTAGTCGCGGCCGAACACCTGCTGCATCCGCTGGTTGATGTTGCCGAGGCCGACGTGCGCGCCCGTGCGGTGCTGGCTGCGGAGGTCCGCGAGTTTGGCGGGCTCCATGCCGATGCCGTCGTCTTCGACGCTGATCAGCGCTTCGGCGCCGTAGTCTTCGGCGATCACCGTGACGCAGCCGCCGGACGGCTTCGACGCGAGGCCGTGTTTGACGGCGTTCTCCACCAGCGGCTGGATGATCAGGAACGGCACGACCACCGAGAGCACCTCGGGCGCGATCTTCATCCGCACTTCGAGCCGTCCGCCGAACCGGGCGTTCTCGATGGTCAGGTACCGGTCGATGTTGCGCAGTTCCTCGGCGAGCGAGGTGAACATGCCCGACGTCCGGAACGAGTAGCGCGTGAAGTCCGCGAAGTCCTGAAGCAGCTCTCGCGCTTCCTCCGGGTCCGTCCGGATCAGCGACGAGATGGTGTTGAGCGCGTTGTAGACGAAATGCGGCGAGATCTGCGCGCGCAACGCCTTGATCTCCGCCTGCTGGAGCTGGTTCTTCGATTCGTCCAGGCGCGCCAGCTCGAACTGGGTGCAGACGAACTGCGCGACCGCGTCGGCCATCTGCACCAGCCGCCCGCGCGTGCGCCCGACGACGATCAGCGCGGCCTCCGTCTCGCCCTCGACGATCAGCGGCACGATCACCGCCGTCCGCATCCGGCAGGTACCGCGGTGGTTGCACGGCATCTTGTCGTGCGCGACGACCTCGCGGCGGTGCTTGCGAATCGCGTTGCCGATGGCGTCGACGAGGTCGACGTAGTGGTCGTTGGCCTCGCCGTCCCAGGACAGCAGCGTGCCTTCGCTGTCGGTGATGCCGACGGCGACGCAGTCGAGCATCTCCAGCAGCTGGCTGGTGATCTTGTCGGCGACCTGCTCGTCGAGGCCTTCGCGGAGATCCGGTGTCGCCTTCGACATCCGGTGGACGGCCTGCAGCACCGCGTTCTCCACGATGCTCGCGGGACGCCTCAGCTTGATCAGCAGGACGACGACGAGGATGGCGAGCAACAGCGCCACACCCCAAGGGATGATCTGCGCGATTTCGAGCCCGGACACGGCGTCCATGCTCTGCGCTCGACCAACCGGGTGCAAGGCCTGCTCCCCACTTTCCGTTGAGTTGTGACAACTGAGGGTGGGGCCGACCCTACCCAAGACCCGGGCGTTGTCCCCATGGTCACTCCCCGTCGCACGGGAAAGACTGTGCGCAGGCAATCGCTTCCGGGGGAGGAACACAATGCGCGGATCGGGGAAGCTCGCGGCGGGGGTGCTGGTGGGGGTCCTGCTGGGGAGCGGGACGGCGGCCGCGGCGACCGACCCGGTGCGCGCGGCCGTCGGCGATCTGGTCGGCGAAGGGGGATTTCCGGGAGCGGTCGCCCAGGTCCGGAACGGTGAGGCGGTCTCGCGCTTCGGCGCCGGATACGCGAACCAGGCCACGCGGGAAGCCGCGGAGCCGCATCACCGGTTCCGGATCGCCAGCAACACCAAGGCGTTCGTCGCCACCGTGGTCCTGCAACTGGCGGGCGAAGGGAAGCTGTCGCTCGACGATCCGATCGAGCGGCGGCTGCCCGGTGTCGTCCGCGGACCGGGCTACGAACCGGAGAAGATCACGCTGCGCATGCTGCTGAACCACACGTCCGGCGTGCACGACCCACTGGATCCGCACTTCTTCGACCCGTATCTCGTCCAGGGGAACCGGGCGCACGTCATCACGCCGTCGGAGGTCATCCGGCGCTCGCTCGTCGACCGGCCGTCGTTCCCGCCGGGCAGCGGCGTGGGCTACTCGAACACCGGATATCTGTTGCTGGGCAAGGTGATCGAGAAGATCACCCATGACGACGTCCGCGCGGAGATCCAGCGGCGGATCCTCGATCCGCTCGAACTCGGCCGGACGTATTTCCCGCTGTGGTCGCCGTTCCTGAGGGGTCCACACCTACATGGTTATGACATGAAGGGGCGGGACATGACCGTGTTCAGCCCGTCGTACGACTGGACCGCGGGCGCGATGGTGTCGACCGTCGACGACCTCGCGAGGTTCCATCGCGCGTTGCTGTCGGGGCGGCTTTTGGCGCCCGCGCAACAGACCGAGCTCAAGCGGCTGGTGCCGAACGACCGGGGCGGCGCCTACGGGGCGGGGATCGAGACGCTCGACGTGAAATGTGCCGATGGCATGAAGACGTTCTGGGGCAACACCGGTGCCGGGCCGGGATTCTTCAGCGTCTCGATGAGCAACGCGGACGGCTCGAAACAGCTGGTCCTCGCGCTGAACGTGTACGACCTCGCCGCGGACGTGCACGGCGGGCAGCGAGTGCCGAAGATTCCGGCGCCCGCGGTGAAGGCCGCCCTCTGCTGACCGCGTTTCGTCCTCTGAATGCGGTACTTGCGCGTGCAAGTACCGCATTCAGAGGACGAAACGCGAGGGTGGCCGGGTCACTTCAGCAGGCGCGACATCCGCCGGTCCGCGAGGGGTTTCCCGCCGGTCTGGCAGGTCGGGCAGTACTGGAACGACTTGTCCGCGAACGAGATCTCGCGGATCGTGTCGCCGCAGACCGGACACGGCAGCCCGGTGCGCGCGTGCACCCGCAGCCCGGACCGCTTCTCGCCCTTGAGCCGGGCCGCGGACTGGCCGACCGAACGCGTCACGGCGCTGGTCAGCACCTCGCGGATCGCCTCCGAGAGCCCGTCGAGCGCCGCCTCGGACAGCTTTCCGGTTGTGGCGTAAGGGGAAAGCTTCGCCATGTGCATGATCTCGTCGGAGTAGGCGTTGCCGATCCCGGCGATCAGCGACTGATCGGTCAGCGCCGTCTTCAGCCGTTCGGTGCGCCCGGTGAACAACTTCTCGAGCTGCGTGCGGTCCAGCGAAAGCGCGTCCGGCCCGAGCCTCGCGATACTCGCGACCTCCTTCTCCGGATCGCGCACGATCCAGACTGCCAGGCCCTTCTTCGTGCCGGCCTCCGTGAGATCGAAGCCCGGTCCGGCGGCCGCGTCGAGATGGACGCGCAGCGAGATCGGCCCCTTGCCGGGTTTGAGCGGCGTCGGCGACAACGCGTCGGACCACCGCAGCCAGCCCGCCCTCGCCAGGTGGACGACCAGATGGAGATCCCCGGCGACGAGATCCAGATGTTTGCCGAACCGGCCCGCCCCGGTGACCTCACGGCCGTGCAGCTCGGTCCACGGCGGCGTCGCCGTCTTCAGCACGCTGAGGGACGACACGTCGACGCGGAAGACCGTCTTGCCCACCGCGTGTTCACGCAGGTGGTGGGCGAGCGCTTCGACCTCGGGTAACTCGGGCATGGCCCCAGTCTCGCGCGTTCAGGCCGCCGCGACTACTCCACCGGGTGCAACGGGCCGTCGAAATCCGGCAGCGAGTGCTTCTGGATGGTCTTGGTGATCTTCGAGACCTCGCCGCGCACGGTGAACATGCCGCGGATGGTGCCCACCCAGCGCTCCGACGGCCGGTCGCCCGCCAGATCGCCCTCGGTCTCGGCGACCACGGTCCACGGACGGCGCAGAATCCACCGCAGCGGGAAGAACAGCGCGATCAGCAGGAGCGCCAGCGGTACCCACGACGGGATCATGACGTCGGCGGGAGTCCACATGATGAGCACGATCGCGAGCAGCGCCGTCACGGCGATCATCGCGATACCCGGGCCGTAGCTGCCCGCCACATCGTGCTCGAAATCGTCCGCTGTCGCGGGAGCACGCCATTCCATCTGGGCTCGGACCACCCAGTCACGGCCGTCCTCGCCGTGCACCAGCCGGTTCATTCAGTCGCCTCCCGCGCGGCCGCTCGCTCGTCGTGAGCGAGCTCCACCGTACCGTGACGGGAGCCGGATTCGCGAGAGTTCGAAGGCGATATGCCCGCTCGGGCGTTATGGGCACGTCGGGTAGTCGACACCCGGTTCCGGATAGTGGGAAGTCGGCTTGACCGGGCTCGGCTCGTCCTCCGAGGTGTCGCCGGACGGGGTCCCGGTCGCGCTTTCGGGGGTCCCGGTCTCCGTCGAAGAGGACCCTTCCGGGTAAGTCGTCGAATCGGGCGTGGTCGACTGCTCGGTCGAGTCCCGCGAAGTCGTCGTTGTCGGGCTCAGCGACTCCTCGGTGGGCCTGAACGATTCCTCCGGCGGGATGTCGTCCCGCTTCGAAGTGGTCTGGTTGGAGCCCGTGCCCGGATCCGGGACCTCGTTGCGCGGCGAGGTCTCCTCCTGCGTCGGATTCTGCTCGTCCGGCGGCTGCACGACGTCGCCGCCGCTCAGCTCCTTCCGCGGCGTGCCCGCACCCGGCAGGCTCGGCATGTCGGACACCCCGAGCTCGGCTCCGGCTCCGGGTCCTCGTCCGGTCACGGCGGGCTGGGCGCCCTTGCCCTGCAGCTGGTCCTGCGCGATCCGCTGCGGCGGGATCTCCACCGGCTGGGCGTGGCCGGGTGGCGCGACCTGCGCCGGCAGCAGCGCCAGCTCCGGCAGCCCGCCCCCGGACAGGCCCACGGTGTGGGTGACGTCGGTGCCGAACACAGCCGGACCGGCGACGATCCCGACCGCACCGGCGGCGGCCGTCGACGCCACCGCCAGGCCGACCTTCACCTTCGAGCCGAGCAGAAGTCCCTTGACCGACGCGGCGAGCCCGGACAACGCCCCGCTCGCGTGAGCCCCGGCGGCCGCCGGCACCAGCAGCGCCACCACACCGGCGTGCGCCCGCAGCGACGAACAGACGTCACGCAGCTCGTCGTGAGTGGCCCGGCACGACTGGCAGGCGATCAGGTGGGTCTTGATCCGGCGCGCCTCGGCCCCGGTCACGCTGCCCGCGGTGAACCCGCCCAGCTTCTCCACCACCGCGCGGCACGAATCGGGCCCGCGGTTCACCGACAGATGCGCCTGCAGATACGCCGCTCGCAGCCCCTGCCGCGCCCGGCGGGCCAGCGCCGCCGTCGCGTTCGCACTCAACCCGAAATGCGGCGCGACCATCGACGGCTGCTCGCCTTCGACCTCCGTCTGCCACAAGACCGAACGCCAGCGCTCCGGCAAACTCGTGAAAGCGGTCGTGATCAGCGAATGCTCGGCCGTCCGGGCATGCGTGTCCGCCCCCGCCCCGGCCCGGAAGGTCAGCTCGTCGTCGCTCACCGGCACGTCACGACGCGCGCCGTGCCACTCCCACGAGACGCGGCGAGCCACCGTCAGCAGATAGGCCCGGACGTAGTCACGCGGCCCGGCGCCCCGGCGCAACGCCTGAAGCACCCGGAAGAAGGTCTCGGCGGTGATGTCCTCCGCCTCCGACCGATCGGCGGCCAGACTGCGGGCCAAACGCCGCACGGCGGCGGCGTGAAGTTCGAAAAGCTCCCCGAAGGCAGCGTCCTCCCCATCACGGAGACGCTGGAGCAATGCCTGCTCGTCGGATTCCGAGGCCGCCTGAAGCGGCACCGTGCCCTGCTCGGTCATCCGGCCAGGCACCTCCTCCCCGAAGGACTCACCATTCGGTCGAATGGGGACACCATACGGAGGTATGCAGCCGTCGTCACCCCTTGTACGCCAGGTGTGACGCCGAAGCACCTATAGGGGTGGGTCAAAACCGCTACAGACGGTCGGTGTATGGTTGTTCCACTGCTTCAAACGAGTGCCGGAGCAGAGCAAGACATGCGGATGTAGCGCAGCTGGTAGCGCATCACCTTGCCAAGGTGAGGGTCGCGGGTTCGAATCCCGTCATCCGCTCGCACGCGGGTACCGCGTGCGCAGGTAAAGCCTGCGCCGCAGCGTACTCGCCATAATTCCCGGGGGCCCGAGCCCCCGGACCCCCACGTTCCTTGTGACTCGCGTTGGCGAGCCGGTTCTTGGGCGCGTCGGTCTTTTCGGTTACTAAGTGCTACAGGTTCAGTGAGCGGAGTCACACGACTGTAGTAATTCGGATTTGTGCATATGTGGGTGCGCCCTTCGTGCCTCAGGAGGGCACGCAAGTGGGCTGCGGGCGCTTCCACAAGGTCACCAGCCGACCGTTCGGTAGGGGCCGCGTCGTAACCGGCGTGAAGCCCGCAGCCTTCGCGGTGGAAGCCATGGACGGCGGATCCACCTTCGGTTCGTACTCGTTCACCGTTCCCGTCGCGGTGAACAGCAGACACGTCTTGCTCGCGTCGCCGCCGAGGCTGCCCGCATACGACGTCAGCCAGCGCAGATGGTCCGGCCCGGTGTTCCCGTTCGCGGTGGGGTCGACCTGCGGCAGCGCCACGCCGTAGCCGAACTTCCGCAGCATCTCCAGCTGAACGGTGTTGGTGTTGAAGAGCCGGTCACGGAACCCGAACGCGGTCGCCCCGCCCAGCGCGTGCTGCTCCTCCACCTGGCCGACGGCCCATTCCGACGCGGCCCGCCACTCCCGCGCCGTCTCCGCGCTCAACGGCTCGGCGAGCTGACCATCCGGGTCGGCGTAGACCTGAGGAACACCGCGCCCGTCGGTGATCTTGGACGTGCCCAGCACCGGCAGGTCCACCTCCCACGGCCGAGCGGTCGGCAGGCGCAGATCCACCATCGGCACCAGCGCCAGGAGCCCGGCCACCGCGACCACGACCGGCAAGGCCCGCCGAAGCGAACGGTGTGCCCGGTACAACCCCCAGAGCGCCAGGATCACCATGGACGGGATCAATGGGAGAAAGAAGGAGGTGCCCGTGTTCTTGGACGTCAGCACCGCCAGCCCGCCTTCCGCGACGAGCAGCGCCGACGGAAACAACGCCGATACCACCATCGAGCGGAGGACGTCCTTCGCCGGACCGGACCGGAACTTGACGATCGCCACGACGACCGCGGCGACGAGCCCGGCACACAGCACCAGCGCGTGCGGGAGCCCGTGATCGGAGATCAACAGCTTCAGCCGCGCGACCCAGGCCGCCGGGTTGAACACCCCCGCTTCCTGGCCGAACTCCACCGACTGCTTCCCGTAGCCGAAGCCGGTCAGGTACTCGAAGACCCGGGCACCGTTGGGCACCAGCCAGATCGCCGCGACGCCGGCGGCCACGAGCGCCGCGAGGGCGAAGTGCTTCAGCCGCTTCCCCCGGTCCCGCAATACCACCGCCTGGACCAACGCGGCCAGCACCAATGCCGGCACGAACGCGATCGCCATCGTCCTCGACAACGGCATCAGCCCGACGAAAACCCCGAACAGCAGGACGAACCGGAGTTTCGACAGCCCTTCGGAACGGATCAGGCAGTAGACGGCGGCCATGGTCATGACCGCCGCGGGCAGCGCGAAATGGTAGGCGCGCGCCTCGAAGAGCACGCCGGGCGCGGTGGCGATCAGCGCCGTGGCGATCCAGGCGAAGGGGCGGCCCGCCACCCTGTTCGCCACGGCGTGCGTGAGCAGGATCAAGGCCGTCCCGGCCATCAGCGGGACGAGGAAGGCGGCCACCGTTCCGGTCCCGGTCGCGAAGAAGTGCAGCGAAGTCAGCGCGGGCAGCAGCGGCGCTTGGATACCCGGGGACTCGACGGCTTCGATCCAGCCGACGGCACCGTCCCGGAGCGCCGCGCCGTGATTGTTCAACGCCATGCCGAAGTAGCCGGCCTCGTCGATGTCGAACACCTGGCCGTCGCGATACAGGACGATCCATCGGAAGTTGACGAGCAACCAGGCGACCGCCACGCCGAGCAGGATCCATGTGTTCACCTGGACGCGGCGAATCCCCCTGGTCAAGACCATGGTCGAGAATCTAGTCGGGCCTCTGGGCAGGCTAGAGCGCGGGCGTTTTGAAGGGGTCGTGCTCGGACAGGAGCTTGTCGACGCGGGCCTGGTCGACTCTGCTGACGACGGTGTTCTCGTCCTGCCGGTCACGGATGCACTTGGCGAGGGTGAACGCCGAAGTGGTCAGGAAGAGCATGCCGAGGGCGAGAAAGCCGCGGACCCAGCCGTCGACCGGCAGGTACCAGATGCCGATGACGACCGCGAGCAACGCCAAGCCGAACGAGAGGGCGGCCTGGACGAAGAACGCGACGGTGGTGGGCGGTGCTGCGGAGGTTTTCGTCATGCGTACCACGGTCGCGCCGATGGCACTTCGGTGTCTTGAGTACGGCTACTCAAGCACGGTTGCGATTCGGAAGACGAGGCGGCTGCAAGACCGACCTACGTACCGGCGAGCGGATCCAGACCGACCAAATCCGGCCGCTTCTCGAGAGAGCCCCAGTCCAGAACCTCACGGAGCTTCCGAGTCAGGTTCTCCTCATCCGCCTGCGCTTCGCTCAGGTTCACTTCGACGGTCGTCGAGATTTCAAGAATCTCCGCATCCTCAGCGGAGAATTCCAGCGTGAGCACCATTTCGAAGAGTCGCACACTGCGCAGGCAGCCGTATACGGTCAAGCCTCGCTGAGTTGAGACGTTGTAGGAATCCATCCCGGACCGGATTTCCTGCTCATCCGGTTCATACGTGGATCGCTGAAATGAAAACGATCTCGGGGTACCGGACTCGTCCACCCCGGCAACGCCCACTTCAAGGGCTTCTTCATCCTCGTAGTCCTCGAAGAACCCGACCTCCGCAGCGGTCAATTTCATTGTCACTGCTTCCGTTTTCCTGCCCTGCTTGGCGAACTGCTTCGGAGCGGGCGGCCCCGAGACACGGCTCAGATCTCGTAGCCGTCCATCACGGTCGGCGCGACCGGGGACAGGTGCTCGTCGCCGCGTTCGGTGACCAGGCCGCGGACCATCCGGTACACCTTGAATTCGTTGTCGTGCTCGGGATCCTGGTCGTCCCAGACGTGCAGGAGACCGTAGGAGCCGGGCGCGAGGTCGCCGACGCGGGTGAACAGGTCCACCAGCTCGGGTGCGATCGCCGTGCCGTGTTTGTCCATGCCACCCAGGTGCAGCACCGGCACCCCGGCCGCCCAGCGGAGGTCGAGCAGGTCGCCGTCGTCGAAGTCGCGGACGGCGCGGTGCACCCGCTCGACGATGCGCTCGAGCAGCGCGGCGTCGTCGTCACCGGAAGGGCTCGCTTGGATGGTCACCCACCCGTGGTATTCGAACACCCACCTGAGTTTAGGCAGGTCCGCCCGCCGGACGGTGGTCAGCCCGCCATCGCGGCCGGTGCCCCGTTGCGCCGCAGCGCGTTCTTGAAAACCTGTTCGCCGTGCTTTTCGAAGGCGGGCACGAGCTTCTCGCCGTAGACGCACAGGGTCCGTTCCCAGGGGTGCCCGAGTGTGCCGAAGCGGAAGTCGTTCGCCAGGAACATGTGATAGTCCGTGCGCGGGAACACCGGGACCGGCCACGGGTCGAGCGCGGCGTGCCGATGCGGGTAGAAGCGGTACGACTGGTGCTGCCAGTGCAGCACCCAGACCCACTCGTCCTCGGCGACGCAGTCCTTCAGCGCCGAGAGGGCGACGCGGGCGACGTCGTTCTGCTCGACGGCGTACGGACCGACCCGGAATTCGGCCGACGCGCGGTCGAGGCCGCCGGGCGCGAGATCCCACGCGACGGACGGGGCGGGTTCGCGGAAACCCGGCCAGGCGTGCGCGTAGGTGCTCGGCCAGAACGCGAGCTTGTCGTAGACCCAGTACCAGGCGGGCTCATCTGCGACCCTGGAGATGGCTTCCCAAGCGTTGTTCACGAGCGACCCTCGGTGGTTCGGCCGATTAAGACTGGGAAAGCTTCGTGTTCAAGGCTCAAGTTGTCCAGCTCGTGGGCATTCTCCGTGAAACTGTCACCTGATCAGGTGTCTTGCGCCGCCGCCGGAACCGTGAGAATGACGGTGCGTGAACGGCGAGCCCACGGAACGCGGGCTCGCCGTCGATCGATCATGCGGCCGCCTCCCAGAGACTCATGAAGGCCGAGGCCTCACTCCGCACCCACGGCCGCACCTTGTCGCGATCACGCGGCGACAAGGCGAACTCCTTCGATCGCCGGACGTCGACGACCAGCGGACGCCCGCCCGGCCGCAGCTCGTCCATGGTCTGTTCGAGCAGCCACAGCACCATCTGCGCCGCGTCCCGGCTCAACGGCTCCTCCTTGAAATAGAGCCAGGTCACGTAGACGGGGCCGTCGCCCTTGCGCAGGCCGAGATGCGGATTGATACCCACTTCGAGCGAGCCGAGCCGCCATCGTGACCGGCCGACCTCGGCCAGCCGCAGGTCACGCCGCCCGACGTAGCGCAGCCAGCCGTTGGCGATCTCGGTGTAGTGCGGCCGCGTGCGCTCGTCCGCGTTCTCGACGAGTGCTCGCAGTACCTCGCGATCCCGCCCGGAGATCCGCCCGGCACGGATCGCGTTCGCGGCGCGGAGGTAGAAGTTGAACCCGCCCCGGGCCGGGTCCTCGTACTGACGGCGCCACCGCCGGACGAACGAGGAACGCGAAGGACCCGAGCTCGTGCTGTACCCCACGAACGTGGGCAGGGTGATGTAGGCCATCCGTGTCTGCCTTTCGCCGCTGTTCCTGCTGTACAACGACCATTTTAGAACACATGTACGACAGAAAACGGGGCTTTACGGGTGACGCGGCGAAGGAGGCCAAGGTCCTTCGAGCAGCTCCGCCGATTCCTCGAGGATCGGCACCTCGCACACGTCCCTCGGGGTGAGGTCGGTCGGGATCCAGTGCTCGAGCATCGCCGACCAGCGCGTGATCCCGCGCAACGCCTGGGGCGACCCGAGCAGCGCGCCGACCTCGCTGACCAGGGCGCCCCCGGCCGCGGGTGAGAGGCGCCCTTGGACCATCGCGGTGAGCCAGCCGTGGACCAGCAGCCAGCGGGCGGCCGTCGGGTCGGCGGGCAGTTCGAGGCCGAGTTCGTCGACGACCTGGTCGAACGCCTTGTCGACGGCGGCTTCGGCAGTGGATTCGAGCCCGGCGAGCAAGGGGAGGGACGGGGTGTCGAGTCCGGCGACGATCGCGTCCAGACCGGCCTCGACCAGGTGGGAGGTGCGGACGTCACGTCCGGCGAGCCTGCCGATGGCCAGCTCGCGCAACGCGCCACGACACGCGTCGATCTCCGTCACCGGATGCTTCCCACGTCCGCCACGGTACCGCCGGGAGCAGCCAGCGGCAGCTGACCAGCCGAAAGAGGGTCACACCGTGGAGAGCCGCGGAGTGATTCGAATATCGAGATCGGCTTCGAGCGCATGCGCCAGTCGCTCCAGTACCGGAATGGTCGGAACCGTTCCGCCCGCCTCGAACCGCGCGACAGCGGACTGCGTCATCCCCGCCCTGGTGGCGAGCGTCGCCTGGGACCAGCCACGTCCCTCACGCATTTCACGCACCGTCTTGCCCAGGACATAAGCCAGCTTCGCGGCCTCGTACGCGTCAGCGGCGCCGGGCTCCGTCATCCGCCGCTCGCGAAGCCTCCGCCAGTCGTTCCGCTCAGCCATCGATCTCACTCCTTTCCTCACTCATCGGCCGTGTGCTCCCGGGCGACGCATCGCCACATCGCCTTCCGCGCCCGTCGTACCTCACGCTCTTCACGCATGCGCGTTTTTCCGGAACGTTACCCATGTCATAGCTTTGATGCTATAAAGCCAGGTAGATCCACTTTTGGGCGATCCGTTTGCGATCCGGCAAGGCCGCGAGCGCCCTCGGAGATCAGTGCTGGACCAGGTCGTGAGTGGACGCAAGAATGAGGAAAGACCACATCAACCACCCATAAGGGTGCATGCAACACTGGCTGCCCACACCCGGCGGCAGGGGGCTAAATGAGCTGGCAAGACGAGCTTCGACAGCTGGACGTCGAGCTGGCCTCGGGTCGTATCGGGCACGCCGAGCACCGCAGGAAGCGCGACGAGCTCTTGGCGGAGGCCTCCGGCGGGACGATGCCGTCGCCGGTGCCCTCACCGCTGCGCCGCCCCGGCGGGACGTGGCACAGCACCAATCCCGCCGCGCGTCCGGTCGAGCAGCCCACGGTCACGGTCCAACCCCAGCCGTACCAACAGACCCAGCCGGTCTACACACCGCCGCCGCCCGTCGTGGAACCCGAGAAGAAGTCCGCCATCCCGCGGATCGCGGACCACAAGACCACCGCCCCCTCGCCCGCCGACATCAATCCGACGGTCTACCTGCGCGCCGAGCCGCCACCGGTCAAGAGCAGGCCGTCGGTTTCCGCGCCGAGCCGGCCGCTTCCGCCTCTGGCACCTGAGCCCGGCCCTAGCCACTACGCGCCCACGGAGGACTACGCGGTCGTCGGGAAACGCAAGCCGACCTGGCTGTTCATCGGCGCCGGAGTGCTGGTCGTGCTGGCGTTGATCATCGGCGGGACGCTGTGGCTGGGTTCGTCACAGCCCTCGAACGTCGCCGAGCAACCGAGCGTGGCCCAGCCGCCGGGCGACCTCACGCCGTCGGGCCGGCCCGACAGTGCCCAGACGCCGTTGGAAGACCGGTTGCCCGCACTGCCGGGGACACCGTCGAAGGACAACTCGACGATGTCGGTCGCTAAGGGCGTCGAGCTCAACTTCTACTCGAAGGCCGCGGGTGATTTCCTCGCGTCGAAGAATGTCGCGTCGGTCACCTACAAGGGTTCGAACGAGGGTACGAACAGCTACCTCGTCCTGGTGATCCCGGCGAACGATGCCAAAGACGCCGCCGCGATCGTGAAGTACTTCCGGGAAAACTCGATCAACGCCGGATTGCGCGAGCAGCGCGTCGGCGATCGGCTCGCCCTCGTCGGCGCGAACAAGAACGGCCAGCTCAGCGGGATCGGTTACGTCTCCGGAACGATGGCCGTCACGACTTGGGTCTCGCAGCCGCTCGGCGGCGACCCTCAGGCGCTCGACGCCCGGCTGGAGCAGACGCTGACCTCGTTGGACACCGTTCTGCCGTCAAGCTGAGAAGCGCAGGTCGCGGGGAGATCACGATTCGACCCGCGAGGGCGCATCGACTCCGGGCAGTGCAGAATGTGCGAGGTCACCGCAGTGGTGGTATCGCGACGGCCGGGAGCAGTCCTCCCGCCGGAAATTCGGATAAGGGGGCCGGTGGTGTCCTGGCAGGAAGAGCTGCGCAATCTGGACGAAGAGCTCGCATCTGGACGGCTCTCCGCGGACGATTACCGGCTCCGCCGTGACCAGGTGCTGTCCTCGGCGGTCGCGTACGGCGACCCCGCGCAGCAGCAGGTCCAGCAGCCCGGACAGCAGCCGCAGCAGCCGTTCCAGCAGCCGCCCGCTCCGCAGCAGCCGCAGGCGCCGCAGCAGCCCGGCCAGCCCAGCGCCGACTCGACGCAGATCATCGCGCCGGTGAACCAGCCGCAGCAGAGCGGCGAGGCCGAGCGCACCCAGGTCGTCCCGAACTGGCAGCAACAGCAGGCCGATCCGAACCGCACCCAGGTCGTGCCGCCGGTGGCGTCGCCGCCGGGTGGTTTCCCGCAGCAGGGCCAGGCGTCTCCGGCCGGTGGCTTCCCCCAGCAAGGTCAGGGCTCGCCCGCGGGCGGGTTCCCGCAGCAGCACCAGGGCTATCAGCAGCAACAGCCGCAGCAGCAGGGCTGGACCGACAACGACGCCAGCCCGCCGTGGGGTGGCTCGGACTTCCCGCCGATCTCGCCGGTCGGCAGCACGGAATGGGTCAAGCAGGGCCCCGAACTGTTCGAGGACAAGCCCAAGGGCAAGGGCGGCAAGATCGCGATCATCGCGATCGTCGCCGTCCTGGTCCTCGCCGGTCTGGGGGTCGGCGGGTACTTCGCGTTCAAGGGCGGCGGTGACACCCCGCCGGACCCGACGGCCGCGCCGCAGTCGTCCCAGCCGCAGGCTCCCCCGCCGTCGTCGACCAAGCCGAAGACGCCCGAAGAGCTGCTGTTCGAAAAGATCCCGGAGCAGTCCGGTGAAGAGGACTCGAAGAGCGGCGCGATCCCCGCGGCCCAGCTCGCCGAGATCGCCGGGCTGGAGAAGGGCGAGGCGGATCTGGTCATCGCCGCCGGCGTGAAGCAGGTCGCGTACCGCGGCTCGCAGAAGCAGCCGGACGAGACCGGCCCGCAGCCGGCGAAGATCTCGGTCACGGTCATCCCGCTGACCAGCCCCGGTGCCGCCGGTGACCTGGTCAAGCAGCTGCGCCAGTACCAGACGAGCAACGGGTTCGTGCAGATCACCGAGCCGCTGCCGGGTATGCCGCCGAAGCTGAACTTCCAGAAGAAGATCGACGGCGACAAGGGCACCTACCGCGGCACGTGGATCAGCGGCAACAACATCGTCCGCGTCGACATCCTGCAGAACCCGCTCGGCGGGGAAGAGGGCGAGAAGGCGTTGAGCGGCACGTACCAGCGTGCGGTGAAGAAGACGCTGGAAAACTACTCCGTCACCAGCTGAAAGATGACCTCGGAGACGGCACGGCTGCTCACCACCCTGCTCTCCCTGGCCGAGGACACCGGTTCCCTGTCCGACGAGCTGCACTTCGCCGGCTGGGACGCCGCCGAGCGCGTCCCGCTCGACCACGGTGCCGCGAACGTACTCCGGGCGCTCGTGCTGCCGAAGGCGGCGAAGGTCCTGGAGGTCGGAGCCGGTTTCGGTGGGCTGACCAGGTATCTGGGCGAGGTCTCGGCGACGGTGCACGCCGTCGAGGCCGACCCGGTCCGCGCCGCCGCGGTGCGGTTCCGCACCCGTGACCTCGGCACGGTTTCGGTGCACGACCGGCCGCCTTCCGATGGTTACGACCTCGTCGTCGCCCAGCAGCCGTACGCGACGCGGGGTCTGCTGGAGTCGGTTCGCGAGCGGTTGTCGCCGATGGGCGCCGTCGTGGTGCTGACGTCTTCCCGCGGTGTCGCCGGGACGCTCGCGGCGGCGGGCCTCGAAGTCCAGCGTGAGTTGCTCTGCTCCCCCGGGCACGAGGTCGCCCGCGCGGTCCGGAGCGAGCGGATCGACACCGAACTGCCCCGGCTGTCCGCGGCGATCACCGGTGGCCCCGCGAACGGCCTCGCCCTGCTCTGCGGTCCCGGCGCCGCCGCGCTCTGGCCCGCGTTCCGGCTCGCGACCTATTTCAACACCGCCGAGCGCGCCGCGTTCGCGTGTACGCGCGCCGACGTCGTGCGCACCGGGGAGGGCGCCGAAGTCCGTCGCGTGCCGCTGGTGCCGTCGCCGCCGGTGGCCGGGATCTCGGTCGGACCGTGCACGGACAAGGTGTACGACGCCCCGACGATGGTCGAAGTCCTGCTCGACGAGCCGGAGCGGGTCGCGGAACTGCTCACCGGCTGGCGGGATCTCGTCCGCGCGGAGGCCGATCGCGGGGTCGAGGCGCTGTGGGATCTGGTGCCGCACAACGTTCTCGTCGACGGTGCGACGCTGCGCCCGATCGACCTCGAATGGCGGCACGCGGGTGCCGGAGTGTCCGAGGTGATCGAGCGCGGGGTGCTGGTGCTGGCCGACAAGCTGACCGACGCGGGCTGGTCCGCGGCGGCGGCTGACGGCTCGATGCGCGACCTGGCGGGCTGGCTCGGCGTGCTGATCGGCCTTCATCCCTCCTTTGTGGACGGTGCGCTGGAGCGTGAGGTGGCCTTCTCCACGATCGGCTCGTGCGGCACCGCGCACGGCACGGACGAAGTACGCGCGGCGATCGCCGGGATTTGGCGAAAGCGCCTGGCGCGGACCGTCCACGAGTACGGTTCTACGAAGGTCGGCGCCGGTGTGGCGGCGAACGAAGACGAGGTAGCGAAGCGATGACGAGCCTGCATACCGCCGGCATTCTGACGCCGGACCGGCCGGTGGGGCACCTGTTCGAGCTCCGGGGCTGGACGACCGGGATCAGCCGGATCGGCGAGATGTCCGTGACCATCGCGGACGTCGAGGCGAACCTGTTCCCCGAGCCGTGCCCTGGCGCGCCCGAAGGCACCTTCGGCTGGCGTGCGGTCCCGGCGACCTTCGTGCCCGCGGGCGTCCAGGACGTCGTCGTCACCGGTCCGGACGAGCGCGTGCTGAACCAGGCGACCGTCCACGTGGGAACGCTGCCGGGTGAAGAACCGCTGTGGCTGGGCGAACTCGAAGCGCCGAAGCAGGGCAAGGTCACCGAAGGACACGTCGTCTACGTGACGGGTTGGGCGCTGCTTCAGGGCCGCGCGCCGAGCCTGATCGAGGTCATGGTCGAGGGCGGCGGCACGGTCAGCGCGCGTACCCGGCTGCCGCGCAAGGACGTGCCCAAGGAGTTCCCCGGCTTCGACGACGCCGCTGTGAGTGGCTTCGAGGCCTGGGTCCCTGTCGACCTTCCGTACGGCGAAGAGCGGACGCTGTCGCTTCGCGTCCGGTACCGCACCGAAGGCGTCGGCGAGGTCGTGTCGGCGAAGCGCACCTTCACGCTTCGGAACCCCGTCGCGGACCTGGACGACGCCGAACTCGCCGACGAGCTGGCGGGCGACACCGCGCGCGCGATGGCGCGGGTGAACATCCCGACCGATCCGAAACACGTGCTGGTGTTCACGCACAGCCTCGGCGTCGGCGGCGGGCAGCTGTGGCTGCAGGAACTGCTGAGCCGGATGGTGACCGACCACGGCTGGCAGGTCAGCCTGGTGAGCGAGACCGACGGCCCGCTGCGCGCGGACTGCCACGAACTCGGCATCCCCGTGCACGTCACGACGCACTACCGGAACCAGACGGTGCCCGCGTACGAAGGGCATGTCGCCGAGCTGGCGCGCTTCGCGAAGTGCTCCGGAGCGGGCGTCGCGCTCGTCAACACTCTCGGCGGCTTCGTCGGCGCTGACGCGGCGAAGCGCGCCGGAATGCCGACGGCGTGGGTGATCCACGAGAGCTTCTCGCTGCCCGCGTTCGCCTACCAGAACTGGGGCCCGGTGAAACCGCCCGCCGCGGTCTGGCAGCGCTGGGAAAGCACCCTCGCCGAGGTAGACAAGCTGCTGTTCGTCGCGGACGCCACGCGCGAGATGTTCCTGCCGTACAGCAAGCCGGAACGCTGCCGGACGGTCCGCTACGGCACGCCGATGCACAAG
Organism: Amycolatopsis sp. MJM2582; assembly: GCF_000754115.1. NCBI lineage: Bacteria > Bacillati > Actinomycetota > Actinomycetes > Pseudonocardiales > Pseudonocardiaceae > Amycolatopsis > Amycolatopsis sp. MJM2582. Next base: position 1,131,285 of record NZ_JPLW01000001.1, read on the forward strand.
TTCGGCGGCAGGACGCGGTCGGAGACGCGGCAGCAGGCGCGCAACATGCTCGGCTACTCGCCGGACGACATAGTGCTGGTGAACATCGGCATCGCGGAATCCCGCAAGGGGCAGGCGCCGCTGATCTCGGCGATGGAGCGGATCCACAAGATCCACCCCGAGGCGAAGCTGTCCATCGTCGGCCTGCACCCGTCGCCGTACGGGCTGGCGATGGAGGAATCGGTCAAACGCGCGGGCCTGGAGAAATCGGTCAGCCTCGTGCCGATCCAGCCGGATCCGCTGCGCTGGCTCCAGGCCGCCGACATCTTCGTGAACAGCTCGGACATCGAGTCGCTGCCGCGCTCGATCCTCGAAGCCGTCTGCTGTGGCGTCCCGGTCGCGGCGACCGACGTGTTCGGCGCGCGGGAGATGATCGTCGACGGCGAGACGGGCTGGCTGTTCGAGACCAACGACGTCGACGCGCTGACCGCGGCGTTGCTGCGCGCGCTCGGCACGTCGGCCACGCGCCGCCGCGAGATGGCCAAGGCCGCGCACGAGAAGCTGCTGCCGTGGCTCGACCCGGCGGGCTACGCGCGCGAGTACTCCGAAATCCTGACCGAACTGAGTGGGGGCGTTCATGTCTGACACCGACATTCCCGGCCGTGTCCAGGCCGAGCTGACCCGGCTCCGTGCCGAGCGGCAGGTCTTCACCGCCGAGCAGGACCGGCTGAAGGCGAAGCTGGCCGAAACCGAGCACGAACTGCGCGAGGCCACCGCCTCCGCGCCGGACGAAGGCGAGTCCGCCGCCGTGAACCAGAAGATCGCCTCGCAGCAGGAAGAACTCGACGTCGCCAAGGCGCGTTTGCAGGCGTTGGAGGCCGAGGTCCTGCTCGCCCACCAGCAGCGTGACTCGCTGCGCGCGGAGCTGAAGACCTGCCGCGAGGAGCGGGACAAGCTGCGGCTCGCGCTGCTCGACGCCGAACTCGTGGTGTCGGCCGGCGTCGTCGACGCGGACGTCCTGCCCGGTGGCGAACCGTCGGCCGACCGGCAGCGCCTGCTCAACGCCGAGCGGCTCGCCGCCGAGATGGCCAGGGAACTCGACGCCACGCGCCGCACCGTCAGCTGGCGGGTCACCGCTCCGCTGCGGGTCGTGCGGAAGAAGATGGACCGGCCGTGACCGAACTCTGCTTCGTCTCCGCCGAGGGCGGTTCCGCCTTCATGGAGGAGCTCCTGGAGGTGGTCGCCGACGCCGTGCGCACGGCGGGCGGCAAGGCCAGGACCGCGGTCGGCACCTATCCCGAGGCCGACGGCGACACGGTGTACGTCGTGGTCCCCCACGAGTACTTCGTGACCGTCCCGGACGCCGACTTCCCGACCGCCGCGCAGTGCCGCCGCACCATCGGGTTCTGCGTGGAGCACCCCGGCACGGCGACCTTCGAACGCAACGCGGAACTGCTGTCCATCCTGGGCGGCGCCGTCGACATCAACACCGATTCGACCGCCGAACTGCGGCGGCGCGGGATCACCGTCGAGCATTTCCAGCTCGGCTACAGCCCGCTGTGGGATCTGTGGGGCGGAGACCTCGACAGTCCGCGCGACCTCGACGTCACTTACCTCGGCACGGCCGAACGGCGTCGTTCGGTGCTGCTCGGCTCGTACGCGCGGGACCTCGCCGGTCTGCGGACGCGGCTGCTGACCCCGCCGCACGAGCCGATGACCGCCGCCCGCGTCGACTTCCTGCCGGGCAAGGCGAAATTCGAGCACCTCGCGCGGTCGCGGTTCCTGCTGAACCTGCACCGCGAGCGCAAGCAGACGCTGGAGTGGGTGCGCACGCTCGAAGCGATGACCAACGGCTGCGTGGTGGTCAGCGAGACGTCCGTCGACGTCGAACCGCTGGTTCCCGGCGAGCACCTGGTCCTCGCGCGGCCGGAGGCGCTGGGCTCGGTCGTCGCCGCGCTCGCCGACGAGCCGGAACGGGAGCGGCATCTGCGTTCGGCCGCCTACGGCTTCGTGAAGTCGCTGGACATGGCGGCGTCCGCGCGGCGGCTGATCGAGCTCGCGTCCTCGCTGGGTTCGGCGCCCGCCGCGGACATCGCCCCGGCGCGGGCGCTGGCGACGAGCCTGCGGAACCCGGAGGACGCGCTGGCGATCGACACGCCGTCGTTCGACGTACGGTTCGCGGGTGACCGGTCCGCCGCCGGACCGGCCTCGGCACGCGGGACGGCGCTGTCGGCTCGGATCGCGCAGCGCGCGGCGGGGGCCCGGCGGGTCGCGACGCGAACCTGGGAGCCCGCGGCGGCTTCGACGGCGGGCACCGCCGACGTCGACGTGCTGATCGTGCGGCGGACCGGCGAGGTCGACCCGGACGATCTCGCGAACGACCTGCTCACGGGCAGCGTGACCCCGCGCAAGGTGCTGGTCGGCGAGGACGGCGTGCACCCGTGGCCGCGGCCGCGCCCGTACGACGTCCTGCTGCACGACACCCCGCTCGGCCGGGGGCTCACCCGGAACTCGCTGCTGGAGCGTTCGACGGCGTCGTGGCTGCTGGTGCTCGACGGCGGGATGCGGGCTTCGGAGTTCCTGCTGGAGCGGCTGCTGGCCGTTTCCGAAGGCGCCGACGTCGTGCACTGCCCGGTCGCGGATCCGGTGGACGGTCTGGTCGGCGCCCTGCCGCCGGAGGAACGGCGCTTGCGGACGCTGCCGTATCTGGGCAGCGGCTATCTGGTGCGGCGGTCGCTGGTCGACGAGTTCGGCGGGTGGAACACCGAGGTGCTGTTCGAAGGCCTCGAGGATCACCTGTTCTGGCGGCGGGTGGCCGCTTCGGCCCGGCCGACGACGCTGGTGCAGCAGGTCCTGCTGCGGCGGCTGCGCCCGGATCCGGACTCGCGGCCGATGGACCTCGACCCGCATCGGGTGTGGGCGGCCGTGGGAAGCGCTCTGTAGCTGCCCTCGCGTGCAATGAAAGGTCCTTTCCTGGCAAATGTTGCGAGGAAAGGACCTTTCATTGCACGGGAAGTGGGCGTGGCGTTGGTCCGAAAGTGTGAGTTGGGCCGTGTCGGTGAACGTCCTCCCCCGGTCATGCGCCTTATGGGCAGAGCATCTGACGAGTTCGGATGCCGGCCGATAAGGAGCAGCCATGGCCTGGGAAATCGCCCTGGTCGCCGCGCTGGCCGTCGTGTTCGTCATACGGCTCGCGCTTCAGCTGAGGCGCAGTTGACCCGATCTCGCGCGCCCCTCGTTCACCCCATCGCGATCCGCGGTATCCGCAACTGTGGGATCCGCCGCCGCGCGGACGGGACCGGAACGAGCGGCGGGCCGTCCTCGCGCAGCCGTCTCTTCAGGTGGATCGTCTTGTAGCCGGTGCTCAAATATCCCTCGTTCTTCAGTTTCGCCATTTCGGCGTTGACCGACGCGGGTGAAGCGCCGATCGCCGAGGCGATGTCCGTGTGGTTCAGCCCCACGTCGAGCACCACGCCATCCTCACCGGGTACGCCGTAGAGCGCCTGCATCCTGGTGAGGAACGCGGTCAGCCTGCTCCGGACCTTGGCCGTCGCGAACCCCAGCGCGACGTTCCGCAGGCGCAGCCGGACGGCCAGATCCGCGGTGATCAGGGCCATCATCCCGGGATCGTCGTCGAGCAGGCCGTGGAACGCGTTCCGCGGGATCTCCAGCACGCGAACCGGTTTCGTGGCGATGTACGAAAGGTGGCTCGGCCGTCCGGCCAGGCAGTCCTCGACGCCGAGCACGTCACCGGCGCCGAGCAGGTCCACGATCATCGGCGGCGAGCCACCCTGGGCCGCGCGCAGCGCCTTCACGTAGCCGGACCGCGGGATCAGCACCGGGGGCGCCGGGTCGCCCTGGTGGAGCAGCGTGGTGCCCGCCGCGTGATCGACGTGTTTGCCGAGGTCGAGCAGCCGACGGCGCTGCCGTTCGGTGACCGCGGCCAGGAAGTCCCCGCCCATCAGCCGACCACCGCCGCGAACGCGTAGAGGATCGCCGGGAGTCCGGCCACGAGTGCCGCGACCGACCCGATGACCTTCGCCGGCTGGGCGACCTTCTTGGTCAGCAGCGACCTGGTGAGGATCGCGGCGAAAACGATGTAGGCGAGTACGACGACGCCCGCGGTGACCACCAGAAGCGGGTCAGGTGTCTTTGCCGTCAATGGTGACTCCCAGTGAGAGAAAAAGGTGAATCGATTTCTTGCCCGGCCGGGTGAGAATCACGTCGGGTAGGTGAAATCCCCCTTGCCGTTCAGCCGGAGACTAATGCTCAGCGCCATTGCGACAAAGCAACACGGAGCGAGCAGAACCCGTCCAGGGAGCGATTTCGCGACGGAAAGTAACCGATATCCCGGTGATCTACTGGCGGAAAAATCACGCACCGTACACGCTCACGAGAGCGGAATCCCGCGCGATCCCGCTGGATTCGTCAGGAAATCAGCATTAGCCGTACATCCGTCTGATTTCGAACCGGCGATCGGAATCCAGCCGGACTCCTGGTAAAGACGAAAAAGAGGCACCAGTGGCGTCTGTGCACGTGCAGATGCACGACCTAAGTCAGGGCGTGCCTCGAGTCGGCCAGGTGGCGAATTAACGGACTGTCGACGTCAGGCCGCGCTTGACGACTCCCCGTCACGGCGGAGGTTTTTCGGCAATCTCAGCATTTTGGGGGAATCTCAACCCCGGCGAGGGCTGACCAGCCCCGATTCGTAGGCGAGCACCACCAGCTGCGCCCGGTCGCGCGCCCCGATCTTGGTCATGATGCGGCTGACGTGCGTGCGCGCGGTGGCCGTCGAGATCACCAGATGCGCCGCGATCTCGTCGTTCGACATACCGCCGGCGACCAGGCCGAGGACCTCGCGTTCGCGGTCGGTGATCTCGCGGACGGCGCTCACGTCGATGCGGCGGTTCTCCGGGCGGTCGACGAACTCCGCGATCAGCCGCCGGGTCACCGTCGGCGCCAGCAGCGCCTCGCCCGCGGCCACCACCTTCAGCGCCCGCAGCAGCTCCACCGGATCGGTGTCCTTCAGCAGGAACCCGCTCGCCCCGGCGCGCAACGCCTCGTAGACGTACTCGTCGACGTCGAAAGTGGTCAGGACCAGGACCTTCACCCCGGCCAGCTCGGGATTCGCGGTGATCCGACGGGTCGCTTCGAGCCCGTCGACGCCGGGCATGCGGACGTCCATCACGACGATGTCCGGCCGGTGCACGACGGCGGCCGCGACCGCCTGCTCGCCGTCACCCGCCTCGGCACAGACCTCGAAACCGTCTTCGGTCTCCAGCAGCACCCGAAAACCGGCGCGGACCAGCACCTGGTCGTCGGCGAGAACCACCCGGATCGTCATTCTTCCCCCTCGATGGGCAGGTCCACGCGGACCTGGAAGCCGCCGTTCACCACCGACGTCGTGAGCGCGCCGCCCAGCGCGGCCGCCCGTTCGGACATCCCGCGCAGCCCGTGTCCGGGCGCGGGCTCGACGGCGCCACGGCCATCGTCGCGGACGAGCAGGGTCAGCGCACCGGTTTTCCGCTCGAACCTGACGTCGACGCCCCGCGCCTGGTTCGCGTGCCGGACCACGTTCGTCAGCGATTCCTGCAGGATCCGGTACGCGGCGCCATCGACCGGGGCGGGCAACTCCCCCGGCTCGCCGTCGACGCGGACCTCCAGCCCGGCGGCGCGGGCGTGCTCGAACAGCTCGCCGGCCTGGGCGAGGCTCGGCGCGGGCGCCTTGTCCTCCCCGGACCGCAGCACGGCCAACGTGGCGCGAAGGTCCTTCAGCGCCGAAGCGCTCGCTTCCTTGATGTTCAGCAACGCCTCTTTCGCCTGCTCAGGACGTCTGTCGGCGACGTGCGCGGCGACCCCGGCCTGGACGTTGATCATCGCGAGGCTGTGCGCGACGACGTCGTGCACCTCCCGGGCGATGGTGAGCCGCTCCTGCTCGGCCATCCGGTGCCGATGCTCGTCGGCCTGCTCGCGGC
>NZ_JPLW01000001.1:1137754-1219304 GCF_000754115.1 Amycolatopsis sp. MJM2582
CCGCCGTCCCGACCCCGACGACCGCGATCACCCAGACCAGGCCCAGCCCGGTCCGCAGGTCGAAGCCGGCGAACCCGTGCCGGACGAACAGCGCGATGCCCGCCACCGCCAGCAGCGCTCCGCCGGTGGACCCGGCGACGACCGGCCCGCGGATCTTGGTGAGCAGGAAGAGCGCGATGGTCGGCAGCACGATCGCCGGACCGCCCGGGTTGCCGGACGCGTAGTAGCCGAGCGTCAGCGCGGACGTGAGCAGGAAGATCGTCATCGGGAAGCGGTGCACGATCAGCAGCGGCACCGCGATGGCGACCAGCCACAAAACCCCGGTCGAGGTCAGCTGTGGCGCGCCCGGCTGCCAGCGCGAGGCGCCGCTCGTGGCGCCGAGGACGAACCCCAGCGGCAGCACCACGCGCAGCACGCGGCCCACCCAGGGACTCCACGGATACCGTTCCTTCAGCAGCACAGGACGAAAGCTACCCGGGGCGGGGGCGTGTCGCGTCCGTTCAAAAGCGGCTTCCCGGCTACGCCGCGTGCGGTAGCCGCCGCAGGACCGAGACCATCATCAGCACCCCGCCGGCCACCTGCACGGCCAGCACCGCCGCGTGGTCGGCGGATCCCATGGTGAACGCGGCGAACAGGCCCCACGCCCCGGTGCCCGCCATCGCCCCGGCGCCGGTCCACACCAGCACCAGCCGCGGCCAGAACCGCCCTCGCGAAACGTTCGCCAGCGCGAGAACGGCGAGGAGGATGAGCACGGCGATCACGATGTCCTGGCCACGAGCGGCGATGCCGCCGGAGCCGAACGCCCAGATCGTGTGGAAGGCCGCGCAGACGAGTGCGGCGACGATGCCCAGCACACCCGACGCGCCGATGGTCCCCGGCTTCACGGTGCCGGTGACGACGAACCACCAGCGATCGCGGGCGTAGAGCACGAACGCGGTCAGCAGCAGGATCCCCTGCCAGGCGAAACCGCCGTAGACGACGGCCCAGACCCAGTTCTCCAGCGGCATTTCGGCCAGTTGAGCGGTCGACAGGTCGGCGACGATCACCGGGATGTCCAGCACGATCGGCGCGAGCAGCCCGGTGCCGATCCAGATCGGGAACAGGACGAGCGGCGCGGGGATCCGCCGTCCCCAGGAGTAGGTGAACGCCAGCGCCAGCACCACCGCGACGACGTCCATCCCGCCGGTCGCCAGATTCGCCAGCAACATCAGGTCCGAGTCCACAAAGGACGGATCTCGGAGGCCGAGGTTGCCTCCGGTGACCCAGGACGCCTTCAACGTCAGGTACGGGAGCGTGCCGAGGATCGCCGCGTAACAGACGATCAGGCGAGCGCTGGAGATCTTGGGTGGAGCCATCGCTACGGTCATGCACTCAGCGTCGGCGTTCACATCGCGGAAAGGCTCCCTCGCGAGCCTGGTCCGCCTCCCCCTTCAGAAGGAGCTGGGCAGTTTCGCCGCGGTCTCTTCGTCCGCCGGGGTCAGCGTCGCCAGGGAGATCTCGGAACGCCGTCCGAGATACAGGTACGAGAACTCGAACCGCAGCAGGCCGACGTCGGGATGCAGGTATCGCTTGAGCACGATCCGTTCGGTGGAGACGTCGTGTTCCTTCCACATCCGCTCGAACAGCTCGGACTCCTGCCGCAGGCGTTTGACCAGGTTCTTCCACGCCGGTTCGGCGAGGTGCTCGGCCATCGCGGCGCGGAAACCGGCGACCACGCGGGGCAGGTTGAGCTCCCAGTCCGGGAGCCTGCGGCGCCACTCGGGATTGGTCAGGCACTGGATGAGCGTGTTGCGCTCCTCGAACGGGATGTCGTCGAGGCCGCCCATCAGCCAGTCGTAGGCGCGGTTGTAGGCGAGGATGTCGCACCGCGCGTTGCGCACGCAGACCGGGAACGGCTCCAGTTTGTTCATCATCCGGTGGATGTTCTGGCTGAGGAGCTTGCAGTCCTTCTCCAGCGGCGGTTCGGGCGCGCCGGCGAGGGTGAACAGATGCGTGTGCTCGTACGGATCCAGTCGCAGGGTGCGGGAGATCGCGTCCAGCACCTGCTCGGACGCGTTGATGTCCCGGCCCTGTTCGAGCCACGTGTACCAGGTGACCCCGACCCCGGCCAGCTGCGCGACCTCCTCGCGCCGCAGTCCCGGCGTGCGGCGCCTGCCGCTGATCGGCAGGCCGACCTGATCCGGGGTGATGCGCTCGCGGCGGCTGCGCAGGAACGCGGCCAGCTCGTGCCGCCGCACCTCGGCCACTCGCGAATCGACGGTCATGGTCACCTCATCAGGTTCGCAAAGCTCGAAGCCGGTTACCAGGTAGTGGTGGTACCAGGATAAACACACTCCTGGTACCAGGGTCACGATCGGCTGATCGTGGTACTCATGACTTCGACGCAAGTTCCGGCGACGCCCGCACGCGTCGCCGCAGGCCCGGCCCTGACTTCGGCGGGCCTGGTCACCGTGCTGCTGGGGGCGGCACTTCCGCTCATCGACTTCTTCATCGTCAACATCGCCCTGCCCGCGATCGGTTCGGACCTCCGCACGTCTTCGGCCACCTTGGAACTGGTGGTCGCGGCCTACGGGATCGCCTACGCCGTCCTGCTCGTCGTCGGCGGACGGCTCGGCGACGCCTTCGGCCGCCGCAAGCTGTTCCTGATCGGGCTGACCGCGTTCACGTTCACCTCCCTGCTCTGCGGGATCGCGCCGACGGCGTTGACGCTGGTGCTGGCACGGGCCGCGCAGGGGGCGGCCGCCGCGCTGATGCTGCCGCAGGTGCTGTCGATCATCCAGGCGGCGACCACCGGCGAACGCCGCTCCAAGGCCCTCGGCCTCTACGGTGCGACAGCGGGGCTTTCGATGGTGCTGGGCCAGTTCCTCGGCGGGGCGCTGGTCGCCGCCGATCTCTGGGGTACCGGCTGGCGGCCGATCTTCCTGGTCAACGTCCCCGTCGGCCTCGTCGGTCTGGTGGTCGCGCGGCGGCTGATCCCGGAGAGCCGTTCGCGGAACCCGATCGGCATCGACCGTCCCGGCACCTTCTTCCTGGCGATCGCGCTGGTGTCGCTGCTGCTCCCGCTGGCGGAAGGACCGGTGCAGGGCTGGCCACTGTGGACGATCGCGTTGCTCGTGGTGTTCCCGTTCGCGGCGGCCGGATTCGTCCACGTCGAACGCCGGATGGAACGCCGGGGCGGTGTCCCGCTGCTGCCGCCGTCGGTGATGCGGATGCCGAGTGTGCGGCAAGGTCTGCTGGTCGGGGTGCCGTTCTTCATCGGGTTCAGCGCGTTCATGTTCGTGTTCGCGGTGACATTGCAGGACGGCCTGCACCTGGGGCCGTTCGGTTCCGGCCTGGTGACGGCGCCGCTTTCGCTCGCGTTCTTCGCGATGTGCCTGGTCAGCAGCCGCCTGGTGACGCGGTTCGGGCAGCGGGTCGTGGCCGCCGGTCTCTCGGTGCAGCTGCTCGGGCTGCTGGTGCTGATCGGGACCGTGCTGCTGGAATGGCCGAACCTGGGCGTGCTCGATTTCGCGCCGGGGATGCTGCTGTGCGGCCTCGGCCAGGGACTGGCGATGACGACGGTGTTCCGGATCGTGTTGTCGAAGGTGCCGCCGGAGATCGCCGGGGTCGGCAGCGGGATGCTGACGACGTCGCAGCAGGCCGCGATGGCGCTGGGCGTCGCGACGCTGGGGACGTTGTTCGCGTCCGCCGGTGCCGGGCCGCTCGGGATGAAGGGCGCGTTCGCGCTGGTCATCGGCATCCAGGCGGTGCTGACGGTCGGCGTGATCACGGTCGCGCGACGGCTGCCGGACCCGCGTGCCTGAGAAAGTTCGGTTTCACCCGTCGGAGTTGTGGCTCCCCGAGCGACGATGGGGATGTGACGGAACCACGGGTGCATCGGGACCCGGCCTTCGCGCTGCTTTCGCTGTACGAGACGGCGTTGCCGGAGGTCTACGGGTACCTGCTGTCCCGGTGCGGTGATCGCACCCTCGCCGAGGAATTGACGTCGGAGACGTTCCTCGGCGCGGTGAGGGCCTGTCGCAAGGAGCTCGCACCGCCGGTGAGCACCGGGTGGCTGATCGGCGTCGCCCGGCACAAACTCGCCGATCACTGGCGGCGCAAGGAACGCGAGGAACGCGGGCTGCGGCTCGTCCACGAAGAGGAGTACACCGATCCGTGGGACGAACGGCTGGACGCGCTGCTGGCACGCGAGGTGCTCGCGTCGCTCGGGGCGCATCACCAAGCCGCGTTGACGCTTCGCTACGTCGACGGCCTCCCGGTCCCGGAGGTCGCCGAGCATCTCGAGCGCACGGTGCACGCCACGGAGGCGTTGCTCGTGCGGGCCCGTGCCGCGTTCCGGCGGGCTTACCAGGAGAAGGAGGGTCGCGATGTCTGATCCATTCGACGCGCTTCGCGCGCCCTCGCAGCCTGTCGAGCCTGACCCGCTCTTCGCCGCCGAACTGCGTGACAACCTTCGTCGCGCCGTCCTGAACGGAGCCGAGATGACCGAAACACTCACCACCACCGATGCCGAAGTCCGCTCTTTGACGCCGTATCTCGTGGTGACGGACGCCCGCGCCGCGCTCGACTTCTACGTCGAGGTGTTCGGGGCGCGACGGCGGTCCGATCCGATCGTGATGGAGGACGGTCGCGTCGGGCACGCCGAACTGGCCATCGGGGACAGCGTGCTGATGTTCGCGGAGGAGTTTCCCGAACTGGGCATCGTCGTGGCGCCGGCCGGTGGCCCGCTGATCCGGGTCGAGGTCGCGGACGCGCATGCTTCGGCCGCGCGGGCCGTGGAGCTGGGCGGAGAGCTGCGGCGTCCCGTCGCGGACGAGGGCCACGGGCTGAGCGGGGAGATCAAGGACCCGTACGGCCAGCGGTGGCTCGTCGCGCAAGCGGCGCCTCGACCCGCTTCCGGCGCTACGCCGATCCGGCACGGCGAAGCGGGCTACTTCACCTTCCAGGTCCCGGACGACGAACGCGCGAAGGCGTTCTACGGCGCCGTTTTGGGCTGGCAGTTCTCACCCGGACGGGTCGAAGGCGGTTGGAGTGTCGAAGGTTCCGGCTTGCAGGGCGGGCTTTGGGGTGGTCCGGGGCGGCAGGTGGGCTGGAAGGTCATGTACGCCGTCGACGACCTCGCCGCCGCCCTCGACCGTGTCCGGGCCCAGGGCGGCCAGGCGGGTGAAACCGAACAGCAGCCCTACGGCCTGAGCGCCGAGTGCGTGGACAACCAGGGCATCGAATTCTGGCTCTGGGAACAGCCGCGCTCTTGAGTCACCTCCCCACCCCCCACCACTCCCAGGGGGGCGACCCCGAAGCCAGTCTATCGCCGATGGGGTCCGGGAGGCGGACGTGAGGCGGGTTGTCCACAGGTGGGAGCCATTGTGGACAACCGCTTGCCGTGAAGGCCTCCTTCCCTACCCTGAAAGTAGGGAAGGAGGCCTTCACGGCAAGAGAGTCAGCGGCCCGCCGCGTAGCCCTGCATGCCGCGCGCGTTGGCGGCGGCACGGAGCACGCCGCCGGACCGGGACACGGCCGAAAGCCGCCCGAGCGCCCAAGGTCCGGCGTCGACGACGGCGTGCCCGCGCTCGGCAAGTGCGTCCACTGTGGACTTACCGAGGCGTGACTCGACCACCAGTTCGCGCGGCGTCCACGAACGCGGATAGAACGAACTTGGGAACGCGGTGGTGTGCCACGCCGGCGAGTCGATCGACTCCTGGAGGTTCAGCCCGCCGAGCGTGTGCGCCAGCCAGAAACACAGCTGCCATTGGTCCTGCTGGTCGCCACCGGGCGTGCCGAACGCGAGCACCGGCTCGCCGTCCCGCAGGCCCATCGACGGCGAAAGCGTGATCCGCGGCCGCTTGCGTGGCGCCAGCGAATTCGGCAAACCCTGTTCCAGCCAGAACATCTGCCCACGCGAGTCGAGACAGAAACCGAGTTCCGGGATCGTCGGGCTCGACTGCAGCCAGCCACCCGACGGCGTCACCGAGATCATGTTCCCGGCCGCGTCGACGACGTCGATGTGCACAGTGTCGCCGCGGGTCTCGCCCAGCGGGCCGACCGTCGGCTCCCCCGTCGCACCGGAACCGGATTCCAGTCCGCGCAGCCTTTCGAGGATCGCGGGCAGCCGCGGCGAGGGTCCGCCGGGCCGCAGTTCGGCGGACGCCTCGTCGGTGATCAAGGCCCGGCGGGCGTCCGCGTACTCGCGGGAGATCAGCAGCTCGATCGGCACGTCGGGCGAATCGCCGTACCACGCCTCCCGGTCCGCGAACGCCAGCTTCGCCGCCTCGACGGCCAAGTGCACCGTGCGTTCGGTCGGGATTCCGTCCACATAGGACAACTCATCGCGCAGGCCGTCCAGCAGCCGAGCCTGCTGCAGCAACGCGGGACCTTGCGTCCAGGCGCCCATCTTCACCAGGCCCCAGTCGCCGAAGTCGACCTGCAGCGCGTCCTCGTACGTCGCTTCCCAGCCCGCGATGTCCTCGCCGGTGAGGAGACCTGCGTGATCGCGGCCGGAATCGTCGCGGAAAGCCTTGCGGCTGAATGCCTCGATGGCTTCGGCGACGAAACCTTGCGACCACGCGCGGCGCCCGGCGTCGATCTGCGCCTCGCGGCCGCCGGCCGACTCGGCCTCGGCGAGCAGCCGCTCCCAGGTGTCCGCGAGCGCCGGATTGCGGTGCAGGCCTTCGACCGGCTTGCCATCCCGCATCCAGAGCGCCGCGGACGTCGGCCAATGCTCGGTGAAGAGGTCCTGGACCGCGCGGATCGTGTCGCCGACCCGGCTGACCAGAGGAATCCCGTTGCGTGCGTAGGAAATCGCGTAGCCGAGGACATCGCGCAACGACTTCGTGCCGTGATCCCGCAGGAGCAGCAGCCAGCCGTCCCACGCGCCCGGGACAGTCGCGGGGAGCAAGCCGCTGCCGGGGATCAGATCGAGCCCGAGGTCCGCGAAGTATTCGGGCGTCGCAGCCGCGGGCGAGACTCCCTGACCCGCGAGGACTCTCGGAGTCCGGTCCGTCGCGGTGACGAAGATGCCGGGGACCTGCCCCGCCGGGCCGCACAGATGCGGCTCGGCGATCTGCAGGACGAATCCGGCCGCTACCGCCGCGTCGAAGGCGTTGCCGCCGTCTTCCAGCACCGCCATGCCGGTGGCCGAGGCCAGCCAGTGCGTCGATGCCACCATGCCGTGGGTGCCGGCCAGTTCCGGCCTGGTCGTGAACACGACGGTGATACTACGCTTTGCTAACTACTTTTTCAGTCCCAGCAGTTGAAGAGCACCTCGCCGATGAAATCGGGCCGCCAGCACTGGACGTCGTAGTGGTTCTTCCAGCGCGGTTCCGTGATGTCGATCGGCGCTTCGAGCTCGGCCCGGGAGTACAGGCGGTGCTCGGGAAGAAGCTCTCTCAAAACAGCCAGCAGTCCTGGCTCGTCGACGAAGGTGATCGATCCGTAGCCGATGGATGCGTCCGCGATGCCCACGATCTCCCGCCTTCCGCCCTCGTCCCTGTCCTGCGTCCACAACACCGCGACGGTCCGATGGCCATAAGCGATCTCGCCGGTTTCGAAGTTCCGTGCCACCTCGCCCGGCACGAACCGGACAACCTGGCCACGTGTTCGCCGGGCGGCCTCGTAACAGACCTTCCGGAACTCCTTCGCCTCCATCACCCAACGAAACTATCCCCCCGCGGCCACCGGGGCGTCATAGTTTTCCAGCGTCGCCGCGTTCGCCGCCCGCGACGTGATCCACGTGAACACCTTCGTCATCGGCCGCGAACCCAGCACCCGGTACAGGAAGTTCCGGTAGCCGACCATGAACCGCGTCTTCGGCGCGAGAAACGTGCCGATGCCGGCCGCCTGCTTCTGCGAGATCTTCACCGGACCGCGCAATTTCTCTTCGTACCGCGCGAAAGCGACCTCGTGGTCTCCGTGTGCCGCGGCGAGTTCCCCCGCCAGGATGTACGCGCCCATCATCGCGAGCCCGGTGCCCGATCCGCCCGGGCCCGCGCACCAGGCCGCGTCGCCGAGCAGCACGACCCGGCCCCGCGACCACTTGTCGAGGTGGATCTGGCTGAGCGAATCGAAGTACAGCGTCTCCGCACCCTGGAGGCTCTCCAGCAGCGTCGGGATTTCCCAGCCGAAGTCGGCATAGCGCTCGGCGAGGGCCTTCTTCTGCGCCTCGACGTCGCGTCGCTCCACCTCCAGTGACTCCGACGCGAAGACGAAACTGACATTGAGCGCCGAGCGATCGCGGCCGCTGGCGACCATGACCGTCCGGCCGGGGCCGCTGCAGATCTGGCCGAGGTGGTCGAGGTCGAGGTGATTGGGCGCGCTGAAGCCCGCGGTGTGGAAGCCGAGGTCGGTGCGGAACAGCTCTTCGCCACCGAACGTCAGCCGCCGCACGCCCGAGTGCAGCCCGTCCGCGCCGACGACCAGGTCGAATCTGCGTGACTCGCCGTGGGCGAAGCCGACGTCGACACCGTCCGAGACTTCGTCGAGCTTGGTGATCCAGTCGCCGAAGATGTACTCGACGTCGTCTTTCGTGTGGTCGTAGAGGATGCGCGTTAGATCTCCGCGCTCGATCTCGACTTCGCCGCTGAAGAAGACCGACGGCATCTGGGCGACCTTCTTGCCCCGCGTGTCGACGATGACCTGCTCGCCCATCGCGGTTTCCTTCGCGCGAATGTCCTCGAGGATCCCCATGCGCTCGAGCAGCGTCATCTGCTCGCCGCGGAAGTCGACCGCGCTGCCGCCTTCACGCAGAGCGGGCGCCCGTTCGACGACGGTCGGCGCGAAACCGCGCTCCCGCAGCCAGAAGGCGAGGGCCGGACCCGCGATACCGGCGCCGGAGATCAGAACGGTGGTCGTCATGGCTTGCTCCCTGGGTTCGTGGTGATGGGAGTGACCGTACGGCAGATTTGCACGCTTGGTCAAGCCGCTTGGTCAAACCAAATGGATAAACCGCGTGGTCTAGGATCGCGGGCATGGGTAATCGCGAGGACCTGATGGCGGGCGCCATCGAGTGTTTGAAGGAAAAAGGCTGGTCACGCACGACGGTGCGGGACATCGCGACGGCGGCGGGAGTCAGCCACGCGGCGATCGGCTACCACTTCGGATCGCGCGAAGCCCTGCTGCTCACGGCGTTCTCCCAGGCGATGGACGACTGGGGCAAGGAGATCCAGGCCGAGATGCGGGGTGCCGTCGACCCCAAAGCGTCACCGTCCGAGCAGTACGCGGCTTCGTGGCGCGCGATGATCGACTCGTACGGGCGCAACCGCCAGCTGTGGATTGCCTCGATCGAAGCGTTCGTGCAGTCCGAACATCACCCTGAGCTGCGGAAACAGCTCGCCGCCGCGCAGCGCGAGGGCCGCCGGGGGATGGCGGCGGGCATCCTCGGGATCGACGAGGACACCCTCACCGAGGCGGACGAACGCCGCATCGGCGCGGTCGCCACGGCCCTGAATTCGGGCGTGATGCTGCAGCACATGCTCGATCCGGAGAACGGCCCGACGGCCGAGGAGGTCGTGGACGGGCTGCTCAAGCTCGTTTCGCTGGTGTCATGAAACGGCGACCTTCCGCCGCAGCGCCGCCCGCGGCCGCCCGACCCCCTGCCACGACAGGCCCGCGTCCAGGATCTGGTGCGGGTCGAGGAGATTGCGCGTGTCGACGACCGAATCGCCGTCCATCTGCTCGGCCATATAGGTCCAGTCGAGCCGTTTGAACTCGTCCCATTCCGTCAGCACGACGACGGCGTCGGCGGCCTTCGCGACCTGGTACGGGTCGTCGACCACGGTCATGCCGTCGATATGCCCGCCGACGGCGGGGTCGTAGGCGGTCAGTTCCGCGCCGAGTGCGCCCAGCACGGACGCGACCGCGAGGGCGGGCGAGTCGCGCAGGTCGTTCGTCCCGGCTTTGAACGCCAGCCCGAGGACGCCGATCCGCGAACCGGCGAGCGTGCCGCCGACGGCGCCGGCGATCTTCGCGACGATGCGGTCCCGCTGCGCGATGTTCTCCTCGATCGCCGAGGTGAGCAGCGTGAAGTCGTACTGCACCGACTCGGCGACCTTCACCAGCGCGCTGGTGTCCTTCGGCAGGCACGAGCCGCCCCAGCCCGGTCCGGGTTTGAGGAACGAGCGGCCGATGCGCCGGTCGTAGCCCATGCCCTCGGTGACCAGGTCGATGTCGGCGCCGAGGCGTTCGCACAGTTCGGCGATCGAGTTCACATAGGACAGTTTCATCGCGAGGAAGCAGTTCGCCGCGTACTTCACCAGTTCCGCGCTGGCCGCGTCGGCGACGACGACCGGGGCGGCGAGGTCGGCGTAGAGATCGCCGACCCAGCGGGCGGCCGCGACGTCGTCCGAGCCGACGACGATCCGGTCGGGGCCGAGGAAATCCTCGACCGCGGTGCCCTCACGCAGGAACTCGGGGTTCGACACCACCGGCACGTCCGTGCGGCCGAGCATCGCCTGGATGCGCTTCGACGTCCCCACCGGAACGGTCGATTTGGTGATCAGCGCGCAGCCCGGCGGGATGACGTCGCCGATCTCGGCGGCGACGGCTTCGACCGCCCGCAGGTCCGCCGAGCCGCCCGCGCCCATCGGCGTTGGCACACAAAGGAAAACGGCCTCGGCGTCGCGAACGGCGTCGCGTGCGCCGACCACGAACTCGAGTCTCCCGCTGGTCAGTCCCCTCGACACCAGCTCGGACAATCCCGGCTCCAGGATGTCCACCCGTCCGGCGGAAAGCCTTGCGACCTTCGCCTGGTCGACATCGACGCAAGTGACTCGATGCCCCAGGCCGGCCAGGCAGGCCCCCGTGGTCAATCCGACGTAACCGGTCCCCACCACCACGATCCGAGCAGCGCTCATGCTGCTGAAGGTGACAGCCGGAGTTGACCTCCGAGCGAACGGAATGCTTCAGGCCCGAATACTCCTCACGACATGCTTCGCACCGGAGTGAGCCATCCCACCTGGGCCCGATGCGAACGAGCGTTAACCTATGAACGGTTGCCGACGAAAGGGAGAACATGCAGATCACCGATACCGCGGCGCTCGTCACGGGTGGCGCGTCCGGGCTCGGCGGCGCGACCGCGAAGGCGCTCGCCGCGAAGGGCGCGCGGGTCTTCGCGCTGGACCTCGCCGGCGCCATCGCCAACGCCGAGCAGATCGAGGGCATCACCTACGTCGAGGCGGACGTGACCGACCCGGAGCAGGTACGCGCCGCCGTCGCGACCGCGGCCGAGTCCGGGGTGCCGCTGCGGACCGTGGTGAACTGCGCCGGGATCGGGCCGTCCGCGCGGATCCTTTCGAAGAAGGGCCCGCACGACCTCGCCCTGTACGCGAAGGTCGTCCAGATCAACCTGATCGGCTCCTTCAACGTGCTGACGCTGGCCTCCGAGGCCATCGCCAAGACCGAGCCGCTGGCCGACAACGCGCGCGGCGTCATCATCAACACCGCGTCGGTCGCCGCCTTCGACGGCCAGATCGGGCAGGTCGCGTACTCGTCGTCCAAGGGCGGCATCGTCGGGATGACCCTGCCCGCCGCGCGCGACCTCGCGTCGCACGGGATCCGCGTGCTGACCATCGCGCCGGGCATCGTCGACACCCCGATGCTGGCGACGGTGAGCGAGGAGTTCCGCGCTTCGCTGGCCGAGGGCGTGCCGTTCCCGAAGCGGCTCGCGCGGCCGGACGAGTACGCGCAGCTCGCGCTGTCGCTGATCGACCACGACTACCTGAACGGCGAGGTCATCCGGATGGACGGCTCGCTGCGCATGGCTCCTCGCTGACGGATGTCAGGAAAGGGCCGTTCCTGACGGAAAACGTCAGGAACGGCCCTTTCATGACATTTCAGGAGCGGGTGAGGCGGACGTCCAGGCTGATGCCCGACGTAGTGATCTCGCACGTCCGGAACGCGGTTTCGGCGACCAGCCCGCCGAAGTCGACCGGCGTGTACGCCCGCCGCCGCAGCCCGGTGAGCGCCTGCCGCACACCGAGAGCCGCCAGCTTCCCGAGCTTCATGCTCTCCACCTCGCGCACGATGTCGCCATCGGTCGAGTCGCGGTTCATGTCCTGCACCACGGCCGTCCCGCCCGGGCGCAGCACGCGGTACATCTCGTCGAGTGCCTTCACCGGCCACACGAAGTTCTTGAACGCCGCCTGGCACACGACGAAGTCGAACGACTCGTCGTCGAACGGCATGGCCGCGACATCGCCCTCGCGAAACGAGACCTCGACGCCTTCAGCCCGCGCGTATTCGCTCGCGATCTCGACGAACGTCGGTGCGACGTCGAGGCCGGTGACGGAGAACCCGAGCCGCGCGAGTTCGACGGCGAAGTAGCCGGGGCCGAAGGCGACCTCGAGGATCTTCGCGCCTTCCGGCAGGTCCGCGGTGAGTTCGCGCGCCTGCCGCCGCCAGTGTTCGATCTGCGGTCCGGTGCCGCGCTGCCGGGCGTAGTTCCGCGCCAGCGCGCCGCCCATCTCCGGCAAGATCTTGAACCGTTTCCTGTCCTTGATGTTCGACATGTCTCTCCAGGTTGTTCGCCCGGAGCCCGGTTATCCTCGAAGTGCCGTCTCGTGGCCGGGTTCCGGTTGCGGGATCGTCGCCCCGGCGGGGTGCTGCAACACCTCGCCGGGGCTCTTTCAACTGCGAGTACTCCCCCTTTCCGCCAGCATGGCCCGCCACTGCGCGAGCCCCGGCATCGAGCCGGAAGTCAGTTCCCCGAGGATCGAGCGGACCCATTCGGCCTCGGCGACCCGGATCGCCAGGTGGTACTCGGTTTCGAGCAGCACCAGCCGCGGGATCTCTTCGAGGAGCCGCGTCAGCTCCGCTCGCGTCGAGGCGATGTCCTCCTCCAGCGCCGCCAGCCGGGTGCGGAACAGGGCGACCACCTCGTCCGGCCCGAGCCACCCCATCACCGACAGCCCGGCGACGAACTTCGGCTCCTCCGGCGCGAGCTCGCCCAGGAGCTCACGCAGCCAGTCGAGCATTTCGTCACGGCCGGCGTCGGTGATCCGGTACACCGTGCGCTCGGGTCGGGCGCCGTCGCGACCGCTCTCCGCGGCCTCGATGAAACCGTGTTTCCGCAGGTTGCCGACGACCGTGTAGAAGGAACCCCATTTGATCCCCATGTCGCGGTCCTTGCCGCGGCTCTTCAGGACCGAGGCCATTTCGTACGGATGCATCGGGCGCTCGTTCAGCGTGGACAGGATCGCCAGCGCGAGCAGATTCCCGACCTTGCGCCGCTTCACCGCGCCTCCTCGTGGACGAGTACTCGTCAACGAGTATCCACAGGGCCGCGAGTGATCGCAAGCTCGGCGAGAGCCGGGATCAGAGGTCGTTCATGTACGGCACGGACGTCTGCGCGTGGTCGGTCATCCAGTTCCGCAGCGCGTGCGTGGCCAGGACGTCGTCCTCGTTGTAGCGAAGGAGACGCTCCCGCTGGACGTCGTCGGGGACACCGCCGTCCATGCCGACGGCGTCGCGGTACCACCGCATCGACGCCTCGCCGCCCGCTTCCGGATCGCGCCACGCGAACCCGGCGACCGGGGCGATGACCTTGAGCCCCTTGCCGTGCGAGCACAGGAACTGGTCGGTGACGCTGCGGAAGAGGTCGATCCACTCCTCGGAGTCCACAAAGGACGCGATCTCGGCCTTCTTGGGGACACCGGGGTAGTCGCCGAACCGGCTCGCGGAGCCGAAGAGCCAGCGGTTCTCGGCGAGCGCGTTGTAGCAGTAGGCGCGGAAGGTCAGGCCCGCGGCGAGCGTGCGCTCGCGGACTTCGGTGAACCAGGCCCAGAACTCCGCGAACGACCGGGCCTCGTCGGCGGTCGGCAGCGGCTCCCAGGTCGCGAACGCCCGGTAGCCCTGCTCCATCCCGATGTCGGCGCCGGTCAGCAGCGAACCCCACAGGTACGCGCCGGAATCACCGAAACTCTCCATGTCGACGTCGACCTCGACGTCGCCGCGCGGGACCTCGACGCGGTCGACCTTGCGCACCATCGTGAGATCGGCGAGCCAGGCGCGCGCCAGGATGATCGAGTCGGCGAAGGTGCCGCCGGTCCAGTTCATCGGCGGGGGCTCGTCGGCCGGGTCGAGCGCGGCCAGCTTGTCCACTGTGGACACCCCGGCGCGGCGCAGTTCCATCGCGTCCTCGCCGCGGACGACCAGGCTGACGTCGCGGGTTTCGGTGAGCACGACCTCGCACGTCGGCCACCAGGGGCAGCGCCGGCATTCGAGGACGCGGGAAGGCTCGGCGAGCGGCTCGTCCCCTTCGGCGGCGGCGGTCGCGATGGCGAGCCTGTCGGCGAAGCGGCTCTGGTACTCCGTCAGCGCGCTTCGGCCGCCAGGCCAGGTGGCCGCGGACAGGTCATGCCAGACGACGACGTCCGCGTCGAGCCCGATGACGCCGCCGACGGCGCGGTGTCCTTCGTGCTTTCCGAGCGCTTCGAGCATCCGATAGAGGTGGGCGAGCCGCATCTGGTCGCGCGGCTGAGAGCGGACCTTTCGCGCCGCGTCGGGCAGCCGGTTCGCCGGATCGAGGTCGGTCATCACGGTGGTCGGCGCGCCCGCGCCGCGATCGGTGATGCGGTGCCGCACGACCAGCACCGGCACGTAGCCGTCGCCGGTGTTGACCAGGAGTTCGGAGCCGCCACGCCGATGACCGGCGCGATCCACCGGGAGCAGCGCGCCCCAGATGTAGCGCGCTTCGGCGGCGAAGGCCTCTTCGGTGAGCTGCACGCGCTCGGCGGCAGGGAGGTCGCGAGGGATCTTGACCCAGGTCGCATCGGGTCCGGTCGCGTCCATGAGCCGCTGCACGATCGCGTCGCGATGTGCTGAGGCGTCGGCGATCCGCTGCTGCGCGGCGGGGTCGGGCGGGGCGAGCGGGACCTCGCGCATCGCCGGATCGTGTTCCAGGTGCACGCGACGCCGGCAGCGGCTCACCGCTCCCGCATCCAGTAGCACCTCGTTACTCACGGACAACACTCTAGAAGGCCACCGGCAAGCCGACATGCCCGCCACATCGGGGACCAGTAAGTTCGTCAGTGACACAGCGTGGGAGGTGCCATGGCGCGCAAGGCCAAAGCCGTCGAGGGCGAAGGCAGGTTTACCCCGAAGAAGGCGAAGAACGCCGTCGCGGTGGCCAAAGTGGTCGGACCGGCCGTACTGCCGGTGATCGCGCCGTACGCCGTTCGAGCGGCGGGCGCCGCACGAGAGCTATACGACCGTTATCAAGCGAAGAAGCTCGGCGTCGCCGTCGACCAGCTCGGCGAGTTCAGCGGACGCGGTGCCGCGCTGCACGCGCGGATCGCGGGGCTGACGCAGGGGCTCGCGGAGCTGAAGAGGTCCGCGAAGGCGACAGACGCCGACGCGGCCTTCGCGAAGGACACGCAGGGGACGCTGGAGCAGCTTTCGGCGACCGTTCGTGCTTCGGAGCGGATGCCCGCCGCACGGCGGAAGGCGGCGCACCGGGCCGTGGCCGGGGAGCTGGACCAGCTGGAGGGGAAGCTGCTGCACCGGCTGGGGATCTGAGCCTCACCGGATGTCATGAAAGGGCCGTTCAGGACATATTTCGTCCTGAACGGCCCTTTCATGACATATCCGGGGCTAGGAGATGAACCCCTTCTTCTTCATCCATTCGTAGGCGACCTCGCCCTGGTCACGACCGTCGACGTCGACCTGCTTGCACAGCTCGATCATCTGCTTGTTGTCGAGGGCGGCGGCGACGGTTTCCAGTGGTCCGCGCAGTTCCGGGTGCTGGTTCAGGAATTCCGTCCGCAACGTCGGCACGGCGTTGTACTGCGGGAACGCCTTCTTGTCGTCTTCGAGGACGCGAAGGTTCAGCCCGGCGATCCGGCCGTCGGTCGTGAAGATCTCGCCGATCGGGCAGGTCCCGCTCGCCACGGCCGAGTAGATCGTCCCGATGCCGAAGTTCTTGATCACCGGATTCTGGAACCCGTACGCCCGCACGGCGGCGGGGAAACCGTCCTGGCGGCTGGTGAATTCGGTCTCCAGGCAGAACACGTTCTGGTCCGGTTTCCGCTTCAGGAACTCCGCCAGATCCGACGTCGTCTTCAGGTTGTTCGCCGCGCCGTAGGCCTCGGTGACCGCGAAGGCGTACTGGTCGTTGAGCGGCGAGTAATTCAGCCAGGTGACGCCGAATTTCGCCTCGTCGGCCGCCTTCGTGGCTTCGTACTGGGCCTGTTCCCCGCCGGGGACGGGGAGTTCGTTGCCCTGGTAGTTGATCCAGCCGGTGCCGGTGTACTCCCAGGTGACGTCGGTCTGGCCGGCGAGCAGCGCCTGCCGCGACGAGTTCGAGCCCTTGATGTCGGTCAGGTCGACGACGTCCGCGCCCGCGGCGGAAAGCGCCATCTCGGCCATGTAGCCCAGGATGATGTTCTCGGTGAAATCCTTCGAGCCCACCGTCACCTTGACGCCCTTGAGCGACTCGACGGGCTGGATGGAACCGGGTTCGATCTTGTACGGCAGCGCGGTGTTGACCTCGAGCCCGCACGCGGAAAGCGTGCCGCACAACAGGACCGCGCCCAGGATCGCTTTGAGTCGCATTGTCAGCGCAGTCCCTTCGGTCCGAAGAACTGTTCCGCCACCGCGCCGAGCCAGTCCACCAGCAGCGCCAGTGCGACGGCGAGCACCGAGCCGGTGATCAGCACCTTCGTCAGGTTGAGCTTGTAGCCGGTGTCGATCAGCAGGCCGAACCCGCCGGCGTTGACGAACATGCCGAAGGTCGCCGTGCCGACGGCCAGCACCAGCGAGGTCCGCAGACCGGCCAGGATCAGCGGGATCGCCAGCGGGAATTCGACCCGCCACAGCACCCCGGAGGCCGACATGCCGATCCCGCGGCCGGCGTCGATCAGCGACGGATCGACCTGCTGCAGGCCGACCATCGTGTTCCGCAGCACCGGAAGCAGCGAGTAGAACGCCAGCGGCAGCGCGGCGACCCACAGCCCGCCGGTGGCGCCGGTGACGATGAACCACAGCACCAGCACACCCAGCGCGGGCGCGGCCTGGCCGATGTTCGCGACCGCCAGGAAGACCGGCGCCGCCCATTTCGCCCACGGCCGCGTCACGAGCACGCCGAGCGGTACCGCGACGGCGACCACGATCGCGGTGACCACGACGGTCATCGCCAGGTGGTCGCGCAGCGCGGCGAACAGCCCGGCGGCGTTGAGGGTCTCCTTCTCCGTCGCGGTGAGATCACTGCTGAACACCCAGATCAGCACCCCGGCGACGATCAGCAGCACCGCGGCGGGCTGGGCGAACAGCCGGACCCGCTCGGCGCTTCTCGACGAGGACTCGGTGGAGAACCCGGTATCGACGGCCGTCATGCGGTCACACCTTCCGCCGGGTTGTCGTCGGAGTGCTCCTCGCGTAGCTGCTGGATCGTCGCGATGACGGTGTCGAGCTCGATCGTCCCGGCGTATTCGCCGCGGGCGCCGGTCACCGGTACGCTGCCGCCCTCGGCGAGCATGGCTTCGAGCGCGTCCTGCAGCGTCGACTGGAGGCTGACGTAGTCACGCAGCGGTTTGCCCGCGGTCGACAGCGACGTCGCCTTGGTCAGCTCGCGGACGTGCACCCACCGCATCGGACGACGCCGCTGGTCGAGCACCAGCACGAAATGCTTGCGCTGCTGCGTCAGCTTGTCGCGCACCTCGGACGGCGACTCGCTCACCGTCGCCGTCAACGCGTCCTGCTTCAGCTCGACGTCGCGGACCCGCAGCAGCGTCAGCTGCTTCAGCGAGGCACCGGCGCCGACGAAACCGGCGACCGTGTCGTCGGCCGGGTTCGCGAGGATCGCGTCCGGGGTGTCGTACTGCAGGATCCGCGACTGGTTGCCGAGCACCGCGATCTTGTCGCCGAGCTTCACGGCCTCGTCGAAGTCGTGGGTGACGAAGACGATCGTCTTCTTCAGCTCGGTCTGCAGCCGCAGCAGTTCGTCCTGCAGGTTGCCGCGGGTGATCGGGTCGACCGCGCCGAACGGCTCGTCCATCAGCAGCACCGGCGGATCCGCCGCGAGCGCCCGCGCGACGCCGACCCGCTGCTGCTGCCCACCGGACAGCTGACGCGGGAACCGGTCGCGGAAATCGGCCGGGTCCAGCCCGACCAGGTCCATCATCTCCTCGACCCGGTCGTCGACCTTCTTCTTGTCCCAGCCGAGCAGCCCGGGCACCACGGCGATGTTCTGCGCGACGGTGAAATGCGGGAAGAGCCCGGCCTGCTGGATCGCGTAGCCGATGCGGCGGCGCAGGGTGTCGACGTCGAGCTTCAGCGCGTCGTCGCCGCCGATGGTGATCCGGCCCGACGTCGGCTCGATCAGCCGGTTGATCATGCGCATGGTCGTGGTCTTGCCGCAGCCGGACGGGCCGACGAAGACCACGATCTTGCCCGCGGGCACCACCATCGAGAAGTCGTCGACCGCGGGCTCACGGGTGCCGGGGTAGCGCTTCGTGACGTTCTCCAGCTCGATCTCGACGCCGGATACGGTTTCGGACTCAGCCACGGACACCCCTAGAGACGGTCAAACGGTTGATCAGGACGTAAACGGCGTCGAGGACCAGTGCGAGGACGACCACGCCGAGCGTCCCGGTCAGTGCCTGGTTTAGGGAGTTCGTGCTCCCCGCGTTGGTGAGGCCGGAGAAGACCTCCGAGCCGAGGCCGGGGCCCTTCGCGTAGGCCGCGATGACCGCGATACCCATGAGCATCTGCGTCGCGACCCGCATGCCGGCGAGGATCGCGGGCCAGGCGAGCCGCAGCTCCACCCTGGTCAGCACGCCGAACCGGCTCATGCCGATTCCGCGTGCCGCGTCGCTGACCGCCGGATCGACGCCGCTCAGCCCGACGATCGTGTTCCGCACGATCGGCAGCAGCGCGTAGAGCACGAGCGCGATGACCGTGGTGTTCGCGCCGAGGCCGAACACCGGGATGAGGAGCCCCAGGAGGGCGAAGGAGGGGACGGTGAGGATCGTGCTCGCCAGCGCCGTGGCCACGGCCGAACCGATCGGGCTGCGGTAGACGGCGACGCCGATCACCACGCCGAGGACGGCGGCCAGGATCGTGCACTGCACGACCGCGCTGACATGGAGGAGCCCTTGGAGGGCGAGTCTGTCCCACCGATCCGAGATGTACTCGAAGAGATTCATCGCGTGCTGGTTCTCCCGCCGCCTCGGGTGAGCCTCCTCACCCATTCGGAGTAGCTGTATCGGGAGCCTGACTACCCAAAACCCGCGCGGTCAAACCCCTGTTTACCGCCTTTTATCCCGCCAACCTGCCCGATCCGGCCTGATCGGGCAAACGCAGGCGGTGTCTTTCCCACTGCTCAGCAGCCGGGAGGAGATCGACCACCCGGACGTACGTCGAATACTCTTCACCCGTGAGTAAAGGCGGCCATCACCGAAGCGCGTTACGCGTGGTGCGTGGTGCCTTGCTCGGAGTGAGTTCCGCGGCGCTGGCCGTGACCGCTCACATGATCGGGGACGGCGACCTCCCCGATACGGCGATGACGGTGTTGCTCACCGTGCTGATCGGCTGGAACGCGGCCTTCCTCGCTTCGAAAGCCCGCGGACCGCTGGCCACCATCGTCGATCTCGGCGCCGGTCAGGTCGTGATGCACCTCGTGCTCAGTTCGCTGAGCACGCACGAGGTGGTGCACGGCGAACCGGCCCCGGTTTCGGGCGGGCTCGCGATGACCGCCGCGCACGTCGTCGCCACGCTGATCACCGCGGTGCTGCTGGCCAAGGCCGACGGACTGCTGCTCGGCATCCTCTCCTGCCTGCGCGCGCTGGTCCCCTTCATCCTCAACGCGCTCCCGGTCCCCGCCGCGCTGGCGTCGCCGGTGCTCGCCCGTCCGGCGGGCCCCGGTCACCTCGTCCGGGTGGACCTCCGCCGCGTCCACGGCAGGCGTGGCCCGCCGCTGTTCTCCTGAACCCACGACATCCCCCGTCAATCCGGCGAGGCCCCCGAGCCCGCCGTCCCAGTCACGTTCAGGAGTTTTCGTGTCCAAGCACGTCTTCAAGCGCGCCGGTTTCCTGGCCGCCACCGTCGGTATCGCCGGCCTGCTGTCCGCCGGGGTCGCCTCGGCCCACGTCACCGCCAACGTCTACGGCCCCCAGCCGTCGAAGGGCGGCTACGGCGCGATCTTCTTCCGCGTTCCCAACGAGGAGAAGGACGCCGGCACGGTCAAGGTCGAGATCACCGTCAAACCCGAGTACGCGCTCAGCTCGGTGCGGGCCAAGCCGGTTCCCGGCTGGAAGGCCGAGGTCGTCAAGTCCAAGCTGCCCGCCCCGGTGACCACCGCGTCCGGCACGCAGATCACCGAAGCCGTCTCCAAGGTCTCCTGGACCGCCGAACCCGGCACCAAGATCGCCGCCGGATCGACCGAGTTCCAGGAGTTCCAGATCAGCGCGGGCCAGTTCCCGACCAACGTCGACGCGATCGAGTTCCCGGCCACCCAGACCTACGAGAACGGCAAGGTCGTCGAGTGGAACCAGCCGACCCCGGCCTCGGGTGAGGAGCCGGAGCACCCCGCGCCGACGGTGAAGCTCGCCGAGAAGACCGCTGACGGACACGGTGGCGGCCACGGCACCGACGCGAAGGCGTCCGAGGAGTCGCACGCCGCTTCTTCGTCGTCCGACGACACCGCCCGCTGGCTCGGCGGCGCCGGCCTGGTCGTCGGCGCGCTCGGCCTCGGCGTCGGCGCCGGTGCCACCCTGCGCGCCCGCAGCGCCACCGCCGTCTCCGGCAAGAGCGACACCGAAGGAAAGTGAATGCGTAAAGCGATCGTCGCGCTGGCGATCACCGGGGTGGCGTGGCTCGCCACCGCCACCCCGGCGCTGGCGCACAACGTCTTGATCTCCTCCGACCCGGCGAAGGGCGCGTCGCTCGCCGCCGGTCCCGCGAAGATCACCCTCACGTTCGACCAGTACGTCCAGAACGCGAACGTCAACCAGATCGCGGTCGTCGGACCGGGCGGCGGCCAGTGGGCCGAAGGCCAGGTCGAGGTCCGCGACAGCGTCGTGACCGTGCCGCTGCGGCCGCTCGGCCCGGCGGGCGAGTACAAGATCGGCTACCGGATCCTGTCCGCGGACGGGCATTCCGTGACCGGTGAGGTGCCGTTCACCCTCACCGCCGCGGGCACCGGGACCCCGGCGAGCGCCGACGCCGCGCGGAGCAACGCGGGCCAGGCCGAGACCGCCCCGGCGACCGGCGGCGAAGGCTCGTCCGGCGTGCCGATCTGGGTGTGGATCGCGGGCGCCGTCGTGCTGCTCGCCGTCGGACTGACCGTCGCACTGCGCACCGGCGCCGGTGACAAGGAGAAGAGCGGCTCATGACCCAGGCCGAGACCACCTCGCGAGCCCGCGTCGCCGTCCTGTTCTGTGTGGTGACGGCGGGCATCGTCGGCGCCCTGATCGGTGTCGCGCTGACGGCGACCGCCCCGGTGCCCGGGGTCGCGCAGGTCAGCGAGGTGGTCTCGGTCTCGATCCCGATCGTGCGGGTTCTGCTGGACATCTCGGCGGTCGCGACGATCGGGCTGGCACTGCTTTCGGTACTGGTCGGCTACGACCGGCCGAAGCTCTCCGAGCCGATCATGCGGATCGCGCGGCCCGCGAGCGTCGCGGCCGCGCTGGTCTGGGCGACCACCGCGCTCGTCGCGCTGATCCTGCAGACCGCCGAATACCGGCCGGGTTCCAGCACGCTGTCGATGTCGGACGTCGGGAGCTACATCGCCGACGTCGGCGCCGGGAAGGCGCTGCTGATCGTCGCGGTCCTTGCCCTGCTGCACGCGGGACTGGGGATCCTCGCGCTGAAACACGGCGAGAAGGTGCCCGCCGAGGTCCGCGTCGGGCTGGGACTGTTCGCGCTGCTGCCGCTGCCGGTCACCGGGCACGCGTCGAACTGGAACTACCACGACTACACGATGATCTCGATGGAACTGCACGTGATGAGCGCCGTCGCCTGGACCGGCGGGCTCGGCGCGATGGCGGTGCTGCTCGTCGGGAACCGGACGCTGCTGGCGCACGCGCTGCCGCGGTTCTCCAAACTGGCCACGCTGTGCCTGATCCTCGGCGCGGCGACCGGACTGTTCAACGGGCTGATCGAGATCTCGCTCAACCCGTCGCTCGGGTTTTGGGAAGGCGTCTTCACCACGCCGTACGGGCAGCTGGTGCTGTTGAAGCTGTTGTGCACCGGGGCGATCGCGAGCCTCGGCGCGTACACGCGCTGGAAGCTGATGCCGCAGATCGTGCGGCACAACCGCACCGCGCTGGCCGCGTGGGCGACGCTGGAACTGACGGTGATGGGGCTCGCGTTCGGCTTCGCCGTCGTCCTCACGCGAGCCCCGGTCGTTCCGACGACCTAGGCCGGCGCATCTTTCGTTTGCGTCCGGCATCGCTGAATAGTGGTGCCAGAGGGGCCGCATACGCTTTGCGGATGTCTCCGCCGCAGGCCTTCGCCGACGAGTCGTTCCGCGAGGATCCCTCCGGAGGCTTCTACGTACTCGCGGCGGCGGTGCTGCCGATTACCCGGCACGCCGAACTTCGCGAGGTGATGCTGGACGTTCGCGGCGGACGCCGCAGCAGCAAACTGCACTGGTACCCGATGGATCACCAGGAGAAGCTCGACGTCGTCAAGCGAGTCGCCGACTTCGACGAATTGCATGTGGTCACCGTCGGTACACCGGTGAGGCCGAAGCGGCAGGAGCGCAGTCGCGCGCTGTGCCTACAGCGACTGGTCGTCGAGCTGCATGCTGTCGGTGTCGACACACTCGTCGCCGAAGCCCGGCAAGCCGACCTCAACAAGCGGGACGTCGACAGCGTCCGGCACGCGCGGCTATACCTGCCGAGGGGAACAGCGTTTCGGATAGAACACCGATTCGGCAAAGACGAGCCATTGCTGTGGATCGCCGACGTCGTCGCTGGGGCGGTCCGGGCCCGGCTCACCGGTAGCGACGCCTTTTTCGAGCCGCTGAGCGGTTGCGTCCACGAAATCCGGATGGATACGCCGACCTGACCGGCTGGTGATATGCGTAAGGCCAGGCTCCCGGTCATGCCCCAGGTCACCTGGCCTTGCGACTCGCGCGACGTCCACGACGGCACGCTCTTGATCGAGGGTAGCTCATGAATGAGCGTGGTCGCACGTCGCCGGGGCTCGCGTTCGGCTTCGCCGTCGTCCTCACGCGAGCCCCGGTCGTCCCGACGACCTAGGCCTTCTTGTCCAGCGAAACGATCATCAGCGTCTCGGTGGACTCGGGCTCGAAGCGCACCTCGGCGATCCCGGACAGCTCCTCGTTGACGCTCACCCGGCCGTCGTGGTTCCAGACGACGAGGTCGTCACCTTCACGGCAGAAGTTCCACTGGTGCAGCCCGAAGTAGTTCTCGCGCTCGCCCTCGTTCACGTTGAGCATCAGCACGACGGCGTGGCCCGGCTTGACGACCTCGAGCATCTGGCGGGTGCCGAGCACCGGGTCGTACACGTGGTCCAGCGCGTTCTGGCAGTAGACCAGGTCGAAGTGGTCCACCGGGAACGCCTCGGAGAGCTTCTCCACCTCGGCGTCCTGGGTGGCCACCAAGGGAGTCAGGTCCAGCTCGGCGAGGAGGGTGTTGTACCGGTCGGCGAGCGGGTCGACCGGGGTGATCTCCACCGTGCGGCCGGGCCACACCTTGCCGACGCAGGTCAGCGGGCCCGCGCCGACGTCGAGAATGCGCACCGTCGATCTCTCGGGCGCGAACGGCTCGAGGTTGCGCGTCAGATGCGGCTGGTTCCGCAGGTCCGAGTCGGGGCTGGTCCGCCATTCGTAGTCGTTGAACCCTCCGCCGGCGAAGGCCTCCGGCCCACCGGACAGCCAGATCCTCCAGTGGTCCAGTTCGTTCGACAGTCCTTCTTGCCAGCGGGTCTTGCCTGCTGTGCTCATGGATCCTTCTTTCAGTCGAGATAAGCCTTGTGCCCCATTTCGGCGTCAATCTACAGACGACCGAGCTGTGACAGTGTTTGCTCCATCCGGCCGCATTTGGCCGGTTTCGCTGTCCTCCGCGGAGCTCCACCGGAATGCTCTACGCGTTCGCTGGGGTTAACCCGAAGAGGGGATGGTTGATGGGCGGCCCGTTGTCGGGTGAAAGTGAAGTCAGCACGCCACAGGTACCGCGGCAGCGATCGGCGGTCAGGCTCACCCGGCAGGTGAGTTCGGGCCCGCGTCAGCTTCCGCCCGCACCCGCGCATTTCACCAACCGCACCGCCGAACTCGCGTTGCTGGAGAAGCTGCTGGCCCAGCACGACACCGACGGGCCGGCCGTGCAGCTGATCAGCGGCCAGGGCGGGATCGGCAAGACCGCACTGGCCACCGCGTGGGGCCGGCAGCTAGGAGACCGCTTCCCCGACGGGCACCTCTGGGCGGACCTCGGCGGGTTCAGCACCAACGGCCCGCTTTCGGTGAGCGAAGCGCTCGGCCGGTTTCTTCGCGCGCTGGACGTTCCGCCGGAGGGGCTGCCCTCGGACGTCGAAGAGCTCATCGCGCTGTACCGCACGACGACCGCCGAACGGCCGTTGCTCGTACTGCTCGACAACGCCGGATCGACCGAACAGGTGCTTCCGCTGCTGCCCGCCGGCGGGGGAAGCCTCGTGATCGTGACTTCGCGACGTCGTCTGGGCAGGCTCCAGACCGAGCATCGCGCGCGGCTGGTCGAGCTGGCGCCCTTCGGTTCCGCGCACAGCGCCGAATTGCTGGGCCGCGCGGTCGGCGCGGAGCGGGTCGGCGCCGAAGCCGCGCGGGCGCGGGACATCGCCGAGCTGTGCGGCGGCCTGCCGATCGCCCTCACCACGGTCGGCGCCAAGCTGGCCGGACGGCCGAAGATGTCGCTGGAGAAGATCGCCACCGAACTGGGGAAGGAATATCGTCGACTGGCCACGCTGTCGACGAAAGAGGCGCAATCGGTGGAAGCCAGCTTCAACCTCTCCTACGACGAGCTCCCCTCGGACGCGGCCGCGCTGTACGCGGCGCTCGGGCTGCACCCCGGCCCCGATTTCGGCGTCGGTGTGGCCGCCGCGTCGATCGCTGTCCGCGAGGAGGTCGCCGAAGACCTGCTGGACCAGCTCGTCGACGTCGGACTGCTGATCGACCGCGGCGACGACCGGTACACCTTCCACGACCTCGCGCGCCTGCACGCCAAGGAGAAGACGGCGGGCAACGAGTACGACCGCGACATCGCGGTGCGCCGCATGCTCGAGTGGTACCTCTTCACCGCGTCGAAGACCA
Organism: Amycolatopsis sp. MJM2582; assembly: GCF_000754115.1. NCBI lineage: Bacteria > Bacillati > Actinomycetota > Actinomycetes > Pseudonocardiales > Pseudonocardiaceae > Amycolatopsis > Amycolatopsis sp. MJM2582. Next base: position 1,162,992 of record NZ_JPLW01000001.1, read on the forward strand.
CCGCCATGACGGTCCCCGACCAGGACCCGATCCCGTACCGCTACGAGTACCGGCCACCGTCGCCGATGTCGTTCGCGTCCTCCGACGAGGAACTCGCCTGGCTCGAACTGGAACGCGAGAACCTCATCGCCGCCGTCAAGACCGCCGAAACCTGGCAGCTGCCCGAACTGGGCTGGCAGCTCGCCGCCGCGATGTGGCCGCTCTTCCTGCTGCGCAAGCACTATCCGGATTTCCTCGAGGTGAGCCAGGCCGGGGTGCGCTGCGCGCGGGCGTGGGGCAACGCGTCGGCGGAGGCGCTGATGCACAACCGCGCGGGCGCCGCCTGCCGCGGCACCGGCCGGTACGACGAAGCCGTCTCGCACTACGAGGCCGGACGCGAAGCGGCGCGGAAGGCCGGCAACGAGGTCGTCGAGATCCGGTCGGTGGAAGGCCTCGGCCTGGTCGCGCTGGCACAGGGCAGGCTCGACGACGCGGTGCGATGGTTCACCGAAGACCATCGCCTGAGCGAGAGCCAGAGCCGCCCGCACGACGTCGGCCTCGCGCTGATCAACCTCGGTTCGACCCAGCTCAAGGCCGGACGGCCGGAGCCGGCGATCGAGCACCTCACCCGCGCTCGCGAAGTGCTGGCCGCCGACCCGTACAACGTGGCCCGCGCCCGGACCGATCTCGGCCGCGCCCTCACCGCGACCGGGGATCTCGCGGCCGCCCGGACCGAACTCGAAGCGTCGCTGGCCACGATGGAGGCCAGTGGGTCGAGGTTCGAGGTGGCCAGGGCCCTGGCCGCGTTCGGCGAGGTCGCCGAGGCGGAAGGGAACACCGACGAGGCGAGGCGGCACTACGACCGGGCGTTGCCCATCCTGGTCGGTCTCGGCCGCCCGGAGGCTGACGCTCTGCGCACGCGGCTCGAACAGCTGTGACCCCACGGCACCGATCGGTACTCAGCGACCGAGTGAACGCGCCGATGCGAATGACTCAGCGTAGTTGCAACTTGCACATTCGGGGGAGCATTAGGCCGGGAGAAGTGATTAGCCCGGGCGAATTCGTCACCGTTTGATCGACGAATTCGGACAAGCGACGAACGGTCATTCGCCGTCGGCGAATGCACGTGCAGATGCCTTTCCCGGGTGAGTCAGCGATAGCGGTTCCAGCGTGCGCCGGTGCGTCCGTTCCGAAGATCGTTCAATCGTTTTCGCAGCTCATCCCGCACGCTGGGATGACTGCGGAGAATGGGGAGAACACTCGTCGTGAGCTTCAGTTCACGGATCGCGCGCAGTACGGAGAAGCCGGACCACGTCGTCACGTCGAATCCGTACCGCTGCGCGAACACGCGATAGCGGGCCGGCGGATCACCGAACCGTTCATGGCCCACGGCGAGCGGCGTCAGATCCCATTCCGGCGGCCCGACACAGGACGAATCGAAATCGCACAGCACCGGCCCGTCCGGCCCGGGGATCACGTTCCCGGTGTGCGCGTCCCCGTGGACGAGGCCCCTGGGCAGGGGGAAGTCCAGGTCCGCGAGCGCGGCTTCGACCTCGGCGCAGCGTTCGAGCAGGAACCGCCGGTCGCCCTCGTCCAGCTCCTCCGCGTCCGAAACCCGGGCGCGGACCGCGGCGAACGGCGCCCATTCGGCGAGCCCCTCGGGTGGCGGGAGCGCGTGGACCTGGCGCAGCAGCGCGGCGAGATCGGCCGACTTCGCCTTCCGGCCGGTCTCGGGCACCTTCCACCAGACCGTCACGAGATGTTCGCCGACCGGCAGCGGCTGGTCGAGCCCGGGAACGAGCCGGATGGCAGGCACCGCGTGCCGTTCGAAATGCCGCGCGACCCGCACGACCGTGCCGACGCGATGCCGCAGCAGGGTGGAGCCGACGATCCTGACGACGAACGGCGCGCTCGCCAGCTCGTAGACGGCGTTGTTGGTGAACCTCAGCAGGCGGGCACCTTCGGGGTCCACGCCCAGCAGATCGCACGTCCGCCCGAGGGCGTCGCGCAGGATGGCGGGCGTGAACCGGCCGCCCGGACCGGTCGGCTCAGGCGGCGTAGAAGGAGTTGAGGCGGTCGGCGAGGTCACGGGCGTCCGCGTTGTTCCGGCGGCGCTCCGCCTCGACCTGCAGTGGCCGCATCCGGTCCTTCACCCGCTCGGACTTGATGCCCTCGGCACAGTCGACGGCCTTCGAGCCCACCTTGGCGCCATGGTCGAGATCGCCTTCGAGCAGGTGGTTCGTGGCCAGGGCGCTGAGCATGAACGTCTTGCTGCGGGCCATGTCGTCCGTGTAGGACTCGACGGCCTTGGTCAGCGCCGGGATCGCGTACTTGGTGTGCTCGGCGTTCTTCGCCGCGAGCACGGTGTGCACGGTGCCGATCATGGCGTAGACGTCGGTCTCGGTGAAGAACTTGACCCAGGATTCGGCCTCGGCGAGGTTGGCGCGGGCGAACTCGTCCTTGCTCCGGCCGAGCAGCTTCACGGCCTGCTCCTCGTTGCCCATCATCGCGTAGGCCCACGCCTCGTTGGCGCAGAGCACGGCGACCGCCAGCTCGGAGCCCGATTCCTGGGCGGCGATCTGGCCGAGCTGGAACAGTTTCAGCGCGTCGTTCGGGGCGTCCTGGTGCAGGTAGACGCGGCCCATCCGGTAGAGGACGTTCGCGACCAGCGGGTGGTTGTCGCCCTGTTTGGCCAGGTCCAGCGCGTTCGCGAAATGTCCGCGCGCGGAATCCATGAGGCCGGTGTCGAAGGAGGTCCAGCCCGCCAGGCTGTGCAGGTCGGCGAGGGCGACGTACAGCCGGTTCTTGACCGGCTCGGTGCCGGTGGACTCGAGCATCTGCTGTCCCCAGGACAGCTGGGCGACCACGGCGTCGCGGCAGAAACCGCCGCCGTACTGGTAGTCGAGGGAACGGAGGGCTCTGGTCGCGGCTTCCACCTGGCGGACGTCGGTCATGCCGATCCGTCCGGGAGCGGGCGTCTTCGCCGGTCCCGCCGACCACGTACCCGATTCCGGGCCGAACACCGCCGCACCCATCGTGACCTGGGCGGCGTGTGCGAGGAACCTCCGTCGCTTCACGGACTCGTCCTCCTCCGCCTGCTGGCCGTCGGCAGCGCCGACGACCTTTATCGCTGTCGCCTCGTCATAGGCGAGACCCATGTATCCCCTGGGGACACCAAGGCCGTCAGCGATGCGGGTGAGCACGTCGTACGCCATCACCTGGCGACCTTTGAGGATCTCGGACACCTCGGACTGCGACTGGCCGGTCATCGCCGCGATCTGACGCTGCGAAACACCGTGCTTGCGCAACAGCCGGTACACGGACGAGATCTCCCGTGTGGCCAGTGCGGCTCGCATCTCCGGCTGCTCCCAGGCATCCGGTGGCACGGGGTGACTCTGGCGACCCGAACCGCTTGCAGCGTCCGAGCCGGCGACAGCGCCGCCACCGATACTGGCGTCCATTGCGCCCCCTCACAGTTCCGTTGGGGTCGAGAAACAGCGTAGGCACACCTATTCAACCGTGCGAAACACCGGATCGCCCGTCGTGATCGGCCCGGCAGAAGTCGTTTGACCGCTTACCGTGAAACCCCGTCCGGTCACCGCTATGACGGCGGTTCGACCTTCTATCGCACTCGGTTTCACATCACTGTAGTTGTCAGATCTCCGTGACCGACCGGCCACCGGCCGCGATCACGGAGAGCTACCAAGTCTCCGAACCCCCTACAGGTGCGGACACGCGGATACGAAGACGACGTGGAACGAGAGAGCGGAGAAGAGCCAGTGGAGTTCGTGGACTCGATCGCAACAGGCTCCATCACCGCGGGACGGCCCGGTATGGCCACGCGCCACCTGCGTGCGGCCGGCCCCGCCGGTCAGCAGGCGGTCGCCGTCGCCCCCGGCGCGAACCGTCCGGTCTCCCCTTCCACCCCGGTCGACCCCCGTACCGCGAGTGTGCGCCGTTACGAAGGCGGACAGCTGGTCTGGCGGGTGCAGTGCGGCGATCTCATCAGCCGTGAACGCGCCGTCACCGTGTTCGTCGAAGACAACCAGGTGGTTCTCGTCTCGCCGCCAGGAGAGACCGCGCGCCTGACGTCCGGCCAGCTCGGACAGCTCAGGGCAGCGCTCAACGAAGCCGCCAAAATGGCGGAAAGGTAACGGTGAGTTCTCCGTGGATCAGGTCCTAGGGCAAGTCCTCCGCAACGCGGTTTGGGAACGCCTCGACATGCTCTCCGATCTCGCGAACCGGGCCGACGCGCAGTCGCTCGTCTCGGTCGCCCGCTCGGAGCTCCCCCGGCTCGCCGAAGGCTGGCGCGCGATGCTCCAGGCGCACGAGCCCGACGAGCGCGGGGACTGCCCCACCTGCTCGACCCGCTGGCACAAGTGCAAGGCCCCCTGCTCGGTATGGCAGGTCGCGCACGAGCACCTGGTCGCCGGCGGCCTCGCCCCCCAGCAGATCGCGGCCACCCAGGACCACCGGCGCGAAAGCCGCCGCCGCGTCCCTGGCCAGAGCCGCGGGGTGAGCCCGGCCGAAACCACCGGCAGGCACGCTCTGGTCAACCCGCGTCGTGCCGCCATCGGCGGCGTGCACGCTTGAGAAAGCCAGGCGAGTGACCGGCGGTCCGAGCAGCCCCCTCGGCAACCACGCCACGATCTCGCCTTCGCCGGCGGCGGTTCGCGCGTACCCCCGAACGCGACGAACCGCTCTCGGTAATCACTCCGGTCCCCACCGCGATTAATCGAAAATTATCGGCAGAACACCTAGCGAAGGCAGTAATCGGTCGCTAGGTTGATGATCACAAACGCAGCGCGATACCTGCCCCGGAGCGCGCTGCCATCCCCCGAACCCCGCGGGCCGGTGCCGTTGCACTCCCCTCCCCCGACCGGCACCGGTCCGCGGTCTCCAACCTTCAGCTGACGCCCTTCACCCGCGTGACCAGTACCGCGGCGATGACGGTGGACAGCGCCGAAGCCGCGAAAAGGCTCGGATATCCGCCCAGGTAGGCCAAAATCGGCGCGGTCAGCATCGGCGCCACCACCTGCGGCAGCGAGTTCGCGATGTTGATGACGCCGAGGTCCTTCGCCCGGTCCTGCGCGGTGGGCAGCACCTGCGTGAGCATCGCCAGCGCGACGGCCATGTACGCGCCGAAACCGACTCCCAGCAACGGTGACGCCGCAAGCGCGGCCGTCCAGTTCTGCCAGACCACCAGCAGCAGGGCGGCGACGGCCATCACCGCCGAAGCGGCGAGGACGTATGGCTTCCGGCGTCCCGTCTTGTCGGAGAAGTGCCCGGCGATGAGCGCGCCGACGACGAGCGCCGCGCCGTAGAGGCCCATCATGATCAGCAGTCCGGTGTCCGGATCTTCGTAGTGCACCGCGTCCTTGAGGAAGAACAACAGGTACAGCGTCCCGAAGGCGTTGCCGAGGTTGATCATGAAGTGGCAGCCCCACGCCCAGGCGAAGTCCGGATGCCTGCGCGGGGAGATCCACAGATTCGCGAGTACGTCCCGAGTCCTGGCCGACGGCCGGAACGCGACCGGCAGCCGCGCGTCCGGCGTGCGCAGGACGAACGCCGCCGCGCCCGCCAGCACGATGGCCGCGCACACCGCGTAGCCCAGCGGGAGCCCGGCGAGGTCGAGCATCACCACGACCACCACCGCGCCGAGCACGGTCCCGAGCATCTGGGCGATGCCGACGAGGCCGCCGACCTGGGCGCGCTGGGGTACGGGAACGCGGTCGGCGATGGCCGACACCAGCATCGCGAGCATCCCGTTCAGTCCCGCCTGGACCAGACACCAGCCGAGCACCATGACCGCGACGTTCGGCGCGAACGCGAGGACGAGCAGTCCGGCGGCGGCGACAGCGGCGCCGGCCGCCGTCCACGGATGACGACGGCCGCGAGCGGAACAGGTCCGGTCGGACAGCAGACCGACGGCCGGGTTGGCGATCAGCGCGACGACCGCGCCGATGCCGGTGACCAGGCTGAACACGGCCTCCTTACTGGTGGCGTCCAGCAGTTCGGCCTGTTTGGGCAGGAGAACCTGGATGGGTGCGTAAACCCCCAGCCAGAGCGCGATGTTCGCGAAGAACAGCAGGCTCATCCACCCCGCGCGGACCCTGGCGACCGGCTCGGCGAGCGCCTCGGGCAGATCCCGGACCTCACTCATGGCGGATCAGTTCCCGGTACCAGCCGAAGGAGTCCTTCGGCGTGCGCTTCTGTGTCTCGTAATCGATGTGCACCAGCCCGAACCGCGGCTGGTAGCCCTTCGACCATTCGAAGTTGTCCATCAGCGACCAGACGAAGTACCCGCGGACGTCGACGCCGGCGTCCATCGCTTCGCGCACCGCGACCAGGTGACTGTCGAGGAAGTCGATGCGTTCCTGGTCGTGGACGTGGCCGTCTTCGGCGACGACGTCGTCGAAGCTGCAGCCGTTTTCGGTGATGTAGACGGGCGGGAGGTGCTCGCGGTAGCGCTCGTGGAAGCCGACGAGCAGATCGCGCAGCCCGTGCGGGACGATCGGCGAATCGTTGGTGGTCATGGGATATCCCTCGATCGCGCGAAGCTCGAAGGGCAGCGGATTGCCTTCGCCGGGCGCGGCGACGCCCTGCGGCTCGTAGTAATTCACCCCGTAGAAGTCGAGGGGCTGCGCGATGGTCGGCAGATCGTCGGCGAAACCCGCCGGGAGATGCGCGACTACTTGTTCGGGATATCGGCCGAGCAGCACCGGATCCGCGTAAGTGCGATTGATGAGGGCGTCGATCCATTCGCCCGCGGCCTTGTCCTCCGGCGAATCGGTGGCGGGCCAGATCGGCGAATGATTGTTGGCCGTGCCGACGCTCCGGGCACCGGCCGCGCGCAGCGCTTGGACCGCGAGACCGTGCGCGAGATTCTGGTAGTGCGCGGTGGGCAGGGCGTCGAGCAGGAGTGTCTTGCCGGGCGCGTACTCGCCGATCGCGTAGCCGAAGATCGACATGACCATGGGCTCGTTGAGCGGGATCCACATTTTCACCCGATCGGAGAACCGCTCGCCCACGATGGCGGCGTACTCCCCGAACCGTTCGGCGGTGTCGCGAGCGAGCCAGCCGCCCTTGTCTTCGAGGGCCTGCGGGAGGTCCCAATGGAAGAGCGTCCCGGTCGGCGCGATACCGGCGGCGCAGACCTCGTCGAGCAATTTGTCATAGAACGCAAGGCCTTCGGCGTTGGGTTTGCCGTCGCCGTCGGGCTGGATCCGGGGCCAGGCGAAGGACATGCGGTAGGCGCCGACGCCGAGTTCGGCCATCAGCGAGATGTCCTCGGAGTAGCGGTGGAAGTGATCGGCCGCTACCTTGGCGTGCTCAGCCCGCGCGATCTTTCCCTCCGTTTCGGTGAACGTGTCCCAAATGGACTGTCCCCGGCCGCCTTCACCGGTCGCCCCCTCGATCTGGAAGGCGGAGGTCGATACACCCCACAGGAATTCGGACGGGAAGGTCGGATTCTCCACCGGCGGCACGCCTTTCCTCTTCAGACTCGGCCGAACATGAAAAGTTCTCAGATACTATGCCTTCACTCGACCGGGGGGAACCCTGTCGGCACGATAAAGTCGCAGATCAGCGAAGGAGGAGCCCGAGTGTCCGACATCCAGGCCGCGAAACCGCAAGCGGAGACGACTCCGCTCCGGCGGCAGCCCGTTCAGCAGCGCAGCGCCAAGCGGGTGGAGCAGATGCTCGACGCCAGCGCCCAGCTGATCGACGAACTCGGCTACGACGCGTTGACGACCACGCTGATCGCGAAGCGCGCCGGGGTGGCCGTCGGTTCGCTGTACCAGTTCTTCCCCGACAAGCGGGCCGTGGTGCAGGCGCTGACGCAGCGGAACCTCGAGCGGTTCGTCGCCTCGGTGTCGGAAACGCTGAACGAGCTCGCGCCCGAGCACTGGTGGGACGTCGTGGACTCGATCCTCGACATCTACTTGGCGATGCACCGCGAGGTACCCGGCTTCTCGAAGGTGCACTTCGGTGACGTCGTGGACCGGCAACTCCTCGACGAGACGCGTGACAACAACGCGGTCATCGTCGACGCGCTCACCGATGTGCTCTCCGCGCGGATCCAGTCGCCGCCGGACGACATCCGATTCGCGCTGACGATCGCGAACGAGACCGCCGACGCGCTGCTGAAGCTGGCTTTCCGCCGGGACCCGCGAGGGGACGAGCGGATCGTGGCGGAGGCGAAGTCGGTGGTGAAGGGCTACTTGGCGAGCAAGTTCGGGGAGGCCTGAGGTTCTCCGCTCGGGGTTCTCGACGCTTCGTCCACTGTGGACTCCCGCAGCTCTGCCCGGACGTCCTGAAGGCCCCCTTTGAGACGTTGAGTGTCTCAAAGGAGGCCCTTGCTCCATTCGTGTCCACCGACGCCCGAACCCGTCGCCCCACCAGTCACACGATTCCCAGCAGCCCCGCCTTCACACCCACTGACCTGGCGTTACCCGGTTGTCCACATAAGTTGTCCACACCCACCCACAGTTGTGGACAACCTCGCCCCTCACCCCACCGAACCCCGTCCCCCGTCGCCCCCTCCCGATACGCTGGTGCGGGGCGCGCCCCCCAGGGATGGGTGGGGGGTGGGGTCGCGGGGTCAGCCGAAGTTTTGGGACTCGCCGCGGTAGGTGGGGACGGTCCGGTCGACGCGGTCGCCGACGACGACGTGGTAGTGCGTGAAGCGTTCGGCGAGTTCTCCGGCTTTCGCGTGGCGCAGCCAGACGCGGTCGCCGAGCCGCAGGTGGCGGGCCGCTTCGCCGGAGACGGGGGTTTGGACTTCGCCGGCGCCTTCGAAGCCGAGCAGCGAGAGACCTTCGGGCAAGTAGGGCTTCGGGAGGCGCGAAGACTCCGCAGGGCCCGAAGCGATGTAGCCGCCGGAGAAGAGCGTCGCGACCTTCGGGGCGGGGCGCCGGACGACGGGCAGCGCGAACATCGCGGCCGGGCGCGGCGAGAAATGCGCGTAGCCGTCGAAAAGCGTCGGCCCGATCAGGCCGGAGCCCGCCGCGATTTCGGTGACGGCCGCTTCGGCGCCGGTCGATTCGACGCTGCCGCTGCCGCCGCCGTTGACGAACTCCAGATCCGCCAGCCCCCGCACGGCGCGAACCGCGGCCGCACGGCGCTTCGCGATTTCCACAATGGACTTTCGCTGCATCCAGCCGATGACGGAGTTCTTGGCCCCACTGCCCGCCGCGTCGCCGAGCCCGGCGATCTGCCCTTCGTACGCCATCATCCCGACCAGCCGGAAACCCTTGCGGGACAAGATGGTCCGCGCCAGATCCGCGGCCTGCCGCGGGCTGAACACCGGCGAGCGCCGGGTGCCGATGTGCACTCCGGGCAGCGGCCGCCACGAAGCGTCGAGTTCCAGGCAGACCCGGATTTCGGGATGCCCCTGCCCGAGCGCGGCATCGACCAGGTCGAGATGTTCGGGCGAGTCGACCATGATCGAGATCGCCGCCCGCGCCCGGTCGTTCGCCGCCAGCCGCCGCAGCGCGCCGTGGTCGGCGGTCGGGTACGCCACCACGATGTCGTCGGACGTCCCCTGCTCGACATGCCAGACGGCTTCGGCGAGCGAGTAGCACATGAGGCCTTCGAAGCCGGGCCGCGCGAGGACCCGTTCGAGCAGATACCGGCAGCGCACGGATTTGCTGACCACGCGGATCGGCTTCCCGGCCGCCCGCCGCAGCAGGTCGGCGCCGTTCGCGTCGAACGCATCCAAGTCGACAATCGCGAACGGAGGATCCAGGTCCTTCGTCGCCAAGTCGTACACCGTCGCACTGGTCACCCGAACTAAGGTACGACAGAAGGGCTTGAAACGCGAATACTATTCACTTACTGTTTCGGCACTCACAGCCTCTCGGAATAGGTGGGCGCATGACACGGTGGAGCAACTGGGCCGGCACCGCGACGGCGTCGCCGCTGCGCGTGCATCGGCCGCGTGACACGGACGCGATCGCCGAAGCGATCGGCCGGTCCGCCGCGGACGGACGACGCCTCCGCCCACTCGGCAGCGGCCACTCCTTCACCGCGATCGCCGCCGCGAATTCGGACGCCATGGACCTGACCGGCTGGACCGGGATCGCCTCCGCCGACGTCGCGAAAGGCCTGGTCACGGTCCGTTCGGGCACCACGCTCAAGCAGCTCAACGCCGAACTCGACGCGCTGGGCCTGGCGATGACCAACCTCGGCGACATCGACGCGCAGACCGTCGCCGGCGCGATTTCCACCGGCACCCACGGCACCGGCGCCAAGCTCGGCGGCATCGCCACCCAGATCGCCGCGCTCGAACTCGTGCTCGCCGACGGCACCGTGGTCACCTGTTCGGCGGACGAACGCCCCGACCTCTTCGCCGCGGCGCGGGTCGGTCTGGGCGCGCTCGGCGTCATCAGCACGGTCACCCTGCAGTGTGAACCGTCGTTCCTGCTCTCCGCCCAGGAGCGGCCGGAACCGCTCGAACAGGTCCTCGAAGGCTTCGACCAGTTCGCCGACGAGAACGACCACTTCGAGTTCTACTGGTTCCCCTACGGCAAGAACGCCCTGGTCAAGCGCAACAACCGGCTTCCCGCGGGTAGCGAGCACCGGCCGTTGAGCAGGCTGAAGGAGTTCGTCGACTACGAGGTCACCGAGAACGTCGCGTTCGGCGGCCTGTGCCGCCTCGGCCGCGCGGTGCCGAAACTCGTGCAGCCGCTCGGCCGGTTCGCCTCGAACATCCTTTCCGCCCGCGAGTACAGCGACACGTCGCATCGCGTCTTCGTGACCCATCGCGGCGTGCGGTTCGTCGAGTCGGAGTTCGCGATCCCCCGCGACGCGCTGCACGACGTCTTCGCCGAACTCCGTGCGTTCGTCCCGAAGCTGGAGAACCCGGTCGCGTTCCCGGTCGAGGTGCGCGTCGCCGCGGCGGACGACATCTGGCTTTCGACCGCGAACGGCCGCGACTCGGCCTACATCGCGATCCACCAGTTCGTCGGCATGCCCTATCGGGAGTACTTCGCCGGGTTCGCGTCGATCGTCGGCGAGGTCGGCGGCCGCCCGCACTGGGGCAAGATGCACGACCTCGACGCCGCGACACTGCGCTCGCGCTACCCGCGCTTCGACGATTTCCTGCGGGTCCGCAAGGAGGTGGACCCGGCCGGGATCTTCACGAACACGTATCTCGACCGGGTCCTCGGCACTCCCTAAGCGGTTTCGAACAGCGCGCTGACCGACTCTCCGTTGTGGATCCGGCGCATCGCCTCCGCCAGCGCGGGCGCGATCGACAGGACCCGCAGTTTCGGGCTCTGCTCCTCCGGCGGGATGGGCACCGTGTTCGTGCAGACGACCTCCAGCACGTCGGGCTGGCTGCCGATCCGCTCGAGCGCGCCGCTGGAGAAGAGGCCGTGCGTGCAGGCGACGCGGATCGAACGCGGCTTCAGTTCCCGGAGCTTGTTGAGCAGTTCGATCACCGTGCTGCCCTTGGCGATCTCGTCGTCGAGGACGATGACGTCGCGGCCGGTGATCTCGCCGATCACCGAGCTGATCTCGACCCTGTCGTCGGCGAAGCGCTGCTTCGCGCCCGCCGCGACCTGGACACCGAGCAGCCGGGCGAAATGCGCGGCCTCCTTGGCGTTGCCGAGATCCGGCGAGACCACGGTGGTCGCGGACAGGTCGTACTGGCGGAAGTGCTTCGCCAGTTCCTGCAGCGCGTGCAGGTGATCGACCGGGACGCTGAAGAATCCGTGCACCTGCGGCGAGTGCAGTGTCATCGCGAGGACGCGATCGGCGCCGGCGGTCGCCATCAGGTCGGCGACGAGACGGCCGCCGATCGAGATCCGCGGCGCGTCCTTCTTGTCCGACCGGGCGTACGAATAGTGCGGCATGACGACGGTGATCCGCTTCGCCGAAGCGCCCCGCGCGGCGTCCAGCATCAGCAGCAGTTCGACGAGATGTTCCTGCACCGGCCGCACCAACGGCTGGATCAGGAAGACGTCGCGCTCGCGGCAGTTCGCTTCGAGCTGGACTTCGAGACAGTCGTTGGCGAACCGCTGCACCTTCACCGGATGCAGGGGAACACCGAGATGGGCGCAGATCTCTTCGGCGAGCTCGGGATGGGCGCTGCCACTGAAGACCGCGATGTCCTCGCGCAAGGACCTTCTCCGTTCAGTCAAAAGACGGATTACGTCCACACACTAGAGTTTCACAGTGCGGAAAAGGCCTGAGAGATAGCAGTATCACCCGAGATCGCTTCGAGGACGCGTCCCGCCGTGGACGGGTTGTCGAGCAGCGCGACGAGGATCGCGGCGACGTCCTGTCGGGGAATGGGCCCACGACCGGTGGACTCGGCGATCAAGATCTTGCCGGTGCCTTCGTCGTTGGTGAGCTGCCCCGGCCGCAGGATCGTCCAATCGAGATCGCGGGCGCGCAGATCGTCTTCGGCCGCTTTCTTGGCCTTGAGGTAGATCCGGAACTCGTCGGAGACGTCCGCGGTCTCCCATTTGTCCGCGCCCATGGAGCCGACCTGGACATGCCGCCGGACGCCCGCCCGCTCGGAGGCGGCCGCGAAGAGTTCGGCGGCCGCTCTGTCCACAGTGTCCTTACGAGCGGTCCCGCTGCCCGGCCCGGCGCCCGCCGCGAAGATGGCGGCGTCGGCGCCGTCGAGCACCTTGGCGACGGCGTCCACATCGGACTTTTCCAGATCGAGGACGACCGCTTCGGCACCGGCGGCTTCGAGATCGGCGACGTGATCGGGATTGCGCACGATCCCCACCGCCTGATCACCGCGTGCGGAGAGCAGTTTCTCCAGCTTCAGCGCGATCTGTCCGTGTCCACCCGCAATGACGACTCGCATGGACCCGACCGTAGCGCGTTCAGTCCACTTCGGCAGGAAGCTCGGTTTCGCGGAGCAGCTGCTCGTAGACGATCTCGTTGACCAAGCGCGAGACCGGGTCCTCGTCGAGGATCATGCGCTCGCCGTGACCCTCGAGGTCGAGGTCGGCCACCGCGTTGGGGTCGGCGGTGACGATGCCGAGCCCGTAGGCACGGGCACGCGGCAGGCAGTTGCCGACGTAGTCTTCCGTCAGTACGGCAGGCGATGGGAGAACCATCGCGGCCTCGCCGTAACGTGCGAACGGAACCGCGGAGGCCATCGCGGTGCGCCAGTGCCGGGCGACCGCGAGGACGCCGATGATCTCGGCGGCCGGCGCGGGTGCGGTCGCGGCCAGCTCTGGCCATGTCCAGGTGTCGACGGTGGCGCGATCGACGACGGGACCCATGCCCATCGCGATGCGCTCCGCGTGCACGTCGGTACGGAGCCGGGCGACCACGCAGATCTTGCGGCCGAGCACGGTGGTCTCCGGCAAGACGATGCCGTTCCAACCGAGCAGGGCCGCCGCCTTGCGCGAAAGCTCCCCGACGCTCGCGGGCAGTTCGATCGGCGGCACCACCCGGCTCGGCAGTGACCGGCTGCGCTTCGCGCCACCGGCGACCGTCGAGCTCTCCATGTTCGGTGTAGCCGCCACGTTCCGCCTCCTTCGAACCTGGTTTCCCTAGGGCTCGTCATCCCCGTGCCACCTCGGTGGAAGCGGCACATGACCTGTCTAACAGGGCGGGGAGGCGGCGGCGCCGGACAACGGGAGTGGCTGCGATCGGCGGCACTTTGTCATCGGTGACCGGTCGGTAGGCGGTCATTCGACTTCAGTCCGACCGTGCCGCCAACCGAGTGAGAGGGAGGTAAGTGGTGTTACCCGGTGTCTCCGAACGGTCACGGGGAACGAAACGAGACGTTAGGCCATTCGGCCCAATGAATACTCATTCCACTTTGGACTTTCGCAGGTCAGGTCAGGAGATCGTCGCGGTACGAAGGAGTTCTTCGACGCCCGGCGTCCGCCACTCGTCCATCACCACGATTTGCCTGTCCGCAAGGAACCAGATCCGCTGCGTCACTTGCGTCTCGCCGCTGCCGCCCGTCTGTCCACGAGGAACACACTGGATCGTCCACTCCTCGTAGGTCGCCGTCGCCCCGCCGACCGGTGCGGTGGCGGAAGCCGTCCGCGCGGCGTCACCCTCTTGGCGGAGGTCCTTGCGCCCGGCGGCGTTGCAGGCCCGGCCGCCCGCGCTGCGCCGGTAGAACTCCCCCGGCCGGTACGGCGGCTGCTCGGCGGAGCGCTGGGTGTTATCCGTGACGAGGACGTACTTGCAGTTGAAGTACTTCTTGGGATCCGGGCAGCCCGGCGCGACGAGCACCTTCTCCAGCCCCTGCGAGACCTCGGACCAGCCTTGCGGCAGATGCAGGGTGAGCGCTCCGGCCGAGACGTCCGTGACGCCCTGCGCCGGCGGGGCGGACGACGTGCCTTTGACCACCTTTCCGCTGGTCACGCCATCGACAAGGGCGGGGTTCAGCAGGTCGCGCACCTTGTCGTACGGCAGCGTGAGGTCCTTGACGCTGCAGGCGGTGGAGAAGCCGAGATCGGTCAGGTTGACGGTGATCTCGAGGGCCGTCGGCGCGAACGCGAGCCACACCTTCGGGTCTTCGGTGAGGTCCGCCGCCCGGAGCGGCCGGTACGGGAAAACGGTGGTCGGGGCGCCGCATTGCTCCTTGTCGGGCCAGAGGCGTTCGGTCAGTTCCCGGAGGCCGTCGTCGGTGAACTTCCCGGGCGCGAACAGCTCGGCGGGCGTGAGCGCCTTGCCCTCCTTGAGGTCGATCGTCACCGTCGCGCGGCCGTAACCCCAGGTCGGATGCGGTTTGTTCACGAGGTCGTGGGTGTAGCGCACCGAGAGGTACCGCTCGTTCTCCGTGCGGATGTCGGCCTTCGTGGTCAGTGTGTACGGGCCGCGTTCCGGCTCCAGCTTGGCGGCACCGGGGCCGGTTTTGCGGTTCCAGGCGTCGATCGGCGCGGTCAGCGCGTCGTTGACCCGTTTGAGCCAGGCTTGATCGGGCGACCCGGTCACCTCCGGCCGTTCGCCGGTGTAGGCGAGGGTCGTGCCGGGCACTGTCCCGGACTCGGTCTTCATGGCGACCTTGAGTGCGACGGCCTGCTGCGTGGTCGGCGGTGACGGGGGCGGAGTGCTCGCGTCGGAGAAGACGACCACCGAGCCGACCACGGCGGCCGTCGCCGCGATGACCCCGGCGGTGATCTTCAGCCCGACCGCGATCCCGCCGGTCGACGCGGCCGCCGCACCCGTTCCGGCGGCGGCGACGCCGGGCGCGGCCGCCGTACCGGCGCTGAGCAGGACCAACGGCGTCGCGGCGGCGAGCACGCCCGCCGCCTTCGCCAGCCGCGACCAGCCCTTGCGTTCCCATTCGTCGCCGTATCCCGCGCGGGCGACGCGTTCCAGTTCGCTGACGAACATGAGCGCGTCGACCGGCCGTTTCGCCGGGTCCTTCGCCATCCCCAGCGCGACGATCTCGTGCACCGGCTGGGGGACTTCGCCGAACGGGATGGGCGCGTGTTCGTGCAGCGTGCGCAGCACTTCGGTCTGCTCGGCCTCGTACGGCCGATGCCCGGCGACGCACTGGAAGAACACGCAGGTCGCGGCGTAGACGTCGGTCGCGGGAGTGGCCTGGCCGCCGGACCACTGCTCGGGCGCCATGTACGCGGGCGTGCCGACGGACGGGCCGCGTTCACCCGCGAGGACGGCCGTGCCGAAGTCGACCAGTTTGCTCTCGCCGGTGTCGGCGACGAGGACGTTGGCCGGTTTGTAGTCCCGGTGGACGACGTTCACGGAGTGCGCCGCGGCCAGCCCGAGCAGCGATCCCTTCAGGACCGCGAGGGCGGCTTCGGGTTCGAGAGCGCCTTCGGCCTGCAGGACGGAACGCAGGGAGACGCCGTTGATCGCCTCCATGACGATCGCCGCACCCTGCGGCGTCTCGAAGAACTCGTACAGCTTCACGACGTGCGGGCTCGTCACCCGGTGCAGCGCCAGGGCTTCCTGGCGGAACGCGTCGAGATAGGCGGGCTCGGCGGCGAAGCGGGAGAAGAGGTACTTGATCGCGACGACGTGGCCGGTGTTGTCCTGGCGCGCGAGCACCACGCGGCCGAAGGTGCCGGTGCCCAGCTGCTCCAGCTCCGTGAAGCCGGGCAGTCTCCACTCGTCGCTTAGTTCCACTTCGCCTCTTCCAGGATCTTGTCGAGGCCTGGAGTGTTCCACTCGTCCACGATCACGAGCTGCGTTTTCGGCAGGAACCAGACCCGCTGGGTGACGCTACCGCCGCCGGAACACGTGAGTCGCCACTCTTCGTAGGCCGCCTTCTTAGTCCCGATCGAACGAAGCTCCTTCGTCTGCAGGACAGGCGACCCCTGAGTCTCCCCTGGTGCCCCGAGCGAGTGACACGGACGCGGGCCGGTGGATCGGTTGTACGGCTTGCCCGGTTCATAGGGCGGGGTGGCCGGATCGACCCGCGAGTTGTCGCTGAAGACGACGCCCGCGCACTGGAACGGCTGCGTGCACTGGTCGGCGGTCACCAGGTAGCGCTCGACGGGATCGTCGGAGAGCAGCCGCCAGGATTCCGGGGTGGTGATGGTGAAGGCGCCGACGTTGTCCTCTTTGGTCTTTTCGCCCTGCTTGCCACCGAGCAGGTACGCGACCGCGGGACTCAGCAGGTCACGCAGCCGTTCGTAAGGCACGGTGACGGTCGTCGGATTGCAGACCATCGGGTACCCGAGCGCGAAGGCGGCGACGCGGAACTCCATCCCGTTCGCCGCGGGCGCCGCCTGCACGATCGCCCCGTCCTGGGTGTATCGGTCGGACATCGCGCCCGCGGGAAGGTGCTCGGGCGCCGACGGCGGCGTGGCGAGACACTCGCCCGGTTTGGCCGAGGCGTACATCCGGTCCTCCACCATCCGCATCCGTTCGGCGTTGCCGTCGACGTCGGCGAACAGGCCCGCGGTCGGGATCACGTCGCCGTCGGACAGGTCGATCACGAGGGTCCGGACGGCGTAGGCGCCGTGGTTCCCGAGCTGGACCGTCTCGACCGAGCGTTCGTAGACGACCGAGATCAGCTTGTCGTCCTGGCGCAGGACCTCGGCGGTGGTGGACATATGCGGGATGTCGCCGTCGGGTTCCTTTTCCGGCGGGCTGCCCGGCGGCCAGACGCTGGTGAGCCAGCCGTCGATCGGCGCCATCAGCGCCTTGTTGACCCGCTCCTCGACCGCCTTGTCCTTCAGCCCGCTGATGCGGACGTACTTCCCGTTGAAGTCGAAGCCGTCGAGCTTCTCGGTGCGGGTGAGGAGGTCGACCTTCATCGCGGCGACGGTCGTCGTCCGTGGTGGCGCTTCGTCGTCGCTGTTCGTGTTGACCACCACGACCGTCCCGACGGCGACCGCGGTGGCGGCGGCGACCGCGGCGGTGATCTTGAGGCCGAGCGCGATCCCGCCGCCGGCGGTGGCCGCGACCCCGCCACCCGCGAGGACCGGCGCGGCCGCGGTTCCCGCGCCGAGCAGGGCCAACGGGGACAGGGCGACCAGGACACCGGCGCCCTTGGCGAGCCAGTGCCAGCCGTTGCGCTCCCAATCGTCGCCGTACGCCTTCCTGGCGGACGCCTCCAGCTCAGCGACGAATTCGGCCGCGCCCGACGGCCGGTGGGCGACGTCCTTCGCCATGCCGCGCGCGATGAGGTCGCGGACCGGTTCGGGTACTTCGCCGAACGGGATCGGGGCGTATTCGTGCAGCGTGCGCAGCACTTCGGTCTGCTCCGCCTCGTAGGGCCGGTGGCCGACGACGCACTGGAAGAACACGCAGGTCGCGGCGTAGACATCGGTCGCCGGGGTGGCGACACCGCCCGCCCACTGCTCGGGCGCCATGTACGCGGGGGTGCCCGCGGCGACCCCGGTCTGCCCGGCGAGCACGGCGATGCCGAAGTCGACGAGTTTGCTCTGCCCCTCACGGGTGACCAGGACGTTGGCCGGTTTGTAGTCGCGGTGGACGGTGCCCGCGGCGTGCGCGCCGGCGAGACCGAGCAGCGAGCCCTTGAGGATGGCCAGCGCGGCTTCGGGTTCGAGTTTCTCCTGGCGGCCGAGGATCTCTTTCAGGGAGATTCCGTGAACGGCTTCCATGATGATCGCGGCCCCTTGCGGGGTCTCCACGAACTGGTGCAGACGGGCGATGTGCGGCCCCGAAACGCGGCTCAGGATCTGCGCCTCATGGCGGAACTCGGCGAGGCGCTGCGGGTCGGCGGCGAACCTCGCATAGAGGTATTTGATGGCCACGACCTGCGCGGATTCGTCGTGGCGGGCCAGCACGACCCGTCCGAATCCCCCTTCACCCAGCGACCCCAGCTCGGTGAAACCCGGCAAGGCCCAGTCGTCCACAGATTCCTCCGCGATTCCCGATCGTGTCCCCTTGGAGGTGAGCTGCGCCGCAGCGGTTCCCCGCCTTCCGGGTTTAGGGTTACCCGTCGGTCACTTGGCCCGTAGCGATGGAGGAACGATGCGTTCGCCGAAGGATTTCTTCGCCCCGCTCGCGGTGGGGGCGCCGGAACCGCTCCGCCAGATCCCCGTGCCTCCTTCGCGGATGATCCACTTCTTCGATCCCAGCAACGAGAAGATGGCCGCCAAGGTCCCGGACATCGCCAAGAAGGTCGACGTCCTGCTCGGCAACCTCGAAGACGCCGTGCGCGCCGACCGCAAGGAGGCCGCGCGGAACGGGCTGGTCTCCATCGCGAAGTCGACCGACTTCGGCAAGACGCAGCTGTGGACGCGCGTCAACAGCCTCGACTCGCCGTGGGTGCTCGACGACCTGATCACCCTGGTCACCGAGATCGGCGACAAACTCGACGTGATCATGGTGCCGAAGGTCGAAGGCGCGCAGGACATCCACTACGTCGACCGGCTGCTGGCGCAGCTCGAAGCGCGGGCCGGGCTGACGAAGCCGCTGCTGGTGCACGCGATCCTGGAGACCGCCAGCGGCGTCGCGAACGTCGAGGAGATCGCCGGCGCGAGCCCCCGGATGCAGGGCATCTCGCTCGGCCCGGCCGACCTCGCCGCGAGCCGCCGGATGAAGACCACCCGGGTGGGTGGCGGGCACCCCGGTTACCTCGTGCGCACGGACCCGACCGGCGAGGACCTGAACGAGGGACGCACGACGTATCAGCAGGATCTGTGGCACTACACCGTCGCGCGGATGGTCGACGCCTGCGCGGCGAACGGGATCCTGCCGTACTACGGGCCGTTCGGCGACATCCGCGACGTCGTGGCCTGTGAAGACCAGTTCCGCAACGCGTTCCTGCTCGGCTGCGTGGGCGCTTGGAGCTTGCACCCGGTGCAGATCGACATCGCCAAGAAGGTGTTCTCGCCTTCGCCCGAGGACGTTGCCTGGGCTCGGCGTGTCATCGCCGAGATGGGTGATGGCACCGGCGCGGTGATGATCGACGGCAAGATGCAGGACGACGCCTCGGTGAAGCAGTGCCGGGTGGTCGCCGAACTCGCGGACGCGCTCGCCGCCGACGATCCTGAACTCGCCGCCGCGTACGACGCGGCCACGAAGGAGGCTTCCGCATGAACCCCCGGCGTTCCGTCCTCTACATGCCCGGCGCGAACGAAAGAGCGCTGGAAAAGGCCAAGACGCTGGACGCGGACGGGCTCATCCTCGATCTCGAAGACGCCGTCGCGCCCGACGCGAAGGAAGCCGCACGTGAACGCGTTTGCGCCGCCGCTTCGTCGAAGGAATACGGCTCGCGCGAGGTGACCATCCGCGTCAACGGCCTCGACACCGAATGGCACGACGCCGACCTCCGCGCCGCCGCGCAGGCGGGCCCGGCCGCGGTCGTGGTGCCGAAGGTGAACTCCGCCGCCGAAGTGCACAACATCGAGCGCGCGCTGGAACTCGGCGGCGCGCCGGACCACACGAAGATCTGGGCGATGGTCGAAACGCCGGTCGCGATGCTGCACGCCGAGGAGATCGCCGCCGCGTCCGAGCGGCTGACCGTGCTGGTCATGGGCACGAACGACCTGGCGAAGGAACTGCACGCCGAGTTCGTCCCCGGCCGCGCTCCGCTGCTGGGCGGGCTCTCCCTCGCGCTGCTGGCCGCGCGCGCGACCGGCAAGGCGATCCTCGACGGCGTTTACAACGATGTGAAGGACCTCGAAGGCTTCGAGGCGGAATGCGTGCAGGGGCGCCAGTTCGGCTTCGACGGCAAGACGCTGATCCACCCGGCGCAGCTGGAGCCGTGCAACCGGATCTTCGCGCCGTCCGAGGAGGAGATCACGCGATCGCGCAAGATCATCGCGGCGTTCGAGGAGGCGCAGGCGGCCGGGCAGGGCGTCGTGACCGTGGACGGGCGGATGATCGAGAACCTGCACGTGGAGAACGCGCGGCGGATCCTGGCGCTGGCCGAGGCGATCGGCGCTTGACGCATTTAGTCCTCTGAATGCGGTAGTTGGCGAAGCGAACGACCGCATTCAGAGGACTAAATGCATGGGGTGGGGTCAGGGCCAGGGGCGCGGAGTGGGGCGAAGGGTTTCGTAGGCGGCAGCGGCGCGAAGGACGTCGAGGTCGGCGAAGCGGCGCCCGCTGATTTGCAGGCCGATGGGCTGGTCGTCGCTCGTGTAGCCGCAGTTGATCGAGACCGCGGGCTGGCCGGACATGTTGTACGGCACGGTGAACGCGATGTGCTCGAACGGGCGGCGCGGGTCGTTGGTCGGCGAGGGCCAGTCGGCGGGCGGGGCCGAGACCGGGCAGGTCGGGGACAGGACGACGTCGAAACGCTCGGTCGCGCGCAGGGTCGCGACGGCGATGGCGTCGATCTGCGCGAAGCCGCGGTAGGCGTCGACACCGCTGACGTCGGCGCCGCCGGCGGCCCAGTCGGCGATGTACGGCAGCACCTTCGCGCGGCGGTCTTCGGGCAGGGCCGACATGTCCGACCAGGCACGGACGCGCCAGAAGGTGTCGAGCCCGTCGAGCATTTCCCGGCGCAGGAACGGCGAAACCGGCTCGACGACGGCACCGGCCGCCTCGAAGACACGGGCGGCTTCGGTGACGGCGGCGATCGTCTCCGGCAGGACCGGAAGCCCGACGCCCGGGTCGAGGTGCAGTCCGATACGCAGGCCCTTGACCTCGCAAGACAGCGCCTCCCAGTCCATAGAGGACGGAGGCAGCGAGAGGTGATCGCGACCGTCCACACCGGACAGAACGCTCATCAGCAGCGCGGTGTCGGCCACGGTGCGCGTCATCGGCCCGACGACGCGGCCGAGGAACGGCGGATCCACCGGCACCCGCCCGAAGCTCGGCTTCAGCCCGACCAGACCGCACCAGCCGGCGGGCAGCCGGATCGAGCCGCCGATGTCGGTGCCGACGTGCAGCGGGCCGTAGCCCGCGGCGGCCGCCGAACCCGCACCCGCGCTGGAACCACCGGGCGTGCGCGTGGTGTCCCACGGATTCCGTGACGCGGTGTGGAAACTCGACAGCCCGGACGTCAGCATCCCGTAGTCCGGCATGGTCGTCTTGCCCAGCAGAACCCCACCGGACTCGCGCACGCGAGCG
Organism: Amycolatopsis sp. MJM2582; assembly: GCF_000754115.1. NCBI lineage: Bacteria > Bacillati > Actinomycetota > Actinomycetes > Pseudonocardiales > Pseudonocardiaceae > Amycolatopsis > Amycolatopsis sp. MJM2582. The sequence goes on from NZ_JPLW01000001.1 coordinate 1,184,424, forward strand.
CCCGCCGGGGCGTCTTCGGGTGCGGGCGTCAGCGACGTGGCGGCCGTGCCGAGCGGGACCGGGGTGCCGCGCGTCGCGATGTTCTCCTTGAGCGTCAACGGAACACCGTCGATCGGGCCGAGTGGCTCCCCCGCGTGCCAACGGCTTTCGGACGCCTTCGCGTCTTCGCGTGCTCCGCTCGGGTCGTACGCGTAGAGCGCGTGCAGTTCGGGCTCGCGCGTCTCGATACGCGCGAGGACCGCTTCGGTGACCTCGACCGGCGACAGCGTCCCAGCGCGGTATTGGGCGACCAGTTCGACGGCGGTCAGATCGGGCAACTCCGGCACGGCAGGGCTCCTTACGTCGCGGGCGGTTCGAAGCGGCCGTCGACCGCGGTCCAGCCGCCGTCCACCGCCAGCACGGAGCCGGTGACGAACGACGACGCGTCCGACGCGAGGTACACGACGGCGCCGGCGAGTTCGTCGGGACGCGCCCATCGGCCGAGCGCGCCCTTGGTCGCGTACGCGTCGTACCAGGCCGGATTCGCCTTGATCTGCGCCGTCAGCGGGGTTTCGACGACGCCGGGCGCGATCGCGTTCACCCGCACCCCCGCCGGGCCGAACTCCGCCGCGGCCGTGCGGAACAGCTGCACCAGCCCGGCTTTCGTCGCCGCGTACGGGCCTTGGCCGGGCTCGACGGTGGTGCCGCGGATCGACGAGAACCCGACGATGCTCCCCCGCCCGCGCTCGACCATCCCCGCGCCGAACGCGCGGACGACCTCGAAGGTCGCGCCGAGGTTCAACGCGATCACCCGGTCGAATTCCTCGCGCGTGTACTCCAGCAGCCGTTTGCGCACGTTGGTCGCGGCGGTCAGCACGACGACGTCGATCTCGCCGAGTTCCTCCGCCGCGCGTGCCGCCGCACCCTCCGAGAGCAGGTCGATCTCGTACGCCTCGCCCACGCCGGTTTCCTTGGCCGCGGCGACATCGCGATCCGCGACGATCACCTCGGCGCCGTGCGCTGCCAGTGCCTTCGCGGATTCGCGGCCGATCCCGCTGCCACCGCCGAGGACGACGGCCCGCTTCCCGTCGAGCCGGAACAGGTTTTCGTACGTCACGGGCGCAGCACCGCCATTCTCGTCACGGTCAGTTCTTCGACCGCGAACCGCGGCCCTTCCCGCCCGATCCCGGAGTCCTTCACGCCGCCGTACGGCATGGTGTCGGACCGGAACCCGGGCACCTCGTTGACCACCACGCCGCCGACTTCGAGCTCGTCGAGCGCGCGGAACGCCGTCTTCAACGACGTGCTGAACACCGAGGCGTGCAGCCCGTAGCGCGACGCGTTGACCGCCTCGAACGCTTCGTCCACAGAGGACACAGTGCGGATGCAGACCACGGGGCCGAAGATCTCCTCGTCCCAGCATTCGACGCCGTCGGGCACGTCGAGCAGCACGGTCGGCCGGATCACCGTGCCGTCGACACCGCCCCCGACCAGCCGCGCACCGGCCGAAGTCGCTTTGTCGACCCACTCCTGTACGCGCCGCGTCGAGCCCGGGTCGATCAGCGCCGAAACCCGCGTCTTCTCGTCGCGGGGGTCACCGGTGACGACCTCGCCGAGCCGCGCCAGCACCCTTTCGGTGAATTCCTCGGCGATGGCGTCCACGACCAGCACTCGCTGCACCGAAATGCAGGCCTGCCCGGACGCGTAGAACCCGCCGCGCAGCACGGCGTCCGCGGCGGCGTCGAGATCCGCGTCCTCCGCGACCACCAGTGCCGCGTTGGAGCCCAGCTCCAGCAACGTCTTCGTGGGCGCGGCGTCGCGCGCGATCCGGTGCCCGACCAGCGCGGATCCGGTGAACGACACCGCGCCGACCCGCCGGTCCGTGACCAGCGCCGAGCCGACGGCCGCGTCGCCGGTGACCAGCTGGACCATCGCGGGCAGGTCGGTCAGCGAGCGCACCAGATGCACGAGCCACAACGTCGCCAGCGGCGTCTGCGGCGCGGGTTTCACCACCACCGGGCAACCGGCCGCGATGGCGGGCGCGATCTTGTGCGACGCCAGGAGCAGCGGATAGTTGAAGCCTGCGATGCCGACCACCACGCCGATCGGCTTGCGTTTCCAGAACCCGACCAGTCCGTCGCCGGACGGCAGCAGGTCGAGCGGGACGGTCTCACCGTGCAGCCGCGAGACCTCCTCGGCGGCGGCCTGCCAGGTGACGATCGTGCGGGCGACCTCGACACGGCAATCGACCAGCGGCTTTCCGGTCTCCAGCACCAGAAGCTGCTCGAAGTCGGAGCGGCGGGCTTCCAAAGCGGCGGCGACGGCGTTCAGCAGTGAGCGCCGGGTCCGCGACGGCAGGGCCGCGACCTGCTTGAACACCGCGACCGCCTCGTCGATCGCCCGCGTGGCCAGCTCCGGCGTCCCGACCGGCGCCCGGCCGATCTGGCTCCCGTCATACGGGAAGTCCACCGACGAGGTGTCCACAGTGGACACCCAGCTGTCACCGATCGGCAAGCCTTCCGGATATTCAGGCATCGTCCCCTCCCCTCAACCGCGCCAGTTCGGCCCGCAGATTCGGCGCGGCCGCCAGCAGTTCCCTGGTGTACTCGTGTTCCGGCGCGTCGTAGACCTGGTCGACGTCGCCCATCTCGACGATCTCCCCGCGCCGCATCACCGCGACCCGGTCGCAGACGTGCCGCACCACGCCGAGGTCGTGCGAGACGAAGATCAGCGTCAGCGAGTACAGCTCGACCAGCGACGCGAGCAGGTCGAGGATCTGCTTCCGCACCGAGACGTCGAGCGCGCTGACCGGTTCGTCCGCGATGAGGACGCTCGGATTCGGCGCGAGCGCCCGTGCGATCGAGATGCGCTGCCGTTGCCCGCCGGAGAACTGGTGCGGATAGCGGCCGGCCGCGTCCTCGGGCAGCCCGACGGCCTTCAGCAGCTCCGAAACCCGCGCGGAATCCCGTCGGCCCAGCGGTTCGGAGATGATGTCGCGCACCCGCATCCGCGGATCGAGCGAACCCATCGGATCCTGGAAGACGATCTGCAGTTCCGACCGCAGGAAGCCGAGTTTGCGCTCCGGCAACGTGTCCACGCGTTTGCCCTGGAACGAGACGCTGCCCGCCGTCGGCTTGTCGAGCGCGGCCAGCAATCTGACCAAAGTGGACTTTCCCGAACCGGATTCGCCGACGATGCCGAACCGCTGTCCGGCCTCGACGTCGAACGACACTCCGCGCAACGCATGCACATCGCGCCGGGTGTAACGACGTTCGAGATCCCGCACCGAGATCATCATCGGCTCGCCTCCAGATCCGAAGCGGCCAACAGCTTCTTCGTGTATTCGTGCTGTGGCGCGGTGAGGACGTCGCGGGTGGTGCCGGCTTCGACGATCTCGCCCCCCAGCATCACCAGCACCCGCTCGCACACCGACGCCACGACGGCGAGGTCGTGCGTGATGAACAGCAGCGCGCTCTCCCGCTCCCGCACGCCGTCGAGGATCAGTTCCAGGATCTGCGCCTGCACCGTGACGTCCAGCGCGGTCGTCGGCTCGTCGCAGATGAGCAGCTTCGGGTCGTTGGCCAGCGCGATCGCGAGGACGACGCGTTGCCGCTGCCCGCCGGACAGCTGATGCGGGTAGGCACGGGCGACCCCAGGTAGTCCCACGGACGCCAGCAAGGACTCGGGATCCTTCCCGCCCTTGCGATGGATCCGCATCGGCTCGGCCACCTGCGCACCGACCCGCATCGCCGGGTTCAGCGCGGTCATCGGCTCCTGGAACACCATCGAGAGTTCGTTGCCGCGCAACCGCGACAGCTCCTTCTCCGGCGCGCCGAGCAGCTCGCGGCCGTCGAGTTTCACCGATCCGGAGGCGGCGAGCTCTTCGGGCAGCAGCCCCATGATCGACAACGCCGTCAACGATTTCCCGGAACCGGACTCGCCGATCAACCCGACACGCTCACCGCGCGCGATGCCGAACGAGACGTCGCGGACCAGGCCGCCGATGCCGAGACCGTCCACCCGCAGTGTCATAGCCGCGCCGCCAATCGGGGATCGAGACGATCACGCAGGCCGTCGCCGAGCAAATTGAAGCCGAGGACGGCGATGGCGATCGCGACACCGGGCACGAGCGCGAGCCGCGGATGCAGGGTCAGGAACACCTGGGATTCCTGCAGCATGCGGCCCCACGACGGGGTCGGCGGCCGGGTGCCGAAGCCGAGGAACGACAACGCCGCTTCCGCGAGCACGGCGATCGCGAACGACACCGACGCCTGCACGATCAGCAGCCCGGAGATGTTCGGCAGCACATGCCGCGCCGCGATGTTCAGCCGCGACCGGCCCGCCGACCGGGCGGCCAGCACGAACTCGGAGCTCATCACCTGCAGCGTCCCCGAACGCGCGATCCGCGCGAACGACGGGATGGTCGCGATACCGATCGCCACCATCGCGGTCAGCGTGTCCGCCCCGAACACCGCGCCGAACATGATCGCCAGCAGCAACGCGGGGAACGCGAGCACGAGATCGTTGACCCGCATGACGAATTCGCCGAGCCACCGCGACGACATCCCGGCGAGGATCCCGAGCGGCGTCCCGATCACCGCGGCGATCCCGACCGCGACCACGCCGACGTACAACGTCGTCCGCGCGCCGACCATGATCTGGCTGAGCACGTCGCGGCCGAAGCTGTCGGTGCCGAGCGGGTTCGAGCCGCTGAAATCGTGCAGCCGGTTGGCCGCGTCGACCTTCACCGGGTCGAACGGCGTCCACACGAACGAGAGCAGGGCGGCGACGACGATCAACGCGACCAGGACGCCGCCGATGACGAGACTGCGGCTACGCATCAGGAACCCCGCAATCTCGGGTCGAGCACCGTGTACAGGACGTCGACCACGAAGTTCACCAGCAGTACGCCGACCACCAAGACCAGCACGATCCCCTGCACGGACAGCAGATCCCGCGACGCCACCGAGTCGAGCAGCATGCTGCCCAGGCCCGGCAGGACGAACACGCGCTCGACGACGACGGCACCGATCAGCAGCGTCGACAGTTGCAGCCCCAGCACCGTCACCACCGGCACAGCGGCGTTCCGCAGACCGTGGCGGAACAAGGCTTGGAACGGTCGCAGCCCCTTGGATCGCGCAGTGCGCAAGTAGTCCTGGCCGAGCGTGTCGAGCACGGCCGACCGGACGTAGCGCGTGAGCACCGCGCCTTGCACCAGCCCCAAGGACAACGCGGGCAGGACGAGACCGCGGAGGAATTCGCCCGGATCCTGCACCGGCGGTGTCCAGCCGCCGGAGGGCAGCCAGCGCAGCTGCACCGCGAAGATCTGCACCAGGATGATGCCGGCGAGGAACGCGGGAATCGCGACGCCGATCTGCGACAGTCCGGAAACCGCCGTGCCGTTCGCCTTCCGATGCCGCACCGCGGCGAACGTCCCGGCCGGGACGGCGATCAGCAACGCCACCAGCATCCCGGCCCCGACCAGCCACAACGTGACGCCGAGCCGGTCGGTCAGCGCCGGGCCGATCTCCTCGCGCGTGACGTACGAGCGGCCGAAGTCGCCTTGCAGGACACCGCCGATCCAGTCGAAGTACTGCGTCACGAGCGGCCTGTCGATGCCGAACTCGGCGCGCGTTTTCGCGATCAGTTCCGGTGTCGCGTTGACGCCTAGCGCGACCTGCGCCGGATCGCCCGGCAACACGGCCATGAACAGGAACACCACGATGGACGCGACCAGCACACTGGCCACCAGGATCGCCACGCGGCGCACGATCTTGACCGTCATCGCGGCGCCAATCCCGTGAGATCGAAGGACTCGCTGACCTGGTTGCGGACGAACCCGGTCACCTTGTTCTTCGCCACGATCACGTTGGGGAACAGGAAGAGCCAGTCCGCGGCGGCGTCTTCGGACAGCCTCCGCGCGACCTGCCGCATCGCGTCGATCTGCTCCTGGGGCGTTCCGGCGTCGGCCTTCGCCAGGTTCTGCTGGACGGGCTTGCCGTCGTAACCCCAGTAGTACTTCGGCCTGCCGAAGGTGACGATGTCGCGCGCCTCGACGTGCTGGATGATCGACAGGTCGTAGTCGTGGTCGGTGAAGACCTGTTTGAGCCACACCGCCGGGAAGTCCAGCGGCTCGATCGTCACCGTGACCCCGACGTCCGCCAGCTGCGAGGACACCACCTGCGCGGCCGATACCGCGTACGGCAGGTTCGGAATCCTCAGCCGCAGTGAGGGATTCGGCAGGCCCGCTTCCGCGAGCAGCGCTTTCGCCTTCGCGGGATCGAACGGATACGCGTTCGAGAGGTCTTCGTACCAGGGGTCCGTAGGCGGGACCATACTGCCGATGAGCGTGCCGCGACCGGCCCACGCCGTGTCCAGCAACGCTTTCCGGTCGATCGCGTACGACAGCGCTTTCCTCACCCGGACGTCGTTCAGCGGCGGGCGCGCGTTGTTGAACGCGAGGGTGACCTCGCTGTTGGTCGTGCCTTCGACGACGGTGAACCGGTCGTCGCTCTGGAACTGCGGGATCGAATCCGGCACGGTGATCGCGGAGATGACGTCGATCCCGTTGCTGAGCAAGGCGTTGTTGAGCGCCGTCGGATCCTTGATGTACTTGAGGACCACGGTGGAATAGGCCGGTTTCGTGCCCCAGTACGCGGGATTCTGCTTGAGCACGATGGAGTCGCCACGACGTCGCGAGGACACCGTGTACGGCCCGGTGCCGACCGGTTTGTTCGCCAGATCCGCGACCCCGGTCGGGCTGAACATCGCGCCGAGGCGGCTGGTGAGGCTGAACAGCCAGCCGTTGCTGGGTTTCGTGAGCACGACCCGCGCGTGGTCCGGCGCCACCACGTCGACCCGGTCGACGACGTCCATTGTGGACTTGATCGACACGGTCCAGTCGGTCTTCACGCGCATCAGCGAGAACTTGACGTCTTCGGCGGTGAACGGCGCCCCGTTGCTGAACTTCGCGTTCTTCCGGAGCTTGAAGTCGTAGGTCTTGCGGTCTTCCGACACCGTCCACGATTCGGCCAGCAGCGGCACGATCTTCGCGTTCGCGTCGAGCTTCACCAGACCCTCGTAGACGTTGTAGAGCAAAGCCTGCGGGATGGCGGCACCGTCCGTGCGGGTGAAGTCGAAGTTGGCGGGTTCGGCGGTGTAGCCGATGGCGAGCGTGCCGGGATCCTTGGCCACGGTGGCACTCGAACCGGCGGAGCAGCCGGACGCCACCAGCAGCAACGCCACCACTGCCGCGTGAATCCGGGCTTTCATCCTGCCCCCTGACCGGTAGACTGGTCTGACCAGTAAACCAGACGAGACGGCAGGGTCAAGATGGAATTCGAGCCGGTCGCCCCTGTCCGCGCGTACCAGCGTGTCGTCGAACAGATCGAGGAAGCCGTGTTCAGCGGCCGGATCAAACCGGGCGACCGGTTGCCGAGCGAACGCGAGCTGATGGTCCAGTTCGACGTCGGCCGCTCGACCGTGCGCGAGGCACTGCGTGTACTGCAAGCAGCGGAAATGATCCGCTCGCGGCCAGGCGATCCGCGCGGTCCCGAGGTTCTGGCCGCCTCCCCCGCCGCGTTGCACCGGTCGATGCACCGGCTCGCGCGGGCCGACCATCTCGGGTTGTCCGAACTCCTGCAGTTCCGCATGGTGCTCGACGGTTCCGCACATCTGCTCGCCGCGCAGCTCAGGACGGAGGGCCACCTCGCCGAGCTCGACACCGCACTGGAAGCGATGCGCGCGGGCGTCTCGAAGGGATTCGCGGAGTTCTCGCACGCGGACGTCGCGTTCCACGAGGCCATCGCCCGCGCGACGGGGAATCCGCTGCTGGTGATCAGCGGTGAGGTCGTCCGCGGCGTCGTACTGGAACTCATCGAGGACAAACTGGAGCACGCCGACGACCGGACGGCGTTGATGCGCAACTGGCTGACGCATCACGAAGAGGTGCTCGGCGCGATCCGGGATTCCGACGGCGAGCGCGCTTCGCGACTGGCGAAGCAGGCGCTCTACGACAACTACGCCGAGTACGTCCCCGAAGAGCAACGGCGTCTCTTGCAGCCACTACTCGCCTGACCACCCTTACACTCACTCAGGTGGGGGATACCAACAAAGCTTCGGCCACCCGGCAAGGCGTCGGTCTCGCGCTGTCCGGCGGCGGCTACCGCGCGATGTTGTTCCACACCGGGGCCCTGTGGCGGCTCAACGAACTCGGCTGGCTGTCGAAGATCTCGACGTTCTCCAGCGTTTCGGGCGGCTCGATCGCGGCCGGCGTGCTCGCGCACGCTTGGGCGGAGCTGAAGTTCGAGAACGGTGTCGCGGACAACTTCTCCGACAAGGTCGTGGCGCCGATCCGGAACCTGGCCCGCAAACGGCTCGACATCCCGGTCACCCTGCTCGCCATGGCCGTGCCCTGGCGGAGTGCCGGTGAGGAACTCGCGCGGGTGTACGCGAAACACCTGTTCGGCGACTGCTGCCTGAAGGACATCGACCCGACGGGGCCGCAGTTCGTCTTCACCGCGACGAACCTCCAGGACGGCGCGCTGTGGTGGTTCTTCCGGCAGAACGGCCCGCACGGGAACATCCCGCTCGCGACCGCGGTGGCCGCGTCTTCGGCGTTCCCGCCGATGCTCTCGCCCGTGGTGATCCAGGATCCGCATTCCGCCGAGCGGAAACGCAAGATCGTGCTGAGCGACGCCGGCGTCTACGACAACCTCGGCCTCGACCCGGTCGAAGGGCACGCGACGGTGCTGGTGAGCGACGCGGGCAAGCGGATGAAGGTCACGCGCAGCGTCAAACGCGACTGGGGACGGCAGCTGCTGCGCGTCCTCGACGTGATCGACAACCAGGTGCGCGAACTGCGGCGCGGCGCGTTGCTGAAGTCCTACGTGGAGAAGGATTTCGCCGGCGCCTACTGGGGATCTTACGTCGATCTCGCGAACTTCCAGCTCGAAGATTCGCTCGCGGCGCCCGCCGAGCGCACCCACGTACTGGCGGAAACCCCGACGCGCCTGACGAAACTGCCGGAAGTGCTGCAGGAGCGGTTGATCAACTGGGGCTACGCGGCCTGTGACGCGGGGATGCGGAAGTGGGTCGACACCGAGGCGACGGCTCCGGTCGGGTTCCCGTTCCCTGCTGCCGGGGTGGGCTGAGCGCGTCCCCGGATGCAAGGAAAGGTCCTTTCCTCGCGAATTTCGCAAGGAAAGGACCTTTCATGGCGCTCGTCAGGCGACCAGGTTCGCGTACACGATGATGTTGTCCTTGTAGCTGTGCTCTTCCTTGTCGAAGACACCGCCACAGGTGATCAGCCGCAGCTGCGGCTTGTCCGTGTTGCCGTAGACCGCTTCCTCGGGGAACTGGTCCTTGGGCACCTGGTCCTTCTTCTCGACCACGAACTTCAGGTTCTTGCCGTCGCTGCGCTCGACGAGCACCTCGTCGCCCGGGTTGACGTCCTTGAGCTTGTAGAAGATGCCCGGCTGCTTGTTGCCGTCGACGTGGCCGAGCAGGATCGACGGGCCGACGTCGCCGGGCACCGGCGAAAGCCGGTACCACGCGGCCTGCATCGGATTCTTCGCCGACGGGACGGACATCTTGCCGTCCTTGCCGACCGCGACGGTGACCAGACTCGATTCCGCGCCGATCTTGGGGATCTTCACGTTCGTCGGACGGGTCCCGTTGTACGGCTTGACCACCGGCGGGGCCGATTCCGACGGCGCCGCCGCGGCGGGCGCGGCGGGTTCGTCGGTGCCGCAGCCCGTCAGCGCGAGGGAAAGCACAAGGGCGGCCGCGACCACGCGGCCGCCCTGCGTCAGGAGCTTCATCGGATCAGGCCGCGGTGGCGCCGAAACCGGTCTCGATGCCGCCCTTCGGCTTCAGCTTGACCTGCTTCTTCGGCTGCTCCGGCTTGGTGCCCGGCGCGGTCGAACCGCCGCCGACCGTCTCGATCTCGATGTCACCCTTGCCCGGCTTGCCGTCGCAGGTCCAGGTGAAGGTGCTCGAAGTGCCCTTGAAACCGGGCTTGGCCTCGACGATGTAGATCCACAGGTAGGCGTCGCCGCCGTCCTGGAACGAGTCGACGATGGTGAAGTCCGGCGCGGTGACGTCCGCGGGCTCCGAACCGCACAGGATCGCCAGCGCGCCCTCGTTGCCCTCGACGTAGCCGGCGCCGACGTTCAGCTCGGGCTTCGGCGGGGTGGTGGTGGTCGGCTTCTCCGAGGTGGAGGTCGACGGCTTGCCGGAGGTGGGCGTGCCGCTCGTCGAGGTCGGCGTGCCGGTCTCGGAGGAGGACGGCGGGGCCGTCGTGACCTTGCCGCCCGACCACGAGGGCGGGTTGCTGACCTGGCCGCCGGACCACGAGGGCGAGGGCGCCGTGGTGGGCGTCTCGCTCGTCGGCGCGGGAGGCGTGGTCGTCGTCTCGGTCTGCGCCATCGCGACCGGCGTCACGGCCAGCGAGATGACGGCGCCGGCCAGCACCGCGCCCGCGAGGCGGCCCAACGTCTTCTTCAAAGTGATCTCCCAGTGGAAAAGCATCGCAACGCACGGTGACCCCCACCCTGCGATCACCCGGGGAAGATTCCCACGTTCGGGTGATAGCGCGATCCTGCCCGAAAACCGCGGCCAGACGTAGCGAATAGACGGTGACAAAAGCCACCGTGAAAACGGGTAACGCGGGAGTGGTCTCGGCCGATACAAGGGGCCGTAAAGTCGCTCAACAAAGGGAAAAACTCCCGGCGACGTGGGAATGTTAACACCCGGACGGCCCGAATGGTTGCCACTCGGAAGTATTTTTCGCCGGTCCTCAGAACACCAGGAACAGCGCCACGGCGAACGACAGCACTCCGAAGAAGCCTCCGACGAACAACCAGGGCTTCGGCGACGTCCGCTTCCGCACCGCCCGGCCGCCGCCCACCCCCGCGATCAGGAGGCCGAGGCCGAACCCGATCCCGGGGATGAAGGTGGCGAGGGTCCGGTTCTCCGCGTCGCAGGCCCAAACCCCGTCACTCGGACAGGGCGCCGCCGCGAGTTCGGCCAGCAGGCCCGCCGCGACGATCGCGAGGAAGCCCAGCACCAGGAGCCAGAACAGGCCCCACAGCCATTGCCCGAGCCGCCGAGGCGGTTTCGTCTCGTCCACGTGCCCAAGCTAGCCGAGCGCGGAGACCAGATCGGTCCACAGATCTTCCGGATCTTCGAGTCCGACGCTGAACCGGACGAGCCCGGCGGGCACGTGCGCGTCGCCCGCCATCCAGGCCCGCCGCTCGACCAGGCTCTCCACCCCGCCGAGGCTGGTGGCGGCGCGGATCAGCCGCAGCGACCCGATGACCTTGTCCGCGGTCTCGGCGTCCGGGAGTTCGAACGCGATCATCGTGCCGGAGCCGGGATAACGCACCCGGGTGATCGCGGGGTGGTCGAGCAGCCGCGCCGCCAGCAGCTTCGCCGTGCGGGTCTGCTCGGCCAGCCGCACCGGCAGGGTGCGCAGCCCGCGCAGGGCCAGCCACGCTTCGAGCGCACCCGGCGTCGCCCCCAGCCTGGTGCGCGCGTCGCGAAGGCCGTTCGCGATGCCTTCGTCGGCCGCGATGGTGAGGCCGAGCAGAAGGTCGCTGTGGCCGCCGATGAGTTTCGTCGCGCTGTGCACGACGATGTCGGCGCCGAGCTCCAGCGGCCGCTGACCGAGCGGAGTGGCGAACGTGTTGTCCACCGCGACCAGGCCGTTCGCGGCGGCGGTGATCGTCTCGATGTCGATGACGTCGAGTGTCGGATTGGTCGGCGATTCGAGCCAGAGCAGGTCCGCGTCCGCGGCGGCGACCCAGGCGGACGTGTCCTCCGGCTCGATCTCGGTCACCACCAGACGGCCGGTGCCGTGCGCGTGCGCGAGCAGCCCGCGCGACCCCGCGTAGGAGAACGTCGGGACACAGACCTTCGCCCCGACCGGCAGGGTGTCGACCACCGCGCTCAGCGTCGCGATGCCCGACGCGAACGCCGTGGCGTGCCCGCCTTCGAGCGCGCCGATGGCGGCTTCAAGGGCCTCCCAGGTCGGGGTGCCGTCCTGGCGCGAATACGCGCGGTCGGCGCCGGCGTCGAAGGTGCTCGCCGCGACGATCGGCACGTTCAGCGGCTCGCCGGGCCCTTCCGGGCGTCCGGCGGCGACGGCGAGGGTGCGGGGTGACCAGTCGTTCGTGTCCACCCCGCCACCGTAAACCGTGCCCTCGTCAGTGGGCGTACACCTCGAACTCGTAGAGGGAGTAGCCGTACTTCGTCCCGCGCTGGACACCGGCCATCCGGACATAGCGCCCGTCCACCGCCTCGAAGGCGACGTTGTCCGTTCCGCCGTTTCCGTCCACTATGGACGCCGCGTCCCGCCAGTTCGCGCCGTCGGACGAGACCTGCACCTTGTACGCCTTCCCGTACGCGGATTCCCACTGCAGGACCACGCGGGAGACGCGCTGCACCGAACCGAGATCCACGGTGATCGACTGGTTGTCGCTCCAGTCGCTGGCCCAGCGCGTCGACAGGTTGACGTCGATCGCGTTGGACGGCGGCGAGTTGTACCAGCCGGTCTCGTGGCTGCTCGCGCTCACCGACCGGCCGGTGGCGAGGTTGGCGATGTTGTCGCCGCGTTTCGCCGGGAACTCCACGACCTGCTGGAAGGTCGGCCGGTTCTGCGTGCTCATCTTGTCCTGCGTGATACCGCCGAGCGCGCGGTGGATGATCGTGTCGGCGCACCACTGGTCGCCCGCCGCGCAGTCGCCGTCACCGGGATAGACGGTGTTCGCGGGCTGCGCGGCCGCCTGCGTCAGCGAGTCGAGCAGCACCTGACGGCACGCGTCGACATCGCCGCCACCGCAGTACTTCACGGCGAGCGGACCGGCCACGTTCTGCCCGAGTACCGAGCGGATGTCCTTGTGCACGTAGCCCCACCAGCCGGACTGGTACGACGAACCGGCGTGCCCCTGGCCGACGTGCTTGCCGGGAACCTCGTTCTGCCAGCCGGAAGGCGATTCGTTGATCTTCAGCACGCCGACCATGGCACCGTAGGCGGCGTCACCCATACCGGGTTTGAACTGGGCGTTGACCAGCAACGGCCACCAGGCGTCCATGATGCGGATCGCGTCGGCGTTGGCGTAGGCCTTGCTGCCCGGCGAGGTCTCCGAGCGCAGACCGCCCGCGGCGAGCCAGGTCTTGAGTTTCGCCACCGCGTCGGCGGCCGGGCCGGTCACCGGTGCCTTGTCGATCACCTTGAACAGTTCCGGCAGCACCTTCTCCGCGCGGAGATCGGCCAGCGCCGCCTCCTCCATGGCCTGCGTGAGGTTCACGCGCGTCACCTTGGTGCCGCTGGAGACCATCTTCTTGACCCGCGCGTCGATCAAATCGCCGCGGTGCACGGCACTCTTGTCCGCGCCGCTGGCCGCGTAACCGTTGGCCTGCGCGTTGTTCCAGCTGATGTAGTAGTCCTGGTTGATCGACTGCGGATGCTGCGAAGACGGCGTGTAGTTCGCGAGGTTGCCGTCAGGGTTCCAGCCCTGCCAGTCGAATCCGGCGTCCGCCTTCACCGGCATGGCCGGGTCGACGTTCGGATTGCGGACGGGGTTCGAGCCGGAGTTGAAGTACGCGACGTCACGCGAGTCGGCGTAGAACCAGTTGTAGGTCTGGTTGACGTCGGCCGCCGCGGCTTGGAAGTCCTGCGCGGATTTGATCGCGTCCGGGTCGTTGAACTTCTGGAAACCGATGATCGTGTCGATCTCGTGCTGGAACGTCGACCGCAGCGACGCGTACGCCACCGGTTTGCCGCCGACCAGCGCCCGGCTCGTCACCGGCCCGTACTTGGTGCGGAAGCTGCGCAGCGTGTACGAACCTTCGGCCGTCCCGTCGGCGACCGTGGGCTTCCACGCGTTCTTGCGTTCGACGATCTCGAACGGCAGGCACTGGCCGCGGAACCGGTAGAAGTTGGAGTTCTTCGTCGGCGCGGAACCGTTCTGCTCGCACAGTTCGACGGCGTAGGTGTCGGTGATGTCCTGCGACGCCGAGGTCGCGCTCCACGAGTAGTCCTTGCCGCGGCCGAGCAGCACGTACATGCTGATACCCGCGAACGAGGCACCGCGCGCGCTGATGCCAGGACCCTGAAGTTCTTGCAGCATGAGCAATTGCGGGGCGAAATAACCGGCCTGCGGGCCGAAGACGGCGACCGGGTGGCCGCTCGCGGTCTTGGCGCCGGACACCACCAGCGCGTTGGACATGCCGTGCTTTTCCGACAGCAGGTTCCCCGGCAGGACGCCGTCGTCGAAGATGCCGCGGACGGCCTTCTGGTCCTCGGGCGCCGGAACGTCCACCTTGGCGGGCGTCGCCGTCCCGGCGGAACCGGTCGGGTCGAAGACCAACTGCTGCCCGGTGACCGAACCCTTGTCCGGCATCGCCGCGCCCTGCGGGTTCGACGGCGCCTTGCCGTAGTCGAACGTCTGTCCATTGTGGAGCGTCTTGACGGTCTCGGGATCGTCCTCGGACCGCAGGCTCTTCCAGACCTTGTCGCCTTGTTCGAGGCCGTACTTCTCCTGCATCGCCATCTTCGCGATGGCGTTCTGCACCTCGCCGCCACCGCCGGCACCGAACTGCGCCCCGACGACGGCGGCGAGGACGACGAGGTCGGTGAGCTTGAACGGCTCGATGGTCCCGGCGTTCGTGATCGCGTCGACGTGCCCGGTGAGCACGTACTCGCCGGGGAAGTAGCGGCCGCTGTGCGCGTCGGAGATGTACTTGTTGACGCCCTGCACGTACGCCTCGGCGTCGGCCTTGCCCTGCGCGCCACGCGGGCCGCTGGCCGCGGCGTTGTCGATCTGCTTCTGGAGTTCCTGCTCGGTGTACGGCGCCGAGGCGAAGAAGCTCTGCTCGAGTTCGCGGTTGCCCTGCGCGCCACCGGCGTACGAGGTCAGCTGGCCGCGGCCGACGCGGCGCATGATGTCCATCAGCCACAGGCGGTCCTGCGCCGCGGCGTATCCGGCGCCGTACATCGTGCCCGGCCGCGTCGTGCCGACGATCCGGGGCACGCCGATCCCCTTGTCGCGGGTGATCGTCACGTCCGAACGGGGTTTGATCGTGCTCTCGACCTGACCGGACGGAACGCCGAACGACGCGTCGTTGAAGAACTGGTTGATCTTGTCCGTGGTCAATGTCTTGTAGCCGTCGGCGAGCGAGGCGTACTTGCCGAGCTGATCGGCCGAATGCGCGGGCCGGGTGCCGAACGCCTTGTGCGCCAGGATTTCGGCGAGCGTGGCGTTCCCCTTGGTGCCGGGCGGGAGGATGTCACCGCACTGGCCGCCGCAGTAGTCGTCGAGCGCGGCCGCCACCACCGAGTTCTGTGGCGCTTCCGCGGCGTTCGCCTGCAGTGCCGGAACGGTGCCCGCCACCAGCGTCAGCCCCGCCAGCGTCGTCAAGACCCGTATGCCTCGTCGCATGAAAGACCTCCGTCGTCGGAGAGTGACGAGGCGCACACTACCCACGGGTATCCAAATTTGTGAAGACTATTCGCGTTCTTGCCACCGTTCGGCGGAATACTCGCCCTGCGGAGCCAGGACCAGCAGAGGTAGCTTGTGGGCATGTCTTTGCAGAAGCCCCAGATCGACCGCCCGGAGGGCCCCGCGCCGTCCGACCTGGAGAAGTCCGACATCACCGTCGGCGATGGCCAGGAGGCGAAGGCCGGCGACACCGTCTCGGTGCACTACGTCGGCGTCTCGCACTCGACCGGCGACCAGTTCGACGCCTCGTGGGACCGCGGCGAACCGCTGCGCTTCGGCCTCGGCGCCGGTCAGGTCATCCCCGGCTGGGACCAGGGCGTGGCCGGGATGAAGGTCGGCGGCCGCCGCAAGCTGGTCATCCCGCCGCATCTGGCCTACGGCGAACGCGGCGCCGGCGGCGTCATCAAGCCGAACGAGACCTTGATCTTCGTCGTCGACCTCATCGGCGTGAACTGACCCGTTTCATCGCGCGACGAGCCCCCGGTGGATCCAAAGCTCCGGGGGCTCGTTGCGCCGTCCCGATCTATACGGCCTGCAATCGCCGCATCGGTCGCGTGAACGGGTTGTCCGCAGCGCCATCCGAGAAGCCCGCCAACTCGGCGATCTCCTCGTCTGTGAGACCTTTGGCTCGCAACGTGTCCCCGATCGCCGTGACAAGTCGTGGGGTCTCCGGAGCCAGGTGATCGCCATCCGGTTCGGTCGTTTTCCACCCGCGAGCGTTCATGGATTTGTAGAAACTCGTACGATCCGCCGCCGAAACCTGCCTGAGCGAGTAGGCCCTCTCGAAGAGAGCTTGCATCGAGACTCCCCAAACCCGCTTCATGTCTCGTAGATGCCCAAGTGTCACAGGGCGCAGGTCCGGCTTGATCACATGCGTCGGCATCAAGAACTCCGCCGCGAATTCATTGGCTTCCCGCTCCGGGTCCTCGGTCGCAACCCCGTTGTGGAGCACGAGATGACCGAGTTCATGAGCCAGGGTCAGCCGCTTTCGATCGACCGGAGCCGCGGCGTTGATCAGCAGCACCGGATGATCACCGATCCACTGGGAAAGACCATCAATACGGGACGTGCCGAAGTCCTCTTCCAAGATCACGCAACCGGCGGCTTCAAGCCATCGAGTCAGGTGCCGCACCGGTCCGACCGGCAGCCTCCACTGGGCGCGCACCATGAGAGCTGCCTGCTCAGGGGTCGTATCGATCGGGTCGAACGTCGGGACGGACTGTTCCGCTCGCATCGACACCTCTTCGAACAACACGGAAACATGAAGCCGATAGGCGTTCAGTCGAGCTTCCAGCCTCCGCCACGTGGAAGCTTTGGTCGTTCGCTGGCGCCTCATGTGCGCGTCGACAGCGAGCGCACCCCGGACAGCGTGATCTCGGGTCAAGAAGCGTGTCGATACACCCAACGACTCCGCGAGCCGGTTCAGCACGTCGTCGTCAGGCATACGTTGGTCGTTCTCGTAACGGGACAACGCGGCCTGAGTGATCTCGGCCTTGGCACACAAATCAGCCTGCGTCAGGCCGCGGGCGCGGCGAAGTGTTTCGAGCACATCGCCGATTCCACTCACGTCGCTTCGTCCTCCTCGTCTTGGGCCAAGGCCTCGTACAGGTCGATCTGGGGCAGCGACGGATCGACAGGAGTCCAGGTGATTTCCGCACCCAGGCCTCCGGATGCCTCAGCATCCACCTCCACAGCCCAGATCGCATCTTTGTCCAACCCGTCGCGCAGGGAGACAATGGTGCTGCCGATCACTCGCTCCTCGGGGTCCCAGCGGTAACCGAAGCCCAGACGAACCTCCTCCAATCCTTCCAGAGCTTCGGACTGCGCCCAGAAGGCAAGTGCCGATTTCGTGGCGTACGACCTGATGCGATCTCGGACCGTGTGCCGCTTCACACGGGCGCGGTACCGGAGACCTACCGTGACTTCGCGAGTGACGCCCTGGTCCACCAGCTCGACCGAGTCGATGTCGACGAGCCCTCGACGCAGGTGTGCCCAGAGGCGGTCGTGGATCCAGTTCGAGAGGCCACGGTCACTACTATCCGCGACCCAGCCTGGGAAGGTGTCGCGATACTCGGCCAGATCCGCTCTGGTCGCGCGCGTCGCCTCAACCAGAGCGCTCACGACCTTGTCTCCGAGGTCGTACAGCACGTCCTCAGCAAGAGGGTATGAAAACATGCCAGAAAATATACCGGCTGCACTATCGCAACTACCAGCACAAACGCATGAAAGAGCGAGGCTGACGCTCTCAAACCGAACCACGCTGCCAACCGCCACCGACCGCACCGCAGGGGTCCGGGGCTCGGCCCCCGAGTACTGGCGAACATGAAAGAAGGCCCCGTCGCGCTAGCGACGGGGCCTTCAACCAAGAGTGGGCGAGGAGGGAGTTGAACCCTCACGTCCTTTCGGACACACGGACCTGAACCGTGCGCGTCTGCCATTCCGCCACTCGCCCGAGTGCTTCGTTCTCTGACAGCTCGCAAAGCGTAGCAGGCGGATTTCACGGGTTTCACCGGGGGCCGTGTCCGACTGGCCGTACCCGGATAGGATCGACGGGGAAGCACACTTGTGAGGAGGGTTGCCCGGTGGGCCGCGTCGAACGCTTTGACAGACGGCTCGAGAACCTCGTGGGCAATACCTTCGCACGCATGTTCGGTGGCAACGTCGTCACGCAGGAAGTGGCGGTGGCGCTCGAGCGCGAGAGCGAGGAGAACGTTCGTGAGCTGGCCGGTGGTCGACAGCTCGCTCCCAATCACTACATCGTGTCGTTGGGGCAGGCTGATCACGAACGTATGGCCGGAGACGAGCGTCGGGTCACCTCGGTGCTGGCGGAGGCGGTCAAGGAACACCTCGCCGAGCACGGATGGGACACCTATGGTGACGTCGTAGTTTCGCTCGAGCGCAACGAGGCGCTGCATACTGGACAGTTCAAGACCCGTTCGTCCGTCGATCCCGACGTCAAGCCCCACGGCGCCGAAGGTTCGTCACGGTCGGCACGACCCAGCAACGCAGGAGACCCAGCAATGAGCCAGCCCCCCGGCTACGGCCAATACGACCAGGGTGACCCGTACGGCCAGCAGGGCCAGTACGGCTACGGACAGCAGGCTGGCCAGCAGCAGCCCGGGTACGACCAGGGTTATGGCGGCCAGCAGCAGGGCGGCTACGACCAGGGTTACGGCGGCGGCGCACAGCAGCCCGGCTACGACCAGTACGGCGGCCAGCAGCAAGGCGGCTACGACCAGGGCTATGGCGGCGGCGCGCAACAGCCCGGCTACGACCAGTACGGCGGCCAGCAGCAAGGCGGCTACGACCAGGGCTATGGCGGCGGCGCACAGCAGCCCGGCTACGACCAGTACGGCGGCCAGCAACAGGGCGGCTACGACCAGGGTTACGGCGGCGGCGCACAGCAGCCGGGGTACGACCAGTACGGCGGCCAGCAGCAGGGTGGCGGCTACGACCAGTACGGCGGTGGCCAGCAGCAGTACGGCCAGCCCGCCGCGGACCCGTACGCGCAGGGTGGCGGCTACGGCGGCCAGCCGGCGGCGGGCCGTCAGCTCACCGCGAGCCTCCAGCTTGACGACGGCTCGAACCGTTCGTACTCGCTCAAGCAGGGCGGGAACGTCGTGGGCCGCGGCCAGGACGCCGACTTCCGGCTCCCGGACACCGGGGTCTCGCGCCGTCATCTGGAGATCACCTGGGACGGCCAGAGCGCGACGCTCGCGGACATCGGTTCGACGAACGGCACCACCGTCAACGGCACCCCGGTGCAGACGTGGCAGCTGGCCGACGGCGACGTGATCCGCGTGGGCCACTCGTCTCTCGTGTTCCGTACGCAGGGCTGACCGGCGGCGTCCGGAGGGGGTATCGCAGAATTGCGGTGCGGGACCTGTGGTGGATCGGCACCGCGGGTCGTACGCGGAGAGCAAGGCCGTTCGGAGCCGACCATCCCGGACGGCACGGGCTCTCCGCGGCGTACAGGAGAAACGGGAGCGGACACAACAAGTGCCAGAGCTGGTCGTTCAACTCACCAGGGTGGGCTTTCTCGTGCTGCTCTGGCTCTTCGTGTTCGCCGCGTTGCGTGTCGTCCGTTCGGATCTGTACGCGGCCTCCGGGCTGCGAGTGGCCGTCCCGACGTTCGGCCGCAAGAAGAAGGAAAACAAGAAGCCGCGCGGCGGGAAGTCTCCGCAGCAGCTGCTCGTGACCCATGGTGCGCTGGCGGGAACCAGGATCGCCTTGGACGGCAGGCCGATCCTGATCGGCCGCGCCGACGACTCGACTCTGGTGCTGGACGACGACTACGCGTCGACCCGGCACGCCCGGATCGCCCTGCGCGGGGAGGATTGGTACGTGGAAGATCTGGGTTCGACGAACGGGACGTACCTCGACCGGGCTAAGGTCACGGCACCCCTCCGGGTCCCGCTCGGAGTCCCCATCCGGATCGGCAAAACGGTGATCGAGCTTCGCCCATGACTCTCGTCCTCCGCTACGCGGCTCGCAGCGACCGGGGCCTGGTGCGTTCCAGCAACCAGGACTCCGTGTACGCAGGTCCCCGCCTGCTCGCCCTCGCCGACGGCATGGGTGGGCACGCAGCGGGTGAGGTGGCCAGCAAGGTCGTCATCGCCTCCCTCGCGCCCCTCGACGACGACGATCCCAGCGACGATCTCCTCGCTCAGCTGAGAGAGGCCGTCCAGAACGGCAACGCCGCCATCGCCGAGCTCGTCCAGCAGGACCCGGACCTCGACGGGATGGGCACGACCCTGACCGCCGTGCTGTTCGCCGGTTCGCGGATGGGCGTCGTGCACGTCGGCGACTCGCGGGCGTATCTGATGCGCGGCGGTCAGTTCTCGCAGATCACGCGGGACGACAGCTTCGTCAACGAACTTCTCGAACAGGGCCGGATCACGCCGGAAGAGGCCGCGGTGCACCCGCAGCGGTCGCTGCTGCTGAAGGCGCTCACCGGCCACGAGGTCGAGCCGAGCCTGACCGTGCGCGAGGCCCGCGCCGGCGACCGGTACCTGATCTGCTCGGACGGCCTGTCCGGCATGGTCAGCGACGAAACGCTGTCCGAGGCGATCCAGATCCCGGATCCGCAGGCCTGCGCGGACCGGATGATCGAGCTGGCGCTCAAGGGCGGCGGCACCGACAACGTCACGGTGATCATCGCCGACGTCGTCGACGTCGACTTCGGTGAGGACGCGCCCATCGTGGGCGGCGCCGCCGGGGACGGCAGCGACGAGTTCCACCAGGGGGACTCCCCCGCCGCCCGCGCCCGTGCGCTGACCCAGCCCGCGCCGCAGCCGCGGCCGGAGGTCCAGCCCCAGCAGGAGGACCCCAAGGTCAAGCGCCGGAGGCGATTTCGCTGGCTGGCGGGAGCGGTGGTCGTCCTGATCGTGCTGGCCGCGGCGGCGATCGCCACGCGGTATTTCGTGCTGAGCCAGTACTACGTCGGCGAGGGTCCCGGCGAGGAGGTCGTGATCTACCGCGGCGTCCCCGGCAGCATCCTCGGCATCGACCTGCACGCCTACGAGCAGGGCTCGTGCCCGCCGGGCGGGCTGTGCACCGACAAGCTGCTGGTGCCCGCGTTGCAGGAGGACGCGCGGATCGCGGTGAAGAACGGCGTCAAGAAGGACAACCTCGACGACGCCCGCAAGTACATCGACGACTTCCTGCGGCCGCACAAACAGCTGGCCGACTGCAAGCCGAACACCAGCTCGACTTCCACGCCGCCTTCCGCTTCGTCGCCGCCTCCGGTGTCGTCGTCGGCGGCAGCCCCTTCTACCCCCGCCTCGCCGAGTTCGGCGAACCAGCCAGCGGGGAGGGACTGCTCGACGCCGGCCACGGCAGCACCAGGGGGCGGTAACTGATGAGCACGCCGATCGCCGATCCGGCTTCGGCCCAGTTCGCCACGAACCCTCCGCGCGAGCTGCCCAAACGGCGCGGGACCGAACTCGTCCTCCTGGCGTTCGCGACGTTCATCGTCACCGTCGCGCTCGTGCTGGTGGAGGCGAACCAGGAGCAGGAACTCACCAGCTCGATCATCTGGCTGGGGTTGTCGTACCTCGGAGTGCTGACGGCTGCGCATCTGGCGGTCCGCCGCTGGGCGCCGTACGCGGACCCGGTGATCCTGCCGTGCGTCGCGCTCCTGAACGGGCTCGGCCTGGTGATGATCCACCGGATCGACCTGGCGCTCGCGGAACGCGCGGTGCAGCAGGGCAAGGAGTACACGCCGGACGTCACCAAGCAGGTGCTGTTCACGGCGATCTCGCTGGTGCTGTTCGTGGTGGTGCTGGTCGTGATCAGCGATCACCGCACGCTGACCCGCTACGGCTACACCTGCGGTCTGGTCGGCATCGTGGCGCTCGCGCTGCCCGCGGTGCTGCCGTCGAGCCTTTCCGAGGTCAACGGCGCGAAGGTCTGGATCAAGCTGCCGTTCTTCTCGATCCAGCCCGGCGAGTTCGCGAAGATCCTGCTGATGATCTTCTTCGCGTCGTTCCTGGTGACGAAACGGGACCTGTTCATGGTCGCGGGCAAGAAGATCGTCGGCGTCGAACTGCCGCGCGCCCGTGACCTCGGCCCGATCCTGATCGCGGCGGCCGCCTGCCTCGGCGTGCTGGTGTTCGAGAAGGACCTCGGGACGTCGCTGCTGTTCTTCGGCGTCACGCTGGTGATGCTGTACGTCGCGACCGAACGGGTCATCTGGGTCGTGCTGGGCGTCGGTTTCTTCGCCGCCGGCGCGATCATCGCCTACAACCTGTTCACGCACGTCCAGCAGCGTGTCCGCAACTGGATCGACCCGCTCGCCACCTACGACGACGCGGGCGGCGGCTACCAGGTCGCGCAGGGACTGTTCGGGCTCGGCACCGGCGGGGTCGGCGGCACCGGCCTCGGCGCCGGACGGCCGGACATGGTCCCCGAGGCCAAGACGGACTTCATCACCACGGCGATCGGCGAGGAACTGGGTTTCATCGGCCTCGCCGCGATGCTGATGCTGTACCTGATCCTGGCGATGCGCGGGATGCGCAGCGCCCTCGCGGTCCGCGACACCTTCGGCAAACTCCTCGGCGGCGGCCTCTCGTTCGCCCTGGTCATGCAGATCTTCGTGGTCGTCGGTGGCGTCACGAACCTGATCCCGAACACCGGGATCACCGCCCCGTTCCTCTCCCGCGGTGGTTCTTCACTGCTCGCGAACTACATCCTGGTGGCCCTCCTGCTCCGAATCTCCGACGCCGCCCGCAAACCCGCGGTGCGGCCGAAGCCGCAGCAGCCGCAGGCGCCGCTCGCCGAAGCGCACACGGTGATGGTCCAGCGGCCGCCCGTGAACGGTGAGGGGAGCGCTTCGTGAACACCCCGCTCCGCAAGGTGGGCGTCGCCATGCTCGTCATGGTGGTGCTCCTGCTGGCCAACGCCACCTACATCCAGGTGGTCAAGGCCGACGACTACCGCACGGACTCGCGCAACCTGCGGGTGCTCTACGACGAGTTCTCCCGCCAGCGCGGCCTGATCGTGACGCCGGACGGCACGGCGCTCGCGAAGGTCGAACCCTCGAACGACAAGTACAAGTTCATCCGGTCCTACGCCGACGGCCCGATGTACGCGCCGGTCACCGGCTACTACTCGATCAACTACGGTTCGGGCGGCCTGGAGCGGTCCGAGGACGACGTGCTCAACGGTTCGGACCCGCGGCTGTTCGTGCGGCGTCTGTCGGACATGGTCACCGGCCGCGACCCGCGTGGCGGGAACGTGCGGCTGACGATCAACCCGGCCGTGCAGAAGGCCGCGTACGACCTGATGACGCAGAAGGGTTACACCGGCTCGGTGGTCGCGATCGAGCCGAAGACCGGGCGCATCCTGGCGATGGTCTCGACGCCGTCGTACGACCCGAACAAACTCGCCTCGCATGTCGGCAAGGAGCAGATCGCGGCCTGGGGCCAGTGGCGCGACGACCCGAAGAAGCCGATGCTGAACCGCGCGATCTCGGAGACCTACCCGCCGGGTTCGACGGCCAAGCTGCTGGTGACCGCGGCCGCGCTGGAGAACGGCAAGACGGCGGACATGCCGGTCAACACCGCGCCCAACGTCAAGCTCCCCGGCACGCAGACGACGCTGGAGAACTACGGCGGCGCGGCCTGCAAGGGCAGCACGCTGAAGGAAGCGCTGCGGTACTCCTGCAACGTGCCGTTCGCCGAGCTCGCCGGCGAACTGGGCAAGGACAAGCTGAACGCGACGGCGAAGAACTTCGGTGTCGGCGAGGACCTGGCCGTGCCGATGCGGGTCGCCGCCTCCTCCCTCGGGCCCCTCGAGTCGAAGGCGGCACTGTTCCAGAGCGCCATCGGGCAGCGCGACGTGCGGCTGACCCCGATCCAGGACGCCCTCCTTTCGGCGACCATCGCCAACAACGGGATGGCGATGAAACCGCAGCTGGTGCAGGCGCTGCTGGCACCGAACCTGTCGACCATCGAGGACTACAAGCCGACCGAGCTGACCGGTGACGCCGCCATGTCCAGCGCGAACGCCGCGATCCTGCGCGACATGATGCTGGCGTCGGAGGAGAACACGAAGGGCGCCGGCAAACGAGGCGACATCCAGATCGCCTCCAAGACCGGCACCGCCGAGCACGGCAACGACCCGAAGAACACCCCGCCGCACGCCTGGTACACCGGGTTCGCGCCGGCGATGGACCCGAAGATCGCCGTCTCGGTGATCGTCGAGTCCGGGGGCAACCGCGGGCTCGAAGCGACCGGTGGCACCGTGGCCGCGGAGATCGGCCGCGCCGCCGTCAACGCCATGCTCGGGGGTGGATAGCGGATGCTGTCCTCGGGTCAGCTGCTGGCCGACCGGTACAAGCTGACGAACCGGATCGCCGTCGGCGGGATGGGCGAGGTCTGGCAGGCCAGTGACACGCGGCTGGACCGGACGGTCGCGGTCAAGATCCTCAAGGCGGAGCTGTCCGGCGACGCCGAGTTCCTGCACCGGTTCCGGACCGAGGCGCGGATGACCGCGTCGCTGAACCACCCCGGCATCGCCGCGGTGCACGACTACGGCGAGACGGTCGCGGACGAGCTGTCGATCGCGTATCTGGTGATGGAGCTGGTCGAAGGCGATCCGCTGGCCGCGATCATCACCCGCGAAGGACGGCTGAACGCCGAGCGCACCCTGGACATCCTCGAGCAGGCCGGTAACGCGTTGCAGGCCGCGCACGAAACCGGTCTCGTGCACCGCGACGTCAAACCGGGCAACATCATGGTGACCCCGGCCGGGCAGGTGAAGATCACCGACTTCGGTGTCGCGAAGGCCGCCGACGCCGCCCCGGTGACCAGGTCCGGCATGGTGATGGGCACCGCACACTACATCGCTCCCGAGCAGGCGCTCGGGCACAACGCCGAACCGGCGAGCGACGTCTACTCGCTGGCCGTGTGCGGCTACGAATGCCTCACCGGGCACCGGCCGTTCCTTTCGGAGAACGCGGTGACGGTCGCGATGATGCACATCCGCGACATCCCGCCACCGCTGCCGCCGGACGTGCCGCCGGGCGCCCGCGCGGTGATCGAAGCGACCCTGATCAAGGATCCGAGACAGCGGTACAACAGCGGCGGCGAGTTCGCCGCCGCCGTCGCCGCGGTCCGCGCCGGGCTGCCCCTGCCGACGCCGTCCGGACTGGTGAACGTGGCCTACCCGGCCGGCCAGCCCGTGCTGCCGCAGCAGGTACCGCCCGGCCCGCACTCCCCGCCGAACCCGATGGCGGCGGTGGGACCGGCGTCGCATCCGGCGATGCACCCGGTCACCGGCCCGCCGCCGATGGCGGTCCGCCGTCTGCCCGGCAGACGGCCACAATGGGGCTGGTGGCTGCTGCTCGCGGTGATCCTGATCGCAGTACTGGTGGCAGGAGCCTTCCTCATCGTGAGACTGGTCGGTTCGGGCAACGGACCGCAGTCGGGCGGCGTGGAAACGAGTGAACACGCGCCGGCTCCGGGTAAGAAGTCCGAAGGTCCTCCGCCGACATCCGCGTACCCCGCGGTTCCGACGGAGGGCGGCACCGAGGAGCCGGCCGGACAGGCGAATCCAGGAATGATGAGCAGCAAACCTTGGACGGAATGGAACGGCACGCAGAGATGAGCACACCAAGACTGCTCAGCAACCGCTACGAGCTGGGCGAGACGCTCGGCTACGGAGGCATGTCCGAGGTCCACCACGGCCACGACGTGCGCCTGGGCCGGGAGGTGGCGATCAAGATCCTGCGTGCCGACCTGGCGCGGGATCCCCAGTTCCAAGAACGTTTCCGTCGCGAGGCACAGAACGCGGCGGCACTGAACCACCCGGCGATCGTCGCCGTCTACGACACCGGCGAGACGAACACCGAGTTCGGCCCGCTGCCCTACATCGTGATGGAGTACGTCGAAGGACGGACTCTGCGCGACATCGTGAAGACCGAAGGCCCGATGTCGCAGAAGCGGGCCATGGAGGTCATGGCCGACGTCTGCGCGGCGCTGGACTTCTCGCACCGGCACGGCATCGTGCACCGCGACGTCAAACCGGCGAACGTGATGATCACGAAGAACGGCGCCGTCAAGGTGATGGACTTCGGTATCGCGCGCGCCATGCACGACGGGCAGTCCGCGATGACGCAGACCGCCGCGGTGATCGGCACGGCGCAGTACCTCTCGCCGGAGCAGGCGCGCGGTGAGTCCGTCGACGCGCGTTCCGACGTCTACGCCGCCGGCTGCGTGCTGTACGAACTCATCACCGGCGAGCCGCCCTTCACCGGCGACTCGCCCGTGGCGGTGGCGTACCAGCACGTCCGGGAAGACCCGAACCCGCCGTCGTCGGTGAACCCGGCCGTGGCGCCCGAGCTCGACGCCGTCGTGCTCAAGGCGCTCGCGAAGGGTCCGGCGAACCGGTACCAGTCGTCCGCGGAGATGCGTTCGGACCTCGTCCGCACGCTGTCCGGTCAGCGGCCTGCCGCGCCGATGGTGATGTCGGAGGACGAGCGCACCCAGGTCATGGACTCCGACCGCCGGGTGCCGCCGCGCTACGACCAGTACGAGGAAGACGACGAGGACCCCGCCGCGAAGAAGAAGCGCCGGGCCTGGCTCATCGCCGGTCTCGTGGTCTCGCTGGCCGCCATCGTGCTGCTGATCATGTGGCTGATGGGCGCGTTCACCAGCACCGGCGCGGAGAGCAAGGCCATCCCGACGGTCGTGGGCCAGTCCGAGGTTTCGGCGAAGGACACGCTCCGGGGCGCGGGGTTCAATTCGTTCGAGCCGACCAAGAAGGTGCCCTGCACCGGGGAGGCCGTCAACGGGCTGCCCGCCTGCGACGAGAACGACATCGACAAGGTCATCGCGATCAGCCCGAACCAGGGCCAGGTGATACCGACCTCGGACAAGATCACGCTGACCGTCGGCGCGAAGCCGGGCAAGGTCAAGACCCCGGACCTCAAGGGCAAGACCGTCGCCGAAGCCACGGCCGCGCTGACCGAAGCCGGTCTGAAGCTCGGCGCGACCACCGAGGACGAGACCGAGGACACGAACCAGGCAGGCAAGGTCATGTCGCAGAACCCGAGCGCGCAGGCCGAGGTCGATCAGGGTTCGAAGGTCGACATCACGGTCGGCAAGTCCAAGGAACTGAAGACGGTCCCGAACTACAAGGGCAAGACCCAGGCCGAGGCCGAAGCCGGGTTGAAGGCGGCCGGGTTCACCCCGCAGGTCACCAACGTGGACTCCGACCAGCCCAAGGGCACCGTGATCGACCAGACCCCGAACGGCGGCAAGCTGCCTGTCGGCAGTGTGGTCAAGCTGTCGGTGTCGAACGGCAACCAGGAAACCTTCGACATGCCGAACCTGAAGGGCATGACCGAGGAGCAGGCGACGCGGCAGCTGCAGCAGCTGGGCTGGAACGGAACCCTGGACACGCAGGCCGACAAGAACGGTGACCGGGACCAGGCGGGCAAGGTCAGCAAGACCAACCCGCAGGCCGGTTCGAAGGTCGCGAAGAACGCGCCGATCACGCTGTTCATCGTGGAAGGCGACGAGACGTCGACGACGTCGAGCTCGCGGCTCTTCCCTCCGGGCTGACAGAGCTGAAAAGGGCCCCGCACGGTTTCGTGCGGGGCCCTTTTTCATGTCAGCTTCTCGATGTGGCCCGGTTTCACCAGGGGTCGTGAGTGAAAAAGAGGGTTAGAACCGCCCTTGCCACTCACGACCTCCTTTGTGGCCCACTGGGGTACAGCCAGCACCTGCCGGCCGCTCGAACCCGCCGAAGGAGCCTGTTAGGCGAGCTTCCTGAAACGGGATAGTGGCGGGCAGGGTTCAGGGCGCCAAGTTTTCGAGCAGTCCTTGGTATGCCTGCTCAATCCGCCCGGCGCTGGTCCGCACCACGACCGCCTTCGGGCGCGTGGCGATGAGCGCCACGAGCCGGTCGTACATCTCCGCCAGCCGTTCGGGTCCGCCCAGCATCTCGTGCGCCTCGACGTGTTCGGGCTCCGCCGCCGCGCGCGTGCGCTCGGCGAACCGCCGGAGCACGTTGTCCTTGGTGTCGAGCAGGACGATCTCGTGGAACTCCGCAGCCGTCTCGCCGGCGAGGGTTTCGAGGCGTTCGAGGAGATCGGCGCGGCCGAGGAACTGCGGAACGATCACGTCGTGGCCCGCGAGCAGATGGGTGCGCGCGGCGCCCACGGCGAGGTCGCGGGCGAGCGTTCCGGCCTTCGCGGCGTTCTCGCGCCAGGCGCCGAGCAGACCGCGGAGCCGGTCGATGTCGAGGTTCAACGTCAGCGGGTGGTCGTCGGCGTACAGCCGGGCGAGGGTCGACTTCCCGCAGGCGGGCGGACCGTTGAGCACGATGAGCCGCGGCATCAGGCGTTGCGCCGGAGCAGATACCCGACGGCCGTCGCGCTCAGCAGCAAGGCGGCGACCGCCGCCACGGCGGCCACGACGAACGGGCCGGTCAGGGGTTGTTGCGACGCCAAGGCGCGCAGCAGCGGGTTGGCCAGCGGAAGCCACTTCACCAGGAGCACCGTCGCGAGGGCGAAGATCGCGGCCAGGACGGACCAGCCGACCCGCGGGACCAGCAGCCGTGAACAGGGCAGACCGATCGCGATCCCGAACAGCGCGCACAACGCGTGCGCCGAGGCGCCCAGCGCGAAGGTGCCGATCGTGAAGCCGCCGGTCCGGAGCCCCGACCACAGCACCGTCACGAGGATCAGCACGACCGCGCAGCCGAAGACGGCCAGTGTGGCGCCGCCGAGGACCGATCGCCAGCGTCGTGCGTGGCTGAACGTCACCAGCCGCTGGACCGGGTCTTCGACGTCGAGCATCGCGATGGTCAGCCAGCACGAGACCACCAGGAGCGAGCCCGCGCTGATCCCGTACTGCGGCAGCAGCGGCGACTTCGGATCCGTGTAGAGCACGGTGTTCACCGCGATGTAGACGAGGATCGCGGGCAGATAGCGCTGGGAGTGGCCGAGCAGCGCGAGGTGGTAGCGGGTCATGGCGAGCACGGCGCCACCTCCCGGACCGAAAAGCCGCGGTTGAGCGCGCGCAGCAGGACCGCGTCGGCGTGCCCGGCTTCGACCGTCAGGACGACCTTCCCGTCCTCGGCCACGACGTGACTCACTCCGGGTTCCGAAGACCAATCGCCGCTGGGGCCGTGCAGGACGATCCTTGTCGCGCTCTCGGTTTTCGGCGCCGCCTCGACGCGGGTCAGGAGGCCGTCGTCGATCCGGTAGACGTCGTCGGCGTGGGCGTGCACGACGGAGGCGCGGTGGTCGGTGAAAACCACGCTCGCACCCCGTTCCTTGGTCTCGGCGACGAGTTCTCCGAGCACGGTGTGGGCTTCGACGTCGAGACCGGACCAGGGCTCGTCGAGGATCAGCAGGTCCGGCTCGGCGAGGACCGCCTGGGCGAGGCCGACCTTCTGGGCGTTGCCCTTCGACAGGGTCCGCAAGGGCGCATCCGGCCCGCCGACCAGCGCAAGCCTGTCCAGCAGGGGATCGATCACCGACAAGTCGACATGACCGTCGACGCGGGCCATATGCCGCAGGTACGCCCTGGCACTCATCCGCTGTCCCGCCGGAAAGCGGTCCGGGAGGTAGCCGACGCGCGGATCGCCCACGACGGTTCCCGAAGTCTCACGAGAAAGTGCCGCGAGGATTTTGAGCAGCGTCGACTTCCCCGAGCCGTTCGAGCCGAGGACGCCGATCACGCGGCCCGCCGGGACGTCGAGGTCGACGTCGGCGAGCACGGGTTCGCCGCGGCCGTAGCGCTTACCGACTCCTTCGAGCCGGATCAGCGAGGTCACGCAGCAGCGGCCTTCTGCAGCGCGCGAGTCGCCTGTTCGAGTTCGTTGACCGTGGCGTCGGGGACCGGGTGCCCGGCGGAGGCCATCCAGTTCGCCAGCATCCGGTGACCGCCCTGGGTGAGCACGGATTCGGGGTGGAACTGGACGCCTTCGAGCGGCAGCTCGCGGTGCCGCATGCCCATCACGACACCGGACTCGGTGCGGCCTGTGATTTCGAACACGGTCTCGTCGATGGTTTCCGGCAAAACGGTCAGCGAGTGGTACCGCGTGGCGGTGAATTCCGCGGGGAGCCCGGCGAGCACCCCGTCGCCCGAATGGTGGACTTGACTGGTCTTGCCGTGCAGCAGTTCCGGGGCGCGGTCGACGGTGGCGCCGAAGACCACGCCGAGGGCCTGGTGGCCGAGGCAGACGCCGAGCATCGGGATGCGCTCCTCGGCGCATTTGCGGATGACGTCCATGCTCTGACCAGCGCGTTCCGGGGTTCCGGGGCCGGGAGAGACGAGGACCGCGTCGAACTCGCCGAGCTTGTCGAGCTCCACCACGTCGTTACGCCAGACGGTGCAGTCGGCGCCGAGCTGGGCCAGATACTGGACCAGGTTGTAGACAAAACTGTCGTAGTTGTCGACGACGAGCACGCGCATGAAGCCAGCTTAGCGGCTCCCACCAGGTGGACCGTACGCCAGATCACAATGATTGTTAGGGCTGCCTAACTTACCGTGGTAGGAGTGAGCCGTTCTCTTCGTGTAGCCATCGTGGGTGCCGGTCCGGCCGGCATCTACGCCGCCGACATCCTCGACAAGTCCGACGCCGACGTGACGATCGACCTGTTCGAGCGCATGCCGGCGCCGTTCGGGCTGATCCGGTACGGCGTCGCGCCCGACCACCCCCGGATCAAGGGCATCGTCACCGCCCTGCACAAGGTGCTCGACAAGCCGAACATCCGGCTGCTGGGCAACGTCGACTACGGGACCGACCTCAAGCTCGACGACCTGCGCCAGTTCTACGACGCCGTGATCTTCTCGACCGGCGCCATGGCCGACCGCGCGCTCGACATCCCCGGGATCGACCTCGACGGCAGCTACGGCGCCGCCGACTTCGTCTCCTGGTACGACGGGCACCCGGACGTGCCGCGCACCTGGCCGCTGAACGCGACCTCGGTCGCGGTCCTCGGCGTCGGCAACGTGGCGCTCGACGTGGCGCGGATCCTCGCGAAGACCGCCGACGAGCTGCTCAGCACCGACATCCCGGACAACGTCTACCAGGGGCTGAAGGCCAGCCCGGTCACCGACGTGCACGTGTTCGGCCGCCGCGGCCCGGCTCAGGCGAAGTTCACACCGCTGGAGCTGCGCGAGCTGGACCACTCGCCGAACGTCGAGGTCATCGTCAACCCCGAGGACATCGAGTTCGACGAGGGCAGCATCGCCGCGCTGCGGGCGTCGAAGCAGATCGACATGGTCGTGAAGACGCTGCAGGAGTGGGCGATCCGCGACCAGGGCGACCGGCCGAAGCGGCTGCACCTGCACTTCCTGCACTCGCCGTGCGAGATCGTCGGCGAAGACGGCAAGGTGACCGGCCTGCGGACCGAGCGCACCGAACTGACCGGTGACGGCAACGTGCGCGGCACCGGCGAGTTCCACGACTGGGACGTCCAGGCCGTCTACCGCGCGGTGGGCTACCTGTCGTCGCATCTGCCGGAGATCCCGTTCGACCACACCACCGGGACCGTGCCGAACCAGGCGGGCCGCGTGCTGGACATCGACGAGGAGCAGGTGCCGGGCGTCTACGTGACCGGCTGGATCAAGCGCGGGCCGGTCGGCCTCATCGGCCACACCAAGGGCGACGCGGCCGAAACCATCGCGAGCCTGCTGGCCGACGCCGACAATCTCACGGCCCCCGCCGTCGAGGACCCCGACGCGATCCTCGGCTTCCTGACCGAACGCGGCGTTCCCTTCACCACCTGGGAAGGCTGGGGCAAGCTCGACGCCCACGAGAAGTCGCTGGGCGTCCCGCACGGCCGGGAGCGCGTCAAGGTCGTGGAGCGCGACGAAATGACCCGCATCTCGCGAGGCTGAACCCGTTCCGTGAAGGCCTCCTTCCCTACTCTCAAGGTAGGGAAGGAGGCCTTCACGGCGTTCCCAGGTAAGCCAGGACCGCCAGAACCCGGCGGTTCGTGTCGTCCGAGGCGACGATGCCGAGTTTCGCGAAGATGTTCGCGGTGTGCTTTCCCACCGCCCCTTCGCTGAAGTGCAGCCGCGAAGCGATGGCGGCGTTGGAACAGCCTTCGGCCATCAAGCCGAGCACCTCGCGTTCGCGCGGGGTCAGCGCCGCGAGGGGGTCGGATGCGTTGCCCGCCACCAGTTTCGCGATCACCTCGGGATCCATCGCGGTGCCGCCGTCGGCCACCCGCCGCACCGCGTCGATGAACTGGTCCGCGTTGAAGACCCTGTCCTTCAACAGATAGCCGATCGCGCCTGCCCCGTCGGCCAGGAGTTCCCGCGCGTAGAGCTGCTCGACATGTTGCGACAGAACGAGAATCGGCAGCCCCGGGATGTCGCGCCGGACGGCCAGCGAAACCTGGAGTCCTTCGTCGGTGAGCGTCGGCGGCATCCGGACGTCGACGACCGAAACGTCGGGCCGGTGTGTGCGCAGCGCCCGCTCCAGTTCCGGACCGGTGCCCACCGCCTCGACGACGTCGAAACCGTG
The DNA here is from genome assembly GCF_000754115.1 of Amycolatopsis sp. MJM2582. Classification (NCBI taxonomy): domain Bacteria; kingdom Bacillati; phylum Actinomycetota; class Actinomycetes; order Pseudonocardiales; family Pseudonocardiaceae; genus Amycolatopsis; species Amycolatopsis sp. MJM2582. The sequence continues at coordinate 1,216,898 of NZ_JPLW01000001.1, forward strand.
CGCGGTCAGCAAATGCGTCAAGCCGTCCCGGAGGAGGTATTGGTCCTCGGCGACGACGCATCGGGGTCGAGCTGGCACGGGATCTCCATGATCGCCTTCGTCGGCCCGCCGAGCGGGCTGGTCAGAGCAAAAGTACCGTCGAAGGCGCCCAGTCTGCGTTCGATCCCGCGAATCCCGCTTCCCCTGGCCGCGTTCGCGCCGCCCTTACCGTCGTCGGTCACCTCGATCCGCAACAGACCGTCGTCGTAACCCAGTTCGATCGACACTCTCCGCGCCTCGCCGTGCTTCGCGGCGTTGCCCAGCAACTCGCTGACCGCGAAGTACGCGCAAGCCTCCGCGGGCTGTTCGAGCCGGGGCAGGGTGCCGTTCACCGAAGCCCGCAGCGGACTGTCGAGCGCCATCGCCCGCACCGCGTCACCGAGCCCGCGCTCGGACAACACCGGCGGGTGAATCCCGCGCACCAGCAGCCGCAACTCGGTCAGCGTCTCGGACGACGTCTGCCGTAGCTCGGCGGCCAGCCGTTTCGCCGCGGCCGGGTCGCTGTCGATCAGCGCTTCGACCGCGCCCAGCTTCATGCCCATCGCGACCAACCGCGACTGGACGCCGTCGTGCAGATCCCGCTCGATCCGCCGCAGCTCGGCGGCCTGCGCGACCGACGCGTCGGTCCGTGTCTGCTTCAACCGCTCGACACGCTGCCCCAGCCGCGAAGCTTCTGTCGGACCGAGAAGCACCTTCGCGAAGCGCGCTCCCAGACGGGCGAGCCAGGGTGTCAGGACCAGCCCGGCGGCGGAGGCTGCCAGGGCCACCGGCGTCAGCGCGAGCGCTTGCCCGAACGGCCGCCAGATCCACAGCGCCACCACACCCCAGAGACCGCCGAACACCAGCGCCGCCGTCGGCACCACCATCAGCAGCAGGACCACGGAGTTGACCACCGCGGCCGCCAGGTCACGCCAGGTGGCGCGGTCGGATATCGCCCAGCGCAACCGCGCGAGGCGCGCCGGCCACCACGGCGTGTCGTACAGCTGCCGTCCGTACCGGTACATCCCGTCCGCCCGCGGCACGGGAAACGGCGGCTCCGGCAGATACGGCCGGTCGATCCGCACGCCGGTCCAGTTCTTGGCCTCGCGGCGCAGGGTGTCGGTCACCGAACGACCGGCGACGACCATCGCCGGGAACAGCGGCGCCGGGCAGATCAGGGTGAGCAGCGTCGGGATCGCCATTCCGAGCTGCGCGACGGAAAGCGCGAACAGCCCCAGCTGGAAACCGAGCGCCTTCAGCCTCGTCTTGAGCCAGCCGTCGCCGGTGCGGGCCGGACGAGGCCCGAGCCACCAGCGCGTCCACTTCCCGTACAGGCGAAGCGCGCGCGGCCCGGCCAGCAGGACCGCGGGCACGAGCACCAGACCGGCCAACGGATTCCACAGCTGCCAGCCGAGATCGCGGCCGGTCGCCGGATCGTCGGAGATCCACTCGAACCGTTTGGTCCACTTGATGAACCACGACCGCTTGAACAGGCTGTTCCCGTCGCGGTACCAGCCGTCGCGCTCACGTTCCGGTTCGGGCGGCGCCGGCCGATAGGGCGGCTCGACCTCGACCCCGCACCAGCGTCCGGCCAGACGCCGGGTGAGCGCGGCACGCGGACGCGTCCCTTCGAGCGCGAGCGTGTAGGCGAAGACCAGGCCCACACAGAGCAGGCAGAAACCCACCAGTTCGAGCAGCAGGTCCAGCCAGCTCACCAGCGCCAAGCCCGCGAGCACGAAGCCCCGGCGCACGGAGGTGAGATAGGTGCGGATCATGCGACGAAGTCTTCCCCACCGCCCCCGCCCGGCACAGTGACCGCAGGCCCCCGATCAGGGTGGGTCCAGCCCCACCCCAGCTGTGGGTTCAGCGCCATTCTGGCCAAGTCCGTTGCGCCATAACGTTTTTCGCATGCCAATCATCGAAGTCACCAACCTCCGCAAGACGTACGGGGAGCACGTCGCGGTCGACGACGTTTCGTTCCACGTGGAACAAGGCGAGATCTTCGGGATCCTCGGGACCAACGGCGCCGGCAAGACCACCACGGTCGAATGCCTCCAGGGACTGCGTACGCCGGACTCGGGCTCCATGTCGGTCCTCGGGCTCGACCCGGGCAAGGACCACGCCGCCCTGCGGCAGCGCCTCGGCTCGCAGCTGCAGGAGAGCCGCCTGCCCGACAAGATCAAGGTCCACGAGGCGCTCGACCTCTACGCCTCCTTCTACGCGAACCCCGCCGACACCGGCGACCTGCTCGCGAAGCTCGGTCTCACCGGGCAGCGGGACAAGTACTTCGGCAAGCTTTCCGGCGGTCAGAAGCAGCGCGTCTCGATCGCGCTCGCGCTGGTCGGCCGCCCCGAGGTCGCCGTCCTCGACGAACTGACCACCGGACTGG